>NZ_OY761461.1:0-1242517 GCF_963664555.1 Labilibaculum sp. | reverse complement strand
GATCGTGAAAAGTGTTGGGTAATTGGAAACTTTGCCATACAAAAACATGTTACTCACAACATTTTAACCTGTAAAAAATGCTGCCCATTACAGACAGCATCCTTATTTTCTTTTTATTCTGATGTTTCTTAAAAAGAAAACTGCAAACGGGTTTGAATCATGTTAAAATTCTCTTCCCCATTTAATGCATTTTCATCCAAATCAACATTCGTAAAATTCAATTTCATCAACACATTGTGATTTACATACCAGGTGCATCCCAAAGAAATATCCTTTTGCTTACCACCTTTTATAAAAGCATGTTCATCATTTAAATCAGTTTCATTTATTCTAGCTAATAATTCCAATGATCCGGGTTCAGGCTTAGCCAAACGGGCAGATTTCATATTGTACCTATAATTACCACCTTTAAGTAAAAAACCAAATTGCATATACCAACCTTTGGCTTTGTAATCTTTATCAGATGAATAATCCTTTTTTACATTCACTTTGGAATTAATTAATTCGGACTGAAATGCAACAGGACCCGAAGCTGCAATCATTTCGATTCCAAATTTGAATTGAGATTCAGCATTATCCACTGTAACATCAATAAATCGGCGTCCTTCAATATGTGTTGCTGCTCTTGAACGATACCTTACTGACCTGGTTGTCGCGGTAGATGAATATCCATACCCACTGTTCGTTTCAACAGTAACAGGATTTACAGATCTATACGTTCCAGACAAACCAAAATGCATTATGTTTTCTTTATGAAAGGGAGAAACAACTAATCTTGATGTTATGCCAAAATCTTCATCTTGATTGCTTACAGTATTATTTACATCACTGCCAAACAAACCAAGTGCCCAATAATAACTCTTCCCCCATCTGTCGTAGGAAACTCCTAAATTTCGCCCCGGCCTGAATGCTTCAACAGTACTTGAAAAATTCATAAACTTAATTGTTTTGGAACTCTCTGTTTGTTCAATTCCAAAAGGCTCCAAAAAATGTCCTGCTCTAAAAAAACTATTCGTGTTGATTTTGTATTGCAGAAATACATCCTTAAGAGAAGCATTGCCTCCATCGAAACCAATGTTTATTTTTGCATCCCAGTTTTTCCAAACAGTAGCCTTAAAAAGCAAACGAACATCCCGAATTTCGCTACCACTTCCCAAATCCGTTTTATCATCAAAATAGCCTGCGGCATCCATAAATATACGGCCTCCTATTCCAAATTTAAACTGTCCATCATCAGTGGCCATTTGTATGGATCCTTTTTCAACTCTTAATTTCAATTCATTAGAGTCTTGTGAAAACAAACCTTCTGCAACAAGTAAGAAACAGAAAGTTAAGAGGTAGTATTTTATCATTTTAGAGCTTGTTTAAAAATAACTTATCATTTATTTCGAAACATAAATTTAATAAATAGATCTTTTAGATCAACAATAAATTATTTATTTGACAAAGCAAGCTCATGCTCTTGTTTTTCCTCAAGAATAAAATAATTTAAAATTTTTGATGATATCAAATACAAAAAGAGTGAGGCAAAATAAATTACCTCACTCTAAATTATAAATAGTATTCTTATTACTAGAAGTTCACTTGAACTCTGGCTTTAACCATACCAATTTTTTCATCCAATGGATACACTTGGTTTTGAACATCCATGTAGCTGTAGTTTAAACGAAACATTACATTATCGTTTAAGTAATAGTTAACAGCTACACTATAGCTCTCTGATTTTCCACCCTGAATACTCATGTTTCCAGCTCCGCCTAAAGCAGCACCTAAATCAGCAGGACCATAGGCTCCGTTAAAATAAGTACCATCGATATCATTCAAATTAGTATTATCGTAGCGCAATAGAAATTCATAAGAACCTGCCTTTGGGCGATTGACATATGCTGTTGAAGAATTGTAAGAATAGTTATCCCCTAAAAGGAATCCTGTTTGTACGTAATAAGCTTTTGTTTCGATATCACGAAGCTCACCATACCATCCTGGGTAATCACCTGGTACAGTTGGCCAAGCATAAGTTACATAATAAGCTGGGCCATCTTTCATTAACTGCGTAACATAATCGTCATCACGAGTTACTTTAGTCTTAGTGTATTCAGCTTGTAACATGAAAGGTCCGCTAAGAACTAAAGACTGAAAATTGTAACGCATATCTGTTCTTGCATGAGCAATATCAGCATTCAAAAATTTATGCTCAGGACCAGCTGCTAAAACGACCTCACGATTATAATCATCATCGTTTAGGCTATTAAAACCATTAGCTTCAGGAATACGATATGTAAATGAACCTCCTAATTGAAAAGTTACTTTGTCGTTAACAATCGGAGTATAAACCAATTTTGTTGTTGTTGAAAACCCCTGATCTCCTTTATTATGATTATCTACTGAGCCCGCAAAAATACCAGTTGACCCATAAAACTTATCGGTATAGTAAGTATAACCTAAACCTATGCTTCGACCGATTCCCATAGCTTCTGTAGTATTGGAAGCTCCAATAAAACGAAGATCTTTGCTTGACGCAGATCCCTCAATACCGAAAGGCTCGAAGAAATTACCAACTGTAAAAATGCTGTTTTTCAAATAATTATATCGCAAAAACGCATCTTTGATTTTCACTTCGTCATTACCAAAACTAACATTTATTTTAGCACTCCACTGTCCCCATTTCACTGTTGTTCCCAACCTAACATCACTGATAGAAGCATCAGAACTTAAATCGGTTACATCATCGAAATAATGAACACCATCCATATAAATTCTACCATTAAGACTAATTTGATAATCTTTATCGGCTGAGGTCAAAACGATTCCTCCTTTATTAGATTCAGCAGTTAATTGTTTCTCCTGACCTATTGCACTTGTCGCCACCATTCCTAAAGCTAGTGTAGCGATATATAATTTTCTTAACATATCTTTATCTATTATAGATTTAACAATTAGTAGCCTAAATTATCCATTACTTCCTGAGCCGTTCCAACTACTTCGCGGTTTTGATAATTCATTGACAAATCAGTCAAATTAGTAAAACCACCATCGATAAACATATTAGGGTTCACATCATACTTATAATCACCACTGATTTCACGAGCAGGATCGTCAAAACGTGATACTCCAGCATAAAAATAATCACCATTGTATCTTCTTAACTGATCTTCAGTATCAAAAGAATAAGCATGAACAATCATGCCTGCACGGTGATACATTTCACACATCCAAGGCTCTGTTAAATCAGGATAACCATTTGGCTTTCCTTTTACAGAAGGACCAGCAATGTGACAATTGTACTCCACTGAAAAATTGATGAATTCAGCTAAAGATTCAATAGAATTTGAAGGACGAACATAAGCTGCACTTTCGTCTTCCCAAAGCAACATACACTTAGGTACACCAGGTAATTCTTTCTCCAATTTCACAACAGACTCACGAGAGAAAGTTTGTAAAATAAAACGACCATTTGTATTTGCTACATCAACTTTACCAGGAATTGTTGCAATTGCTTTAGGAGAATCTGTAATATTCCAACCTGCATCAGTTAAAAAAGCAGCTAAGTCAGCTTCCATTCCACCGAATAAATATGGTTCTTTAGTCTCAGCATAAACTCCCGGACGGTTACCATTATCCTGCAGATCTACTTCAAACTCGTAATATCCAGCCCATAAACCTGCCTCATCTAAACGAGTCATATCTTTTACTGGTTCACCAGCTACACGCTTAATTCTCATTCCTTCAGAAATTTTCAAAACTTCTTCCAAAGTTGAAATTTTTTGTCCTACAAATGACTGACGAGCATTTTCTGGTACTGCAATATTAAACCAAGCTCCAGCATCTAGCTTACGTAACTCTGCCAATGTAAAATAACTTACTGGGTAATCTTCTTTTCCTGGAAATTGACTTTCAATATTTGAAGTACGACGAAGATTTCCATCATGTAAAGCAAGCAATACGCCATCTTTAGTTCTCTGAAGATCAATTTCTAAATAATCAGCACCCATATTACGAGCCCAACGAAAAGCAGCTTCAGTCTCTTCCGGAGCCCAAAAAGTAGAACCACGGTGAGCAATAACAGCATCTGCCTTCACATAATCACGAACTACTTTTGCTTCAGCGCTTAGCTCTTTAAGAGGATAAGTTTTATAATTATTATAAGGATTATAATCAGGAGTGTCATCTTCACAACCTGCAAATCCAATACTAGACAGGATAAAAGCACCTGCCAGCAAATTTTTCACATTAAAGTTTTTCATATGTATTAAAATTTAGGTTTGTAATTATTTTTATTTGAATTAGTCATTTTAACAATCAAGCAGTATATCTGATTAAAGTCTTAAACATGCAAACCATTATGCCCATTGCGTTCCTGTATCCAAGAAATACCTATCAAAATAATAGCTGCAACACAAGCTGCCAGAAGAACGATGAATCCACCATCCCATCCCCACATATCTACAACGGCACCCATTGCAATATTTGCAAACAATGCACCTCCCATGTAACCAAACAATCCTGTTAAGCCTGCCGCGGTTCCTGCTGCTTTTTTAGGAACCAAATCCAGTGCATGAACACCAATTAGCATCACAGGACCATAAATCAAGAAACCTATACAAATTAGAGCTATTGAATTCATTACAATCGACTCACTAAACCAATACATTAGTACCGAAATGAAAACCAATACCATATAAATGATACTCACAGGAGCACGTTTTCCTTTAAACACCTTATCGCTTAAGTAACCACATAATATTGTACCAGGAATACCTGCCCATTCATAAGCAAAATACGCCCAACCTGTTTCTTTAATTGAGAATCCCTTGGCTTCTTCAAGATATAACGGAGCCCAATCAAGCACACCATATCGAACCAGATATACAAAAGCATTTGCAAAGGCAATTGACCACAACAATCTATTTTTTAAGATGTATTTCATAAAGATTTCCTTAGCAGTCATCTCCTCCTCGTACTTTTCAGAATAAGAATCAGGATAATCATCTTTAAATTTTTCAATATTTGGAAGTCCACAAGACTGAGGTGTGTCACGAATTAGCAACCAGGCTATAAATGCGACCACCAATGCTACAAACCCGGGAAAATACAACTTTGATTGCCAATCAGTAAAAATTGCAACACCCAAAATCGCTAATGGCCCAATAATTCCTCCACCAACATTATGTGCTACATTCCAAATAGACATTTTTGTTCCACGTTCCCGAATAGAGAACCAATGCACCATTACTCGACCACATGGAGGCCATCCCATTCCCTGGAACCATCCGTTTAACAAAAGCAATACAAACATGATTGCAATAGATGATGTAGCTACAGGAAGAATCCCCATTACAATCATTGTAATAGCGGAAAGCACCAAGCCAAAAGTTAAAAAACGTCGGGCATTACTTCGATCCGAAACATTTCCCATTATAAACTTACTAAGACCATATGCTACAGAAACTCCTGATAAAGCAAAGCCTAACTGTGTTTTAGAATACCCCAATGCAATTAAATCCGGCATCGCCAATGAGAACACTTTCCTCACCAAATAATAACCTGCATATCCAAGAAATATACCTACAAACACCTGCAAACGCAATCGTTTGTAAGTTGGGTCAATTTTATTATCGGGCAACATTTCCTTGTGTGCTGCCGGTTTCAAGAAACCAATCATATAAAAATATTTAGAGTGATTATATTAATCTAACACGTTGTAATTTGTGTTTTTTCAATTTGTTTTTTTATCCTAGCCGAATTAAATCATTCAACTTCTTCAATTCAATTACTATTGATAACTTTTTTAATGATTTTTAAAATATACCTCATTAGAAAATACATTCCATAATTAAATACATAACTCTACCGTATATATTGTATTGCTATGTATTAAGATCAAAAAAAAATCAGCACTAGCAATTCGTTTTAATTTTAATTGACGACAAACATAGGAATAAAATAATTTCTCAACAAAAATAATTACAATCACCTCACTATTTATAATCGTTCTGCAATAGAAACATGTAAACATCTACTAATCAGTCAACAATACACATATACTGTACTTTCACTTTATGATTATAACAAACAATTCAAAATAAACAACACTCATAATAATAATAATAACCTAAAAATATCTTCATTTAAAAATTTCAGTAATATTTCTTTAATATAAAGAGGTAATCCTAAAAATTCAACATTCAAATCAACTCCATATATTAATCAAGATCAAAAAACACAATGTTAGATATAGTAAACAATCAAAAAAGAAGACAAAAAAAGACCGCTCAAGAGCGGTCTTTCGTATACAACAAAATTATATTTTATTTTTAGAATTTAAACTCAAAGTTTACGTATACCATTGAGTTGTCGTTCGAAGCAGATTCTTTTTTCATGAATCCTTGGTAATTGAATGCCATTTTAACACCTTTCGCTGGTGCATACTGAACACCTGCAGTGATGGCACTCCCATTTTTTGATAAATTCCACTTCTCAGTCTCTCCTTGTAAAGTGTTTGAAGTTAAGTAATCATATCTTCCAAATACTTCCCATTTCTTATCAAATGTATAAGTTGAATAAACCGACATTCCCTCCAAATCGTGATTGTCCGCAGCACTTGAATATTTAGTTCCATTAATCAATTGATTATATTCTGCGGCCAATCTAAATTTTTCAGAAAATTTATAGCCAACAAAAGTAGCTAAAGCTGTTACTGTTACATCTTCTTCACTTCCTCCTTCACCAACAACAGTTGTTGTATTCGCATCGGCATACACTTTTGCGATTAAGCCCTTGTTCTGATAGAGTAGACTTGCTCCTACTTTTTGTTTTCCATCTTCATCCTGCACTTTTTTATATCCTTCACCATTAATTACAAATGCATTTGCAGAAAAAGAATCACTTAGCTTAAAATTAGCTTTTATCCCTAAATCAGCGCTCGATCCAAAACCATATTCATCGTTAAATGATTTCATAATGTAACGATATCCCCAAAAGCTTTCCTGATCTGAAAACTGAACGGTACCAATCATACCTAAAGAAACTTTTACTGCAGAAGATGCTTTCCACTCCAATTGAGCTTTCTTAAGAAAAACTGTATAATCACTACCACCATCATTTTTATCGACATCAAGAGTGATACTCGCTTTTAATCCTTTTGCAATACTATAATCGTACCCAAAGTAAGCTCTCTTAATTTCGAAGCTGCTTTCTTTTTCTGTTCCTTTTGACATATCGTAATGATAGTTAAAGAACACTTTACCATTCACTTTTCCTGATGGCGTAAAATCTGCTTTATCCTGGGCTGCAACTGTAAAACCTATAAACAATGCTATTGCACCAATTAATAATTTTTTTCCTTTCATTTGGTTTGTTTTAGTAGTATGTAATTTTTTCGCAATTAAGTCGACATATTTTCTTAATAACTGACGGCAAAACTAATTCCTTTCTTAGATGTCACACTCTTAAATGTTTTAAATAAACGTTAATTCGACTTAACGAAAAATTAACATGGCTATGATACGATTGCAAATACGGGTAATTCTTCCACTTCATAAAATTAAAGACAAAAAAAACGGAAGCCCCTGTTAAAGGAACTTCCGCTATTATAATTAGTTTAGGTCTTATTTTTTGAAAATACCTAAGTCTTTCAAATCTGAATTTTGAATGTAATCCAAGTGACCAGCGCAAACTGATTTTCCCATTTTCACATAAACTTCACATGACTCTTGGTATTTATCATTACGTGTTGTATCCAATAAAGTAAGATATCCCATAACAATATATCCAGCCATTTCTACCAAACGACGTGCATGAAAATCTAAGAAATCGTTGTGATCTGCAGTTGCATTAATCGCAGTAACCTTGGCAACAGCTTTCTCATATTGCTCAGTCATGCCTTTAAGCATAGTTCTAATATATTCCAATTGTGGATTTAAATCAGAAGCTTCGTAATCTTTAATTTGAGCTAGGTACTGACCAGTTGTAACTCCGCGAACAGCTGCAACAACCTGTAACTGAGATGTTCCTTCATAAATATTCGTGATACGGGCATCACGCACCAAACGCTCAATTGGGTAATCTTTCATGTAACCCGAACCAGCATGAATCTGTAATGAATCGTAAGCAATTTGATTACAATACTCCGATGCAAATAATTTCAACATTGGAGTCAGTACATCAGCAATTTTTTGGTACTTCTTCATCTCATTTCTCTCATCCTTATCCAAAGAACGATCCTGAGAGATATGGTAGTAACACTTGTAAACATCAACCATACGACATGTTTCATACAACATGGAACGGGAAGCATTCAACTTCGCCTCCATATTGGTCAACATTTCGTAAACGGCTGGAAATTTAATAATTGCTTTGCCAAACTGACGACGTTCCTTAGCATATGCCAAACCTTCACGATATGCAGCTTCTGCAATACCTACGGATTGAGCACCAACACCTAAACGCGCGCCATTCATTAATGACATTACATATTTGATCAATCCCATTTTACGGTCTCCCACCAATTCGGCAGGGGCATGAGTAAATACCAACTCACAGGTAGGAGATCCAATAATACCCATTTTGTGCTCGATACGGCGAACCTTAACAGCCATGTGTTTTTTGTCGTAAATAAACATAGACAAACCACGACCATCGTTAGTTCCTTCTTCTGAACGGGCTAAAACTAATGCAACCTCACCATCACCATTGGTAATGAATCGTTTAACACCATCTAAATACCACTGATCTTCTTTGGCATTATATGTAGCTTTTAATTGAACTGCCTGCAAATCAGAACCTGCATCCGGCTCAGTTAAATCCATAGCCGCAGTTGCTCCTTTGGCAAAACGTGGCAAGTAATCCATTTTTTGCTCTTTCGAAGCAAATTCATGAATTGTTTCAGCACAATCCTGAAGCCCCCAAATATTTGCAAAACCAGCATCTGCACGAGATACCAACTCTGCAGCCATTACGTAAGGTACCAAAGGAAAATTCAATCCATCATATTCACGCGGCAAGCTCATTCCAATTAGACCCGCTTTTGTTAAAGCGTCATGGTTTTCTTGTGTTCCTCTTGCGTAAATTACACGATCGTTAACAACTTTTGGTCCTTCCTGATCAACACTCTCTGCATTAGGATCAATGATATCTCCACAAATCTCACCTACAATTTCCAGGGTGCGATCGTAAGAATCCATTGCATCCTCAAAATCGAGAGGAGCATAATCATATGTTTCTTTATCTTCGAAGTTGCGCTCTTTAAGGGCAACAATTTTTTTCATTAAAGGATGATCCAAGTGGAACTTCAAATCATCATTATCATTATAGAAATTAGCCATTTCTTTGGATGTTTTTTGTTAAAATTAAAGCGGTTAGCGAACACCATTACCTTAAATAGGTTTCTTACTTGGTGTTTTCTTTGTATTGCTTAATCATTTTTGGAATCACATCAGCAATATCACCAGTAATTATATAGTCGGCAAAATTGTTTATTGGTGCATTCTTATCGGTATTAATAGCAATTACCATCGAGGATTCTTCCATACCGGCAGTATGCTGAATCTGCCCCGAAATACCGCAGGCAATATATAGTTTAGGACGAACAGTAACACCAGTTTGTCCAATTTGCCGTTCATGAGATGCATAACCAGCATCAACAGCAGCACGGGAAGCACCAACTTCTGCACCAATAACATCAGCTAATTCATACAATTTATCAAAATTCTCTTTGGAACCAACACCGTAACCTCCAGCGATAATAATACCTGCGTTTTTAATGTTCACTTTTGAAGCTTCCATATGACGCTCAATCACCTTCACTACAAAATCTTCAGCGCTTACATATTTCTCTACGTCAAGCTGCTTTACTTTTCCTTTGTAAGCTTCCGATCGGATTTCCTTTTTCATCACACCTTCACGAACGGTAGCCATCTGCGGACGACAATCAGGATTGATGATTGTAGCTACAATATTTCCTCCAAAAGCCGGACGAATTTGGTACAATAAATCCTTATATACTTTGTTGTTCTTCTTGTCTTCATGATCACCAATAATCAAACTGGTACAATCAGCAGTTAAACCTGAATGAAGAGCTGAAGAGACACGAGGCCCTAAATCACGACCAATACTTGTAGCACCCATCAAAGCAATCTGCGGTTTTTCTTCCCCGAATAATTTCACAATAATTGATGTGTGAGGCAATGTAGTGTAAGGATACAAACGCTTATCACTGGCAATCCAAATGGTATCCACACCATAAGGCATAATCTGCTTCTCAACACCTTTAAGGTCAGCTCCAATTACGATAGCTTCCAACTCACACTTTAAATCGTCAGCTAGTTTTCGACCTTTGGTTAAAAGTTCAAGGCTTACATCTGCAACCTGTCCCTCTTCTATTTCACAATATACAAATACGTTGTTCACGGTTTCAATTTTTTAAATTCCACTTTTACAGAGGACAGCAATCAGTATACAGTGAACAGTGTAAAAACAACTGACAACCGGTAACTGGTAACTGCAATCTGGTTAACTGCTATCCGATGGTATGGTTAGCGATTAATTCTTTCATTAATTCACCCATATCAGCATCAGTTGGCTCAAGAACTTTAGCCTCTTTAGCTTGAAAAACTACATTTTCAATAGCCTTTACCTTTGTAGGAGATCCAGTTAAACCAAGCTCTTCTGCTTTAGTTTCGATATCATTTACACTCCATTCGCCAATATTCAAATAAGGACGGTTGTTGTGCAACAGGATGTAATCTTCATCAGCATTCTGCATTTCGGAAACAGCTCTGGCATGCTTGTATTTCATTACATATTTAGCATTTCGCGGACGACACTCAGGAGCTGAAGCGTTTACTGTTACCACCATAGGTAAAGTTCCCTCTACAGTCTCAACACCACGCTCTAAACGGCGTTTAATTACAATTTTTCCTTTTTCTACAGAAACTACTTCCTCAGCATAAGTAATTTGAGGAAATCCCAATTTCTCAGCTACCTGAGGTCCAACCTGAGCAGTATCTCCATCGATTGCCTGACGGCCTGCAATAATAATATCAATTTCACCCATTTTTTTTAGGGTACAAGAAAGAGCATAAGAAGTTGCCAATGTATCAGAACCGGCAAAAGCACGATCCGATAAAAGTATTCCATTATCAGCACCACGATAAAGACCTTCACGGATAATTTCGGCGGCTCTGCCAGGTCCCATTGTTAAAAGAGTAACTTCTGTTCCAGGGTACTTATCTTTCAAACGCAACGCTTGCTCAAGTGCATTTAAATCTTCAGGATTGAAGATCGCTGGTAATACAGCTCTATTCACGGTTCCATCAGCTTTCATCGCATCCTTCCCAACATTTCTGGTATCGGGAACCTGCTTAGCAAGAACAACAATTTTTAATCCTTTCATTGTAATATCTATTTTAACATCTGTAACTAATTCAGATTTATACAAAAACTTATTTTCAAACTACATGTATGTAATTGTCCAAGTTAGATAAATCATCAAATCACTAATTCATATTTCCTTATTCAGGTTTGCTCCAAAATGATTGAATTTCTCAAAATCAGAGATTAGCAAATATAAAGATTAGAGTACTTAAAACAAATCTAGATTGCGAGTTACACAACAGGTGCTATTCGTAAAAAACAATCAAGTCCTAGTGATGGTTAAAATGATCGCAATGAATTGATATATTAACGGTTAAACACACATCACAAACATCCCGATGACAAATAACTCAACATTTTTTTATATTTTCCCAATGATAACGTTTCATTTCATTACCAATTTGAACCAAAACTCTTCAAATCTAAATTTCTTTTGTCAATCCGCCATTCGGATATCCGGAAAAAAAAAATACAACTTATGACTCTTTACTATCGATGAAATAGTATTTCATTTTAAATTTGTTTGAATAAATAAGATTACAAAATATGATTACATTTTTAAGTGCAATTTTGGCATTAATACTTGGATACATTTTCTACGGTAAATTTATCGAACGATTTTTCGGTGCTAATGACAGGATAAAAACTCCGGCAGTCAGACTGGAAGACGGTGTTGATTTTATACCCATGCCAACCTGGAAAATGTTTACCATTCAATTTCTAAACATTGCAGGGTTAGGGCCAATTTTCGGTGCAATTTTAGGAGCCATGTATGGACCCATTTCATATATTTGGATTGTTTTGGGATGCATATTTATGGGAGCGAGCCATGATTATTTTTCAGGTATGCTTTCCATCAGAAGCGAAGGAGCCAGTCTTCCTGAGATCGTTGGCAAATATTTAGGCTCTGGCATTCAAAATTTCATAAGGATTTTCACAATCTTACTACTCTTATTTGTTGGTGTGGCTTTCGTAACCGGTCCTGCAGGATTACTCACTGATTTTACCGGAGGTGGTCTAAACTGGTGGCTTTATGGAATATTCGCATATTATCTTCTTGCTACTCTACTGCCAATTAATAAAATTATCGGTAAAATTTATCCTCTTTTTGGATTCGCATTGTTGCTGATGGCAGTAAGTATAGCTGGTATAATGATTTTCAAAAGTGCAACAGGAGCTTTAATATTGAATGAAATATCATTTAGAGAACTAAAAAATCTTCATGTAAATCCCACACAAAACATACTATATCCAATGATGTTTATCGTAATTTCCTGTGGTGCCATTTCAGGATTTCATTCCACCCAATCGCCAATGATGGCCCGTTGTATGAAAAAGGAAAGTTTTGGGCGGCCTGTATTTTATGGAGCCATGATTGCAGAGGGAATTGTTGCAATCATTTGGGCTACTGCCGCGATGAACTTCTTTGGCAACGCCAACGAATTAAATGCTGCCATTTCTTCCGGACACAATCCTGCTTGGATTGTTAATGAAATTTGCAATACCTGGCTGGGAAAAACAGGAGCAATTTTCGCAATTATTGGAGTAATTGCATGTCCGATTACAACGGGTGACACGGCATTTAGAAGTGCCCGACTTACAATCGCTGATATCTTTAGCTACAACCAAAAATCAATAAAAAACAGATTACTAGTATCAATCCCACTGTTTGCTCTTGGATTTATATTATCTCAACTTGAGTTTTCTACCATTTGGAAATATCTGGGCTTATCCAACCAAATTCTCTCTATGGTGATGTTATGGACTGCCGCTATGTATTTAGCTAAAGAAGGTAAAAATCATTTACCTTTAAGTATTCCGGCTCTATTTATGACTGCAATATGCTTTACTTATTTGTTGGTTGCTCCCAACAAAAATGGAGGTCTTGCAATAAACACTCAATTGGGTATTCTATTGGGAATATTCATAGCAAGTTCAATATTTATTTGGTTTCTGATAAGTAACAAACAAAAGACCATTAAAAAGCCAACAAATAATTTAACCACATATCTTAAATAATAACGAAACCGGAAAATTACACCAATTTTCCGGTTTTTATTTATAGGCTTTATTACGCTTGTCCGGTGGGACCAAAACCCATAGGCATCACAGTACCCTGTGGTCCATGGTTGTCTTCAATTTTTATCGCTCCATGAAGCGATTCAAATTTTCGAATGTTATCTTGTAAAGCCAGCATCAATCTCTTTGCATGCTCTGGTGTAAGTATGATTCGTGATTTAACATCAGCTTTTGGAATTCCAGGCATAATTCTCACAAAATCGACAACAAATTCTGAGCTGGAATGAGTTATAACGGCAAGGTTTGAATAAGTTCCCTGCGCAACATCTTCCTTCAATTGAATATCTATTTGGTTCGATTGTTTTTTATCGTTCATGATTGTATTTTATAATTAAATAATTTGTCTTCCTGCTAAATTATGAAAATATTCCCTATTCCGATTAAATAGATAAATAAAAAGGGTGTTTTCAATTGAAAACACCCTTTATATAACTTAGAGGAACTCTTAATATTCTCTTGACTTAGAATCTAACAGTTTTTCGTATTCAGCTTTTGCACCAACAACTATATCCTTGTACTCGCGTAAACCAGTACCTGCAGGAATAAGGTGACCACAAATTACATTCTCTTTCAAACCTTCAAGATTATCAACTTTACCGCTAATTGCAGCTTCGTTAAGAACCTTAGTTGTTTCCTGGAAGGAAGCCGCTGAGATAAAACTCTTAGTTTGAAGTGCCGCACGGGTAATCCCTTGAAGAATCTGAGTAGATGTTGCAGGAATTGCATCACGAGCGTCAACTAGTTTCAAGTCTCTTCTTCTCAACACTGAGTTAACATCTCTCAGTTTTCTAGAAGTAACAATCATTCCAGCTTTCAACTCTTCTGAATCACCACCATCAACAACCACTTTCTTACCGAAAATTTCATCATTTTCTGCCATGATAGCCATTTTATCGATAATTTGTTTTTCCAGGAATCTTGTATCTCCTTGATCATCAATAATAACCTTACGCATCATCTGACGAACGATAATCTCAAAATGCTTGTCGTTAATCTTCACACCCTGCATACGATATACATCCTGAACTTCATTAACGATATATTCCTGTACTTTGGTTGGTCCTTTAATCGCAAGAATATCAGCAGGAGTTGTAGCACCATCAGATAATGGAGTTCCAGCTCTTACATAATCGTTCTCCTGAACAAGAATTTGTCTTGAAAGAGGTACTAAATACTTTCTAACATCTTCTCCTTTGGTTGTAACGATAACTTCACGATTACCACGCTTAATTTTTCCGAAACTAATCTCTCCGTCTACCTCCGAAACTACAGCAGGATTAGAAGGATTACGAGCCTCGAACAACTCAGTCACCCTTGGAAGTCCACCGGTAATATCACCAGCTTTACCAACAGCTCTTGGAATTTTAACCAATGACTGACCTGCCAACACCATTTCACCTTCAGATACAGAAACGTGAGCACCTACCGGTAAATTGTACGATTTTAAAACATCCCCTTTGGAATTTAAAATCTTAACCCCAGCATTTTTCGTTTTGTCTTTGGATTCAATTACTACTTTTTCAGCAAAACCTGTTGCCTCATCAGATTCTTGACTAAAAGTAATCCCTTCAATCAAATTGTCAAATGAAACCTTTCCTGTAAATTCAGTAATAATCATTGCATTGTATGGATCCCATTCACAAAGAAGATCATCTATTTTAACATCCTGACCATCCTTAATGTATAATTTAGATCCATATGGTATTGTATGTGTTGTTAATGTAATATTGGTATTTCTATCAACAATACGTAATTCAGCCAAACGACCAATAACAACATCGTACTTTTTATTGTCATCACTTTTGTATTCAACAGTACGCAACTCATCAAACACAGCATAACCATTGTATTTGGATACAACAGAATTCTCTGCAGAAGTGTTACCCGCAGTACCCCCTACGTGGAAAGTACGAAGCGTAAGCTGTGTTCCCGGCTCTCCAATAGATTGAGCGGCAATTACACCAACAGCTTCCCCTTTTTGAACAGCTATACCTGTTGCCAGATTACGTCCATAACATTTTGCACATACACCCCGCTTAGACTCACAAGTTAATACAGAACGAATTTCCACTTTTTCAATCGGCGAATTCTCAATTTGCTGGGCAATTTCTTCTGTTATTTCCTCACCTGCCTCAACAATCAATTGACCTGATATAGGATGGAAAATATCATGTACTGTAGTTCTACCAAGCAATCTCTCGAACAAGGAAGCAACAACCTCTTCCTGATTTTTAATAGCCGCAGTCGTAAGCCCACGCAAAGTACCACAATCTTGTTCGTTGATAATAACATCTTGTGCCACATCAACCAAACGACGGGTTAAGTATCCTGCATCAGCCGTCTTAAGAGCCGTATCCGCCAAACCTTTACGAGCACCGTGAGTTGAAATAAAGTACTCAAGAACTGACAAACCTTCCTTAAAGTTGGAAAGAATTGGATTTTCAATAATCTGCCCTCCTGTAGCACCGGACTTCTGAGGCTTAGCCATCAATCCCCTCATACCACCAAGCTGACGAATCTGTTCTCTGGATCCACGAGCTCCTGAGTCAAGCATCATATAAACAGAGTTGAATCCCTGATTATCATCAGCCAATTGTGTCATCAAGGTTTGAGTAAGGTTCGCATTAACATGCGTCCAAATATCAATAATCTGATTGTAACGCTCATTATTCGTGATGAAACCCATGTTGTAGTTACTCAACACCTCTTCAACTTGAGCATAACCATCAGCTACTAAAGCTTCTTTTTCTTCAGGTACTGTAACATCAGAAAGGTTAAATGATAATCCACCTTCAAAAGCTTTTAGATATCCCAGATCTTTGATATCATCAAGGAAATTGGCACATGCATGTACTCCACATTTCTTGAAAATAAATCCAATAATATCCCGTAATGCCTTTTTAGTAATCAATTGATTAATAAAACCTGCCCCCTCAGGAGTTGCTTCATTTAAAATGATTCGACCGATAGTAGTTTCTACTGTTGTATCAACTAATTCATCATTCTCATTTAAATCTTTAACTTTTACTTTAATCTGACTGTGAAGATCAACAGCTTTCTCATTAAAAGCGATCATCGCTTCTTCTGCTGAGTAAAAACTTAAACCTTCTCCTTTACCACCTTTTCGTGCCTTGGTAATGTAATACAATCCAAGTACCATATCCTGAGAAGGAACTGTTACCGGTGCACCATTAGCAGGATTCAAAATATTGTGAGAACACAACATTAGCATTTGGGCTTCCAAAATCGCTTCATTACCTAAAGGCAAATGTACCGCCATCTGGTCACCATCAAAATCCGCATTAAAACCAGTACATGCTAATGGATGCAAACGAATTGCTTTTCCTTCAATCAGCTTAGGCTGAAATGACTGAATACCTAAACGGTGAAGAGTAGGAGCACGGTTAAGAAGAACCGGATGTCCTTTAAGTACATTCTCAAGAATGTCCCAAACAACAGGATCTTTACGATCAACAAT
This sequence comes from Labilibaculum sp., assembly GCF_963664555.1. Lineage (GTDB taxonomy): Bacteria > Bacteroidota > Bacteroidia > Bacteroidales > Marinifilaceae > Labilibaculum. The sequence goes on along the minus strand of NZ_OY761461.1, from coordinate 1,225,587 downwards.
CTTCTTAGCTGACTTTACTGTTTTAACGATACCTCGTTCGATCAATTTTCGAATAACGAATGGCTTATAAAGCTCGGCGGCCATATCTTTAGGCAAACCACATTCGTGCATTTTCAAATCAGGTCCAACAACAATTACCGAACGTGCAGAGTAATCAACACGCTTACCCAATAAGTTTTGACGGAAACGACCTTGCTTACCTTTCAACGAATCTGAAAGTGATTTAAGCGGACGATTATTTTCAGTCTTAACAGCATTAGATTTACGCGAATTATCAAATAATGAATCAACAGCTTCCTGAAGCATACGCTTCTCATTTCGAAGGATTACTTCGGGTGCTTTGATTTCAATAAGTCTTTTTAAACGATTGTTACGGATGATAACTCTTCTGTACAAATCATTCAAATCGGAAGTTGCAAAACGACCACCATCCAATGGAACCAAAGGACGCAATTCCGGTGGAATTACAGGAACAACTTTAACAATCATCCATTCAGGACGATTTACTCCTTGTGATTCGCGGAAAGATTCAGTAACCTGAAGTCTTTTTAAAGCTTCATTTTTACGTTGCTGAGAAGTTTCAGTATTTGCTTTATGACGCAAATCATAAGAAAGAGCGTCAAGATCCAAACGGGCTAAAAGGCTAAATAAAGCATTCGCCCCCATTTGAGCGATGAATTTATTTGGATCATCATCATCAAGATGCTGCTGATCTGCAGGTAATTCATCAATAATATCAAGATATTCCTCTTCTGTAAGGAAATCAAGGTATTTAATTCCGTCAGCCGCTTTAATTCCTGCATTAATTACTACGTATCTTTCGTAGTAAATAATAGAATCAAGCTTTTTAGTAGGTAAACCTAAAAGGTAACCTATTTTATTTGGCAACGACTTAAAATACCAAATGTGGGCAACAGGTACGACCAATTGAATGTGTCCCATTCGTTCACGTCTAACCTTTTTCTCGGTTACCTCAACACCACACCGGTCACAAACAATTCCTCTGTATCGGATTCGTTTGTATTTACCACAATGGCACTCATAATCTTTTACAGGACCGAAAATTCTTTCACAGAATAATCCGTCGCGTTCTGGCTTATAAGTACGATAGTTGATGGTTTCAGGCTTTAAAACTTCACCACTGGATCTTTCTAAGATCTCTTCCGGAGAAGCGAGACTGATAGAGATTTTTGTAAAACTACTCTTTACTTTGTTATCTCTTCTGAATGCCATATGTTGAAAATTAGGAAATTAACAATTTTGTTTCAAGCAAGGCGAATGCCGGGAAACCCAACATTCGCTTTATAATAAGGCTTATACTAATTTAACGCTCAACCCTAAACCTCTTAGTTCATGCAATAATACATTAAGAGATTCTGGTATTCCAGGACTAGGCATTGGGTCACCCTTAACAATAGCTTCGTAAGCTTTCGCTCTACCCACTACATCATCCGACTTAACGGTAAGGATTTCCTGTAAGATATGAGCCGCACCAAAGGCCTCAAGAGCCCAAACCTCCATCTCTCCAAAACGCTGACCACCAAACTGAGCCTTACCTCCTAGAGGTTGCTGCGTAATCAATGAATAAGGTCCGATAGAACGTGCGTGCATTTTATCATCAACCATGTGACCCAGTTTCAGCATGTAAATAATACCTACTGTTGCTGGCTGATCGAATCTAAGTCCGGTACCACCATCGTGTAAATAAGCTTTACCAAAAGCTGGAACTCCAGCTCTATCAGTATATTCAGTGATTTGATCCAAAGATGCACCATCAAAGATAGGTGTAGCAAATTTCAATCCTAGTTCTTTTCCTGCCCAACCTAGTACAGTTTCAAATACCTGACCAAGGTTCATACGGGAAGGCACACCAAGCGGATTCAAACAAATATCCACCGTGGTTCCGTCTTCAAGGAAAGGCATATCTTCTTCACGAACTACACGTGATACAATACCTTTGTTACCATGTCGACCTGCCATTTTATCACCAATTTGGAGCTTACGCTTCTTGGCCACATAAACTTTAGCCATCTGAATAATACCTGCAGGCATTTCATCTCCAATAGTAACATTATATTTCTTACGCTTGTTAGCACCGTCAAGTTCTTTGTACTTGATGATGTAATTGTGCAGTAATTTCTTAATTGTATCGTTCTTGTCTTTATCAGTAGTCCACTTACTAGGATTTATTTCCATGTAGTTGATATCCGTCAAAAGCTTCTGAGTAAACTTAACCCCTTTGGTGATTACATCAACATTTAAGTAATCTTTAACCCCTTGAGATGTTTTACCATTTACCAAAACAAACAATTTATCAACCAATCGAATCTTTAATTCATGCTTCTGATTAGCCAATTCTTCATCCAGTTTAGCAATTAACGGCTTATCAGATTGCTTCGACTTACGATCACGCATTGAACGGGAAAACAACTTTTTGTTGATAATTACACCTCTCAATGAAGGGGAAGCTTTCAAAGAAGCATCCTTTACATCACCAGCCTTATCTCCAAAAATAGCACGAAGCAATTTTTCTTCCGGAGAAGGATCAGACTCCCCTTTTGGAGTAATCTTACCAATTAATATATCTCCAGGCTCAACTGTTGCCCCGATACGAATTAATCCATTCTCATCAAGATTTCGTGTTGCTTCCTCACTAACATTAGGAATATCAGAGGTTAACTCCTCCATACCCCGTTTAGTATCACGAACCTCCAATGTATACTCATCAACGTGAACAGAAGTAAATACATCATCCTTAACAATCCGTTCAGAAATTACGATCGCATCCTCGTAGTTGTAACCTTTCCAAGGCATGAATGCCACTTTAAGATTACGCCCCAAAGCAAGCTCACCTAATTGAGTTGCATATCCCTGAGTAAGAATCTGACCTGCAACAACACGATCACCCTTAGCCACAATCGGCTTAAGATCCATTGTTGTTCCCTGATTAGTTTTGCCATATTTTGGAAGTAAATAGGTTTTACTATTTCCATCAAAACTCACAAAAACTTCTTCCTCTGAACGCTCGTAATCAATTACAATCTTTGTTGCATCAACAAATTCGATAACTCCATCTCCTTCGGCACAAATCTGAGTTCTGGAATCTCTTACAAGATTCGCCTCTAAACCCGTTCCCACGATAGGCGATTCAGGACTAATAACCGGTACTGCCTGACGCATCATATTAGATCCCATCAAAGCACGGTTAGCATCATCATGCTCAAGGAATGGAATCAAAGAAGCTGCGATAGATGCAATTTGATTCGGAGCAACGTCCATCAAATTCAACTTATGAACTTCTTCAAAAGGGAAATCACCATCCATACGAGATTTTGCTTTTGCATTAACAAAAGATCCATCATCATTTATAGGTGCATTTGCCTGAGCAATTATTAACCCTTCTTCCTCTTCAGCCGATAAATAATTTATTCCCTCAAGAGATAAATCAACCTTTCCATCTACAACCGTACGGTATGGAGTTTCAATAAATCCCAGATTATTAATCTTTGCGTAAACACACAAAGATGAAATCAGACCAATATTCGGTCCCTCAGGTGTTTCAATCGGACATAAACGTCCATAATGAGTATAGTGAACATCTCGAACCTCAAAACCTGCTCTTTCACGAGAAAGACCTCCTGGTCCAAGTGCTGACATTCTTCTTTTGTGTGTTATCTCAGCCAATGGATTCGTTTGATCCATGAATTGAGATAAAGCATTAGTTCCAAAAAAGGAATTAATAACAGAAGATAATGTTTTTGAATTAATCAAGTCAATTGGAGTAAACACCTCATTGTCACGAACATTCATTCTCTCTCGAATAGTACGGGCCATACGAGCCAAACCAACACCAAATTGTGTATGAAGCTGTTCTCCAACAGTACGAACGCGACGATTACTAAGGTGATCAATATCATCAACATCAGTACGTGCATTCAATAATTTTATCAAATACTTGATAATTTCAATAATATCCTCTTTGGTCAATACCTTAGTGTCATTAGCCGTATTTAAGCCTAACTTTTTATTGATACGGTATCTACCAACGTCACCTAAATCGTAACGCTTATCAGAGAAAAATAATTTATCGATTACGTCTCGAGCTGTAGCCTCATCTGGTGGCTCAGAATTTCTTAACTGACGATAAATGTGAAGAACTGCTTCTTTTTCAGAGTTACAAGGATCTTTCTGTAAAGTATTATAGATGATTGCATAATCAGCAAGATTTTGCTCTTCTTTATGCAATAAAATAGTCTTTGCTCCTGATTCAAGAATTTCTTCTATATGTTCTGGTTCAAGTATTGTTTCACGATCGATAATTACCTCGTTACGTTCAATAGACACAACCTCTCCAGTATCTTCATCCACAAAGTCTTCAATCCACGACTTAAGAACACGTGCAGCAAGTTTACGACCTACAATTTTTTTGAGTCCGGTTTTAGAAACCTTAATTTCATCGGCCAGATCAAAAATTTCTAAAATTTCTTTATCACTTTCATAACCAATTGCACGCAGCAATGTAGTTACTGGAAGTTTTTTCTTACGATCAATGTAAGCAAACATCACATTATTAATGTCTGTTGCAAACTCAATCCAAGAACCTTTAAATGGAATAATTCTGGCAGAATATAACTTGGTTCCGTTAGCGTGTACACTTTGTCCAAAGAACACACCTGGTGAACGATGTAGTTGAGAAACAACAACACGTTCTGCTCCGTTTACTACGAAAGTACCCTTTTCTGTCATATAAGGAACTGTTCCAAGATATACATCCTGAATCACAGTATCAAAATCCTCATGTTCTGGATCGGTACAGTAAAGTTTTAGCTTTGCTTTAAGTGGAACACTATAAGTTAAGCCTCTTTCGATACATTCTTCGATTGCGTAGCGGGGTGGATCAACAAAATAGTCGAGAAACTCCAATACGAAATTATTTCTAGTATCAGTAATTGGGAAATTCTCACTAAATACCTTAAATAATCCTTCGTTCTTTCTTTTCTCCGGGGTAGTTTCCAGCTGAAAAAAGTCTTGAAAAGATTTTAATTGAACCTCTAAAAAATCAGGATATGCAAGCTGATTTTTATTTGAAGTAAAACTAATTCTTTGACTAATTGTATTTGAAGACATTTACTTAAAATTAATTGAACCTAAACGATAATAAACAACAAAAAGGCTTAGAGTCCCGGTTAGGAACTCTAAACCAAAATAACCCTATATATAGGTTTTAGCGCTTCTATTTAAGTTCAACTTCAGCTCCAGCTTCTTCTAATTGTGCTTTTAGTGCTTCAGCTTCTTCCTTAGAAACTTTTTCTTTCAATGGAGCTGGTGCAGCATCAACTGCAGCCTTAGCTTCTTTCAATCCAAGACCAGTTAATTCCTTAACCAATTTCACAACAGCTAGTTTAGAACCACCTGCTGATTTAAGAATTACATCGAATTCAGTTTGTTCAGCAGCAACTTCAGCACCACCTGCAGCAGGACCTGCAACAACAGCAGCAGCAGCAGCTGGCTCAATTCCGTACTCATCTTTCAAAATAGTAGCTAACTCACTTACTTCCTTAACAGTCAAATTAACTAATTCTTCTGCAAACTTTTTTAAATCTGCCATTTTCCTTCAGTTTTTAAAATTTAATTTACTAAATATATTACTCTTTTTCTGAAAGTGTTTTCACAACACCAGCTAGGATATTCTTTCCTGATTCCAAGGAAGAAATAACGTTCTTGATTGGAGATTGAAGCAATGCAACGATATCACCAACAAGTTCTTCTTTAGATTTAATTGTACAAAGAGCATCCAACTCATTGTCTCCAATATAAAGCGATTCTTCAACGTAGGCCGCTTTCAGGCTAGGTTTATCATGTCCCTTACGGAACTCTTTGATCAGCTTTGCAGGTAAATTTCCGGTTTCTGATAACATAAGAGAAGTAGATCCCTTAAGTGCTACATTTAAACCTTCAAAATCACCTTCTGCTTTTTCCAAAGCAATTCGAAGAAGTGTATTCTTCACTACAATCAATTTTACCTCTTTTTCAAAACATACTCTACGCAGTGCAGATGTACGTTCTGCATTCATTGCTGAGATGTCAGTAAGATAAAAATGGTTTGAAGCGTTGATTTCCTCCGTCAAGCTATCAATAATCTGAATTTTTTGTTCCCTTTTCATGATTACTAAGGTCTTGATTAAAAATTAAAATTAGTCAAGAATTGACTTGACATCCACCTGAATACCAAGGCTCATTGTACTTGACAGGTATACACTCTTGATATAAGTTCCTTTTGCTGCAGAAGGTTTCAATTTATTGATTGTGCTAACAAACTCCTTAGCATTTTCATGAATTTTATCTACATCGAAAGATACTTTACCAATGGATGAGTGAATAATACCATATTTATCGACCTTAAAATCAATCTTTCCAGCTTTCACTTCGGCAACTGCCTTAGCAATATCCATTGTTACAGTACCAGATTTAGGATTTGGCATTAAACCGCGTGGTCCTAAAACTCGTCCTAAAGCACCAACTTTTGCCATAACAGTAGGCATGGTGATGATAACATCTATGTCAGTCCATCCCGCTTTGATCTTGGCAACATAATCGTCAAGGCCAACATGGTCAGCACCTGCAGCTCTAGCTTCTTCTTCCTTATCAGGAGTACAAAGAACTAAAACACGAACATCTTTACCAGTACCATGAGGAAGGGTAACAATACCACGAACCATTTGGTTAGCTTTTCTTGGGTCAACTCCTAAGCGAACATCCATATCCATTGAGGCGTCAAATTTGGTGAAAGTAATCTCCTTAACCAACTTTGCTGCTTCGTCGATAGAATATAGCTTACCAGTCTCCACTTTCGCTGAAGCTAACTTACTATTTTTTGTTAGTTTACCCATTTTACTTGCAGTATTTATAATTATTGATTAAGAGGATTATCACCACTAATAGTGACACCCATACTTCTTGCTGTTCCAGCAACCATACTCATGGCGCTTTCTATCTTAAAAGCATTCAAATCTTTCATCTTTCCTTCTGCTATCTCGCGAACTTTATCCCAAGAAATAGAACCAACCTTAACACGGTTTGATTCAGCAGAACCAGATTTTAATTTAGCAGCTTCTAGAATTTGAACAGCAACGGGAGGAGTTTTTGTAATAAATTCAAAAGAACTATCAGAATAAACTGTAATCACAACTGGAATTACTTTTCCAGCCTGATCCTGAGTTCTTGCATTGAATTGTTTACAAAAATCCATAATATTAACCCCTTTAGACCCTAATGCCGGTCCTACTGGGGGTGAAGGATTTGCAGCACCACCTTTGATCTGCAATTTTATTAATCCTGCAACTTCTTTAGCCATAGCTTTCTTTTCTAAGGATTTAATTATTCTTTTTCTACTTGCATGAAACTTAATTCAAGAGGAGTCTTTCTTCCGAAGATTTTAACCATAACTTTTAGTTTCTTCTTCTCAGCATTCACCTCTTCAATCACACCAGTAAAACCATTAAACGGTCCATCCGTTACCTTAATCATTTCTCCAACAAAATAAGGAATATTAATCTCCTCATCTTTACCGGATAATTCATCAACCTTTCCAAGAATACGATTCACTTCTGACATTCGCATTGGTGTTGGGTCGCCGCCTTTAGTATCCCCCAGGAAGCCAATCACATTCGTGATACCACGAAGGATGTGGGGAATTTCGCCAACGAGTGCTGCTTCAATAAGAATATAGCCAGGTAAGAATATTCTTTCCTTGCTAATTTTTTTACCGTTGCGCACTTGAAATACTCTTTCGGTAGGAATTAGAACCTGTGATACATACTCCTGCAGACCTAGATTAGAAATTTCACTATCAATATATTCTTTGACTTTCTTTTCTTTTCCTCCGACAGTCCTAAGAACATACCATTTTCTATCAATTTCAACCATGTTTTCTTTCAGGAATTAGTAAAACATACTGTATATAATATCCATCAAATTTTTGAACCCAAAGTCCATAGCGAAAATCGCTGTTGCAATAATAGCGGAAGCAACCATTACAACGATCGCACTACTTTGAAGTTCAGACCATGATGGCCAGGATACTTTCTGAACTAGTTCTTTATAAACTTCTTCAAAATAAATTTTTAGTCTCATAAGGCTTGTTTGTCTTTGCACGGGTGGAGAGACTCGAACTCCCGACACCTGGTTTTGGAGACCAGTGCTCTACCAACTGAGCTACACCCGTCTATATTAAGATTGATCCGGAAAAACCAGATCAATCTCTATATATTTAATTACTCAATAATTTCAGTAATCTGACCTGCACCTACTGTTCTACCACCTTCACGCATAGCAAAACGTAAACCTATAGAACAAGCAACTGGAGTGATTAATTCAACATTAATAGTAACGTTATCACCTGGCATTACCATCTCTACTCCTTCTGGAAGAGTGATTTCACCTGTTACATCAAGAGTTCTGATATAGAACTGAGGACGGTATTTGTTATGGAAAGGAGTGTGACGACCACCTTCTTCTTTCTTCAATACATAAATCTCAGCTTTGATCTTTGTATGAGGAGTAATAGTTTTAGGATGACAAATAACCATTCCACGTTTGATAGAAGACTTCTCAATACCTCTCAACAACAATCCAACATTATCACCAGCCTGACCTTCATCCAAAATCTTACGGAACATCTCAACACCAGTACAAACTGTTTTCATACCTTCAGCACCTAAACCGATAATCTGAAGTTCTTCACCAGTCTTAACAATACCAGTTTCGATACGACCTGTTGCAACAGTACCACGACCTGTGATAGAGAACACATCCTCGATTGGCATCAAGAAAGGCTTATCTACATCACGAGGAGGAAGTGGAATCCATGAATCAACAGCAGCCATAAGTTCAAGAATTTTTTCTTCCCATTCCGGCTCACCATTCAATCCACCAAGAGCAGATCCAGCGATGATCGGAGTATTATCTCCATCAAATTCGTAAAAATCCAAAAGCTCACGAACTTCCATCTCTACCAACTCAAGCATCTCTTCATCGTCAACCATGTCAACTTTGTTCAAGAAAACTACCATTTTAGGAACGTTTACCTGACGAGCCAACAAGATGTGCTCACGAGTTTGAGGCATAGGACCATCAGTTGCAGCACAAACCAAAATAGCACCATCCATCTGAGCAGCACCAGTTACCATATTCTTTACGTAATCCGCGTGACCAGGACAGTCAACGTGAGCGTAATGACGATTCTCAGTTGAATATTCAACGTGAGCAGTATTAATAGTAATACCTCTTTCTTTTTCTTCAGGTGCGTTATCGATAGAATCGAAAGACTTTATTTCGCAATATCCTTTTTTTGCTAACACAGTTGTGATCGCAGCAGTCAAGGTAGTTTTACCGTGATCTACGTGACCAATGGTACCGATATTTACGTGTGGTTTTGACCTGTCAAAATGTTCTTTAGCCATAACTCAAAAAGTTAATTAAAATTAGACAACAATTAAAAACAATACAATATATTTCTGAGCCATTGATGAGAATTGAACTCATGACCTCTTCCTTACCAAGGAAGCGCTCTACCCCTGAGCTACAACGGCAATCACAAAAATGTGAGCGGGAAACGAGACTCAAACTCGCGACCCTCAGCTTGGAAGGCTGATGCTCTATCAACTGAGCTATTCCCGCAAAAAAGAAACAGTAATGTTTCTTCTGAAATTTTGTGGGGAGAGCAGGATTCGAACCTACGAAGACGATGTCAGCGGAGTTACAGTCCGCCCCAGTTGGCCACTTTGGTATCTCCCCAAAAAAAATTACCGAGCCGATAGAGGGATTCGAACCCACGACCTGCTGATTACAAATCAGCTGCTCTGACCAACTGAGCTATATCGGCAACTTACAAACCATCTATTTAACAGGCATACTTTTCCCTGAAAATGGTTTGCAAATGTAAAAATATTTTAAATTTATCACAAGCTAATCGAACATTTTTTACGATTATTTTGCGCGAAGTTTTTCTTTGTGTTTCACGAGTTGACGACGAAGAGCTTCAATCACCATATCTGTAGACTCTTCAAAGCTTTGACTTTGCTTTTTTGCAAACAAATCAGCACCTTTCAAATCTAAAATAATTTCCACTACTTTATTTTCTGAAGTAACAGACTTCTCCAAACGAAGAAAAACCTCAACCCCAACAACATCATTGTCATCAAGCTTCAACAATTTATTCACTTTACTCTGAATAAAAGTTTCAAGCTTACTGTCAGCAACAAAACCAATTGATTGAATATTTACCATACCAATACCTCCCACATTTATTATGCTCTTGGATGAGCTTGTTTATATACTTTATTTAAACGCTCGAATGTAGTATGAGTATAAATTTGAGTTGCAGAAAGATTGGAATGACCAAGCAATTCTTTAACCGCATTCAATTCAGCTCCGTTGTTTAACAAATGTGTAGCGAACGTATGTCGCAGCACATGTGGACTTCGCTTGGCAAGCGTTGTAATCTTTGACAAATATTTTGTCACAATCCGATACAACAACTTTTCGTATACAGGCACCCCCTTTTTAGTTACAAAAAGAAAATCACTCCTCTCTTCAAAAGTTCTGTTTCTTTCCTCAAGATATTCATCAAGAAGTTTTTCCAGACTCTTGCTTACCGGAATGATCCTTTCCTTATTTCGTTTACCTAAGACCTTCACCAAAGAGGTTTTACGATCAAAATCAGTGATTTTAAGATTCATCAACTCTGACAATCGCATGCCTGTCTGATAAAACATTTCAACAACTAATCTATCCCTAACCCCTTCAAATCCTTCACCAAATTCAACTTCCCGCAGTAACTGCATTGCATGCTCTGCAACAAACCCAGGCAATTTCTTCCCTTGCCGTGGCCCTACAACCCGATCCATAGGATTGGTCTCAACAACAGATTCCCGCAACAAGAATTTAAAAAAGGATTTCAAAGAAGACAATTTCCTATTTACTGTTCGTGAAGAGTTACCTTCATTCATCAAAAAAACGATCCATTTCCGTACATTTTTAAAATCTACATCTTTGACTTCCTCAACTTCATTTTTCGACATGAAATCAAAAAACTGAGTCAAATCACAATCGTAAGATAGAATAGTATGTACCGAATATCGTTTTTCGAATTGTAAATAAGACAGAAAAGATTCCTTATAACTCATACATCCAGGATATTTCCCCAAAAGGATAATCCAAGATACAAAAAATTAAGATATCAAGGAATAAAAAGAAATTAATCTTCGTTCTGCTGCATATTCTGAACGTAGATAGCATGCAACTTTTCTACTCTTTTCTTCACAGAAGGTTTTGTATAAACCTGTCTTCCTCTTAGTTCTTTGATTACTCCAGTCTTTTCGAATTTTCTTTTGAATTTTTTCAAGGCTCTTTCAATGTTTTCGCCTTCTTTCATCGGAATAATAATCATAATTTTCTTCTTTAAATTTTAATTTTTCTTACTGAGCCGCAAATTTATCAATTCATTCACTATAATTCAAATATATTCGAAGAAAAGTACACAAATTTACTTCAAATAAAGAAATTACAGTCCTAAGCGGGAGCACAAAGATAGTAAATAACTAATGCTTTCTCTACTTACAAACAACTTTCTATTTTAATTCCAAATAAGGAGCCAATTTGATAAATATTGAATCAGGGATTAATTTATGAGTTTGTAATTGATCAACAGAAGTGAAATTGCCATTTCGCTCCCGATAACGGATAATATCTTTTGCAATTCGTAAATTGATATAAGGATGTTTTCTTAAAAGTAGTTCATCGAAAGAATTTATCAACAGCCTTCTGATAGAAATGGAATCGACTTCAATACATGATTCGATTCGAAGAAATTTTTCCTTTGAAATACCATAAACCTCCAGCACTTGATCCTTCGAAACAAATCCACCCAATAAATCCCGATAATTAACAATTCTCGCCGAAAGCACAGAACCAATCCCCGGCAGTTGCTTTAATTGAGTTGTATCAGAGCTATTTAGCCGGACATGTATTTTTTGCGAAGACCTTTCGCTATTAACTTTAACAATTATATTCACATAAGGTAAAAGTTCCGCAAGCTTAGCAGAATCAAAACCATAAATCTTTTTTAAATCAGTCGCCTGCCTAAAACTCCCTCCGGAAGCAAGATATTTTTTAATGCGAACACTTATCTTTTTTTTAACGCCCAAGCTATCCCATTTATTCAAGGATATTACATTTGGATCAAAAGAGAATAGATTGTATTCTTTCTTCGAACTTATCCGGCTCTCTTTCTTACGATTTTCATCAACAGAAATACGAATGTAATCGTTCAGTATTTCAAAGTCGTATTGAGAGATTCCATAAATTTTAAGAAGATCGGTTTTCGCCGTAAACCTTCCTCCTTTGTTTCTAAACTTAATTAAATTGTTGGTTTGAAAAGAAGTAAAACCCAGATTCATCAATTCTTCTTTACTCGCTTTATTGGGATCAAAAAAATCTAAATTCACAAAAAGAGTTTGTTTCCTCTTATGCTTCTCTTTATTTTCAATCGAAGAAATGAGACTATCAATTTGAATTTGTTTTTCTTGATCGATTACAAATTCCGATACTTCACCGAGCTGAAAAACCAAAGGCAAAAAATACATTGCCATCAACAATACAACAAGTACCAATAATCCATTTTTCTCAGAAGCTGAATAGGAAAAATACTCTCTAACAATGTGCTTAAAATTCATTTTTATTGAAATGTCAATGATTAATCCAACTAACACTTAACAATATCAATAAATTATGACAATTATCCAAAATTAAATACTCCCAGCCCGTGTAGAAAAACAATTGCAATGGCACCAGGAGCAATAAACTTCACAAGGAATATAAATACCGTAAGCAGCCAATTCACAATATAAGCTCCTTTCGCGAACTCCTTTTCCATTTTCTTTCGTCCTAAATACCATCCCACAAACAAGGAAATAAATAAACCTCCAAGCGGAAGGAGTATATTAGCTGAAATCCAATCCAACAAATCAAAAAAGTTCAAACCGAACATTGTGTATTCTTTCAACATTCCCATTGACAAGGAGCAGAATATTCCAATAATAGAGATCATTACGGTTGCCAAAATGGTTGAGAAATTCCGTTTCAAATTAAGCTCTTCCCGAAAATAGGCCACTACAACTTCCAGTATAGAAATTGAGGATGTTAAGGCTGCAACTGTCAAGAGTAAAAAGAATAAAATTGAAAAGAAAAAACCACCTGGCATTTGTTGAAAAACATTGGGCAATGTAATAAACACAAGACCTGGACCACTACTGGGCTCAATTCCAAATGCAAAAACTGCAGGAAAAATAGCTATTCCCGCCAATATTGCAATCACAGTATCAGCAATAGTGACCTGAAGAGCTGTTACAGCAATATTATTCTTATTATCAATGTAAGAACCATAAGTTACCAGCGTTCCCATCCCCAAACTCAGAGAGAAAAATGCATGCCCCAAAGCGCTCAATATTCCGTCGGCTGTTAATTTTGAAAAATCAGGATTAAAAAGAAACTTCAATCCCTCCGAAGCTCCCTCAAGAGTTACTGACCTGATACAGAGCACAATGATTATTATAACTAATAATGGCATTAAAAACTTCGCATATTTTTCGATTCCATCTTTTACTCCAACAATAACAATTGCCATTGTCATTATCATAAATAAAAGCTGGTACAGAATTGGCGATACAGGACTCTCAATAAAATTCACAAACATCGACTCCATCTCATCAGGGCTCTTGGCCGAAAAACTCTCTGTGGCTGCTTTAGCTATATAATCAATACTCCAACCTGCAACAACCCCATAAAATGCCAAGATCATTACAGCAGCCGCAACACCAAGCATTCCTACAAATTTCCATGGAGAATTTGGAGCTAAATACTTAAAGGCTCCGAATACATTCCTTTTGGATTTACGTCCGATTGCCAATTCTGAAAGCATTACAGGCAATCCGATAAGAGCAATAAATCCTAAATACACAAATAAAAATGCAGCACCGCCATACACTCCGGTAATGTATGGAAACTTCCAGATATTCCCCAAACCTACAGCAGAACCTGCTGCGGCCGCAATTACACCAAACTTACTTGAAAACACATCGCGGGAAGAGAGCTTATTTTTATTCATTTGTTATATTTAATTGCCTGTATTTGAATTCGAGGAATTTCAAATTTGCTAAAATTAACTTCAAATTCAAAAACACGATTGATGTTTAGAATCATTGAAAACAAAAAACCCGGAATAAATCCGGGTTTAAATATTTTGAGAGAAAGTAAGCTTAGTTACGTCCTACCCCATTTAAATCTTCGAAAGCCTTTACTAATCGATCTTTCATAGAAACCTCACCTGCACGTAACCATACACGAGGATCGTAATATTTCTTGTTTGGTTTGTCATCCCCATCAGGGTTTCCAATTTGACCTTGCAGATAATCATGATTCTTAGCTTCGAAAGCGCGGACACCATCCCAGCATGCCCACTGAGTATCTGTGTCAATATTCATTTTAACAACTCCGTAAGAAATTGCTTCGCGAATTTCTTCAACACTTGAACCTGATCCACCATGGAAAACAAAATCAACTGTATTTTTAGCTACACCATATTTCTCCGAAATAAAAGATTGAGAATTCAATAGGATTTTTGGAGTTAAAACCACGTTACCTGGCTTATATACACCATGTACGTTACCAAAAGAGGCTGCAATTGTAAAACGAGAAGAAACTTTTAATAAAGTTTCATAAGCCAAGGCTACATCTTCAGGTTGTGTATATAATAATGAATTATCCATATCTGAATTGTCTACACCATCTTCTTCTCCGCCAGTGCAACCTAACTCTATTTCGATAGTCATACCCATTTTATCCATACGCTCTAAATACTTAGCGCAAGTACCAATATTTTCTTCCAATGGTTCTTCAGATAAATCCAACATGTGTGAGCTAAACAATGGCTTTCCTGTTTCTGAGAAAAAAGTTTCACCTGCAGTCAATAAACCATCGATCCAAGGAAGTAATTTTTTAGCCGCATGATCGGTATGCAATACAACTGGGATACCATAATGTTCAGCTACAGCATGAACATATTTAGCCCCTGCAACAGCACCAATAATAGCAGCACCTTGTCCTTCAGCAGCAATTCCTTTTCCAGCGAAAAATGAAGCACCGCCATTTGAGAACTGAATGATGATTGGTGAGTTAACTTCACGTGCAGCTTCAAGAGCAGCATTGATTGAGTTAGTACCAATAACATTTACTGCAGGAATAGCAAATCCTTCTTCTTTAGCAATTTGAAATAATTTTTGCACGTCGTCACCAGTTACCACACCTGGCTTAACTACATCTAATACTCGTTTCATAATAATATATTTTTATCGGATAGTTCTAAATAAAATCGGCTGGGAAGTCAATTTGCCACGAAGTTAAAAAGAAATTATAGATTTTGCACTGTTTTGGATATAAGAAAATTACGCAAACGAATGCGATTTAAAAAGGATATCCAATTCCAATATTAAAGGTAAGTTGACTAAACTTAAATGGTCGATGCGCAATAATCCACCTTTCCTCAGCCCCGAGAGAAGGATCGTGCAGTTTCAGACCTAAATCAATGCGAAAAAGAATGAAATTCAAATCAACACGAGTTCCAAAACCTGTTCCCAAAGCAATTTCTTTATAAAACCTGTCAAATTTAAAATCAGCTCCAACACGATCGTCTTTTTTCGAAATTGCCCAAATGTTACCGGCATCTACAAATAAGGCTCCTTCCAAAACCCAGAATAATTTAAAACGATATTCCAAATTAGCTTCAAGTTTTAAATCTGCCGAATTGTTTGGATAAATTGCTGCATCATCTGAAAAATAAGATCCCGGACCCAATGAACGCACTTGCCATGCCCTAACACCATTCGCTCCACCTGAAAAATAGCTTTTCTCAAATGGCAACACTTCTAAGTTCCCGTAAGGCAAACCCGCCCCAAGAAAAACCCGGTAAACCATTGTATTAGCTTCATTAATATGATGACTAAACCGATATTCAATATCGCTCTTTAAATATTGGGCAAATCGAATTCCAATAAAATCATAATAGGTACCTTCTACATTTCCGGCATCGTTAAAGTCATTTTTTTCAGTTCTCCCAATCAACTTATTGATTGCTTTGAGACTATTTCCTGCCGACTCAAAATTAAATCTGAGATAGTTATAATCACCAGGCCTATTAATATTCTGATCGTTATATGTCAATGAATACCTGCTGGTAGTAATTACGTGATTGGTAAATGAATTTTTAATATATAAATTGTTTATTGATCCCAGAAAATCTTCACTTAAATTTTTAACGTCAACAAAATTCAACTCTACCAAATTAAGCGTGTGACGTAGGTATTTTGAAGACTTCCAAACATAACCAAAACTAGCATCGGCGATGGTTCGGGTATAATCTGGTCGTTTCTGAAAATTATACGACAAAGAAAATACTGTTTTGGGATTGTACGACTTCCTGAATTTCTCAGCAGTTAAAAGAGGCAATAAAAATTTTGGAATACTCAATTTTGATTCTACTCCGTATTCAGAGGAACTAAAATCTGTTTGCTCATTGGATTTTAAAGTCTCTTTTGCTGTTGAAAATTGAAGGTCAAGAATTTCGGCTCCTCCAAATAAATTTTTGTGCTGATAATTTAAATTTCCGGCAAACCCGATATTGCCGGATGAATTAGTGCCTTCAAATTCGATAGAGTAAGACTGCTGATCATGAGGCGTTAATTGAATAATGCAGTTTAAACTGCCAAATTCTTCTTCATTAGATTCTAAATTCTCTTCAAATTTCACATTTAGAAACTTAAACTGACCTAAAGATTGCAGGCGGCTGTATGTTTGTTCTACTGATTTTAAATTGTAGAGTTCATTTTTACGAATCAATATCGAAGATAAGATTACGTCGGGCTTAATTTTTATCTTTTTCCTGTAAATAAAATCAACGCCCTCATGCTGAATAGTATCCAAATCCATTAAATACTTTTCATCATTCATCAACATCAACTTAGGATCGTACTCTGTAAATATTGATACTTTGTTGATTCTGTATTTTTTAACAGCCTTACTGTCTTCAGGAGTTTTTACCCCAACAAAAACATCCATTTTGTTGTCTTTGTTAGTACTATCCATAATAAAATGAACGTACTCTCTGGAAAAATTAAAGTATCCTTGATTCTTTAATAATTTTGAAATTCGGATCCTTTCCTTATTCAAAATGTCAGAATCCACCTTATCTCCTAATTGAACATCTGAATTACTTTTATCGGAAACAATATATTCACGAATTAGAGTTGTATCAGACATTTCCCCTTTCTCCTGAAATGGAGAAAGAAAATTATAAGGAAGTTCATTTATTTCCCTGTAAACATTCCTATAACGATAAGGTTCCTTTGATTTTATAAAGTAGTATACTTTGGCTTTTTTTCTTTTTAAACTTACCGAATCCCGAACTTCAGCATTGAAGTAACCTTTTTTCTGCAAATAAATCTCCAATTGTCTCAAGGAGCGCTTCGTTTGAAAGTCCTCATAAATAACTGGTTCCTCACCAATTCTTCTTAACCATTTATTAAATCCTTTTCCTTTATCCTTACCTGATAAATTAAATAACCCCAAATGAAATTTCCAAACGCCTAATATTTTTAAATTTGGGGTTTGCTTTACATTGCGCTTTAATTCACTTGCTGCAATAGACTTATCGTCCGAATGGACAACAACCTTATTCAATAGACATTCACCTTCACCAACATATTTTGTAGTAGAACAAGCACCTAATACTAAAAGCAGGCCTGCCAAAAAAAATAAAATAGGGAAATTATAACTACTTTTGTATTTCTCGTATGGTTTCAAATATAATAAAAGTATAATTCGGTTTAAAACACGACAAAGATACTTAACTTCGATGATATATTCTTGGCTTTAACAGCCTTAAAATGATAATTTTTCAAAATAAAACCCGTGCTATCCAAAAATCAAATCAAGCTGATAACCAGCCTTCAACAGAAAAAATACAGGGATCAGCATCAGCTTTTCGTGGCAGAAGGAAATAAATTAGTATCAGATCTTATTGAGGCGAAAACCGAAGTTGAATTTCTTATTTACACCAAAGAATGGAAAGAATGTAATTCTGTTTCCAACAAGGCAAAAATCAATAATCGTATTGAAACGGATGTTGTTCAAATAAAAAAAATCAGTTCTTTAAAAACACCATCATCGGTAATTGCTGTTTTTAAAATCCCATCTCGAGCTATAAACGAAACAATCATTCAGAATTCACTTTCTCTGGTTCTTGATGATGTTCAGGATCCTGGGAATTTAGGAACTATAATAAGAGTAGCCGACTGGTTTGGCATAAAACATTTATTTTGCTCCCCTAATACGGTTGATCTTTACAACCCAAAAGTGATTCAAGCTACCATGGGAGCAATTTCAAGTGTGACGGTCATTTACACACCCCTTGAAGAATTAATTTTGAAATATAAAACACCTGACTTCCCTATTTACGGCACTTTTCTCGAAGGAGAAATCATTTACAATTGTCAACTTCAAAAAAAGGGATTCATCATTATGGGAAATGAAGGGAAAGGTGTTTCTGAGACAATTCAAAAATTAGTAAGCAACAAGCTCTACATTCCAGATTTTCCAAGCGGACAAGCTGTTTCTGAATCTTTAAATGTATCGGTGGCAACCTCTATTATTTGCTCAGAATTTAGGAGACAAGAATTCTAGTTATTTATTGGGATTCTGATACCTATCGAATGCATCGGCACATTGCTCTCCATCCATTGCAGCAGATACAATTCCTCCGGCATAACCAGCACCTTCGCCACAAGGAAATAACCCTTGAATTCTGATGTGCTGAAAACTTTCTCTTTCCCTGGGAATTCGCACAGGTGATGATGTTCTTGATTCTACACCTAAAATTACGGCCTCATTGGTCAAAAAACCTTTGGATTTTTGTCCAAACACTTTAAATCCCTCCTGCAAACGGAATCGAATATGCTCAGGCAACCACTCGTGCAGGGAAGATGATACAATTCCTGGCTGATAAGATGTTTTGGGTAAAGAACTGCTCCTTTTCCCATTTACAAAATCGTTCATTCTTTGTGCTGGAGCCGTTAAATTTTCGCCACCTTCAACAAATGCTCTTTCTTCCAGTTCTTCCTGAAAATACAAACCAGCCAAAGCACCATATTGCTGATACTCTTTCAAATCCTGAGTACGAATCTCAACAGCCATACCCGAGTTTGCAAAAGCTGTATTTCTATTCGAGGAAGACATCCCATTGACAACCTGCTGTCTGTCTCCTGTTGCTGCCGGAACAATTACACCTCCCGGACACATACAAAATGAATACACTCCCCGGCCTTCGACCTGATGGACAAAACTGTAACTTGCCGCAGGAAGATAATCACCTCGCCCGACAGGATTATGATATTGAATTTGATCGATTAACTCTTGCGAATGCTCAATTCGAACGCCCATTGCAAATGACTTAGCCTCTATCTCAATTCCTTGTTTATGCAGTTTACGATACACATCCCGGGCAGAATGACCTGTTGCCAGGATTACTCCCCCACCAACAATTTCCTCACCACTTTCAGTAACAACACCACAAATTCGATCACCTTCCAATATATAATCAACAACCTTTGTTGAGAAAAGTACCTGTCCTCCGGCTTTTAGAATATTTTCACGCATTCGAACGATTACCTTTGGCAGAACATCCGTACCGATATGAGGATGTGCATCAAATAAGATGTCATCCTGAGCACCATGAAAATGCAAAACCTTCAAAATTTTCTTAAGATCTCCACGCTTCTTAGAGCGGGTATACAATTTCCCATCTGAGAATGTTCCGGCTCCTCCTTCGCCAAAACTATAATTCGAATCCGGATTTACATTTCGAGTTCTATGCAATTCTCCCAAATCTTTCTTTCTGTCCTCAACACTTTTGCCTCTTTCAAGAACAATAGGCTTATATCCCAGTTCAATTAATCGAAGAGCGGCAAACAAACCTGCAGGTCCTGCTCCAACCACAATCACTTCCTTTTTACCTGAAACATTAGAATAATCGAACGTAAATTCTTCCGATTGAGGGAATTCTTCCCCGCAAGCAACGCGAAACCGCAAATTAACTAAAATGTTTCTTCGACGTGCATCAATCGATTTTCTCAGGATTTTTATTCCATGAATCTGCGAAACATTAACGCCTAATTTTTTAGCTAAAATAGGTTGGTAATATTTTTCGTCTGAAGCATCCTTCGGACTTAGTACTATATCTAATTCGGTAATCATTCTAAGAAAATATTATGAGATCAAAATCCCTATTCGAAATGAAAGGAAAGAGTAATAATTTTGGAATTCACCTTCCTAAAAGCATCGGTGTAGGCTTCATATCCTGGATTATCAATATCATATTCATGATTCATGACATCCTTTAATCCGATGGCAAATTTCAACTCTGTTGCGAGCTTAAAATAGGGTAAGTAAAAATCAATACCCGCCCCCAACTCTAAATACAGGTCTGTAGTTTTTAGCCGCACCAACATATCATTTTCAGGATCAAGTGCATCCTGCGCCTGTACATCAATTTTAAAACTTGCTCCTCCAATTAAATATGGGCGATAATTATTCAATCGTCTGGCTCTGTATTTAAGCAATAAAGGCAGATTTACTAATACAGATTCAACATTAACCTCTTCCACATCCAAATTGGAATATCTTATGGTTCGCTGCCCAAATTCCAAACCAGGCAAAAATCGAAGAGACCAATCTTCATGTAAACGCAAGTCAGAAACAATTCCAACCGTAAAGCCCGGAGAAAAAACAACCTGTTCTGCGCGGGCAACACCTTTCCCAGAATTATATATTGCAAAATCCATACTATTCACGCCCAAAGTAAACCCAAAATGCAACCATTTCTGATCTACTTTTTGATAGTTTAAAATGCTCTCAGCTTTATATCCTCTTTGTGAAAAACAGGATGAAAAACTAAGTAACAACAACAGTATAAACAGTATTCTTCTCAAATTTTGGAATTCTTTTAAATATAAACCTACAAAATACTTTTTTATTGTATTGGTTTGGTTCCAATGTAAATGGAGGCAATTCCAAAACTCAACTTTATTTGCTCAGCATCTACAAAACCACAAGTTTTATATATTTCCAGAAAATCCTCTCCATCAGGAAAAGCTCCTACTGATTCTGGTAAATAGGTATATGCTGAACTATCCTTTGAAACCATTTTACCCCAAAAAGGAAGAATGTTAAAAAAGTAAAAGTTATAAAATTGTTTTACCGGAAAATTTTTAGGTTTTGAAAATTCCAGAACAACCACTTTCCCTCCCGGACGAACAACACGATTCATTTCTTGTAATCCTTTTTCTAAATTCTCAAAATTGCGAACACCAAAAGCTACAGTTATTGCATCGAATGAATTATCATCAAACTGAATATTTTCCGAATCTCCTTCAAATAATTCTATTTTATCCTGAAGATTTTTCTTTGCAATCTTCTCCCGGCCCACCGCAAGCATTTCTGTTGAAATATCAATGCCACTAACTTTATCAGGATTTAATTTCAAACAAGCCAAGGCGAAATCACCTGTTCCTGTTGCAATATCCAAAAGTTGTTTGGGCTGAATAGATTGTAATAATTTAACAGCTTTCCTTCTCCAAAGTTTATCAATTCCCATGGATAGAAAATGATTTAAAAAATCATATTTCCTTGCAATATTATTAAACATCAGGGCAACCTGATCTTTTTTGCTCTTATCTAAATCTTTATAAGGATTTACCACGAATAAAAAATCTAATGATTAAAATATATAGCCCGCAGACCAATTTAATTGTAAAGGCACAAATATAGTGAATGAAAAACAAAGAACCATTACATGATTCTTTGTTAAAAAGTTAATCGATCCTATTGTGTTCTAAAAACTCACTTAATTACTTTTTGCTGATATCCTTTTTTATACTCATCAATGGAACCATATGAAATATCATCAATTCTTAATTCCCCCTTGGTAACATGACCTAAAGTTGAAAACCGAACTCCACTTTCCATCATCATATCCACAAAACGATCTTCGTTTTCCATGGAAACAGAAACAACCACTCGTCCCTGAGCTTCCCCAAATAAGAATGCATCCTTACGAATCTCAGCAGGAGAAGTAACATCAAAACCAAATCCTAATGGCATTGATGATTCTATTAAATTAAAGAAAAGGCCGCCTCTTTCAATAGAATGCGCAGAGCTGATCAATTTCTTCTCAATCAAATTGGCAACAACCTTATTTATTGCTTTTTCTTCATCAATATTGAAATAAGGAACACCAACATTACACTTCTTATGAATTGAACACAAGTATTCAGAACCCGAAATATCATTTCGGGATTTACCAACCAGAAAAATTACATCACCCTTATTTCTGTATATATACGACATGTGATTCGTCTTCGGGCTAATAACACCAAGCATGCCAATTATAGGCGTTGGATTAATTGCAACTCTCTTTCCAAGTACCGAGCTCTCATTATAAAAACTCACATTCCCTCCAACAACCGGAGTATCGAAAAATTGGCTGGCATTGGAAATGCCATTAATGGTTTCTACAAATTGTGAAAAAACATTTTCATCTAAAGGGCTGCCAAAATTCAAACAATCGTTAAGTGCCAAAGGTTTTCCTCCCGAACAAACAATACGTTGAACTGCTCTGGCAATATTAATTTGTACACCTAAATTTGGATCGTTGAATGAATAAACTGAATTACCGGATACTGTAAAACAAAGAACTTTACCATTTGAATTCGCCATTGATATTTGAGCATCCGAAGGCGACTTATTTGTTTCTTCTTCAAAATTAAGTTGTAAAAACTCCTTAATTATCAAATTTGGATTGTTAACCATTTCATTAATCACTTTCCAGTAATTATCCGGTTCAGGAATAATCTCCAAAAAATCAATATCCTTTTCTTTGTTGATAGGATGATGCTTTCTACTTGACTGGGGGGCACCATAGCCCATCACCAAATCATGTGCATTTAATTCTGCCACTACATTGGACGCCTCAGTAAACCGAATCGTTTTACCATCGGTTATCTCACCAATTTTACTGCACGGAATCCTGGCTTTCTCAAATACACTAAAAACCAAATCCTGCTTTTCTTTATCAATAACCAACATCATTCTTTCCTGAGTTCTTGATAACAGAACTTGTTCCAAACTTAATCCCGACTGATTAAGAGGTATTTGATTTAGGTCGATATCAACGCCATGCTTTGCATGTACACTTATAGAAGCTACAGCATTAACGATGCCAGCCATATCTAAATTCTCAATACGAACAACCGCATTTTCATCGTTCAACTTAAGAATACCATCAATTAATGCACTTCCAATATCCGGATTCCCTTTTGGGATTGTGAAATTTTCATCCTGACCAAAAACACCTTCTGCACCAGTCGAATTACCAACAATTAGAATCAATTGACCGGGATTCATTTTTCTGTTAAGTAGTAGTCTTTCCTTAGAAACCACTCCTGCAACCATTACATTAACAATAGGATTGGTATCGTAGCAGGAATTAAAACAAACCTCTCCGCCTATATTCTGCATATAAAGAACCGAGGAATAATCCCTAATACCCTTCACCACCTCCTCCATTAACCATTTGGTTCGATCCAGAGAAGCTTCACCAAAACGCAATGAATTTAAAATTAGTATCGGTTTTGCACCAACAGATACAACATCGCGGCAAACATCACCTACACAGGTTGCAGCTCCTTGATAAGGATCTATTCCACTGGGATGATTGTGTGTTCCCATTTTAAACACACAATATTCCCCATTTCCTATATCAACAACCCCAGCATTGGACTGACGTGCACCGGAAATAATATTCTCACCCGTATTCGGCAATGAGTTTATCCAGTTAAAAGAACTCTTATAAGAAACATTTTCGGACCACATTACAGAATAAATCTGCAATTCCAACAAATTCGGCGTTCGCCCAAGATTTTTAGAAATTCTTTCAAACCCATCCTGACTAATTCCCAAATCTTCTGCTAATTGTATTGAAACTTCCTGATTTATCATGATGAAAGAATTTAGGTGATAATGTTTAAAATTAAAAAAAAATAAGATAGTAACACGAATAATCCCGGTAGTTTTTAACTTTACTTCCTCGATAAAAATCATAAGATATTCTGAAGTGAAATCTGAATAAATTTTCAAACACAATGAACAAAATTGCATTTATAACAGGAGCGACAGCAGGCATTGGCGAGGCTTGTGCTAAAAAATTAGCCAAAATAGGATTTGATTTAATTATTTCGGGGCGACGAAAAGAAAATCTGGAAAAATTAAAACAAGAGTTAATTGCAAATTACCACGTGAAGGTTTTAGCAATTGAATTGGATGTAAGAATTCAAAAAGAAGTTGAATCAAAGATAAATTCTCTGCCTGAGGAATGGACTAAAATTGACTTGCTGCTAAATAATGCAGGATTAGCAGTTGGAGTATCTCCTGTACAGGAAGGAATAATTGACGATTGGGAAAGAATGATTGACACCAATCTAAAAGGCCTTTTGTACGTAACAAGAACAATTAGTCCTTTTATGATCGCAAGAAAAAAGGGCCAGATTATTAATATATCGTCGATAGCAGGAAAAGAAGTTTACCCGGGTGGAAACGTGTATTGCGCGACAAAACATGCAGTTGATGCCATCACGAAAGGAATGAGAATTGATTTATTACCTCACAATATTAAGGTTTGTTCTCTTGCTCCTGGAATGGTTGAAACAGAATTTTCCCTGGTGCGATTCAAAGGTGATACTGTAAAAGCGGAACAGGTATATAACGGATTTACACCTCTTTATGCCGAAGACATTGCCGAAACCGTTGAGTTTATCGCCACCAGACCTGCGCACGTGAATATCAATGATATTTTGATAATGCCTGCCAATCAGGCATCGGCAAGAGATGTTAACAGAAGTTAGAAACAACCGTTTATAATTATTGGGTTTTGGATATTTCTTCAGATTCAATAATTAATCTGCCTAAAAGATTTTTTTTAGAATTTTGATGAATAGTTTTCGCTAGCTGATCTCCGGTTACAGCTACAATTCTTTTCAATTTACCCACAAAAAGAAAATTCATATTTCGGCTGATCCAGGCAGCAAATGCTTCGAAAGGCCGAAATTCCTCTCTATTTCCGTAAATCACTGATGGACGATAAATAACTACTGTTTCGAAATTTAGTGAATTAATAAAACATTCAAGCTCGCCCTTCACCTTTTGATAAAAGAAAATGGATCGGGGACTTGCCCATATCGCACTTATTAAATGAAACTCTTTAATGCAATGCATCTCACAAAGTTTTGCAAAATGCGTGATGTACTCAAAGTCTACTTTTCTAAAATCATTCTTCGTTTGAGCTTTTCGAATGGTTGTTCCGAAACAACAGAAAGCAATATCGCAACACTCCGGAATATTTTCAGACGAAAGAGCTTCAAAATCTACCTTGATTTGGATGAATTTTTCATCAATAAGATCAATTTCATTTCTGACCAATGCACAAACCTTGGTATAATCCTTGTCCTTTAACAGAAGTTCAATCAATTTCTTTCCTGTAAAACCCGATCCTCCAATGACAAGTGCTTTCATAAAATGAGTTTTTAGCGACTACAATTTCAATAATCCATTCTGCTTCAATTCCCACAAAGGAATTTTAATCACTGCTGTTCCACAAACATAATCTCCTAATGAGTTATCTGAAAAGGAAAATATTACACTATCATTCTGATATGAGAAAAATTCAAAATCAGGCGTAATAGAAGGAATCTCACTAAAACACTGATCGGGATTCTCAAAATATTTTACCAATAGTTTATTTAACACTTGTAATTCCTTCTTCTGTTTTAAATACAACAAATCGTTTAATTTTAATTGTTCTGCCCGCTGCACACTAAAATTAAAACATTTGAAATAAGTTCGACCATGAGCTCCCCCTTGGTAGGTGTAAATTGTAAATCGGGCACTTACATAGTCTTTGGCAAAAATATCCAGATTGTAATCAATTTTTAATTCCTTGCTACAAAACTTTCTATCTAATTTAAACTCATAATTCTCATTGCAATCCATTTCTTTCATAAGTGAATTTACAAAACCCTTCATATTTGAATTAATTGAATCGCATACATTTCGGGAATTATTACCACTGTATTTTAATTCTGGATATTTCACATTAAATAATCCGTTTTTTATTCTTTTAGAGATTTTCTTTTCATGCACAATAAAGCTAAGATCATTTCTACAAGAATGAATCTCAATGACACATAATAGTATCAACAATGCGAATAACAGACTCCATCTTTTTCTCAAATCCCAACTATTCAATTAGTAAAATTAAGGTACACCTTTTATCCTAAAAACAAAAACACAGATCAATTTCATCACCTGACACAAATAATTATTCCAGCAAAAGGTATTAAAAAAGAAAAACCGTCGCGAAAGACGGTTTTTCAATTCAAAACAAGTCTAAAGAACTAGATCAATGCTTTTATTTTTTCCAGCAAAAGCTCTTTTCTTATTGGCTTTGAAATATAATCATTGCAACCTTCCTCAATCGCTTTATTTTCGTCCCCATCCATAGCATAAGCAGTTTGTGCAATTATTGGCAGATTAGGACTAAAACCCTTAATCTTTTTTGTGGCAATTAGTCCATCCATTACAGGCATTCGGATATCCATCAGCACCAAACGAATATCCGGATTATTCTTACACATTTCAACGGCCTCTACTCCATTTTCGGCTCTTACAACCTCATAACTATTTCGCTTTAATATGGCTTCGATTAGTTTAAAATTCGAAATTTCATCTTCGGCAACTAAAATTAATGGTGAATTTGATGTTTGCATACCATTTGTATTATTAAATTCTCTCTTACTATCGGTTTTAGAAATTACACAATTCAATCTTAAAGTAAAGATTGATCCAACATTAGGCTCCGATTCAACCTCTATTGTACCGCCTAACATATCCATTATCTTTTTTGAAATAGCTAATCCCAAACCAGTTCCTCCAAAAGTTCTGGTGATGGAATCATCAGCCTGCCGGAATTTGTCAAAAATAATGTCCTTTTTCTCTTTCTGTATTCCAACGCCACTATCCTTTACATATAAGCATAACTCCTCGCCATCAACCTTATATCCAAACTCAACAAGTCCTTCATTTGTAAATTTAAATGCATTCTTTATTAAATTAGTTACCACTTGCAATAATCTCTGATAATCCGATTTTACCAATACACTGGAAAAATTCTCATCCATTTTAAATTGCAATCCCAAACGTTCTTTATTCTCCTGAACTCGTTTTTCCTTCGAAATTTTCTTTACATCCTCAATAAAATTGAACATGAAAAATTCCTCTTCACCGATCTGAAAAGCTTCACTTTCTATAGATGTAAAACTCAAAATATCTTCTATAATTCCTAAAAGTTGATTTCCACTCTTATTTATTAAACTAACAAATTCAAGAATTTCCGTCATTGACAATGACTCGTCGCACAAATTAGAAAATCCAATAACAGCATTAAGTGGCGTTCTTAACTCATGAGACATATTTGCCAGGAATGCTGATTTTAGCCGATCAGACTCCTCTGCTTTTCTTTTTGATTGAAGCAATTCTTTTTGAAACTGTTTAGATTCTGTAATATCCTCTTTTACTGCCACAATATGAGTGATCTTTCCGGCATCATCCTTTATTGGTGAAAATTTAGCCCGCTCCCAAAATAATTCTTTATTCTTCTTTACATTAAGAAACTCCCCAACCCACTCTTTCCCATCAAGTACACTCGCCCACATTTCCTCATAAACCTCAGTCGGTGTTGAGCCTGATTTAAGAATTCTCGGATTTCGGCCCCGGACTTCCTTAAAACTATAACCCGTTACATCACAAAACTTAGGATTTACATATTCTATATCTCCTTTAAAATCAGCAATAACAATAGAAACCGGACTTTGTTCCATTGAACGTTGAAGCATCCTTAATTCGATATCCTTTGCTTTTTTTATAGTTCCCGCGGCCAGTTGAAATGAAAGTACCTCAAGCAACTTGATACTCTCCAAATTCATTTCCGAACCTTCAACAAAACTAATAACTCCAAAAACACCTAATACTTTCCCTTCTGCAATAAGAGGAATCCCCAACCAACTTTTTGGAATTGATTTTAATGAAAGTTTATTTGAAAGAATAATATCATTTATCTGTTTATCATTCAAATAAAGCATTTTTTTTCCCCGAATCACGGCTCTGCTTAACGACTCGGAATAATTAATAATTTTAAAATCTTCATCATTTTCAGCAAAAGAGCGCAAAAACCGCCTATCAGGAGCAATCAATTCTAAAAACAATTTTCCGGCTCCAACAATTTGCTGCAATTCTTCTCCAATTTTGTTAATCATCTCAATAGAATTCATCGAGGAATTCATAATTTCAGAGACATGATATATTATTTGTTCCTTTTTCTGATTCCAAACTTGTTGAGTCAGATTTCTATAAATACCATAAACAGCAAGCTGATTATTATCTAGAACTATAGGTTTTCCAAGAACCTGAACATGAATTTGTTTTCCAGTTTTGGTTTGGCGAATAGTAGTCATGTCTACCCTCTCTCCAACGGCTGCATTTATTGTAGCTTTTGCCCCTTCTTCTTTATATTTTTCAGGAACTATTAAATCATTTATCCTTTTTGATTTTATTTCCTTTTGTGAATATTCAAACAACTGAAGAAACTCTTGGTTTGCCTGAATTACTTGATCTTCATTATCCAAAATAACAATTGCCTCAGGAGAGTGATCAAATAAATTCTCAAAGAAAGTTTTTTGAATCCGAAGTTGATTTGCAGCCTCCTGATTCTTCTTAATCTCATTTTTTAAATCATAACTCATCTCGAATTGCGATGCAATCCCTCCAACAAAACGAATTGATTTAAAAATATTCTCTTCAATTTCTGCTCTGGATAATATTTTTAATAGTTTATATTCTTCAATTTCTTCATTATCTAGTTGTATTCCCTGTTCAATTTTTAAGGCCAAAGGGTCTGTATTTTCAATAAACTGACCATAAATAAAATATCCAAAAACCACTCCTTTAACTTTAACCGGCACAAACACTCCTCTGGCATGTTTCCCATAAACAAGCTCAATACATTCATCTTCCCTTACTAATTTTGTTTTAAAAATATCAGCAAAAAGATTCTTACTATTCCTAGCCAATTCACTATCCAAAAGTGTCATTGCCTTGCAGTCATTACTATGAACATATCTATTCTTAAAATCCATAAACATACACGGGCATCCACTTAAGAATGAAAAATCATCCAAAAGAGAATCTAAAATTTTCGGAATTGGAAGGTCCTGAAAATGATCTAAAACCATACCTGTCAATGAATTGTCAGAATCAATAAGAGAGTTTACATTCTTATGCATAGGGGGAAATTTACATTAGTAAAATGGCAGAATACAATGCTTATACTCTGGTTTTGAAGTTTGAGTTATAAAAAACATTGCTTTTTTTCATACATTCACGAGACATCATCTATATATTGTACAACACTTCTATCCAATATTTTAAACAATAACTACTCTGCCTTTAGGAATTCTTTAATTACAGCTTAAAAAAACACAAAAACATCATTCTCTCCAAGAACAATATTCTGTTGCAACTCCTATTTAACTTGATGAAATTGGCGTATCTCTTTTTTTTTAATACATTTGAAACACATAATTTTCTTTCATGAAAAAGCTAATTGGCTTCAATATAAAACGAAATAAAAAATTGTTAGTTTCAGATATCATAAAATTTTATGAAGTACGAGGCTATACGCTTACAGATGCCAATGCACAAGGAATGACTTTTCACAGAGGAAGTATTGTTGGCAACCTTCTATCTCTTAATCCTATTAAATGGAAAACGATCGTTGAAATTGAGATTGTAAAAAAGGAACGTTTGGATTATAATATTTATGCAAATTATCGTTTCAGTTCTTTTATATTTTTTATATCCCAAGAAGAAAATGACTTTTTTAACGAAGAAATCAATGCCTTTTCGAAGGCAATTGAACAATTTGAAGTTGACGTTGAACAACTGGAAAACTTAGCTAATAAAACTTCTAAATCGAACTTAAAATATATAGTTACCTCCTTTCCTATTGGAATAATAACTGCCCTAATTATTATTTTCACAATAAACCTTTTGATAGAAGGTCAGCTGCCCAATATTGCCGCCTCCTGTATAACTGGCATTTCAATTTTAATTAGCTATTATCTATTGGTTAGAACAAACAGCAAGGTATAGATGTTTCTCAATCAGAAACGACTTACAAATCCAAAATGAATTTTGGCTTCCTGAAAATCAATCTTTGCATTACGTTGTTTTCCTACGGCATAATTTAAAGTGAAAATTCCTGATTTTGAAGCAAAATTTAAACCAAAACCAATTCCCCAGGGATAATCATGAATTTTATCCCTTAAGTAATTATTACTGTAATATCCACCATCCCAAAACAAGTAAAAACTTGAGTTTCGTTGAGGGATAAACCTTAATTCTGTAGTCATAACAGAATATTTTGAAGCTATAAATGAATCTTCATTAAATCCCCTTAAAGAGTTTAAACCTCCCAACTTAAAAAGATCATTTTGAAACAAATTCTTTGAATCTTTAAGCCCGCTCCTATTTCTAAGTCGAAAACTAATTTTCTCCTGAACTGGAATGTTGTACTCCAAAACCCATTCTGTATCAATTAAATTGTCCGATAAATCGATATTATCGTATAGTTCATTAGGTATTCCGGCATTCTTTCTTGTTTTATGTGTTCCTGCAGCAATAGAAAAATTAAGCTTCCATCCTTTCTTAGGATTAAAAGAATAATCCAAATTTTCAAAATGGTAAGCAAATCCGTACAAATAGGACTTTACATCCGCATAATCAGGAAGCACTGAAACGCTGGCCAAATGATTTGTGGTTAGCAATGATGATGAATTCATTTTAAAAAACAGCTTGCTAAAATTTTTACCCGACTGAGTAAACCGAAAACCCAAATCAATTGCAGTACTTAAATAAGCTGAATCTTTCTTTTGAATGTCAAAACCAAAATCAATCCC
Organism: Labilibaculum sp.; assembly: GCF_963664555.1. GTDB lineage: Bacteria > Bacteroidota > Bacteroidia > Bacteroidales > Marinifilaceae > Labilibaculum. The sequence continues at coordinate 1,194,358 of NZ_OY761461.1, read as the reverse complement.
CAAACCGGATGAAAACAAGTAAGGATAAACCATTCCCAAAGACAAGTTCTGACTACTTTCTTCATACTTCTGCCAATTGAAGCGAATACTTTCTCCCGCTGAAAATATATTTTCCAAAGCCAACTTTACTTCCCCCGTTAACTCCATTTTATTTTTATCCTTGTTTGTCTGAAAGCCGATTATTCCATCAAACTGATTGGCCGATTCCCTTTCAAGATATGTATATAGTCTTGCTTTACCACTCTCAAATTCAATCTCTGAAGCTTTAATTTCCTTCACAAAGCCTAAATTAGCGATCTTTTTAGAAACCAGTTTACTCCTGCTTTCCTGATATGTTTTATTCGGATAAATACCCAAATATCTTTGTAAAAACTTAGGCTTAAGTTTAGACGTTCCCTTTAGTACAATACTGTCCCATCGAATAAAATCATGAGGTTCAATCTCCCATTCGCCACTTACCTTTTTATTGACAATATTTATCTCTGATAATTTTAATTGAGCAAATGGATATCCATTGTCGCCCAGATGATTCAAAATGTCAGTCTGAAAAATTTCCAGATCAGAAAAACTGATAAACTTTCTTCGTTTATTCACCGACCTTAAATTCAATGTAGATAAATCTAAATTTTCAACTCCACGAAAATTTATTTCCTCCCATTCATATTTTCCTCCTTGATGAATCATTGCGATTATGGTATCTCTACTGAATGAAATTGAATCGATACTGGCTTCCAAATACCCTTTTTGTTTCAATTTCGAAATTTTATTTTCGAGTCGTTTCAATGCCATTTCCTCAACAATAAACTTCTCATAATCGCCACAAACACACTCTTGAACCGCACCATTATTGGAGGATTCAACAACTTTCAACACAAAAGATTTCTCTTGAGAAAAACCAAAAGAAAGAAAACATGATGTGATAAATAAGCTTAGAAATAGTTTTTTCATTAATTAATTTCGATATTTCCCAAACAAAAATAATACAGAGAAGGTATAAAAGACAGTATAAATTTAACAAAACACAAATATTTCCAATTTGTAGTTTCACAACATTTTTTTATATCTTTTCACGAATTTAGAAACGAATAAACTTGACCTTTAATTTTATTACCTATGAAGAAAACACTTTACGCATTAGCAATACTATTCCTTCTTGGGATAATCTCAACATCATGCGCAGTTGATAAAAGATGTCCTGCTTATACAAAAGCAAATACAAGCTGTACGAGCAAAACTGTTTAAATCAAAAGAAAATCTCACTAAATGAGATTTTTTTTTCATTAAATTTTTCATTCGCAATCGTTATAATGCCACACAAACAACTAACCATCAAGCAACAAGCTTTATTTAAGTGAAAAATAAATAAATTATTTTTTTTACTTTTTCAATACAAAATATTTTTAAAATACATACTTTTGCCGTTGAGAAACAAAGGGTTTATAAATTAAAATTTATACACAATGTCAAAGATTAAAATTGGTATCAACGGATTTGGACGTATCGGACGTTTCGTATTCCGTCAGGCAGTTGCACAAGGCAATATCGAAGTTGTTGCAATTAACGACCTTATTGATGTAGATTACATGGCTTACATGTTAAAATATGATTCTACTCATGGAAGATTCAACGGTGATGTTGAAGTAAAAAATGGTATGTTAGTAGTAAACGGAACAACTGTTCGTGTATCTGCTGAAAGAAATCCTGCTGATATTAACTGGGGTGCCGTAGGTGCTGAATATGTTGTTGAGTCAACTGGTCTTTTCTTAACAAAAGAATCAGCTCAAGGTCACATCGATGCAGGTGCTAAGAAAGTTGTAATGTCTGCTCCTTCTAAGGATGATACACCAATGTTCGTTATGGGTGTAAACAACAAAGAATACTCTAACGATATGACTTTCGTTTCTAATGCTTCTTGTACAACCAACTGTTTAGCTCCTGTAGCTAAAGTATTGAATGACAAGTTTGGAATTATCGAAGGTTTAATGACAACTGTTCACGCTACTACTGCAACTCAAAAAACTGTTGATGGTCCTTCTGCAAAAGACTGGAGAGGTGGACGTGGAGCCGGACAAAATATTATCCCTTCATCTACCGGAGCTGCTAAAGCTGTAGGTGTTGTGATTCCTGCTTTGAATGGTAAATTAACTGGTATGTCTTTCCGTGTTCCTACACCAGATGTATCTGTAGTTGATTTAACTGTTCGTTTGGAAAAAGAAACCACTTACGCTGCTATTTGTGCTGCAATGAAGGAAGCTTCTGAAGGCGAATTAGCTGGTGTTCTTGGCTATACTGAAGATGCTGTTGTATCTAACGACTTTATTGGCGATACAAGAACTTCTATCTTCGACGCAACAGCAGGTATTCAATTGTCTCCTACATTCGTGAAAGTTGTTTCATGGTATGACAATGAAATGGGATATTCTACTAAAGTATGTGAATTGATTCAATACATGGATTCTGTAAAGTAATCCTTATATAGATATACAATTTAAAGCTCTCCTTTGGGAGGGCTTTTTTTATGCCCTAAAACATGATATAAAACACGCATTTTTATGAATCGTGTAATCATAAAAACCATATGTTTGTTGTGAATAAAGGAATAATTCTTCATTCAAAATACGAAGGTTACTAAACTAACATAACCGTATCAAACAACAATGATTGACGCATATTTAAAACACGAAGCAGCCCGCGCTACCAAAGGTATCCCGGCCTTGCCATTAAATGCAGAACAGACTGCTGAACTTTGCAAATTACTGCAAAATCCTATCGAAGGAAAAGAAGACTTTCTTTTGTATTTATTTAAAGAAAGAATCGCTCCCGGAGTTGATGATTCAACCAAAGTAAAAGCAGAGTTTCTTGGACAACTTTTAAAAGGCAAATTGAGTTCACCAATCATCACAAAATCTGAAGCAATTCAAATTTTAGGCACTATGATGGGTGGTTACAATGTAACCGTATTGGTTGAGGCATTAAAAGATAAATCGTTAGCTGAAGAAGCTGCCGAAGCTCTTAAAGGCATAATTCTGGTATATGATTCGTTCCAAACTATAGCCGATCTTGCAAACAACAATGCAGCAGCTAAAAGTGTACTTGAATCCTGGGCAAATGCTGAGTGGTTTACCAAACGTTCTAAACTGCCGGAAGAAATTAAATTGAAAGTTTACAAGGTAGAAGGTGAAATCAATACTGATGATTTTTCTCCTGCATCTCAGGCGTTTACCCGTCCGGATATTCCATTGCACGCTTTAGCTATGGGAGCTGGGCGTTTCGAAGATGGTATTGAAATTATTGCCGGCTGGAGAAAAGAAGGTCACAAAGTTGCTTTCGTTGGTGATGTTGTGGGAACCGGTTCATCCCGCAAATCTGCTGCCAACTCATTGCTATGGCACATTGGAGAAGACATTCCTGCAGTACCAAACAAACGTACTGCCGGCGTGGTAATCGGCGGTGCAATTGCTCCAATTTTCTACAACACAACACAAGATTCCGGCGGATTACCAATCATTACTGATGTTTCTAAACTTAGTACAGGTGATGAAATTGTAATAAACAATGTTAAAGGTGAAATTATCCGCGATGGTAAAGTCATTTGTACTTATACTTTAGCTCCTGATACTTTATCAGATGAGTACCGTGCGGGTGGCCGTATCCCTTTAATTATTGGAAAAGCATTAACTGAAAAATCGCGTGAGTTATTAGGAATGCCTGCTGCTGATATTTTCGCTGTTGCCAATAACCCAAAGCCTAAGGCTAATCAGGGCTATACTATGGCTCAAAAAATAGTAGGTAAAGCATGTGGTGTTAAGGGCGTATTGCCAGGAGCTTCCTGCGCACCAAAAATGACTACCGTTGGCTCTCAGGATACAACCGGTCCAATGACCAGAGATGAAATCAAAGAATTGGCATGTTTAAGTTTTGAAGCGCCTATGTTTATGCAGTCTTTCTGTCATACAGCAGCTTATCCTAAAGCAACTGACGTGACAATGCACAAAAGCTTACCTAAGTTCATTTCAGAACGTAAAGGTGTGCCTTTGAAGCAAGGTGATGGTGTTATTCACTCTTGGTTGAACCGTCTTTTGATACCTGATACTGTTGGTACTGGTGGTGATTCACACACACGTTTTCCATTGGGTATTTCTTTTCCTGCAGGTTCAGGTTTGGTTGCTTTTGCAGGAGCTTTAGGTTTTATGCCTTTAGATATGCCTGAATCTGTTTTAATCAAATTTAAGGGAAGCTTAAACCCAGGCATCACTTTGCGTGATGTGGTAAATGCAATTCCTTATTTTGCAATTCAAAACGGACAATTAACAGTACCTAAGAAGAACAAAATCAATATATTCAACGGTAAAATCATCGAAATGGAAGGTCTTGAAGACATTACTGTTGAGCAGGCATTCGAATTGACTGATGCAACTGCTGAGCGTTCTGCTGCGGCTGGATGTATCAAGTTATCCGAAGCTCGTGTTATTGAGTATGTGAAGTCGAATGTAGCCTTGATGGAATCCATGATTAAAATGGGCTACGATGATGCTCAAACTATTCAAAACCGTATTGATGCATGTAACGAGTGGTTGGCGAATCCTGTATTGATCGCAAGAGATGAAAATGCAGAATATGCAGCGACTATCGAAATTGATCTTTCTGAAATTCACGAACCTATTCTTTGTTGTCCTAACGATCCGGATGATGTAAAATTACTTTCTGATGTTCAGAACACTGAAATCCAGGATGTATTCATTGGTTCCTGTATGACTAACATTGGTCACTTCCGTGCTTGTGAAAGAGTTTGGAAAGGACATACACCAAGCGATAAAGTGAGAACCTATATTGCTCCTCCAACCCGTATGGATCAGGCTGTATTGAAAGAAGAAGCAACTTTTGCAACCTTCTCTCAGTTAGGAGTTCGTGTTGAAACCCCTGGATGTTCATTGTGTATGGGGAACCAACTACGTGTTCCGGATAACGCAAATGTTTATTCAACTTCAACCCGTAACTTCAACAACCGCATGGGAACGGGTGCACAGGTTTATTTGGGTTCTGCCGAACTTGGCGCTGTTGTTTCAGTTTTAGGTAAACTACCTACTCCTGCTGAGTATATGGAAATTTACAAAGAAAAGATTCAATCTAACGAAAAAGAAGTTTACAAATACATGCAGTTCGACGAAATGGATATGGAGGATGCTCTTTATCAAAGAAGAGATCTGTAATTACATTTTCACATATTGAATTCTAAAGCCGATGTTTATGCATCGGCTTTTTTTTGCGCCATTGTTTTCATAAATTAGACCATATTTATAATAGAATGTGGCAAAACATCATCAATTGGCTCGAAAATCATCTGGCGGCTTGTACTTTCCAAGAACACTTTGGGGTTGCATGTCCTGGTTGTGGCTTGCAAACTTCCCTGATAGCACTGCTCAAAGGTGATATTTGGGAATCGATACACTTGTATCCTGCACTTATTCCAATGCTGAGTATGCTCCCTCTTTTACTTCTGCATTTAAAATTCAAATTTTCATGGGGCACAATTCTTCTAAAATATCTTTTCTTTCTATCAGTACTATTAATACTCTTCTCATACATTTATAAAATCAATTCCTATTAATAAAAATCAGTATGGAAAACAGGAATCAAACCTCAACCAATAAACAAGAAGTACTGCCTAACTCATCAAGCATATTAGTTCTTGGGATTCTCTCTATTTTTTTATTCTGCTTTGCCGGAATTATCAGTTTAGTAATGGCGATCATTGCATTAATTTTATCGAAGCAAGCGACTAAATTGTATCAGGAAACACCCCATTTGTATACCTCAGCCTCATGGAATAATGTTACTACCGGTAAAACATGCGCATTTATTGGACTCTTGCTTGCCACTATTTCCTTTTTACTATTTGTAATTATTATTCTTATAGGAGCAGGATTTGCATTAAGTTTCCTTTCCAACTTTGTTTAAGAATTAAAATAGTTAAGATACTTTGATAACAATTTTTATCTTTGCAAAATAGTAAGCAAATCAAATTCTCCAGATATAACTTAAAGTAAAGTTAATTGGAGATTTTTTTGAATTATACCATGAACAAAACTGAAAGAATAAGAGCATTTGTTGAGTTAGGTAATTTTCTATCTCAGTTTTCATCTGAAGATGCAAAACCTGCTGAACACAGACTAAATTCAACATATTATAACGAATTTAAAGCCTTACTTGACAGAGTCTCAAATGAGAATTTGTGGTTCACGCCACATCATGTTCATGCATCCATAAATGGTATTTGTACTTTTTTAAAAGAGCAAAAACTGAATGAATGGCTAAACCGCTACTCTGTTCCCGATAAAAACACGCAACTAAAAGTTGCTGTAATTATGGCTGGAAATATCCCTATGGTAGGATTTCACGACATGTTATCAGTCTTAATATCCGGTCATTCTTTTATTGGAAAATTATCGTCAAAAGATAACCAGTTACTCAATTTTGTCTCAAAACTACTGATTGAAATCAATTCTGAATTCGATGAACTCATCTCATTTCAATCAGAAAGATTAAGCGGTGAAAACAAATTTGATGCAATAATAGCTACCGGAAGTAATAATTCAGCCAGATATTTCGAAGCCTATTTCAAAAAGTATGATCATATCATCCGCAGAAATAGAAATTCAGTTGCAGTACTATCAGGCAACGAAACCAATGAAGAATTGGAAGCACTTGCAAAAGATGTATTTTTATATTTTGGATTGGGATGCCGAAATGTTTCAAAGTTATATATCCCGAAAGGATATGATTTGGTACACCTTCTTGACTGCTGGAAAAATTATTCGTTTGTAAACGATCACAATAAATACGCAAACAACTACGATTATCAGCGTTCAATGTTCTTAATGAATAGAATAGAACACCTTGATACCGGTTTCGTTCTTCTAAATGAAAATACTGCAATTACCTCTCCAATAGGAGTTGTAAACTATGAATATTATTCCGAAATTAATGATCTGAAAATCAATTTAAACACAAATTCAGAACTAATCCAATGCATTGTAGGGAATGGAATCCCTAATGCAGTTCCATTTGGAAAAGCGCAGGAGCCGGAACTATGGGATTATGCCGACAATGTGGATACAATGGAGTTTCTATCGAAATTAAAATCAAAATAAAACCATGATATATAAATTTAAAATAACCTCACCTGAGGTCAAAAATTTTGTTCTTGAAATTGAAATTGATCATGAACAAACTTATTTAGAGTTCCATAACACCATTCAGGAAACGATTGGATATGATAATTCTCAAATGGCTTCTTTTTACCAGGTAGGCGCTAATGATGAAAGAGGCTTGGAAATTGCCCTTTTCGAAATGAATACCGAAGACGATGACAATTTTAATGTTGTTGCAATGGATGTTGCAATGATACGTGAATTTGTTTCCTCTGAAAGACCCGAATTAATTTATGTTTTTGATTTCTTTTCTGATCGTTTTTTCAATGTTCAGTTAATTGAAAAAGGCATTTCAAAATCCAAAACCAAATATCCTAAATGTACATTATCCAAAGGCGATGCACCCATACAAATTAAAATGGATGCTGAAGATTTTGAAGGTCTTGGTTTTGGGGAATTTGAAGCAAAATCTGAAAAAACCATGACTGCCGACGATTATTTGGCCGATTTCGATGACGAATTTGATGAAGGCCCTGAATTTGAAAACCTGGATGACTACGAAGACATTCTTTAGCAGTTAGTGCAAAACTAAATTTTGCATTCAACATATGCAAAAACCGCAATTCAAAACTCATAATTTGCAATTCATAATTAACTTTAGATGTCTAAAACCCTGATTGTTTTACTGGGTCCTACAGGTGTTGGCAAAACCGATTTAAGCATTAAAATCGCGCAACATTTCAATACAGTAATCTCATCATCCGATAGCCGTCAGGTTTACCGGGAAATGAGCATTGGAACTGCAGTGCCTGAAAAGAAACAATTGGAGGCAGTAAAACATCATTTCATTCATACTCATTCCATTCACGACTATTTTAGTTCCTGGGAATGCGAACAACAGACCTTAGACTTACTGGATCATCTTTTTAAAACAAAAAATGAAGTCCTTTTAGTAGGTGGAAGTATGATGTATATCGATGCTATCTGCAATGGTATTGATGAAATTCCGACTATTGATCCGGATTTGCGCAATGAAGTTGCAGAGCGTGCCCAAAAGGAGGGAATTGAATCATTGCGCATGCAGTTAAAACAACTCGATCCGGTGTTTTACGATCAGGTAGATTTGAAAAATGCAAAAAGAGTGATTCATGCGGTTGAGGTTTGTTTAATGACTGGTAAACCCTATTCCGAACTTAGAACAAACACCAAGAAAAAGAGAGATTTCAATATTGTTAAAGTCGGCTTAAACCGGGACAGAGCAGAATTGTATGCAAAAATCAACTTACGGGTTGATTTAATGATGAAAGAAGGTTTACTTGAAGAAGCAGAAACCTTATTTGAATACCGTCATTACAACTCGCTAAACACAGTTGGCTACAAAGAACTATTTGAATATTTAGAGGGAAATATCAATCTTGATGAAGCCATTGAGTTGATCAAAAGAAATTCGAGAAGATATGCAAAACGCCAACTCTCATGGTTTAACAGAGACAAAGAGATTGAATGGTTTCATCCTGATCAGGAAAAAGAAATTATGCAATATTTAAAAAGGCAGCTTTAGTAGGAGTCAATACTAAACACGAATCATTCAGGTCTTATATCCTTAGGAATTCATCATATACCCTACTCCTCTTATGTTCCTGATTTTAAGAGAAGAATTATCTTTAAACAAATCTCTTAATTTCGATAAAATATTGTTTAAACTGGCACTGTTGTGCGTTTCCAAAGAATGATTCCATAGCTTTTCAGCCAACTGCTCTTTAGTTACTATTTCATTGGGATGCTCCATTAGCACTGCCAAAGCATTCTTCTCAAACGGACTCAGTTTCTTAATTAACTGCTTCTTATAAAAAAACTTATTTGTTGATAAATTTAGCTGATAATTAGCCAATTCTATTATCTGTGGCAAGCTTGTTTTTAAAGCAAAACGTTGAATGTAAGATACTAGTACAGGTATAGATAAAGGTTTTGGCAGATATGCGTTCCCCCCAATGCTTATTCCCTTGGTTATAAAATCATCTTCGGTATGCGAGGACACAAACAACAGAGGAATTTGCGGGTATTTTGCGATAATATCCTGAGCTTTATCCATTCCGTTCTCTTTACCTATTTCCACATCTAAAATAATAATATCCGGCGCAAGAGTCTCTACAATCGAATCAATTCCCAGCAGTGTGTTTTGAAAATGCACTTTATAATTATAATCGGTCTCTAATATGGTCGTAACGAAATGCCCTAAATTAATATCATCATCAACAAACAGTACTTTTAATTGTTCCATTTACACTTCTTTTTAATTGCTTAAATAATAACTTTTTCAGGAAGAACAATGCAAAATGTACTGCCTTTTCCAAGCTTACTTTCTAATCTGATGCGCCCTTTGTGGGCTTTTACTATTTGTTGGGTAAAAGCCAACCCAATGCCATGTCCCTTGCTGTTGTTATCTGCACGGTAAAATTCCTGAAAAATTTTCCTTTGCTCTTTTTGAGGAATCCCTTTGCCCGAATCTGTAACACAAATCTGTAACTGTTTTTGTTCCCGAATGGCTTTAATTTCCAGTTTTGCAAATACATCCGAATATTTAAACGCATTATCCAACAAATTTCGCAAGGCTGCTTCGAAATAAAGTGGATCTACATGAATATCTAAATTTTCGGGGATAGACAGCTTGCATTCAGCTTGTTTATCCTGATAGATAATCTCCAATTCCGAGAGTAAATCTCTGCACTTTTGCGCCAAGTTGCAAGATGCACACTCCATTACAATCTTCTTTTTCTTCGCACGGAATAATGTCAGTAAAATTTCCATTTTGTGGGTCAATTTGGAGACATTACCACTTGCATTCCGGAGTTGTTCCTGCATGACGGGCTGTTGTTCTTTGCTGGCCAGATAATCCAATAATGTATAGACATAAGATAAAGGGCTTTTTAAATCGTGTACCATACCACTCACGGCTCGTTCGCGCCACAGCAAGTGTGTCGCTTGCTGCTGTAATGCCCACATTAAACGTAGCATAAAAACAGCAACTAAAATAATTGCGAGTGCCGATATGCCTATGGAATATACCATTTGCCGTAAAAAGGGAAAGGTTTTCAATTGAAAATCAGCTGTAAAAACATAAATTTCTTTTGTGCCTAATGGAATATGTACATGCAATGTGGAGGGTGAGTTTAGACTTACTTTACCCATCGATTTCCCTTGATGCAAACTATCAATGGCCAGATCATTTTTCATGAGCTGCATACGATAAGCTCGTATCCTTCCGATTTCAGGAAAATTATTTTGAAACAATGAGTCTACAATACATAGATGAAATTTTTCTTTCTCTAAACTTTTATCTGCAAATGAAGCTTCGATCAATTTTCCTAAAGCAAAATCAGGCATATATTTTTTTGTGCTAATTTCAGATCTACCCAATTCAACCGAAGTATCTTTATCTGTTTCTTCATTTGCTGTTTCGTCCATTAAAATAGTAGCCACATCTGGTTTTTCAGGATTAGGAGTGCTGTATCCTTGTAAAGCATGAAAATTGATCATGCCTTGCAAGGTGCTTTCCAGCTTCGACGTAAATGCCTGTTCCTCCTGCTCCAATTGTTGCCGTAACCACAGCCCCTGCGAACCAATAAGTATAGCAAGTACCAGTATGGACATTACACCGAGTCGCTTGAATAATTTACTTTTCATAAGGCAAAGATATGTTTCTTTCCATAAAATGTAAATCTTTTTCAGTTAGAGAAATTCTAAATTGTATTTATTTATCAAAAAAAACAGGCTCTTCTCTAATCAAATCGCAGCTAAAGTGTCATTGAATGATTAAGAAGATCGTGAGTTCTACCAGATCCTACTAATACGGAGCTTGCTTTTCTCCACACCCTATCTACGCTCTGTCTGTTTTCAATTAATGATCATTATCTCTCTTTTTTTGATTAGAAAACTAGCTGTTATGCGATTAACTTTCTAATTGCAAGCAGTTAGAAAACTAATCATTTTTTAAGATTTTATGTTTTAGTTTTAAGGGAGTTTAAAATGAATGGCTCACTTTATTAAAAGCAAAAATCATGAAAACAAGAAAGAATTATAAGGCAATTAAGGTAATGAATCGAAACGAATTGACTCTAGTAAAAGGTGGAGAGGATAGAGATTACTACACTGTTATTACTAACGGAAAAGAAGTGAGAATATATGTGTAATGGAATAACAGTTCATTAGCATACTTATCTAATGAAAAATTCACAAAATCAATCGATCGATTTTCGTTATTTGATTACACGACTAACCTTAGCCGTTCTCCATTATGGAATATATTTGAACGAAATTTAGATTTTTACAGTCAAAATAATATCCGATATAATGTGAAATATAACCAACAAAAAGATGGTTTTACTTATAGAGAATATTTTGGACGAAGGAAGGTTAAGGATATAGTATTCGAGGACTCTAGATATATTAATTTATTTAAATTGTTAAGTACCAGAACATTTTCAATTGATGAATTATTAATTGATTTTGAAGGTGACTTTAATGAATTATCAAATATTCTATCAGATTTAAAAGATGAAGGATTAGTTTATTATAGTGATAATTATCAAGGAATAACTTCAATTATAAGAATATGAACCAATTTTTTACAATACACTTTAGTGTGAAATTACTTATCACAGTTTTTTTTATTTCAACTTGTCCTATTGCAGTATTAGCACAGATACAGCTAAATTCTAAGGTGGTTTCGGAAGATAATAAGCCTTTGCTTGGAGCCAGTGTTGTCGTTTTAAATCCCGCAGACTCAACATTATTAACAGGAACAATTACTGATGAAAAAGGTGAGTTTGCTTTCAACAACCTGAAAAAACGGGATTTTATACTTCATGTTTCGTTCGTAGGCTATCAAACTAAAATGATAGCCTCTTCTGTTTTCAAAAATAACACCAAGCCTATAATTTTGAGTTCGTCTGATAATAAATTGAAAGAAGTTACAGTTGCAAAGGCACGGAATGTTGTTAAAATAGAAGAAAATAAGATTATTTTTAATACTCAGACACTTTCAGAAACAAGAGCAGCCTCAAATGCTTTTGAATTATTAGATTATGTGCCAGGCCTTTTGGTTCAAAACGATCAGGTTTCTGTTGTAGGTTCAAGTAGAGTAACGCTTGTTATTAACAACAAAATTACGAATATGTCGATGAGTCAGGCTCTTAATTTTTTAAGATCGGCTCCTGCTAGCGATGTGAAAAATATTGAATACTATTTTGTTGCACCTAAAAGATTCAATGTTCATGGCGCATTAATTAATGTTGAGTTAAAACACGGTATTGAAAAAGGAAAATACAGTGGCAATGTAAGTGGTAACTATTTAAGAGGACGGAAAAATTCGTATAATGGAAATATGAACTTTTCAGTAAGTAAAGGCAAATTCGATTTACAGGGGATTGTGCAACATGAAAAAAATGAGAACTTAAACAAGCAAAAAATTTCAACCTTTATAACAAGTGATAGTAAGAGTAGTTTGAAACAGGATATGGATATGAACTACGATAAAAGCAAGCAATTGTATAGCTTAAATCCTCGATTCAATATCAACGAAAATTCTTATATAGATTTACAATACAGTTTTATTCCCGATAAAAATAAGGTGGATACTTATAGTGATGTTAACTTAAATACGAAGTTGAATACTGTTAATACAGTAAGTAAGAATACAAGTCTTGGGAATTCTGATTATCAGAACATAGCATTGAATTACAAGGTGTCTGATGCTAATTTTGGGATAAGCCTAACAAACTATCAAGATCCTACCGATCAGAGTATTTATATCTTAAATGACTTATCAGATTTTGATTTGGATTATACAACGCACTCTACACAGGATATTATGGAATTGAATGCTTTTGCTAACAATACATCAAGTATTACAAAAGGGAAATCGAGCTTGGAATATGGTATTTCGTATAAAAAAATTGAAAATAAATCCACGTACAAAAAGCAATTAGAACAATCTCGCTTTCGACTAACCGAGGATAGAGCCAATGCTTACCTATCCTTAAATTATCAATTTAGTCCAAAGTTATCATCAGTTTTTGCTCTCGAACTTGAATACGATAAATTGAATTTTACGGATAAAAAAAAGCAGGAAGAATTTGATGTTGTGAATGATTATTTTGTATTTCCAACATTGGATATGACCTATGTCGCTTCTAATAATCACATTTTTAAATACAATTTCACTAGTTTCTCTGATTACCCTAGTTTTTGGGATTTAACACCCAACACCTGGAGTTTAACACCCTATGCATCGGTACAAGGAAACTCATCATTAAAACCACAAAAAAATTATAATTCGCAGTTGGTTTATATTTTTAAGGGGAAATATATTTTGGTTTTTTCTGCCGATTTATCTCACGATTGGATTACACAAGTCCCATTTAATAGTGAAGATGGTTATTCTATCAACTATCAAACAATAAATATTGATAAAAACTACACAACCAGCATGGCTCTTGTTGTTCCGTTTTCAATTTATAAGCCCATAAATTCAAAATTTACCACTTCTATATCAAGAAATCAACAAACAGATAACTCGCACGATAATTATTCCATTGATAAAACTAATGTGAATTTTTATTTTAGTTTGAATAATAGTATCACATTGAATAAAACCAAACAAATTTTTGCTGACTTAAATGCTTATTACGCCAGTGGCAGACCACAAGGGTTCTACGATTTAGACGATTCGTTTAATGTTGATGCATCTTTGCGTATGAGCTTGTTTAGTAATACTTCTTTATTATTTTCTTGTAAGGATATATTTAATAGCAAGACACCTGATGCAAAAACTCAATTCGTAGGACAGAAGAACGATTTTAAATTTGATTTTGATACTAGAAGAATAAGTTTGGGTTTTATCTATAATTTCGGAGAGAAAATAAAAATGAGAAAGGAAACATCAGATTTAAAACCATCAGATAGATTTCAGCGCAATTAGATTTCATTTTTTGATAAAAAATCCAAAGTGTCAATCTTGTCTAATTCAATCATTTTAAAGGAGGCCTCAAGAAAAAATCAGCAAACGAAAGTGAATTAAATAGATTGTAAATATCAACTCTAAAAAAGAAACATCATGAGCACATTAAAAAACCTAATCAGCACTCATTTAAGTGCAGAACAAGTAGAGGCTGTTAATACGGCTCTCGCGACTTTAGAAACAGCCTTGGCAGCTAAAGTGAGTAACCTTAGTGGAGATGAGCGCCGCAAGTATGGTAGTATAAGCGAACAAAATAAGCTGTTTGTGAATAAGGTAAATGACTATGCTACCGGGCAAGCAGCTCTGCGTAGCCCCGATGTTGACTGGGATGAGTTTACTAAAGACTTTAATAGTCGTACTGTTTCGGAAGGCACCATTGCACGTTTGCAAAACTTACTTACAGGTATTAGTAATTCCAAAACCCTGCACGATTACGACAACTATCAGGCAGCTCTGGACGATTATGCCTATACCAATTACAAAACAGGAACATCGGCTTCGGGCTACGAAGCCAAGCAAAAGGAGTTGAAACAATTCTTTAGCCATATCAGGAAAGTAGATGAAGTGCAAACAAATGAGTAGGAATAACTGGTACAATCTGTTTTTTTATAGAAGCTTTAAGGTGCTATATATAAGCAGGGGAACAACCAATAGAAGCCTTTAGGTTCCGAATAGAAGTAGTAAGCTTATTTATAGAAGCCTTTGGGTTGGAAAACCTAAAATTTATGGTTATGAACCTAAACGGATGAGTAGGAAACCTGAAATTTTAGATTCCGAACCGCAAGGGAACATTTCCGAACCGCAAAGAAATACTTCAGAACCTAAAGGTATATAAAAGTTCAAGGAGTAAAGAAAGCTTACAAGGCATTATGAGCAAATTAATTTTGATGTCATATTATCTTACGAATAGTAAATCCATCTGATATTAACAAAAAATTATAAACGGATGAAATTGAATCTAATTTATGAATAAACTAATCCTCACCTTCCTCCTTTTATCTTGTTTTTCTTCTTTCGGACAAACAAAATATAAAAATAAGGTTATAAACCTTAATAATGATGATGTATTCGGAGCAGTAGCTACTGTGACGGACATCAATCAACACATTTTTTATCAGACAGTTACTGACGGAAGTGGTTGCTTCGAGATTGAAATCCCTACAAATATAGCGATGGATTCATTACAACTACTTATTTCACATTTAGCTTATAAAACAAAAAAATGCAAATTAAGCAGTGTATTGCGTGACTCTATAATCACATTGGAAATTGATTCAAAGCAAGTTGACGACATATTGATTGTAGGTAAGAAACCACTTTACACATTAGAAAATGGCAAAACGGTTGTTAATGTATCTGAGGTGAAATTTCAACCATCGGATAAATCCACTGACATTCTATCAAAATTGCCTTTTGTGGATATAAATTCTGAAGAAAGCATTAAATATGAGAATAAAACAGCAATTGTAATTATAGATGGAGTAGAGCAGAGAATTGAAGGAAAAGCATTAATTGCGACTTTAAAAAGCATTCCCGCAGATCAAATAGATAAAGTCGTTTTATCAGGTAATTCATTAGGGAAGTATAATTCAAGTAAGTCTGTTATTGAAATCTACACAAAATCATCTTTTGAAAATGGGTATTACGCAAATATTGATTTGACTGGAGAACGCTATTCAGATAATAAATATGGCGCTAGCAATATGTTTTCCATGTTTGGAAGATATAATAAAATTCAAGCAAATTTTAGTTTGCAATACAGGCCTAATTCGAGAGTTCATTCAGAGAATCTTGATAGTACCATTTATAATCCAACAACCATTATAAGTAGAAATACAGAATGGGAGAAAGCTCAAGATGTTTATCAAGGTAATCTCAGTTTAGCATATAGTTTTGATAATGGAGATGTTTTAAATTTTACCGCAAATACATATAATAACTCTGGCAAAAGCAATCAGGATATGAATGTGGGTGAATATGGTTCGAAATTTTCATTCTATCGTCAAAAATCCAATTATGAACTCAGGGATCATCTGTATACTGGCTTGTTGCAGTTTTCTTCGAATGATACATTGCCGTTTCATTACACAATTGTATTCGATTTAGTAGCAGGAGGTGAAAATAAAGAAGGAAAAGCTGAGAAAGAAGAGTTTGGAGGAGATTTCCTATCTTATTTTCAGTCAAAAAACACAATGGACGGAACTCAGTATACAGGAAGATTCGATATGACTTATGAAGTAAATAGAGTATTTGAAATCAATAGTGGTATAAAATACATTAATGGGAATATAAACGAAACTAGCTATTCTGATACTAATGTAATACCGTCTACCAAATTTAAAGGGAAAGAAGTTAATGCTGAATTTTATGCAAATGGCCAGGCCAGATTAAGCAGTAAACTCTTTTTAGGTGCTGGGATTAGGGCAGAGTTATTAGATTATCATTTCAATATCACTAGTGGGGAAGAAATCTTAACTAATAGTTATTGGACTTGGTTTCCAAGTTTAAAAATGACCTATAAAGCGAGGGGGTTTTCGTCAATTTTATCCATCGAAAAAAGTGTTGAACGACCTGATTATTATGATATGTTACCTGGAATAAGTTATATAGATGACTACTCTTATAGTGTTGGCAATACTCAGTTGAAACCGACAACTTATTGGTCAGTTAATTCTAAAAATACAATATTGGGATTTATTAGTTTGTGGTTGGGTTACGAGAATTATAAAAATGCTATTGAGGATGTTGTTTATCAAGAAAAAGGCAGTAGTGTATTTTCTGTTAAAAATCTTAGTGATTTAACAATGTGGTACGGAAGAATTGATGTCCCATTTACTTTTGCAAAAAACAAATTGGGGGGGTATTTAACTGCAGTAACAGTTTTTCAGAATTATACCAATCCTAAAAATGGATTATTCGTTTGGGATGAAAATAGAAATGAAATACATTATAAATGGTTTAAAGGAGAGTTATGGTGGGATATTTCCGAAAGATTTAATGTCTCTTCTCAGATACACTACCGACCTAAAAAAAAGACATTACAGTATGATATATCACAAGACAGAATTAGACTTAATCTAGCTGCCAAATTTGCCTTATTAAAAAATAAGCAATTGAATTTAACCTTTAGTGCAGTGAATGTGACAAATAGTTATGAAGAAAACAAAGTGTATTACTACAATAATCTAAAGCAGTATGAAATGTCGAATAACTTGGCATTACCAAAATATAGCTTAGGGATTAATTGGAAGTTTAACAGAGGGAATAATGTAAAAAAGAAAAATTATTCTGGTGAAAAAGTAAATGTCTCACGATTTAGTAAGTAAGGACCTATTTAGGTCATAATTATATGTTTAAATTTAACTTATATTAAGTATTATGAATGAATTAATGAAACAAATTGAAGGTACAGAACTAATCAGCTCAGAAGAATTAGCAGCAAAGTATGGAGGTACAGATGTTCCAGTAGAGGTTGATAATGGATGTTCATCTTGCAAAACTTGCGTGACAAAAAAGAAATAAAATTTTCATCTTGTTCATGGGTAGTTTAAGAAAAAAATACCTTCGATATTGAAATTCAAAGTGTTTGCGATCAATTTATTGTTGATTATCACATGCTTTGTATCTTATAAGTTTTTATCTGAAACTTCAGCTTCAATAGATTATTCTGCGACTGTTTTAGTAAAGAGTCAAAATTCTTTTTTGATTAAGGAAAACTATAATAAGGTTAGTTCTTTGAATCCAGAATTAATTATCAAGAATGAAAACTGGAGTTTAAGATATAAAACAGATAAATGCATAGTTAAAAAGTATAATGATAGCATTTCGATCATTGTCTTAGATTTACCATTTACTATAGATTCTATTAATGATTGTAATATTAGATTGTCTAAGAATAATTAATGTGAATGAAGTTTTAAAGCCAATTCAATAAAGGAGTATCAATTTTGCCAGAAATACGGCGCATAAGTTCTGGTGGTTCTAACTTTGATGGCATTTAAAATATTCACTTATCAATTAAACTTCAAGTCTATTTTTTAAGGGGATAGGAAAACATCTTCAATTTATGAAGAAAAATACTCACCAACGATCACAAACAGAACTCGGATTACGCGGATTAAAATGAACACAGATAAAAAACAATTCGTGAAAATCCGCACAATCTGTGTGATTCGTGATCCAATTAAAAGTGAAAGACATGGCAGAGCAAAAAGATAATATAGAACTTAGGAGTGAAAAGGTAAGAAATATCATAGGGCAAGTCCCCTCACGGATAATACGCCACGGAATTACAGTACTGTTTATAGTTGTTATGATTCTTTTGATCGGCAGCTACTTTTTTCGTTACCCGGATACTCTAAAAGGGGTTGCGCATTTGCACTCCGATTCAAGCTCTCTCTATTTCGCAAATATCAACTTGCCCTATCATTTTATTGGAAAGATAAAATCAGGACAAAAAGTAAATATTGAACTGGAAGGTTATCCTGCAAATAATTTTGGTTTGCTAAAAGGAGAAGTCTCTCAGGTATTCCCTACCCCATTAGAAACGAATAAAAAAAGCTATTTTATTGTAAAAGCAACATTAATCAATGGAATGAAAAGCACTCAAAACAAATGCATTCCATTTTATCCAAACCTGAAAGGGAATGCAAAAATAACAATTGGAGAACACCGATTGCTTGAAAAATTACTCTCTCCGATTGTCAGTGTTTTTAAATCAAAAGAACGCTGATGACACAGATATACTAAGCAAATCTGTAAAAATCCGTATTATTTCGTGTTCAGCTCTAGTAAAACCCTTTCCCAAACACTCCAAACTCATCTTTCCCCAAAACTTTGTGTTTCCAAACGGCATCCATAAATCCAATACCATATGCGAACAGCTGCACAAAACTTGCCGCAAGCGCTTTTATTGCAATGGCAAACGATTTGGTCTTTGTGAGTGCATCTGCAAACACCAGGAAAGCGTACAAAAGAACTGGAAATGCAAAAATTCGGTGAACAGCTATTCCTAAAATTAATGCTCCAGTTGTTCCGATTGCGAATAAAGAGGGAAACAGGAAAAATATTTTGAAGGTTTCCGGATAATGTTTTGAGATGATGTAGCGGGTTTTTCCAAATCCGAAAACCTGCTTGTAGAATTTCTTAAAGGAAACCCTCCGCTTGTGAAACACGTACGCTTCGTGCACCAAACGAGTTTCAAATCCGCGTTTAATTACCTCAATGGCAAATACCATATCTTCACCCGGATGCATAGTCGTTACCGGAAATCCACCTGTATCTTCATAAACAGCTTTCGAAAAGCCCAGATTAAAACTACGTGGATGAAATTGGTGAACCTGATTCTTCCCTCCCCGAATTCCCCCGGTAGTAAAAAAAGAAGTCATGGCATAGGAAACCGCTTTCTGAAAATCAGAGAAATCGTCCATAGCTCCATCGGGACCACCATAACAGTCTACAAAATTCTCACTTAACTCCTTCTGAATGGTCTGCATGTATTGAGGAGGAAGAATACAATCGGAATCAAAAAACAGATAATAATTCCCTTTTGCTCTGGCCAATCCGTAGTTACGCCCAATGCTGGGTCCTTCGTTTTGTTTGTAGAAATACGATATATGTATTCGATCGCGGTACGTATCACAAAGCTCCTCACTTTTTATCGATGAACCATCCTCAACCACCACCAATTCAAAATCTTTAAAAGTCTGCTCGGATAAACTATCCAGCAATTCTTTCATCTCATCCGGACGATTGTACACCGGAATAATAATTGAAAATTTAATTTCTTCGGTCATCTTATCGTTTTTGATTGAAATAGAAAATTTCATTCATTGGCAAGCGATACTTTTCGGCCAAATCGGAAGAAATTTCTTTTGCATACTGAGATTGGGAAACAGAAAATCCCACTTTGGACAATTTATCGGCATAGTCTAATCCGTACAAACGAACATGATCTTTTTGACGGTACAGTCTTTCCCTCTCCTTGGGATCGGTAACCGTTGGATCTTCCATCGTTAGCGGATTTTTTGTGTCCATAGGAACTTGCAAAATGGCAAATCCTTCAGGTTTCAAAACACGGTAAATCTCACTCATGGCTTTTGCATCATCTGTTACGTGCTCCAAAACATGGTTGCAGATCACCACATCGTATGATGCTTCGGAAAAGGGAATTTCCTGCACATCGAAATGCACATCAGCAATGGGAGATTCCAAATCAGCTGTGGTATAATCCAAATTAGGCAACTTTCTAAACCGCTTGTAAAAGCATTGTTCGGGAGCTATGTGCAGAACCTTAAGTTCCTTCGTGAAAAACTCTGTCTTTTCATTTAGATACAACCACATTAACCGATGACGTTCCAAAGAAAGGCATTTCGGACACAAAACATTATCACGCCCACTAGCTTTTGTATATCCATAAGGAAGGAATTTACGGAAGTGCCCGCCACATACCGGACATTCAACTTTATTTCCAATAAGAAATACAGCAAGCATACGATTTATTATCAGACTCATTCGAATCAAAATCGGACGAGGAAATATTTGCAGTAAAATTCGAATGATTCTCTTTATCATTTTTCCAGTAAACAGTTATCAGTAAACAGCTATCAGTTTTTACACATTCACTGATTATTTAAATTTCTTTTTCGATTTGGTAGGTATTGCGCTCTGATGAGCTGCGACTTACCAATTCGGCTATAAATCCGGTAAGGAACAACTGAGTTCCAATAATCATTGTTGTTAATGCAATAAAAAAGTACGGACTGTTGGTTACGCGGGGGGCTATTTCTCCTAAACTCATGCTATACAGTTTCTGAGCGCCAATCCATGCAGAAGCAAAAAAACCGACCAGAAACATTAATGTTCCCAGCAATCCAAAAAAGTGCATTGGCTTTTTACCAAACTTGCTGATAAAACTAATGGATAATAAATCGAGAAAGCCATTGATGAAGCGGCTCAAACCAAACTTGGTTACACCATATTTTCGTTCCTGATGCTGCACTACTTTTTCAGTAATTTTAACAAAACCCGCCTCTTTAGCCAAAATTGGAATGTATCTGTGCATTTCGCCATACACCTCAACACTTTTCACAACCTTTTTCTTATAGGCCTTTAAACCACAATTAAAATCGTGCAGTTTGATACCAGACATGGCTCTTGCTGTTCTATTAAAAAATTTACTTGGGATGGTCTTGGAAATTGGATCGTAACGTTTCTGTTTCCATCCTGAAACCAAATCGAAATCCTCTTCCTTTATCATACGGTACAGTTCAGGAATCTCATCCGGAGAATCCTGAAGGTCTGCATCCATAGTTATAACAACATCGCCTTTAACAATTTCAAATCCGCTAAAAAGAGCTGCCGATTTCCCGTAATTTCGGCGGAATTTAATTCCTTTAACAGAAGAATACTTAGTTTGTAAATCCTCTATCACAGTCCAGGAAGTATCATTACTTCCATCATCAACTAAAACAACCTCATAGCTAAAACTATTTGCCTGCATCACCCGATCAATCCAGGCCAGTAATTCAGGAAGCGATTCTTCCTCATTATACAAAGGAACTACAACGGAGATATCCATATTGAAATTTTACTGATTATTCGATTCGTTAAATTTATCAATAGAGTTCTTATTAAACAAATTTCTATTCTGACGAAAGAAAAAAGCCAAAATAAGAGAAAAAAACAGTCCTGACAGAGCTTTACTGAACCACTGTCCAAAAGCAAATAATCCAGGTGTGATATTCTTATAGATTCCCATCAGCAAATCGATATCTTTTTGCTGATATCCCATTTCATGCAGGCCCTTTTCCAGAAAAATTATGGCTTCTTTAATAATAGCCGTATCAAAAAAACTTGTTAAAACATAAATGAAAATGGAATAAAACATGGATGCAAATCCTATAATAAGGACTCCGGTTGCTAATGCCTTACCATAGCTAATTGCACCTCCCAATTCATCATCGCGATATTTTTTCACGCCAAAAAAGATCCCGCTAACTATTAAAAATAGATTTATGGATCGAAGATTCGGATCAAAATTAACCGATAAATCTTTTAGGTAAACCACAAAGGCCGCTAAAATTAGTGCTCCTCCAACCAATGCCCCAAAAAGAAAAGTGTGTCTAAGTAATGAATTTTTAAAAATCTGCATGAAAGATAAATTTGTTTTTCGAGCACAAAGATATCCGTTTTTACAAGAAAGCCGTACTCAAAAAAGCTTAATTCTGATTTCAATTGCTCATTGTTTATATCCAAAATGAATGCTTCCTGAAAAAAAACATCGTTTAAAAAAAAAATTATTTCTCTGAGAATAAAACCATTGGCTATTCACCACCTAAAATTTAGATAAGAAGTTGCATAATTTGTTTGCGAGGAATCAGGATTTTTCTACTTTTGTCGTCGGGTAAGCACTATGCGACTAGCTCCTACTGAATCCCCCCAGGGTCGGAAGGCAGCAAGGGTAGGTGGTCGAAGCAGTGCGACGTAGCTGTTTACCCACTTTTTATACTTTTATTATTTGTATAAAAATGCCGATGTAGCTCAGTTGGTCAGAGCAGCTGATTTGTAATCAGCAGGTCGTGGGTTCGAATCCCTCCATCGGCTCCAATAAAATTAAAAGAAAGCTTTCGGGCTTTCTTTCGTTCTTTACAAGATTATTTGAAGGGTCGTTTTACCTTCTAAAATA
The DNA here is from genome assembly GCF_963664555.1 of Labilibaculum sp. Lineage (GTDB taxonomy): Bacteria > Bacteroidota > Bacteroidia > Bacteroidales > Marinifilaceae > Labilibaculum. Next base: position 1,171,503 of record NZ_OY761461.1, on the reverse strand, counting down.
TAACAAAACGCCGATGTAGCTCAGTTGGTCAGAGCAGCTGATTTGTAATCAGCAGGTCGTGGGTTCGAATCCCTCCATCGGCTCAATTTAAGGAAGATAATCTCCTTTTATTTTATTACTGCCGTTGTAGCTCAGGGGTAGAGCGCTTCCTTGGTAAGGAAGAGGTCATGAGTTCAATTCTCATCAATGGCTCAAATTAAAATTATAACAAAAGCTTCCGGGCTTGTTTTCGTTCTTTACAAGATTATTTGAAGGATCGTTTTACCTTCTAAAAATAACAAAACGCCGATGTAGCTCAGTTGGTCAGAGCAGCTGATTTGTAATCAGCAGGTCGTGGGTTCGAATCCCTCCATCGGCTCTTTTTTTACCCCCACCAACTTCATGTTTTTCGAATCTCTATGATGCGAAAATAGTTTCGCGTCTCTATGTTTTATTTCTTGAGTTCAAAACATATGCTATTCTTTGTATGTAAAAGAAATTAGTGTATTTTCGTTTTGAACAAATAACAAACTAAAAATCGTAAAATGAAGTTTTTTATCGACACAGCAAATCTTGATCAGATTAAAGAAGCGCAGGATTTAGGAATCCTTGACGGCGTTACCACTAACCCATCTCTTATGGCTAAGGAGGGGATTAAAGGGGAAGTAAACATCAAAAAGCACTATGTTGATATTTGCGAAATTGTAGATGGTGATGTAAGTGCTGAGGTTATTGCAACCGATTTTGAAGGAATGATTTCTGAAGGCTTGGAATTAGCCGCTCTTCATCCACAAATTGTTGTGAAAGTTCCTTGTACCAAAAATGGTATTAAAGCAGTAAAATACCTAAGCTCACAGGATATCAGAACTAACTGTACCTTGATATTCTCAGTAGGTCAGGCATTGTTGGCAGCTAAAGCGGGAGCAACATATGTATCTCCTTTTGTTGGCCGTTTGGATGATATTTGTACTGATGGTATTGACTTAATTCGTCAAATTGTAGATATGAACAGCTACTATGGTTTCGAAACTCAGGTTCTGGCTGCATCGGTTCGTCACACCATGCACATGGTTCAATGTATCGAAGCTGGTGCTGATGTTACAACCAGTCCGCTTAGTGCCATTACAGGTCTGCTAAATCACCCTTTAACTGATAAAGGTTTGGAGCAATTCCTTGCTGATTACAACAAACTAAATGGGTAAGCTTTACATGATATTATAATTTAGGAGTGCTTAAGCACTCCTTTTTTTGTTTGTGCCAAATCTAAATCCAGCCGGTATCCCCGCCTCTTTCCCATTCAAGGAACAAAATAAATAGGCTTCAGTACATTAGCTATTTCAAAGAATCTTTTATCTTTATCCTCCATAATAACCCAAAACCACTACAAATGCTTTTAAAATTGTATCCTGACAACCCCAATCATCGGGAATTCAGGAAAATTGCTGACATTTTAAAGGATGGCGGAATTATCATCTACCCAACTGATACCGTCTATGCTATTGGCTGTGACATTAACAACAATAAAGCCATACAAAAGATTGCTGCTTTAAAAGGAATTCATGCTGAACAAGCAAATTTCTCATTAATCTGCAGTAGTTTGAGCAACTTGTCTGAGTATGCCAAAGTTGACAATACCACCTTTAAAATGATGAAGAAGAATTTACCAGGAGCCTTCACATTTATACTGCAGGCAAGCAGTAATGTTCCCAAATTGTTCAAGAGTAAAAAGAAAACTGTTGGTATTCGTGTGCCTGATCATTACATTCCATTAAGTATTGTTGAGGAATTAGGAAATCCAATATTAACAACCTCAATTCATGATCCGGATGAAGTTGTTGAATACACAACAGATCCTGAATTAATTCACGAGAAATACAACAAGCAAGTTGATCTTATTATTGATGGAGGTTACGGCAGAAACACTGCTTCTACGATTGTTGACTGCACTACTGACTCCTTTGAAATTATTCGCCCGGGAATTGGTGAGCTTATACTATAAGAATAAATCAGACTTAAAAAAACAATGTCATCAACAGAATATTGATGACATTGTTTTTTGTGATTATTTGAAAGCCGCAAGTTCTGATGATCTCAGTAAACTAACACGAAGAGCTACATGACCATCTGGCTTATTACCTATCAGTTCGGGTCTGAATCCCGCTTCTTCGAGCTCTGATTTTACCAAACTTATTAACTCGGGACTTGCATTGTTAAAATGGTGAGTTGCAACAATACTTCCCTTGTTAAATTTATTTTCAAATTGCTCAAGAATTTTCCGCGTATCCTGCCTGTATTTTGCCATCTCTTTCTCAATTAGATGATTGTACTCTGTAATGTTCTTCATAAATTTTTAATTGTAATGTTATTCAAAATGAATAAGACGAAATATTGATCAAAATTAAACAAAACAATTGCAAAAACATGTTAAAGCATTCAAATTCTTACACGAAATGATCATTTTTAAACATGAACATTACATCAACATCTTCAGTAAGAATCCCAAAAACACAACATAACTAAACTAATTGAAGATTACAAAATTGCTAAACAGAAAATAATTAGGACGGGGTAAAGACTTAGTGTTTCCAAAACGAAGGCGAAAACAATACTAAAACCGTAAATAATTCCAAACGCCCCAGCAGCATTAAAAAGGATAAAAACCATTTTGCCAATGCAGGCAGGTGAAAGAAATTTTCCATTGGCCCAACCTCCCCGAACCCAGGGCCAATATTACCAAGCGTTGTTGCCACTGCACTAAATGCTGAATAAATATCTGGAGTCCATAAAGACATTAATATTGAGGATATCATGAAGATGATAATATAGAAAACAAAAAATGCCAGAATGTTGGTAACTATTTTTTGATCTACAACATGTCCATTGTAACGAATTGGAATTACTGCATTCGGATGCACCAAACGCTTCAGTTCGTAAAAACTATTTTTAAAAAGTAATAAAATCCGTACCACTTTTACTCCTCCTCCTGTTGAACCAGCTGATCCTCCAACAAAAAACAATACAAAAACCAGCATTCCCAAAAATGGAGTCCAAAGCAGATAGTCGGCAGTTGCGTAACCGGTTGTAGTTATTATTGAAACTACTGTGAACAAACTGTCCCGAAAAGCCCGTTCGAATCCAAAATTATCCCCAACAACCAAAACAACTGTAATAATACCGGTAAAAAATAAAACTACCAATGCATAAAAACGAAACTCCTCATCCTTAAACACCTTTGATGCTTTTCCTGTTACCATGGCATAAGCAAGGGTAAAGTTAGTTCCGGCCACAAACATGAAAAAGATAATAACATATTGCAAATAAGGGGATGTAAAGAAACCCGCACTGGCCTGCTTGGTTGAGTAACCACCTGTGGCCATAGTTGTCAGCGAATGATTAATTGCATCGAAAAAACTCATTCCACCAATAAAAAGCAGAATCGTTTCAGCGAAGGTAAACAGAATGTATAATCCCCATAAATTGCGAGCAGTCTCTTTAATTCTGGGAGTCAATTTATCAGGCGCAGGACCCGGGACTTCTGCGACAAATAATTCTCGTCCTCCTATCCCCAAAGTTGGAAGTATTGCAAGAAACATCACAATGATCCCCATTCCACCCATCCATTGAGTAAGTGATCGCCAAAAAAGAATCCCGTGAGGCAATTCTTCAATATTATTAAGTATAGAAGAACCAGTAGTTGTGAAACCAGACATTGTTTCAAAAAAAGCATCAGTAACCGACGGAATAGCTCCGCTAAAAAGATATGGCAAACATCCAAATATTGAAAAAACCACCCAAACAATGCTTACAATAATATAGCCTTCTCGTTTCCCAAGGTCCTTTCCAACACCTTTTGAAAGCATATAACTCATTCCTCCAACAGTAAAAGTAATCAGAATGGACTTCACGAATGCCATGCTATCAGATTCCTGATACAACAGCGAAACCAATAATGACAAAAACAAGAAGAAGCTTTCACCAATCAGGAGCTTACCTAGAATATTTAGAATTATTTTGTGCTTTACCACTTTAATTACCTTAAATTTTTAACCAAAGATATAATTCTACGGTTTTTTTTAATCATGTTTATTGATTCTTCCAAAAAGAAGGAATAAAAATAATTAAAAAGGTGAATAACTCTAATCTACCTAGTATCATTAAAAATGAAAGTATCCATTTACCTGCTTCCGGTACTGAAGCAAAATTATTCATGGGTCCAACAACGCCTAATCCAGGACCAATTCCTCCCATAGTTGTTGCCACTGCACCCATAGCCGAAATTAGATCCAAACCAATTAGTGTCATCGCAAAACAACCAATAAAAAAAACCATTATATACAAAATAACAAAAGCCAGAATTTTAGAAATCACATCCTGTCCCACCATTTCTTTGTTATAACGAACCGGCAATACTGCCGAAGGATGAATCATTCGCTTAAATTCCAGTATACTGTTTTTGAACAGAAGTAAATGCCGAAGAATTTTAACTCCTCCCGATGTAGAACCAACACAAGCACCTGTAAACATCAAACCAAAAATGAGGAACACCAGATATGGATGCCATAGTGTGTAGTCAGCACTCACAAAACCTGTACTTGTTATTATTGACGTAACTTGAAACAACGCATCACGAAACGATTTCTCAAAAGGCCCGTGATCCAAATAGACCAAGGTCAAGGTAATTATACTTGTTACCAATACAATTAAACCAGCATACACTCTAAATTCCTGATTTTTCCAAACCTTATTTAACCTTCCTTTTATTGCAAAGTAATGAAGAGTAAAATTTACTCCGGCCAAAAACATAAAAACAATAATCACATACTGGATGTAGGGAGAATAATTGGCTATACTGGCGTTTTTTGTAGAAAATCCACCTGAAGCTAATGTTCCGAATGAATGACAAACAGCATCAAACAAATCCATTTCTCCAAACACCAAAAATAAGGTTTCCACTGCAACCAAAAGCATGTATATCCCCCAAAGACGTTGTGCTGTTTCTTTTATACGTGGATGCAATTTATCTGGTGTAATACCTGCGGCCTCAGCATTAAACATAGCCATTCCTCCAATTCCAAAAACGGGCAGAACAGCAACAGTCAACACCAAAATTCCCATTCCGCCCAATAAATGGGTTAAAGATCTCCAAAATAAGATGCCATGTGGTAAGGCTTCTATATCATTCACAATTGAAGCACCAGTAGTGGTAAAGCCAGATATGGTTTCAAAAAAAGCATCGGTGAAATTTGGGATATACCCACCCAGAAAGAATGGAAATGCTCCAAAAATAGAGAAAACAACCCAAACCAAACTTACAACCAAAAATGCTTCCCGTTTACCAATATCCCTGCTGCAACCTCTTGTGTAGAGATATACAATACCCCCAAATAAAAAGCAAATACCCGCCGATTGTACAAAATATATAGAATCTCCTTCACCGTACAGCAAGGCCACTGTGGCACTAATAATCAGAAAAAAACTTTCCACGATCATTAAAACCGACATCACATAAAAAACAAATTTCCAGTTGAGCATTTCGAACCAGCTTATTTTACAATTTCCAAAAAAGGAAAAATATCGTTTAAAATTCGTGTTGTAAAAAGAAATAGAAAGAGACCGAATTTAATACATTCGGTTCTTAATGCTATTATTTGAAGAGCTTTTCAACTTTTTTGATTGCAGAAGGCAGAGTAAACACAACAACCTTATCATTGGGCTGAATTTGAGTCTCTCCTGTTGCAATAATACCTTCATCATCCCTTATAATTCCACCAATATTAGCATATTCCGGGAAATCCATATCCTTTAACATGCACTTGGTAATTTTGGAATCGGGTTTAGCCACCAATTCAACAACCTCGGCCTCCGAAACAGTCAGCCATTTACAATGTTGAACATCTGCATCCATTGTAAATCGATAGATGTAACTAGCAGCTAATAATTTTTTATTAATCATGGTACCAACACCAATATTATCAGCCAAATCGATATAATCAATATTTTCCACCTCAGCAATGGTTCTCTTCACCCCCATTTTTTTTGCCAGCAAACAAGCTAAAATATTCGTTTCGGAATTCCCTGTAACAGCTACAAAAGCATCCATTTTATGAATCCCTTCTTCTTTCAGCAATTCCTTATCACGGCCATCGCCATTGATAACCAATGTATCCTGAAGTAAATCAGCAAGTTTCAAACTTTTATCCTTATCAATCTCAATCAATTTAAGATTTATCTTCTTGCCCAGTTCCATCGCTGTTTTCTGACCAATACGACTACCTCCCAAAATCATCGCATTTTTGATTTCATATTTCTCTTTTCCAGCAAGACTCATCACCCTCTCCATTGCATCAGGTTTGCTTACCACAAAAACTAAATCGCCACGGGAAAATCGATTGTGTCCTCTTGGGATGATTGTTGCATCTTCACGTTTTATGGCAACAGCTCTAAAATCCAAATTGGTAGTCATTTCAGCAACTTCGGCCATGGTTTTATCCATAAATACTGACTTGCTGCTTATTTTTATTCCATACAAAAGAAGTTTCCCACCAGAGAACTCATACAATTGTCGTGTTCCTGATCTGGACAAATAACTAATTACCTCTTTCGAGGCCAATCGCTCAGGATAGATCAATTCATCAATTCCCAAACTTTTAAGGTATTCTTTATTTTCAGGAATCAAATATTCTTGATTATCAATACGGGCAATCGTTCTAATGGCACCCAACTTTTTAGCAAGAATAGATGATGTTATATTGGTCTCCTCTGATTGAGTTACAGCAATAAAAAGATCTGCTTTTTTGACCCGAGCCTCTTTAAGATCATTTAGTGATGAACTTGACCCTACAATGGTTAATAAATCCAAATGGGAATCAATCTCCTTTAATTTCTCTTCATCACTATCCAATAAGATAATATCATGATCTTCATTACTTAGCATTTTCGCCAAGTGTATTCCTACTGCCCCTGCGCCAGCAATTACAATCTTCATAACTTTGTTCCGTTAAATAAATGGAATTCGAAGCGGCAAATTAACACATAATCAATCAAAATCTAAAGCTATTTGTTAAAAAATATTAATTAGCCAATCTCTCTAAATTACCAAAAGACTTTATGAAATCAAAGAGAGAATCCGAAAGCTTTTCTTTCAATGATGAAAGTTAATTCACAGTTGATAAAACACAAAAATAAGCTCCATTATTCTGTACATCAAAAAGATTCGAATCCTCCTCATTTTCCTTTGAAAGATATTTTTTCCGGTCTCCGCTATAAATTGAAGCATCGAGTATCATTTTACAATTGGGAAATTCTTTTGTTATCATTTTTTTAGATTGCAAACCTCCCAACCGTAAGACAACATAATCTGGCTGAATCAATTTTAATATTTTCTCCAAATCATGATCCCATTTTCCGATTATGGCAACAACATCTTTACCCATCAACTTAATATCTATAGGTCTTAGTGTATCAAAGCTTGTTTGATTAATATTTTCCTTCAAAACAAATGGCTGAATTATTCTTTCACTTATTACTGATGACATTTTCCCATCAACTAAGAACAATCCCCGCTTTCCTTCTATCAAACCAATAACACTATGACCTCTGGAATTAAAAACCAACATTTCCCTTTTAGGAACCTGAAAAATTCGAATGGTATTTGGTAATTGAATGCCAATTAAAATTATTATGAATGCGTAAACAGCTTTTTTCCGCTTAAATGAAAGAAGCGCAATCAATGAAAAAAGAAGAAAATAAGTAAACAGTAATTGATATTGACTTAAGGACAATTCTCGAATAACCGCCCCTGGCAGAGCTTGAATTTTCACAATCAGGAAATTCATTCCTTCAACAAGATTTCGCAACAACCATCCTAAACTTTCTGAAAGAATTTTTACCGGAGACAAAAGAAGTAACAATGCCGAGAGGTAAATCAGTATCCCTGCCATAGTTATAACAATATATCCGGAAAGCAAAAAGTAAGATGGAAACTGATGAAAGTAATAAATAGCCAAAGGAAATGTTCCTATTTGTGCAGCCAATGAAACAGTCGTGAGTTGCCATAATAATTTCAGAATTAGATTTCCAACATAAATAAGCCGCTCGAACTGAGGTTGAAAAAACACAATACTTACAACTGCCAGATAGGAAAACTGAAAACCCACAGTAAAAAGTAAAAATGGATCGATTAACAACAGAAAAAATGCAGATACCGCCAACGAATTATAAATACTTCCTTCTCTTTTAAGCACTTTTCCAATCACAATAAAACTAAACATGGTTGCCGATCTCATTACCGATGGGGACATTCCAGTTAAAAGCGCATAAATCCAGAGCGTTAGCAAGAGTAGAATGCCTTGCAAATGACGTCCGTATTTGAAACAAGCTAAAAATCGGATCAAATAATTCATAATCATATAGATTATACCTACATGCAAACCCGAAACAGCCAAGACATGCATCGCACCAGCATCTGCCCAAGCTTTTTTAATTTCCGGATCCATTCCGGTTTTATATCCAAGTGTTAAAGCTGCCAGAATGTCAAAACTCTCATTTTGTATTCCATTTTCCCGATAAATCGACAGTAACTGATCCCTCCATTTTGAAGCCAGTACTTTAATTGAAAAATCTGCACCCTTTTCTATCTGTTTCCATGATAAAGAGTCGGTATAGGCAGAATACAATATGTGTTGAGTTTTTAGATAAGATGCATAATCAAATTCATATGGATTTCCGGCGTTTTTGACTCTTTGCAATTCAGTCTTCAGCACAAGCAAATCACCAATAGCAAGCTCCTTGGCCTTCGTGTCCTTTTGAAGATAAATCATTGTTTTACCCGATACTTTTTGCCACTGATCTGAAGCTTTTATATTTTGAACATCAAATACAAAAGAAAAACACCTGCCCTTCTCAGTGGGTGTATCCAACACTCTACCTTTTAAAATAATTTTCGATTTGGAAATGGGAAGATACATTTGGGACTGAATGTCATTGTACCGGATATTTCCAAATCCAAAACACACAGCAAATACAAAAAAACCAAATAAACTGCGTAATGGATAAGATTTACGAAGTTTTGTGATTAAGGTAAAAAGAAGAACTCCCGAAAAACCGAATAGAACCAGAATCCAATTCAAAACCTGAGGAATACCAATAATATCATACAACGCAACTCCGCATATCAATGGCAGTAAGAATCGAAGAAAAGGATTTTGACGGAGCAACTCTCTAAAAGTCATTAATAACTCAATTTATGGTTAATTGAATTTACCACTTATCTTCTTAAAAAACAAAAGCCCCTGTTCTATGAACAGAGGCTTATCTATCTAATTTACAGAATGCTGTCAGGAATTCAAAAAATTACCTGAAACTGAATGCTATTCCTGCAGTAATCGTATTGTATTCCTGAATAGTGTAATCTCCGAATATTTTGAAAAAAGCCATATTTAAACGAGTTCCAATGGTCGCCCTTACACCATTTGCTTTAAAATCAACAGAAACCGGATCGATAACAGATTCCGAAACCGTCATTCCTGTTCCTTCCAATGTATATTCCAAATCATATGATCCCTTAATATCAACATCCATTTTAGAAGTATTGTAACCAAGTGCTCCATAAAATTCAATCAATTTTAAATTCACCGAAGCAATTGCCTGAAAGGTATAAGCATTGGCTGTAAATTCCATTATTTGCCCATTCCCACTTATGCCTGAATTTCTTTGAATATCATATTCCGCTGTCAGCTTGGTATAAGCGATCAATGCAGAAACATCCACCGGAGTTTTATCAATTTTCAATATTTTAGTAAGGCTTTTCTGAATTCCAATACCAAACATTCCAACTTCCAAGTCAGATGATCCGACTTTAGGAAGGTATCTCAATTTTAAATCAGCGTCAATTTCTGGAATTCCAACTCCTACCTGCAATGTTGCTGTTGGAACTGCATTCATTGGTAAATCACTGCCAATACCATCCGGCATAGTGAAATCTGTAAGCTTGAAATCCCCAGAACCTGTCTCAATTCGTGCAGAAAGTGTTGTATTATTATCTCCACCCATCAAAGTTTGAATCTCATTTGATCCATTAGCTAAAGTAATGTTGGAGTAATCACTTGCAACAAATTGAAACACTTCGTCTTTTCCTGGAACTTTTGCCAAATTGGCAACAAAGGTGATATCAAAACCTAATTTCTTGTGAGTACGGCCTGTTGAATACCAACCATTATTTAATCCATACATAAAGCCTTTAGAAACCGGATTCACATAATTTTCAGTCAATTTAGATGCATCTTCTGTTCCCGCCAACAGAAATTGTTCAATATCCTGCGATTGACCTAAAAATGGAACAAATAAAATAAATAGTAGTAATAATTTTTTCATCATAAGAGATTTAAGTGAGTTTATCCATCAACATCTGCTAATACGGAGGTTTCCCAAATTTGTTTAATTAAATTATAAATATTCGGCAGCAGAAATCCTTTTTTCAGGATTTCCCTGAAAATATAAACAAACCGTTTCCAAATAAAAAAACCCTACCGAGATGGTAAGGTTTTGAAATTATTTTGCGAGTGTAAATCGATATTTAGCTTTAAAAATTCCTTTCGATATACCCGTTAACTTTCCTTTTAATAATCTCTTTTTTAGAGGTGCACAATGATCTGTAAACATGATTCCATCCAAATGATCATACTCATGTTGAATAACCCGGGCCGCATAACCTGAATACTCCTCTTCATGAAATTCCCAATTCTCATCGTAATACTCAATTTTGATGGTTTCGGGACGTACAACATCTTCGTTTATGCCAGGAATACTCAAACATCCTTCAGACATTGACCATTCATCACCTGTACGTTCGGTAATTTTTGCATTGATAAACATTTTCTTAAAACCTTCCAATTCGGGTTCATCTTCGGCAAAGGAAGAGCAATCGAGTACAAACATTCGGATAGACCGCCCAACTTGTGGTGCAGCAAGACCAACTCCGTCGGCAAAATACATGGTTTGCCACATGTCATCCATAAATTTCTGTAATTCAGGATAATCCTTATCAATATCTTTGGCGACCTTCCTTAAAACCGGATGACCGTAAATAGTAATCGGTAAAATCATTCTTTTTCTCTCTCTAATTATCTAATCCAAATAAATCCTAAAACAGATTCCTTTTGGTTTCCATGTACGATTGCAATATAATAGTGGCACTTACTTTATCAATCATCGCTTTATCTCTTCTTGCTTTCTTTCCTAAGCCACCATCGATCATTGTTTGAAAAGCAATTTTCGAAGTAAATCTTTCATCAATTAATTCGATTGACATATCAGGAAACTTCTTTTTTAATTGTCCCAAAAAAGGTTTTAGATATTTTACAGATTCACTATCCTCATTATTCATTTGCTTTGGATATCCCACAACAATGCATTCAACCTCTTCTGTCTGAAAATATTTCTCCAAATAAGTCAATACATCTTTTGCTGCAACAGTATCCAAACCGTTTGCAATAATCTGAAATGGGTCTGTAACAGCCAATCCAACCCTTTTTCTTCCGTAATCAATCGCTACAATTCGTGCCAAATTTCTTATTTAAACTAATTTTGAATTACAAAGATATAAGAAACTGATTAAATTTTATCTATTTCTACAAAAATGAAGAGCAGTGAAGCTTATATAGAGAACAAATTTACCATCCATAGAACTAAATAAAAAAAATCAGGACTCATCCTGATTTTATTTTTGAAAGTAAATACATTCACCGAAACGATTTAAAATCAAAGTACTTTTTTAAAAAACTATACCAACATGAATAGAAAGTCGATTAATTTCCTGTTTTAAATATTCTATGTCATCCGAGTAAGTATTGTGCCATTTTTGCTCCATTTTTTGATAGCGATAACCAATATTTAAAGTAAAATTAGTTTTAGTGCTATTTCCTAACACAAAACCAATTCCGGGATTAATCAACCAACCGCCCTTCGAATCGATATCTTCATTAGTAATGTAATAATAGCTTTGACCATCAATATTATCTAACGAAAAAGAATATCCCGACTGACAATACAAAAAGGCTTTAACTCCTTTAATCTTGGAATGGTATTTAACCTCTCCAAACAAAGGCATTTGTGCCTCATCATACGCTTCATAGCCACCACCTATTCCAAAAGACACTCCACTCTTAAACAAGTAGCTTCCAGATAGTAACACACTAAAAGGAGCATTGTTTTTATTATCGTTATTTCCAACCAGTGCCCCCATACGAACTTCATAAAACATTCCCTCATTCTTCATGGGAAGACTATCCTTAGCCGTTTTTTGCATTCTTTTAGCCTCAAAGCGTATATCCGAAATATCTTCCATATCGAACTGCCAAAAATTCTTATCTCTGGTTTCCAGTTCAATAAATTCACCAGGAACTTGTCTGACAATTTTTCCTTTCAGAACATTACCATTTTTTAAGGTAACTACATCTACATTTCTCTGTGCCATTGTTCCGGCAACAGATAATATAACAAGAGCCATTATTAAAATTGGCTTAATTAATACGTTAGGAGTCTTCATAATCATGGTTTTGTTTTTTTTTATTGATGATGCATCACGGTAATGGTTGCGTTGAATAAAACAATAAAAATGAAATAGAAGAACGCAACCCTCTGAATCAATTTGCATCATGAAATAAAACAAACCACTAAACCGATTTTAAATAAATTCACATGAAAACTACAAAATATTTCACCTTCCTATCAGTGCTTATTTTATTATGTGCAGGAATTTGGTCTTGCGAAGATAAATTAGAGCATGAATACACAATAAATGAACCAGTCTATATGCCAACTGAGGAATTTAAGAATGCTGTTAAGACAGAAAGTACCAAGGAAATGCTGGTTACCGGAAAAATCTATTTCTATCAGGATTATATTTTAGTAAATGAGAAATTCGAAGGAATTCATGTTATCGATAATTCAGATCCTACAAAACCAATAAACTCAAAATTCATTTCTATTCCGGGGAACATCGACATGGCCATAAAAGATGATATTCTTTATGCTGACTCCTACACCGATTTAATAGCTATAGATATCAGTGATATCAATGCCATTTCAATAGAAAAACGATTCGCCGATATTTTCCCGTTTTCATTACCACCAACCGACAATAATTATCAAATTGGGCAAATTGATCCTGAAAAAGGTGTCGTAGTTGGTTGGAAAGTGAAAAGAATCAGCGAAAAGTACGTAGAGCCTAAATACTATCCTTACTATGATGATATCATGTTCTCAGAAGCATCTATGTCGAATGGTGCAAAAGCCTCCGCTGGAGGAACAGGAAAAGCCGGCTCTATGGCTAAATTCATGATAAATTCGAACACTCTTTATACGCTTGACTCCAGCTCATCACTTCGATTGTTTGATATCTCTAATCCGGATCAAATATCGAAAAACGGCACACTAAACGTTGGCTGGGGAATGGAAACATTATTTGTCTATGAATCAAACCTATATATAGGAGCTAGAAATGGAATGTATATTTTTGATATCACAAACCCATTTGCACCACAATTAGTATCTCAATATTCTCATTTTATGAGTTGCGACCCTGTTGTTGTTGAGGGTAACTATGCATACATCACTTTACGAGCAGGAAATTTCTGCGGCCAAAACTCGAGTCAGTTGGATGTTGTCGACTTGAGTGATATTACCGCTCCCACATTGCTAAAATCATACAGCATGGAAAATCCTTATGGTTTGGGAATTGATGATGATGTGCTGTTTGTTTGTGATGGAACTGCCGGATTAAAAATTTACGATGCATCGGATCCCTTAAACTTAGGTTCCAATTTAGTGAAAGTGTACTCTGACATGACTCCTTATGACGTTATTCCTTTGGGTTCAATTTTAGTTTTAATATCTCCGGAAGGCTTGTTCCAATACGATTACTCGGATATCAATAACATTCAATTGCTTAGTTTTATTACTATTGCTCCAAAATTAGATTAAACCATTAACTTCAATAAACAACTAAGCTTGCTTCATTTGAGGCAAGCTTTTCTTTTTATTGATGAAACCGAGCATCTTACTTGCTGATTTACACCAAATTAATATCAAAACTCATTTTACAAATCAGTTCTTTCAGAATCAAGTCACAAATTAACAATGGTGACTAGGTATGCCAGAGGATGACTAGCTTGGCTTGTAACTATAAGAATACCATAAAACACGAAAGGCTGCCCCGAGGGACAGCCTTTCTATATATTGAGAATATAATTCTCTTAGTTTTGCTTCAAGTTTGCTTGAGCAGCAGCTAAACGTGCAATAGGCACACGGAAAGGAGAACAAGAAACGTAATCCATACCTACTGAGTTACAGAACTCAACAGAAGATGGCTCACCACCATGCTCACCACAGATACCTAATTTGATATCAGGACGAGTAGATTTTCCTTTTTCACAACCCATACGTACCAATTGACCGATACCTTCCTGATCCAATACTTGGAAAGGATCGTGCTTCAAGATACCTTTTTCAATATAGATTGGTAAGAATTTACCAGCATCGTCACGAGAATAACCGAATCCCATTTGAGTCAAGTCATTTGTTCCAAAAGAGAAGAATTCAGCATATTCAGCAATTGCATCAGCAGTAAGAGCTGCACGAGGAATCTCGATCATAGTACCTACTAAGAAATCAACTTCAACACCTTTCTCAGCGAAAACAGCAGCTGCAGTCTCTCTGATGATTGCTTCCTGCATTTGGAATTCTTTCAAAGTTCCGATTAATGGAACCATGATCTCTGGCTTAGGATTACATCCTTTAGCTTTCAAATCACAAGCAGCTTCGATAATTGCACGAGCCTGCATTTCAGTGATTTCAGGATAAGTGTTACCTAAACGACAACCTCTGTGACCTAACATTGGGTTGAATTCGTGCAGAGACTCAACTTTTGCTTTCACGATAGATACATCGATACCTAATTTTTCAGCCATTTCGATTTGAGAAGCTTCATCGTTAGGAGTAAACTCGTGCAATGGTGGATCCAGTAAACGGATAGTTACACCAAAACCGTCCATAGCTTCCAAAATTCCAGAGAAATCTTCTCTTTGAACAGGAAGTAATTTAGCCAAAGCAGCTTTACGACCTTCAACATTTTCAGCAAGAATCATCTCACGCATTTTCCAGATCTTATCGCCTTCGAAGAACATGTGCTCTGTACGACAAAGACCAATACCTTTAGCTCCGAATTCACGGGCAGCTTTAGCATCAGCAGGAGTATCAGCGTTGGTACGAACGTACATACGAGTGTTATTCTCTGCAACTTCCATCAACTTACCAAAATCACCATCCAAAGAAGGAGTGATAGTAGCAACTTTACCTTCGTAAACTTTACCCGTAGTACCATTCAACGAGATGAAATCACCTTCTTTGAAATCAACACCGTTGATAGTCATTGATTTTCCTGTTACCAAAACACCAGCAGCAGAAGAAATACAACATTTACCCATACCACGGGCAACTACAGCAGCGTGAGAAGTCATACCACCACGCTCAGTAAGAATACCTTCAGCAGCGTACATACCTTTCAAATCTTCCGGAGAAGTTTCACGACGTACTAAAATTACTTTTTTACCTGCAGCAGCCCACTCTTCAGCAGCTTCAGCAGAAAATACGATTTGACCGGTAGCAGCACCTGGAGAAGCTGGAAGACCTTTAGAAAGTTCTTTTGCAGCATCAATAGCTGACTGCTCAAATACCGGGTGAAGTAATTCATCCAATTTGTTAGGCTCCTGACGTAAAATTGCTGTTTTCTCATCAATCATACCTTGAGCTAACATATCAACAGCCATTTTTACCATAGCTGCTCCAGTACGCTTACCATTACGGGTTTGCAACATCCAAAGTTTACCATCCTGAATGGTGAACTCCATATCCTGCATATCAGAATAATGATCTTCTAATTTTTGCTGAATTGTATTCAACTCATTATATAATTCCGGCATAGCTTCTTCCATAGAAAGGAATTCAGCCTGACGAACTTCTTCAGAAGTACCGTTACGCTCAGCCCAACGCAATGATCCAATTTTAGTAATTTCAAGAGGAGTACGAACACCTGACACAACATCTTCACCCTGTGCATTGATCAAATACTCACCGTTAAATTGGTCTTCACCAGTAGCAGCATCACGAGAGAAACAAACTCCTGTAGCAGAAGTATCACCCATGTTACCATATACCATAGCTTGTACATTTACAGCAGTACCCCACTCAGAAGGAATATTTTCCATTCTACGGTAAAGGATAGCTCTTTCAGTATTCCAGGAATCGAATACAGCACAAACAGAACCCCAAAGCTGATCCCAAGGATTAGTAGGGAAATCAACACCAGCGTGCTCACGAACTACTGCTTTGTAACCTTCAACAAGATTTTTAAGGTCTTCAACAGTTAATTCTGTATCAACTTTATAACCTTTAGCTGCTTTTAACTCATCCAAAACAACTTCGAATGGATTGTGATGACCTTCTTCAGCCTCAACACCCATTACTACATCACCATACATGTGGATGAAACGACGATATGAATCGTAAGCAAATTTTTCGTTTCCTGATTTTTCAGCAATAACTTTTACTGTTTCATCATTCATACCTAGGTTAAGAACAGTGTTCATCATACCTGGCATAGAAGCACGAGCACCAGAACGAACTGATAATAACAATGGGAAAGAACCATCTTTAGCATCAAACTTAGCGTTCATTGCAAGCTCTGTATCTTTCACAGCTGCTTCAACTTGCTCTTTGATCATTGCTACAACAGCATCTTTTCCAAGCTTGTTGTAATCAGTACAAACATCAGTAGTAATAGTGAAACCAGCAGGAACTGGAACACCAATTAGGTTCATTTCAGCAAGGTTAGCACCCTTACCTCCAAGCAAATTCTTCATGTCTGCTTTACCTTCGGCTTTACCGTCACCAAAAGTATAAACGTACTTAGTACTCATAATTATCGCTTTTTAGTTTTAATGTTATTTTCATGCAATAAATTAAAGCACTCAATAACAATTATATATTAACTTATAATCTTCAAAAATTTAAATTTACATGACCTTATCCTAAAATACGCCTTGAAAATTGTACACAAAAGTAATGTTCTTTTTTTTAAAAAAGAAGTAAAGGACTGACAATCTAACTGTCTTTTTTCAAATGATTTAGACTTTAATTTTTCAAACGTTTGCAGCGAATTTACACACTCTTCAACGAAAGGATATTCAATAAAAAAGAGGCTGTCTCAAATGAGATAGTCTCTTTTTCGTTTTATAGTTTTTTATATTTATCACTGATTTCTTATTTTAGAGATATGAAATTAGTCCCTCAAAAATCTCATTTCAAAGCCTATCATCAAAACCAGATGATTCTTTTTCCGCCTTCTCTCTCGGATTTCATATCATCTGAACACCCTGTTCGTACCATCAGCAGTATTATTGATGGTGTCCAGATAGATCGTATCCTTGAAAAATACAGTTATACGGGAGCAAAGGCCTATCATCCCAAAATGATGCTTAAGTTATTAGTTTATTCCTATTTGTGTAATGTATATTCCTCTCGAAAAATAGAGCAGGCGGCATCAGAAAATGTACATTTCATGTGGTTGTCAGGGATGCAAAAGCCAGATCACAATACGATTGCCCGCTTTAGAAGCAGTCGATTAAAAGGTGTTTTAAAGGAAGTGTTCAGTCAAGTAGTCCTGTTACTGGTAGATTCCGGACATATTGATCTACAAACCATATATGTCGATGGCACCAAGATCGAGGCCAATGCAAATAAGTTTTCGTTTGTTTGGGGTAAAGCCATTCAAAAGAATATCCAACGCATGAAGGATCGGTTGGGGGAACTTTGGGATTATACAGAGCAGGTAGCCAAATCGGATTTAGCAAATGTAAGTAAGCCCGATTTAAGTGATGTTGATCCAGAAAAAATAGAGCAGACCATTGAGACAATTAATGAGGCCTTGAGGGATAAGAAAGTGGATGCTAAGAAACGCCGGCAACTCAACTATGCCAAGAAGAATTATGCTGATAATCTCCGAAAAAACGAGCAAAAGCTAAAGATATTGGAAGAGCGAAATAGTTATTCAAAAACGGATCCGGATGCAACCTTTATGCGAATGAAGGATGACTATATGCAAAATGGTCAGCTAAAACCAGGATATAACCTGCAGTTTAGCACACAAAATCAATTCATTGTAAATTATTCAAACCATAATAATCCAACCGATACAAAAACCTTTATACCTCATATGAAAGAGGTTCAACAGTTGTATCCAGACAAACTAAACAGCGTATGTGCAGATTCCGGTTATGGGTCTGAGGAGAATTATGAATTTCTTGAAGCGGAAGGATTAACCTCTTTTGTGAAATACAATTACTTTCATAAAGAACAAAAGAAGGGAGCCAAAACTTATTGCGAGTTTCACCCCAACAATTTATTCTACGACTCTAAACAGGATATTTACTACTGCCCAATGGGACAAGTAATGAATCTTAAGAAGATAAAAAAGGAAAAAAGCCAAGCCGGTCATTTTAAGACAATCCATGTTTATCAAGCTCAAAACTGTAACGGATGCCCACTTAGGGGGATGTGTCACAAAGCAAAAGGTAATCGAACGATTCAGATTAATCACCGACTCAACGAATTAAGAAGTAAAGCACGAGAACATTTAACCTCAGAAGAAGGATTGAAGCACAGGAGTCAAAGACCGGTTGATGTAGAGGCCGCTTTTGGTAACCTTAAACACAATAAAGGATTTAAACGATTTTTACTTCGTGGCAAAGAAAAAGTAGAAATCGAAATGGGATTATTGGCTCTAGCCATAAATCTTAAGAAAATGAATAGTAGAAAAGTGGCCTAACGGCCTTTCTTAATTCTTTTGAAGTCCTATTTCCTCTATATAAAACCTCTGTTTTGCATATTGGAGGTAAAAAAGACTTCCAAAAACAAATAAGCAGTATAAGGCAGTTTAATCTCAAAAAAACAAAAGATCATGAAAAAGAGGATGTCTACTTTGCTATGAGACATCCTCATTTCATCAAATTATCAAACATTTATCTCATTGGATACTTATTAATTATTTCTTCAGGGTGAAGAATAAAATCCAGATATTGTGCTCTGTAATAAATATCAGAAGCTTTTAATTCAATATCTGACAATTTACCTCTGAATTCGTCGATACTTTTGTATCCTTTTTTATCCATCCACTGCTCCAATTCCGAAAGAACTTGTGTGATGTAGGAAGGATTATTCTTGTACAGTGCACTCACCATCTGAACAATATCAGCACCACTCAATAGCATTTGCAATACATCTTCGTAAGTATAAATTCCATTAGAACCACACAATCCTCCGGCAATCTTCTTATGTAACAAACCAACATAACGCAATCCCAATTTATAATCTCCCTGATGGCTCAAATTAAAATTCGTGACATGACGCTCTGTGTGAATATCAATTTCCGGTTGAAATAATCGATTAAACAATACAAATGCAGAGGCTCCTGCCTGATCTAAACGATTCACAAAATTTAATGTGTTTGTATAATATGGACTTAATTTAATACAAAAAGGAATTGACAATCTCTCGTTAAGGGTTTTAACAATTTTCACTTTTTCATCTTCCATTTGTGATGCGCTCTTATTAACATCACCAGGCATTTGATAAAAATTCAATTCCAAAGCATCCACCCCGGCATCTTCCAATTGTTTGGCGTAATCGAACCAGGTAACATCGTAAATACAATTTAAACTGGCAATTACAGGAATGCTAACCGCCTTCTTAACTTCAGACAACCTCATGATATGAGCCTTGGCACCAGCATGCTCAATTGCAGGGAAAATGGAAGTCATTTCTGCATTTCGATCTGTGTACTCATCAAGCTCATCAGCTAACTGAGCTCGTTCCATTTGAATTTGCTCTTCGAAAAGAGATTTGTAAACAATTGCTGCCACTCCAGCTCTTTCTAATTCCTGAGCTCCTTCTACGGTAGCAGAAAGAGTACATGCTCCTACAATTATGGGATTTTTAAGATTTAAGCCCATAAATTTAACGTTTAAATTTGCCATATGATTTTCGATTTTAAATTTCTGTTCATATTAAATTTAATAAATGAACTTGATATATTCAACCAAAAATCAAATTTAATAATCTGAGAATCAACACAAAACTACAAAAAGCCCACAAATAAAGGACTTGTGAGTCTTATTTTTCACAAAAAAAATAAACCTGGAAAAAATATACGCCCTACTTTTATTCCTCATTGCAATCCCTACAGATTATATCAACTAAATCATACTGATTATAGTATGATAACACTACATTTCAATTTCATACAAAAAATAGAAATTATATCTGACTAATATTTCCAATTGTCACTATCCCGACATGCTGGCACAAAAAAAGGGGCTCCAAACTGGAACCCCTTCACTATATATTAAGAACAATGCTTACTCTTCATTATAATTCATGGCAGCTTGACGCTTGTATGTCTTATATCTCCACTTAGCATTCTCTTCTGCAGCAACAAACAATTCTTTTGCTTGCTCTGGGAATGATTTTTGCAATGAAGTGTAACGAACTTCACCCAATAAGAAATTCTGGAAATTTTCCCAAACAGGCTCTTTTGAATCAAGAACAAATGGGTTTTTACCTTCATTTTCCAATGCTGGATTGTTACGATACAAATGCCAGTATCCTGCTTCAACAGCTTTCTTCTCTTCTGTTTGTGATTTACCCATAGACGCTTTCAATCCGTGAGAAATACAAGGAGAATAAGCAATAATCAAAGAAGGTCCTGGATAAGCTTCAGCTTCTTTAACAGCTTTCATGTATTGAGCTTGATTTGCTCCCATAGCCACCTGAGCTACATAAACATATCCGTAAGACATTGCTATCATACCAAGGTCTTTCTTTCTGATACGTTTACCTGCTGCCGCAAATTTAGCAACAGCACCAACTGGAGTTGCTTTAGAAGCTTGTCCACCTGTGTTAGAGTAAATCTCAGTATCCATTACCAATACATTTACATCTTCACCTGAAGCCAATACGTGATCCAATCCACCGAATCCGATATCATAAGCCCAACCGTCACCACCAAAAATCCATTGAGATTTCTTAATCAAGAAGTTTTTAAGATCAAGAACTTCTTTAGCAACAGGATGAGTTTCATTTGCAAGAGCAGACTCAACTTTAGCCGAAGCTTCAATTGACAACTCACCGTTATCTTTATTCTCTAACCACTCAGTAAAAGCAGCTTTTGTTTCAGCATTTACAGCATCCATTGCAGCTTCCATACGAAGAGCAATACGGTTACGCATTTTACGTACACCTTCGTTCATACCAAAACCAAACTCAGCATTGTCTTCGAATAATGAGTTAGCCCAAGCCGGACCTTTACCACTCTTATTGTTTTTACAATATGGAGTTGCAGGGGCAGAACCACCGTAAATAGAAGAACAACCTGTTGCATTTGCAACCATCATTCTCTCACCAAATAATTGAGTGATTAATTTGATGTATGGAGTCTCACCACAACCAGCACAAGCTCCTGAGAACTCGAATAATGGCTGAGCAAATTGTGAATTTTTCACGTTATTTTTAGGCAGCAAATCTTTGTAACCTACTTTCTCATCCATATAATGCCATCTGTCTTTCTCAATCATTTGAGATTCCAAAGGCTTCATTTCCAAAGCTTTTGCTTTAGGCGCAGGACAAACATCAGCACAGTTACCACAACCAGTACAATCTTCAACAGCTACTTGAATTCTGAAATGTAAACCTTTCAATTCTTTACCTGTTGCAGGCTTAACGGCAGTTCCAGCAGGAGCTGCAGCCAATTCCTCTTCGGTTAAAATGAATGGACGAATTGCAGCGTGAGGACAAACGTAAGCACACTGGTTACACTGAATACAAGTTTCTTCTTTCCATTCAGGAACATGAACAGCAACACCACGTTTCTCATACTTCGTTGTACCTGCCGGGAAAGTTCCATCTTCACGACCTGTGAAAGCAGAAACCGGAAGATCATCACCCTTCTGTGCGTTCATTGGATCACAAACCTCAGCAATAAACTTAGGACGACTATTTGCAGTCTCAGCTACTTTTTCTTCAGCTAGATTTTTCCAATCAGCAGAAACTTTAACTTCAACAACATTTTCTCCACCAGCATCAACAGCTGAGAAGTTCATATTTACAACCTTTTCACCTTTGTTACCATACGATTTAACAATCGCTTTCTTCATTTCTTCAGCAGCCTTTTCAAAAGGTATCACATTAGTTATTTTGAAGAACGCAGCTTGCATAATAGTATTGGTACGGTTACCAAGACCAAGATCCTCACCCAATTTAGTACCGTTGATAATGTAGAATTTAATCTCATTCTCAGCCATGTACTTTTTCATGTGATTTGGAAGATTCTTAACAGTCTCTTCTGCATCATAAATCGAGTTCAATAAGAAAGAACCACCTTTTTTCAATCCTTTTAATACATCGTAAAGATATACGTAAGCAGGAACGTGACATGCAACGAAGTCAGGAGTAGTTACTAAATATGTCGAGCGGATTGGTTCATCACCAAAACGAAGGTGAGAAGCAGTAAATCCACCTGATTTTTTAGAATCGTAAGCAAAGTAAGCCTGACAATATTTATCAGTTGATCCACCAATAATTTTAATTGAGTTTTTGTTGGCACCTACAGTACCATCAGAACCCAAACCATAGAATTTTGCTTCGTAAAGAGACTCAGAGTTCATCTTAACCTCTGGCAACATTGGAAGTGAAGTAAAAGTCACATCATCAACAATACCTAAAGTGAATTGATTTTTAGGTTCGTTCATTGCAAGATTTTTGTAAACCGCAACAATTTGAGATGGAGTCACCTCTTTTGAACCTAAACCATAACGTCCGCCAATCACCATTGGAGCATTCTCTCTTCCGTAGAAAACTTCTCTTACGTCAAGATACATAGGATCTCCGTTAGCACCAGTTTCTTTAGTACGATCAAGTACACAAATACGTTTTACTGATTCAGGAATAACGCTTAAGAAATGCTTGGCTGAGAATGGACGATACAAATGAACACAAACAAGACCAACCTTTTCGCCATTTGCCATTTTATAGTCAACCGCTTCTTTAATGGTTTCGTTTACAGAACCCATTGCAATAATGATATTTTCAGCATCAGCAGCACCGTAATACATGAAAGGCTTGTATTCTCTTCCTGTAATTTTGGTCATTTCCTTCATGTAGTCAGCTACAATATCCGGAACCGCATTGTAAAATGGGTTAGCCGCTTCGCGAGACTGGAAGTAAACATCAGGATTCTGAGCAGTACCTCTGGTTACAGGAGATTCCGGATTCAAAGCACGATCACGGAAAGCCTGAAGAGCTTCCTGATCAACAAGATCTCTCATGTCTTCCATATCAACAGCTTCGATTTTCTGAATTTCGTGAGATGTACGGAATCCATCGAAGAAGTTCATGAAAGGAACTCTTGATTTAATTGCAGTTAAGTGAGATACAGCAGAAAGATCCATTACTTCCTGAACCGAACCTGAAGCCAACATAGCGAAACCTGTCTGACGAGCAGAATATACATCAGAGTGATCACCAAAAATACTCAATGCCTGAGCAGCAAGAGCACGGGCACTAATATGAAATACACATGGTAATAATTCACCAGCGATTTTATACATGTTAGGAATCATTAACAATAATCCCTGAGATGCAGTATAAGTAGTTG
Source organism: Labilibaculum sp. (assembly GCF_963664555.1). Taxonomy (GTDB): domain Bacteria; phylum Bacteroidota; class Bacteroidia; order Bacteroidales; family Marinifilaceae; genus Labilibaculum. Next base: position 1,147,763 of record NZ_OY761461.1, on the reverse strand, counting down.
TTAATGCACCAGCTTGTAATGCACCATGAACAGCACCTGCAGCACCAGCTTCAGATTGCATTTCTACTAATTGAACTGTTTCTCCAAATAGATTTTTACGTCCTTGTGCAGCCCACTCATCAACATTCTCAGCCATTGGCGAAGATGGAGTGATTGGGTAAATACAAGAAACCTCACTAAACATATATGCTACGTGAGCGGCAGCGGCATTACCATCACAGGTAATGAATTTTTTTTCTCTTGCCATTTTACTCCTCCGATTAAATTTTATTATTTGGTATTTTATTTTTCTAACTAATTCTCTAATACAAAAAGCCGAACAACCAAAGAGGTACTTTATTTCCCTCTCCACGTTCTATCATATCGGCAGCAATAAAAAAGTCTTCTGTTCTAAATTTCGATTCAAACGCATCATCACTTCCCGTAATTTCGAAATTATACTTATCATTCACTAAAAAATGACCTCTATCGGTGCTCGTAATATTTCTATTAGGGCCAACCTGATTGTAAAAAAAGGTTTCACGAAGATTACTTTCATTCACATTTTCCGGTGCAATGGCGTATAATAAATTTGTGTTGTGCAAATAAACTTTATTTGGTTTCTTCGATGCATCATTAAAACTCCCCGGAGAATTCAACAAACGAATTAATCTGGCATTTTTTAAATACTTCAGATAATTCATAATCGTAGCTCTCGATGTTTCTACATCGTTTGCCAGCTTACTTACATTTGGTTGAAAAGGAACATTACAGGAAATAATATATAGAAGTTTCTTTAACTTGCAAAGGTATTTTAATTCTATTTGGTTCAAGTAGGTAATATCAAACTCCAACATCAAATTGATCATTTTCAAAAGATTATCCATAAAGCTTTTCTCCTCCTGGTAACAAGGATAATATCCAAACCTAAGATAATCATTAAAATAAGCCAACGGACGAACTTTACTTAGAATTTCTTCAACAATCCCCTCATGATTCTCTAACAATTCTTCCAGTGTGTAACGGGGAAATTGATTTCCCGACTCATAATTTAAAAATTCTCTAAAAGACAAGCCATTTAAGTAGTAAACACTTACACAATCTTTCAAATCTTCATTTGTCTTAATTCGAAGAATTGATGAACCGGTAAAAATAATCTTCAAATCGGTGTATTCCTCGTAGCAGGTTCGCAAGCTTTTTGCCCATTCAGGAAATTTATGAATCTGATCGAGTAGCAATATTTTACCTCCTCTTTTATAAAATTCATCGATAAAGGGAACCAATCCTTTCTCAGTAAAGAATAAATTGTTTAAGTTGATGTATAAGCAATTCTTATCGTTGGCATGGTGCTCACGAATATAATCCAGTAAAAAAGTTGTTTTTCCAACTCCTCTGGATCCTTTAATGGCTATCAAGCGTTGTGACCAATCAATTTCATCGGCCAACTCACGTCTAATAGTTCCTTTCTTATGCTTCAACAAACTATTATGAGTCTGTACTAAAGTGTTCATTTTTTGTCGGATTTACTTCGCAAATTTATGGAATAAAAGCGGCATTTTGCAATCTAGAGATTACAAAAAACTTTTCTTTTTGCTATTTATACTTATTTAAAATAAGATGCACTCCATTCGTAAGTCTCTAGGGATAAGAAATCTAGTCCCAAACACATTTCTCACACGAGCCTTATTCCTTTGTGAAATTTCACTGTAAATTAACACTTTCAGTTTAACACAAAAAGAAAGGGTAATGACTGAAATCACTACCCTTTATATCTTTAAAAAACAAAAAGCAATTTACTTATCGTTCATTGAGATTAAGAATTCTTCGTTCGATTTTGTTTTTCTTAAACGATCTTGCAAGAATTGCATTGCCTCAACGGAATTCATATCTGTTAAATAATTTCTAAGAATCCAGATGCGATTCAATTGATTCGGATCAAGAAGCAGATCGTCCCGACGAGTACTTGAAGCTGTTATATCAATTGCAGGGAAGATTCGTTTATTAGACAGCTTACGATCTAACTGAAGCTCCATATTACCGGTTCCTTTAAATTCCTCAAAGATAACATCATCCATTTTAGAACCAGTATCAGTTAATGCAGTTGCTAAAATTGTCAGCGATCCACCATTCTCAATATTTCTTGCAGCACCGAAGAAACGTTTTGGTTTGTGCAATGCATTTGCATCTACACCACCCGAAAGAACTTTACCAGAAGCAGGTGAAACAGTATTATAAGCACGAGCCAATCGGGTAATTGAATCTAATAAAATTACAACATCATGACCACACTCCACCATACGCTTGGCTTTATCCAAAACGATATTGGCAACACGAACATGGCGCTCAGCTGGTTCGTCAAATGTAGATGAAATAACCTCAGCATTTACGCTTCGAGCCATATCTGTAACCTCTTCAGGGCGCTCGTCGATCAATAAAATAATCATATAAGCTTCTGGATTGTTTGCAGCAATAGCATTGGCTATTTCTTTTAAAAGAACAGTCTTACCTGTTTTCGGCTGTGCAACAATCAGTCCTCTTTGTCCTTTACCAATTGGAGCGAACATATCAACAAGACGTGTTGACATTGAATTCATTCCTTTTCCTGTCAAATTAAATTTCTCATCCGGGAATAACGGAGTCAAATGATCGAAAGGTACACGATCCCGAATTACCTCAGGCAATCTGCCGTTAATCTTTGCAACTTTAATTAATGGAAAATATTTCTCACCTTCTTTTGGCGGACGAATTGTTCCATTAACAGTATCTCCGGTTTTTAAACCAAATAATTTGATCTGCGACTGCGACACATATATATCATCAGGAGAATTTAAGTAATTGTAATCCGACGAACGTAGGAAACCATAACCATCAGGCATAATTTCCAAAACACCCGAATTGTCAATTATTCCATCAAACTCAAACAGTTTCTCTTTCTCACGTTTTTCAAAACGCTTTCTATTTGGATTCTCTTGTCTTTCCGTCTTCTCTGGCTTATCAGACACATCCCGGCCTTCTGTTTTTACCTGTTCTTCAGCAACATCCGCCCCTTCAGGCTTATCTTGACGCTCTGGTTTATCCTGACGTTCCGGTCTTGGTCTTGGTGATCTTGCAGGTCTCGGTGGTCTTGCAGGTCTTTCGCTCCTCTGTGCATTTTCATTTGCAACAGGAGGCTCTAAAGCTGAGGGTTTTGATTGCTCTTCGCTTTTCTCGTCAACAAGAATGCTTTCAGCTTTCTCAACAACCGGTCTTATTTCTCGTGTGGGTTTTCTTGGAGCGTCTTTTGGTGCTGTAACTTCTTCTTGAGTAGTCTCATTACTTACAGCATCTCTAACTGGTTGTTCCGGCTTTTTTCTTTTATGCAAAAGCGATCTGGATCGCCCTTCATCAGCCTTACTATCTCCCATTGGACTCTTAGGTCTTTTTAAGGGAGTCTTTTTTTCTGGTGTTTTTCTTTCAGAAGCTACAATTGCCTGTTGATCAAGGATTCTGTAAATTAAATCCTGTTTCTTAAAAGACTCAATTTTTTTAACATTGAGTTCTTTAGCGATTTCTCGTAATTCAGGCACAAGCTTCTTGTTTAATTCAAGAATATCGTACATAAATGATATATTAATATTTTTCGGGTGATTTTTTTAGATAGAAATTGTTTTGAACAATTGGGAACCTGATCTTTCGACCTCTAAATGAGAAGAATTAATCTGAATTCAATTGCAATATTACGGAATTAGTTATAAATCACAAAAAATAAATGATTTTATTATTCAAATTGATGCCTGATGTCGCAATATAAGTTTATTAATCTCAAAATAAACCTTTTGAAAGCGCTGCAAATTTCTTTTTCAAAATGATTTTGCTATATTTAAATATAAACGAGAATAACCCACTCGTATATAAATACCATTCAAAACCCACTATGAGACAGCTAAAAATTACTAAACAGGTAACCAACAGAGAGACTCCCTCACTCGACAAGTATCTTCATGAAATTGGAAAGGTCGATCTTATTTCTGCAGAAGAAGAGGTTCAACTTGCCAGGGAGATCAAAAAAGGTAATAAAAAAGCTCTGGATCGACTTATTAAATGCAATCTACGTTTTGTTGTTTCCGTATCAAAGCAATATCAAAACCAAGGCCTTAGTCTGCCCGATTTGATTAATGAAGGAAACTTGGGACTAATAAAAGCGGCTCAAAGATTTGATGAGACCAGAGGTTTTAAATTCATATCATATGCTGTTTGGTGGATCAGACAATCCATTTTACAAGCATTAGCCGAGCAAGCCCGAATTGTTCGTTTGCCGTTAAATAAAATTGGTTCTATTAATAAAATCAACAAAACATTCGCTCAACTGGAGCAGGAATATCAGCGCGAACCCTCTCCTGAAGAAATTGCTATTATTTTGGAGATGAGCCCAAAAGATGTAAAAGAAGCACTTAAGGCTTCTGGAAGACACATCTCTATGGATGCTCCAATAAATCCTGACGAAGAGAATACTCTTTACGATATATTGCTTAGCAATGATGAAATTAGTCCGGATAAAAAACTAATTCGAGATTCACTTCGCAAAGAAATTGATCGTTCCTTATCAACACTTTCGAAAAGGGAGGCAGCTATTATAAGATTGTATTTTGGCTTAAATGAAAAGCCTCCTTATTCTCTTGAAGAAATTGGAAAAGAATTTGGCTTAACACGAGAACGGGTCCGCCAAATTAAAGAGAAGGCAATCAAGCGAATGAAGACAACATTTAGAAGTAAAATACTAAAAACTTATTTAGGAGAATAAATATTTATTTTAGGGTGAAAAGAAAGGATAAGAATAGATGGTAAATTTTCATTTGCCTCCTCTTATCCTTTTTTACTTATATTTGCGCCATATTTAAACCAAACGTAAACAACCAAATGCAAACATTAATTTCACCTTCACTATTAGCTGCCGATTTCACAAATCTAAAGGCGGATATCGAAATGGTAAACAACAGTCAGGCCGATTGGTTCCACTTAGATATTATGGATGGAGTATTTGTACCGAACATCTCATATGGACTGCCTGTTGTAGAGCAAATAAATAAAATTGCTAAAAAACCGTTGGATGTTCATCTGATGATTATTGATCCGGACCGCTATGTTGAAGCTTTTAAAAAAGCTGGAGCCGACATCCTAACAGTTCATTACGAAGCATGTACCCATCTTCACCGGACGATTCAAAACATTCACAGCCATGGGATGAAAGCCGGCGTATCACTTAATCCACACACACCTGTTTCTGTTTTAGAAGATATTATTTCTGATATTGATTTGGTTCTCTTAATGAGTGTAAATCCTGGTTTTGGCGGACAAAGTTTTATTGAGAACACTTACATTAAAGTTGAAAAGCTTGCTCAATTAATCAAGGATAAAAACGCTTCCGTTATTATTGAAATAGATGGAGGTGTAAATTTGGAAACAGGAAAAAAATTAATTGAAGCTGGAGCCAATGCTTTGGTTGCAGGAAGCTTTGTTTTTGGAGCTGATGATCCAAATCATACCATAACTGAATTAAAAAATTTATAAAATATAAACGGATGTCTCAAAAGAAATTTTAAGATTCTGAGATATTAGCCTTTGAAAATATTCTCGAATAGGGATACATATAAAAAGAGGCTGTTTCGTAATTATGAGACAGCCTCTTTCTTTTTAAACTTTTACAGCATCCTCCCCTTCCAAATAAGCATGAAGATAAGCAAACTGGGGAGTCAGCCTGCCATTTTTTACAATGGTAGCCCGTTCTATCACACCATCAGAATCCTCACCTAAAAGATAATCATAGACATTCTGACACAAAGCCTCTCCAAAATCGATTGATGAATCACGAGGCAATTCACCAGGTAAATTATCCACAGCCATAACAGTTACATTCCTTTTATCCACAAAAGGAATCGCCTCTTCTTCATTAAACCGATCATATCCATAAAACGACGAAGCAATTGTTGAAGCCCGCAATGTTGATGCAATAGGACCATTTAAATCACAGCTTACATCTGCAATTACCGAAATTTTAAAATCATCTTCTTTGTAATCTTCCGGAAGTAAAAATTTAGGCGATTTCGGATCCCAATAATGACAGGCAATAAACAAATCTGTCACTTTAGTAAAAGGCTTAAATGTTGATCGGTACATTTCCGGATTATCGTAAAAATCCTTTAAATTAAATTCACCTCCGTCTTTACGTGCCACATAGTGTTCCGGATCAATTCGGCAAACAACAGGCTCATTAAAATTTTCATGTAAAAATTGTTCCGGTGTAACCTCTTTCAAATTCAAAACACGAAGAGTCTGCATTGCCCCCATTGCAACACGACCTCCGCCGGTAATCAATATTTTTATGGGTTTTAAACTAATCTTTTTCAGATGCAAATACATCTCCTCCATATCCTTACAATAACTAGCTGGCGGTAAATCGAAAAAATCGGTACGCACACCTCTTGCTCTAAGAGCTTTATACGCGCCCACAACACCTGCCCAATGTCCAAAAGCGACCAAACGTCTATTCTGATTGTCCTTTAAATACTCATAATCAATCAGGGTTATATTTTTTTTGACTATTTGCTGCAATAATTCACGATTATAAGCTTGCTGTTTTGCTGTATGAGAAAAAAACAAATAAATTTTATTTGGAATTAAAGTTGGAATAGAAACTTCTTTCACTCCAATCAAAATATCACAATCACGCAAATCATCCGTTAAAAAATATCCTTGCTCCCGGTATTCAGAATCAGTAAAGCAACGAATATCACTCGGCTGAATAAATATACTAACATTAGGATATCTATTGAGAATCTGCAAGCCTGTTACCGGCGGTATTGCAACTCTTCTATCAGGTGGATTTTTAGTTTCCCTAAGAACTCCAATTCTAATTCTTTTGTTCATACGATTCCTTTTTTATAAGCAAGTGTTTGATATTATGCTGGTAATGAGTATTAAGATAACAATAAAAAGAACGATTATCCACATTCCACTGAATTGATTTACGAACACCTCAGATGTCAAACACTTTATTTAGTAATTCTTGAATCTATTATCTCCCGATACACATCATAAAATCACATTAAGTAGACCTTGTTTGTGATTGATCCCTAAATATCTATCGATATAAGATTAAATTTAATACATATCCCGAAAGGTTTCTATGAAAAAATCATGTGAAATGTGTGAATTTTACTAATTTTACATCGATTCTGGGGCTGACGTGGATTTTGACAGCATGATGAATTAATATGTAAGCATGTCGAGCGTTGTTATTCCAGCTCGTAAATATCGGATATCAAACTTTTTAATTGGCGAAAATAACTACGCTCTTGCTGCGTAATCGAATTTTAGTAGATTACACTTTATCACTACTCTAGGAGTGGAGACGAGACATCCAGCTTATGGTTCCACCTTGTTCCGGTAAGTAATTGGATGCTATCAATTCGAGGTTAGTCTACTTCAGGCTTTGGGGAGTGGGCGAAATTAAGAAGATAAGATAAAGTCTCGGGTGTGCTTTCCCTAACTTTATACGAAAATTAATAAATCACTACACATGTAGAAAGCTTATTGATCGCGTGTTTGGACCAGGGTTCGATTCCCTGCAGCTCCACAATTTTGAGGTTAAATAGAACTAAAAGACTGTAAATTCACTGATTTACAGTCTTTTTTATTTATTACCACATCATTTAAACTCAATAAAAAGCAATAGGTAAGTGAACTTTCTGGTGAGTAACTCCACTTTCCAAATCTACTCACCAGAAATCTCATAACAAACTGTATAAAAACAAATTAAAAGTAACTAACTTCATTTTTTCAATTGACATTTATAGGATTTTTTCGTAATTTGAGTGAGTAAATCTCTTATTTTTCTTTCTCAAGATTATAAAACAATTTTAAATGGATGCACATGAACACCTTCACACCAATAGACATCAGCTTTGTAATACGAAAAAGTAAATCCAAGTCAAACCTTGAAAGTCCAATATATATTCGCATTTCTGTAGAAAATGAACGTGTTGAAATATCTACAGGGAGATCAATTTCATCAGAAGACTGGAATAATAAAGCTGGAAAAGCTAATGCCAGAAAAAAAGGAGGTGTTCAGTTAAATAAATTTCTCGATGTATTAAAAAACAACATCTTTGATCATCACACCGAAATGATTAAAAACAGCGAGCTTGTAACAGCAAAAAAGTTAAAGTTAAGATTTCTTGGAAAAGATGAAGAACAAAGAAGTCTTCTTCAAGTTTTCGAATACCACAACAAACAAATGCATGCTTTAATTGGGATCACGTTTGCAAAAGCTACTACAAAAAGGTATGATACAACTCTAGATCATATTAGAAATTTCTTAAAGCATCAATATAAAATTAATGATATTCCTTTACGTCAAATTAAATATTCCTTTATTACCGACCTGGAGCATTATTTTAAAACTGTACGAAAATGTAATCACAACAGCTCTTTGAAATACATTAAAAACTTTAGAAAGGTGATAAATCTAGCTCTTAAAAATGAGTGGCTTGATAAAGATCCTTTTGCTAAATATCAAGCAAAACTAGTTGAAGTAAAACGAGAATTTATAACCAAAGAGGAATTACAAAGATTGGAAAATCTTAAAATAAAGATTAAACGTTTGGATATGGTTCGTGATATGTTTGTATTTGCATGTTATTCCGGCCTTGCCTATATTGATATTTCCAACCTTACCACTGATAACATCCGCATTGGTATAGACGGATATCAATGGATCATTATGGAACGAGAAAAAACAAAAACTCCATCAAATCTTCCTCTGCTTCCTAAAGCTGCTGAACTTGTGAAGAAATATGAAGATTTTCCAGGAAAGAAAACCGAAGACCATATTTTTCCAAACTATAGCAATCAAAAATTAAATGCCTATTTAAAAGAATTAGCTGACCTGACATCAATCGATAAAAATATAACTTTCCATATTGCTCGACATACTTTTGCTACTACAGTAACATTAGCCAATGGAGTACCTATTGAATCTATTAGTTCAATGCTTGGACATAAAAGTATTCGAACTACTCAAATTTATTCTAAAGTGATTAATGAAAAAGTGAGCAAGGATATGAATAAACTTAAAAAGATGTTGAAATAATCGTTTTTTAAATCTTTTTTTCTAACACCAACCTCCAATCAATACTTTCTATCCTCTTATAAATTTTTCAACAATACATTACTTAGGGCTTGCTGAAAAACATTCAATCTCTTGATGTTCAGTAAATTAATCTATTTTCAACTAGTAAGTGTGCATGGTTTTTATTATCTTAAAGTCATGCACTTATGATAAAATATTCATTTCATTCTCAATTAACGATCGAAGAATTCAAAACACCTTTCGAAAGGAATCTGTCAAAAGAGAATCGTTGGGTAAAATTAAGCGAAGTCATTCCATGGGATCATTTGGCTGTTTACTACATGAAAACAATGAGCACTGAGACTGGTCGTACAGGCATTTCACCACAAACAGTGATTGGAGCAATGATAATAAAACATAAGCTCAAGCTTAGTGATGTTGAAACCATTGAGACCATTAAAGAAAATCCATACATGCAGTTCATGCTTGGTTTAAGTGAATTTCAAGAAGCACCAGTCTTTGATTCATCTTTGTTTGTTACAATAAGAAGGAGGATGTCAGCAGAATTATTTGATCAGTTCAATCAGGAGATTATTAAATGTGCTGAGGCCAGGAAAGATCATGGACACAACAAAAGAAACAGGGATGAAGAGGGAAATCCTAAAAACAGAGGCAAGTTGCAAATGGATGCCACCGTTGCAGATCAGGAGATAAAGTATCCTACAGATCATGACTTGTTAAATGACTCAAGGATTATTAGTGAACGGGTTATTGATTTTTTATCTGTAGCTTTATCTCTGGAAAAAAAGCCAAGAACCTACCGGCGAAAAGCTCGTAAGGATTTTTTAAACCTATTGGATATTCCGGATCATGTTGACCCCTCTTTTCAAAATAACACAGGTTTTGGTTCTTTAGTGGCAGAAAGTAGATGACCACTAAAACGAATGCAGATGGCTGGAAAACCAAAACCTATGAGTCAGATCAAACAATTACTGCGCTTGCATCAGCAAGGAAGCCCAAAGAAAACCATAGCCAGGGATCTGGGTGTAAGCAAGAATACCGTGAAGGCGTACCTGGATAAACTATCCCGATTGAAAACGGATGTTGACAGCCTGTTGTTGCTGGATGATCCCGTATTGGAAGCCAGGTTTCATCCCGGTAATCCAGCCTATAAGGATGAACGCTTTGAGCATTTTAAGGGAAAACTGGACATGCTACATTTGTTGGTACAATGGTTACGCCCGAAATTCTTATATTTAAATTATGGCGAAACATTATGAAACAGAATTTAAGTTGATGATTGTGAATCTACTTAAATCGGGACAAAGCGCGAAGCAAGTGTCTGAAGATTACGGATTAAACGACAGCATGATTCGAAGATGGCGAAGAGAAACATTAAGCAATAAAGAATCTTTCACAGGAAAAGGTAATATTTCTTTAAGTCCGGAACAGCAAGAGATATCCCAGTTAAGAGCAGAATTAAAAGAAACTAGATTAGAACGTGATATATTAAAAAAGGCGGTCAGCATCTTCTCCAAGAGCGACAATTGATCTATAATTTTATGGATAAGCATAAAAAGATATATCCTGTTGGGAAGATGTGTAAGCATTTAAAAGTAAGCCGGAATTCATATTACCACTGGAAGTCAATTAAACTTACCAAAAAGAAGTACTCAAGAAAAGCGATTCTGGTAAATGAGATTAAAAAGATATTTAAAGACAGTAGACAAACCTATGGAAGTCCGCGTATTCAGGTTGAATTGGAGAAGATTGGATATAAAATATCTAGAACTTATGTTGGTAAACTAATGAAGGCAGAAAACATTCGGTTCAAGCCTAAAAAGCGATTTATTAATACAACTTACTCTAAGCATGGTTATAAGATTGAAAAAAACACTCTTGACCGGCAATTTAAAGTTGAACAGCTAGGTAAAGTATGGGTATCTGACATTACTTATATTAGAGTTAATGACAAGTGGATTTACCTCACAACGATGATTGATTTGGCGGATAGACAAGTTGTTGGTTGGTCGTTAAGTAAAGATATGACCTATGAAAACACGGTTCTTAAGGCATGGAATATTGCACGTAAGCGAAGACAAATAATAGATGGATTTATTCTTCATTCGGATAGGGGCGTTCAATATGCCTGCAATAAAATAAGGGATATTTTTATGGATAATGATAAGATAAACAGAAGCATGAGCAGAAAGGGAAACTGTTGGGATAATGCCGTAGCTGAAAGCTTTTTTAAAACGATCAAGTCGGAAATGATATACCGAAACAAGTTTAAATCATTTACTCATGCATATAACCATGTATACGATTACATCGAAAATTGGTACAATGTTAAAAGAATACACTCTAGTTTGGGATATAAAACACCTTTAGAAAAAGAAATTGAATTAAGAGCTTATTATAAATTAGCGGCCTAATCTTTTTGTACCATATTTTGTTGCAATTCCAAAATCATGTTGAAGGAAAATTCGGACAAGCCAAAAGAGGATACAACATGAATAACATTAGAGCTAAAAGACTTGATACATCGCAGTCATGGGTGAGCTGTATCATATTTGTTCTTAATTTGCTTCGATTGAAGCAAATTTTTATGCCTCTTGCTCAAATGAGTATAAGTTCGATAAATATCTACTCAATATGGAAAATCATGCTCATAAAAATGTTAGGATATGAAAAACCGACAAAGTTTGCTTTATCCGTTTTTCAGTAAACCCTACTTAAATTTATTTTGTAATAATTTATTTCCTATCATCTCCACAAAAAAGGCAAATAAATCACCCTATGGTTCCTGCTACCATTAAGAACCAGAACACTTCATTTTTTCCTGAAATTAAAAATGGCACAATTCTTGGAATGGTAAAAATAATGGTCGATAATATTGTAATTGTATGTATACAGCCTATAATTCCAGTACTTTCACCTCGGTTCTGCGATTAGCCTGATGCTCTGCCTTACTACATTCTACACCATTGTAGCAATGATTAATCAATTTTGTTTCACCATAACCCTTGGCCACAATTCTATCTTTTGCAATTCCATTTTCAATGATGTATTTCACGGCAGATTTGGCTCGTCTTTCTGATAAAGCCATATTATACGCATCACTACCTCTTGAATCAGTATGGGAACTCAACTCAATTTTCAAACTTGGATTGTCATTCATTACCATAACCAGCTTGTCAAGTTCCAAAGCAGCATCTGGTCTAATCTCAGATTTGTCCAAATCATAGAAAATATTCTCAAGCACAAACACTTTTCCTACCTCTACTTTATCCACCAATTTTTCGATATGTAATTTATTGCCTTCAATATTAGAAGTGCTAAAACTTCCTGGTTCAGCAAAAACTCCTTCTTTGTGATACTCTATTGTGTATTCAGTATTTCGATCAATTGGACTATTCATATTTCCCTTGTCACCAGTTACAAGATCAACTATGTCTCCAGTGTTCATATTTATCAATCTGATATCCAAATGTGAAACCGGTGAACGATCTCCGCGATACAATACAACTCCTGCTAATTCAAGGCTGTTATCTCTGGATTGATACAAATCGCAATGCACTTCAATCTGATCCTCCAATTCACCTCTGCCTACTAAGCCCGTTCCAATATTATACATCAACTTTTCAGACGTAAGCTTAAAATTCTGTACAGCATCTACTAAGAATTTAAATACTCCATCTGCTCCCGTATAAACTTCTTGAATTGCTTTACCGTTCTCATCAATTAATTTTACCATACTATTAGGCAGAATTTCATGAGTTTCATCATGATAAACTTTCCCTTTAATCAATCTTCTTACAATTTTAAACTTATAAATATCATCGTACGATTCACCTTTTACTCTATTCGAAGCCAAATAGCCTTTACCATTTTTTAAAACGAAGGAAAAATCATCCTTAGCTGTATTTATTGGGTATCCCATGTTAATTAGAGTATCAGAATCAAGGTCTTTTATCCAGAAAATATCCAAACCTCCAAGACCGGCATGTCCTTTGGATGCAAAATAAAAGCTATTGTTGTTTGCAATAAAGGGTGACATTTCATTTTCTGGTGTGTTAATTGTATTGCCTAGATTGACTGGTTCGTTCCAACTTTCACCATTTCTTTCTGCATAATAGATATCCGTCCCTCCAAATCCACCTGGTCGGTCAGAAATGAAATACAAGCGTTTCCCATCCGCCGAAAGACTCGGATGACCAGTAGAATATCCATCCATGTTAAAAGGCAAAAGTTTTGGGCTAGACCAATGCTCCCCTTCTTTCTTACAATGATAAAGCTTAATGCTAACTACTCCAGAATCATCTTTTTGAGCTCGTTTGCTGTCTGATACGTAGTTCCTTGTGAGAAACATTTCATCACCTGCTTTGTTAAAACATACAGGACCATCGTGATAATTCGTAGCTAGCCTGCTAGAAAGCAACTTCACATCCAGCAATTGATCTTCTTGATTGATATTGGCAACATATAGCCTCAAGTAATTTTGATCGTTCCAGCCGTGATTTCTTTTGATCAGTTTAGGCATTGCTTTCGCTGATGAAAACACAAGCTGGTCCTTGTAAAAGGCAGGACCAAATTCTGAAGCTTCAGAATTAATCAAAACTGGTGCTATTTGATAACGTGTGGAATCATCTCTTAAAGACATTAGAAAACGAGGATCTATTTTGCTTCTTGGCTTTGCATTTTCAAAAGCCAAATACTTGTCCATGTATATCTTTGCCTTATCGTATTTTTCATTGCTTTGAAGCGCCTTGGAATAATGATAATAATCTTCCGATTCGTTATCCGTAAGGTTAACCAATTTGGAATAATACTTTTCCATTTTAACCGTATTGTTCATCATCCGGTAAGAAACGGCCAATTGCCTGGTAATATATCGATTTACACTGTCCTTCTTCCAAAGTATTTCATATAGCTCTACCGCATCACCATAGGCAAATGAATTAAAATATTTGTCAGCTTTCGATAATAATTGTGCCTGCAACTGAACACAAATCAGTGAGAAAACAAGACTGAGTGCTAATGTAAGTTTCTTCATCTTTCAATTCAGTATTAGGTTAGAAATATCTAGGTGTCATGATTTTTTTCTTGTTGAACTGGAAATCGAATGCTACCATAATCTCATGCGTTCCATTATTATATCTTCTCATTTCTGATTCGGTTAGGTCGAATGCATAACCAACACGCAATTGATCTGACAACTGGTAGTGAATTAAAAAACTCATTGAATCATCAATGCGGTATGATGTTCCAAGCCACAACTGATCGTAGAGTATGAAATTTGCTGACAAATCAATTGATACCGGAGCATTCCAAACTATTTTAGACAAGATTGACGGCTTTAATTTGATATAGTCATTTAAATCGAATAAAGCTCCTGTTGTCAGAAAATAGTGACGTTCCTTATATCCCAAACTGGTTGTGTTGATTCCATCATTGTCGTAATTATTCTTCAACATTCTTGGAATCGACACTCCCAAATAAAAACGATCGGTATAGTAATACAATCCCAAACCAAAGTTCAAAATGAACTGTTCCTCAAAATTCTGAGCAAAAGTTCCATCGTTCTGTTGATCTAAGGTTAGGTTCATTAAATCAATTTGGATCATATCAAATCCACCTTTCAAGCCAAAAGACAATTTTCCTTTTTCACCCAAAGTTAAATGATAAGCAAAATCAGTGTAAAAACTATTCTGTTTTACTGGTCCCAATTCATCATTAATAAAAGCAAATCCAGCGCCAATATCATACCTTGTAATGGGTGCACTTAAAGTTAAAGTACGCGATTTTGGAGCGCCATCAAATCCTACCCACTGTTCACGCGCCAAGAACATTGCACTCATCATATCAGTACTACCTGCATAAGCTGGATTTACAGTTAAAGGATTATGCATGTATTGAGTATACATTGGATCCTGTTGTGCTTTCCCCTGTTTAAAGCAAGGGAAAACCAACAAGAATAATACAACGTATTTTAGAGAATTAAATCTAGATCTATTCATAATGTTTTAATTAGTAGTTGATGTAAACGTAACCTTTAATCACTTTGGATCCATTACCAAGGTCAATAACGTAATAATATGTTCCTTCAGGTACAATTTTAGTTCCTACAGTCAAGCTATTTTTAGCTCTTCCATCCCAATCATTTTGATATCCAGAGGCTTTAAATATTTCATTACCCCATCGGTTAAATATTATTAACTTCGAATTCGGGAAGTCTTTTATACCCTTAATAACAAATTTATCATTTATGCCATCTCCATTAGGAGAAAACCCTTCTGGAATAGAAACATATTCAGCACAATCATCATACTCATCAATGTAATTGGCTATTCCGTCTCCATCACAATCATCATCACTTTCTTCTTCATCAGGATAACCGTCGTTATCACTATCAGTATCCAAATAATCCGGAGTTCCGTCTCCATCTGTATCAACAGGAGAGTCAGTACAAGGATTTGTTATTTGAGCTTCATCTTCGTCAGAGATACCATCATTATCGCTATCTAAATCCTGATAGTTTAAGTCAACATCTCCGTCGGTATTTAAAGTCAATGTTTCAATCGCATCAGGAATACTATCTTCGTCGGTATCCTTCGCTTCTATTTCAATAGTAACCGTTGCTACATCACACAATCCAGCTGGATCACAAATTCTATATGTAAACTGCTCAGTATTACAATAGCTACCTAAATCAGCGATATAAGATAAGCTTCCATCTGCGTTCACAACAACATCTCCATATTTAGGTTCATCTATGATATCAACTGATAACTGATCCCCATCTGCATCTACATCATTATCTAGTACGGAAATAATAATTTCCTCGTTATCGTATGTATCTAACAGATCATCATTTGCTACAGGTGCATCGTTTATTCCAACAATGGTAATGGTAACTGTTGCCGAATTACTATTGGCAATACCGTCGGTAATACTGTATGTAAATGTTACTTGAGTTGTTTCTCCGGTATGCAGATAATCAAATTCTCCATTTGGATTAAACTCATAAGTTCCATTGGTATTTAAACGAACTGTTCCGCCTGCACTTAGTATTATTTCAGTTCCAATTTGTGTAGCTTCTCCATTGATTTCAACAACAGTTAAATCATCTAGATCTAAATCGGTATCGTTCGATAAAACATTACCCGATACAGAAGATTTTTCATCTGTTGAATTGGTATCATCAACTGCTACTGGAACATCGTTAATTGGACTCACCGTAATTGTAACAATTGCTGTTGATCGATCGCCATTTTCATCTTCAATGGTATAAGTAAAGCTATCAACACCATTAAAGTTATCGTCTGGCAAATAGGTATAATTGCCATCTCCAACTACCAATACAGTACCGTTATTAGGATTCGTAAAATCAACAACACTAACTGGAGCATCACCTAAATTGGTATCATTTGCCAATACATTTCCTCCAATCTCAGTATCCTCGGTAGTTGTATTTGTATCATCAACTGCCACAGGCACATCGTTAACTGGATTTACGGTAATGGTAACTGTAGCACTATCTCTGTCTCCATCAGAATCTTCCAAAGTGTATGTGAAAGTATCTGTTCCATAGAAATCTACATTTGGTGTATAAATGTACGTTCCATCAGGATTTACTACCACTGTACCATTTGAAGGGTCTGTATTTGAAACAACTACTACTGGATCATTAATGAAGTCTTCGTCGTTGGCAAATAAATTACCTGTGCTAACTTCTTCTTCATTTATGGTATCAAAATCATCATTGGCAATAGGATCGTAATCCAATGGATCAACAGCAATGTAAACCGTAGCTGTAGACTCATCACCATCAATATCCTTTAAAGTATATTCGAATGAATCATTTCCAAAATATCCTTTGTTAGGAATGTAAGTAAAAGTACCATCAGGATTAATAGATAAGGTTCCATGAGATGGATTGGTATTTGATGAAATAACTACCGGTATATCTACCAATCGTTCATCATTATCAAATACATTACCACTAATTGAAGAATCTTCTTTCAACCAAAGGTTATCATCTACTGCAATTGGAGTATCACTTATTTGAGTTACTGTTATTGTAACCGTTGCTTCATTACACTTCTGAATTAGTGGCGTAACTGGGTTATCACAAAGCTGATAAGTAAAGCTCACTTCACCAAAGAAATCTGGATTTGGATCGTAAGTAAAACTACCATCGGCATTGAATACCAAATTACCATTAGATTCAGCTGTTCCACCATCAACAAGTGTATAAGTAAAGTTGTCAGTAGAATTATCTGGATCGGAATCTTCTCCATTTCCATTATCTGCCTGAACATTGCCTCTCAACTGAGTATCTTCATCCATTGTAAACAGATCATCCTCTGCAACCGGACCATCATTCACCGCCTCAAGCGTAATTGTAAATTCCTGAACCGCTGAAGTATCATCACCTCCATTTGCTACGCCTCCATCATCTGTGATATAAACGCTTACAGTGGCTTCTCCAAACATATTCTCAGCTGGAGTAAAAGTTAAGTTTCCTGAAGCATCTAAAGCTGGCTGAACGCTAAATAAAGCTGGTGTATCATTTGACAAATGCAATGTCAGAATTTGTCCTGATTCGTCGGCTGGTCCACTCGATTGTGTTGCAACCTGGCCATTAACAATTACATCACCTATATCTTCACTTACCAAGATATCTTTTGGATTCATCAAGCTAAACGATGGTTCATCATTCACAGCTGTTATGGAAATATTCATTGTATAAGTTTCCGAGCTATATTCTACTCCATCAAACACCTTAAACTCGAAGGAATCGTAATTCGTTCCATTTTCATTTAATTGTGCCTTAAAACTTAGCTTACTGATATTAGCATTAGTGATTTCTAATCCTGAATTTACTGATGTACCTTCATATTCAAGTTCACCAACTGATTCTATACTTACTATCTTGATTCCAGCAAACGCATCGCTTTCAGCATCTAAATAATTGGTTGAGAAATCAGACTCTATAAAATTCAATACCTGATCTTCTAAACCTGTAACACTTTCATTATCTGCTATAGGGAAATCATTAATCGTTAATGAAATCTCATCGAAATCATCAGAACATGCTCCAGTACCTAATCCTGTTCCAGTCATTCTAAGAACAACATTTTCATTAGTCGTTGGAGTAAATACTGGATTAAGAGCTGTTGGATCATCGAATGTTCCGCCTGTACTTGTCCAAAGTATTCCAGCGTGATTAACAGCTACTGCTCCACTTACCTGATAAGTTTCACCCTCATTGATAATCGCTGTTTCATCACCTGCATTTAGAAGTACTCTTGGCCAAATTTTAAGTGTCATTACATCGCTGTCAGTTCCGCTAATACCAGAAACACTTAAAGTAAGCTGAACTTCACCACTAGTTCTATCATCATCACTTGGATTATAAACTGCATTTAAAACACTAGCATCTGTAAATGTTCCAGAACCATTCGTTGTCCAAGTATAATTGCTTGCGTTATTTTGTGTAGCTGTACTCAAAGTAACCTCTACTTCCGAAGAACAAATTTCAAGATCATCTCCAGCAGAACATTCAATATCATTATCAATTATTGTTGCTGTAGCCGTTACCTGACTTCCCAATACAGTTGTCGCATCTCCCGATGTTATACCTGTAAGTGTAAGGATTACAGTTTCTGAATCTTCAAATAAAACATCATCAATTACGAGAACATCTATTGTAGCAGATTTGCTACTAGCTGGAATTGTAACTGTACCAGATAAGCTCGTATAGTCATCACCTTGTGTAGCAGTTCCGCTAACATTATAACTTACAACCGTAGCAACTGCTGAAGCCTTAGTTAAGGAAATCGTAAATTCTGCATTATTTCCTGAAGGTGTACCTTCCTGCGAAGAATCATCGGTAGCAGTTATACTTACCTCAGTAGAATCATCATCTCCTAAATTCATATTAGCAGATTTGCTTGCTGACAAGGTTACAGCATTATTTGTTCCGCTTAATGTAACTACAACCTCTTCTCCACCTGTCTCAACTAATTCATCATTTATTACATCAATATTAATACTTGTTTCTGTTGAATTTGCAGGAATAGTTAGAGTTTTAACAAGATTAGAATAATCTGTTCCCTCTGTAGCTGTTCCACTAACTCCAAATGTAATTTCAGTATCAATATCAACAGGATTAGTTAGAGTTACGGTAAACAATCCATTTGTTCCAGGCTCACTTGCTGATGTTGTAACTGCTATACTTACCTCTGAACTATCGTCATCAGAGATCGTTACTGTTGCCGAACTA
Source organism: Labilibaculum sp. (assembly GCF_963664555.1). Lineage (GTDB taxonomy): Bacteria > Bacteroidota > Bacteroidia > Bacteroidales > Marinifilaceae > Labilibaculum. The sequence continues at coordinate 1,128,387 of NZ_OY761461.1, read as the reverse complement.
CTTGCGCCGATAATCGTTTGTGGATCTCCCGAAGTAATACTTGTTAAATTAACAATTACCGTCTCATCTGATTCCAATATGTTGTTATCAATCACCGATACATCAATGGTTCCATTGCTTGTATTGGCTGGAATCGTAATACTGCCTGTTAAAGTGGTATAATCTTCTACTGCCGTTGCACTTCCTCCTATTGTATAAGCAATTACTGTGGCATCATCCGATTGATTACTCAAGCTTACCGCAAACTGTCCATCATTATTTGGCTCGCCTGCTTCATCATCATTGGCTGTAATCGAAACTTCTGAACTATCGTCATCAGAGATCGTTACTGTTGCCGAACTACTTGCGCCGATAATCGCTTGTGGATCACCCGAAGTAATACTTGTTAAAGTAACAATTACCGTCTCATCTGATTCCAATATGTTGTTATCAATCACCGATACATCAATGGTTCCATTGCTTGTATTGGCTGGAATCGTAATACTGCCTGTTAAAGTGGTATAATCTTCTACTGCCGTTGCACTTCCTCCTATTGTATAAGCAATTACTGTGGCATCATCCGATTGATTACTCAAGCTTACCGTAAACTGTCCATCATTATTTGGCTCACCTGCTTCATCATCATTGGCTGCAATTGAAATCTCTGAAACATCGTTATCATTAATTGTTCCAGTTGCAATGGCATTTTCATTCTCAATTGTTATCTGCTGTTCGTTTGCATCATTAATTTCAATTTCTGCAGTAAAACTTTCTGTAGATTCCAATATAAAATCTCCAATTACTACCACAGGAATATCAACACTTGTTGTTCCCTTTAGAATGGTATAGGTCTGAGATGCTTGTGCAGCAAAATCAATCGCTGTAGCCGTACCATTAGTCGTTGTAAAGCTGATCACTACATCTTCCTGTGCTTCTCCACTCATGGTAGCTACAAAGTTGTGATCCGCATTTGTATCTATTTCACTTACCGTAAAGCCTGCTAGGCTGATTGTATAAGCATCATCATCGTTAATGGTTCCCGTTGCACTGCCGGTGCCGATTGTCACCTGTTGTGCGTTGGCATTGTCAATGATTATTGCTGCGGTGAAACTTTCTGTTGCCTCTGCAATATCATCTCCCAATACCTCTACAGGAATGTTAATGCTTGTTGAACCTGCCAAAATGGTATAGGTCTGTGATGTTTGTGATGTAAAGTCACTTCCTGCTGCACTGCCATTGGTAGTTGTAAAGCTGATCACTACATCTTCCTGTGCTTCTCCACTCATGGTAGCTACAAAGTTGTGATCCACATTTGCATCTGTTTCACTTACCGTAAAGCCTGCTAGGCTGATTGTATAAGCATCATCATCGTTAATGGTTCCCGTTGCACTGCCGGTGCCGATTGTCACCTGTTGTGCGTTGGCATTGTCAATGATTATTGCTGCGGTGAAACTTTCTGTTGCCTCTGCAATATCATCTCCCAATACCTCTACAGGAATGTTAACGCTTGTTGAACCTGCCAAAATGGTATAGGTCTGTGATGTTTGTGATGTAAAGTCACTTCCTGCTGCACTGCCATTGGTAGTTGTAAAGCTGATCACTACATCTTCCTGTGCCAAAATATAGGTCTTCTCCACTCATGGTAGCTACAAAGTTGTGATCCGCATTTGCATCTGTTTCACTTACCGTAAAGCCTGCTAGGCTGATTGTATAAGCATCATCATCGTTAATGGTTCCCGTTGCACTGCCGGTGCCGATTGTCACCTGTTGTGCGTTGGCATTGTCAATGATTATTGCTGCGGTGAAACTTTCTGTTGCCTCTGCAATATCATCTCCCAATACCTCTACAGGAATGTTAATGCTTGTTGAACCTGCCAAAATGGTATAGGTCTGTGATGTTTGTGATGTAAAGTCACTTCCTGCTGCACTGCCATTGGTAGTTGTAAAGCTGATCGCTACATCTTCCTGTGCTTCTCCACTCATGGTAGCTACAAAGTCACTTCCTGCTGCAGTTGTGATCCACATTTGCATCTGTTTCACTTACCGTAAAGCCTGCTAGGCTGATTGTATAAGCATCATCATCGTTAATGGTTCCCGTTGCACTGCCGGTGCCGATTGTCACCTGTTGTGCGTTGGCATTGTCAATGATTATTGCTGCGGTGAAACTTTCTGTTGCCTCTGCAATATCATCTCCCAATACCTCTACAGGAATGTTAATGCTTGTTGAACCTGCCAAAATGGTATAGGTCTGTGATGTTTGTGATGTAAAGTCACTTCCTGCTGCACTGCCATTGGTAGTTGTAAAGCTGATCGCTACATCTTCCTGTGATCGCTACATCTTCCTGTGCTTCTCCACTCATGGTAGCTACAAAGTTGTGATCCGCATTTGCATCTGTTTCACTTACCGTAAAGCCTGCTAGGCTGATTGTATAAGCATCATCATCGTTAATGGTTCCCGTTGCACTGCCGGTGCCGATTGTCACCTGTTGTGCGTTGGCATTGTCAATGATTATTGCTGCGATGAAACTTTCTGTTGCCTCTGCAATATCATCTCCCAATACCTCTACAGGAATGTTAATGCTTGTTGAACCTGCCAAAATGGTATAGGTCTGAGATGCTTGTGCAGCAAAATCAATCGCTGTAGCCGTACCATTAGTCGTTGTAAAGCTGATCACTACATCTTCCTGTGCTTCTCCACTCATGGTAGCTACAAAGTTGTGATCCGCATTTGCATCTGTTTCACTTACCGTAAAGCCTGCTAGGCTGATTGTATAAGCATCATCATCGTTAATGGTTCCCGTTGCACTGCCGGTGCCGATTGTCACCTGTTGTGCGTTGGCATTGTCAATGATTATTGCTGCGGTGAAACTTTCTGTTGCCTCTGCAATATCATCTCCCAATACCTCTACAGGAATGTTAACGCTTGTTGAACCTGCCAAAATGGTATAGGTCTGTGATGTTTGTGATGTAAAGTCACTTCCTGCTGCACTGCCATTGGTAGTTGTAAAGCTGATCACTACATCTTCCTGTGCTTCTCCACTCATGGTAGCTACAAAGTTGTGATCCGCATTTGTATCTGTTTCACTTACCGTAAAGCCTGCTAGGCTGATTGTATAAGCATCATCATCGTTAATGGTTCCCGTTGCACTGCCGGTGCCGATTGTCACCTGTTGTGCGTTGGCATTGTCAATGATTATTGCTGCGGTGAAACTTTCTGTTGCCTCTGCAATATCATCTCCCAATACCTCTACAGGAATGTTAATGCTTGTTGAACCTGCCAAAATGGTATAGGTCTGTGATGTTTGTGATGTAAAGTCACTTCCTGCTGCACTGCCATTGGTAGTTGTAAAGCTGATCGCTACATCTTCCTGTGCTTCTCCACTCATGGTAGCTACAAAGTTGTGATCCACATTTGCATCTGTTTCACTTACCGTAAAGCCTGCTAGGCTGATTGTATAAGCATCATCATCGTTAATGGTTCCCGTTGCACTGCCGGTGCCGATTGTCACCTGTTGTGCGTTGGCATTGTCAATGATTATTGCTGCGGTGAAACTTTCTGTTGCCTCTGCAATATCATCTCCCAATACCTCTACAGGAATGTTAATGCTTGTTGAACCTGCCAAAATGGTATAGGTCTGTGATGTTTGTGATGTAAAGTCACTTCCTGCTGCACTGCCATTGGTAGTTGTAAAGCTGATCGCTACATCTTCCTGTGCTTCTCCACTCATGGTAGCTACAAAGTTGTGATCCACATTTGCATCTGTTTCACTTACCGTAAAGCCTGCTAGGCTGATTGTATAAGCATCATCATCGTTAATGGTTCCCGTTGCACTGCCGGTGCCGATTGTCACCTGTTGTGCGTTGGCATTGTCAATGATTATTGCTGCGGTGAAACTTTCTGTTGCCTCTGCAATATCATCTCCCAATACCTCTACAGGAATGTTAACGCTTGTTGAACCTGCCAAAATGGTATAGGTCTGTGATGTTTGTGATGTAAAGTCACTTCCTGCTGCACTGCCATTGGTAGTTGTAAAGCTGATCACTACATCTTCCTGTGCTTCTCCACTCATGGTAGCTACAAAGTTGTGATCCGCATTTACATCTGTTTCACTTACCGTAAAGCCTGCTAGGCTGATTGTATAAGCATCATTGTCTATAATTGTACCAATTCCTTGCGGTTTTGCAATAGAAATTCCCAATTGACCATTTACAAGGAGGTTGGACAAATTGATCTGATACTCTTCTGTTGGCTCTGCAATATTATTCTCGATAATATTAACAGTAATGCTTTGAGAAGAACTATTAGATCCTCCAAATGTTAGTGTACTTGTTGGAATAGCAGTATAATCTGAAGGCTCGATAGCTGTTGAATTTGCCGATGCATAATCTACAGTATAAATATTCTGCACTGTACCAGTTTGACTTAAAGTAAATGTTGCCGTTCCAGCAGATTCATTTACTTCTACATCATCAATAGATAAAGTTGCTACATCATTATCTGTAATCGTACCATAAGCTTCTGCAGTTGCTCCACCTCCAGCTAATGTTACATCTTGACTATTCACAACTAAATTGCTAAGTCTACCAATTAAGTTTTCAGAAGGTTCTACAACATCATCATTATCTATGCTAACCGTTACCGTCTGACTTTGATCATTTGCAGCACCAAAGTTAAGCGTAGTTGTAGAAACTGCTGTATAATCAGATCCTGCCAAAGCAGTACCGTTTACAGTTTCAAAATCTACTGAAATGGCATTTTGAATTGCAAGATTTGACTCGATTGTAAAATCTGCAGTTCCAGATGACTCATCTACAGTAAATCCAGTAACAGATATAATTGCATTATCATCATCATTAATAATACCTGTAGAAGTATCAGTTCCTAATGTAATTTGCTGTCCATTTTTTTCAACTATCGTAATTTTACCTGTAAATGATTCTTGAGGTTCATTCACCAAATCACCAATTACTTGAACTGGAATATTTACACTTAAATCACCTGGTAAAATTGTGTATTCAACTGCTGATTGAGCTGTAAAATCACTTCCTTCTTTTGCTGTTCCTTCGCTTGTAGTAAAGCTAATTATAACAGGATATTGGGCAGTAATATTCATACTTGCCACAAAATTATAATCAACATTAGAATTGGTTTCTGATTTGGTAAATCCGCTAAGGTTAATTGCAGTTACCTCATCATCATCAGTAATAGTACCTTCTCCTTGATTATCTGCAAAACTTACATTTCCAGTACTTACAATATTGCTTAAGTCTATATAATAATTCTCTGTTGATTCGGCAACTGAATTATTAATAATAGGAATCGTAATACTTTGCGTCGCATTGGATGAACCAGCAGCAAAAGTTAATGTATTGGAAACTACGGTATAATCACTTGGTGCATGAGCTGTTCCATCATTCGTTGTAAAATCAACAGTTAATTCATCTTGAATTGATCCTGTTAAACTTACAGTAAATACAGCTTCTCCACTCACAATATTCTCTGCTACTGTAACATCATCGATAGAGATTGATCCACTATCGTTATCCACAATGGTTCCAATAGCAATTGCATCTGATGCAGTAACTAAACCACCTGAAATGTTACTTAAGGTTACCGTATAAGTTTCTGTAGGTTCAATTAAATCATCGTTGTTAATTGCAACAGTAAATGATTTACTTGTACCACTTACAGAACCTGCAGGGAATGTTAATGTTCCTGCCGATAAAGTATAATCAAAACCTGCAAGTGCACTTGCATTATCACTTGTGGTATAATCAACAGTAAATTCATCTTGAACATTTCCTGTTAAGACAACAGTGAATGTAGCCATTCCACCTGCAACATCTTCATCAACGCTTACATCAGCAATCGCTATACTTGCTGCATCATTATCATGAATGGTATATTCGGCATTTGGCTTAGCAAGCGATACTTGCTGACTATTGTTATTTGTTATAGAGATTACTCCATTAAATTTTTCTTGTGGTTCTAATATCAAATCACCTAAAACATCAATAGGAATATTAACAAAATTGCTTCCTGCAGGAATTGTTACTATTGTTGCAGTCTTAGCTGTGTAATCCGTTATTGTTTTTGCTGTTCCATCAGAGGTATAAAACTCAAGAACAACATCTTTTTCGGCAACTATATTAGTACTTACTATATAATTTACAGTTTGATTTCCATTGGTTTCTGTAACTGTTTTATCTTCCAAACTAACTTGCATTTCATCATTATCATTGATGATGCTAGTAGCTGAAGCCGTTGTAATTTGTACTTGCTGCCCATTTAAGGTATTCAACGAAATTGTACCAGAGAAATCCTCAGTTGGCTCTGCAATTATATCACCTAATACAGTAACAGGAATATTTGTATTTGCTGTTGAACCAGCAATAAGTATTACATCTGCATTAGATTGTGCTGTATAATCACTATCACCGTTAGCTGTATTCTCAGAAGTTGTAAACAGTAATCCTATTGGAGATTGTGAGGCAATATCTCTACTTACTTGGAAATTCTGAGTTTGTGAACCATCAGTTTCCGTTACAGTAAATCCATGTAGAACCAAGTTTACAATATCATTATCAGTAATTGTTCCTTCTCCTTGATGATCAGAAATACTTACTCCTGACTGACCATTCTTGTTAAGCCCGGTTAAATTAATGTGATATGTCTCAGTAGCCTCGGCAATTGAGTTCTCAATAATACCTACGGTAAAAGTCTGAATATTACTATTTAAACCACCAAAGGTTAATTGTGTTGAACCAATAACTGTAAAATCAGATGGTGATTCAGCAGTATCATCAGTACTTGAATAATTTACAGTAAAGTTATTTTGAACTGTACCTGTAAGTGTAACGGTAAAGGTTGCTGTACCTGCCGACTCGGCAACACTCATATCATTAATAGCTAAGGTAGCTACGTCATTATCAAGAATTGTTCCATCAGCCTGCGCTGAAGAGCCTCCTCCAGAGAATGTTACTGCCTGATTTTTGGCATCAACTTTATTATTAATTGTTCCTTTTAATATTTCTGTTGGTTCAACAATGTTACCATCCAGAATATCAACTGAAACAGTTTGAACTAAGCTATTGCCAGCTCCAAATGTCATTCCTGAATTTGAAACTGCTGTGTAATCAGACCCATTTTCTGCTGAATTATCAGAAGTCGCAAAATCAATTGTAAATTCATCTTGAACCGCTTTATCCATTGTAATGGTATAATTTGCTGTTCCAATCGATTCATCTACCGTAAATCCTGCTATTGAAAGAACTACAGCGTCATCATTGGTAATAGTACCTGTTCCAACTCCTTCAGTTGCAGAAATACTAATAGATGAATTAACAACACCATCAACTCTTGCATTGCTCAAATTAACTGAGAAGTTCTCATCTAATTCTACAATTTCGTCTCCGTTAATTGGCACACTAATGGTTTGAATCTCACCAGCAGTACCTGCAAATGTTAGAGTACCTGATTTAGAGCTATAATCACCATTCGCAACTGTAGCTGTTCCATCTGCTGTTGCGTAATCAACAGTAACTCCAAGTTCAACAGGATTGCTTAAGGTAACATCGAATACCAATTGCTTGGTTCCCGAATCTCCCTCGGTAATACTAGGATCTGAAATAGATAATACTGAACTATCATCATTTAAAATGGTACCAGTACCAATTTTATTTAAATTGTTAATTGTTACATTTCTACCAGGTGCACTAACCGAACTAAGAACAAGTTCGAAAGTCTCATCTGGCTCTAAAGCAACATCTCCGTTAACTACTATGGTAATTGTTTGTGTTTCACCCAAAACGCCACCAGTAAATGCAACTGGTCCACCATTACCTATATAGTCACTTGGTGATTTTGCACTTCCGTTCTGCGTGTAATAAGAAACCGAATATCCTCCTACTACTTCCTGACCAGAATGTGTTATTGTAAATACAAAGTCAGTTGTTCCTGAGTTGGTTTCATTTGCCGTTACGTTATCAATAGAAAGTACAGCAGCATCATTATCTTCATTGGTTACAGAAACATTATCAGGGTCATCTACCAATGCTGGATTTTTATAAATAGGATCAGTAGTATTTGTTCTATCAACCGTTAAATTGATTGGATAAGTGATGTCTCCATCAACCAGCATATCTTCAACACTGGTAACAGTTACTTCCTGAGGCACATACCAGTTTGAATGATCAAATGTTAATTGAGCTTTGTCAATTGTACCTTCACTAAGGTCACTACTAATAAGGTCAACAATTACAGTGTAATTGGTATCATCGGTTGATGGCTGACTTGTAAGCACAACTGAGAAAGTACTTGAACTTGGAGCAGTTTCACTTGTTGTAAGCGTTAATGGAGTTACTGTAAAACCAGCTTCATCATTATCCATATTAGTCATACTTACATTATCAACTACCAGATTACCATATTTCGGATCTGAAGAACTAGTATTACCTGTAATTATATTATAGCTAACATCTCCATCGTCAATAAGCTCATCCATTCCTTTAATTGTAACAGTTTGAGCAGTATCCCAATCTGAAGGTGTAAATGTTAAAGTATTAGAGCCAAATACAGTACCCTCAGTTGAATCATCACTTGCAATTGTAATTGTTACATTCTGTATTGGTTCTGTATCAAGTACAACTTCAAACTCACCAGTACTTCCATCCTCATGAGTACTGTTATCATTAACAGTTACTGTTACTCCTGCGGTATCATTATCTTGATTTACTGCATTCACATAAGTAGGTTCTGCTTGCTCGTATCCCGAATAATCATCTGTTCCAGCTTTGTTAATGGTTAAACTTATGTTGTAATTGATATCATCATCATCAACATCATCATTAACACCTGTTACTCTGATTGTTTGAGCTTGATCCCAATTTGAAGCATTAAATGTCAATTGAGACTTATCTGGTGTTCCCTCACCTGTATCATCGCTTGCAACATTGATAACTACAGTACCTGTAGGTGCTGATTTTAATGTTACAGTAAACTCTTCATAATCCAGATCTTCGGTGGTTGTAATATTTGTTTTACTTGCTAAAATAGAACCACCACTTGCATTAACAGTAATAGTGAATGCACATTGTTCTGAATTTCCAGCATCATCAAAAGCAGTGTACGTTACAGTTGTTGTACCAATATTATAATCTCCTCCATTAACTGGATTTGTTGTACCACTTACAGGACTATTATCGGTTCCTGATCCTGTTGTTGCACCTGTTAACAACCAAGTAAACTGAGTTACAGCACAGTTATCGTCAAAAGTAGATGCAGGAATATCGGAAACAGTAACAAAGCTTATTCCGCTACCTGCAAGTTTCGACATATTTGATGGACAAGATGTAAATTCTGGGTTCTGATCATCAGCAACTACAACATCAAATGCGGTTACTCTATCATTATTGCCATGATCATCAGAAGCTGTCCAAGTAACTGTAGTTGTACCTTTATTGAACACCACTCCGTTAAGAGTACTTCCCGTACCAGTAGTTGCTCCTGTTAAAACATATGTCATTGATGTAACAGTTCCACAATTATCTGTTGGGTTCCATAAGTCATCATTATGAGTATATGCACACAGGTTATTGTCTGTTGTAACTTCTCTATCTGTTAAATCATCTAAAGTAGGTCCTTGATCATCAACAATAGTTAAATTAGAAGAACAAATTGCTGAATTTCCTGCTGCATCAGTTACTTTCAAATAAACTGTCTGCGAAGAAGGATCAACACAAGTATATGTCACAAATGGAACATATCCAGATAACTCTAATTTTGAAATCTTAATAGAGAATGAACAGTTATCACTAGATCCATTATCGATTTGTGAAGCTGAAACTTCTGCATTTCCTTGTCGATTCAAGGATACAGTTAAATCCTTACACATTGCAATTGGATCAATTATATCTTGAACCGTAACACTTGCATCGCAAGTTGATGAATTGCCTTGTGCATCCGTAACAGCTAAAGTAACTATTTGGGTACCAAGATCTAAACAAGTAAAACTTGTTTTACTTAAACTTAACCCTAGACTTGCTGGCGCTGTACAATTATCGGTTGACCCATTGTTAATTTGGGCTGGTGTGATGCTTGCATTTCCATCCGAATCAAGTTGTATTGTAATATCTTGACAAACTGCTGTTGGATCAATATTGTCCTCAACAGTAACTGTTGCGGTACATGTTGAACTGTTTCCAGAATCATCAGTAACGGTTAAAGTAACTGTATTGGCACCAAGGTTTGAACAATCGAAACTCGTTTCATCAAGGCTAAGCACCAATGAGCTAGTACAATTGTCGGTAGATTCATTATTAATTTGAGCAGCTGTAATGCTTGCATTTCCACTAGCGTCTAACTGAACCGTTATATCCTGACATTTTGCTACAGGATCAATATTATCAACAACAGTTACAGTTGTTGTACATTCATCGAATTTTCCATTTGGACCTTCAACTCTTAGCGTAACAGTATTGGCACCAAGATTTGTACAGTCAAACGAGTTAGGAGTAACAGTTTTTGTTAGTGTACAGTTATCTGTAGATCCTAAAGAGATATTATCAATATCTGTTGAAGTCAAAGAATAATTTCCTGTATTATCCAGATATACTGCAATAGCAGTACAAGAAGCTGCTGGATCAATTGGATCTTCAACGGTTACTGTTGCTGTACAAGTAGAAGTGTTTCCATTGTTATCAGTAACTGTTAGTTCAACTGTGTTGTCTCCAACATTTGAGCAATTGAAGCTAGATACATCAATCGAAGTTGAGGCAATTCCACAAGCATCATTTGAACCGTTATCAATATCATTTGCCGTAATACTTGCGTTACCACTAGCATCTAACTGAATGGTTATATTCTGACAAATTGCAACTGGATCAACATTATCTTGAACTGTAACATTAGCGTCGCAAATTGCAGAATTTGATTGATCATCGATTACCGTCAACCTTACTGTCTGTACACCAACATCGGCACAAGAAAAACTTGATTTATCCAGACTCAAGTGAGAAGCCAAAATACTTGTACAGTTGTCTGATGATCCATTATCGATTTGACTTGGGGTAATTGTTGCATTACCGCTAGCATCAAGTTGTATTGTTATATCCTGACAAAGAACATTTGGCGCTAATTTATCTTCAACCGTTACTGTTGAAGTACAAGTTGAACTATTACCATATTCATCGGTAACAGTTAAGGTAACAGTATTAGAACCAATATCAGAACAATCAAAGCTTGTAATGTCTATACTCAAATTAGAATCATCTATAACAGTACAATTATCTGTTGACCCATTATTAATTTGAGAAGCTGTAATGCTTGCATTGCCATCGGCATCTAATTGAACTGTTAGGTTCTTACAAATTGCAATTGGATCTACATTGTCAACAACAGTTACAGTTGTAGTGCATTCATCGTAGTTTCCTTGCGGATCGGTAACTCGTAATGTAACCGAATTTGCTCCTGTATTTGAACAATTAAAGGTATTTGGTGTTACCGTTTTGGTTAAATTACAATTATCAGAAGAACCTAGGGATAAGTTATCAATATCTGTAGAAGATAATGTATAGTTTCCAGATCCATCTAAATAAACTGTTAATGGGTTACAAACTGCATTCGGACTTATATTATCCTCTACCGTTACAGTTGCGTTACAAGTAGCCGAATTTCCATTGATATCGGTTACTGTTAAAGTAACTGTATTTGCACCAACATCAGCACAATCGAAAGTAGTTTTAGTTGCAGAAATACTTTGAATTCCACAAGCATCAGTAGAACCTCCGTCTAATTGACTCGCCAAAATGCTTGCTTGACCTAATACATCTAATTGGATTGTGATATCGTTACAAACAACATTTGGTGGTGTATTATCTTCTAAAATAACAACCGCTGTATTACAGGTTGAAATATTACCATGATTATCGGTAACTGTAAGTAATACCGTATTATTACCCACATCGTTGCAAGAGAAACTATTTGGTGTTGCTTCTATTGATGCAATTCCTGAAGGATCCGAAGAATCACTTGCCAAGGCATTAATATCATCATTATCTAATGTATAATTTCCATCAGAGTCTAATTGAACTGTTATAGTGTTACAAACTATAGTTGGATCTTCAACATCATTAACTTTTACCAAATATCTTCCCGTATTTGTATTTCCATGAATATCGGTTGCAGTCCAAACTACCTCATGAGTACCAATTTCGAATTGTACACCTTCGATACTGGTTGTTAGATCTGTTCCAACTTCACCAGTTCCATCAATATTGTAGGTGATTTTCTCGACATCACAATTATCGGTTACAACAGGATTCCAGTTATCACCAGCAAGCGCTGTATAATATGATTGGCCTGCGTCGGTATTTCTGGTTTGATTAGCAACTGTAGTTAAAGTAGGAGCTTCAACATCGGAAATGGTGAAAACTGTTGTACATGTTGCTCCAACATTATCACTTATATCATATAGTCTCCAAACTACGGTAGTTGTAGGTTCCGAAATTGTTCCCACCGGGATTTGAACACCTGCCAAAGTCGTTGTTAAATCTGTTCCAACTTCTGGATTTGAACCAATTTGATAGGTCAATTTTTTAAGACCGTGATTATCAGAGAATTCGTAAGGATCATCTTCAGCACCTGGAACCTCAAATGAACAGGCTCCAATATCTGCGTTTTTAGCAACAGTTGCATCCGGACAATTTGCAATTGCTGGTGCTTCATTATCACTTACAATAACCTGTATTGTGCAAGTTGAAAAGTTTCCAGCCTTATCAGTAGCCGTCCAAACTACATCGGTTGTTCCAACCGGGAAAGTTGCATTTGCAAGTGTATTGCTGTTATTATAATTGTTACTAATAGTAGCTGTACAATTATCACTAAAAGTAGGATTGAATTCGTCATTCTGTGCTAAATAATACGATTCTCCTGGAGTTGTATTTCTGTTGAATGGAGAACCTGATGGACAAACAATTGTTGGGGCTTCCTTATCTTCAACAGTAATTTTAAACGAATGAACCACTTGATTTCCTTCGTCATCAACAGCCATATAGGTAACTTCTGTTATTCCAACTTCAAATGTACCGCCTGGTGCTGCATTTGCAGGACTAACTGTTACAATAATGTCTTCATCGGCAGTAACATTATCTTTAAATACAGGAGGTGTGTAATTAACAACAACCTCACATGAACCAGAAGTTTGAACTGTTGTATTTAAAGCCGCTGTTCCTAAATATGGACCTTCCGTATCAACTACGTAGGCATAAAACTTAGCTTCACTTCTGTTTCCTTTATCATCTTCGGCATACCAGGTTATGGTATTCTCTCCCATTTGCAATTGGGTACCAGCCAAAGTTGCAACATTAAATTCATTTACCAGTTTAGTAACAATTCCACAGTTATCAATAGAGGTAACATCATCAAATTCATCACCTTGAATTGTGTAGTAATTTTGATGAAAATCTGTACTTTTTGTTTGATTCCCAGGAACTGCAATCACAGGTGCTTCATGATCTTCAATTGTAAGAAGGAATGAACATGATGTTTCATTTCCATTCGCATCTGTTGCTGTCCAGGTAATTAGTGTTTCACCTGTTGCACCAGCACCAGAACCTCTAGGAATTTCAATTCCTGATAAAGTATTTGCACCTGTTCGTTCTAAACCTGATTCCGCATCAATAAAACTCCATGTAACTGAAGCAATTGTACAGTTATCACTAAATGCTGTAGGATCAAATTCATTACCTAAACCCAGGTACGAACAAACTCCCGAATTGGTATTTCTTGTTTGGTTCTCTATACATGAGATACTAGGATTCACATCCGTAATTACAACATCGAATGAACATGTTGATTCGTTATTATTATTATCGATAGCTGTATAGGTAACCGTAGTTGTTCCAACATTAAATAAACTACCAGGCGAGTGAGTTGAGGTAAAACTCTTCACTCCGCTGCAATCATCGGTAGCAACAAGTGCAGGCCAATTGGCAATTGCCTGACAATTTTCTCCTGAAGCTTGTTCTGTTATGGTTGAAGGACAATTTGTAATTACCGGACCTTCATTATCAACTACGGTAACAGTTTGATTATGAACCGTTGTATTTCCTGCCTCATCGGTAATGGTCCAACGCACCTTGGTTTCACCAATTAAGAATGGGCTTGGAGCATCATTGTTTATCACTAAATCCACTGTAGCAGTGCAGTTATCTGTTGCATTCGGATTAGGTAATACTGTTGTACTAACGCAAGTTCCCGGATCTATATTTACAGTTACATTTGCTGGTAATGGATCTAAAACTGGTGCAACATTATCAGATATAATTACTTGATGAGAACAAGTATTCGTATATTCAGCTCCACCAATGGTTTGTCTAGCTGTCCAAGTTACTGTAGTAGTTCCTTTAGGGAATACTGCTCCATTAAGACTCATATTACTTGGTGCATAAGGTAAAATACCCGAATCAGTAGTTTGAATATTATGAACTAGTGTTCTTCCTGCTATAATAGATAGGTTTGCAAATTGAGCATCAATTGAACTTCCAGTATGAGTATAGGAACAAGCATCACTAGCTGTATTTTCATATAAATTTGCTGGACAATCTAAAATTGGATCAAAAGAATCAACAATTGTTAAATTAACCGTACAATTATCTGTATTTCCTGAAATGTCAGTTGCTGTCCATATTATTTCATGATCTCCAATGGTAAATTGAACACCATTTAAATTACCAGCAACATTTTTGTCATTCGTATAAGAAGTAATATCACAATTATCAGTAACAGAAGGTCTAAACTCACTGCCAACAGCGGTATAATAAGTAACCTGCGAATTATTAAATTCTCTGTAATATGTTTCAGTTGGACAATCAATAACTGGTGAAATATCATCAACAACAGTTACCTTTTGAGTATGATGAACAATATAGCCTCTTGAATCTCGAGCGGTCCAATATACATTTGTTACTCCTGCTTCGAAATTATTACCTGATGGAGTTCTTGAGTAAACAATATCAAGCGGTTCATCACAATTATCTGTACCTGTTGGAGTACCCAGATCTACTCCTGTTGCAGTACAAGAACCTATATCAACATTAGCAGTTACATCTGTTTGCCATGTTATAGAAGGTGCTTGATTATCGACTACTGTAATGGTAAAAGCACAACAATTATTCACATCTGCACCATCAGTAGCTGTCCATATAATATCGGTAACACCTTTAGGGAATATTGCCCCATTTAGTTTATTGGCATTTGGTGCATATGGTGTAGCTTCTGAATCTGTAGTTTGAATATTATGCGTTAAAGTAGCAGTTGATGATACGTCTAAACTGGTACCATTAACTGTATAAGTACATAATCCAAGATCAGTATTTACTCTTTCATCACCCCTACAAGTTACGGATGGAGGATCATCATTATTTACAGTTATTGTAACTGTACAAGTTGATACGTTATCGGCATTATCGGTAACTGTCCATATGATTGGAGTAATTCCTGCAGGAATTTGTTCGCCACTTAAGGAAGAAGTCCCATTAAAATCATTAATAACACTCTTAATACCAGAACAATCAGAATTATAATATGGTCCAAATTCATGACCATTTACAGTATAAAATGTCTGTCCTTCATCAACCTGACGACAAAGATTTGCAGGTGATGGACAATCAATATAAGGAACATCATCATCAAGAACTGTAACGGTTTGATTTGCAGTTGAGATATTTCCATGAATATCACGAACTCTCCAAGTTATCGTATGATTTCCTATATGATAAGAAGATGATGCATTGTTATCAGTCCAATCAATTCCACAATTATCAGAAATGGTTGGTAATCCTAAATCTACACTTGTAGCATAACATCCAGAATTTGTATTTACGGTAATATCTGCCGGAGCAGTAATTACAGGATCTTCATCATCTCTAACTGTTACATAGAAACTACATGAATTAGAATACTCTTCACCATCAATAGTTCTTGATGCTGTCCAAGTTACCAATGTGGTTCCTTGCGGAAATACAGCTCCTGCAAGAGATGATAAATTGTTATAATTATTTTTTAATGTAGCGCCAGTAGTTGTAGAACTTGCATCGAACTCAGTCCCTGAAGTTGTATAGCTACAATCACCAGCGGTGTTTGATACTGATTGATCACCAACACAAGTAATAGCTGGATACAAATCATCTACAATTTCAATATTTACATTACATGTTGTTGAATTTCCTGAAGCATCTTCGGCAGTCCAAACAATTGTATGATTTCCAGGGTTTAAATGTTCTCCTGTAACGCTTGAAGTCCCTGTTAAATAATTGGTGTATGTATAGCTACAATTGTCAGAAACAATTGGTCTAAATTCACCATTCCCAACAGTATAATATGTTTCACCTTGATCTACAACTCTTAAGTAGGTATCTGTTGGACAATTAATTACCGGGTCTGTATCATCAACAACTGTAATTTGAATGGTCTTTTTCTCTTCGTTACCAAAATAATCAGTAACAGTCCACTCAACATCAGTTACCCCAACAGGAAACTGTTCATAGGCTAAAGTTTTATATCCATTCCAATTATTTGAAATAGAGAAATTATCTGGTGTACAGTTGTCTACAATATCAGTTGGATCAAATTCGTTTCCTACAACAGAATAGTAACAATTACTAGCTGAAGCTGATTTTGACACACTTGCAGGCAAATTATATGATGGTTTTGCGACATCGTTTACTGCTACTTGATACTGCATAATTGAAATATTACCTGCTGCATCGGTAGCTTTCCAAACTACAATAGTTACACCAACCGGAAATTCAACCCCTGCTAATGTAGAAGTATTGTTTTGGTTATTTACCAATGTATAAGAAGTGCAGTTATCAGAAGCTGTTGGATCAAATTCAGTACCTACTGTTAGGTAAGAACATTTATCAACAGGTGCATCTTTTGATTGATTTTCAACAGTAGTAAGAACTGGAGCAGTAACATCGGCAACCGTAATTTCGAAGTTACATGTTTCACTATTTCCGCTTTTATCGGTTACAGTCCAAACAACATCATGAACACCAATTGGTAAAGTTACTCCTGCCAAACTAGTAGCAGTTCCTCCTGATATACTATTCAATGTATATTCAACAGTTAACTCATTGGCATTATCGCAGTTGTCAATTAATTCCGTAGGATCAAACTCAGTTCCAACAACAATATATTCACATGCATTATTTGGCACTTCTCTAATTTCGTTACCATAACAAACAAACGATGGGGCTTGATTATCAGAGATTGAAATATTAAATGGAGTAGAAACTACAGTATTTCCATGAACATCAGAAATAGTCCATACTACAACATACGGATGATCATTATCCTTTGGCAACTTTAAATTTGCAAGTGTATTACTACCTATAAACTCTTCAACTCCATTTTTAGTAATTACATAAGTTGGAGTTTGGGTATTACAATTGTCTGAAACACTTCCTAAATCAAAATCAGTTCCTGAAATGGTATAGTAACACTGTCCTGGATCGGTATCAAAATTATAAGTGTAGGTACCTACAGGATTACCAGTTGGTTGAGTAAATGTTGGATCTTGATTATCTTGAACAGTAACAAAAACTGAGCAAGTAGATGAATTAACTCCATCAGTTGCAGTCCATACAATTTCGTGAACTCCCGAAGGAATTTGCTTTCCTTCCAATGTAGAAGTTCCATCGAAACTATTTGTCACCAACTGGTTACATTCGTCAGTAACAGTTGGATTAAATTCTAAACCTTGAACTGTGTAGAAACACACACCATTATCTGCTATTCTTACAAAAGGTGAAGATTCACTACTTTCCGGACAACTTACCACTGGTGGAGTTTGATCTTCTACTGTTATATTAAAAGACATATCAGTAACTAAACCAACTGCATCGATAGCACGATATATAATTTTATATGTTCCTGGATCGAATGTACTTCCACTAGAAAGACCTTGAATTCGTGACATACTAACACCAGAACAATTATCTGAATAAGTAGGCTCTGTCCAAGTTACTACTGCATCGCATTTCCCTGGATCAACATTTTGTACTATATCTGCTATTTGTACAATAACAGGAGCATCATCATCAACTACAGTAACCTGAAAAGTTCTTGTACTATTATTAGTACCATCGCTTGCTTTCCACACAACTCGGTTTGTTCCTGTTGGAAACACAACACCATCAAGGCTTAATGCGTTTACTTCCAAACCTCCGTTAATAGAGTAAGTTTGTGAACTAACGGCACAGTTGTCTGTAATTGTTACATCAAATTCTCCATTTTTCGCTGTGTATCCACAATCGGTATCAGTTCCTCTGTTTTTATTGGTAGTTGCAGAAATAATAGGTACTTGATTATCAACAACAGTTATTGTAAAAGTTAATGGGCTTGATGTTACATTGTTACTTGCATCTTTTGATGTCCAATAAATTAGGTTAGCTCCTTTATTTAATTGCTGCGATGCTAAACTTCCATCTCCACTTAAATCTGTTGCACCACTTACTACATACGAAAGAATTTCACCTCCACAATTATCTGAAACAATTGGATCAAATTCAGCTCCATTTACAGTATAAAAACAGTCATTAGAATTTGTATTGACTGATTTTGAAACAGTTCCAGAAGTTGCAGTAATTATTGGGGCTGCATTATCGGAAACTGTAACATTGGCTGTACACGTGTTGACATTTCCTTGTGCGTCCTTCACAGTTAATGTAACTTCATTTACGCCAATCTCAGCGCAACTAAATGAGGTTTTACTCAGTGTTAAAATTAAATTTTCATCAGCAGTACAATTATCTGATGAGTTATTATTAACGTCGGATGGCAATAAAGTAGCTATACCAGACTCGTTTAAATAAATTGTAGCTGATTTACAAGCTGCTACAGGAGCCTCATTATCGCTCACACTTACAACAAATGAACAAATAGCACTTGTATTTCCCGATTCATCGGTTAAAGTATAAGTTACTGTTGTATTTCCTGTTGGAAAACTTGAACCTGGTGTATGAGATTTATTCCATGTTAAAATTCCTGAACAATTATCATTTCCTGAGGGTTCTATCCAGTTTGCAACTGCTGTGCATGATCCAGCATCAGTATTTAAACTAATATCTTCAGGACAATTAGAAATAATTGGCTTTTGATTATCGGTAACAGTTACAGTAAAACTACAAGTCTCACTTACATTTCCTTTTTCATCAGTAGCTGTATAAGTAACGGTAGTTTCTCCTACAGAAAACTCATCACCTGGATTGTGTGATTTTGCCCATACCAGATTTGCAGGTGATGTGCAATTATCTGTAGCAGTTGGTTCGGTCCAAGAAACATTGGCAGTACAAACTCCAGCATCACTTGTCCTCGTAATACCTGATGGGCAATTACTTATTATTGGTTTTTCATGATCTACAACATTAATGGTAAAACTTTCAACTACACTATTACCAGAAGCATCTGTGGCAGTATAACTAACCGTACTTAGCCCAATTGGAAATTGCGATCCACTTGTTAATCCTGCAGTTTGTTTAATGCTATGGTCAGAACAATTATCATTCGAAGTTGGAGCATTCCAAGTAACTGTTGCTCCACAAACTCCAGAATCGTTATTAACTTCGATATTACTTGGTAAGTCAACAACGCTTGGGTTCTGATTATCAGTAACCGTAACTGTAAAGCTTTCCTCTTTGGTTAAACCAACTGCATCGGTTGCAGTGTACGTAACTGTTGACTCTCCAATAGGAAATAATGAACCACTGGCCAAGCCTCCTGTTTGACTAATACTGTGACCTACGCAATTATCATTTGAAGTAGGAGCTATCCATGTAATTACAGCTCCACATTCATCCAACTCATTAGATTGAGTAATATTCGATGGCAAATCAACAATTGTTGGATTTTGATTATCCGTAACCGTAACTATAAAGCTTTCTTCTTTTGTTCTTCCTGCCACATCGGTTGCAGTATAAGTTATTGTAGTTTCTCCTATTGGAAATGTAGACCCACTTGCCAAACCTGCAGTTCTGGAAATTGAGTGTCCAGTACAATTATCGTTAGATGTTGGTTCAACCCAAGTAACTATGGCTCCACAAACATCAACATCATTAATAACTGAAATATTCTCAGGCAAATTATTAATTACCGGATCTTGCAAATCGACTAAAGTAACATCAAAGCTACATGTAGCCTGATTTCCACTTTCATCTTCGGCAGTAATTGTTACATTCTGTATTGCTCCGTGTCCACCACTTATTAAAGTACCTGCAACAGGAGATTGACTATAACTAATATCTCCATCAAGACTACAATTATCTGTGGCAAAAACACTTAATAAACTTTTGTAATTTGGCAACAAAGCATCGCAAGAAGCATTACTCATCTCCAAATCCTGATCTGCAGGACAATTGGTAAATACAGGATCTGTTTCATCATTAACAGTAATTGTATATGACCATTGAGCAGAATTATTGCTTGCATCCTTAGCTGTCCAAACAATATTATTAATTCCCTTATCAAGTGCCACACCATTTAATGATGTTGTATTATCCGTGCCTACTGCTGCCCCTCCATTAACTGAGTATGCAAGCAATGTAACTTCACAATTATCTGTTACTACTGTAGGATTATAACTATTATCTGATATTGTATATTTACAATCAGAACTAGAAGTAGCAACAGTTGAACTAACAACAGTTCCATTAATATTAGGGTTAATATTATCAAATACAGTAACAACAGCCACACAGGAACTAGAATTTCCTTGGGCATCAAAAACTGTTAATGTAACATTATTTTCTCCTAAATTGGCACAAGTAAAAGATGATTTGCTTAAGGTTCTACTTGTGATACCACAATTATCTGTTGACGAATTATCTATATCAGTGGCAACAATACTCGCATTACCTGATTCATTAAGATATACATCAATATCCTTACATTTAGCAACAGGATCCTCATTATCTACTACAATATTAATCGATTGATCAATACTACACTCCTTATCACTAATGGCAACCAATGTATACTGTGTATTGGCACTTATATTGGCAACATATGGCAAATCTCCAATCTTACTTAATTTTGAACTATTCCATAATTCAATTCTATCTTCGCCAGTAGCAGTAGCCGTTATATTAAAATCTTCTCCTGCACAAACCGAATTTAAAGGGTTTGTTAACACAAGATTATCAGGCAACGGATAAACTGTAATTAGTTGATTTGCTGCATCAACAGGCAAATAGGTTCCAAACTTATCTCGAACACTTACCAGTGAGTATTCTGTGGTTGATGTGGGAGACACATTAATTGCATTACCTCCATAAGTTGGGCTTTCCTCATCACCATCACTATTATAGTTGGTAATCTCAAAAGAATTAGTCCCATCTTCATACACAACGGTATAGGGGCCAATACTAGCTCCAATAATAATTTGCAAGCTGGTACTTTCGCCAGAACAAATATTCTCATCGCCTTTGTTAATAATAAAGGCATCCTGAGCTAACAAATTTTGAGAAATACCAAAGCTTATAAAAAATAGAACGCTTAAAACTTTAAATCTTTTAGATAATTTAATCTTTAGATTTAATTCTAGGGGTAGAAGTTTTGTCATATAATATTTAGAAATAGTAATTTTCAGAATTAAATTAGGTGATTATAATCTGCTTACAACTTTATTTTTTCATCGAAACCAGTTCGAATTCAAAAAAAATGATATCCACAGAATGTATTATATTATGTATTAAAATATGGAATGAGTAACAATTAATATCAATTTAATGTTAAAATTATAGATTCTTTTTGAATTAAGAATTATCAGTTAATTTATAATTAAACAACCAAAAAACATAAAACTTTTAACGACTTATACCTGAAAAAGTTTCATGGAATAATTGCTTAAATCAAATTACCATTCTTTTTATTTAACAGCATCCAAAAAAAGTGCTATACAATTCTTCGAATATTGACCATTTTAAATTATAGTAGGATAAGTCCAATAGGGAATGTGAGTTTTTTATATTGCTAAATTTTCATTAGATAAAACACGCTTAACACAGAATTAAATTATGAACTCATGATATTATAAAAATAAATACGAT
Organism: Labilibaculum sp.; assembly: GCF_963664555.1. GTDB lineage: Bacteria > Bacteroidota > Bacteroidia > Bacteroidales > Marinifilaceae > Labilibaculum. Next base: position 1,106,301 of record NZ_OY761461.1, on the reverse strand, counting down.
CAGAAGTAACTGGATATTACTGGAATGTTAAAATCAGATAATCAAAGCACTTGAAAAAATTCAACTCATTGATCTTTATTTTTCATCTTCTCAATCACAAGTTCATCCCTATTCACATGAAAAACTGTATCGAGTTTTAGTAGTTTTTTAGAATCAATACCTCCACAAGCCTTAATGTATCTGAATTTCAAATCATTATATCTTAACTGTCTATTATTTACAAACAAAACAAGTCCCATGATTAGTAAAAATACGGAAAGAAATTGCCAGACAATCAATTTTCGGAATATCAACCTACACATTCTTTGGACTATTGTTAATTCTTTTACACTTTGACTCAACCCTTCTAATTTTTGATTCAGATCCCTGAATTGATCCTGGCTTGAATGGTTCAAACGCAAAGCATTCTCACGAACTGATTGATCAATTGATCTATTAAGAAACTCTATCAGTTCCTTGGGAATTACAATTTTGCGTTTTTCATCTCCAGATTGACCATTCTCCAACTTCCCATCAATGACAAGTAACGATTCTTTGATCTCTTCAAATATTGCGGTAATAAAATCATTCTTTCTCATGTCCATTTCAATTAAATCCTGATTCCTCTTTTGGCAGATTTCCTTTTCACCTTAGGCTTCTTGCTATTTTCTTCTTTACTATACCGATTGGTCAATTCTGACTGAATAAGAATCTCTCGAAGCAAATTCCGGGTACTCATCAACGCTTTTGTTCCGTCTCTTGATATCTCTTGCTGATTTTTCTGTAAGCGTGCATCAATCTTTGAAAAACTAAATTGACGGTCAACTTTCGAGCCGTTATAAGTCAATCCTCCTTTCGTAAACCGAACTCCCTGCACTTCCTCTGTATTCTTTTTAATCTTAAAATCTACCTGTATTCCTTCCCGTCTCAAATTCTCAATCAATTCTGACCAATCGGAACATTTGCCTACATGTTTTTTCAAGGCATCGTAAATTTCATATTTGGTTTTATCCGGCTCATGAAGTCGATGTACTTTCACCTCTTCCTTTCCTTTGGCAAAATAAAGACCATGCCTTCTGGTTAACTCTTTACAGATCTTCTCACTTTTGATTCTGTCATTGCGATCTGATATTGTTCTCCCATGATAATCCACCCTGTTAATGACCATGTGAATATGTGGATGTTCTTTGTCAAAATGACGAGCAATCAGAAACTGCGTATCAATAATATTCATTCTACTCATGTACTGTTTGGCAATATCTGCCATCAGCTCGTTCGATAAAAGCTCTTTATCCTTTGCCGAAAACGAAAGGGAAATATGATACACAGGCTTGCTAATTCTGCTATTTAGTTCTGCTTGCTGTCTGAAGCTTTCAATTATCGTATCCTTGTTTTTCAAACGCAGACCTTCACTATCCAAAAATTCCGTACTCTTCTTCTGGTCGAGTATGTAATTCACAACTCCTGCAAAACATTGTCCCTTTACTATCTTTGCAATCATATCAAAGCTGATCTATTACTTTATCAATCTTCTCTGCCAAGTAGAAATATTCCCTTCGTACATTTGAATAACCTTGCGCATTGGCTTGTTTGGCAATCTGATTTAGATTATTGGCCATCCCACACAGTTTTCGAATATAAGTTTGCACCTCAGGAATGAGTCTCTCCCGAACTGTACTTTCTGCAATACACTGTCTCATGTACTCACTAAGGCTTAGTTTTGCACGATTGGCTTTTGCCTTCAAACTATAATATTCTCCAGTATTCATTTTCACATTCACCCTGTACTTTCTCTTCTGTGAAATGCTCTTCTTGGGACGTCCTCCTTTCTTATAATTTTCCATAGATTTTACCTTTTAATTTGAGACCAACGGGATGTTTTCAAGGGTTTTGGGCATACCAAAACATAAACTTGCTAAGTACATCTTTTAAAAGATTGTTCCAAAAGAAACAGAATGCTCCTCTCCTGTTTCCATCATTAAGATTTAAATGATATTACTTACATATAATGTGGCCTTCATGCATGCGTAAGCATCCCTTCAATTAAAGGTCATGTTTTCGGCAAAAGGAAGTCGTATAAATGGTCGGTGCGCCGGAGGGAAAATCATTTCAATGTGTTTTGTGTTTCTACAGGCAAAGTGCTGTATCAGTTTTCTTTTTAAACTGGTACAGCTTTTTGCTCACTGATCTGTATAACAATTAATCTCAAAAAAACTCTTTGAAATGATTGGGCGCGTTTATGCCGAACTCTTTTGCTGAAAACATGGCCGTTTTCAACTTCGCTTTCGCATGTATTAAGGACAGTATCTTACAATTTTCTATTTGCAAAAAGAGAGTACGAAAATCAGATTTTCTCTGGGAACACATAAGTATTAATTTCTTGATTTTCTGACTCTTTATCAATAGTCAAATCGATACAAATGACATCAAACAACACCAAAATAGGGATATTTTGGATTTTTGAGCGCATATTTGAGAAGGGGCTATCGGAAAATTGAGTCCTAAACTGATATTGCTATAATCTCAGTTGCGTATTAAAATTGATACAACTAGTGATACTACTAAAAACTCATATTTACATGAGGAATTACCTTTAACAATTTTGATACAATATTTTTCTCTCAATAAAGATCAAAAAGTTCGAATTGTAACTGTAAATAATATTGAGTATCTTTAAAACATCAATTCGAAAGAATAAATCTGCATAAACAAAGAGATAAAACTACAAAAAACACTAGTAAATTTAGTCGTTACAGAACGTAAGTGTACTCTCAGGTGAGTACCCCTCTCATAATATTTACAAATAGCTTATTATATGGCCAATTAGGAACAATACCATAGGAGCCTGCAGCTCCACTTAATAAAAAAAAAACACTTAACTTAAGTTAAGTGTTTTTTTATTTCTTATTATTTAAAAAAATCAATTTGTCTGATGCATAAAAACGCCCTTAGGTATTATTTGTCTCAACAAGCCAGGACCTTCCCACTCAACTACCAAATCAATATTATCTGAACATTGATAAAACCCCATTTGAATTTTATGAAAGCCCTTAGCTAATTGTAAACTAGTTTGCTGTCCAAAAGCATGTAATTTTCTACCATCACTTTCAAATTGTTCTTCACCATCAATCATTAATTTACATCCGTCGTTTGATGACATATAGAATTTATACTCTCCACTTTGGGGTTTCTGATTTCGTCCTGAAAACTCAATATCACATTGGCTATCTATTACATTCCAAGATCCCTCATCATTGCGCCCCTCAAGAATACAAGAATTCGGATCACGCGACTCTTCATCCCCACCCGAAACGAGAGTATACGTGTTTATCTTACATTTTTTAAAAGCAGTGAATTCCACAGTAAAACACTGCTGTTGAATGTTAAGAATTTTTGAAAAACAATCATTATCTGTCAAACCACTAACATCTTCGCCTACAGGGGAGTCAGAACGATCCGATTGCACCAAACTTTGCAGTAGAATAAGGAATAGAATTATTTGAAAGGCAGCGCTTTTTATTTGGGCGACTACTCATTTTAAATATCAACTCACCACCATTCACTATATCACTGTGATTCACAAAGTTTTTATTCCACTCCTCCCCATTTAACATTACCGATTTAATGTAAATATTTTTAGAGGAGTAGTTTTCTGTTTTAACCGTAAACGTCTTGCCATTTTCTAAAGTAAGAACCGCTTCATCAATAGAAGGTGTTCCTATCACATACTGACCAGAACCAGGACATACAGGATAAAAACCCAAAGATGAAAAAACATACCATGCTGACATTTGCCCACAATCATCATTTCCACACAAGCCATCAGGTTTATTCAGATATTTTGTATTCACTATCTGATTAATCCGCTCTTGGGTTTTCCATGGTCTTCCAGCCCAATTATACATATATGCAACATGATGACTTGGCTCATTTCCGTGAACATATCCTCCCATAATTCCTTCACGGGTGATATCCTCATTATGAGCAAAATATTTGTCCGGAATATGCATGGTAAAAAGCGAATCCAAATGTTCTGAAAATCGCTTCTCACCACCCATTTTACTAACCAAACCACTAACATTCTGGGGAACATACAAAGAATAGTTCCAGGAATTTCCTTCTATAAAGCCAGCTGCATGCGTATCTAATGGATCAAATGGCGAGATCCAATCACCAACTTTATTTTTTGCTCTAACATATCCAGATGTAACATCAAATAAATTTCTCCAGTTTTCTGAACGTTTTAAATATTCCTCTGCCAGATTTTCTTTCTTCATTGATTTTGCAAGCTGTGAAATTGTCCAATCATCATAAGCATACTCTAATGTAATTGAAGCTCCAACCCTACTTGATTCATGAGGAACATATCCATACTCTAAATAATCACCAATACCATCATATTTTTTGTAGTTTGCACTGGCTAAACATGCTTCTAATGCTTTTTCGGGGTTCACTCCCTTTAGACCATTAACCAATGCATCTGCAATAACCGATACTGCATGGTATCCAATCATACACCAATTCTCGTTTCCAAAATGACTCCATATTGGCAATATTTTATGAACACTTTGCTCGTAGTGTGCCAGCATCGAATTGATCATATCAGATGATCTTTTTGGTTGAATCAGAGAAAGTAACGGATGTTGGGCACGATAAGTATCCCACAATGAGAAAACGGTATAGTTCGTAAATCCTTCGGCTTGATGAATGTTGTGATCCAAACCTCTGTATTTTCCATCCACATCCATATATTCTACAGGATTGATGAACGAGTGATACAATGAAGTATAAAAAGTTGTTTTCTTTTCCTGAGAAGCAACTATTTGGATTCTACTTAACTCTTTTTGCCATTTCCCCTTTGTTTCCTGACGTACTTGCTCAAAATTGAAATGAGGAATTTCTGCTCTAAGGTTTTTCAATGCACCTTCAGTACTCACGCCCGAAAGAGCAAATTTCACTTTAATTTTTTCATTCTCCTTTGTAGTGAAATCAAAATTAGCTGTTAAAGCTTTTCCTGCCATTTCCGGAAAATTCTTCGTTTCGTCGAACTTACGCCAAAAACCATTGTAAACAATTTTCTCCTTGTTTTGACAAGCATAACTTTTGACAGGCTTTGAAAAACTCATTGCAAAATACTGATAGTTAGATCTAGCCCAACCGCGAGTAATTCTATAACCTGTTACCAAGGTGTCATTTTCCACTCTAATAGTCGACCAAAGCACCTTGCCATCGTAATTGTAGATCCCATGAGTCAAATCTAAAATTATATGAGACTCATCTGAAGAAGGAAACGTATATTGATGAAAACCTACTCGCTGAGTGGCTGTCAATTCCGCTTTAACCTTGTAATCATCAAGTTCAACCGTATAATATCCAGGTTCTGCTTTTTCTGTTTCTTTCCGAAACATCGAACGATATCCTTTTGATGTATCATCAATCGTACCTGGGTTGTAATTTACTTTTCCTACTGTTGGCATGATTAAAAAATCACCTAAATCTGAATGTCCTGTTCCACTTAAATGAGTATGACTAAACCCTACAATTGACTTGTCTTTATACTGATATCCGGCACAATAACGATACACCTCTTTATTGTACTTTCCTTCATGTATAAATTGCACACTATCAGTATCTGGACTCAACTGAACCATTCCAAAAGGAGCACATGCTCCTGGAAATGTATGCCCCATTTCTTCTGTTCCAATAAATGGATCTACATACTGTGTTACATCATTTTCCTGAGCAATACTTTCAGGCACAATAATCATGAAGTAACATGTGAGAATAGTAAAAGCAATCGATCTCATATATTTGTATTTAATGATTTGATCTTAATTTATTAAAAATCCCTTAACTAAAACATCAAGTAAGTTCTTTATTCTTAATTGTTATCTGAAAAAGAAGGAGGACAAGTCATTTCTGAAGATGCAAAGCCTTTATTCATAACATCTCCCAAAACAAACTCAATAGTTCCTCCATTCATTATATCTGAGTAATTGAACCAACTTTTCATATTCTTGGGTTGCTCCGTATTCTTCAACATCAGCATATACTTTTGAATTTAAATACAATTTGGCAAGAAGCGTTTTCGCTCCCGCTTTTGTAAAATAGCCATAAGTTTCAGAATGTTTTTTAACTGGCAGGTCGTCAATCGTTTCAATAAACTCATAAACTTCTTTACGAGTATTTGTTGCCGGATATGCCGGATCAAAAACCTTTGTTGTATCTACTCTCGCATAAATTTAAAAATTGGTTTGTATAAAAAAACACATAAATAGTTAACAAGTTTAACTATTTATGTGTTTTTTTCAATTCTCAGTCCAAAATGACATTGCAAAAAAGAATTCAATATCTATCACCCAAACTATTTCTCAATACTCCACACAGCAACATCTGCCGGTTTCAGCACCTTATCTCCTATCAGGTAATCTCCATTATAATCTAAAATATACTCTTCGGAAGAATAGTTAACAGCCACCATAAAACCATCGCGATACTGAACAAAAACACCTTCAGGATAATTCTCTACCACGATATTATTTTGCTGATATATATTTTTCAGTAGATTTCGTTCCAAATCCCCATCAACAGATTCTGCTCCAATATACCAAACCTGCCCTTTACCAATTTCATTTTTTAAAATGCAGGCAGTTCCTTTGTAAAATTGATCGGTATAACTAGCTACGACCTCAGTTTTATCTTCCGGTATAATTAAATCTCCCCATGAACTCCATTTGTAATTTTTCCCATCCATTAAAATATTACCTTGTTTCCCGGATGGAAGCATATCAAATGAATAAATCTTTCCTCCAATTAGTTCATTCATAATGCCCGATAAATTATTTTCCCATAAATGAGCATTTTTATCTTTAGCGCCGGTTCTTGGTGAAACAATAAGCTTACCTCCTTTTGAAACGAACTTTTTCCATTTCTGAACCAACGCCTCGTCTACCATTTCGTAAGCAGGAACTATAATAAATTCATAATCATCAAAATCATCTTCCGCTGAAATAAAACTCACCGGAGCACCAAATGAATGCAGTATCTGCTGATAACGCTGCATGTGTTTCCAAGTATCCCATTGATAGGTTTGCTTTTGTCTTTCCAGATTCCAAAGGTTGTCAAACGACCACATGATGGCAGTTTTTCTCTTCTGAACAGCTTCAGGCATTTGAGTATTCTTGCTGTACTTTTTCCTCAATTCATTCACCTCTTTGATCACCTGTACATACTCCTCTCCTCCCTGACTCAAAGTAACACCATCGGTTCGAACCACACCATGATGATATTGCTCGGCACCATAAAGTACTTGTCGGTAACGATAGGTACATGCAAAAGAACTACCTCCTGCAAAACAATGCCACAGCCACATACGAACGGTTCCGGGCTGTAACAATGAATTGTAATTGGCCCAATTTACCTGTCCGGGCTGCAGTTCCATAACTCCTGTAATACCATTTACCGACTTATAATAATCATTGGCATACATTAAAACGGTGTGATCACCTAAACGAAAACCCAAGTCTCCCAGATTATTGCTTCCATAATTGGGATAAGCTGTAAATGAAGCAAAATCAAGTTTTTTACTTCTTCGCGGATCCGTATGATTTCCTTTTGCTACATAGTTTGTAGTGATAAACTGCGATTCATCAATATATTTCCGCAATTCCTCTGCCTGAAAATCTAAAAAAGATGCTTGCGTATCCGCTGTAAAGCGTTTAAAATCCAATAAAGCAATAGGATTTGCACCCCACCAACCTACATTTTGAGCATTATGAATTCTAACTTCTTCAAAAGATGAATACAACTGACTCCAAAATGCCGTTCCCCATGCCTTATTCAGTTCAGTAATATTTGCATACTTATTTTGTAACCATTTCCGAAATGCCAATTGTGCAGACGGACTGTAATCTTCTTTAGCCTCCGGCTCATTGTCAATTTGCCATCCCATTACAGCTTTGTTGTGGGCATAATGTTTGGCCATTGCCGCCACAATCTTCTGTGTATACTCCAAAACAATCGGGTTGGATAATGACATGTTTGCACGGGTGCCATGTTCTTTAGATTGATAATTACCATCTTGTATGTATATTTCGGGATACTTAATTCCGAGCCATACCGGAGGACAAGGCGTAGGTGTTCCCAAAATCACTTTCAGCTTATTTTTATCAGCCAACTCAATTACTTTATCAAGCCAGGTAAAATCATACTTGCCCTCAGATGGTTCCATCTGAGCCCAGGCAAATTCAGACATATGAATAAATTCGAATCCATAACCGGCAATATTCTCAATATCCCTTTCCCATTGATCTTCCGACCATTGCTCAGGATAGTAATACACACCAACAGACATCAAATCCTTTTTAGGAAAAAAATCCTGTGCAGATAAAACACCAATCCAACTGCTGATTAGTAATGCCAATAAGCTAATTTTCTTTGCCATATTTTTTCTTTATTAGATCTTCTCAATTTTGGTGTCCTGCCTAAACCGTAAGCTATTTTTTTCAATGCCTTCTAAAGAGATCAAAAATCGAGTGTTAACAGGATATTTTTTGTAAAGAGAGGTAGTACTAGTTTCCTAACACTACCTCTCAACTGCATTTGGTCCTTAATAATACGCTAATGATATCAATTTAAGTGCAGTTTTTTATATTAGGCTCTAAATCACCATTCAATATTTTCTTCAATGAACTCAATTAATTGGTCAGCCATTACTTGATGTTCCTTAATGTTTGGATGTCCGCCTGAATTTTTAAACGGGAAAAAACAAGAGAATATCTTATCATCCTTTAATTGACTTACTGCTGTTTGTACATATCCAGGCCACTGAGATCCTTTTTGGGTTGCATCCATACTGCCAAGGGTACAGATAATAGACGAATGTGGATACTTACCGCGAATGGAAGTGACGAAATCTTTGTAAGCTGCAATAATAGTTGTTGAATCGGGTGCATCCTTACCAAATCTATTTTTAAACTGCTCATTTTTGGGGATATTTACGATCCATGAATCGTTCTGAAAAAGATTAATTACTACTACATCAGGTGTATATTTGGAAAAATCCCATTTTAAAACTGAGTCATTTGGGTCGATTCGATCATACATTTCGGACATAATCAATGGAAACCAACTAACCAATACTCCGATACCACTTTTAGAAATACAATGGTATTGAGCATTAAAATGTCTTGCTGTAATAGCTGCGTATGATTCATAGTTATTTTGAAAATAACCATACGGACGATCTTTTCCACTAGTATCTTCATTTCCATACGCAGAGGTAATGGAGTTTCCGTAGAACTCTATTTTTCTCTTTTTGGGTGTTTCCGCCGGCAGAAGTTTTGCATCACCGGGTAATTCAAAACCATAAAACAATGTTTTCCCTTTATCCCATTCGGTACGTTTATACAATTGTACTTGATGTATTCCTTCAGATAAGCCTGAGGCTAGTATGTATTTTGTTTTCAGTGTATCGGTATGCAATTTCGAAATCACCTTACGATCAACAATCACATTGTAATAATTTGCCGTATCCAAATCCTGCAAAGTAGCTGAAATACTGCTTCCCTTAAATTGGATACTTACCGAAGAACCCGACCATGAAAGCTCCGCAGCATCAGGTCGAAACATAATTCGGCCTTCGTAAGTTAAATTTGGCTGATCGAATGCAATATCCTGATTTTGAACATTACAAAATCCAAAAACAAACACGCAGGACAATAAAATGATATTCTTTACTATAGTTCTCATTTATAAAAATTATATGGTTTTCAAAAATCAATTGTAGTAAAACAGGAAGCCGGTAAATTATCCTTGTTAAAAAGTTTTGGTGTGGCTGAATTGGCCCAGGCAAATCTCACATTAACGGGATTCCTAACTTCCTCTGATTTCACAAGTACTTTGTCGTTTTTAATAAAAGCCTGAGCAGAAAACCAGATTCCATCCTCTCCTGCTAATTCAAAATAGGGCAAATCAGCTTTCTCACAATGCAATCCTTCTGCACAATCAAAAATTACTTCGACTTCTGATCCTTTAATCAAAAAAGTCTTAAAAAGCGGTCCTGATGCTGGAAAATCACTCAACTTATAGGTTTTATTAAGTGCCAGATGTGCAAACCGCTTCCCTGCGTCAATTTTATTACGTGGATGAATATCAAGAGGATCACCAATATCACTCATTACAACCATTCCCGAATTTGGAATAGATTCTAAAGCACGGCGTTGAGCTTCGCGGACTTTTACTCCTGCATCTTTAGCATAGTGAGTAAAAGGAGCTATTTGTGCATAATAAAAAGCAAGATCAGTTTTAAAACCTTTCCTCCAACTTCTCACTAAAGTCTCAAGGGTTTTGGTATATGTTGCTGAATTATCGACATTAGCTTCTCCCTGATACCACAAAACTCCTTTCATTGGGAAAGGCATAATCGGTGCTATCATTGCATTGTAAACACAACCAGGCATATTGGGTGCCCAAGGAAAATAAGGTACCTTTTGAGCAGATTCTGTTAACTCATTCGAAGCCAAAATTTCTTGCTCCGGAACCCATGTTTCAATTGGCGTTCCACCCCAATTAGAGCTGATTAATCCAACAGGAATCTTAAGTTCTTTATTCAGTTCCTTTCCAAAAAAATAACCTATAGCACTAAAATCATTCATGTTTTCGGGCGTACATTTCATCCACTGACCTGAAACATCAATACATTTAGTTGGTGATGTTTTAAGCGTTACTGAAAAAAAACGAATTTCATTATTGTCAGCATTTTCAACCTCTTCTCCTATATTATTAATTCCAAAGCTGGTTTTCCATTCCATATTCGACTGCCCCGAAAGCAACCACACCTCACCCATTAATATATCATCGATAACAACAGAATTGTATCCTTCTATATTTATTGAATAAGGACCTCCTGCTTCAGGAGTTTTTATGGTTACCGACCATTTTGCATTATTATTGGTTACAGTATTTAGGGTATCATTATCCCATGAGGTAGTAACTCTAATTTTTTCCATCGGTTTGCCCCAACCCCATAGTTTCACCTCTGAATTTTGCTGCATCACCATGTGCTTGCCAAAAATAGCAGGCAATGAAACATTGGAATAAGCAGGCCTAGGAATTAAATAAAAAAGCATAAGCACAAGGCTTACTTTAACTAAAAATTTTGAATTCATAACTCCATTTTAATTTAAAGGCTAAAATAATTACAAACTCAATATTTTCACATATCAAATGTTTCCAAAAGGGTAACTAAATGTTAATCCCGCATCAAGGGCAATTATTCTCCATCTTGCTTATGTCTTTTTACATAGGCCGTTGGCAAAATACCATACTCTTCTTTAAAATACTTACTGAAATAACGTGGGCTGTTAAATCCTACTTCGTATGCAATTTCAGCAATATTCATCTGGCTTTTTTCCAGAAGTTGAATTCCTCTTTTTAATCTGATAATTCTAATAAACTCAATAGGAGATTTACCCGTTATCGAAACTAATTTTTTATACAGGTAAACACGACTCATCCCCAACTCCTTGCTTAAGTCTTCAACTGAAAAACCAGCTTCTGAAATATTTTTCTCAACTATTGCAACGGCTTTTTTAATCAATTTTTCATCCATAGAAGTAATCTGAACTTCGCTTGGACTAATATCAACCGTTTTTTGAAACTGTTTTTGGAACTGACTTCTTTTCTCAAGCAATTTACGAACCCGCAAAAGGAGTAAATCCATATTAAAGGGTTTAGTTATGTAATCATCAGCACCAATTTCCAGCCCTTTAATTTTATCTTCATCAGCTGTTCGTGCGGTTAAAAGTATAAACGGGATGTGAGATGTCCGGATATCTTTACGAAGCATTGTACACAATTCAAGGCCATCAACTTTTGGCATCATCACATCGCTAATAATTAAATCGGGATGTACCTTATGAACTGTATCGTACCCCTTCTGACCATCCTGAGCCTCGTAGATCTTAAACTGTTCCTGCAGTGCTTCTTTCATAAACGATCTGAAATCAATATTATCTTCAACCAATAAAATAATCGGCTTTTTGATTTTCTCACTACTTTCAGATTCTTGTTCAGGCCTAACAAAATCATCTTCTACTCTTTCCAGATCTTCATTATCTATTATAACGGTTTTATCAATTGGCAAACTCACTTTAAATTTGGCCCCTTTACCCCGCTCGCTTTCCACCTCAATAATACCATTGTGCAGTTGAATCATCTCACGGGCAAGATTCAATCCAATTCCACTTCCAGACAGTCCCAATTTCTTATTATTTTCGGATTGATAAAAACGCACAAATATTTTGTCGATATCCTCTTCATCTATTCCAACACCATTATCCTGAATAATAATATTAACAATTCCATCTTCATCTTTTACTTCCAACTTTAATTTTACATTCCCTTTTTCATGAGTGAATTTTAAAGCATTGGATAATAGGTTCATCATTACCTTCTCCAGTTTTTCTTTATCGAAATTGAAGATAAAATGTTCTGTTGAATGCTCAAATATGAATTTGATACGCTTCTTGTTAAAGGCATCCTCAAAATTATGAGTCACTTCGTTTAAAAAAGCAACAATATCAACGTAAGATGGATTGTATCTCAATCCATGCAACTCCAACTTACGAAAATCCAGTAACTGGTTTACCAGATTAAGCAGTTGCCTGGCATTTCTCTCAATGGTATCAAGCAATTTTTTTTCCGATTCGGATCTGGTTTGCTTTAACAATTTATCCAAAGGGGCTAAAATCAGCGTTAATGGCGTACGAAATTCATGACTGACATTCGTTAAAAACCTCAGTTTCATTTCATCCATATCATGATTGCGTTTCGCTTGCAGGCGCCCTTGCTCAACATCAAATTTCAGACGCTCTTTACGAAGCATCGAATATCTGAAATACCCCAAGATACCAACACCTAATAAAATATAAATTAAGTAGGCAAATGGTGTTGCATATAAAGGAGGAAGCACAATAATATGCAATTGGGCATAATCCTCATTCCAAATTCCATCGTTATTGGATGCCTTAACTTTAAAATAATAATCTCCCGGATTAAGATTGGTGTAGGTTACCCGATTTCGATTTGCATCCAACGACACCCAATCATCATCGAATCCCTCCAATTTATATTGATATTTAATTTTACTCGGAATAAAAAAGTTAAGTGCCGTAAATTCGATGGAAAAAACATTCATCGAGTACTTTAGCTCAATAGATTTAGCAGAGGTAATCGATTCTTTAAGAACAATTTTGTTATTAATCGGGGTATTGGGCTTGATGCTTTTATTAAAAATTTGAAAGTCGGTAAATACTACTTTTGGTGAAATCTGATTGTATCTGATATTTTTGGATTGAAACATATTAAACCCGTTGCTCCCGCCAAAAATTAATTCATTTTTAGAAGTTTTGTATGCAGCTTGTGTGTTAAATTCTTTTCCCTGCAAGCCATCCTCTTCTGTATAATCAAAAATAGAAAATGAATATTCTTCGCCCGGTAAAGTCTGATTAACTACTATTTGACTTAAACCACTTGATTTGCTTACCCAGATAGATTGAAACTCATCTTCTAAAATACAACTAATAAAATCTTCTGATAAGCCATCTGACACAGTAAAACTTTTAACAAAATCTGTGTTGGGATTAACCACAATCAAACCTTCACGGGAAGCAATCCAAAGCAAACCGCGGGTATCTTCATAAACTGCATTAACTGTTTTATTACTAATGGCCAGTGGCGTTGATCTTGCAAGCAATGGATGATACTTGTAACGTTGTTCTTTAAGGTCATAAAACAGGACACCTCTCTCCGTTGCAATAAAGAAATTACCATTATTTAATTTGTAAATCTGTTTAACAAATTTTGTTGGTAAATTTACATTCCCTTTATTCGGAACAGGTTTAAAAATCTTATTGATCCGATCGAATATTACAATTCCTCCTCCAAGGGTACCAACCCATATATTTTGTTGATTATCTTCATTGATTGACCATATATTGTTGCTTGTGAGACCATTATTTTTATTTGGTGAATATTGATACCTTTTAAATGTTTTTCCATTAAAACGATTTAGTCCTCCCGTATATGTTCCAACCCACAGTTCTTTTTCACTATCAATAAATAAGCTCACAACAACATTACCACTTAAAGAATTAGGCTTGTCTTCTTCATATTGATATTTTGTAAAAGTATTTGCATGACGATTAAAATAAATAAGTCCGCCTCCGTTTGTTCCTATCCATAAATTCCCTTTTTCATCTTCCACGAAACAGTTTACATCATTATACGGCAGGCTTGATGGGTCGGACAATAAATGTCTGTAATGAGGAAATTTGTGAATACTCTCATGATAATAACTTAGCCCATTTTTAAATGTCCCAATCCAAATTATGTTATTATCATCAATGTATAAATCAGTAATTGAATTCTGAGCTATACTTTTATCGTTATCGGATTGATGGTATATTTGGGTTACTTCTCCGGAAAACTTATTAATCACATCAATACCTCCATGGTCAGTCCCAACCCAAATCAGCCCCTTATCATCTTGTATAACTCTTTTTACGATATTACTTGTTAAGCGTATTTTATTTGAATGAACCGTGTAATGATTCCACTTCTCATTTACTATTTGGTATTGATACAGCCCATCGTTATTTCCATACAACCAAATATCATTCTCTGCATCAATTAAAAGAGCTGTACTTAAGCTATCTGCACCCAGTTTTCCTGATAAGTGATCATTTCTGAATTTGAGATTGTAATTCTCTCCATCGTAACATTCGATAATTCCATTGCTTAAAAGGTAATAATAATCTCCGTTGGCCTGTTGAAAATTCACAACACAACATTCTTCTTTTTCATGCACAGGAAAAACGCTTATCAATTTACCCGTAACAGAGTCAACCCGCTGATAATAATTCTGATTATATGGCTTAATCCATTTCTGTTTATTCTTATCAATGTATAAAACCTCTATATTTTGCGATGAACTTTTTTCTCCAATGAATAATGATAAATCCCTATAAAACTTTTCCTTATTTATATCAAAAACAACATAACCCTGCAAAGTACCAATCCACAAATTCCCATCAGCATCTTCCTGTATGTTCTCAATGTAATTATCTGCTATTGTTGTTGTATCTTTTGTTGTATGTGTGTAATTAACAAACTGAAAACCATCAAATCTACTTAATCCAGCTCTTGTTCCAATCCAAATAAAGCCTCTTGTATCCTTATAAGTACAATTAACATGGTTGTTAATTAATCCATCAACATTATCAACTTTGAGAAAAGAATATTGCCTCTCAGCCTGAATTGAGAAACTTGATAAAACAAAAAGCAGGATTATGCCAATCAATCTATACATAAATAAGTCTTGTGAATTTATTTCAAAGTTAAAATACAAAAGGGATGGCAAACCCCATCCCCAACTCTCTATTTTATGTTTATTTTCTGCTTTTGAATAATAGTATCGGAGGAAGTACCAATATAAATAATATACGTGCCTTTTTCCAAGTTCCAATCAGATATTGATTCATCGTAAAATGCCAAATCATCAACAGAAATTTCAATCTCTACCTGTTGTTTTTCTCCATAATCTAAATAAACCTTCTTGAAACCTTTAAGTTCTTTTAGAGCCCGCTCTACTTTTGATTTTGGCTTGCCAATATAAATCTGAACAACTTCTGCTCCTTTTACTTCGCCTGTATTTGCCAACAAACAATTAACTTTTATCTTATCACCTTTAGAGTAAATCTGCTTATCTGTTGTTAAATCAGAAATCTTAAAACCTGTATAAGATAACCCGTAACCAAAGGCAAACAAAGGTTTAATCTTTTTTGTGTCGTGCCAACGATATCCAACTAAAATATCTTCTTTGTAGTACTGATTGATACTATCACCCGGGTATGAAAGTTCACCAAAATAATGAGCTGCATTATCTTTTAGTTGAACTGGATATGAGAAGGGAAGTTTTCCGGAAGGATTCACATCACCCGAAATTACATCAGCTAATGCATTACCTGCCTCACTTCCATTGTACCATGATTGTATTAATCCATTTACATGAGTAAGCCAAGGCATTTCGACAGCATTGCCACTCACCAAAACAACACCCAGATTGCTATTTACTTTTAACAATTTATCAATCAACTCATTTTGTCCAAATGGCAACTCGAAATGCTTGCGGTCACCCCCCTCACAATCCTGAAAATGATTTTTATTCAGTCCTCCAATAAATAAAACAACATCCGCTTTTGAAGCTACATTAACTGCAGCTTTTACCAACGAATCGGCATTCAATTCAGAAGGTATTTCGCGTCCATAAGCTGATGGTCCGGAAGCATAACCCATGGAATGAAGAATAGTCGCATTTTTGAAGCGGTTTTTAATGCCTTCCAGTGGTGATATTTCATATTTTGCTTTCAATTCTGATGAACCGCCACCAACAGTCATAGAACGGGTAGCATTTTCACCAATTACTGCAATCTTAATATTCGTGTCTGGATTAATGGGGAAAAAATCATTCTTGTTTTTTAATAATACAATACCATCTGCGGCAACTTTTCGTGCTGCCTGAGCATGCTCAACATTATTCATCCGGCCAAGAGAACGATTTAAGTTCATATTGGTTCTGTGCATCAATCTCAAAATCCGTCTAACTTTATCATCAACAACCGATTCGTCTATTTCTCCATCCTGAATCATTTTCAAAAATGGATCAGCCAAAAAATAGTTGCCGTAAGCAAATTTAGCCGACGAAGTCAAACCATTTGTCCAAGTGCCCATTTCAATATCCAATCCATTAAAAGCAGCTTGTTTGGTATCATGAGTCCCTCCCCAGTCCGTAATTACAGCTCCATCGAAATTCCATTCTCCTTTCAATATTTTATTAAGCAACAAATCGCTATGACAGCAATGCTCACCCCGAACCTGATTATAAGCTCCCATTATTGACCAAACATTGCCCTCTTTTACTGCTGCTTTAAAAGCGGGCAGATAAATCTCATAAAGAGCCCTATCGCTAAGGTTTACATTGATATGTCCGCGCCATTCTTCCTGATTATTTAGTGCATAATGCTTAACGCATGCTGCAACGCCATTCTCCTGAACTCCTTTTATGTAAGGAACAACCATAACCGATGCCAAATAAGGATCTTCTCCCATGTATTCGAAGTTACGTCCATTAAGTGGTGTCCGGTAAATATTAACGCCAGGTCCCAATAAAACATCCTTTTTTCTAAATCGTGCCTCCTCTCCAATGGCTACACCATATTCATGCGAAAGTTCAGGATTAAATGTTGCCGCCAAACAAGTTAATGCAGGAAATGCAGTTATCGAATCGTTTGTCCAATTAGCATAGCCCCAATCATCCCAGTTTATTTCACCTCTAACTCCATGAGGTCCGTCAGACATCCACAACTCTGGAATACCCAAACGAGGAATACCCGGAGAACTAAATTTTGATTGCGCATGACACATCGCCACTTTCTCTTTTAGTGTCAGTTGATTGATTATTTCATCAATTTGCTTTTCTGTTTTTGCATCACTTTGTGCATTTACATTGGTCATCACTCCAAGTGTTAATCCTATATATATAAATATTTTTTTCATGTGTATATAATTTTATTCAATTGCCATATAGCCTGTCCCGAACTGGTTCCGGAAGAACTTACTTTGATTAAACAACAATGCTCGTAGGCAGGTTGATAATTATTTAATCATGGACGTTTCATATCTATTTCTTCTTACAAACAAAAAATTTCAATATTAACCATCTTCTCATTTTCTAAATAAAGCGTCAATTTACCTTCTTTTACTTTATATTTTGCACCATTTACACTAAAATTCTTCAATTTAATACCATTTCCAATTTCCAATGTTACCTCCTGTTCGTTTTGTGATGACAATTGGATTTGAACCTTTCGATCATTCCACTTAATGCGGTTTATTTTAATGTTTCCCCGTGCCAAAGCACCAGTTATCTCTCCTTTTTTCCAATCATCAGGCAAAGCAGGAAAAACGGCAATACATCCAGGCCGACTAGTCACAATCATGCGTGTGATTAATGAAGGAAAACCTCCACTAATATCCATATTAAAGAGATTACCCGGATTGTGTGTCGTTGCCATTCCATTTGTCCAGTAAAAACGTGATAAATATTCCAGAATATCGGATGCTGTTGCTTTATCCTGCATATTTACAGCCGCAAAACCAAGATGACACATTCCAAAAGCCATTTCCCCACCTTGGTGTTGCTTTCTAATTTTCATGCGTTCATTAATCGTTTTTTTTGCTGCTCTTTGCAAAGCATCAGACACCAATATATCCTTATCAGGCACTTCGTATAATCCATATAAATGAGAAGCATGACGATGAGCCTGATTGTCGGTTAATCCATCCCAAAGCCATTCACGTAAAACACCATCCTTACTTATTTGATAACCAGGCAGATGACTTAGAAAATTTTCTTTCTGTAAGATCTCTTTCCGACTAAGGCCCAAAACCTTAGCTGCAGCTATCCAATTACGGGTTAGCTCCTTGATGATCATGACATCCATAGTTGCATTGATACAATTCTGCCAACGATGCTCCAATGGATTATTTTCAGGCGAATAAGAGGGTACTACTATGTATTTACCATCATCTCCCATTGTTAAAAAATCTTCCCAAAATAGTAATGCTTCATTCATAAAAGGAAAAGCTCTCTTTCTCAGAAACTCTTTGTTTTTTGTGTACAAATAATAATCGTAAAAATAAGACGCTGTCCAACCGGCACCACCATTCCAATATTCCATGCACCATGTTTCATCGTAATGATTATTGAAACCATGCGTACTGGTATGAGTGGCAACATGAATACCTCTTGCCCCATAAAATTGTTTGGCATTTATCCGGTAATCATCCATTAAGCGCTCATGATAATCAAAATAAGCCATCATCAATTCAGGCATATTTCCATTAAGTAGGTTTGAAACAGCAACTTCTACATTGCCGTCATGAGTAAAATCACCCGACCATGGCGGTGTCCATGTTCCACTCCAGATTCCTTGCAGGTTTGGTGGATTCGTTCCCGTAGAGCATAGAATATTGTAACGTGCAGCTTCAAATTGACGCTGCAAAATCCCTGTGCTGGTGCCACCTCTCACTCTTGAAACCAATGTTTCGGAAGTCATTTCTTTTTCTTCTTCCGAAACGTTCAACTTTAAAGAAACTCTATCGTACAATTCGCCATGACTGTTTATTTGCTGGTTCAGCAAAGCATTATAGTCATTACCAGCATTGTTCAATCTGTTTTGAATGGCTAACAATGATTCTTCGTTGGTTCCTTTATAAGGTTCGATGCAAGTAAGAATAATTACTTCCTGCGCATTTTCAATTTTATAACAACACTTACTTTTTGAAACCTTGCCACCTTTGTTTATCACTTTTAAAAGACCATCATAACCATCAGGAGAATGCGAATGCGGCTTACCATATTCAACATGATAGTGCATCAAATCACTATCAATAATAGTTTCCGATTTCTTAATCAGTGAATTAATTAAATCATTTTGCTCCCATGAGTGCGGATGTTGATGCAACGAAATTTTAGCACTTACTGGCCCTGTTCCTTTTATCTGAGTTACAACGACACCATCTGCCCGTGAGACAAAGGTTTTTCGACAAAAAGTTCCCTTTTGATCAGTCCATTCAACTATGGCTTCAGCTGTTTTGTAATTCACCATTCGCCGGTAACTATTTACGTTTGACGCTGGCATATCAATAGTTAAGTTAGCTGCAGGCACATAAGAATCTGTCCATTTTTTATCACCATAGCCGGTATCTTTCCAAATTTTCACACCCAATTCGGCCACCTCCTGATATTTCCCTTCAAAAGATAACTTCTTAATTGTGTCCAAATAAGGAGTCATATCCGGAGGTATTAAAGGAACTTCATTGGGCAAATACAACAATGCATGATTGAGAATAATTGTTTCTTCAAACGGATTCCCCATCACCATAGCTCCCATAGTTCCATTACCCGACAGTAAAGCATCTTCCCATTTGGCTGCAGGCAGCCAACTTACGAATCCTTTTTCAGGCACACTTTCCTGTTGTGCGTAAGTTGACAAGCGAATTAACATTGCCAACAGTAAAAAAAATATTGCCTTGATATTCATAATACATATCTTAAAAAATCCCGGCAAACATCTGTCTGCCGGGATCATATTGCTTCCCGTGAGTTAACTATTTCAATTCAATTTGCATTGCGTTTCCATTGTACTTAACTTCTTTGCCTTTAAAATTATCAAAATTAAAATCTACTTTATTTGTTTCAGAGGCAAACACAATAGTAAATATTCGTTCCTGTGGCATTCCTTCAAACTCACCTTTCCGCTCTCCAATAGTCAGTTTTTGATCATTTTCGGACCAATTGATTGAAATTGTACTAAACTTGCCTTTTTCGTAATTAAAATTCAGACCTTCATCTTCGTATAGCTCAAATTCTGTATCTTCACCAGTATAAACAACCAATTTTATTGGCGCATTTAACTTTTGACTGGTGTACTCAATCTCTGGGCCTACAGGTAAAATTGATCCTGCCTTAACGAACATTGGCATTCGATCGTAAGGAGCATCGGCGGTGATTGTTTGTCCTCCCTGAACAAAATTTCCATTATAAGCATTGTACCATCCATTGCTTTCAGGCAGATAAACAGAACGGTTACGAGCACCATATTCATATACCGGGCAAACCATTAAAGATGGGCCAAACATATACTGATCATCGATATTATTCACTTTTGAATCCTTCGCAAAATCCATTACCAAAGCACGCATAATCGTGTAATCATCAAAATATACGTGTCCTGCCAAGGAATAGATATATGGCATTAATCGATATCTTAACTTGCTATAATACAGAATGCTCTGATAAGCTTTATGCGATTCCGGTGCAATATTGTAAACTTCCCGGTATGGATACTGCCCATGCGCACGGAACAAAGGAACAAATGCTCCAAACTGATACCAACGGGTGTTTAATTCACGCCATTCTTTTAAATCTTCACTTCCTTCTTTAGCCGTTTCGTAACGTTTTTCAACACAAAAGCCACCAATATCCATCGTCCAATATGGAATACCTGATATGGCAAAATTCATTCCTGCTGTAATCTGTGCTTTCATATCTTCCCATCGTGTTCCAATATCACCACTCCAGGTTGCAGTACTATACCTTTGCAATCCAGCAAAACCTGAACGTGTTAATAAAAATACACGTTTGTTTGGATCAGCACTACGCTGCCCGTTATAGATGGCCTTTGCATTCATTAGCGCATAGGTGTTAAAAAACTCAGTTGATGAACCGATTGCAGTTGGTGTCATTAATTCCTTACGATATTCCATGCTTGAATTAGACACAATATCCGGTTCCGAAGCATCCATCCACCATGCATCCATTCCTATTGAATAAATGCTTTTATTCAACTGATCCCAAAACAATTGACGTGCACCTTTACAATACGGATCATAAAATGAGCCAATATAATCTTCCGAAATCCAATCTCCAATACTATCTTTTACAGCTTGTTGATACATATAACCTTTTGCATCTAACGCTTTATAATTATCTGTGTTAATATAGAATTTTGGCCATACAGAAATCATCGCACGTCCATTCATCGCATGAATATCATCCATCATTTTTTTCGGATCAGGAAAACGTGAAGCATCAAATTTATGACTTCCCCACTGATCCTCTTCCCAATACGACCAGTCGATCACAATATTATCGATAGGAATTTTACGTTTCCGAAATTCGGCTAAAGTACCTACTACTTCTTTCTGGGTTTTATAGCGTTCGCGGCTTTGCCAAAAACCATATGCCCAACGAGGCAAAATAGTTGCTTTCCCAGTTAATTGACGGTATCCGCTAATCACCTTGTCCATATTATCGCCATGAATAAAGTAATAATCAAGCTCTTGTCCCATTTCTG
The DNA here is from genome assembly GCF_963664555.1 of Labilibaculum sp. Classification (GTDB taxonomy): domain Bacteria; phylum Bacteroidota; class Bacteroidia; order Bacteroidales; family Marinifilaceae; genus Labilibaculum. Next base: position 1,084,342 of record NZ_OY761461.1, on the reverse strand, counting down.
ACCAAAGAGCCAATTTACTTTGTTCTTCTGCCGGGCGGGGACTTAATGCTTTCAAACTGACATAAGAAATACCACCATCCGGTTTCCAATCCAATTTAATCGGAACACGTTCCCCTTTTTTGAGCTCAACAGTGAACTTATAAGTGTTCGGATTCCAGGCTGTTCTCCACCTCTCTGCAACAACTTCTTTACCACCAATCGAAACACGGGTATATCCGGCATAATACAATTTAAAATGATAAATACCTGATTCCTTGGCTTCAATCTCTCCTTCCCAAACAATTTTAGAATGACTAAAAGGGAAATCTTCAGGAAACTTCTTAACTGTTTTCAAATTCTCGTAATCGATATCTGATTCATCCCTTTTTGTAAATTCCTCACCCTTTCCTGTTGTATAAGTGGCAGTTAAAGCACCTTCAATCCCATCCTTACTGTACAGTTTAAACTGTGACAATTGACCGTAATCATCAGGATTACCAAAACGTGTTAGAGAATAATTGTCCCACAAAATACCGTAGTTCTTATTTGAAACTACAAATGGAACAGAAACCTTAGTATTGTATTGATACAATTCTTCGTTTTTTCCTTTGTAATTCCATTCATCACTTTGGTGTTGTCCTAAACCATAAAAAGCCTCATCATCAGGTGAATCAAAAACCTGTTGAAAAGAATATCCTTTAAATCCATCGGCTTCAATCGGCGTAAATCCTTTGGATTCTCCTTCTGCTTCTTTCAACAATTGTTGTCCATTTAAATCATAAAATGACACTTCTCCTGAAGAAAGAGATACTTTTGCTTTTATACTTGAAGTAGACAGTGTTATATATTCTGAATTTTCATCAATTGAATAATCAGCGGCTTTTGGCTGAGGCAATACAACCAGACTCTCCCTTGTAGGAAATGATTTTTCAGGAGTAGAACTTACCCGAATAATTTCGTCAGTAACGACCTCCAATTTCACCAGTGCCGCATCTGTTTTTTCCTTTTTATTAAGAGAAACAACTACCCCATTCTCCAACTTTTCATATTTTGGCTGCGAACAAGAAGCAAGAGCACCCAATATTCCCAGACCTGCACAAAATATAGTTAATTTCTTTTTTTTCAAAAACATAAAATTTTATTTTAAATCACTAACAACCAATCACATCAAACAAAAACAAACTGAAATAAGTCGTTTCTAAACCTTTAAATATTTTTAATTTGTTGCACCTTCAATAATCGCATCAATCGCATCGGAATGAACCTCATTCCCGATACTTCTATCGAATAAACCAAAACTATTATTACCGGTACCACCATTATCCCATATAAAAGGAATCATGCCATTTGCTTTTGCAGAATGGGTAACTGTTTTTAAATAATAATTCCTCGATTCAATATGAGTAGTTAATGCATCACCAGTCAAATCAGCCCTTAACATGGCTCCGTACTCACCTAAAATTACAGGAATACCTTTATCCGAATAGTTGTTTTTCATGGCTCCAAATTGTTCATTTAAATAGTCTTCCTGTCCGTAACTGGAAACATCTGTATATCCACTTCCCCATTGGGTTTTGAAACCGCTTTCCTCCTGTCCGCAAAAATCCCAAGGATCATAATAGTGTACTTCAAGCATTAACCGATCTGCAACTTCATCGGTTGGCATTTCATGAAAATTGACACCATGTGCAATGTTTGTATTGTAGGTTTGAACCACCAGGTTTCGGTAGGCATTCTTTCCTCCTGTAGATCGTACAGCATTTACAAAGGTTTGATTAAAGGATTGCTGAACAGTGTAATTCTCCTCTGAAGGAGTTCTATAATCCGCATGAACTTCATTGGTTCCTGCAAACAACAAATGTTCATCATAGTCCCTAAAATACACCGCTATTTGCTGCCAAAGGGCATATTGCTCTTTATTTACTTCGTCTTGTTTATCGTAAGTTGGGTTGTTCTCCAACCATCCACCATCCCAATGAATGTTTAAGATGGCATACATTTCATTTTCGTAACAATAATCAACCACTTCTTTTACTCTGGCAAACCAGGTATCAGACACCTTATAAGCTTCTCTATCTGTAATATAAGCATCCCATGCACATGGAATACGAATCGCATTAAACCCAGCAGCTTTAACGCCGTCTATTAATTGTTTGGAAACAACCGGATTTCCCCAACCTGTTTCTCCTCCGGGTACTTCCATAGAGTTCCCAATATTCCATCCTGCTATCATTTTCCCAGCCAAAGTCACTGCATTACTTTCAACACCAGTTTCATCTGCAGGAATGTTCAAATCGATTCCACTTTGATTGATTGTGGCTATTTCTGTAAGATCATCTAAAGTAAATTTGATACTGCCTTCCCGTGCTATAAAAGATTCGTTTGCACTAATTATAAAAGTTTGAGATCCTTCGGCTACACTTTTTAATTCTTTCTTTGCAATCCAAGCTCCGTCAACAGCAATTTCTACCTTTCCGGATGTTTGAAATTCTATGCTTATTTCCTGAGCATCGGAATTAAGTTCAAATGCACTTTTTGTCAGTAACAATAAATATTCGGGAGCTTGCACAACAGGTATTTCCTTAGTGAGATCACCAGCTCTTACAGTAAGGCTTGCTGCTCTTTCATCGGTGTTGTTATTTGCACTAACAAGTACTTCTATTGCGTTAGTTCCTGTTTTTCCGGAATTTGGAGTTACAGTACACCATGATTCTGAACTTTCGATCGTCCAATCCACATTACTTTTAACATGAATGGTTTTTGTTTCCCCGGCTTTTGCGATATCCAGCTTATCAACAGAAACTACCAATTCCGGATTTATGCTGGTTTCGTCATTTGAACATCCTCCAAAAACCATCAACCCAATCAAAAAGGAGATTAATATATGGTGCAATTTCATTGTTTGTAATTTTGATTATAGAATGATCCCGCCCGCAATGGGGCGGGATAAAATATCTATTATAGTTCTAATTTATTGAAGAGGTACAAAAACATAAGTCATTTGAAAAGCATCCTCACCAGAGCGATCAGGATCTCGCAAAGCTTGTAACAACATAGCTTCTCCATCAATACGGTAAATTGTAAGATCTCCCCAATCCAAGACCATATAATCACAGGTCCATGGGTGAACAACTCCAACAGACATACTTAATTTATTATTATCCAAATCAAGTGTCCAAGTGCCGTTTAAATTTACAATATCATCCGTATCCAGAATATCTCCATCTTCAGGAGAACCATTACGAACAAGAGTTTCACCAGATGTTTCATCAACATACGTGTAGATTCTGCGATGTTGACTAACAGATACTGTACCGTCTAATTCAAATTTCATACTACCATAGTCAATATCAGCTTCACCTGCAGCATAATGTTGACCTGGAAGAGGATTATAAGCCCAAGTAGAATAATCTGAAAAAATAACAGGACCTTGTTCAGCTCCCCAGCTAGTAGTTTTATCATAGCTGCGCCCAGAATCAACTTTCCATGTACTTCCACAAATAATATTCTTAAGAGCTTCTTCTGGATTCTCTTCTCCACCAGAGCTAGTTGGTTTTAAATGCAATGCTAAATATTCATCCTTATCAGCTGATCTCATGCCCAACCATATAGCTTCAATGTTACCTAATGCATCCTTTTCCGAAACAATAACTCTTAAAGTATTCGTCAGATTTTCAGCTTCGCTTGTACCAAAAGATAACCAACCTCCAACATCTGAAAATACACTCAAAGGTTGACCAAAATCTATATTGTTAGAATCATCAATTGTATAATTACCAACCACAGTGCCTTCTGCAGTTACTAATTCATAATTTCCATCCTTATCCCCTTGCTTAGTTAAGGATAAGTTTATGGATTCAAAAATAACCTGGTCATATGGAGGTGTCCATGTTGTAAAAGTGAATCCCTCTGGATCACTTCCGTAAGTAGCAACCTCACTTAGTGCACTGCCATCTAATCCAAACCAATTGTATGGGTAATCCATATCAACTGTCCATGTTTTTGAAACAGTAACTGTCGTTGTTAAATCATTATTAGCATCACCATCATAAGGTGGTTCAGGATCAGGAACATCATCCGGCACATAATTTTCAGCATATTCATCAGAAACAAAATTCCAGGCATATAAATAATCTCCTTCATCATTTGTTCTTCTAACGCCAACCATCAATTGATTTTCTGTTAGTTCTAAAATAACCAAATTCTGATTCCAGTTAGTTGCATTAGCAATAAAGTTGTTAGAACGAAGAATGGTGGCATCTGTAGTGGTTATAGTATGATTATCTACATCCAGTGAAAAAGTTCCTACCTCATCCACTCCTTCGGTAACTTTATGAGTAGTCATCACAGCACCGTCAATCAGACTAAAAGTCATTCTACTGTCTTTATCAGCTTCTTCTATAATCCATTCGTTACCAACCCATGCAGGAGCCCAACCGATTGAAGCAGTACCCGCTTGCCATTCATTCCAGGTTGTTTGAGGTGCGCAATAAGTCAAAGGTCCTGAAGCAAGGCCATAAGAACCATAATCCAGTCGCCACGTTTTTTCATGTCCAACACCACCAGTTAAATTAGTCCACAACTTATGATCAACGAATCCCGAATAAAATTCATCAATTACAAACTCTGCTGAATCAGCGGCGAATACGACCCCTCCTCTTGTATTCACGCCAAAAAGAACCTTGTAAACACCTGGAAATGCAATCTTTAATGTATCCTTTTGTCCTTGACTTCTGCCCTGAGGATGATTCCAAAGAGGTGTGTATTTAGATTCCATTAAACTTGTTAGATAAACGATATTTGGATTTTCAGTGTCATGTGTTATCGTATAGGCTATACCCTCCACCAAATCTTCTGATTTGACATCAATTTTTTCGAGATCGTATTTATCTGGTGTACAACTTGTATACACTATAGCTGATAGAACCAGAAATATTAATAAATTATATAGTTTTTTCATCATATTATATTTTTTAAAACTACTCCCATCCTTCATTTTGCTTCAATACACCATTCGAAAGAGTGATTTGTGTATTCGGAATTTGCATAAACCCTTTTGTTTTTTTGATGTTTGCTTCGGTGATTGTAACAAAATCAGACACATTCGCACTTAATACTTCTGTATTATTTTCTGCAATTGCAGCAGCAGCCACATCAATTCCCTGACGTAATAAATCCCAATACCTGATTCCTTCAAAAGCAAACTCTACCTTACGCTCAGCCATAATGGATTCCTTTGTTACAGTTTTAGTCCCTAAACCAGCCCGTCCTCTCACTTCATCAAAATATGTTTGAGCTTTTGCACTGCCCAATTCGGCAGCCATCAATAAAACATCAGAATAGCGCACAACAATAAAATCCTGAAATTGTGAAATTTGATTATCACCTTCTCCTAAGCCTTCAACAATATAAGTTCCATCAGGAAGTGCAAGAGGTATGTATTTTTTGTTACAATATCCGGTATATTCCCGCCATTTAGATAAATCAAGATCCTCAGCTACACCTTCGGAGGCTATGTCAATAACTGAGGCTGTTTTCCGCTGATCATCAGTATCAAAACTCTGAACAGTTTTCGGATTTACAGTGCATAATCCCCATCCGTAACCATAAGGTGAAGAGGTCGTTTCTCTTAATCCCATCATCACCAGCCATCTGTTTCCATCAATATTTCCATTATAATCGGAAGTATAGTTGAATTTTTGTGTAAATACGGCTTCTGAATTCCCTCTTCCGGCCCAAGTACCAGCCAATGTATTGTTTTCTACATCGGGTGCACTGGATGCTGCTTGCCAAAGATTTTTATAATCTAAAACAAGAGAAAATCCACCTTCTAATATTACATTCTCAAGTCCTGCCAATACGTAAGCTTTATCAACTACTCCTTCTAAATCGGAAGTACCATAATAACCTGTATAGAATAAGAATACTCTTCCTAACACTGCTTTAGCAGCCCATTGAGTAGCCCGTCCGTCATTTGCTGTCGCCCATGAAGGGGAATAAGCCGGCTGATTAATATTTTCAGCAGCAAACTTTAAATCTTCAGCAATTATTTTATAAATAGCTGCAGGTTCCGATTGAGGCACATTATCGGTAGTTGGTTCAAGCAACAAGGGCACTTTATTGAACAATCGTGCCAAATCGAAATACAATAACGCACGTAAATATCGAGTTTCGCCTTCTATTCTGTTACGAGTTTCTTCTTTTCCTTCCCAGCTAATACCATCCAGTTTCGTTAACAATTTATTACAACGAAAAATTCCAGCATAATAAGATTTCCATGTCTCGTTAAAAATATCATTATAAGAAGGTGCCTGACTTAGATCAAATCGATCCAAAAGCTGATTATTTCTATCGTCTCCTGCACCTGCACCACCAAAACATTCATCCGACAGAAGCTCTGAAGCTACATAGAAAGCAGTTCCGCCATCAGATGTTGTTCTTTGGTATCCATCGTAACAACCAACTAAAGCCATTTCAAAATCAGCCTCCGTTTTGTAAAAATTGCTATCAAAAATAGAGGTTTCCGGTTCTACATCCAGAAATGATTCTGAGCAAGAGAATAAGCCCAGACTCAGCATTCCAAATGTTAGAATATTTAATTTTATTTTGTTCATAATTCTAAATCTTTATCAACATTAAAACTTAAGATTAACACCAATCAGGAAAGTACGAGGACGTGGGTAATATCCTAAATCGACCCCTGACACCCAACTTTGTGTTCCATATCCTATTTCCGGATCCATACCATCATACTTTGTAAAAGTAAATGCGTTTTGAACAGCAGCATATAATCGCAGCTGACTGAATAATTTGTTTTTAGTCAATCTGCTAAAATCATATCCCAAAGCAATATTACTAATGCGTAAGAAGTCTCCATTTTGTATATAAAGGTCTGAGAATTGCCAGTTTACATTGGTTTCTGTAACACGCGGCATGTTATTGGATGTTCCTTCGCCAGTCCAGCGCTGCAATACAGCTGTTGTGTAATTAGCCTTCTTATTCCCCTGGTTCCGGTACGACTGTACAATTTCATTACCCACAACACCATTAGCAGAAATTGCCAAATCAAATCCTTTGTAGTCCAAACTAAGATTAAAACCATAAGTCAAATCAGGAATACCACTACCCAAATCTACTTTATCGTCAGAATTTACGATTCCATCTTTATCCTGATCTACATATTTTACATCACCTGGTTTTACATCGTCCTGCAAAATTCCATTTCCCGCATTTCGCCAAGCTTGTATATCTGCCTCACTCTGGAATATTCCAGCTGTTGCATAACCCCAGAAATATCCGATGGCATGTCCATTTTCAGCTCTGTAAAACTCCGGTGAATTATCATACAACATATTTGATAAGCCATGAATAATTCCATCATCAGTAGGGATTTGTCCTACCTCGTTTTTATTATAAGCACCGTTAACACCAATATGATAATTCAAATCTCCAATATTATCAGACCATGTTAAGGCCAATTCAATTCCTGTATTTTTCACATTACCTCCATTAATAACAGGAGCAGATGTACCGGCAGTTGCTAAAATTGGTGCTGTTACCAGCCAGTCTTTGGTTTTTTTCACATAAAAATCTGCATTAACACCCAATCGACTATTCATAAAATAAGCATCGAAACCAATATTGGTTTGTTCCGAGGTCTCCCACTTTACATTTGGGTTGGATAATCTGCTTGGATATGCTCCAGGTGTATTTACCAGTGCTGTACCAAACACATAATTAGCAGCTGGATCAGTTCCTGAAAAATTGGTTGATGTGTTAACAGGTGCTGCATACTGAAAATCATCAATAGACTGGTTACCTACCTGTCCCCAACTTGCTCTTACTTTAAGGAAATCCATCCAGGTATTAACCGATTCTAAAAATGGTTCATTTGTTGCAACCCAACCTGCTGAAACAGATGGAAAATATCCCCAGCGATTCCCTTTGGTAAATTTCGATGATGCATCTGCACGTAAAGTCGCATTCAGCATGTATTTTTCTTTGTAGTTGTATCCCAAACGACCGAAATAGGACAGACGACGTGATTTCACCTCTGGTCCACCTCCAACTGTGCGTTTCTCAATAACTCCTTTTACTTCACCTGTTTCCGGATCTTTATCCAACTCTGCTTGTCCACTTGTGTTATCAAGATAAGCACCTCCGAAATTGTCGAACTGTGAGAGCAGATCCCAATTTGAACCTTCCAATTTAGTTCCCTGAAAACGAATAACTTCCATACCAGCCAATACATCAAACTTATGTACTTCATTAAGATCAAAACTATAACTTGCGGTATTTGTCCAGGTCATGGTATGTCCTTTACTCATGTTTTGATTCACTGTGGTGTGATCATTGTTATATGAATAAATAGAGAACTGATACAATGGTGAATAACTTCGATATTCAGAAGCATAATAATTAAAACCAAACAATGATTTGATTTTTAAATTTTTAACAGGCTCTAATTCCGCATAAATATCAGCAAGCATTTTTTGCTGATCGCTGGCATTTTTATTATTAGTCATTAATGATCCGTAAGGATTACCATCACCCGTATTCCATTGTGAATTAGATGTGTCATTGTAAGGACTACCGTAAATATTGTTATCACTATATACTGGTGATAAAGGAGACGTACCAAATGCACCTCTTAAACTATTACTATATTGATTACCAACAGCAACTCCATTATTCTTAATATAATTGAAATTCATATGTTGGCCAACCTTCAAAATATTTCCATACAATTTGTGCTCTGTATTAACACGAAAGCCATATCGTTCATAGTTTGATACATCTGCACCACCTACAATACCTTCCTGATCAATATAAGATAAGGAAAGAGCATAAACAGAAGCATCTGTCCCTCCGGTAATTCCAAGTGAATAATTCTCTGTAACAGCATTGTCTTCAAACATTTGATTCACCCAATCAGTATCGGCAGCACCATCAAAAACACTGGCATCATATAAAGGTGATCCAGAATTTAATGCTTGTTCCTGCATGATAGAAATGTATTCATTTCTGTTCAGCATATTAGTAGTCCTCGCTACATTCTGCACACCGTAATATGCATCAAATGAAATTTGAGCTTTTCCCGCTCTACCTTGTTTTGTAGTAACCAAAACAACACCATTAGCAGCCTGAGAACCATAAATGGCCGCAGAAGCAGCATCTTTTAATACATCCAGACTTTTAATGTCTGAAGCATTTACCGTTGTGATATCTCCTTGAACTCCATCAATAATATAGAGTGGTTGAGAATCTCCAACTGTACCAATACCACGAATGGTTACTCTCATGTCTGCCCCTGGCTGCCCTGAAGTAGACGCAATATTAACACCGGCCGTTTGACCTTGCATGGCTTGTAAAGGGTTAGTCGCATTTTGCTTTTGAATTGCATCTCCTTTCATCTGAGAAGTAGCACCAGTCACTAGCTTTTTCTGCTGAACACCGTAACCTACAACAATAACTTCATCAAGGCTGGATATATCTTCAGCCAATATAATATTTATTACCTGCTGATTGGAGATAAGAACTTCCTGAGATCTAAATCCAATAAAAGAAAAAACAACGACATCGTTTTCGTTAACCTGAATAGAGTAGTTTCCATCAATATCGGTAATTCCACCAATTGTAGTTCCTTTTATAACTACATTTGTACCCGGTATTGGCGTATTGTCTGTCGCAGAAACAACAACACCGGTTACGGTTCGTTCAGTCTGCGCATATGCCACAGTTGCAGAAAGCAACATTAGCGCAATTCCAGTAAAAATTAACAATTGCCTTGACAACGATTGCACCGGAATTTTTAATTTCGCTTTTTTAATCATCATAGAAATCTGATTTAAATAAAACTCGGTTATTAAACATGTTACAAACATATTACTACCCCTACTCGAAGCTGTTAAAATTTGTTAATAATAAGAGTTGAAATGATAACTCATGTGTCATTTATGATACCGTCTTATGCCATAAATGTTAATTAAAGGAAATTATAAATACTATTAATCTATTCATCATCAATTAATTGCACGGATAATTAATATCTTTAGATGTAGCCTGCAGTATGAACCTGCTTACGTTTTAAATTTTGTGACCCTTCTGCAATCGAAAATTCGATAAATAGTGCTTTAAAAAAACAAAAAAATAGCTATTTCAATTTTTCACGCTTTACATTTCAGCCCGAATCACCAAAAAATGTCAATGGTAATTTTATATCTTATACTAGGAATAGAAAACTTAGATTGTTTCTTAATTTTAGTTCTTTTAAAAAAGAATAAAATTGTATTACACCGATACAAGCAACCAAATTTGATCTGATGGATACGAACTTCTCTTTTTTTAGAATCCAAACAAATAACAAATTCCAAATTAATCAATAAACAGCATTCCACTTTTTTACCATATTCGCACAAATCAATGCAGGCAATGGTTACAAATGAAATGCATTAAAGAAATCTTTTTGCTGAATACATCAGCAAAAACTAATTCCATAAAAAAAAATGAGTCTGCATTTGTTATAATTAGAAAACAACTCTATCTTCGTGTTCGAACACGGAGGTGTTTTAAATTTAAAGCGTGACTGGTTTTAATTATTTAAACAATCGTTTTAAACTTTTTTTTAGAAAAACTACCGTGTACGAAAACGAAACTTATTTGATACAATATCGATGAAGAAATTTTTAGACAAGGATTTTATTCTTGAGACCGATACAGCAAAAAAACTGTATCATGAATTTGCAGCCGATCTTCCAATTATCGACTATCACTGCCATATTTCTCCAAAAGAAATAGCGGATGATAAGCAATTTGAAAACATGACTCAGATATGGTTATATGGTGACCACTACAAGTGGAGAGCTATGAGAACCAACGGTATAAAAGAAGAAGGTATCACCGGAGAATCTTCCTCTGACAGAGAGAAATTCGAAAATTGGGCTTGTACTGTTCCATATACACTGCGCAACCCTCTTTACCACTGGACACATTTGGAGCTAAAAAAGCCATTTGGCATTGAAAAAATATTAAGTCCTGATACATCAGAGGAAATCTGGAACGAGTGCAATGAAAAATTGAATACTCCTGAGTTTTCATGCAGAAGCTTAATTCGCAAAGCCAATGTTGAAGTTATCGGTACAACCGATGATCCTGCCGATTCGTTGGAATATCATAAAGCAATCAAAGATTCAGGATTTGAAACCAAAGTGGTGCCATCATGGAGACCGGATAAGGCAATGGCTGTTGATGATGCATCGGAATACAACGCATACATCAACAAACTGGCAATTGCATCTGAAATGGAAATCAATACATTTGAAGATTTACTTTCAGCTCTTCAAAAAAGACATGATTTCTTTGCTGAAATGGGTTGTAAAGCTTCCGATCATGGTTTGGAGCAATTTTTTGCCGCTGAATATACAAATGATGAAGCCACTGAAATTTTTGTAAAGATCCGAAAAGGAGAAGAATTAAACGAAAAAGAGATTTTGAAATTCAAATCAGCAATGTTGTATGAATTTGCTGTTTTGGATCATTCAAAAGGATGGGTTCAACAATTCCATATTGGTGCTATTCGCAACAATAACACCGGAATGTTCAACAAATTAGGTGCCGATACCGGATTCGATTCAATTGCAGACAAATTGGTGGCTGAAGACATGTCAAAATTCCTAAATCGCCTGGCAACAGAAGAGAAACTTACCAAAACCATTCTTTACAATCTAAACCCTGCTCATAACGAAGTTTACGCAACTATGTTAGGAAATTTTCAGGATGGTGAGATAGCAGGTAAAATTCAATGGGGATCAGGATGGTGGTTTCTGGATCAGAAAGATGGCATGGAAAAACAAATGAATGCTCTTTCCAATCTTGGTCTTTTAAGCCGATTTGTTGGAATGCTAACAGACTCAAGATCATTCTTAAGCTACAGTCGCCACGAATATTTCCGCAGAATTCTTTGCAACCTAATTGGTAACGATGTTGAAAAGGGATTAATTCCGTACAACGAAGAACTATTGAAGGAAGTAGTACAGGGAATCTGTTACTATAATGCTAAAAATTATTTCAATTTTTAATCTTACTCAAACAAAATAATAAAGATGAATAAAGTAGTTACTTTCGGTGAAATCATGCTAAGACTTGCAACACCTGGTTATGCTAGATTTTCTCAAGTTGATAATTTTAACGCTACTTATGGCGGAGGGGAAGCTAATGTTGCCGTTTCTTTGGCAAATTATGGCATTGAGGTTGATTTTGTGAGCCGACTTCCAAAGAATGATATTGGCCACGCTTGTATGATGGATTTAAGAAAATACGGTGTTGGTGTTGACAACATCGTTTGGGGTGGAGATCGTTTGGGAATTTATTTTTTGGAGACTGGAGCTGTTAGCCGTGGTAGTAAAGTTGTTTACGACAGAGCTAATTCAGCGGCCGCTGAACTTGAAATTGGAATGATTGACTGGGAAACAGTATTTGAAGGTGCAACCTGGTTTCATTGGACAGGTATTACTCCTGCTATTTCGCAAGGAGCTGCCGATGTATGTTTACAAGCCATTAAAGAAGCCAACAAAAGAGGAATCACTGTTTCAACAGATTTAAACTACAGAAAAAATCTTTGGAAATATGGCAAAACTGCCAGCGAAGTTATGCCCGAATTAGTTGCCGGCTGCGACGTAATACTAGGAAACGAAGAAGATGCTGAAAAAGTTTTAGGAATCAAACCAGAAGGTGTCGATATTACCGGCGGACATGTTGAAGCAGGAGCTTACTTATCTGTTTCTCAACAAATCATGAAACAATTTCCCCGTTGTAAAAAAGTAATTACCACTTTACGCGGATCTATCAGTGCGAACCACAATTCATGGACTGGTGTTTTATACGATGGCAAAGAATTGTACAAAGCGAATAATACCTACCAAATTACACACATTGTTGATCGTGTAGGTGGCGGTGATTCATTTATGGGAGGACTAATTTACGGATTAATTACATGGCCAAAAGATGATCAGAAAGCACTAAACTTTGCGGTTGCAGCATCTTGCTTGAAACATACAATCTATGGCGATTACAATCAAGTTACTGTTGACGAAGTTGTAAAGTTGATGGAAGGCGATGCATCCGGAAGGGTTGCTAGATAAATTATGAGTTATGAATTATAAATGAAGAATACTTCAATCATATAATTCATAATTCTCAATTCATAATTAATAACAAAATGGCTCAATATTCAAGAATAGAAGTTGCTTTAAAAATGAAAGAAGTTGGAATGATTCCAGTATTCTTTCATTCAGATATAGAAGTTTGCAAAAAGATCGTTAAAGCCTGTTACAAAGGTGGTGCACGCGTATTTGAATTCGTTAACCGCGGCGATTTTGCACATGAAGTTTTCGCAGAACTAATTAAGTGGACTGCAAAAGAATGTCCTGAAATGATTTTAGGCGTTGGATCGATTATTGATGCCGGTACAACTTCCTTATACATCCAGTTGGGTGCAAATTTTATTGTTTCTCCAATCTTAAATGCGGAAATGGCTAAAGTTTGTAACCGTCGGAAAATAGCATGGTCACCAGGCTGTGGATCATTAACAGAAATCTCGTATGCTGAAGAATTGGGAGCCGAAGTGGTTAAGATTTTTCCGGGTGAACAAGTCGGCGGTCCTGAATTTGTAAAAGCTGTAAAAGGCCCTTTTTCGTGGTCGTCAATTATGCCAACAGGAGGAGTTAAGCCTGAAATCGGAAACCTGACTGAATGGTTCAATGCCGGTGTTCATTGTGTAGGAATGGGATCTCAGCTGATGATAAAAAATGCAGATGGATCATTCAATTACGAAGCAATTGAAGCTGCAACTGCAAATGCTATCTCTATCATCAAAGAAATCAGAAAATAAACCCGGATGGAAACCAATTTAAGAAATAAAGTAGCTGTTGTAACCGGTGCCGGAGGAGTAATTTGCTCCTCTATGGCAAAATCATTGGCTGCAATGGGCGTAAAAACCGCATTGATTGATATTAATGCTGAAGCTGTTGAAAAATTAGCTCAGGAAATTGAAACCAAATACAATGTTTCTTCCATTGGAGTTGCCGCAAGCGTACTTGATAAAGAATCACTGCAGGAAGCAAAGAAGATAATCAATAATAAGCTGGGGAGTGTAGATTATCTTATCAATGGAGCCGGAGGAAATTCTCCTCTGGCTACATCTGGTGTAGATCAAATGGTAGATTCCGACCTTGAAAATCTGGATCAAACTTTCTTCGGAATGAAAATGGAAGGTTTCGATAGAGTTTTTGACTTGAACTTTAAAGGAACAATTCTTCCAACAATGGTATTTGCCATGGATATGATTGAGAAAAAAGGAGGTTCAATAGTAAATGTATCTTCGATGAACTCTTACCGTCCACTGACCAGAATTGCCGCTTATTCGGCAGCCAAAGCGTCGGTTAACAATTTCACGCAATGGTTAGCAGTTCACTTTTCAAAAATGGGAGTGCGTGTAAACGCAATAGCTCCTGGATTTCTGCTGACAAATCAAAACCGTTTTTTACTAACCGATGAAGCAACAGGTGAACCAACTGCACGAGGCGTAAAAATTATTAACAATACCCCAATGGAACGTTACGGAACTCCTGAAGAATTACAGGGGACCCTACTCTATCTACTATCGGACTGGTCGGCTTTTGTTACAGGAGTTGTTATTCCTGTTGACGGTGGATTTAGTGCGTACAGTGGTGTTTAATCAGGCTTTTTAGTTTCAATTATATATTAATTTAGGTTAGCGTGTTTATGTGACAAAACGGAACAAGAATTCAATCACCTCTTGTCCGTTTTGTCCATTAACTAAAAAACAAACAATATGTCATTAGAACAAACATGGAGATGGTACGGTCCGAACGACCCGATCTCCCTTCAGGAAATCAAACAAACCGGAGCTACCGGAATCGTTTCGGCTCTTCATCATATCCCAAACGGAGAAGTTTGGACCATTGACGAAATCAAGAAAAGAATTGAAGAAATTGAAGCCGTCGGACTTCGTTGGTCGGTGGTTGAGAGTGTTCCTGTTCATGAGGATATTAAAAAACAGACTGGTGGTTATAAAATATTCATAGAAAACTACAAGCAGAGTATCAAAAACTTAGGCGAATGTGGTATTGAAACTATTTGCTACAATTTTATGCCTGTTTTGGATTGGTCAAGAACCGATTTGGAGTTCAACTTTACGGATGGATCAAATGCATTAAAATTCGACATGGTAACTTTTGCTGCTTTTGATATTTATATTTTAAAGCGTGAAAATGCGAATGAAGATTATTCTGTTAAAATGGTAAGCCGTGCTAAAGAAAAGTTTAACAGCATGTCGGAAACAGAAATCGAAAAAATTACCCGAAATGTAATTGCAGGTCTTCCTGGAGCCGAAGAATCATACAGTTTGGAAAGTTTCCAAAAAGTATTGGATGGCTACAAAAAAATTGATGCACCTAAATTAAAAAAACATTTGCATGAGTTTTTACAGGAAATCATTCCTGTTGCAGAACAAGCAGGCGTAAGAATGGCAATTCACCCAGATGATCCGCCACGGGCTTTGCTTGGCTTACCAAGAGTTGTCAGCACCATCGAAGATGCTTTGGAATTAACTAAGGTGGTAGATTCGGTATCGAATGGAATCACTCTTTGTACCGGATCATTTGGAGCTGGTCATTTTAATGATCTGCCGGAAATGACAAAAATATTGGCACCCCGGATCAATTTTGTTCATCTTAGAAATGTAACTAGAGACGAGGAAGGAAACTTCTTCGAAAACTACTTGTTTGATGGAGATATTGATATTCCTGCTGTAATGAAAGCTTTACTGATAGAAGAAAAAGAACGCAGGGAATCAGGCCGAAAAGACTGGCAAATTCCTATGCGCCCCGATCATGGCAATAAAATGTTAGATGATCTTCCCAAAAAAACCAACCCAGGTTATTCTTTGTACGGCAGAATGAAAGGATTGGCAGAACTGCGTGGCCTGGAATTAGGAATAAGCAAAAATTTATAAAGTTTGTCTTTAAAAATAAAATTATTAATCTCTAACGATAAATAAATGACTGCAATACAGATAAAAGGAAATATGACTAAGTACAGGTGGCAAATCTGTTCATTATTATTCTTTGCAACGACAATTAATTACATGGATCGGCAAGTACTCTCTCTTACATGGAAAGATTTTATAGCCCCTGAATTTCACTGGACCAATAGCGACTATGGTAATATCACAGCTTTGTTTTCTGTTTTTTATGCTGTAGGTCTTCTAGTGGCAGGCCGATTCATTGATTGGCTAGACACAAAAAGAGGTTTTATTTGGGCTATTGGTATTTGGTCTGTAGGAGCTGTATTACATGCTTTTTGTGGTATTGCCACATCGGGTATCGTTAGCGGCGAATGGTTTCTTGATTTTGAAAATGCAAAAGAAGCCATAAAACACGTGAGCAACGTCTCTAAAGTTATTAATGTTAGTGTAGTTCTTTTCGTCTTTGCACGATTTGTTCTTGCCATAGGTGAGGCGGGAAACTTTCCGGCTGCAATTAAAACGACAGCAGAATATTTCCCTAAAAAAGACAGAGCATACGCAACAAGTATTTTTAATGCCGGAGCAACTATAGGGGCATTAGCTGCACCAATAACAATTCCGGTAATTGCTTCTCATTTTGGATGGGAAATGGCATTTATAATCATTGGGGCATTAGGATTTGTTTGGATATTCTTTTGGAAGTTTATGTACAAAAAACCTCACGAACACTATAGAGTAAATTCTGCTGAATTAGAATATATTAATCAAGACGATAGCAGTGACGATGACAAAACAACTGCAAACGAAAGTCTGAAAATATCATTTGTTGATACTTTTAAATACAAACAAACCTGGTCGTTTATTATTGGTAAATTCATGACAGATGGAGTATGGTGGTTCTTTTTATTCTGGACTCCAGCCTACTTAAGCGATGTTTACGGTTTAACTTCCAACAGCACAATGGCACAATTGTTACTGTTTGTTTTATACGGTATCACATTATTGTCTATTATTGGTGGATGGCTCCCTACTTATTTTGTTGATAAAAAAGGAATGGATCCATATGCCGGACGAATGAAATCGATGCTTATTTTTGCATTCTTCCCTCTTTTGGCTTTACTAGCTCAACCCTTAGGTACTTATTCTTATTGGTTTCCTGTTATTATCATTGGTATCGCCGGAGCTGCACATCAAGCATGGTCTGCAAATATCTTCTCTACTACAGGAGATATGTTTCCTCGTTCATCCATTGCAACCATTACTGGTATTGGTGGAATGGCAGGAGGTTTAGGTTCATTCTGTATCAATAAAGGTTCTGGAGTTCTTTTCGACTTTGCAGCAAACACCAATATGAAATTCATGGAATTTGAAGGCATCAGAGCAGGTTATTTCATCATTTTTTCAATTTGTGCAGTTGCTTATTTAATTGGTTGGGTTATAATGAAATCTTTGGTTCCTCATTACAAGCCAATAACAGAATAACAGCTATTAAATAAACCTCACAATACTTTACTCATAGAATTCCAAGTTTTTCATGAGTAAATGTATTACTTTTGTTTCATAATTGTAGTTAGATTTAGTTGATTTCAGGAAGGATAAATTCCTTCCTGATTTTTTTTATTTACTGGAAATGTCGATAGCAAAGATTCGAATAAAAGACATAGCTGAACAAGCAGGTGTTTCTGTTGGTACGGTAGATCGTGTACTCCACAATCGGGGAGAAGTTGCGGAAGAAACCAAGAATAAGATTCTGGAAATCGCAAGAGTAAACAACTACCAACCTAACCTTATAGCCAGAGCACTTACTTCTAAAAAACAGTGCATTTTTGCATCTCTGTTACCAAGCCCAACCGAGGAGGATATATTCTGGAAAAGACCATTGAATGGTATTACTGAAGCCGCCTTGGAATTAGAACAATTTCAGGTAAAAGTTAAAAATTTCTTTTTCGAGCATTACAATGAACAGGATTTTATTAAACAATTTGAAGCTGTTTTAGAACTTAATCCTTCGGGGGTTGTATTTTCTCCTATTTTCTCAAAAGAGAGTCTGGAAT
Source organism: Labilibaculum sp. (assembly GCF_963664555.1). GTDB lineage: Bacteria > Bacteroidota > Bacteroidia > Bacteroidales > Marinifilaceae > Labilibaculum. The sequence goes on along the minus strand of NZ_OY761461.1, from coordinate 1,066,264 downwards.
TTACTCAGAAACTTGATCAGAAAGGAATTCCATATGTTTTTATCGAATCAAAATTATCCAAAAGCAACTATTTGGCTTATGTGGGCAGCGATGGTTTTCATGGCGGAAGAGTTGCCGCTAATTTAATCGATTTTGGCATTCCTGTAAACGGAGATATTTTAATTATTAATCTGGCTAAAAATCTGGAAAATGTTCATCACTTAAATCAACGAACACAAGGATTTTTAAGCTATTTTATGGATAAAGGGAAAAATCAAGGGCTGAAAATAAGTATTGAAATTCCTACATCTGATGCTGAAATTATTAAAGAGAAATTGGATTCTGTAATCAAGAAAAACAAGAACATAAAAGCCATATTCATCACAGGATCCAAGGTTTATAAAATAGCAAGATATCTGATTACCAACGAACTCAGTGATATTATACTTGTAGGTTTTGATCCTATCGAACAAAACATCAAATATCTAAATCAGGGAACCATCAATTTCTTAATTGGCCAGCACCCTCATCAACAAGGATTTAAAGCTGTAAAAAAATTATTTGAACATGTTCTTTTGAATCACGAGATTCCAAAAGATGAGTATCTGCCTGTTGATATTATCAATCAGGAGTGTATTAAACTGTATGAAGCTTAATTCCCAACATTCTTTTTAAAAATTGCAATTCGCGAAAAAGAATAACGCCTATCAATTAAATGACAGGCGTTAAAAAAAACTTTTTGTGACTTGCTATAATTCACCAATATTCACTTGCCATTTCCAGGCAGAAAGAAGCGTTTCATCAAGAGTGCTAACGGCTTTCCATCCTAATTCTTCATTTGCAAAGGAAGTATCAGCATATATTTTTTCGATATCACCAGCACGACGCGCAACAATCTTGTGCGGCACTTTCTCTCCTGTTGCCCTTTCGAATGATTTAATGATTTCAAGAACAGAAACGCCATTTCCCGTACCAATATTAAAATATTCGTAGTTTTCCTTATTTCTGTTATTTAATAATCTTTCAATAGCTGTAACATGTGCCTTAGCCAAATCTACTACATGAATATAATCGCGAATTGCTGAACCGTCGGCAGTGTCATAATCATCACCAAACACACTCAACTCCGGGCGAATTCCAGCTACAGTTTGTGTAAGGAAAGGAATTAAATTATTTGGTACACCTAACGGCAATTCACCAATTTTAGCCGTTTCATGTGCTCCAATTGGATTAAAATATCTGAGTGCAATCCCCTTAAGTGATGGATCTGATTTAATCGTATCACGAATTATATCCTCACAAATAGTTTTGGTATTTCCATATGGTGATTCGGCTTCCTTTCTCTGAGTTTGTTCCGTTACCGGCAATATATCCGGCTGGCCATAAACAGTACACGAAGATGAGAACACAAGATTTGATACATTAAATTCAATCATCGCCTCCATGATATTCATCAAAGAATTCAGATTGTTATTATAGTACATTAATGGTTTCTCAACAGATTCACCAACAGCCTTCGATGCTGCAAAGTGAATAATTGCTTCTATATCCGAATACTTATGAAAGAAATCCTTTACTTTTTGTCTGTCCGTTAAATCAAACTTCTCAAATCTTGGCCGAATGCCGGATATTTCCTTAATCTTATCCAACACTTCAGCTTTCGAATTCGAAAGGTTATCAACAATCACCACATCGTAACCACTGTTTTGCAACTCAACAACAGTATGTGAACCTATAAAACCAGTTCCTCCGGTTACCAGAATTTGTTTGTTCATTTAATATAATTTAGTATCAAAAACAAATTTACATTAGTTGCTTTGCAAAAACAACAATAGTGAAGTCTAATAATCAATAAAGACATAACTTCACTATTGCTTAAACTAACTATGTAATTTTCTTAATGAACGTTCAACTGTCCTTTCGTATTCGCTTTTATTAAATTCCGAACCTCGGTTGTTCCTGCACCAGTTAAAGTTAGGTCAATTGGAGCATTGGTTTCCCATGCACCACGAGTAAAATCAGGAACTTCAATTGAATTGGATTTATTGGCAATAGACCATTCACTTAATGGTGTAATACAGCTCCAGGATGCAGCGTCATAAACATCCATATCCATTGGAAGCCCGTTTCGTAAACAATCAATTAAACGCCAATCCATAACGAAATCCATACCTCCATGACCACCAACCTGTTTAGCCATCTCTCCTACTTTTCGAATTAATTCAGGAGTATATTTTTCTTCCAATTCTTTCATCTGAGCATCGTCAACTACATTATGCCCAAAGGCAATGTGCTGCAAGGGCCACTTTTGTGCAAAACACTTGGTTCCACTCAACATGTGAATACGTGAATAAGGTCGTGGAGAACTAATATCATGCTGAATCATGATGGTACGGCCTTTGTTAGTACGAATCAACTGTAAATCCATGTTTCCGCGCATATCCCAGCCAACAAACTGCTCAAAAAACGGGTCTTCTTTAGCTTTTTCTGCAATGCGGTGTTTCAAAGTGAAATCATCCGACATCATTGCGGTCAGGTAATCCATTTTATCACCACGGTTGATATTCATTGATTGACAAATTGGACCTAAACCGTGAGTAGGATATACATTGGCTTTGCGCTTATTCTCGTGCATACGCCACATTTTGGTGTAAGCTCCATCAGTCATTTGATTGTCTTTAGGCTTGTTAAAATGCCAATAATCCAAATCGTGTATGTAAGCTCCTTCACCATGAACCAGGTCTCCAAATACACCCTGACGCGCCATATTTAGAGTCAACATCTCAAAGAAATCGTAACAGCAATTTTCCAAAATAACACAGTGTTTGCGTGTACGCTCCGATGTCTCAACCATTTGCCAGCACTCATCAAGAGTTTTTGCCGTTGAAACTTCAACTGCCGCATGCTTATCTCCTTCCATCGCTGCAATAGCAACAGGTACGTGCCATTCCCACGGGGTTGCAATATAAACTAAATCAACCAATCCGCTTTCACACAACTCCTTAAAGCCCAAATCTCCACCCACAAACTCTTTTGCTTTAGGAAGTCCTGCATCAGAAAGTATTTTTTGTCCACCATCAACCGCGGCCTGTCTGGTATCACATAAAGCAGTAACTTCAACTCCTTCAATAAAGGTCATTCTCTTTACTGCTCCCGAGCCACGATCGCCAATACCAACAAATCCAACACGAACAGTCTCCAATTTGGGTGCTGCATACCCACACATATTAAAGTTCATTTTAGGACTTTTCCCTACCAAATCTTTAATATATGATAATTTACTTTCTTCTTTTGGTCCACTGCAAGCAGCCAGTGGGGCTGCTGCAAGAATCCCAGCACCTAAGGCCAGGTTCCCAAGGAATGATCTTCTGTTTGTTGCCATAATATATTTTTATTCGATTGATTTATTTTATTCAACTGCTTTTTTAGTATCAAATTTTAACATTCACCTACGGTGAGATCATATAGAATCCTTCCTCAAAACAACCTTCTATTCCTGCTTAGAAAAATCATTTTTATCAAACTGATCAGCACATCCAATTCCTTCTTTTTTCCATCTTTCGATCAGGAGACTCAGATTAGAACGGAACAGCTTGAAATTTTTCAGATCCTTAGCAGTCCAGCCCAACTCTGCGTAAGCCGCCAAACGTGGAAATACCATCTTATCCATATCTGACACCTCAGGAATCCACTCGCTCCACATTTGGCATCCGCTGCCCAGTACTTTAGCATGATACTTTTCATCAAGTCCTTCAGGGATCGGATCGAAATCATAGGCCTTTTCGATAGGTGTATAGCTGCACGGATAATCCAGATATGTATTCACATGATATGAATTGACAATATCATAACCATTCACCACGGCGTCTTTTACAAGATCAAGACTTCCCTTCCAAAAATGAATGATGGCACTGGTCGCCAGTTTCTCTTTTACTTCAATATCTTCAGACTTTTGCCATTCATGAACATTACCTCCTAAAATCTCATTCCAGCCCATCATGCGATGCGCCTTTCTGTCTAAAAAATTCGACACCCTGTTGGTAAAGAAAATCTGTAAATCAGCTGGTGATGCCAAATCATTTTTTTTCATAAACTCCTGAACCTCTTCCGACTCTTTCCAAGCATCAAATTTTACCTCATCACCTCCAATATGAATCGTTTTCCCAGGAAAAAGATCCATTACTTCGGAGAGAACATCTTCGATAAACTGATATACTTTAGGATCGGCAACATTGAACGAATCGGGCAACTTACCAAACACCACAGGTGTTTCTTTCAGCTCACCAATTGTACCCAACCATGGATAAGCAGCAATTGCAGCCGACGCGTGTCCAGGCATTTCAATCTCAGGAACAATGTTAATTTGCCGCTCTGCAGCGTAAGCAATAATCTCTTTAAGCTGTTTTTGAGTGTAGAAACCACTGTGTGATTTCCCCGAAAGCTCTTCACTGTTCCACCCGCCTATTTGCGAATCTTTCCGGGTTGAACCAACGCTCGTTAGTTTCGGATATTTTTTGATTTCAATACGCCATCCCTGATCATCAGTCAAGTGCCAGTGAAATACATTCATCTTAAGCAATGCCATTTGATCGAGCAATTTTTTCACCTGCTCCATTCCCTTAAAATATCGCGCTTCGTCGAGCATAAATGCCCTCCAGCTAAAACGTGGGAAATCTTTAATTCTAACGCTGGGAATACAAAGTTCTCCCGAACTAAGATCCACATCTAGTGAAAGTAACTGTCTTAGTGACTGAATGCCATAAAAAATACCCGCTTTATCTGAAGCTGTTATATTTATTCCTTTCTTTCCAACTTCAAGCAAATACCCTTCCTGACCAAGGTCTGCATTCAGATTTTCATCAATAGTAAGCACAATTCCTTTTGCTTCCAGTGAAGTGATATTTAACTTCATATTGAAATCTGATTCCAGCATCTTCTGCAAATAGATTGCATTGCCAATATTGGCTTCATCAAAAACAATCTTGGTTTTTGATGTGATTGCAAAATATCCTACCCCATTTTCTACCTCTAAAGGCTGCGGTATTACTTTTACGTTTTTCGACATTACTGATGTTGCCATTAAAAACATCAGCAAAAAACACAGGCTTATTTTATTCATAACTGATAAATATCATATTAGTTTTCCAAAAAGAAGGATTTTAACTAAATCTCATTTCCAAAATGAGATACCAAACTCTTTCATAACCAAATCCTTCACAGTTCACCAATCCAAATTACATTCCCTGCATTCAGGGTAATTTTTTAAAATCAATAATAGGTTCTATGCCCAATTCAGTTCTATTAAAAAATGTATCGAAGCTTGTTTTCTCACTAAAAAAGCCACAATTCTTCAAATAGAAATACTCTCCTTCAACTCCTCCTGCATAGTCTAAACGAGCATCTTTTCTCGCCGTAGCATCTGCGGTGAATTTTGCTTTGGTCATTTCGAACCACGTGCCCTCAGTATTTCTTACCCACTGATTTAAATAAGTTCCCTTACGGGTAAACTGTCCCATTTCAGTCATAAAATTCTCAAGAAATGAATGTGGCCGGGTTAAATATGTTGAGGTTTTTGGCCTTCTAAAACTTGCAATCAGCTCCCAATTACCAATTTCAGGTGCAAAGAAGTAAGCGGTATAATCTGTGGAATTATCATTAGTTGGTTTAGCACCCAACAGAAAACGATATCTGTTTCCGGCTTTCCAATCGTATATTCTGTAACTCTGTCCTCCAGACCCTTCATTACCGAACTCACCCGTTTTTACATCAGTTCCTTTTCTTAAAAGCTTAATTTTCTCATCTTCCGGGATATCATTGGGATTATCTGTTTTAAAAGAACTCCATACTGAAAATAAGATTCTGCGTTCTGTTTCGGAATTCACTTGAATTCCAAAGTAACCTTCACCAAAACCATTCGCCATATAATACGAACCAACAAGATCATTTCCCTCAGGCACCTCAATTTCGTTATAAAACCATTCAACATCACCAGCTTCAGAAGGAATTTCGTAGCCCAAATGAACAGAAGGACCACGTCGTCCCCAATAAAAATCTTCTTTCACAAAATCAGTTCCTTCTGATACTGCCTCACCTCCTATCAGCAAATGAGATACTTCACCAAAATAAGAATCCGTTTTTGAAACTCCCTGTAAATCAATTTGAACATATCCTTTCTGTGAGACATTGAAACGCCCAACAGGTATAATACTCATTTCCTGATTGCTAATTGCAAATTCTTTAGACTCTTCTCCAATAGTTATTTTCACTTTAGACGAGCCCTTTAACGATTTGGCTTTTAATCCTACACACAGATCTCCTGTTGCATTAACTCTCACAAAAGTTCTGATCAGAGAAGTTTTCTTCATCCAGTTTTTCAGGCCCGGGTCAGAAATCATGTCTTCATTTAAAGAAACATCATCAACCAGCCATGCATTCCCGCTAAAAGGTACTTCTATCAATAAATCTTCAATTGATATATCTGCTTCTTTCTTCGAGCTTTTACTTGAAGAACACGCTGATAGAATACAAACCATCAGAAAAGAACCTAGTATTAAATATCTGCTTATTTTCATTTGTCTTAATTTTTTACAATTTCAAAAATGATAAATAAGTATTACAAAAAAGAGGACATATTAAGCGACAAGGTCGACTTTTTCACAAAAAACTAACCCACAAAACATTACGATACGTAAAAAACATTTTTTTCAATTTAAAAAAGCATCATTCAAATGAGGATGCTAAAAAAAATGCCACTAAAAAGAAGTGCTTTAAAAAGAAAATTTTGATAGTAATTTGGTAGTAAACGAAGATAAGCTTGTGAGTACAGAAATAAGTTCTGTTCATTGCCCGATTAATCATTTAGCGGAGCAATTAAAAAATGTGAATTGCCATTTTTTTAGTTAAGCAAGCCATTAACAAATGATAATGGCCTGCCTAAGTCTTTAGTGGAATCATTATAAAATCATAATGAGCTCTCTTATTTTGACATATTTCTTACAATTCATATTCAAATGGAAAATCCTCTGATTGAACATGAGTTTTATCGAGCAAACTTTTCATTTCGGTTATCATATCAGGGAATTGCTCTGACACATCGTTTTGTTCAAAAGGATCTAATTCTAAATTGTAAAGCTCTATGGGCATATTTGCCCTAATAATCTTATTCCGAACCGCTTTCCATTTTCCTTTTCGAATGGCTTGCTTATCGCCGGTATAGCCATGAAACTCCCAATAGAGCAATTCATGATTTTTCTGTTTTTCGCCTATTAGTTCGGGATAAAATGAAATGCCATCCAAATCTTCAGGTGCTTTTACGCCTGCCATATCACATAGTGTTGGCAACACATCCCAAAAAGCAGAAACATGCTGGGAAACCTCTCCTGATTTTATTTTCCCAGGCCACTTCACAATAAAAGGAGTTCGAATCCCTCCTTCGTATAAGGATCTCTTTTCCCCTCGTAAACCACCGGAACTCTCAAAGAAGAGCGGATCATTTCCTCCTTCCACATGAGGTCCGTTATCCGAAGCAAACATCACGATTGTATTCTCGTCTAAACCATATTCCTTTAACAATGAATTTAATTTCCCAACATCAGAATCCAAATGTGAAATCATTGCAGCATAAGTAGCTCTTGGATAATCCTGTTTTCCATAATGGCCACCTGAAAACGGATTTTCGGGAAATTTACCTTTGTATTTAGCCAGATATTCTTCAGGAATAACCAATTCGGCATGAGGTATTGCATAAGCCAGATACAAGAAAAATGGTTTCTCCTTATTCTCTTTGATGAAAGAAAATGCTTTTCTTGTTGTTTCATCATGACTATACATTTTCTGTTGCCCGTTGCTATTTTCGGGATAGAATATTTTTTGATCATTCTCCCATAAATATTCAGGGAAGTAATGATGGGCTTTCATTTGACAATTGTATCCAAAGAAATAGTCAAATCCCATATTCAGAGGATCACTTTCCGATCCGGGATAGCCTAAACCCCATTTTCCCACACATCCTGTACTATAACCCGCTTTCTGAAGAAAATGAGCTGCCGTTCTTGTTCCGGCAGGCATAGCCATCTGACCTTCTGGCTGTATCTCCTTGTTTCCCCGCACAACAGAATGACCGGTATGTTTCCCTGTTAGTAATGCACAACGTGAGGGCGCACAAACAGTACTGCCTGTATAATGATTTATGAATCGGATACCTTGACTGGCCATTAAATCAAGATTAGGTGTTTCGAAAATCCTTTGTCCATAACAACCCAAATCCCCATACCCCATATCATCAGCAAGGATGTAAATGATATTCGGCTTGCTTGATTCAGATTTACTTTTAGACAAGTTTGCACACGAAGTGCCAAAAAGAAGGCTTGTTCCTGCCAAAAGCAATGTTTGATTCATATTCATGTCAATATTTTTTTTGAATCTAAAAAATTAAAACACTGGCTTTATGCTGAAAGTAAATTGATAATTTTTAGCTGGCACACTGTATTCTTTATAAGGAGTTGCACCCCATGAATTATCACCAGCAACCCCCATTTGCATTAAATCAAGTGTTACAAAAACACCGTCCTTTTTCACAATATCATTGGTGTGACGAAAATCGGCATGTGTAATCTGATCAAAATCTTCAATTGGGTTATGTAATGTGGAAAAACCTAAAGCAGATTCTCCTGCTATACGAATACCAAAGCCGTTTTCATTTCTTAACTCAAACCATCTCGCATCAGTTTTGTAGCCATTTTCTTGTGGCCGGGCATACTTAAAGTATTGATCCGCGACCTTACTGATGTATTTCCCTACAAATGTGCCGTTATTTCGATCACAATAATTTTCCTGAGGGCCACGTCCAAAATATTTTAGATTATCAAAATTAACAGGTAACTCACAACGCATTCCAAACCGGGGCATGTCCGGTAATTCCATATCTCCCTTAAAAAAGGAACTCACAATCTGAATTTCACCATTGCCACCAACACAATATTCAACTGTTTGAGTTGATTTAACTGCAGATAAATCGTAAGTGGCAAGTAGTACAACTTGATTTCCTTTTGGTTGAGAAATTTTAAAATCTATTAGTTTTACTGACTGAGAGACTTCTCTCCAAACACCCAACCGCTTAATCATATTACTCCCCTTATCATTATCGGTACACGGACGCCAGAAATTTACACCAAACCCCTTATTAAACAGTTCCATTCCATTGATTTGATAAGATGAAATTTCACCATTTGATTTATCAAAATTTATTTTAAAATTCTCTCCGAAAACTACAAACAAATCTTTATTGTCAGCGTATTTTAGTGGAGCACTGCGATCTGCATCTTTTTTTGTACTCTGGTAATCCGGAAGTTGGAATTGTTCACGGGCAACTTCAAATCCATTATTTCTGAAAGGCGTGTTCTCTTTCAACACCACCGAAAAATCAATGAAATATTCAACGCCTGATTTTGGAGTAAACGCCTGAACTGGAAGTGTTACCGACGTACTCGTATGTGGAGCTAAATCTAAAGATTCCAATTTCCCTTCCTGAACGTTCTCTCCATTTGCAGATAAGACCCACCGGATATCATATCCGCTCAAGTCAATAAAATCATGAAAATTGCTTACTTTAAATACTCTTTCCTCAAGATTTTCGGCAACAAAACGAATGTACTGATAGGCATATTTCACTTCCCACATAGCTGGATGCGGTGTATAGTCTGCCGAAATAATTCCGTTGATTAGGAAATTGTCGTCTGAAGGGGTTCCCTGTGGGCCATAATCTCCCCCGTAAGCCCAAAAATCAGTTCCTTCTTCAGATTTTTTCACCAAAGCCTGATCAATCCAATCCCAAATGTAACCGCCTTGCAGTTGAATGTTGTTTTCATCGTAAATCACCTCCCACAAATCAACCAAATTCCCAGTGCTGTTTCCCATTGCATGAGAGTACTCACTAATAATCATTGGCAGGCTTTGCTTTTTAGAAGCATACTTTTTCAAATATTGAGCCCCTGGATATTGAGGACAGTAAATATCTGTATTGGCTCCCATGATCGCTCTTTCGTAGTGAACCGGGCGGGAAGAATCACGATGTTTAATCCACTGGTTAACTGCCGTAAAGTTTTCTCCATCTCCGGCTTCATTTCCCATCGACCAAACAATAACTGATGGATGATTCTTATCGCGTTCTACCATACGAATATTACGATCTAAATGAGCTTCTTTCCACTCCGGATTTTTAGCCAAAGAGTGCTCGCTATAATACATCCCATGAGATTCGATATTAGCCTCATTGGTTATATACAAACCATATTGATCGCACAACTCGTAAAAACGCTCGTCATTAGGATAGTGACAAGTTCTTACCGCATTGATATTAAACTGTTTCATCAGACTGATTTCCTTAACCATAGCCTCTTCGCTCACTACATGACCTTTAAACTGATCGTGTTCATGTCTGTTTACTCCTTTAATAAGTACGGCCACACCATTGATATAAAAAACAGCATCTTTTATTTCAATTTTTCTAAACCCTACTTTAGTAGAAATAATTTCCTTTTCAAGGCCTTTGTTATTTATAAGCAAAACAACTAAAGAATACAAATTCGGCGTTTCGGCAGTCCATTTCTTTGGGGAAGGTATTTCTTTCGAAAAAGATAAGCTTAACGCTGATTTCTTATTGATTTTAACCTGCTTCGTTTCTGTTGCCACCAATTTTTGATTCACATCATACAGTTGATAAACCACCTCATGATTTCCCGATTTCAAGCCATTTTCTTGATTTTTCAAATCAACATCAAGAGTTAACAAACCATTTTCATATTCTGTATCCAAATCGGCCTTAACAAAGAAATCCTGAATTCGAACTTTAGGTGTTGAGTACATGAACACATCTCTTTCGATACCACTGATTCTCCAAAAATCCTGACACTCTAAATAAGAACCATCGCTCCATCGGTACACTTCTACTGCAAGTGTATTGTTTCCCTTCTGCAAGTAGTTCGTGATATCCCACTCAGCCGGGGTTTTACTTCCTTGGCTGTATCCAACTTTCTTTCCGTTTATCCAGATGTACATAGCTGATTTTACAGCTCCAAACTGAATAAACACCTGGCGACCATCCCAGTTTTCAGGAACAGTAAAGTTTCTGCGATAAGAACCTACCGGATTATAATCGTGAGGTACCTGCCCGGGATTCTTAGGATAAATCTCATCAACAAATTCTATTTCATCAGAAACAGGAGCTTTGTAATCAGCAAATTCATACTGATGATTCGTATAAATGGGTACTCCATATCCTTCCAATTCCCAATTCGATGGCACTGGTATATCGTTCCAGCCCGATACATCAAATTGTGGCTTATAAAAATCAGCCAAACGATCTGCAGGCTTTTTCACCCAATTAAATTTCCAGATTCCATTTAAACTCTTGTAAAAAACCGACTCATTTCTTTTTTTTGAAATTGCTGCATTAACAGTTTTAAAAGGCATTAATGTAGCATGTGCAGCTTCCTTGTTTTGATTGAACATTTTAGGATTCTCCCAATCTGGAATCTTAACATTGGATCTCTGTGCATATGAGGTAAAACCAAACAAAAGGCTCAGTAAGAAAATAGTACAAGTATATTTCTTTTTCATTTTAATGTATTTTACAAATATAGAATAGGTTTATAAGACAAGGTAGTAAGCTTAATTTATCTCACATCTCAAAAATGAAAAATCTCTATTATAAAAGAGTGGACATTTTTAGCGATTAGGCCGATTCCCTGCAACATCTAATTTACAGTGCATACCTCATTATAAACCCAGATATTTTTTATCAAATAAAACATTACTCAAATGGTTCGTTGACGCAAGGACTTAAGTAATAATTTATCCAAGAGATTAAATCCCATAAAAAATGGCGTCCCTGAACATAAGAGAGAACACGACACAAACCAATCTCAAATAGTTATTTCTTTGTTACAAGAAATACAAACAAAAAATCAACTATACCCATCATCTGTCCGAAAAACTAAAATTATTTATCTTTTAAGCATACGGTAAAATAAAACATAAAAAAGAGGCCATCTCAAATAAAAATTTAGGACACCCTCTTAATACAATTTCACACTTACTCTACAATATAGGTCGCAATTTCTGCCATAGCAGCATTATTGGTTCCATCATGAGCAGTTTTAGCTATGAATTTAAAATATCGGAACGTTTTAGCTGTGCCTAGTTTGATATTTTGCTGGTTTGTAGTTTTTTCCAGAACAAAGTCGCCCAGGCTTACCCAAGTTACGTTGTCATCGCTTATTTGGATTTCCAAATCTTTAACTGTTCTGGAAAGATTTTGTCTTTGAGTAAAACTAAAACCATTGACCGGATTGATTTGCCCCATATCTACAGTAATATAATGAGGAGCCGCTGCTGTGCAGCCCGACCAGCATGAATGCCAATAAGTGCTTTCATCCCCATCGAGAATATCTGTTGCCAATCCTGTACTTCCTTCTCCGCCTTTATCTTCCTGAGTGCTGTAATCTAATACAGTCCATCCGGTTCTGTCCATTACAGTTTGTATTGGTGGTACAGTAATGGCAGGAACTTCTAATTTCGAAAAGTCAATAGCAGGTGCAGTTCCATTAGCAGTTCTTGTAAATGATTTATTGGGTGTTTCGTTGTCACTGAAAAAGCCACAATTTCTTAAATAAAAGTGATCCCCTTCTCTTCCACCATCATAATCCAATCGAGCTCCGTTACTACCTGTAGCATCGGTGGTAAATGCAGCACTAGTCATTTCACTCCAGCTTCCCTGAGTATCATAAACCCATTGATTGCTATAATCCACTTGTCGGGTTTCATCACCCATTGTGGTATTGAAATTTTCTAAAAACGAATGCAAATGTGATAAATGCCTGCCAGTAGGAAATGGCCTTCTAAAACTGGCTATCAACTTCCAGTCGCCAACTTCAGGCGCATAGAAATAAGCTGTATAATCGATAGAATTATCAGCATTAGATTCACCCTTTAATAAAAATTTATAGGTTGTTCCCGGTTTCCAGTTATAAACCCAATAACTCTGAGCACCCGAACCTTCACCACCAAACTCTCCTACGGTTACGCCAGTTCCATATCCCAAAGGTTCTACAGTATACTCAGCAGGAATCTGATTAGGATCTTGTGTGTCGAATGCGCTCCATACCGAAAATAACACACGTCTTTCTGTCGCTGAATTAACCTGCATTCCAAAATAGCCCGATGAAAACCCATTAGCCATAAAATATGAGCCTATTGGATCTTTCCCCACAGGTACCGTTAATTCGTTGTAAAACCATGTAATATTTTTATTGGCAGGTGCCTGATAACCTAAATGCACCGAAGGACCTCTTCGTCCCCAATAGAACCATTCATTATCAACATAACTTATATTAGAGCTCCAGGATGAATCCCCTAATAAAATATCAGAGATATCGCCAAAAGAACTTCCTCCATTACTCACGCCTTCTAATTCGATAAATTGATAGCCAGTTTGAGTAATTTTAAAGGTGCCTGCACTATAATCTTTATAGGTATTTCCTTTATCAAAAGTCAGCTCTTGTGTTTCATCTCCCAACGTTATTTTTAATGTGCTGGACACACTTAATCTGGCACGGATGCCTACTTGAATTGTTCCAGTTGTTTTTGCATAAAAATAGGTGCGAATTTTATCACTTGAATTCGTCCAATTTTTAATACCTCCTGTTACAACTAAATTTGAAGTAGCAAGGGGATTCGCAACAACCCAGCTATTCCCTTCGCAAGGAACTGATATTGACAAATCATATGTTACTGAATTGCCTTTTTTTAAATTTTCATCTTCAGGTTGTGTTTCCTCCTTGTCACAAGAATAAAAAAATAACAAAACCGACAGAAATGTTAATAAGCCTAATTTGGTAATTTTCATGACTATATATTTTTAACAATTGACTGTTTTTTACATTTGGGTTTTTAACAAGTAGTTTTCATATGTTTTTTCCAAAAACCTAAATAAATAACCTCAGAGCTTGCCCTGAGGTATCAAAAAGAGTTTATTACGTAAACAAATTAGTTTACGACCCGGGGATTAGAGTAGTAACCACATTTTAATACAATAAGACTTTGGTAAAGCCTTATTGTATTAAGTGATTATTATTGAATTATGGATTTTGTACCAAATTAGGCTGAGCTAAAATCTGAGCTTCTGGAATAAAGTCAACAACACGAGGACTTGTTGCAGGAACAGTTAATAAAGGATTAGCACCTCTATCGTGTGTTCCTGGATATCTGCGATCCAAGGTTAAGCCATTTCTAAAAATGTCATAACGTCGATGCGCTTCGAAAGCAAGTTCTATGCGTCGTTCCTCAAGCACTATTTCTAGAAGAGTTCTACCAGCAGGAACTGCGGAGTATGCATCAATATTTGCACGTTCTCTTATCAGATTAATATCGTCCAATGCACCTGTTGTATTATTAGTTTTAGCACGTGCTTCGGCACGATTCAAATACATCTCTGCCAAACGTGAAATAACCGGCGAGAACAATTGCGGTTGTCCTTCCTGATTTGAACATTTTATCACAAAATATTTAGGATATCCCTGTCTTACCGGCATCTTCTTTGTTAATTTCACATAGGTTTTTCCACTGATATTCTCACCTTCAGTGATAAAATACACTGTGTTGCCATTTACAAGTTCGGTTGAAACAGTTTTTGTCCCGTTGTAATCATATTCCCAATTGCCCCCATTATTGGTAACAGCATACATTTTGAACATTTTTGAACCCGCCGGAGATGATTTGTCGTAAGAATAAGTGATCTCATAATCATCACCATCTACATATTGAGGATCAATGAATTTATGTCTTCTATCCGAAGGATTTTGATCAAGCAAATCCCTATAAGGTTCAGATGCATACATTTCACCCCAGCCTACACCATCAATTGTTGCATACATACCTCCAAAAGCATACCAACCATAATCATCTTCATCTTTTAATGCTCTACATGCAAATATAATTTCCGAATTTTCCTCGGGCACCATTGTTGGAAAAGTCTCATAATCAGAACCTTCCAATAGTGTGAAGTTGTTTGAATCAATTACTTTGGAGGCATACTCCTCTGCTTTTGCATTATCTTCCATATATAAATACACCCTGGACAATAAAGCGTTGGCCGCTTGTTCAGATGCATATATATTGTATTCTGAATCATTTCTTTTAAATTCACTCATTAATTCAGCCCCTTTTAACAAGTCACTTAAAATCAGATCATAAACCTCCTTAACCGTGGCACGGGGAGGCAAATTATCTGCATCCGGTTCAGCATCTAAAATAATTGGAACACCCAAGTTTGAACTTGGATTCTGAACATAAGGTCGTCCCCAAATATTTACCAGATTGAAATAAAAGAAGGCACGTAAATAATACATTTCACCAATAACATGATTCAAACGAGGCGTACCTGCCTGTGCTTTGTCAATAACTTTATTCGCATTCACAATCCCCTTGTAACAATAAGACCATAAGCTATTTAAATGGCCATTTGTCGGTGTGTGCTGGTAATTGTACATATAGAATAAGGCATCGGTGGTAGAACCGCTTAATGCAATATTGTCACCACCAAATTCACCATGGAAGTGGTAAGGACGCATAAACTCATTCTTTTTTAGTAATGCATATGTACCTAAAGCGGCTGCTTCGATACCTAATTCGTCAGCAAATACTTTATCATCCGATAAATCCTGAAACGGTTCCCTATCGATTTCACAAGCACTAAAAGAAAGTGCTAATAGAATCGCAATAAAAGAATATATATTTTTCATTTTCATATGTTTTTTATTTTATGTTTTGCCATATGGAACTTTCCATGATAATCATCTCCTCTGTATGTAAAAGCATTATACATGGACGTTTCATCTTTTTAAACATTAATAATTTTTACTTATTAAAAATTTATTTTTACGCCTGCCATAATTTTTTTAGACAGTGGGTATAATGCGCCGGTTTCAGGATCCATTCCTGACCAGTTTGTCAGTGTAATCATGTTATCCGCACTTACATAAACAGAAGCACTTGATATCTTAAGTAAGTTTAATACGTTTTTAGGAAGGTTGTATGCCAACGTTACATTGCGTAAACGGATATAACTTGCATCTTCTAAATATCGTGATGAGTTTTTATTTGCATTAACCCCACCTTTAAATGGTTTTGGATGAGTAGCAACATCTCCTGGTTTTTCCCAACGACTCCAGCCATCAGCCAAATTCATATTATTAAAAGAAGCGTATGATCCGTCGCTATCAAATAATTCTCTGTTACTGTTATATTTATAAATATCATCAACAAAACTGATGTTTGCAGTTAAAGTGAAATTATCAAAAGCAAATTTATTGAGAATTCCTCCTGTATATGTAGGAGTGCCTTTAGTTCCGGTAAACTGCAGGGTAGCATCAGCGTAGTCTGAAGTTAAAGTAACCGTTTCAGTACCATCTTCGTTCACAGTAACTTTTTCCCAAAGTGGTTCACCGTTGGCAGGATTTGCGCCGTACCATATACGTTGGTATTGTGCATCCATATCATAACCGGCTTCGATTCTTGTATTCCCACTTGTATAGGCTTTATCTTCGTATATTTCTTTAACCCTGTTTTTGTTGTAAGCAAGATTCAAAGTCATATCCCACTTAAATCTGGAAGTTTTGATTATTTCAGGAGAAACAGTAAGCTCGTACCCTTTGTTGGTAACACGCCCAACATTCATCCATATCCCACTATAACCAGTCAATGCAGGAAGTGGAACATAAGTTAGCAGGTTATCGCTATTTTTATAGTACAGATCTAAATTAATACTTACACGGTTGAATAATCTTGTGTTGATAGCTGTGTTGTAGCTGGTTACTTTTTCCCAACTAATGTCAGGATTTCCTTTTTGATATGGAGTAGCAGCACTATTTCCATTGTATTGATCTACAAAAGCGAAGTAACCAAGATATTGAAATCCTCCCGGAGCATTTCCTACTTGTCCCATGCTGGCAGACCATTTTAAAGTGTTTAACCATTCTACCTCTTTTAGGAAATCTTCGCTATGGGCATTCCAGCCTACACTAGCTGACCAGAAACTACCATATTGCTTATTTGGACCAAAGCTGCTTGAACCTTGTCTGCTAAAGGAAGCAGTAGCCAGATATTTATCATTATAGGCGTATTGCAAATTGACAAGCATACTTTGTTTAGCGCTTTCCCCCTTGTACCCGCCTACCGAAACAGCTTCAGCAGTGGTATTAAGTACAGTAAGGCCTGCGGCAATACCTTTCCCTGTAGCATTAGCATCATCAGAATGGTAGTCAGTAAATTCCCAGGCAACAAATGCATTCAGTGCATGAAGACCAAAACTCTTGCTGATTCGAAGCATTTGGTTGGTGAAACGGGTTTTGCTAAAACTATAACTTTCATATAATGTTCCTCTGTCTGCCTGCCCACTTATAGAACGAGGATCAGTATACCATTCAGATTGTCCAAAATTAAGAGCTATGTTATTCATTGACGAAAAAGTCAACCAGTCGTTAATTTTATAATCAAACCCGATATTTGCACGAAGATTGTTACTGCGTGATTTGCCATAATTGTATTGCAAATCGTATAGGTAATTGTTTTCGTCTCTTCCATACCAAACCTTATTATTTTCGAGTAAATAATCTTTACCACTATCAACTCTTGGATCTAAAACAGAACCATCAGGCAAATAAGGTTCGTCCCACGGCATGTAAGTAAACATTGCATATGTGGAATGTTGCTGGTCTTTTGTCGTACGATAATCGCCAGATAAATTTACTTTAATCCTAAGGCGTTCAGTGGCATTAATGTCAAAGTTGGCAATCGCTGAATAACGTTCGTATTCATATCCTTTTAATGCACCTGTCTCATTATAATAAGTACCGGATAAATAAGTAGTCATCTTTTCGTTTCCACCAGAATAGTTTACGTTATACTCTTGTGCTTTTCCGGTTTGTGTACCAATGTCCATCCAATCCGTATCCGTGTTTAACACATCCTCGGTTACATCAGGGTTCCATGTTTTTTGATAATCATATAATTCCTGAGAATTCATCAAGGAGAAATTCCCGTTATTAAATGTGGTGAATCCGTAGGTTGCATTAACATTTATTTTGGAATCGCCTTTATTCGCTCTTTTAGTTTGCAATAAAATAACCCCATTAGCAGCCAAAGACCCATACAACGAAGTAGCTGAAGCATCTTTTAATACAGTAATGCTTTCAATATCAGCAGGGCTAAAGCCTGGGTCAGAATTACCCATTATAATACCATCAACCACCCAAAGAGGTGATGTAGTACCTGACAATGAACCTTTACCTCGTATAGTGATTTCTGAACTTGAACCAGGTTGTCCACTTCCTGCAGAGGAGTACACTCCGGCAACTTTTCCTTGAAGCATGGATGCTACATTCGATACAAAAACATCTTTAAGGTCTTCGCTGTCTAATGCTACAGCAGAACCTGTTAAATTTGATTTTTTTGTCGTTCCATATGCAATTACCATAACCTCATCAAGATCACTAGATGAAATTTTTAAATTAACATTAATAGTTGCCTGACCGTTAACCGATACTTCCTGTGATTCATAACCAATAAATGAAAAAACTAAAAGCGCATCTGCTTGCCTTACTTTTAGAGTATAATCTCCATTTATATCAGTTATAGCACCTTGGGTAGTTCCTTTTATTATAATACTAACACCTGGTAATGATTCCTGAGTATCGTTATCTAATACTTTCCCTTTTATTTCAACAGATTGTGCACTTGCAATAGCTGTAAAAAACAGCATAAAAACGAACAAACTTATCGCTTTTTGAATACTTGGGAGAGTATGGTGCATCGTTTTATTCTGAAAGTTTTTTTGAAAAAACTTTATTTGTCGCAAATATCTCATAATTATTATCTTGAATCTTAATTAGATAAATAAACTATTATACATGTTGTTCTTGATTATTTTAGATTAACCCCCTTTTAATAAGGCAGCATACCATCATCGAACACTTTTATCTCACTCATTGTAGTGTGGGTTAATCCTGTTGTACGTGTGTCAAGAACTCTAATCCTAAAATATTTAGAAGAATAATTCTTATCAAGTGAAATAGTGTTATCAGCCGGACGTGGCTGAGTTGCTATAGTTTCTGAAGTCCATACTGTTGTATAATCAGTTCCATTTGTACTTGTTTGCACATCGAATTTGACAGGATCGTTTGATCTGTTGGATGTACTTCTGGTCCAGAATTGGAATCCTCCAATGTTTTTATCTTCGGCAAATGCAATTTGGATATGATGAGGCAATGGCATAACTTCTGCACCAGGTTCATCAGACCAGGCTGAATGCCAATAGGTATCAAAATCGTCATCAATAAGAGATTCCTTAGGTCCTTCCTCAACTTCTTGCGTATAGGTATCAATCATATCCGCTGTTAATACATGGAAAGTTTTCCCTGCTTTAGAAGTAAAAGAAATAGTTTCTCCGTAAGAAGTACCTGCTTCATTCGCGGCATAAGCTCTGGCTTTATAAGCCGTTTTAACAGCTAATCCATTTAGGGTCGCTGAATAATTCCAATCCTCCTGCAAAATACCATCCGGAGTAAATTCACCTACTGCTGCAAAATTATCTTCTACAGTTGGCTCAACATCTTTAGCCGTCCAGCAAATTCCCATAGCAAGAATTTTTGATCCTCCGTTGGATGTTACACTGCCGCTCACAACAGCATTCTGACCTGTGATATCAGTTACTTCACCTGTGGTTGTCTCTGGTAAATTAACTGATTCGTCTTTGTCGCAACTGGTGGCAAAAGTCATGGCAACGATTGCGAATAACAAAAATGAGCTCCGTTTAAAACCCATTTTTGGAATTTTTAAATAGTCACTTTTTTTCATTGTTTGATTCTTCATAAGGTTAGATTTTATACAAAAAAAAATTTAGATATTGGGTTAATAAATAGTTCCACTACTCACACTGAAAACAATGTTAGTAATCCTAACGTGATAGTTTTTTTTTAAAACTCATTTGCTGCATTGTGTAAATATCGTCTCATACCGAAATTATTTAGAATGAGTTATATGGTTTAACACGCATTATCTCTTACTTATAGTAAGAACTATTAAATTCGAGAATATAATATTGGGGATTATTTAGTATCGAGAGGTGGACATTTTAGGCTAAGTGGTAGATATTTTCCCATAGTATTAATTTTAAGATACTTACACATAACCCATCAGCCAATTTTATTTGAATTCTACTTGGAAGGCTTATAACAGATGTCTATTTTTGTTTGTACCTGAACTTAGAAATAGATTCATCATGTTGAGAAAAAATTCACCTGTAGCTAAACTGATTCTACTATTATTGGCTTGTACTACTTATCTCTTTTCATACGCAGATGAATCTACCAACTTTATCCATGTAAGAGCAGAAGTTGGTAGACAGCAAACCATTGCCACAAGCGTAGTTGAAGATTCACTTGGCTATCTGTGGCTCAACTCTCATTCTGGTATTCTGCGCTTTGATGGTTATGATTACCGTCAATATTCCCACAGCGAAATATTTGGTAAGGAAGCATCTGCAGCCTCAATTCTTAGCTTATTAAAAGATTCACATGGAAACATTTGGTGCGTATCAAAAAAAGGCTCAATATCCAAACTGATGCCATCTGAAAAATATGCACCGCAATATTCCAACATCAGCATGTTAGCGGAGCATCAAACACTGGAATCTGTAAATATTAGTTCGTCGAGAATTTGGTTAGGCAGCAATTTCGGAACAGTGATCGGTCAGTCTCTTGCCGATTCAACAATCATCAGATTTGACATATACTCATCCGGCGAAACCATTACATCCATTGTTGAAGGAAAAGAGAATATGATATGGTTCAGCACCAACAAAGGGCGAATCTTTAAGGGAAATACATCGACCCTGAAACTTACCGAACTAAAAGGACCTTTCAGTAATCCCTTTAATACAATCATATTAACCAGCGATAAAAATGGAAATCTTTGGATTGGTACAGAACTGTACGGATTATTTGTCTATGATTTAGAAACAGAAACCTACGAACATTTTCACAACAAAGCCAAAACTTCTCATTTCGTCCCAACCAATATGATCATTCGCATCTTTTGCGACAGCAAAGGAACCATTTGGGCAGGTACGGATGGTGGCGGACTTTATCAGGTGAATCCGAAAACAAAAGAGATAAAAAGCTATACTCATTCTAAAACCAATAAATTTTCATTACAAAGCAATACAGTTATAGGATTAGGAGAAACTAACAATAATGATATCTGGATATTCACAAATTATGGCAATATCAATATATTACCCAGTGAATCATCAACTTTTGGATACTATAGTGGCAGCCTTTCCGGTTCTCCAACAAGAGTTCTATCCATATTAAAATGCGAAAATGAAAATCTTTGGATTGGTACCGATGGGGAAGGAATCACCATAATTGATAAAACGGGAAAAGCAATTCAGCAATTCATTGCAAAAACCAACACAGCCAATGGACTGACAGGGAATTACATTCAAACCATGGTTGAGGATCAAAACCAAAACAAATGGATTGGAACTTACCTTAACGGATTACTCCATTACGATACAAAAACAAATAAATTCTCATCGATAAAAGCAGTAAATAAGGCCGGACAGATGGCTACTGATATCAGGTCTTTATTCATCGACAATAAAAATAGAATTTGGGTTGGCAGCAATGTCGGAATCTCAGTTTACTCGCTATCAGGCAAACAAATGGCCTTTTATCCGCACAATAAAAACGGCCTTAAAGGGAGTATCGCAGAAGTCTTTTTAAAGGATGAAAACAATCAGATCTGGATGGGTATGGTTGACGGTGGATTGTTCTTATTTAAAGAAGAAAAAACACTGGAAGATTCCTTTTTCATCCCATTTCAATTAGTAAACACTAAAAATCAGACTGAGAATAGTATAAGCCATGGAGCTTCAGATGATCACGGAAATCTCTATTTTGTAAATTCTTATTCCAAACTACTCAAATTCAGCACGAAGGAGAAAAAGACAGCACCAATTAGCGGGTTTAACAATGAAGAAATTCACGGAGTTATCGCTGTGATTGCTGCAGACAGTTCTAATTTATGGGTTTCACGAATCAACGGCATTTCTCATCTGGATCTTGCTTCAGGCCGCAGTTATTTTTATTCGTGGAAAAACGGAACTTTAAAAGATCGCTTTCTTTCAGGAAGTGCTGCCAAAGATAAAGACGGAGTCCTCTATTTTGGTGGTGTGGGAGGATTAAACCATTTTGATCCTTCCCGAATAAAAAAAACAAATATGGAGTTACACCTTCGCATTAATCAGCTTAAAATTGTTAACAGAGATGCAGAAGAATTAATTCCGAAACAACTGAAAGCAGGCATCGGGCAAATCAAAACGTTAAAGCTAAATCATAAACAAACCTCTTTTTCATTTCAATTCTCTGTTATAAACGACCATCTGGATCCAAACTATTTTTACGCCTACCGACTAAAAGGATTCGATAACAATTGGATCACAACCGAAAACATGCGTGTGGCTACCTATACAAATATCCCTTACGGCAATTATACGTTTGAAGTAAAAGCAGGAACAAAAAGAAACATTTGGGATATTCAGACTCAAACAATAGAGCTTAAAATTCTTCCTCCATTCTGGCTAAGATGGTGGGCTTATTTGATTTATACAATTCTGTTTGCAATCATCAGTTTCTTTATAATTCGTTACTCCATTATGTGGGCACGATTAAAGAAAAAACTGTATTTAAAAGAACTTCAAAATGAAAAGAACAAAGAATTGTATGAATTGAAGATGAATTTCTTCGCAAAAATGTCACATGAAATTCAAACGCCGCTAACCTTAATTTTATCACCTATTGAAAATATGATTGAACGTGCAGAGGGGAATCTCTTGCTTCGACAACGCCTGCAGGTTATTAAGAACAATGCCAACCGATTATCGCGGATTGCAATGGAATTAATGACTATACGAAATAAGGAATTGGGGAAATTAAAAATCAGCGTTAGTGAGAATAACATTATTAAAGACATTAATAAAACGGCGCTTTCTTTTACGGAGCAAGCCCGATTCAAGCAAATTGATTTTAGTGTGGAAGGAATTGAAAAAGAAGAAATTCTACTTTGGTACGATCAGCAAAAACTGGAGCATGTAATTTACAATCTTTTGGCCAATGCCTTTAAATTTACTCCCCGGGAAGGAAAAATAGTAATACACCTAAACAAGAATATTGAAGAAAAAAAAGTAGAAATTAAAATAACCGATACCGGCATAGGCATTCCAAACAATGAACTCACAAATATCTTTAATCTGTTTTATCAGTCGAAAGATGGAAAAGCAATTGGCGGAACTGGAATTGGTCTGGCTTTAAGTCAAGAATTAATTCTACTTCACAAAGGGGAGATCACTGTTGAATCCGAACTCCATAAAGGAACAACATTTACCATATCAATCCCGTTTGGCAACCAACATTTCAGACAGGACGAATTTGCGTATCATGAATCCAACAAGGAAGAAATAAATGAAACCCCAATTTTGCCATTAAATCTAAATGAAGAACTAAGTGAATTGATTCCTGATGAAAACAAAAAAAACATCTTGATTGTTGAAGACAATTATGAAATGCTTTTGTTTTTGCAGGATAGCTTTAAGATTTTTTACAATGTAAGAGTTGCTCAGAATGGACAGGAGGCCCTGAATTGCCTCTCTGATTACAAGGCAGATATCATTTTAAGTGATGTGATGATGCCAATTATGGATGGAATCACACTCTGCAAAAATTTAAAAGAGAAAAAGTGCACCCGTCACATTCCAATTATATTACTAACAACAAAAAACACAACAAATTCGAAACTGGAAGGGCTGAAATTTGGTGCGATTGAATATATTAACAAACCATTTAATGTAAAAGAGCTCTTATTAAAAGTAAACAACATTTTAGATGCTCAAAAAAGAGTAATCGAACAATATCGCGCTGAAATACTAACAGATTGCAAAGAACTGGAAATTGAATCACCAGATGAAAAGTTTATTGAATCAGTTCTTCTGGAAATAGAAAATAATTTTGAAGATCCAGAGTTTAGATTGGAAGAACTTGCCACGAGTTTAAACATGAGTTATTCCAATATTTACAGAAGATTCCTTTCTTTAACAGGCAAAACACTAGTCGATTTTGTTCGCACATTCAGATTGCGAAAAGCAGTTGTTATACTAATTAATTACAATTTAACCATTCAGGAAATTGCTTTTAAGGTAGGTTTTAATGATCCTAAATATTTTTCCAAATGCTTCAAGAAAGAGTATAAAAAAACACCAAAACAATACAAACTGGAACATAAAACGATGAGCTGTTCAAATAATTTAAGCCCAGATATAATTTCCTGATGAATAAATTCCTGTACAAAAATAAATTCCTTCTATTCATCCTTTGGTCTTTCCTTTTTGCTCTGGCACTTGTCACAGGTAGTAAAGGAATTGATAACCTGAGCTCCTCTGATGAATATTGCATGTCTTGTCATGTGCATTCTCATTCAGATAATGAGTGGAAAATATCATCTCACCACAACAATAAAAGTGGAGTTGTTATTCACTGTGTTGATTGCCATCTGCCCCCAAAAGAACATATCGCATATTGGCCCGAAAAAATAACAGCAGGCTCAAGAGATCTTTACTCCTATTGGTGTAAGGATACCGATCAAATCAACTGGGATGAAAAATCTACTCTGGAAAATGCAAAGCATCATACCTTTAATGAATCCTGCATCAAATGTCACCAAAATTTATTTCCCCTAAACTTATCAAAGAAAGGAGATGAAGCACATCTATATTATAAAAACAATAAAGCTGATTTGGATTGTATCAATTGTCATATAGGTGTTGGACATGGTGAAAAGGAATTACTTCATGAAAATCTCAACTTTTTAAAATCTTCACAAACGGAAATAAAATACCACCAAGCTGCAGAGGTGAAGTATTTTATCAATTTCACCGAAAAAATACCGGGAACATCAATTGCTTTCGAAATGATAGCAATACCTGCCGCGGCCAAAATGAGCAAGTCTTTTTTCATGGCTAAAACAGAAGTATCTTGGAATGAATACCAAAGCTTTCTTAGCGAGACAGAATCAGAAGGTCGTACCGAAACCAATACTGATATTGATGCAATTTCAGGAGCAACCCCACCCTTCGGGGATCCTTCGCAGGGATGGGGAATGGGAAACCGACCCGCAGTTACCATGACTTGGCATGCTGCAAATACCTATTGCAGATGGCTCTCTCGAAAAACAGGAAAAACATATCGTCTGCCAACTGCCACAGAATGGGAATATGCTACCGGAACCAATGAAAATGAAGAATTCTTTTTTGGGGGTAAAACTTCAGATTACACTGCAAAAAATATTGTTCTGAATCTATTTCAAAAACCGAGCGGTGAAATCAATAATTACGTGATTTGGAAAGAAAACAGCAATGGAAAAACAGGCTTGCCGGAAGAGGTTTTAACAAACAAATATGGAATTTTAAATCTGCTTGGCAATGTTCGTGAATTTTGCCTTGATACGATAAAAGCAAGCACAAAAACTGAACATATAGTCAAAGGAGGATCATTTAAAAGCTCAGTTCATGAACTACTTTGGAACTTTAAAGATTATACCAAACATGATAAATGGATGATAAGCGATCCTCAGATTCCGAAAAGCATTTGGTGGTATTCCGATTGCAATGATGTTGGTTTCCGTGTAGTTTGCGAATGGCCGCAGGAAAATCAGATTAACAGAATCAAATAATTTTCATTTTTACGTTCCGATAATATGAATAGCAATGATTACAACAACAGCCGGAGAAATTTTCTGCGCAATGCTGCCACGGCAGGAATTATAGGTGCCATTGGGATAAATCCCTTTCTTACTTCTTGCCAATCGGGTCAAAAAAGAGAATATTCTTTTCCACCCATGTTGAACACAGCACCAGATGGTCCTCTGCTAAAAGCTGGAATTGTTGGTTGCGGTTACCGGGGAACAGGTGCTGCATTAAACTTTTTAAACGCCGGCCCCAATGTTGAAATTGTTGCTTTGGCTGATGTTTTTCAAGACCGTATTGATGCATGCCGCCTTGAAATAAAAAACCAAAAGGGTATTGAAATTTCTCCCGACAAGTGTTTTTCAGGCATCGATTCGTTCGAAAAACTGATGAACTGCGATATTGATATTGTGATTCTTGCAACTCCGCCACACTTCAGACCACAACATTTCGAAGCCTGTGTGAAAGCCAAAAAGCATGTCTTTATGGAAAAACCTGTGGCTGTCGATCCGGTGGGTGTCCGTTCCGTAATGGTATCGGCCGAAAAGGCAAAAATGCTGGGATTATCAGTAGTTACCGGAACAATAAAACGCCATCAGGCAGATTACCTGGAAACTTTCCGCAGAGTGAACAATGGACAAATTGGTGATATTGTATCAGCCAACAGTTATTACAATGTAGGGAAGCTCTGGCATAGAAATCCCCGTGCCGTCTGGTCTGAACTGGAAAACATGATTCGAAACTGGGTGAACTGGTGCTGGCTTTCGGGCGATCATATTGTAGAACAAAATGTTCACAATTTAGATACCATGAATTGGTTTGTAGGCAAACACCCTGAAAAAGCTCTTGGTTTTGGTGCCCGGCATCAGAGAATTACCGGCGATCAGTACGACATGTTTAGCGTAGACTTTGTGTATGATAAAGACATTCACTACCATAGCATGTGCCGTCAAATTAATGATTGCAGCAATTCAATTTCTGATCGTATTCAAGGCAGTAAAGGAAGTACAAATTGTGAAAATACGATTTATAATCCTGATGGATCGGTTAAATGGACTTTTGATTATCCCCGAAAAGGGAATAGCTCTACTCTAAGTCGTCTGGCTACAAACCCTTACGATCAGGAACATATCGATTTGCTTACCGCCATTCGAACCGGGAAGCCGGTAAATGAGGCTTTCCAAATTGCAGAATCAACCCTTACCGGTATCATGGGAAGAATATCAGCCTACACAGGGAAAGAAGTTACGTGGGAAGAAATGATGAATTCTGATTTGTATTTGGGGCCAAAAACTTATGTGATTGGGCCTGTTGCTGTTTCAAAAGAAATACCCAAACCAGGAAGTAGTCCGAAGTAAAAAACCGTTTCACCACATTGTGAAACGGCCTTAGCAAATATTGTATTTATTGTAATTTCATTATGCCCGATCGTTCCAGATTAAAGCGGCTGCCCCAAGAACCGCAGCATCATCGCCTA
The DNA here is from genome assembly GCF_963664555.1 of Labilibaculum sp. GTDB lineage: Bacteria > Bacteroidota > Bacteroidia > Bacteroidales > Marinifilaceae > Labilibaculum. The sequence continues at coordinate 1,038,956 of NZ_OY761461.1, read as the reverse complement.
ATTCTGAAGGCAACAAACTAATTTTGTTCTTATACAGAAACAGTAAATTCTTCTCCATCGCCTCACGAACAGGTTCAAAAAGAAGCTCACCTGCTTTTGCCAATCCTCCAAAAAAGAAAATGGCTTTAGGACTCGTTACCGATGCCACATTCGCCAAAGCTTCCCCTAACATTTTCCCGGTATAGGCAAACACTTCCATTGCAAGCAGATCTCCGTCATTAGCTGCATCAGCAACCATTTTCGCATTCAATTCATTAAATGGAATTGCCCGCAAAGAACTATCAACCAAATGTTTTGCCAACATTTTATAAGCAGTCCGTTTTACTCCGGTAGCCGATACATAAGTCTCCAAACAACCTCTTCGTCCGCATCCGCACTCACGTCCTTCCGGGCGCATAATAATGTGTCCGACTTCTCCGGCATATCCATCATGTCCGTAAAGCAAATCGCCGTTTACAACAATGCCACTTCCCAAACCGGTACCAAGGGTAATCACCATGTAATCATCCATGTTTTTGGCACCTCCAAATATACGTTCACCCAAAGCGGCAGCATTGGCATCATTGGTCAATTTTACAGGTACATTCATGCGTTCCTTCACCAAACGGGAAATTTCCAGCAATCCTTTCCACCGTAAATTGGCAGCATTTTCAATCGTCCCGGTATGGAAATTTCCATTGGGGGCTCCAATACCTATGCCAATTAATTTAAGATCTTCGCTTGAATCTTCAATCGTCTTATCAATTAAATTACATAAGTCATTCAGAAAATCCTCAAATCGTTCCTGCTCCTGAGTAGGAATGGTACCATTTCCCCATGATTTTCCGTTTGCATCAATACATGAAAAAACTGTATTGGTTCCTCCTATGTCTATACCTATTGCTATATCTGTCATTCCAATTTATTCTAATTTGCTTTCCAATAAAAATAGTCCTGATACTACTCCTGTTCTGCTTGTGTAAAGTAAGACTTACACACAAACTACTTAGCAAAGCTAATTCTTTCTTTTTACTAGACCTCTAACTTCAACCTGCCAAATGATGACGGAATATGAAAATCCGGTTCTTTAGAATCCGGTTTCACCCAGGAGATCCATCTCAAGTCAGCCTCTTTGTTTCCTTCAGGTAATTTCATACAGTATCCACGATACAAGCCTGCTTCCAATACCCGATTTTTTAATAAGCCCAAACCTTCAAGCGAAGATAGTTTTATAGTTCCTTCCACTACATAACCGTTTGTATTTACCGAAGCTTTTACATCCAGATCTTTAGGTTCGGGCCACGACCATTCATAATCAAAATCGCGGTAATAGCGGGTTGTGTAATCCAAAACCCGACCACGGGCATCCATCTCCAGGCAATAATACGGATTCAATTTTTCGTCTTGTCTGAAAAAGATTTCAACCCGATCACTATGCACCACTTCCATTTTGTGATCTTCATCAACGTAAGTCAATACATCATCATCTTCTGCGTCGAAACGGAAATAAAAATACTCATTATCATGCAAAGCTCTGAAGTTGGTTTTGGGAGCTTTCTGATTTTCCCATGGGAAAGTAAAGTCAGAGTTTACATCAGCCATTTCCCATACGGGATGCATTTCTTGTCCTGTAATTGTTAAAAGGCCTTGTTTTATTCGTTTTACGATATATTCGGTCATATACTTTAAAAAAGTGGACCGAGAGACAATTGTCTCCCGATCCGGGGTATTTATGTGTGGTACTTAAAACGGATTTTCTTCAACTGCTTTCTCAAGATCCTGTGCCATAGCTACAAACTCTTCAGCATTCATCTCTTTCATATAAACCAAACCATGAGTAGCTCTTACCAACGGATGATTATTTTCGTAAAAGAAATTCTTGCCCAAAAGCAATTGAATTTGTTTCAACTGCTGCACCCAAACCTTTTGTGTCAGCTCGTTAAATTTGCCATCGTACTCGTAACTTGGAAAAGATGCATTCACCTGACTTAAATAACTTTCGGTAAATGAGTTTTCCATAACATCAAGAGCATTCAAAGAAACCGGAACAATAGAATCGGCTTCGGAAGGATGGTATTTAAACCAAACATTTCGGTAACCAATAATTCGAAGTTTCGATAAATCTTCCTCTTCTTTCCACTCTTTAACTGCCCCGGCAATGGCTTGCAATACTTTATAATGGGTATCCGGTCCACTTCCTTCCGGATCCATAGCCAAACTAATAATTGTGGGTTTGTATTTTCTGAATTCCTCCAATACAGGAAGCATATCCCTATTTTTTTCAGGTGTTTCGGTAAACACATCCCCTTTATAAAAACCCAAACGCAGGTGATGAACATTTTTAACAGGAGTACCGAAATGAGCCCAAACCAACTCTTCTTCAAACTCACGAATCATCCCTTTCATTTTCTGAACTTCAGGAGAATTTTTACCTCCATCGTAACTGCTTTCCAAATCTGAAATAATAAAAGCAATTGTCTCATTCAGATGTTTTTTGCTTTTTACTTTCCAGGTTTCAACAATGGCACGGATTACACGATGACACAAACCTCTTCGCTTTCCGTTTTGATTTCGGGCTGCAACAGAATTCAGGAAATGATACACATCTTTATCCCACTTTTTGCTAAATCCTACTTCAAAGAAATCAGGATATTCCAGCATTTGAATTTCACCTTTGCCGATAAATTCCTGACACTCCTTTAATACACCAATCACAAAACCATTCGTTACTGCAGTAAAACCAGAGGTAAGAACAGAAAAATGAACCTCATTGCTTGCCGAACGCATCTGTCGGTTGGTGTATGGCATAATTCCCAGCATGATATCATCATGATGAGGGCCGGTATGATAAATTACCTCGTTGGTATCAGGTTTCATCCCTTTTTCCAACTTCCTTTTGATGGAATCAATAACAGTCTGAACAGTTCCTTCATTCAAATTAGGAATTTGACTGGTGTAAGGATCAGCCTTTAAATCTTCCAAAGTTAAATGGTGACCATATTTATTGATTTTCTGACACAGATCGATAACCGCTCTTTCGCTTTTCGCATGTGTCCAATCTCCTGTTTTGTAGAATTGGTTTACACTATCGGTCAATTTACAGGCCGCACCAGTTGTTAAATAAAAACGGCTGTTTTTCTGACGCTGAAGCACTGAAGCCGGATAAATCGCGTCAGGTTCGCTTTCCAATGATCCTTTTACGATATCAGCCTTGGCTTCGCCCGCCGCAAAAATAATGGAAACAGCATTTGGATCGTGAGTGATTGTATCCAAGCCAATTGTGATTACCAAACGGTTTCTTGATACTTCTATTCCACCCAAATCACCTGCCGCAACCGCCTGTGTCTCAAAGTTTGTCTTGGTTAACCGTGTAGTCGAAAAATGATCCGATCCACGGGTGTTAAAGGCAATATGACCATCAGGGCCAATTCCGCCAAGGAAAAACCCGATGCCGCCTTTATCGCGGATTTTTTGCTCGTAAGAAGTACACCAGTTATCAATCATGAAAATTGATTTCTGCTGCATCTCTTCCACAACACTTGTTGCCTCGCGGTAACGAAGCGACAAATCAATATTGTAATCGGGAAAAACTTCCAGAAAATGTTTATTATCTACCAAAGGTATTTCCTCCGAATTAATTAGTAATGAATTGGATTTCTCCAAACCAAAACCATCAATATAGTATTTCATCACATAGTTGTAAAAACTATTGTGCTGACGCGGATCAATCGGATAAAACTCATCAATCTGAACAAACTGCAAACCACTCAAATCTGGTTTAGCCATGTTTCCAAGTCCATACTGACTGCGGATTTCGATTCCTTTAGGCTTGTTCCAATTCTCAAGAAGAAACTGGGTATACTTGATAAAATACTCCGGAGTTTTACCGGTTGGCAAACTAATTACTCCCTGAGGATTTTGTTCTGCCCACTCCAAAAAACGAAGTGAAGTCATCAAACCCAATTTTGGAAAATTATCAACCGTTACATAAGGTATTTTGGCTGTAATTTCCTGCACTCCTGATAATTCATAGAATGCATGCTCTACTTTTGATGTAAATAATGTTTTCATTTTCTTTTTATTTCTATAATCTCTTAACCTTACTCGTTTAAAACACTTCACTTTCGTGAGAAAATGACTGTTTGTTTTAAATTACGCTACCACACGATTAAATACCGGGTTTGGTATCAGAAATAAAACTCCTTTTTTTATTACACTGATAATTCTTTGCTGTATTTTGATACCACTTGCTTCATTTGCTCATATTGTTCCTCCATGCTTGTTAATAATTTGTATTGAGCATGAGTTCTGATCAAATTGTGCTGCGGTGATTTTATTTTATAATACTGATCTCCGTCGATGTAGTCCATTAAAAACCGAAGAACTTGTTCGAAAGTGATGTATTTGGCGGAAAAAGCAAGATATTCCAATTCCGGAGCTGTTAAAAACGAAACTGTTTCTTCCAGATATCCTTTGGTATAAGCCTTGAATATTTCCATATCCATGCTCACCTGATCCAAATTCTTATCATCCTCTAAACCAGTATTGGTGTATGATCTCATAGCATCACCATAATCATTCAACACGGTGCTGTTCAATACGGTATCCAAATCGATCACACACAAATCATTTCCCTCCTTATCAAAAAGAATGTTATTGATTTTAGTGTCATTATGAGTTACCCGTGTAGGGATGGTTCCATTCTCAACCAAAGTCCAGAATTCTAGCATTTCCTTCCGACGGTTCTCAACCCAGGCAATCTCTTCTGTTAATGCTGCCTTACGGCCTGCAGGATCTTTTCTCAACACTTCATCCCACTGCTTAAAACGGAATCTGATGTTATGAAAGCCAGGAAGAATATCTACCAACGGCTCTTTCATATCCGATAACATAGATTGAAACTTACCGATTCCCTTTCCTCCTGCATAAGCCAATTCCGGACTGTCTGCGGCTTCGTATGTCAGATTATCTTTAATAAAAAGACACATTGCCCAAAAATCACCCTCTTCATCTTTATAATAAAGATCACCATTTTCTGTTGGTGTAATTGTCATTGCTTCGCGCATGATGTCTCCACCTGCAGCAGCAATTTTATTCTTAAGGTGAGTTGTCACTTTTAAAATATTCCCCATCATTCCAGGAACATCCTTAAAGATGTTCTTGTTCTTGCGCTGAAATAAATAGTTTGGGGTTTCTTCTGCAAGAGTTGTTACAATAAATGTATCGTTAATAAAGCCTTCTCCAAGAGGTTTTATTTCTGCTATTTCCCCTTCAATAGAGAATTTTGAAGCTATTTCTTTTAAATTATCTGTCATATTTCATCTTTAAATGAGGCACAGGAAAGTGATTGCTGATGCCCAAATTAGACCAATTATTTTGTTCTTATTTTATGCCCTTTTAAACCGTAATAAAGAATATAGAGAAAACAAGGAACACAAATCCAGTAGGCATTTTGTGCACCAACAGAATCCTTCATTAAACCGTAAACTGTTGGAATTAAAGCACCGCCAACAATAGCGATAACCATTAAGGATGAACCAGCTTTAGTAAATTTACCTAAATCAGTCATTGCAAGCGGCCATAAAGCAGGCCACATTAAGGAACATCCTAAAGCCATAAAAGCAATAAAGTAAATCGATAAATCTTCAGGTGAAAACACAACCATTAAAGATCCAAACAAAGCTGTTACCGCACAAATTCGTAAGGCTGTAGCCTGGCTAAGATATTTAGGAATGAAAGCTGCACCACAGATGTATCCAATAACCATACCTATCGGAGCAATCCATGCATAATATTCCGCATTGGCTAAGCCCAAAGTAGTTGCATAATCAACCAAGGTTCCTAAAGAGACGGTTTCAACACCAACGTACAAGAAAAGAGCAAGTACGCCTAACAGAAGGTGTGGGAATTGCCAAACAGATGTTTTTGTTGCTGCGTAAGGACAAGCATCTGCTGAATCTTCATCCTCTCCCACTGCTTTTACTTCGGGCAGTTTAGCCAATAAAGCCAATACTCCAAGAAGTACAAAAACACCAATAATAATGTAAAATGGGATATTTATGTCAGTCAGCGATACGCTGTCTACTTCTTTTCCAATAATTAAAGCCAAAAATAAAGGTGCAATCGGCCATGCCAATTTATTGGCAATACCCATATAACTCATCCGCTTTGCAGCGCTTTCAATCGGTCCTAATATGGTAATGTAAGGATTCACAGAAGCCTGCAGAAAAGTATTCCCCATACCACTAATGAAGGAAGCCAGCAAAAACAGAGGCAGACTTTCCATTCTTGCAGAAGGAATAAATAAATAAAAACCAACTGCAAACATGATAAAAGATAATGCCATTGTTTTTTTATAGCCAATTTTACCGATCACCAACGAAGCTGGATATCCAAAAATTAAAAAGGCTGAAAAAGTAGCTGCAATCACTAAGTATGATTCGGCAGAAGAAATATCCAAAGCTTTATTTAAAAGCGGAATAATATAACTGTTTATCCCCAGTGCAAATCCAATTGCAAAAAACATTACTCCAACTATAATAAGAGGAACTACGTACCTATTTACTTTAGTATCCACTACTTGTGCACTTACCATAATTTAAAATTTATAAGATTACTATTTCTATATTATATTCTAAAGTCTAAAATAATCACTCCTTTAAATTGTGTTTTTTATCAATTGCTTTACACAGTCCACTAAATTACAAGCATACTCTTCAGTAGTTGCTTCGGAGTAAATTCGAATAATGGGCTCCGTATTTGATTTTCTCAGATGTACCCATCCTTCAGGAAAACTAATCTTCAATCCGTCAATCGTATTGCAAGGATAATCGATAAATTTTCTACGAACCTGATCCATTATGCCATCCAAATTGGAAACACCCTCTAATTCTATTTTTTGTTTTACAATTTTATAATCAGGATATCCCGCCCGAAGTTCTGAGCAAGTTAATTTTGATTTAGCCAGATAGGTAAGAAACAATGCCACTCCTACAAGTGCATCTCTTCCATTGTGCAATTCAGGGTAAATCACACCTCCATTGCCCTCTCCGCCTATTATTGCCGAATGATTTTTCATTTCGCGCACCACATTTACCTCGCCTACTGCAGATTCATAAAACTCAACACCATGCTTTTTGGCAATTTCGCGAAGTGCCATTGTTGATGATAAATTGGCAACTAAACTGCCTTTTGTATTCTGAAGTACATAATCAGCCACCGACACCAAAGTGTATTCTTCACCAAATGCCTGCCCGTTTTCACAAACCAAAGCCAAACGATCAACATCCGGATCTACAACAATCCCAAGGTCTAATTTTTCGTTCTTAACACACTCCGATATCTCCACAATATTTTCAGGAAGAGGTTCCGGATTGTGAGCAAAATTACCATCAGGACTGCAGTTAATTTTCTTCACCTTTTTCACTCCTAAAGCTTTCAGTAATTGAGGAATTGCAATTCCTCCCACCGAATTTACAGCATCAACTGCAACGGAAAAATCAGCTTCTTCAATCAGCTTTTTATCCACCAAAGGCAAATTAAGAATATGCTGAATATGAGTCTCTAAATAATCATCTTTCTTAGAGTACTTTCCTAAATCATCAACATCATTGTAATTGAAGTCCTGTGCTTCAACAAGACACAGCAAATCCTTTCCATCCTGATCGGAAATAAATTCGCCTTCTGCATTTAATAATTTTAGCGCATTCCAATTTTTAGGATTGTGACTTGCAGTAATTATAATACCTCCACCGGCTTTTAAATCGGTAACAGCCATTTCCACTGATGGAGTCGTTGCCAATCCAAGATCTATCACTTCGATACCAACTGAAAGCAATGCCCCAACCACTAATTGGTTTACCATCTCACCGCTGATTCTGGCATCACGGCCAATTATTACTTTTTTATTAGCACCGCTATTTTGCAGCCACATGCCAAAAGCTCCTGATATGCTGACGATGTCCATTGGTGTCAGGGATTGTCCCGGTCTTCCACCAATAGTACCTCTAATCCCTGATATTGATTTTATTAAAGTCATTTTACTCTCCTATAAAATTATGCCCACAACTTTGAAGGATATGTTCCCTTCTCTATCAATTTACCAATTGCTTTAACCGCTTTTTCTTTATCTTCCCGATAAGTCACTCCAAACCACTGAGCATCAGATTTCAACACTTTAACCTGGGTTTTTCCTTCTTTAATAATATTGGCAACTACAGAAGGAATAAAAAATTCAGATTTCAACTGATCTCCTTCTTCTTTCAGAAAAACAATAAACTGTGACTCCAAATGATCAAACAGTTTGGGAGTAAATCCCCAAAAATTCATCGAAACAATTGTTTCCGGAGCCAGCGGAATCCACTCTTCATTCTCTTTGTATGCAATTCCATTTTCCAACTTCTCAATATGCGTACGCTCAATAACTGTGGTCAGATGATCGTTCTCATTTGTTCCGCAAACTCCTCTTGATACTGAACCGTTTTCTGAAATGGTATTGCTTAACTGGTAACCAACCATGCAGTTTTCTTCATCAGTAATTGACTTGCTTAAAAAATCTGAAATAGTCGTAAAAGCCTCAACACCATAGTAATCGTCTGCATTAATCACCGCAAAAGGCTCATGAATACAATCTTTCGCCATTAAAATTGCATGCCCCGTTCCCCAAGGTTTTTCGCGTTCCAAATTATATACTGTTCCCTCAGGAACCTTTCCTATTTCCTGATTTACGTAATCAACTTCAATCTTCCCAGCTAATTTTGCATTAAAAAGTTCCTTAAACTCTTTCTCAAAACTCTCTCTAATCACAAAAACAATTTTACCAAAACCGGCCTCAATTGCATCATGTATCGAATAATCAATAATGGTTTCATTCGTTGGTCCGATCGGATCGATCTGCTTTAATCCCCCATACCGACTTCCCATTCCTGCGGCTAATACCAATAACGTAGGTTGCATATCTTATTTAAATATCAATGTTCAAATTAATTTTAACTCTTCAATTTTCTTTTTACTGATACATTCCTGTAAAGATTTCTTCAAAAAAAAGCAACCACCTGCCATGCATCACTACTACTACAATGTTCCAATGGTTTTTAGAAAAGGCAGATGGTCACAATTCTTTATAAAAATTGCTCCCTGTAAGAACACTACTTCTACAAAAATCTTCAACACAGGTTGAAAATAACAGGGAGACAATTTTCTTCTTCACTAATCACTAACTATTACTTACTATTTTCTTCATAACATTTGCCATGGTTCCCATAAGAGCGGCATCATCCAGCAAATCAGAATTTACAAGCTCTGTCTCCGAACTAATTTTATCCATAGCATACTTATTCATCCACATACTTACCGGACTAATTATATACTTCCCTGCATGAGCTAATCTTCCTCCAATAATTATCATTTCAGGATTCAGTAAGTGAATCAAAGTCACCAAACCTTTCCCCAGATATTCACACATCTTGTTTAATTGATCAATAGCAAACTGATCACCGGCTAAAATTGCATCAACAACAGCTCTCAAATCAATCTTTTTCCCCTCAATCTGATACTTAGCTAAAAAACTTTCCTGCCCTCTCTCAATTCCTTCCTTTATTTGCCGCACCAAAATCTTCCCTGATGTTAAAGTTTCCAAACAACCAATTTTTCCACAATTACAAAGTGTTCCCTCCGGATCGATTAAGATATGACCAAACTCACCGGCAAATCCATTTTTACCACTATGCAATTCACCATTCAAAATCATTCCTAAACCAATACCATTACTTAAATTCAAGCACAACACATTCTTTTTGTCTTTGGCTTTTCCAAAAGCTTTCTCGCCTAATGCCATGGTGCGTGCATCATTGTCGAGCAAAATTGGAAATCCCAATTCCCGATTTAAGTATGCCCTTAATCCTTCTTCGGCAAACGATAAATGTGTATGTGTCAACCCATTTTCAGCATCAACCAAACCAGGAATTGAAATTCCTACAGCCAACACCTTTTCCTTTCTAATATTTATAGCATCAAGTGCGATATTGACTTTTTCAACCAATGCGTAACAGTACTCTCTGCTGTTTTCCAACTCAAAATCCTTAAACTCCTCGCGATATACCAACTGATTATTCATATCGAAAACCGCTAAATTGAGTGTGTGCAAATTAATATCAACACCAACTACATATTGATATTCAGGATTCACACAATACAAATTCGGACGTCTTCCTCCAATTGATTCTCCAATTCCATTTTCAAGAATTACTCCAAAACCAAGAAGATCTTCAACAAGCGAAGCAATCAGAGGTTGACTCATTTTTGCCGTTTTCACTATCTCCGCAATGGAAGCCACTCCATTATAATACAAATGGGATAGTATTTTACGATACTGATCCTGCTTCCTTTTTTTAGCATTAACAGTGCCTTCCAGTGTCTTTTCGTATAGAAATTCTAATTCCAATTTAATCTCGCTTTAAATCATTTTTTTCAAAGGATAAATATATATAGTTTTTACAAAGAATCAACATCTTTTAAAAAATATTTTAAAAGATGTTGACGGTTTAAAATATAATTATCAATAAAACACCTACAATTACTAGATCCAATTAACTCCCCAAGCAAACAAAAAATTACTTATCCCCTTAGTAAAGAACCGTTATATCCCGGCATTAATTTTTCTGCACCCTTAAAAATCCTTAATTCACAATCACTTTTACTGATTCTCTTTTCGGCTTTATTAAAAAATACTACCTTTAGTGCTCTTGAATAATTAACACTAAAATTTAACGGAGGAATATACTAATGAGCAAAGAAATTTTAAGCCTCGAACCTAAGGCTATTTGGGAAAACTTTTATTCATTAACTCAAATACCACGCCCATCGAAGCACGAAGATGCAATCCAGGATTTCATGATGAAATTCGGACAGGATTTAGGATTGGAAACTATCAAAGATGCTGTTGGAAACATCATCATTAAAAAACCCGCTACAGCAGGTTTTGAAAATCGTAAAGGAGTTGTATTGCAAGGCCACTTGGATATGGTACCTCAAAAAAATGCTGACACCGTTCACGATTTTGAAAAAGATCCTATCGAAACACTTATTGATGGAGATTGGGTAACTGCAAAAGGAACAACTCTAGGTGCTGATAACGGAATGGGGGTTGCCGCTGCAATGGCTGTTCTTCAGGCTTCAGATATTGAGCATGGCCCTATTGAGGCTTTATTTACTGCCGATGAAGAAACTGGCATGACTGGTGCTTTTGGTCTTAAAAACGACGTTTTAGATGGAGATATCCTTCTAAACATGGATTCGGAAGATGAAGGTGAATTGTATGTTGGTTGTGCCGGTGGTATCGATGCCAATGTTACTTTCAAATACAAGGAAGATAAGCTTGAAAAAGGATATGTTGGCTACAAGCTATACATGAAAGGCTTAAAAGGGGGGCACTCAGGAATGGAGATTATTTTAGGACGTGGAAACTCAAACAAATTGTTGTTCCGCTTCTTAAAAGTGGCAACTAAAAAATACAAATTAAGAATGTCTTCTGTTGACGGTGGATCATTGCGCAATGCGATTCCCCGTGAATCATTTGCAATTGTTGCTGTTCCAGAAAGATACACCGAAAAATTCCTTGCCGGAGTTGCTGAATACGAAGCTATTTACAAAGCAGAATTATCAGCAGTAGAGCCTGATTTAGCATTTTTTGCCGAGCCAACGGATGCTCCAAAACATGTATTCAAAAACAAGAGCCAGAAAAACTTAATCAACGCTATTTACGCTTGTCCAAACGGTGTAATCCGCATGAGCGATGCTATGCCTGGCTTGGTTGAAACATCAACTAACCTTGCACGTGTGGTAAGTGAAAATGGTGTTGTTACCATTCAAGCTTTATTGCGTTCATCTGTAAACTCTGCAAAAGAAGATTTGGGACAAGCAATTGTTTCAACTTTTGTATTGGCTGGTGGTAAAGTAAAATTAGAAGGTGAATATCCGGGATGGAAACCGAACATGGATTCTCCAATCTTGAAAACCATGCAGGAAGTGTACAATAAAAAATACGGAAAAATTCCTGAAATCAAAGCTATTCACGCAGGTTTAGAGTGTGGTTTATTAGGAGCTGTTTATCCTCATTGGGATATGATTTCTTTCGGACCAACGATCCGTTTCCCTCACTCTCCGGATGAAAAAGTAAAAATTGATACCGTTGTTAAATTCTGGGATTTCTTAGTTGAAACATTGAAAAATATTCCAGTAAAATAATACAATCAAATAATGATTTATAAGGAACGTACAATTGTGCGTTCCTTTTTTTTATGGCATAATAATTTAACCACAAAATAAACTCGAAGGATTACCACTAAGTCACACAAAGAAAAAAGAACTGATTCTTATCCTTTACAGGGTACCGTAAAGCAGTTAAGATTGTGAACGCAATTTGAAATCATATTGTGAACAAAGTACCGACAGGCGAAAGGGTGTATCACAAAAAAAAAAAACTTCTCTTTCTTTTAAACTTTCCGATACCTTCCTAAAATCAGAGAAATCACCAAATAGAAAATGAAACCAATCAATACCGCAAACACCAGCGAACCCAAAACAAATTGCAGGTAATTTTCACCCAAAGTCTTTAAATTCATTAAATCAGGAAGATCCTTCTGAAATTCTCCATGCAAAATCAATGCTCCGGTCTGATATCCTGCAATAAAAATAAGAGGAATTAATGGTGGTATACTACTAACATTCACTGTAATTAAAGCAAGAACCTTGTTTAATCTTAATAATAAAGCGAATGATATTGCAAGTACCGTTTGAAATCCCCAAGCCGGAGAAAAGGCAAAAAATATTCCCAACGTCAATGATAATGCTATTGTCGCATTGGAAGTATTGGTACAAGCAATCTCTGCAAGAATGGATTTTTTTATTTTGTCTAAATTGAATCGCCGCAATACCTTCTGATAATTCATCTTCTTCATCTTTCATCAGCAAACAAATCATGCTGGTAATTGTTCACCATTACTTTTTTACTCCTTACTGTTCATTGTTTCAATCCATTCCCCCTCTGTAGTCATAAATCGCCCCATTAAGTTAGCAGTCATACACGAATGAACCGGTAATATTCCAATCAAATCACCAATCACAAACTCATCAAATAATTCATCACTGCAACGGATAATTCCATGTTCTTGTGACAAGCTTGCTAAATATCCTCCACCTAAAATCCTACTCCATCCATTTTCTGTTATGCGAACAATACTGCCAAATAGCTTAGTTCCTTCATCATCTGCTTCCAAATACTCTTTTGAAAAGTGCACGCCACCACCATGAATCACCAATTCATTACGATCAATATTTCTTGCAATTACCGGGCAGGCCACAGCCACTGCTATCTGATCCTCATCGCACGAGCCCAATACGTATTGCATAATATCATAAAAAACAAAATTCCCCGGCCTTATTTCATCAATCCCGTAAAATTCTTCGCTGATACTGCAAGCTGGGGTATCACCCAAGGATACTTCAATGCCTGGAATTTCTTTTCGGAAAACATCCTTCAATTCGTTTAAAGCCAATAATGTTCTGCTATGATTCTTGTGTATTTCCTCTTGGTTTTTTGCTTGATAATTTTGTCCTGTATGAGCCAAAAAACCCTTGCAATTTAGCTTATCGGATTCCTTCATCAAATCCACCAACAAACGAATAGACCCGGTTGCTTCAGCAGGAATACCAGAGCGTTGATAACCTGTATCTACCTTAATAAATACCTCTACCCTGTGTTTTAATTCTGATTGCAAAAACAATATAGCTTCCTGCGATTCAACAACCAAATTCAGTTGAATTTTCGAAGCCAATTCGTTAATCAAATCAATTTCACGTACATTTATTGGAATAGCAACTGTAATATCTGCCCATCCATAATTTGCAAAATATTCCGCCATTTTTACAGACGAAACAGCAATAGCATCTACTCCTCGTTCCCTAAACCACTCCCCAATCTCAGCCGATTGATGTGTTTTAAAATGAGGCCTCAAACGCGTATTTGAACGCTTTGCCTTGGTCAGCATTGTTTCGATATTGGTAATGCATTTTGCTTTATCAAGCAAAAAAGTAGGACGAATTATTTTGGAATCTAAATTTTGCATCAAAATTGATTTGAATTTTATTGTTCAATAGGCACTCTTTGTTAATGTCCTATTTTTGATCGAATATCCATTAAAATATGATCTCTCACACTCAAAATATTTTCAGAGAATCCAACCTTGTAAATATGTGGACTAATAAATCGTTTATGTCCATCCGGCAACTGAGCAAAGCGTTTCCTTACATAGGCATTTATTTCAACAGGAGATTGATTTTCAATTAATATCTCTCCATTTTCCATCACCTTACTCATCAGATCTTCACATTTATAATCCGTAACGTAAGTATGCTTATGACTATGAAAAGGATGAAACAGACGATTCGTCGATTCTTCATTCTCTAAAAGAATTCCATCCCTAAAAAACATTCCGTCCTCATCGAAATAACGCACGACCTTTTTCTTTCCCGGCATGGTTATTTTTTCAATGTTCTCTGATATTTTTAATCTTGGAATCCCATTGTTCTGAACTAATTTATAAACACCATCCAAAGCTCCGGCATCTTTTCCCGTTACTAATTCCGTACCAATCCCATAACCATCAATCTCCGCTCCCTGATCGTTCAAACTTTTAATTACGTACTCATTCAACTGGTTTGATGCAATAATTTTCACATAATCCAAACCAGCATCATCGAGCATTTTTCTTGCCTTTCTACTTAAATATGCCAAATCGCCGCTATCCAAACGAATGCCAATCATTCTATGACCTTGGGCTTCCAATTCCTTTGCCACAATTATTGCATTAGGAATACCAGATTTAAGTGTGTTGTAAGTATCAACCAGCAATACTGTCGAATCAGGATTAATAGTAGCATAACGACGAAATGCTTCCAGTTCATAGTCAAAACTCTGAATCCATGAATGAGCCTGAGTTCCCGTTACCGGAATGTCGTAATTAAATGCACTGTAAACATTCGATGTTGTATTTGCTCCACCAATTACAGCGGCACGACTGGCATGTATTCCGCCCAAGCCTTGCGCCCTGCGTAAACCAAAATCCGCAAAGTCTTTATCCCCGATCACATTTCTTATCCGACAAGCTTTTGTGGCGATTAGCGACTGAAAATTTAAATAATTCAGAAGCAATGTCTCAATTAATTGTGCTTCAATAATATTTCCTTCAATCCTTACCAATGGTTCATTTGGAAATACAATTTCACCTTCTTTCATACTATAAACAGTAGCCGTGAATCTAAAATCCTTCAAATACTCCAAAAACTCATCTTTCAATCCTGTTTTCTTCAGAAATTCGATATTTTCTTTACTGTAACTAAAAGTTTTTAATATTTTAAGAAGGTCTTGTAATCCTGCAAAAATAAGGTAGCCACCTTCGTACGGATTGGTTCTGTAATAGTAGTCGAAAACGGTTTGTTCATTTTCCTTACTACTTAAAAAATATCCCTGAGCCATGGTCAGCTCATAATAATCGGTATATAACCCGGTGTTTTCTGTTAAAGTGTTCATTCGATTAAATTAAATGAAAATCAAACCAAATATAGGGATTATCTGCTACTATGCCCAGAAATATGGAATCGATATGTTTAAATAAAACATGATATCTGCTTTTTGTTTCTTTAAGGATTAATCTTACTTTAGCACCCCTTAAACAATTACTCAACATTAACAGATAAAATAAAAGAATATGACTGAAGCACTAAGACTGACTCTTCGAGATTCGAAAGCAGCACGATGGGGAGCATTGGGGATAATTTCTATCACGATGTTTGCAGGTTATTTTTTAACCGATGTAATGTCTCCTTTAAAACCAATGCTGGAATCCGAGTTTGCATGGTCAAGTACAAACTACGGAATATTCACCAGTGCATATGGCTGGTTAAATGTATTTTTTGGAATGCTTATTTTCGGGGGTATTATCCTTGATAAAATGGGGGTTCGCTTTACCGGAATTATGTCATCCGGAATTATGGTTTTAGGAGCCGGCATTAAGTATTGGGCTATCACTAATCCAACCTTAGTTACTGACACAACTTTTGGTATCCATACTCATGTGTTTATGGCTGCTGTAGGATTTGCCATTTTCGGTGTTGGTGTAGAAATTGCAGGAATTACTGTTTCTAAAATCATTGTAAAGTGGTTCAAAGGAAACGAAATGGCTCTGGCTATGGGAATGCAAATGGCTGTTGCCCGATTGGGAACTATGCTGGCAATTGCAGCTCCGGTTCCATTAGCTACGTATTTTTCAAGTGTACACACCCAAGTTGTAAACGGTGAACTAGTTGAAAAAATGGGACCAAGCGTTTCTGCACCTATTGCTTTTGCATTTATATTGCTGGTTATTGGATTCATCACTTTCTTTATCTATGTGTCGATGGATAAAAAACTGGATGCATCACTTGCTGAATCGAATGGAACTGATAGCGAAGAGCCATTCAAATTCAGCGACATAGGTCGTATTGTGACCAACAAAGGCTTTTGGTTAATTGCTGTTTTGTGTGTATTGTTCTACTCTTCAGTTTTTCCATTCATTAAATATGCATCCGATTTAATGGTGAACAAGTATGGTTTAGACCAAAATCTTGCAGGTATTATACCAAGTTTACTGCCATTAGGAACACTATTCCTAACACCTCTGTTTGGCGGTGTTTACGATAAAAAAGGCAAAGGAGCTACCATGATGATCATTGGAGCCGTCTTAATATTATTAGTACATTCTGTATTCTCATTACCAATATTAAATTACTGGTTTGTAGCAGTTGTTTTGGTAATTATTTTAGGAATCGCATTGTCTTTAGTACCTTCTGCTATGTGGCCTTCAGTTCCAAAAATCATTCCTGAAAATCAATTGGGAACCGCTTTTTCATTGATCTTTTGGATTCAAAACTGGGGATTAATGGGAATTCCATTGTTAATTGGATATGTATTGGATCAATCGAATCCAGAAGTTGCATTAGCAAAAGCTAACGGCACAGCAGTACCATTATACGATTACACAAACCCAATGCTTATTTTTGCAGGACTAGGCTTACTGGCAATCATAGTTGGTATGTTATTAAAAATGGAAGATAAGAAAAAAGGTTACGGCTTAGAATTACCGAATATTCAAAAATAGCCTAAATAGCAAATATCATATAAAAAAGCTGTCCTTCGGGACAGCTTTTTTCATATAAGTCCCAATATAGTTTCTGATTTGTTTTTTTATTCATTTATCTTAATTTAGTAACCTCTTAAACCTAAAATTAATTTTAACCCTAAAATTATTGTAATGACAGATGCTATTAAAAAGACATTAAGAGATAGCGCAGGCGCTCGTTGGTTTGTGCTAATTCTCGTATCGGTTTCCATGCTTATTGCATATACCTTTATGGAGGTGCTTTCTCCGCTTCAAACCCTAATTCAAAGTACTTACGGATGGAGTGGAACCGATTGGGGGCTTGTTACTGGTGCACAAGGATACTTAAATGTATTTGCATTTATGCTGATATTTTCCGGAATTATACTCGACAAAATGGGTATCAAGTTTACTGCAATTGGATCTGGTATAGTCATGATATTAGGTGCTATTATTAAATATTATGCATTTGCCGGTAATTTCGAAATGGGTACTACAATCATTGGAATCGATTCAAGAGTGTTTATATCAGCTGCTGGCTTTGCAATATTTTGTGTAGGCGCCGAAGGTGCTGGTATTACTGTATCTCGAATAATCGTAAAATGGTTTAAAGGAAAAGAAATGGCCCTTGCTATGGGTACCGAAATGGCCTTAGCCCGTTTAGGTTCATTCCTTGCCTTATTTGGATCTCCACGCATAGCTAAAGCTTTTGATATTCCTACATCTGTGTTGGTAGGAACCATTGCCTTGAGTATTGCTCTAATTCTATTTATTGTTTACTGTGTAATGGATACGAAATTGGATAAGCAAGTGGAAGATGAAGCCGAAGCCGAAGAACCTTTCAAAATTTCGGATATTGGGGTAATTATTTCAAATAAAGGATTCTGGTACATTGCCATTCTTTGTTTGCTATTTTATTCTGCTGTTTTCCCATTCTACAAGTTCTCATCAGGATTAATGGTGAACAAGTTTGGAATTGATCCTGCTACAGCCGGCGATATTCCGTCAATCTTACCATTTGGTACAATTATTTTAACACCCTTATTTGGATATATATACGATAAATATGGTAAAGGTGCTTCTATAATGATTCTTGGAGCAGTGTTACTTGTAATCGTTCATACAATTTTCTACATTCCTTCTTTAACAGCAACATGGATCGCTATTTTTGCCGTAGTTCTTTTGGGAATTGCATTCTCATTAGTTCCTTCAGCTATGTGGCCATCGGTTCCAAAAATTATTCCTGAAAAACAATTAGGATCAGCTTATGCACTTATTTTCTATGTTCAGAATATTGGTTTAATGCTGGTTCCGATTTTATTAGGTGTTGTTTTGGATAAAACGAATCCAGGTGTTAATGAGATAACCGAAAAGGCAATTGCTAACTTTAGAGCAGAAGGTGTTCCTGCCGGCGATATCTCCGCAAAAATTCAAACTCTTAGAGAAACTGGTGAAATTCCAATGTTTAACTATTCATCAACCTGGATGGTTTTTGTTGGATTGACAATTCTTGCTTGCGTATTTGCCTTCTTACTGAAAGCAGAAGATCGTAAAAAAGGATATGGCCTTGAACTTCCAAACATTCAGAATTAATAAATCGAACATTATTTTTAAAAGCCGTCCTAAAGCTGAACTGCACCCCAAATGTTGTGTCCAACTTTTGGGGTGCAGTTCAAGCGACGGCTTTTTTATGCGGTTTCGTAAAGCTTTTGTATTTTCGAAACTTGTTTAAACAAACACTATACAAATGAACACAAATACAATAAAAAACTCACTAAGAGATTCTGTCGTAACCCGTTGGATTATGCTGTTGCTTGTAGGTTTTGTGCTGGCAGCAAACTACTATTTTTACGATGCTCTGTCACCCTTAAAATCAACGTTAACGAAAGAGTTTGGTTTCACAAGTACCGATTTTGGGTTGTTTGTATCCGTTTATTCGATTCCCAATGTTTTTTTCCTGATGGCTGTATTGGGAGGAATTATTCTGGATAAGTTAGGAATTCGACGTACTGGTTTTCTATTTGTTGCTTTTATGGCTTTTGGAGCTTTGGTAACAGCTTATGGCGCCAGTAATTTGTAC
The DNA here is from genome assembly GCF_963664555.1 of Labilibaculum sp. GTDB lineage: Bacteria > Bacteroidota > Bacteroidia > Bacteroidales > Marinifilaceae > Labilibaculum. Next base: position 1,019,705 of record NZ_OY761461.1, on the reverse strand, counting down.
CGCAACGATGGTTTTGGATATTCATTTATGTCTTCCATTTTTCCTGGATATTCTCCTGAACTTAAAATGATGTTGCTGGGACGATTTCTATTTGGTTTGGGTGCTGAAACAAGTATTGTAGTCATCAGTAAAATCATAGTAAAATGGTTTAAAGGAAAAGAATTAGCCTTGGCATTTGGTGTAAAACTAGGATTAGCACGAACAGGATCATTTCTGGCATTTAATCTTTCTCCTGTATTAATTAAATCTCAATCGGGATGGACCCTGGCCATTTGGTTTGCAGCATTTTTAGTACTTTCCGCTTTACTCGTATTCATGATTTACATGATGTTTGACTTGAAACTCGACAGGCAGGTAAAACAGGAAAGTTTGCTTTCAACCACGGATGAATTTCACATTTCAGACATCACCAAATTACTCACAAACCATTCATTCATATATGTAACACTCTTGTGTTTGACTTTTTACTCCGCAGTATTTCCTTTCCTTTCTTTTTCATCCGATTTTTTTCTAAATAAATTCAACCTATCCATAAAAGAAAGTGGCTTTATTTCATCCATGCTCCCTATTGGAACAATGATATTCACTCCTCTATTTGGTTTTTTTGTTGATCGATTTGGTAAAGCATCCTCCTTAATGATTTATGGATCTGTAATTCTTGTAGTTGTTCATCTAACCTTCGCCTTCACAAGTTTGTCTCCTTATGTTTTAATGGTGATACTTGGTCTTGCATTTTCATTAGTTCCGGCATCTATGTGGCCATCGGTAGCAAAAATGGTTGACGAAAAACGAATTGGTTCTGCCTACGGTTTGATGTTCTCAGTTCAGAATCTTGGTTTATGGGCATTCCCAATTCTAGCAGGGCTTGTTCTTGACAAAACAAATCCTGCAGGATCAGAAAATCTTGATTACACCTACACCATGATCATGTTTGCCTGTTTGGGAATTTTAGGATTAATTTTCGCATTACTTCTTAAAAGAGAAGATAAAGTCTCAGGTTACGGCTTAGAATTGCCATCAAACCACAAATAACATAAAGTATTCTACTCACAAAACAGCTGTCCTTTGGAATAGCTGTTTTTATTTAGGCCTGCTATTGCTATCTGCTTCTGTATTTTAGAAGAAAAAAAAGATGCAAAAAGAATGAGAGCCTACAACGCAGACCCTCAATTCAAGAAAACCAATTAATTATGCTATTAAAACCAAAATCCCGGGACACCACTCCCAATATTTGGGAAACCATCCAATAAATGATTTCGAATGTATAATTACAATCCATAGGCCAAAATACATATAATACTCTTTTTCATACAATTACACCAGAAAACGTAATATTTACATCTTCAAAAGTGTTCGTAAACATCACACACAATGTTCGTTTTCGAACAGCTCCAACTACTTATTTAAATGTTTGATTTCCAGAACTTATTTTTCCGTAAATCCATATTTTCCCACCCTTAAAATACGGATTATCATCTCCTTTACGGTTACCCGCCCTAAGCGATCCTGAAGATGCTGAAAGATCAAAACTCAACTGCTCAAAATCATTTAACAAGTTCATGCTAACATCTCCCGAGGTGGCTTTAAAATAGGATTCACCCAACAAAACCAATCCTTGTCCTCTCAAATTACCAGAACCACTACTTAGATTTAAAATGATTTTTTAATTAAGAATCCCAACATTTCCCGAAGAAGAAATACTTTTAATTTGCCCTTACTCATTATCAAACTCCTGATGTGCGGAAGAAGTTCGGGAAGAAATATCTCCAATCACATTTACCATCTCTATATCACCTGAGGTTGCAGTACATTTTACGTTTCCTATCACTTTGTTGTATTCATGATTTCCCGAATTTAGTTGCAAGCAATAAATTCCCTTTAATTATATTTTGAGTTTTCATTTTATTCGAGTTTTTAAAATTGAATTAGTAAATTAATAAGCAAGAACAGATTCTCAATCTATCCATCCCGTATTGCAGGATGCTTAACCCGAGATAAAAGTCACAAAAAGGAAAGAAATTTGATTCTATTACAATTTAGAATCTTTTTAAATAATTTATTATCTTTGCGCTCATTACAATAAAACATCAATGACAAAATGATTTTGGCACATAAGAAGATGATTATCTCAGCAAGGGAAATTCCATCGGGCAACTAATAAATCAATAAGAATATATGGAATCGCAAATAGATCAGAAAAACAAACTTTCAACCACCATAGTAATAGAAAATAAGGCAATCGCTCCCGGAGTGTTTGTTTTAAAATATAAAAAAGTAAAGAGTTTTACTGCCGGACAGTACATTGGATTAACCACCGATTTAAGCGTAACACCACGATTGTACACCATAGCCAGTGGTGAAAACGACACTGAAGTTCAGGTGTTATACAATTTGAAGGATGATGGCTGGTTAACACCAAGACTTAGTGAAATTAAGCCTGGATCAGAACTTTATGTGACAAATCCTGACGGAGATTTTATTGATGATGAATCACCGGCATGGTGGATTGCATCGGGAACAGGAATTGCACCTTATGCGGCAATGTTTCGCTCAGGTTTGCTTAAAAATAAAACCCTTATTCATGGAGGCAGATATGATCATTCTTTCTATTTTGAAAAAGAATTTATTCCTGTTTTAAAAGATAATTACATTCGTTGCTGCTCACAAGATAAAGCTGAGGGTTTGTATCATGGAAGATTAACACGATATTTGCAGGATGTAAAGAAACTACCGGAAAATTGCCGTTTCTTTTTATGCGGCAGTCCTGAAATGGTAGTTGAAGTTCGCGACCTTTTGATTAAACGTGGAGTTGAATACGAAAGAATTGTAGCTGAAATTTACTTTTAATGCAATTAATTTACATGAAAACAGACTGGATAAAAATCGCTGTTTATCTGTAATTATAAAATAGAATAATGGCTAAAGATACCCTTTTAGGAAAAACACTTGAAGAACTGATTCAAATTGTTACTGAATTAAAACTTCCAAAATTTACAGCTAAGCAAATTGCCGACTGGTTGTACAAAAAAGACATTACCAGTATTGAAGAAATGTCGAACCTTTCGTTGAAGACAAGAACTGCTTTACAGGAAAATTACGATCTCGGTATTACTGCATCAACCAAAGTACAGGTTTCGGTTGATGGTACAAAAAAATACCTTTATCCAACTGCTCATGCCCACAAATTTATAGAAACTGCTTACATTCCAGATCAGAAACGAAATACACTTTGTGTTTCTTCTCAAGTTGGCTGCAAAATGGGTTGTTTGTTCTGCATGACAGGCAAACAAGGTTTTCAGGGACAATTAACGAGTGGCGAAATCATCAATCAAATAAGAAGTTTGCCCGAAAGAGAAAATCTAAGCAATATTGTTTATATGGGAATGGGAGAACCTTTGGATAATGTTCCTGAACTCATGAAATCCTTAGAGATCCTAACCTCGGATTATGGAATGGCGATGAGTCCAAGAAGAATCACCGTATCTACAATTGGGATAATTCCAGGGATGATTGAATTTCTTAACCATAGCGAATGTCATTTGGCTGTTAGTCTGCATACTCCTTTCGAAGATGAAAGAAAAAGATTGATGCCGGTTCAAAATGTATATCCAATAAAAGATGTATTGAAAATAATTCGTGATTTTGATTTTGGCCTTCAGCGCAGAATTTCTTTTGAATACATCATGTTTAAAGGAATTAACGATACGCCACGTCATGTAAAAGAGCTTTGCCGGATTTTGGATGGGATTAAATGCAGAATCAATTTGATTCGTTTTCATCCAATTCCAGATACTCCGCTTGACGGATCTGATGATGCAACAATGGAAGATTTTAAGGAGCAGTTAACGAAAAAAGGAATTACCACAACGATCAGAAAATCGAGAGGACTTGATATTTTTGCGGCCTGCGGTTTGCTTTCTACAAAAGAACTGATAAAAAGACAAGAAGAAGATTTCTAAAAAAAAATCCTGCTTAACCAAGCAGGATTTTTTTGTCATTTATATTTTATCTGTCACTTGATGTTCTAACAATCAAATCAGCATGAACAACAACTTCTTTTATTGCTTTGGCATCAGGTGTTTTTTCCATTTGTTCAAACAGTAATCTTGCGGCTTCCCGACCAACCTCTTTTGGATTCTGATCCATTGTAGAAACTGAAGGTTCCATATAACGCGATCTGCGACTATTTGAAAATCCTACTACTGCAAGATCATTAGGAATTTTAAGGCCTAACTCTTTTGCGGCTGCAATTGCTCCAATTGCCATATCATCATTTATAGCAAAAATAGCATCCGGACGATTGGCTCTGGACAATAAATCCAATGCCAGGCTTTTCGCATCTTCCACAGTAAAATCACATCGGGAAATTAATGTTTCATCAAGAGGGATATTTTTGTCTTCCAAGGCTTTTTTATAACCTCTTAGTCTGTTTGTTCCAAACAACATGAACTCAGGTCCGGTCATGAATGCAACTCTTTTAGCTCCACCATTAATCAAATGAGTTACTGCAGTATGAGCTGCCGCAGCATCATCAGCAACAACTTTAGAAACCTCTAATTCTTTAGATGTTCTATCGAAAAGAACCATTGGCACTCCCATATCCTGTATTTTATGAATATGATCGTATGTAGTTGTTGCACGGGTAAGTGATAGAATAATTCCATCCATTCTCATGTTCAGGAACCCATTTACATTTTTCTCTTCCTTTTCGATTCTTTCATTTGAAGAACTAACAAAAACCTGATAGTTGTGCTCATCAGCAATCTGCTCAATTCCTTTTACAACAGTAGCATAAAACGAACTAACAATTTGCGGAACAACAACACCAATAGTATTCGACTTTTGTGTTTTTAAAGCAACAGCTAATGGATTTGGCTGGTACTTTAATTCCTTTGCCAATTTCTGAACTGCTTCTCTGGTTGTTAAGCTAATTTCGGGATTGTTTTTAAGAGCACGTGAGACAGTGGAAACTGAAATACTTAGTTTTTCAGCTATGTCTTTAATGGTTACAGGTCTGTTTGCCATAGTAATAATTTTAGAATCTTACATTCGATTGTCTGAAATTGTAATAAAAATACTGATTTATATCACTTTTCCTGACAAAAAACAAAGATAATATAATTTAGACAGCTTCCATCCTGTGAAATCTACTTTTTAGTGGTTGATTACACCCATTTTCAACATCACATGCCAGCTTAAGCCATTCTTAACATTTAATTAATGCATTGGCACTTCAAAAATCAAAAAATCTGAATTAACAATTCCTATAATCTCCAGTGAATGAACTCCGTTCACGCCTACACCATCCCGCGGCCGAAGAACTTCTCCATCAACTGTCAGCTCTCCGTTAAGAACAAAAACATAAACTCCGTTTGCGTTACCGCTTATTGTATATTCGAGTGTATTTCCACTAGCTACTTTTGCCCGGAACACATATGCATTCTGATTAATTTTTAAAGCATTATGTTGTGATGATTTTGGAGCAACAAGCAGTTGCAATTCACCATTCTCATTTACTTCCGGAAATGATCGTTGATCGTAACTTGGTTCCAGTCCTTCTTTTTCAGGAATGATCCAAACCTGAAGAAAATGTACTTCTTCGGTTTCAGATGCATTGTATTCAGAATGCATAATCCCTTTTCCTGCTGTCATTACCTGAACATCATTCACTTTAATTAATTCGGAATGTCCTGCACTATCTTTATGCTTTAATGCTCCTTTTAATGGAATTGAAATGATTTCCATATTTTGATGCGAGTGAGTTCCAAAACCCATTCCTGCTTTAACAACATCATCATTAAGCACTCTTAACGCTCCAAAATGGATTCGCTCCGGACAGTAATAATCAGCAAAACTAAAACTGTGCTTGCTATCCAACCAATCCAATTGACTACTTCCTCTTGTTCCTGCTTCGTGAAATACCTTATCCATATTTACCTCCTGTTATAAATCTTTACTACAAAGTTAATACAGAGGTGCTTGTTGGTAAATGGACAGAATTGCGTTTGGTTTGTACTATTTATTGAAGCGAAAGCTAATATCGGCCTGCGTGAAGGATTGAAGTGTTTACCCCACAGCGAAGAATGAGCGAGGAGTAGTAACGGAAAGCCTGACCCGGAGGGACACGCCCAAAACGTGAAAAAAGGCGGAAAATGAATTCCGCCCTGATTTTTATTACAATACTTTCGATTTAATCACCATGAGTTTTTCGCGGGTCATTTCGTGCATGGAATACGGAATGCCTCCCATGCCGATTCCTGATGTATCGCGTCCGCCAAAAGGCATCCAATCGACACGAAAAGCGGTATGATCGTTTACCATTACTGCCGATGCATTCAGTTGATTGACTGCATCCATAGCCACATCTAAATTAGAAGTGAAAATGGCTGACTGAAAGGCCAAAGGCAATGAATTTGCGCGATTAACGGCATCCTGCAATTTGGAATAAGCATAAACACAAACCACCGGACCAAACACCTCGTACTGAGAAACTTTCGATTCCGAATCAGGATTCAGAAGAACTGTTGGCTGATAACAGGTATCAGAAATCCGTTTGCCCCCGCACATTATTTTCGCGCCTTCGGCAACGGCTTCGTTTACCCATTGCTCTACCCGATCGACTTCGTAAGTCTGAATCAGCGGTCCCACTTCTGTTTTAGGATCCATAGGATCTCCAACATGTAAAGCATTGGCTTTTGCGACCAGTTGAGCAGTAAATTCTTCGATAATATTTTCGTGAACATATACCCGCTGAACGGATACACAGACCTGACCGGCATGATAGAATCCTCCTTTTGCCAATGCGGGAACGGTTTGCAAAAGATCAGCATCTGCCTCGACAATTACCGGTGCAGAACCTCCGTGCTCCAATGCACATCGGGTTCCCGGCGACAGCTTGGACCGCAGATTCCATCCCACCTCGGCAGAACCTATGAATGAAAGGTAGTTAATCCGTGAATCTTTCACCATGTTTTCGGCATTTTGGCGATTGCAAATAACCACCTGTGCCCAATCCTCTGGCAATCCGGCTTCCTTCATAATTTTCACCAACTCGATTGCCGACAACGGCGTTGATGTTGCCGGCTTGATGATAACGGGTGTGCCAACGGCAAAAGCCGGAATTATTTGATGCACTGCCAGATTTAACGGATGATTAAAAGCGCTTATGCTGAGAACGACACCAATTGGTTCGCGCAAGGTAAATGCCCATCTGTTTATTGAAGCCGCTGTAGTTCCCATAGGAATTTGCTCTCCTTTTAACTGACCAATGTGTTCAATGGCCAATTGCACACCATTAATTGCACGAAGCACTTCTACTTTACTGTCCTGATAAGGCTTTCCTCCTTCGGAAGCTGCAATTTTTGTGAGTTCTTCGACCCGCGTCTGCATAATGGCTTTTGTTTTTTCAAGTATGGCAATGCGCTCGTAGGGTTTCAGCCAGCGGGACCGGTCCTGAAACAAGGCATGTGCTTTGGCTAACTTTTCTTCCACCTGATGCTCATTGAGCATAGGAATTTCCTGTATTAAACTGCCATCAAACGGAGAATTTACTTTTATTGTGTTCATTGTGTAAGCTTATTTATTTTGATATTACAAAATACAGGTTTTCGCGTAAAGATCTTCATTCAAACCCTTCTGATTTTAATCAATAATTGAACGGACTAAATTCAAAGAGTTGATATCTGCACATTATAATTCCTTAACTTTCAATAAACTATATCGAAACAGACAGAAAATCCGGTAAATTGTTCTTTCCTATTCTCCGAAAGAAGCTCCAAACATGTACATTTGCAACTCGAAAAATTTCACCTGTACAAAGCCTCATCATGGAAAACTTAAATAAAAATCTTAAACATTTACGCCTGCGCAAAAGATTATCGCAAGGCAGATTATCGAACAGAATTGGCATAGGAGCCTCATCAATCAGTGCATACGAAAAAAAACGAAGCACGCCTAAAATTACTACATTGATGAAATATTCGAAATTCTTCAAACGTAATTTAGACGAACTGGTGAACGGGGACATCTGCAAATTGGATCAGGAAAAAACGCAAATTACCAAGGGAGACAAACTAAGAATATTACCCATTTTAGTGGATGCCCAAAATGAGGAAATGATCAGTCTGGTTCCCGTAAAGGCTGCCGCGGGTTACCTTAACGGATATTCTGATGCTGAATTTATTCGTGAACTTCCAAATTTCAGAATGCCATTTGCCGAGCTTTCGGAAAACAAAACCTACCGGGCTTTTCAGATTGAAGGAGACAGCATGCTTCCAATTCCTTCCGGTGCTTATATCATTTGTGAATACATTCAGGACTGGGAACTAATAAAAGATGACAGCTGCTGCATTGTATTGACTTCCGACGACGGAATTGTATACAAAAGAGTAAAGAAGGATTTTAAAAACAATCAATTGTTACTCAATTCGGATAACCCGGAATATTTATCTTTTGAGGTAAGCCTAAATCAAATATTAGAGGTATGGAAGTCCTTAGGATTTGTAAGTTTTAGATTACCTGAATCACCAAAAATCAATCGAAAGTAACAAACAAGTAAAATCTTCAAATTTAAATCCTGATAGTGAATTGCTTCATCTATTTTTTTTCTACTTTTAGCTCCGTAAAATCATTCTAAATAAGTTTAATTCAACAAGCACAATGGATCTAACGGGGATTTCAAGCAATTACAAAGGTGTTTTATACGCCATGGTCACAGCCCTTTTATGGGGATTCCTCCCAATCTTCCTAAAAGTTAGCTTAAAAGATCTGGATTCTATTTCAATAGTATGGTTTCGTTTTACTTTTGCCTTTTCCATTCTGTTTATTTACTATTTAATAATCGACAAAAAGCAATTAAACATTATTAAACGACCTCCTTTCATCTTGATCGTTGCAGCACTTGCATTGGGTGTAAATTACCTGGGATTTATGCAGGGAATTAACTACACCAGTCCGAGCAATGCACAGATTACAATGCAAACAGCTCCAATCTTACTGGCTTTAGTTGGTGTTTTCCTTTTCAAAGAGAAATTAAACAGCAAACAATTACTTGGATTTGGAATTGCAGGATTGGGTTTATTTCTCTTTTACAGAAATCAGCTGCAAGCCTTTATTCAAGATACCGAAGCATTTAATACTGGATTTTTTTGGATAGAATTAGGAGCCATGATGTGGGTTTTGTATGCTTCTTTGCAAAAAAAACTGGTGCAAAAACACCCTGCTCAATTGCTGAATATGGTTCTTTACGGAATACCTGCTATTCTCTACGCTCCTTTTGTTAATTTTACAGCCTTCTCAAATCTTGATTTTTCCTCTTGGATGATCGTGATTTTCCTCGGGATGAATACTCTTGTAGCCTACGGTTGTCTGGCATTGGCTTTTAAATATACCGAAGCCTATAAAGTAAGTATAATTGTGACCGTTAACCCAATCATCACATTAACAAGCATGGCTGTTTTATCCTCTATGAATGTAGCATGGATAAAAACAGATAGTTTAAGCATCTACTCAATGCTTGGTGCAGTATTAGTGATTGGCGGCGCAATTACGGCAGTTTTCTTTTCGAGAAAAAACAAAAAAGCACTGATTGAAAGCGATCTTGCAATTGATAATCAGAAATAACATCCATTTAATTTCAAAAGCAGCTTTAAATAAACTGGAATTATTTTTAGTTGAATCAAGGCAAAAAAGTAAAACATAGCCGGGTTCCCTTGCCTCTTTAAAAAAAAGAGATAGCTAAAAAGAACCATTTTATAAGATTGGTTTTGATGTTAATTTAGTACAGGAACCTAACTTAGCTCTAAGTTAACTCAACACACAGTTTTTCTCTTTCATCTTTGATTTTTACTAGGATTGTCTTGTTGTTTATTTAGTATGTTCTGATTTAAACACTATTTGTTCTGAATTTTTCACAATACTTACACTATTTAGCTCCATACATACTAAATTTCGATTAGTACTTTATGATTTTATCTCTACCCATTAATAATATCTCTACCTAAACAAATAAATTAACATCAGATACACTTAAAATAACTATAAGATCATTTAATTTACCAACAAAATTGAAGTGTTTAATTCCATTAACATATTGACATTCTATATTTCTTATTGTAACTTTCTTACTTTGTAATAAGAATTGCACCAATACCTCTTAGTATTACTACCAAAAACTGCATAAAACAAGATGACTAAAAAGAAATATGAAATGCCCGTGAACCTTAACGACATAATCGTTAATCGAATGAAAGAGAAATACATTAGCAATACAGAGTTGGCCCGCCTGTTGCAAATGCATCATTCGTCGGTGCTCTTTATGCTTAAAAACCCAGGCATGCAAATTCGACGCCTATGGACCATCTGTGAAGCTGTTGATTTAAACGTATTTCGTTATTTAGCCAACGAAATTGGAATTAATGACCCGGAAGATTCAACTGTTATTGAGCGTGATATTGAAATTCAGAAACTAAAAAAAGAAATTGAGGATTTAAAAAAAGAACGTGATTTACTGAAAGAAGTAATTGGACTGAGGGGCAGGTGATTGTAATTTAAACCTGCCTTCCGACGTGTAACGCAAATACCCGGACCAGATTAATCCAAATGCGGTTCGATATGAATTGTCGATACATAACCATACTTTTCAAGAATAGCTGCTTCCAGCACCGTTGCAATATCGTGAGCCTTTTTTATAGGCATATCCTGTGGAAGCAATATGTGAAAGGTTAGTTCTGTATGATCCCCATATACATGAAGATGAAAATGATGGGGTTCTAATTTGTACAAAGACACTTTCTCAATGGTCTGTTTTAGTTCCTTGATAATTGTATCGGAAGGGCTTTCTCCCAATAAAGAATGAATAGAATCACTAATAATTTCGTACGCTGCGTGTCCAATTAATAAAGCAACTATCATTCCCAAAGCTCCGTCAATCCACCAAAAATAAGGACCTAAAAATATTCCAACCAAAATAACCAAAGAAGATATTGCATCGCTTCTATGGTGCCATGCATCAGCTTTTAACACTTTGGAATTTGTTTTTTTAGCTCCGTAATAGGCAAATTGAGCCAACAATTCCTTTGTCACCACCGACACGATCATAACAACAATAGCAATGCTTCCAAATTCCGACGATTCCTGACTTTGCAGGGTGTTATAGGATTCAATAATAAAATCGAACGCCACCAAGAGCAATAAGATTCCTATAATAAAGGCACTAATTAAATCGGCGCGTCCATGACCAAAGGGATGATCCTCATCCGCCGGCTTCTTCGAGATCTTAGCGCCAACAATTACAATTACGGAACTTAAGCTATCGGACAAAGTATGCCATGCATCAGCAATAATTGCAATGGAACCCGTGGCCAATCCAGCCCAGTACTTTAATCCAAAAAGCAATATATTCCCGATTATTGAAAGCCAGCCTTCTACCGAAGCCCAATTCGATTTATCTAATTTAAACTTGGAATTTTTCAATGTAACGAATTTTAGCAACAAACTATTAACCTAATTTTGCTGCAATTATTATATTTAATTAAACCAATTCATCATTAACAGAAAGAAGTTTTGAAGATGCCAATTTGGTTCTGTTTCTCTTGTCAATGTAAAAATCAATTCTTCCCAATGCAATACCGGCCCATCCAACTTGATTAACCAGAACCTCTTCACCATCCAAATTCAGAATCCGTTCCGGTGTTTCCAATAGGGTATGCGTATGTCCTCCTACAATCAAATCAACACCTCGGGTTTTTCTGGCTAAATTAACATCACAATCAAAACCCAAATCATTCTTTAATCCTAAATGAGAAAGACAAATAACCAAATCGCATGCATTTTCATCCTTTAAAATACGAACCATTTTCTCGGTAACATCAACAGGATCAACATAAGAGATAGAGCCTCTGTTTTTTGGCTCCACATAACCGTCTAAATTTACTCCCAGACCAAAAACACCAATCCTAAAATCTCCTTTATCAATTATTTTATAAGCTGGGATTTGACCATCCAATTCGGTTTCAGAAAAATCATAGTTCGCATTTAGCAATGGAAAATTAAGGTGCTTCAACCGACTTGAAAGTCCATCAATACCATTATCAAACTCATGGTTACCTAAAGTTCCGGCGTCGTAACCAATTTTCGACATCAATTTAAATTCAGCCTCGCCTTTAAAAAAGTTAAAGTATGGTGTCCCCTGAAATACATCTCCCGCATCAAATAACAAAACCAATTCTTCTTCTTTTCTGATTTTTTGAACCAATGCATGAATTCTTGCAAAACCTCCCAAGCCACCAAATTCAGGATCGCCCTTTGGAAAAGGTTCAATACGGCTGTGCAGATCGTTGGTATGAAGAACCGTTATTTTCTGCAATCCGTTCTTCTTGGCAGCAACTAGCTTGGGAACAATTCCTGTTCCTAAAAACAAACCTGCCACACTGATGTTTTTCAAAAAATCCCGTCTATTCCACATGGTAAATCCTCCCATCTAATTTCGCGGAAATATGTTCTCCTTTTTTATCTTTTTCACTAATGTATCTGATTACCTCTGCACGTAATTTTTTATGCATATGCCTGAAGGTTTCTCTGTTTTCAAAAGCAGACAAACCGCCTCCGCCATTCACCAAATAATCTATTGATAAAATGTGATATGTCTTTTCCAAATCAACTGATATTCCATTAACAAGAACATCAACCGCTTGTTTATCCTTGATTCCCATTTTCACACCGCTAATGCCTTCACCACCAAATCCGGCAACCTGATTTAAAAGTTTCATTAAGTCGTGCCCTTTCATTCCAACAATCACCAATTTATTTTTAAAAGGCAGCATTTCAAAAATCCGTCCGGTTGTTATTTCCCCTTTAGGCATACCTGTTCGAATTCCCCCCTGATTCATTATTGACAAATCAACAGAGTGAGACAATTGATTTTCCGCACAGTATTCTTTCCCGATAGCAAGCATGGCATCGGCAATATAATTAGACAATTTACTCTCCGGCTTGCCAACAATCATTTCTTCTTCAGAAATAGAAATAACCGCATTCATTTCGCCGTCGAGCTGAGATTTAAAGCCCTCAATTACGTGCACGAAAGCAGTATCCTTTTGCGAATAAGAATCCATTACCGAATCAATCGTGTAATTCTGTTGATGATCAGGCATATTAATCTTACTGCTTACAGAACAACCTGAAAAGATCAGCAGTAAGAATAGTATCCTAATTGAGTTATTAAAATATAATTTCATGTGAAAACAGATGAAAGAGTGATTAAACACACCCTTGTCCTTTTTAAGGGAATGTAAAATTATAAAAATAGCTTGATTTCTATATTATATAAATCTGAATTAATCAAAAATCTAAGGTTAATTGCTGAGGTTCAGAAAAATTGATTTGATTGGAAACAGTTAAACCCAGCAGTCGAATGCTTTCTTTCAGTTCAATTTGGTTTAACAATTCGTTTGCCAGATTAAGAATTTGATCCAACCGATTCAATTCCTGCAGAATGGTTTTACTTCTTGTTACCTGTTCAAAACTACTGTATTTCACTTTTAAACTTAAAGTCCTTCCTCTAAAACCACTCTTCTTTAATCGGCGCAGCAAATCTTCTGCAGTTGCAATCATGTCTTTTCTGATCAAATCTTTATTCGATAAATCGGCATGAAATGTATGCTCAGTACTCACCGATTTACGAACCCGGTTGGGATTCACCGGACGGTTATCAATCCCTTGTGCTATTTGAAAGTAGTAAACTCCGGCTTTTCCAAACACACGAGTCAATTCGGCAAGGCTTCTCTCCTTCAAATCTTTCCCTCTGAATATACCCAACTGATGCATTTTATCAGCAGTAACCTTTCCAACTCCAAAAAACTTATCAATTGATAACTGCTCAATAAACTGCTCAACATCTTTAGGAGGAATAACAAATAAACCATCAGGCTTTTGATAATCGGAAGCAATTTTAGCCAAAAACTTATTTACTGATATTCCTGCCGAAGCCGTTAAACCAGTCACCTCCTTAATTCTTTCCTTAATCTCTTTGGCAATCAAACTCGCAGAAGGCAGATTTTTCTTGTTGTGAGTAACATCTAAAAAAGCTTCATCAATAGAAATAGGCTCTACCAAATCGGTGAATTCATGAAAAATACTCATAATTTGCTTCGAAACTTCTTTGTATCGGTCATGCCTGCCCTTTACAAAAATCAAATTTGGGCATCTCCTTTTCGCGATAGAAGAAGGCATTGCAGAACACACACCGAATTTTCTCGCTTCGTAACTGGCAGCAGCAACAACTCCCCTGTCTCCGGATCCCCCAACCGCAATTGGTTTGTTTCGAAGTTCGGGATTATCCTTCTGCTCTACCGAGGCAAAAAAAGCATCCATATCAACGTGAATTATTTTGCGATATTCCTCTTCCATTTTCAATTCAAATATCCAGAAACAATTTAAAAAATAATCGTTTCAATTTTTGTAATTTTACACGCCTTAAAAAAGCTAATCAATTCATATTTCCTATTCAACACTTTGCGAAAATAGGGAATAAATACAACCAAACCCGTTCCTGTAAGAACCAAAATAAGTAAAGTGAACCAAATTAAAGATCTTACCAGAGGAAAAATTTTTCCTCAAATTATAAAACTGGCTATTCCAATAATTGCCACCTCATTTGTGCAAATGGCATACAACATGACGGATATGGCGTGGTTGGGACAAGTTGGAAGCGAAACTGTAAGTGCTGTTGGAATTGCTCTTTATCTGGTTTGGTTTGGTTCATCACTCCTCTTTATTACCAAAATTGGTGCTGAAGTAGGAATTTCACAATCAATAGGAAGTAAAAATCTTGAACGGGCACAATCATTTGCAAAAAACGCGTTCAGTTTATCTTTTATTATCTCCATTGGATTTGCTTTATCAGTATGGATATTTGCCGACCCTATTGTAGGTCTTTTTAATATTAAAAGTGAATTTGTAAACGAGACTGCCTTCAAATACCTTCGGATAATTGCCGTTGGAATGCCATTTACCTATTCCAACATCACTATGGCTGGTATTTATAATGGAGTTGGCAATACCAAAACCTCATTTTGGATCAATGCCTCCGGCTTGATTATAAATATGATACTCGATCCAATTCTTATTTTTGGTTGGGGAAGTATTCCAGGCATGGGTGCCGAAGGTGCAGGAATCGCGACTGTAATTTCTCAGCTAAGTGTTTTTCTACTATTTATATACTACTTGTATATCAAGGAAAACCCATTACAAATCAAAAACTATTTAGGGAAAATTCAAAAAGAATTCTTTCTGCCAATTCTAAAAGTAGGTGGTCCTGTTGCACTTCAATCCGCTTGCTTTGCCATTATTGCTATGGTTTTGGCACGAATAATTAACAATATTGCTCACGGAAATTCAATTCCTTTTTCTGTTCAATCGATAGGATCACAAATAGAAGCACTATCATGGATGACTGCATCGGGCTTCTCAACCGCATTGGGAACATTTACAGGGCAAAATTACGGTGCCAATAAATGGGAACGAATACAAAAAGGATTTTTTATCACTATAGGAATTGCAGGTTTTATTGGATTGATCAGTACCCTTCTCTTCTTTTTTGCCGGAGACCACATTTTCGGATTGTTTATAAACAACAGTGAAAATGATGTAGCAAAAATGGGAATTGTCTATCTAATCATCCTAGGTTTCTCGCAGGTATTTATGTGTGTTGAAATTACAGCAACTGGAGCCTTTAACGGAATAGGAAGAGCAGTTCCTCCTGCAATAGTTGGAATTCTAGGAAACCTGTTACGAATTCCTTTTGCCTATTTATTAAGTTACACTTTAGTTGATTACTTGCCTGAATTTCAGAACTGGATAAATTCTGAGTCCGTTTCGGCAACAGGTGTTTGGTGGGGATTAACCATTAGCAGCGTATTGAAAGGAAGTATTTTATTTTTATGGTTCTTGATTTTGCTAAACAACCATCCCGAAAACTTGTCTCCCATACCTTTAAAACGTTTATGGATTAGAATAATTCCAAGCCGATTACGCCAATCCTCTACAATCATTAATCCACTCGAGAATGAAGAATTTTAAAAGAGAACTTAAAATAACTGAAGATGGTTCTCATACCCTCTTTGTTCCAGAATTAAATGAGCATTACCATTCTACTCATGGTGCCATTCAAGAGGCTATGCATGTGTATTTAAATGCCGGCTTCAATTTTTGCGGACAAAATCCAATTCATATTTTAGAAATTGGTTTTGGAACAGGACTAAACTGCTTCCTCACTCTTATTGAAGCCGAAAAACAAAAAAGAACCGTAATCTACCATTCAATAGAATTGTATCCGATAAAAGAAGAACACATTCAATGTTTGAATTACACCGATCAAATAGAAGGATCAGACAAAGATGTTTTTTTCAAATTGCACCAGTCGGAATGGAATCAGAACGTTGAAATCACAAAATTCTTTACTCTTAATAAACTGCAGGGCGATCTCCGGAAATATATTTTCCCAGCCACGTATGATCTCATCTATTTTGATGCCTTTGCTCCTGATATTCAGCCCGATTTATGGACTCAGGATATTTTTGAAAAACTGTACAATCACCTAAATGAAGATGGAATTTTAACAACCTACTCTACAAAAGGCATCATAAAACAAGCTCTGAGAGGTGCTGGATTTGATGTAAAACGCATGCCTGGCCCACCTGGCAAAAGACAAATGCTGCGCGCAAAAAAGACATGTTTCAATACAAAACAGATGATTGAATAAAGATCTTTTTGTTGAAAGGCAAATGCAAAAAAAGGTTAATTACAAGTTGATTTTCGATATTCTGAGAGAAAAGTTTTACCTTAGACGATTCTTATGATTTTGCTGATCATAAATACAATTGAATTATTATAATTAAATTTACAATACCCGAATGAAGTACACAGAAGAACAAGATAAGGTAAGCTATTGCCTTGGATTAAGCATCGCAAGTAATTTAATAACTTCAGGAGTTAAAACAATTAGTGTCGAGCCATTTATGGAAGCTTTAGATGCTGCGTTTAATGGAAAAATGCCGGAACTATCTCCGGAAGAGGCGAATGGTATTCTTCAGGAGTTTTTTGGAAAATTGCAAGAAGAACAAGCTGGAAAAGCAGTGGAAGCAGGAACAAAATTTTTAGAAGAAAACTCTAAAAAAGAAGGCGTTGTAAGTCTTGAAAGTGGACTGCAATACGAAATTATCACAGAAGGAAATGGAGACACTCCAAAAGGAACTGATAGTGTTAAATGCCACTACCATGGAACTTTAATTGATGGAACAGTTTTCGATAGTTCTGTTAAAAGAGGAGAACCTGCCGTATTTCCAGTAAATGGAGTTATCAGAGGTTGGGTTGAAGCCCTTCAGTTAATGCCTTTAGGTTCGAAATGGAAACTATATGTTCCTTCGGACTTAGCTTATGGTGCACAGGGTGCAGGAAACCTTATCGGCCCACACACAACTTTAATTTTCGAAGTTGAATTGCTTGAAATCGTATAATTATATTTATAACCATAACAATCCAAAAAATGAAACTAAAAGTATTATCTATTGTACTAGGTCTTGGACTAATAACATTGGCTTCTTGTAATCAAAAAAGAAATAAAAGTGTTGCTCTAAACAACGAACTTGACTCTGTAAGTTATAGTTTAGGTGCTAGTTTTGGTACTAACCTTGAGCGTAACGGGCTTACTAATTTGAACGAAGAAGTTCTTTTGGCTGCATTGTATGCTTCTCTTGACAAAGATTCATTGGTAATTGATCCTCAAAAAGGAAATGCAGTTATCAACAATTACATCAAAGGTCTTCAGGAAAAAATTGGAGCTGAAAACTTAGCTAAAGGTCAAAAATTCTTAGAAGAAAACAAATCAAAAGAAGGTATCGTAGTAACTGAAAGTGGCTTACAATACCGAATCATCAACGAAGGAGAAGGTGCTAAACCTCTTGCTACGGATAAAGTTTCAGTTCACTACAAGGGAACAACTATTGACGGGAAAGAATTTGACTCTTCTTACAAAAGAAACGAACCAGCTACATTTGCGGCTAACCGTGTAATTAAAGGATGGACTGAAGCATTACAATTAATGCCTGTAGGTTCTAAATGGGAATTATTTATTCCTTCGAATCTTGCTTACGGTCCACGTGCAATGGGTGCTGATATTAAAGCAAACGAAACTTTAATTTTCGAAGTTGAATTGTTGGATATCATAAAAGACGAAACAAAAAACTAATTAATAAATCCAATTAATTAGTACAACTTATTAAAAGCAATTGCCCCTTTTGGAGTTTTCCAAAAGGGGTTCTTTTTTCTTTTTTGGCAAAGAATCTTTTTTTAGATTTGCATTCTTTTGCAACTGCGATTGCATTGTTGTAAATTTAAAATCTTGTTTTTAGAAGAATGGATTCTTTTTATTTAAATGCACTTACAACTAGTGCTTTAACAAAACACATCCTTCTGCTTTATAAAAACCAGACTTTTACAAATGGAACCAATTACTTCTCAATATTCTTGTGTAAGCGAATTAATGAGTCGGAATTCTCCTTTTGACACTAAAATTGAAATAATTTAAAACAAATAAAAATGATGCACGCAGAAATTCATACCGAAAAAGGAGTTATGAAAGTAGAATTCTTTGAGAATGATGCTCCAAAAACTGTTGAAAATTTTGTTAATCTATCAGAATCTGGATTTTATGACGGCCTGACTTTTCACAGAGTTATTCCTAGTTTTGTAATTCAAGGTGGTTGTCCTGACGGTACTGGTGCCGGCGGACCAGGTTACTCAATCAATTGTGAATTGAATGGCGAAAATCAATATCACGACAGGGGCGTATTATCAATGGCTCATGCCGGAAGAAATACTGGCGGATCGCAATTTTTTATTTGCCACGGTCGCGAAAATACTTCCCATTTAGATCGCCAACATACATGTTTTGGCAAAGTGGTTGAAGGATTAGAGGTTATTGATGCAATTCGTGCAGGTGATAGCATTGATAAAATTGTGATCGTAAAAGAATAATACAAAATATACAGAACATTATGAATTTTGAAATTAATGGTAAGATGATCGTGAAAGAGGAAACTCAATCAATCAGCGATCGTTTCAAAAAAAGAGAATTTGTTATTGAAGTTGAAAATGAAAGAAATTCTGAATGGAATGATTTTATCAAATTTCAACTAACACAAGATCGCTGCGATTTATTAGAAACAGTTTCTTTGTACGAAGAAATTAAAGTTTCTTTTAATGTTCGTGGCCGCAAGTGGGAAAAAGATGGAAAAGTAAACTACTTTTCGAATCTTGAAGCATGGAGAATTGAAAAAGTACAAGCTGGTGGTTCTCCTGTTCCTGAAATGCCGGAATTTAGAGCAGAGGATGTTCCTCCTGCACCAGAAGAAGATGATCTTCCTTTTTAAAAAATACAAAACCGCACTTTAACAGTGCGGTTTTTTCAATTAAAAAAATCAAATATTACTGAAATGCCGATACAATACCGACAGTGTTTGCTCTTCTATTAATGATGCAATAATTTATTAACAATTCTATCAAAAGCCACTAATCCTCCAAAAGAAACAGCAACAATGTAAACCATTACCGGAAGTTTTATTAAACTCTCAAATACTTTCGTTAAAATCTGATTAATTGGTTGTAAAAACACTGCATCAAGTTGATTCAGGAAAGGGTTATTGGTCGAACTAACGATAGTTCTCACATCTGTCCCCAAAAGAATAAGTACTACAAGTAAAATGAGTCCGCTTATCCAAATCCATTGATTCCTTGAAATCGGCTTCTTCATTTCAATAGGTTTTGCAAGCCAATCCTGCATTACCATATCCATAACCTTATTCGTAAATTGATCTGAGGTCTCCTCCAACTCAACGTCCTTCATCAATTCTTTGATAAAATCATCTTTATAGATATCTTCTTTTTTGCTCATTGCAGTCTAATTTTATATTCTTTCGAATACCTATAATATCGTTTTTAATTCACCATGCAGAGCCAACTCCAACTGAGTATAAAGCTTTTTTCTTGCACGATGCAATTTCACCTTAACATTGGAAGCGCTTAAACCAGTAATAGAGCAAACCTCATCTACCGAATTTTCTTCCAAATAAAACAGAGTAATAAGGCTCCTTTCATCACCCGACAACCTTTTCAATGCTTCAAAAAGGTACTTTTTCCTTTCAATATTTCTTAGTTCCTGTAAGGCCGACTGTGTTGATTTCACATTTACTGAACTTTTAAAATCATCATCAATAGAACTTACATCTAATTTTTTTTTCCTCAATCTTGATATGGCTGTATTATAAATAATCCGATAAATCCAAGTTGAAAATTTTGATTCTCCTTTATAGCTATCCAAGGCTTGATATGCTTTCAAAAATGCATCTTGGGCAATTTCTTCAGCATCTTCACGATTTCCCATTAGTTGCAAGGCTACATTAAACGTCATCTTCTTGTATTTATCTACAAGAAAAGCGTATGCCCCGGGATCTCCTTCTTTAATCCTAGCTATGTAATAACTATCCTTTTGAAACTTCATATACAAATTGTGCTTTCAATTTTGAAAAACAAAGTCAACAACTAAAAAGACATCGTTTCGTTTCATAATGTTGCGTTGATTTACTTCTTTCTTTTCTTTTAATTAAATCATCTACAACTTAGACGCATAGGATCTGGAATCGGTTACATCAATTATTCCATAATTTCAATATCTTTTTTTGCAATTCATTACTGGTAAGTTAAGACAATGATTTTTATTGAAATAATTCTAAGCCTCAAAAAAATCATAAAATATTTGTAACCTGTTTGAAAGAGGTTGCGTCATAAAGTTGAATGCAAAAATCAAGCTTTGGTTTTCGTTCACAATCAATAAAATAATAACAGTTTAATCTTAAAACTTAAATCATGGATATAACAGGAGTAGTAGCAATCATTTCCGTATTTGGAATCATTCCTTTGATCGTTTTCTTAGTGCACCGTCACAAAGAAAGACAAGCTTTAATTGAAAAAGGCATGGATATCAACCTTTTAGTTGGAGAAAAAAAGTGCAGCACTTTGGAAAGTTTAAAATATGGAGTTCTTCTAATTGGTCTTGCAATTGGAATTCTAATTGGAAATATCTTAGATGCTTACACAAGTTTAAATGAAGAAGTATCTTACTTTTCAATGATCTTTTTATTCGGTGGACTTGCCTTACTGGTTTTCTACGGAATTGCTAAAAAACAAGAAGAAGAAAAATAAGTAAACCAGATCATCTGCAAAAAATGCGCCCCGGTTTGGAGCGCATTTTTTTATTTTCTGATAGAAGTCTTGATATCACTTATTTTCCAATATGAAACAGTATCACCTGCTCCACAGCTTTCTCACAAACCGGGCAAAAATGTTTCATTTGATTCGATTTCATTTTGCAATCCTGCATCGGTGAATAAATTCCCTTAGCCATATAACCACCGCCTTCAAATACACCTAAACTATCAACGAACCCGGGAGTTCTTGGCGTAGGAATAGGAATCGCATCATCCAACATACTCTTCCATTTACGATCAAAATCAACAAGAGTGGTAATATTTGGCTCCCAAGGTTCAATTTCCAGATTATAAAAATCTTCATATGCCACTTCTGATGAATAATACTCATCTCCCAATCCGGCAAACCCGTGACCAAACTCATGACTTGAAACTTCATATGACAATGCATTATCGGCCGAACAACTCGAATAATAATTGTAGAATCCACCACCACCGTACTTGTCGGTATTAATAAGAACAAATATCTGATCGTACGGAACATTTGCAGAAATGTCATGCAATGATTTGATATCAAAAGTTGTTAGGTAACGATCAACATCGAAAGTATAAAAAGTAGTATTCACTACAGTATTTTTATAAATATTTTCACCTGGAATATCAGTTCCTGAATCTTCGGAGACCGATTCTAAAGCATAAATATTAAATCGATCTGCATACTTATCAAATGGAGGTACATCAAGCAAATAACCGGCCACACGTTTTGCATCCGCCCTAAATTTCTCCATTTCGCCGGCAGTATACCCCTCTGCTATAAAAGCAATATCAACACTTTCTGCAGGATCACCTTCTCCCATTATCTTTGTAAATGAAACACTCTTGGGTTTTTCCTTACCAATAAAATAATTAGTCGGGTCAATCGTATATTCCCAAATCACCTCCATGGTTCCATCTCTTTTTCTGGATTCCAATACAAATCGTGCTGTTTGTTTCGGATAAGGCATTACATTCACCTGATAAAATGCTCTTTTTAATTCTTTTGCTTCGGCTGTTGACTGCCATTCCTGAAACAAAGAGTTAAAACCTTTTGAATAAATTAATTCACCAGATTCCACATCAAAAAGTTTAAACCGGTATGTTCCGTACCCAAACAGATCAGTTAAATTGGTTTTACTTCCTCCCCATTTAGGCTCTTCTTTCAATTCTTTTAGAAAAATAGTTTGAGAATTTGCATCACCACCCATCATATAATCAATCCGCAGCGTTTTGCTCTCAAAATATTTATCGAAATCACTTTGTCCGTAGCAAGCAGAATAAAATGCAATTAGCACAACTACCAGTAAAGATTTTTTATTCATGTTAATAGATTTTGGATTTAGACTCTAAATTTACAAATTATTATGAATACACTTTTCTTTTCCTGTCAGGAATAGATATCTTAGATTTTTAATTTAAAATAAATTTATCCTCATATGAAAGAACTCTTGGGCGTTGAATTAAAAAATTGGTTGATGAGCGGAGGAATAGCCGAATATTGGGCAATAATATTGCAATCGCTTATCGCAATCATTATTGTAATTATAATTGCATGGATATGTGACATCCTTGCAAAAAAAGTTATGATTTCCATCATCACCAAATTAGTTAGAAAAACTAAAACCAATTGGGATGATATTCTATTGGAACGAAAAGTATTTAACAAAATAGCCCATTTTGCACCTGCTGCAATCATTTATTTCAGCGCAGGTATGATTGACCATGAAGGCTTGAACAACTTCATTCAAAATGGAGCATACGTGTATATGATTATTTTGGCAATTATGCTGATTGAAACGTTTCTTAACGCCGGAAATGATATTTACAACACAATGCCAGTAAGTAAAACAAGGCCAATCAAAGGTTTCTTGCAAATTGTGAAAATCTTCTTTTACTCAATGGGAATTATTTCCATTATTGCTCTATTTATTCAGAAAGATCCATTAACAATAATTGCAGGAATGGGAGCCTTTGCTGCTGTAATCCTGTTGATTTTTAAAGATACAATACTCGGATTTGTTGCTTCTATTCAACTATCTGCCAACAAGATGGTAAATATCGGCGATTGGATTTCAATGCCATCAAAAGGAGCCGACGGAACCGTTATTGATATCAGCCTAAACACCGTTAAAGTTCAAAACTGGGACAAAACCATTAGTACGATTCCTACTTACGCTTTGGTTTCTGAATCGTTCAACAATTGGAAAGGGATGGAGGAATCTGGTGGACGAAGAATAAAACGCCATCTAAACCTTGATGTAAAATCGATTCATTTTTTAAGTGAAGAAGAAATAGAAAAATTTGAGAAAATCCGTTTGTTAAAGGATTATATGATTGAAAAAAAGAATGAAATCCGGGCAAACAATCCAGAAGGCGAAATTCCTGTGAATCAAAGAAGATTAACCAATGTTGGTACCTTTCGAAAATATGTTGAAGCTTATCTTCAGGAACACCCGAAAATTCACAATGAAATGACCTTCCTTGTTCGTCAATTACAAGTATCCGAAAAAGGATTGCCCTTGGAAATATACGTATTCTCAAAAGATCAGGAATGGGCAAATTACGAGGCCATTCAAGCTGATATCTTCGATCATATATTAGCAATAGTTCCGGAATTTAATTTAAGAGTATTCCAGAATCCAACTGGAGACGATTTTCAAAAACTAGCAAAATAAGAATGAGAACAGCATTACTAAAATTAAATTTTTTTGAATCTCTAGGTTGGTTCGGCAATATTATTTTAAGCATTGGAGTAATACCTCAGGTAGTACAAACCTACAAAACACATGATGTTGCAAGTTTTAATTGGCCATTTTTACTCATGTGGGCCTTTGGGGTGCTCTTTACTTTTATTTATATTGTAAATGGAGATTTAAAATCCAATAAACGCCAATATCCGCTGTGGCTTAATTATTTAGTAAATATATTTGCTACCTTTTACCTTTGTTACGCTAAGCTGATATTCAGTTAAAAATAAATGCATCATACATCAACCTAATTACATAAACGATGAAAAAACTACTTACTCTTTTTCTTTTATTATCAGGCTTTTACAGTATTCCTCAAACAAGAATTGGTGGAATTGAACTACCAAACGAATTGATTGTTAAGGAGCATCAGTTGCAATTAAAAGGTGCAGGAACTCGTGTTAAATTTTGGATGGACATGTATGCAATGGGTTTGTATCTGTCAGAGGATATGAATGACGCTGAAAAAATTATCTCCACAGATGAGAGTATGGGAATCCGCTTAGAAATTATATCCGGATTAATTACATCGGAAAAAATGGAAAAAGCTACCAGAGATGGCTTTAAGAATGCCACCAATGGTGAAATGGAAAATATCAAACAGGAAATTGATGACTTTATTTCTGTTTTTCTGGGTGGTATTGAGAAAAAAGACGTGTTTGAATTTATATACTCTCCTGCTATTGGGACTTTGATATATAAAAATGGTGAATTAAAACAATCTATTCAAGGATTGCCATTCAAGCAAGCCTTATTCGGCATATGGCTTTGCAGCAAACCTGCAGATAAAAACCTAAAAGAGAATTTATTAAATTAATCAACCACTTCACATTACATACATTACAACTGTTTTACTTGAAGTAGTTACTATGTTCTTTATGCTTACTAAACTTTAAATTAACCATCTAAAATCCGTTAAAAAAACACCACTTTTAAAATAAATATTTACCTTAGCTTCGCACACCTAACAGTAAGTTGATCTTTCAGCTTATCAATAAACACAAATCTTTCGGACACAAAAAAAATTGTCTCTTAAGAAAATTTTGTGCACCTAAAATAAGGGCACATTTATTAGTCGAAACAAAAACAATAACAATGAGTACCAAAAGATTTTCGAAAATAGTTGGGTCAGGTAGTTATACCCCAACCATTCGAGTTAAAAATGAGCATTTTTTGAATCATGAATTTTTCGAACCAAATGGCCAGAAAATTGAAACTCCCACTACTGAAATTATAGAGAAATTTAAAGACATTACTGGGATTGTTGAACGAAAATATGCCTCTGCCGATCAGCAAAACTCAGATCTTGCCTATTTGGCCGCAAAAGATGCCATAGAATCATCTAAAATAGATAAAGAAAGTTTAGACTATATAATCGTTGCGCACAATTTTGGAGATGTTAAACCGAACTCTACGCTAACAAATCAATTGCCTTGTTTAGCCGCAAAAGTGAAAAATCTTCTTCAGATTGAAAACCCTAAAACGATAGCTTACGATGTTTTATTCGGATGTCCGGGTTGGATTCAATGTATGATTCAGGCTGACTACTACATCAAATCAGGCGATGCACAACGGGTAATGGTAATTGGATCAGAAACTTTATCAAGAGTTTGTGATCCGCACGACAGAGACAGTATGATTTATTCTGATGGTGCAGGTGCTGCAATATTGGAAGCATGTGAAGCAGAAGAAGCATCGGGAATATTATCTCATGCCATGAGAACCGACACGATTAATGAAGCTTTCTTTTTGCGCGCTGACATTTCGGACAATGCCGATTTTGAGGGAAACAGCAATAGTCTTTTCATTAAAATGTATGGCCGTAAAATTTACGAATATGCAATTACAAATGTTCCAGGCGTTGTAAAAGAAAGTATTGATAAAGCAGGCTTGGATATTAAGGACATCAAAAAAATCCTTATTCATCAGGCGAATGAAAAAATGGATGAGGCCATTGCTAAAAGACTCTTCCGATTGTATCAGGAAAAAAACATTCCTGAAAACATAATGCCTATGATTATTAAAGAAATGGGAAATAATTCAGTCGCAACTGTACCAATTCTTTACGATCAAATTGCCAAAGATAAATTAGACGATCATAAATTAAATGAAGGTGATTACGTTGTTTTTGCTTCGGTTGGTGCCGGAATGAACATTAATGCTTTTGTTTATAAGGTTTAAAGCTTACTGCCAAAGCAATGAAATATCTTTTTTTATTTTTTTTTAAAAAAGGTTTGTAATCCAAAATTAATTTTAGCAAATTAGCGGAGCTGAATCTGAAACACGCAAGGGAATTAGGAGATAGAGGAGATAGACAAATTCAGAAGTCAGAATCAAACAGCATTCTAACCCTAAGATTACTATAGATAATTACCCGACCAAATTCGTTTGATTCGGGTAATTCTTTTTTAAGACAGACTGACTATTCGAGGTCAGAATTTATTTTCCTCAATAGACCTTTATTAAAAAACGATTTAAATCTTCTATTGATTATTATTGTTAATAAAAAAACGCAGAAACTAAATTCCTGCGTTCAAATCTATATTTTTTTTAGAAGACTAACTTCGTTGTCTCACTGCCTCGTATACCATTAAGGATGCTGCAACAGATACATTCAATGATTGAATTGAACCGACAATTGGAATTTTAACCTGCTCATCAGCCAGGCGAAGCAAAGCATCTTCAATACCAACATCTTCCGATCCCATTACAATAGCTGTTGCTAATGTAAAATCACCTTCAGTATAAACTTTTTCAGCCTTTTCGGTTGCTGCTATTATTCGAATTCCTTCTTTCTTCAAATAACGGGCAAGAGTCTTTAAATTTTGAACTCTGCAAACCGGTATGTTATACAAAGCTCCGGCAGATGTTTTAATAGAATCAGGAGTAATCTTCGCTGAATTCTTAAAAGGAATTACAATGGCGTGTACACCAGCACATTCTGCAGAACGAGCAATAGCCCCAAAGTTACGCACATCTGTAATTTCATCTAAAAGCAATAGTAGAGGTATTTTACCTTGAGCAAATAGTTCAGGTACAATTTCTTCTATTTCCTGATAAGGAATTGGAACAATTAAAGCAACAACTCCTTGGTTATTATGCTGATCCAAAGAATTCAACTTCTCAACAGGAACAAATTGATATTCAACTCCCTTTTCGCGAATTAAATCGAATAATTCTTGAAACAAAGGACCTGCTAATCCTGTTTTGATCAATACTTTTTCAATTTCCTTTTCACTTTTAATTGCTTCCATTGTTGCTCTGATTCCGAACAACATCTCCTGTTTCTGTTTAGCCATCGATTAATTTGCTTATTGGTATTTTACATTCAGTGATAACTGTGGCTTTTCCTTGTAAGTTAAATATCGCCACAACCATTCAAATGGTCCCATTTTATAATATTTCAGCCAGATAGAGGAAGAAATCAATTGAAATATCCAAATCAACAAAACCCAAACCAGTAATTCTGTTCTTGAGTAACGTGCAAACATTCCAAAGCCATAACTATAAAAAATAATGGAACAAATTATGGATTGACAAAGGTAGTTCGTAAAAGCCATTCGACCAACTGCTTCTAACGCTTTTGTGAAAAAACGCAAAATTTTCATTTGATAAACCAAAAGAATCAAACCAATATAACCTAAGGAGGTAAACAAACTGCCAAAATAGTTGAACTGATAGCCGTATTTGAAGAAATAAATTATCTCCCATTTGGTTTCAACGATGCGATGAAATCCTTCATTGGCAAAAAAAGTTCCTATGCCAATGCCTGTCAAAGCCATCAAAAAATAAAATAGTTTCGATTTTGCCGCGACTAACACTCCATTATTTAGCAATACCATTCCCAGCAACATTATTCCGGTTGTTCTCCATAAAGACAGCATAAAAAATGAGCCTACCTGATAGTTCATATTTAATTGAGCCCTTTTCACGAAAATATCAAACCAACTGCCTATTTGACACAAATCAATTTCTGCGGTTAATAATTCCGGACCAGGACTAAAATCTGCCATAGTTTCTTTAGCCATCTCGGGTGGCATATTTTCAAAAAAGCTTCCCACCAAATAAAAAAATCCCATTGGAATTAGATACAGTAAAGCACACAGCACAATTTTCCAACTATCCTTCATCTTTCGAAGCAGAACTGCAACCAAACCCACAATGGCATAAGCAACCAAAATATCTCCAAACCAAATTAAATAAGCATGCAGCATCCCAAATAACAATAACCAAATCATGCGTCGGACATGAAATTTTGCCCCATCCAGTCCCTTGTCATTTAGCCGGTTGATAAATAGCAGCATACCTGCACCAAATAAGATGGAAAAAATCGTCATAAACTTCAATTCCCCAAATACATTCACAATATAATAAGAGAAATAATCAGGCGTTGACAAATCACCCATTACCGAAGGATTGGCAAAAGAGGCATTTGGAAGTCCAAATAACTGGATATTAATTAATAAGATTCCTAACAGAGCAAATCCACGAAGAAGATCCAGAGATTGTATTCTTTCGTTGGGCAAAGTTGGCTTAGCAGTAGTTGGCATCATTTTTTTTGATTATAAGATACTAATTATCTTATAATCAAACCCTGGCAGACAAATCATTTAATAAAAGAAAATAGTTTTTCACTCTCCTTTTTCAGCAATCAACTGCTCCAATTCTTCATTAAAATTCTCCCAATCAGACATTTCTTTTTCAAGATCTTTTTTGGTTTTCTCATATTTCGCAAACAGAGACTGATCCTGCATTTTTTCCGGATTTGCAAGCATTTCCTCCATTGTGGCTATTTGTTCTTCGAAGCGTGCTATATTATCTTCTGAATTTGAAACAGCTCTTTCCATTTTAGAGATTTTCTTATTCATCTCTTTCCGCTCCAAATAATTCAACTTGTTATCAGAAGGCGCAACATCTGCCTGAACTAAAGAAACAGCTTTCTTCACTTCCAATTCCTTTAAGGAATCCATCTTCTTGGTTTGCAGAAAATCATAGATTCCTCCCAAATGTTCTTTTATCTTCTTATTCGTAAACTCATATACTTTTGAGGAAAGTCCATTCAAGAATTCACGATCGTGAGAAACTACGATTACCGTACCATCAAATTGATTCAATGCTTCTTTCAAAACATCTTTCGATCTCATATCCAAATGGTTGGTAGGTTCATCGAGTACAAGAAGGTTCACGGGTTCCAAAAGCAAACGAATCATAGCCAAACGGGAACGCTCTCCTCCCGATAAAACCTTCACTTTTTTATCAATATCCTCGCCCCGAAACATGAAAGCACCCAAAATATCACGAATCTTAGTTCGAACATCTCCAACAGCAACATCATCAATCGTTTCAAATACCGATTTGTTTTCGTTCAACATCTGAGCCTGATTTTGAGCAAAATAGCCAATCTTTACATTGTGTCCCAACTTACATGTACCCGTATGCTCTAGTTCGCCCATCAAGACTTTTACCAGTGTCGATTTCCCTTCTCCATTCTTACCCACAAAAGCAAGTTTTTCACCTCTCTCAATTACAAATTCAAGCTCATTTAAAACCAAATGATCACCATATGCTTTGCTCAAATTTTTCACCTCACAAACCAAATCGCCAGATCGTGGCGCCGGAGGAAATTTCAGGCTTAGTTTCGAGCTATCCTCCTCGTCAATCTCGATACGGTCAATTTTATCCAATTGCTTGATACGGGACTGAACCTGAACCGATTTTGTTGCCTTATAGCGAAAACGCTCAATAAAGTCTTCAGTATCTTTTATTTGTTTTTGCTGATTAATGTAGGCTTTCATTTGCTGTTCGCGACGCTCTGCGTGCAAAACAACATATTGTGAATAGGGAACTTTGTAATCGTATATTTTACCAACAGAAATTTCAACGGTTCTATTGGTAATATTATCCAAAAATGCCCGGTCATGAGACACCAATACTACGGCTCCCGGATAAGTTTTCAAAAAATCCTCCAGCCACTGAATTGATTCAATATCCAAATGATTTGTTGGCTCATCAAGAAGGAAAACATGCGGACGACGCAACAAAATTTTCGCCAATTCTACGCGCATTCTCCATCCTCCGCTAAATTCTGTAGTCTGTCGGATGAAATCGCTTCTTAAAAATCCCAATCCAAGTAAAGTACGCTCAGCTTCGGCCTCGATATTTTCACCACCCATCATATGGTAGCGGTCGTTTTTATCCGTCAATCTTTCTATCAGCTTCATGTACTCTTCCGATTCGTAATCGGTTCGTTCTGCAATCTCTGAATTAATTTCAGCAATTTCCTTTTCCAAGCCCAAAACCTCTTCAAAAGCAGATAAAGCTTCCTCCATCACGGTATTGCCATCGATATGATTTACCTGCTGAGGTAAGTATCCTATTTTAATCTCATTTGGTAATGATACAGTTCCCGTTGTAGGCGCCTGAAAACCAGCAAATATTTTTAGCAAAGTTGATTTTCCTGCACCATTCTTCCCAACCAATCCAATTCGGTCGCGAGTATTTACAATAAAACTTACTTGCTTAAAAAGGGTAAAGCCACCAAATTCAACCGTAAGATTGTTAATAGAGATCATACTAATTCATGTTTTTCTGTTAAAGCGACAAAGATAACAACAGTTCTCAGTTATCCGTAATCATTGATCAGTAAATACAACCATCCTAATTATCACAAATCACGGTCAGCTTATCTTCCTGCAAAATTTTTGCTTTTTTTATTAATTCTGATTCAATGATATTTTCTTTCACTTCGAGCATCACAATGGTTTCAGCCTCGGCAAAAGAGATGTCATAAATCCGGTTTACTTTCTGATATTCCTTCGGATATTTTGAAATCAATTGATCGTACAATTTATCCAAATAGATTTTAGAAGGGTTGTGAAATTCCAGCTTCAGCTCAAAACGTCTAACCAAGGCCTCATCAATTAGGTCAATTTGGTTGGTCGCGGCAATTACAATCGAGTTTTTTGGTAAAGAATCAATCAGCTGAATCATACTATTCACCACTCGTTTCATCTCGCTGCTATCGGTATTGTCGTAGTTTCTTTCTTTGCCCAAAGAATCGAACTCATCGAAAAACAAGACAGCTTCCTGAGTTTCTGCCATTTTAAAAGCAGCAGCAATATTTCTTGAGGTTTCTCCTAATTTAGAGGAAACAATATTGCCCAAATTAATCGTTTTCAACTTCTTGCCCAACTTATTTGCAATTGCTCTGGCAGTCATGGTTTTCCCACATCCTGATTTCCCAAAAAGCAAGAGTTTATTCACAACCGGCAAGCCAAATTTATTTAGTATTTCAAGATGTTCGTACTCTCGCAGAAACTGTTCCACTTTAACCGACAACTCCTTGTCAAAAACAATATCCTCAAAATCAACCCGTCCCATATTGGGAACAAATAAATGATTCATACTTAACTTATATGTTTGTGTTTAAATATTTTGCAAACCTAACATTTAATCTTCAATCCGGAAAAAATCATTTGGTAGTTTTAGAAAAAGAATTACATTTGCGAACCCTAATTAAATCTAAAATATGAACATAATAATCAGTTAATTAATAAAAATAGAGTGGGAAATTCATATTACACCTATGCAGAGGAACATAAGCTTTTGATAGAATGCTTTTGTGGAGAGACGGAGATTGAAAATGTATTTGAATTAAAAAATGAAATTGAAGCTAATTTAAGCCAAGTGCCTAAATATAGTATTTTGGTTGATATTCGAAAAAACACCAATAAACCTTTTCATAAAAAGGATGATGATCTTACCAAATTCTATTCAAAATCAAAATCAACTTTAAAAATTGACAGTATTGCTATTCTTACCAATACTCCAAACCAGGTTGTAAACACTACGCTGTTTATTGAAGGCTTAAAAAAAGAGTTTGATATGCCGATAAAAATATTTAGTTCTCTTGAATCAGCAGTTAAATGGCTTAATACTGGCATTGATCTGAACAAGGTAAAATCAATTCTTAAAGAGTTTAAAAAACGATCAGTTTAAAACAAAAAAGGGAATTCCAAATGGAATTCCCTTCCTTGTCTTCTATCTATTCAATCTTAATTCTTGGAATAATCTTTATAAATCGCTTTTTTAAATTCCACCCAATGCGCTTCGGTCATTCTATCGGGCGTAAACAAACAAATTCCTTTTGTTCCGTTAACCATCGACTCGCGTATTGCTTCGCCCAATTCCTCCGGCAATAAACCGTGATTTTCAGGATCTGCTTCTTTCGACTTAGAATCAGGCTTTGGACAAATGAATAAACCGCTGTAAACAGGTTTTTCTCCCTTTACACTTTCAGATGATTCCTTACACATCTTGCCAACCCATTCTGTGCCCTCCAGATAAAAATCGTTATAATTCATTGGGTAAAAAGCATCTAAATTCCATTTATCCCACTCCTGACGAACCATTTTCACTGCATGAGAATGAGGCCCGGGAAATACCGCCGCTGTAATTTCTTTTCCTTGCGCATGTACATCCTCAGCCAAACGGTTTACTAATTTCGTGATCAAATCCTGACGGAATTGTTTCCACTCCTGAATATCTCTTGCTTCCGTCTGATTGGCAATTTCAATACCCGTTTTAGCTTTGAAATCGGCTTTACACTTGTCGCAGTAACAATAGTCAAACTCCGGATACTCCTTATCCATTACCAAACCGTACTTCTTCCAAAGTCCTTTCGCCAAAATTACATCCGGGAAACGGATATAGTCCAAATGAATTCCATCAACTTCCGGCAAGGCAGCTATTTTAGTATATAATCCAGACAAATATTGATAGACCTCTTCCCTGTTCGGACACAAAAATGTGTAATGATCAACATAAGCAGGTTTCTCGTAAGCTGATTCCCCATTTCCATTAACGGCATACAATTCCGCAGGAATGTTTTCATCACGTCCTTGTACCATAGTTGGTATCCAGGTATGAAATTCGAGACCTGCCTCTTTGGCAATTTTACCTACCCGCTGATAAACCAAAGGATCATGACCTCCGTTGTACATCAAACCATCAATTCCTTTTTCTTTTAAATCAGTAAAATTTGCTTTTAACTCAATATCTGTGGCCTCACCAGGCCCCCCCATCCATGCAAAACATGGAACTTTTGTTGTTTGTTTTGTTCCGCACGAAACCAATACAAACATTGCAAAAACAGCAAGTAACTTGTTCATAGTACTTTTATAAAAATTGAAATGTGGCTTTGGAATACATCGTAAATATATAAAATTAAGTGCCAAAAGCGATTAAATTTTAGTTGTCACCCCTTAGTTTAGGCGATTTCGAATAATAATGGCAAGGCTAATCCACTTTTTAACCTTTCTACTTTTCGACCTTTCTACTTTTATCTATCTTTGTCGTCGTATTAAATCAATTGTAAGCGTGGGAAGAAATAGAAAGCAAAAACCACTTCTGGAAAAAGTAGTAATAGAGAAGTTAGCCGCCGAAGGCAAGGCGATTGGGAGAGTTGATGAAAAAATCGTATTTGTTACCGGTGTAATACCAGGCGATATTGTTGATGTGCAAGTCAACAAAAAGCGTAAAAGTTTTATGGAAGGCTATCCTGTTGCTTTTCACAAACATTCACCCATGAAGATAGATGCTTTTTGTGAGCATTTTGGGGTTTGCGGTGGCTGCAAATGGCAAAATCTACCCTACGAAGAACAACTAAAATTTAAACAACAGGAAGTTATTGACAATTTAGAACGGATTGGCAAAGTAGAACTGAATGGTATAAATGATATTCTGGCATCAGAAAAAACTGAATTTTACCGCAACAAACTTGAATTTACTTTTTCGAACAAGCGTTATCTTACCAATGAGGAAATTGCACTTAGCGATGATATAAAAAGAACTCCTGCTCTTGGTTTTCACGTACCAAAATTATTCGACAAGGTGGTTGATATTAACAAATGTCACCTGCAGCCGGAACCATCAAATGCTGTTCGTTTGGCCGTTAAAGAATATGCTTTTGCAAACAACTTATCCTTTTTCGATATCAGAAATCAGGAAGGATTTCTGCGGACATTGGTAATTAGAACCTCAACAACCGGCGACAACATGATTATTGTGGTATTTTACCATGAAGATGTTGAGAAGCGGGAAGGATTATTGAATCATCTGGCAGAAAAATTCCCGGAAATCTCTTCATTGATGTATATCATTAATGAAAAAGCCAACGACTCAATTACCGATCAGGATGCCATCTTGTACAAAGGTGTAGATCATATTTTTGAGCAAATGGAAGATCTGCGTTTTAAAATTGGTCCAAAATCGTTCTACCAAACCAATTCGGAGCAAGCCTACAATTTGTATTGCAAAACACGAGAATTTGCCGAATTAACAGGTGACGAAGTAGTTTACGATTTGTATACCGGAACCGGAACCATTGCTAATTTTATTGCAAAACAGGCAAAAAAAGTTATCGGAATTGAATACGTTCCCGAGGCCATTGCCGATGCTAAGGTGAATTCTGAAATTAACGGAATCAGCAACACTGAATTTTTCGCCGGGGATATGAAAAATGTTCTCACCAAAGAATTCATTGAGCTTCACGGCCAGCCGGACACCATTATTGTCGATCCGCCACGGGCAGGAATGCACACCGATGTGGTTGAAACCATTCTGCACGCTGCTCCAAAACGCATTGTTTATGTGAGCTGTAATTCGGCTACTCAGGCACGCGATTTAGCTATGATGGACGAAGCCTACAAAGTAACCAAAGTACAGGCTGTTGATATGTTCCCGCACACACATCATGTGGAGAATATTGTGCAGCTGGAGAGAAGGTAACCATTCAAAAACAAACAGAAAATCCCTCTTAAATTGCTTTAAGAGGGATTTTTATTTAGAATTAATTCTCAACACAACATTTGAATATGCAATATCAGTTAATTGAACAGCTATTTTGAAAAAAACGATCACAAACCATAGCCTTCACATTTTATGCTTACCGCAATTTTTTGCGAACAGCATCGCAACTTTTTACGGTAAGCATCCTTCAAACGCTGCCTCACTATGCGGTATTCTCTCCTTCATTATAAAACAAAATTTCTCTGCTTAGTAACCAAAATCCGGCTATTAACTGTTTCACTGTAAAAAAAAGCCTGAAGAAACATTCGTTGTTCCTCAGGCTTTATTCACTATACTTTCATCAACTTCCACTTCCCTTGTTTAAACCAAAAAAGGGCAATTAATGTAAGCGTCATTTCTGCTATTATTATCGAATAAAATACTCCCTTTTCATCCCAACCCAATTGAATGGCCAGGAAATAAGCAAGTGGAATTTCAATAATCCAGAAACTAATCAGATTAAAATAGGTTGGTGTCCGGGTATCTCCGGCTCCGTTTATTGCATTCAGCAGTACCATTCCTAAACCATAAAAAACAAAACCCATGCTGATTATTTGCAATGCTTGAATTCCGTTACTTACAATGAATTCATCCGGAGTAAATAATTCAATAAAAAAACGTGGAAACAGGTAAAAAACAATTCCCATTAAGCCCAAAAATACGACATTAATTTTTCCTGCAGCCCAAACCGATTTCTCAGCCCTTTCCGGCTGATTTGCTCCCAAGTTCTGACCAACCAATGTCGCTGCAGCGTTGCTCAATCCCCAGGAAGGCAGGAGGATGAATATCAGCAGCCGAATGGCAATGGTGTAACCGGCTATGGCTGCACTTCCAAATTCTGCCATGATCCTCATCAAACCAATCCAACTCGATGTAGCAATGATGCTTTGCCCTATTCCTCCAACCGATAAGCTGACCAATTGTTTAATTGTCGCCCATTTTAGCTGAATATGTTTCCATTTTAAATGAATCTTCCCTTTTCCCTTGCCAAGCATAACAAATTGGTAAACTACCGCCAAGCCTCGTCCCAGACTTGTAGCAATAGCGGCTCCTTCTACTCCCATGGCCGGGATTGGTCCCCAACCAAAAATCAACAATGGATCCAAAACAAGATTCAAACAATTCGCAACAATTAATACCCTCATCGATAAAGCAGCATCACCCGCCGAACGAAATATGGCATTATTGATGAAAAGAAGCATGATAATCACGTTACTTCCCAAAATAATGGTCGCATAGCCCGACATTTCATTCACAATGGTTGAATTAGCTCCCATTAAAGCCAATAAATCCTTCGAGTAAAAAATCCCGGCAAACGCAATAAATACAGATACAAACACACCTGTTACAATGGCCTGAAATGAAACCTTTGATGCTTCTTCTGGTTTGTTCTCGCCTATGCGCCGGGCAACCAAAGCGGTTGTTGCCATCGATAATCCAAAACCTATTGCATACACAATGGTGATCACCGACTCGGTAATTCCTACTGTAGCCACAGCGTCGTCACCCAATTTGGAAACGAAAAATATATCGGCCACAGCAAATACCGATTCAAAAATCATTTCCAATACCATAGGAATCGCAAGCATAAAAAGCGCTTTGCTAATCTTCCCGTTGGTATATATTTTTTCACTTCCCGAGAGTGCCTCCAGAAAATAGTTCCACAGTCTCCCAAGCTTATTTAATTGATCTAAAATTCCTTCCCTTACTCTTATATTATGGTGCATTCTGTTTTCGTTTTTGATGTTCAATAAACTCGTTTACTCTTTCTCTTATTCTAAAACAATTTGTTTTATTGCCAACCGGATCTTTCACCGTGGCTTGCCCGCAGCAATACATTGATGTGCTCATAATTTACCCTCCAAAATTTTAGGTGTGTAGATATACGTATCGAGTGGCTTTCGCCCCCGTTACAATAAAAAAATAAAAATTAATGTGAATACGGAAAGCTTAAGCTGATTTAGCTCTTATAAGTGCAAGGTGATGATGTGACAATTGTATTCATAGCTTTCCTCCGTTTTTTAAGTAAAACAAATATAAGTCATTTTCATTAAATCATTATAACTTGACCTTTATTTTTTTTTTCAACTCCCAAAATATTGAATAAAAAACAAATGAATTTGCACTTATCGTGTTAAACGGCACAGATATCTAAAAAGGACTGGTTTCCCAACAAATATCCTTTTTTATCAAACTAAAATTCCATAGTATTGATGTTTAAAATGCCAAAACGGTTTTAACACACTGCGAAATGATCATCTAAGCAGGCTAAATTCTCCCGAAACAAGTTCGGGACAGGCTATCTGACAAAAACTTAAAATTATAAACAGATGAAACACCCATATAAAATGCTTTACACACAGGAAGATGCTTGCAATTTGGGTGTTCCATGTGACAAATAAAAATCAAATTATAAACACATGAAAAGATATTTTGTACCTACAATGATGGTACTGCTAACTGCAACCACATGCAGCTTCGCACAAAAAGAGAACAGCAAAAGCATTACAATTGAAAACTGGCTTCAAACCGATCCTGTAAGTTTACAACTACCAGCTTTCCACTCTACAAAAAACATCGAAGGAAAAACCTTCGAATTACAAAACCTTTTACAGGACAATCAGCTTGAAATAGATGAACTTCAACCTGCTGAAAAGGACAATTTAAAGTGGAACGGTGAAAACTTACAATGGAGCAAAACAGCCACCAATAAAAAAGGTTTTACAGGCAGCAAATCTGCCGAAAACAGTCTTTTGTTTTATGCGTCTTA
Organism: Labilibaculum sp.; assembly: GCF_963664555.1. Classification (GTDB taxonomy): domain Bacteria; phylum Bacteroidota; class Bacteroidia; order Bacteroidales; family Marinifilaceae; genus Labilibaculum. The sequence continues at coordinate 982,044 of NZ_OY761461.1, read as the reverse complement.
TTTCTCTGCGGATGAATGGATGCAAGCAAAATTAATTATAGAAGCCTATCCACTTCTTGAAGTGTATATCGATGGAGAAAAAAAGATTTCACACTACAAGGCAGAAACTGATGATGCCAAGGAGCTTTCGGAAGAACTTAAGATTGAACCCGGTAAACACTGCATCCTTGTAAAAGTTGTAAGCGGGAAAAAGAACGACTTTAAACTTGGTATTACTCCAAATAAGCCCTGGGATGAAAACAATATAAAATTATCCTTATCGCCGCAACAAAGCGTTACCATTCATAAAATATTGGATGGCGAAAATGTACGAAACATCGAATTATCTTCTGATGGTAAATTTGCCTTACTTAGTTACAGCAGAACACTTCCTCCATCGGACAATAGTGAGAACTGGAAAGAAATTCAGGAAATTGAGAGCGGAAAAATCTTATACTCCTTCCGGGGAAGTCAACTGGCAAATATTCAGTGGCTGCCTACAGGAAACCGTATTTCGTACACCAAAGAATACAACGAAAAAACAAGCCTTTTTATTTTTGATTTTGAAAACGGAAGAGAAACGGAAATTGCCAATAGTATTGCTGATTTTTCGGATTACAACTGGACTCCCGATGGGAAACAAATCATTTTCTCAGTAACGAAAGATTATTCGGAAGATTGGAAAATCAGAAAAATTCAAGGAATGGAAGATCGTTTGCCTTGGTTTCGAACCCGAAGTTTCTTATACAAACTGGATGTTGACAGCGGCGTAAAACAACGCTTAACTTATGGAACGATCACAACCGGCTTGCAGGATATCAGTCCCGACAGCAAATACATTCTTTTTTCTCAATCACGTCCCGATTACGAGGAATATCCTTACGATAAACAAAATCTTTATCAGATGAACCTCGAAACTTTCGAGATTGATACCATCTGGAAAGACAAACTTTTTGGTGGTTCGGCAAAATACTCTCCTGACGGCACTCAGCTTTTGGTTCAGGCAGGTCCTTCCTGCTTTGGGAAACTTGGCGAAAACATTGGAAAACAGCCATTGGCCAATAATTACGACGGACAATTGTACATTTTCGATCTGAAAAACAAAAAAGCCGAACCAATCACAATTGATTTCGACCCATCAGTTAGCCAGGCTGTTTGGAACAAAAGGGACAAGAATATCTATTTAAAAGCAAATGATAAAGATTACATCCGACTGTATCGTTACCAACCAACTAATAAGGAATTCAACGCTTTACAAATAAATTCAGATGTTATTGGCAACTTTAGCCTTTCGGCCGACGGAAAAAACATTGCCTGCACGGCATGCAGCATATCTTCACCTTACAAAGCTTTTGTTTATGAATTGGCTTCGAATACAAGTAAGCTAATCTCTAATCCGCAAAAACAAAATCTAAAAAACGTGAAATTTGGAAAAACAGAAGACTGGAATTTCACCAAAGAAGATGGCAAAACCATTATTGGAAGAATTTACTATCCTCCAAATTTCGACTCCAATAAAAAATATCCTGTAATTGTAAACTATTATGCAGGCACATCACCCGTTGAAAGAAGCTATGGCGGCCGATATCCTTTGAATCTTTATGCATCAATGGGATATGTTGTTTATCTGCTTCAGCCAAGCGGAGCCGTTGGTTTTGGGCAGGAATTCTCAGCAGAACACCAAAACAACTGGGGAATTACCACTGCTGATGAAATTATTGAGGGAACTAAAAAATTCTTAAAAGCTCATTCTTTTGCTGATGCAGATCACGTAGGTTGTATTGGTGCATCCTACGGTGGATTTATGACGATGTTGCTGCAAACAAGAACCAATATTTTTGCTGCAGCCATTTCACACGCCGGAATTAGTGACATTACCAGTTACTGGGGCGAAGGATATTGGGGATATTCTTACAGTGTGAATGCTTCCGGTAAATCATTTCCTTGGAACAATCGAAATCTATATATCGATCAAAGTCCATTATTCAATGCTGATAAAGTTGTAACACCAATGTTACTAATTCACGGAAGTGTTGACACGAATGTACCTCTTGGTGAAAGCATTCAAATGTATCAGGCATTAAAATTACTGTGGAAAGATGTCGATTTTGTTCAGGTAAAGAATCAAGATCATCACATTAAGAATTATACCCAACGAATACTTTGGAACAACACCATATTTGCCTATTTCGCAAAACACTTAAAAAAACAAGCACAATGGTGGCAGGATTTATATCCGGATAAAAATTTATAGCAATTTGAGGCGGTTAAATCAGAGGGTGTTCTTAATCAGAGCACCCTTTTGTTTTTTAGGATTGGTTCATAGACAAAAACTAAGTCTTTATCAATAATGATAAACACTATTGATGTTTCAGGCAATTATAAGTAATTTTAAATTCAATCATAAAAAATACTCTATGCTAATTGTAATATCACCTGCCAAAACACTGGATTTTGAAAGTCCGGCACTCTCAAACATACATTCTGATGCTTCATTTTTAAAAGAATCCAATCTTTTAATCAAAGAGCTTCGAAAACTGAAAGTCGATGACATTGCCGACCTGATGGGAATCAGTCCGAAACTTGCACAACTGAATTTTGAAAGATTCCACGAGTGGAATACTCCCTTTACAGCAGAAAATTCAAAACAAGCTTTATTGGCCTTTAAAGGCGATGTTTATACGGGTATTGATGCCTCCTCTTTCTCTGAGGAAGATTTTCTAAGATCCCAAACCGATCTTAGAATCCTTTCCGGACTATATGGCGTTCTTAAACCAATGGATTTGATTCAGGCCTATCGTCTTGAAATGGGCAAAAAGATAAAAACGGGCAGAGGAGATAATTTGTATCAATTCTGGGGCGAATCAATCACCAAATCAATTAATCAAAGTTTAAAAGAAAACAATCACAATCATTTAATAAATCTAGCCTCTAACGAATACTTTAAAGCCATCAATAAAAAGAAGATTGAAGCCGAAATAATCACTCCTATTTTTAAAGACTTAAAAAATGGGGAATACAAAATGATTAGCTTCTTTGCCAAAAAAGCAAGAGGATTAATGACTCGATTCATTATTCAGAATAAAATTACCGATCCCGAAGAATTAAAAGCTTTTGATTTGGATGGATACATGTACAATCCAATGCTTTCAAAAAAAAATGATCCTATTTTCACAAGAGATCATTAACGAAAAATTACCTTATTTAAAAGCGTTTAAGGCCTTGTTTTTACTCGCAATTTTTACTAAGTTTAAATAAGACAATCTCAATAAAAACCTGAAAATCCTTCTCCTATGACTGATAAGAACTTTGTAGTTAAATTCGGAAGCCTGCTTAAAGAGGAAACCCTTGAAGTTATTGACAGCAAAATATTGCCTAATACAATTGTTTTAGAAGCTACCAACCCTTTTCCCGGCTACTATGAATATTATGAAGGAATTCAAAAAGACATTAAGCCTCATTACATTTATTTGGTAACTGACAAAAAATGTGATTTAGAAGAGTTTACACGGGTTACTCAAAAAATCATGTCGTATTTTGAAGTAGATTTTCATGCTGCGATGGGTACCATTACAATTTATAACGATGTTTATCATGTAATTAGAATTAGAAGGTTAACCCAATATGATCAAATAAAAGATTTACAGTCGTGCTATATAGAAGAAGGTATTAATTTAAAATCGAATGCATCGATACCTCACAACTCCAAAGCAATGATTCAATTGGATAAGTTTTTTGCATTGGATGAGCTTGGTAATGGATATTTCTCTGATCACATTGAACCAAACCATGGCTATTTTACCATTCCAAAAAAGCTAAACTGGAAACAATTTGAGCACTTGACACAGCAAGTGAAATACAATATGGAGATGTTTCATTTTGATGCCTCTCTAGGCTTTATTTACGACAATTTTAAAGCTGTAGATATGATTCGTATTTATGCTGAAAATCTTGACCTTGAATTACTGAAAAAAATTAGGGCCAAATTTATTGAAAGGATTAAATAATTAAATTTGAATCAAACATGAAAAAGGGCTGCCAATAATGACAGCCCTTTCTTTATAGTTTATATTTATTCTTTCTATTAATCTTAAAATACCGGAGAACGGACGGCTTTAATCTTTCGTTTCCTTTTACTGGTATCAAATGCCAAGGGAAATGAGAACGAAACCTCATGTGCTCCTGTATTGGTATGGATCAATTTTGTAATTGCGTAGTCGTAACTATAAGCAACTTTAAACCTTTCGGTGACAAAACCAACCATGGCAATAAATGAATCGTAATTCAGTTCAAAATTTTGATTAAACCACAATCCAAAAACCATCGAACTCTTGCTGGCATACAAACCATAATTCATTTGAGAAAAATCGCCTTGCTGTTGAAATAGTATGGCCGGGGCAATTATCCACTTGTCAACATAACTACGACTTCTTCCTCCTAATACAAATTCAGCTCCTGCATGAAAAGTATATTTGGTTTCCAATTTATCTTCCTGTTCATCATCAAAACTAAGATCCGGCTTTGCCAGGTGATGAGCAGCAATACCAAAATAAAAATCTTTATAATAGGCAATTGCTCCCAACGAGAAATCCCATCCATCTTTTTTCCTGTTCGCAGGATCATTATTATTGTTATGCTCGAATATTTTACCATGAATTGGTGACACCTGATCCGGGAACACTAGATTTGTCCAATCTACTCTTTTTTGCAAAAAAGACGCTTGAATGGCTGGTCTCACAATTAAATCATCATTAATCCGAAGGTAAAACGAATACATCGCAGCAAAATTTGTCGTTTTAAGTGCTCCATCTCCCTGATCATCCTGAATAACCATAATACCTATTCCCCCGTTTATGGCTTCATAAAAATTATCAAATGAAACACTATAGGTTACATAGGGTAAATCCAAATTTGGCCATTGGTTCCTGTAATTTAGGCTAACATTGGAATAATTAGTAGAACCGGCAAGCGCCGGATTCAAATAAAGTTTATTGGCATAAAATTGAGAAAACCGAATATCCTGAGCTTTACCCGTAGAAACAATCCCTGCAATCAATATACAAAAAGCGAATAGTGCCTTTTTCATAAATATTATAATTAAAGTTCTCCCAAAGGAGAATTTTCATTTAGTGGTTAATTTCAAACTATACGCGCCAAAATTTATTTTGTTAATAAAATACGGCATTATTTTATTTTTTTATTTCAAAAAGTCATTTCCAATAGTTCAGAATGTTATCAACAAACAGATATTTTTAAATGAGTTTTAAGTTTCCTTTTGCATAGAAACTCAAAACCCATTTAAATTTATTTTACAAATAAAATCTTCGTGCAATTATCGTATCAACATAAAAGTTCCTTTATTGGTGAGTTCCCCATTTATAAATACGACCCAAACATAAGCTCCGGCCGGACAAATTTTGCCTTTGTACTGTCCATTCCATCCACCTTTATATCCTTGCTCATTCGTTTTGTACAACATTTCTCCCCAACGATCATAAACATACATCTCATACTCCTTAATAATGGAAAGTCTGTCATCAGTACCTCCTCCCATATTCTCATTATCACCTACGTAGAATCTATCATTCGTTCCATCACCGGCTAAAGGCAGAAATGCATTTGATGACTCTATTCCAACAGGCTTCACTTCCACATAGGCAGAATCAATAGCCACACAACCTAAATTATCTTCAACCTTAAGCTTATAGGTTCCAGTCTCTGACACTTCAAATCTTTGGAAAATACTACCATCCTGCCATTCAAAAAAGTAAGGTGCGTAATCCGAAGGAAGATTTGGACCAAAGGTCACTGTTTGTCCTTCAAAAATCAAAGTATCTTTCAATCCTAAGTTTGGTTTTGGATTAATCACGAACAATTGCTCATCACCACAACCATAATCGTTGGAAACTTCCAATTTATATTCTCCCGGCTTGTCAATCGTTCTTGCCGGTGAACTATCATCATCACTCCAAACAGGGTTTTCCATCCCAGTAATGTCTATCTCGTACTTATCACCTTCGCAACCAAATTTATCCTCTCCTAATGTTGGATCTGCAACCATGGTAACAGTTACTTCCCCTGCAGCATCGCAACCGTATAAATCAGTTACATTGATGGCATACGTATGTGTTCCTGCCGGTGCATCAATAATTTTTGGACTTCTTACATCTGCATGATCCAAATGATCAGGATTTGTCCAACTAATTACATCTTGATCTCCTACAATATCTGTTTGTAAAACCAACTGATTGCATTGACTAACGGTTGTATCATTAATGGTTGTTACGACAGGAAGAGGGGCAACTGAAAGATTTAATAAATCAATTCCTTCACAACCATGCTCATCCTTAACCATTGCCAATAATACCTGTGATTTCCCAGGAGTAAATGTAGGATTCATTGAGTTTGGATTATCTAAATTATCCGGTAAAAGCCTATTGTTATCCTGTATTCTAAACCACTGGATATTATCTTCGTCTGTTTTAGCACTAAGCGGTGTCGGAATACAACTACCTACAGTAATATCATCTGTAATATCAACTACAGGTAAAACATCTACCGTTAAATTGGTAATTGGTGTTACATTCGAACATCCGTTTCCATCTGTATAAGAATAGTGTACCGCATAAGTTCCTGCACCACGATCAGAAGGATTAAATTCTGTTTGTGAGATTCCATTAACCCAGTAAATTCCACCTTCAGGGAAACCACCGGTTAACACAAATTCATTTTCACAAACTCCTTTTGAGCCTAAATTCGTTAAGTTCACATTTGGAAGTGAATTTAATACAACTGCAGAATCAACTCTTGACTTACAACCTGTTGCCAAATCCATAATCGAAACTGAAAGACTGCCCGGAGAAAGTTCCTCCCATGTAACTCTGGTTTTTGCTCCTTCTTCAGGACCAGCAAATATACCACCGTTAACATTCCAACTGTAAACATCAGCACCTACCTGATTGAGCACATAAGTTACACGATCCTCTTTTGCACAAAGTACCATTCGACCATAAATCGCAGTATTTGGAAGAGCATGAACAACTAATTCTGTTGGTTTCGTTGATCGGTAATCAGTACAATCATCAGATAAAATGCAAGTATAATAACCACTATGAGAAACCTGAGATGATACAATAGATAATGATGATGTATTGGATCCACTTATTGCTCCCGGAACATCAACGATATCCACTCCATCAAATTTCCACTGATAGTTTACGTTATTACCAACAGCATCTGCTGTAAACGATACATCTTCACCAGCACAAACTTCCATATCAACCTGATCAGACAAAACTTGTAATTGAGCTGTTACATTCAATGTCGCAACCGGACTAAATTCTTCTCCACAAGTAGAATATACTCTGCAATTATAGTCTCCGGCATCCGAAAGCTGAATATTTGTAAGACTTAAGGTTTCACTTGTTTTTCCGGGAAGATCAATACCATCTTTTCTCCACTGATATTTTAACTGTTCTCCTGTATATTCAACTGTAAATTCAACCAACGGTTCATTTTCACAGATACTGGTTCCTGCCGTTGAGGCAACATAAACAGGCAATTGTACAACTTCTAAATTCGCACTTGAAGAAACATCACCACACATACTTGTAACCTGAATTTCGTAATTGCCTTCGTCACTTAAAGCTAATGCATCCGAATGAAGTATCTTCTGATCGGAAACAAAGGCTCCATTCATTGTCCACTCAAACGTCATGCTTGATGTTCCGTCAATATCAGGATTCCAATCCATTGTAATGCCTTCGCAAAAGGTACGATCCTCAAGAGGAGTAATTAGAGCAGTTTGAGAATAAACCCGTACTGTTGTTTTCTCAGTTAGTACAGAAATTCCTTCGCCTTCGATCTCACATTTATAAACTGCAGCATCTGCTAAACCAAGAGCCGAATAGTATAAGTTCAGACTTGTTTCGCCTACTATTTCAACATCATTTTTAAACCATTTAACAGACCAGATTTGACCTGTTGCAGATACTGACAAACTTAAAGGATCACCTATACACTTTTCCTCTAAATCATTTAAACCGGAAACAATAGTGACAGGTTCCTTTACAGTCAATTTACCAGAAGCAAGTCTTTGTCCACACGCACCAATAATTTTACAAGTATAATAACCGGCATCTGCCATCGTAATGTTAGTAAGAGTTACAGAAGGTCCTGTTTCTGTCAAAGGAACTTTTGTTCCATCTGCTAATTCATGAGTCCACTCAAAAACCAAATCAACACCACTAACGTCAACAGTCATAGTATAAGTTTCGCCTACATATTTAGGAACATTTTTAAGTGTTGTATGAAGTAATGTGTTTGGTTTAACAGTTAACGTTGTTGATTGAGAATCGTCACCACAACCTGTTGTGCTGGTAATCTTACATTCAACATTATATGTTTCAGATGCATTCAAATCGGAAGTTATAACATCCACAGCATCAATAACCAATTCCGAAGAATTCACCAATTGATCAACTCCGTCAACCAACCACTGATAATTCAGACTTGCTCCAGTTGCAACTGCTCTAAACACAACATCGTTTCCTGCACAAGTTGTTTGTGGTGCAATTGGGTCAAGAGCTAGAATAGGATTTATTACCTGATTTCCCAAAGAAAAGTCAGAACCACACTTATTGCTGACTGCAACAATATAGTTTCCTGCTTCCGTTAATTCTGCCGTTCCTAAATCCAATACTGTCCCAGCAGTCGAATTTGTTGAGTTATCATTTAATGTCCAAATAAGATTATCGTATGTGCCAGTTACAGAAATTGGCCCTAACTCAAGAGGATCTCCCGAGCAAACTGTAGCAATAGCATCTATACCAGTTGTAATTTCAGGTTTTGCCAATACATTTACTTTAATTACGTATACGATATCTGCACCACAATTTCCCGAAACTGTGCAAACATATGTACCTGCATCGCTACCATTCACATTGGATTTTAGATAAGTTGAATTTGCTGAAAAACCAACCCCATCTTTAGTCCATACATATGAGGTAACATCGCCCGTAACTTTAGTTTCCAATTTTAATTCAGTTCCAACACACAATGTTGTTTCTGCATCCCATGTATTACTTGCTAAAATTGGCTCATATACATTCACATAACCAAAAACAGTTTTAGTTGAACATCCGTCTAACACCTCAACTTTGTACTGACCTGATTGTGTCTTATCTGCAGCAACCAAAGTATAAGTTGAACTTATCGCAATAGGCGCACCATCCTTATACCACTTATAAACTGCTGTCTTCGCTGGATCTATCGCGGTAACATCAACTGATAATACTTCATTGTTTCCAATACAAACCTGAGAAGAATTACTCCAAGCTGCAATTGTAAGTTCGTCATAATGATAAACTACAAAATCATCTTTTTTATCAGGACAGACACCGCCATTACCAGCAGTTAACTTATAATTTCCATTATCACCAGCTCCAATACTTACATTTGATGTTGTAGAAATTTCAGCAGCATCCTTTAACCAAGAGAAAGTTATTGGCTCTGTTCCAATCAAGTTGGATAAACTAATTTGTTTTTCAATTCCGAAACACAAATTCTGATCGTCAATTGCGTCAAAACTAACCGGTTCAACAACATTTAATGAAGCAACACCAGATGTTTCATCAGCACTTACACCATCACTTACAATGCAACGGAAAGTCCAACTGTTCATTGCAAGAGTTGTTGATGCTATTCTAAGTTTTGAACCATTAACATCTGTCACAACATTTAATTCTGGAACTCCGGTTACTGTATTGAATGTAGTACCATCTGTGCTGTACTCCCAATCATAATTCAATCCAAGAGTTTTTCCAGTAATTTCAAAATCTACAGCTCCACCCAAACAGGCTTCCATATTCTGTGGTTGCCCCGATATTTTAACAACAGAAGTAATTGTTAATGTTGCCAGATTACTTGTTGCATTTGCAGAACATTTTGTATTTCCAACAACACAACGGTATTGATTTCCATTAAAATTTGTCTGATCTGCTCCAGTAATAATAAGAGTTGCACTTGTAACTCCGGCATATTTCCCTCCATTTGAAAGATTACTCCATCCTGAACCGATATCTTCCTGCCATTGATAAATGTAATCAGGTTCTCCTGTAGCTTTTACTGTAAATGTTGCATTACCACCATCTGGAATTGTACTGTTCAAAGGATCATCTACAATTGATACTTCTTCGTAAACTGTTAAAATCGCAACTGCTGATGTCGCAGTATTACATGCATCACCCGAAACAACACAATAGTAAGATTGACCATCAACCGGTGTCGTAACCGTTAGGCTGGAAGTATTTCCAACTGAAGTGCCATCTTTATCAAACCATTCGTAATTTACTGTTCCTTCTGCTGTTCCTGTAACAGAAAATACCGGATTGGCATCACTGGCACACATTACTTTATCCGCAGGATCAGTTACCGTTGCATCTTCTTTAATATCTATTACATAGCTTATAGTAGCGTCTCCACAAGCAAGATCATTATAAACATCACATTTATATGTTTTCTCGTTAGCTAATGAAACATTGCCCAAATCGTAGCTCGAACTTGTCGACAATACAACTCCCGGACTTGTACTTTCATACCACTTATACTGGATATTGCTGCCAGAACTTGTCGCAACAGGAAGAACAAGGGATTCTCCTTCACATTTTGATAGGTTATTAGTTACAGCTGTTGTTACGTTGATAGTTTCATAAACTTCCAACTGAACCACATTAGTATCATCATCTGTCAATCCATCACTCAATACACATTTGAATGTCCAGGAATTCATAACTATTGTTGAATTAGGAACTGTCAATGTAGAAATTCCTCCTCCGGTTACAACAGTCATATTATCTTGTCCATCGGCATCTACAAAACCAGTACCTTTGTCATATTTCCAAATAAAACTGGTAACAGCACCCGTTCCCTCAACAGTGAAAGTAGCCGTATTGGTTTCACAAAGCTTCTGATCAACAGGTTGATCTTTTATTTTGATAATATTATTCAATGTCAAAACTGCTCCTGAACTGGTTGCAACTCCTGAACAAGAGGAACTGGTTACAATACATCTGTATATGTTTCCATCAAACCCATTTGCCATTAAAACTCCTGTTAGTTTTAATTGGGAAGATGTAGTTCCTGAATATTCCCCTCCGTCAGATAAATCAGTAAATCCAGAACCAGAATCCTCTTGCCATTGGTAAGAATAAATTGGTTCTCCTGATGCTGTCACCTTGAAACTCGCATTACCACCATCGGCAACAGTAATATCAACAGGATTAGTTGTACTAACTTCTGATAAAACAGTTAGACTTGCACTATTCGATTTCGCCGTTGAGCAATAATCTCCTGATACAACAGCATAATAACTCTGCCCGTTAACCGGACTTGTTACTGTTAAAATATTACTTGTTGCTCCAACAACAAGATTATCATCTTTATCATACCATTCGTAGTTTACAATTCCTTCAGCTGTTCCCATTACAGTAAAAGTAGGATCTGCATCATTTGCACACATAGTAACATCAGTAGGATTTGTAACCGTTGGCAGTGCTTTTACATTTACAACAAAACTTCTCACTTCATCATGACAAGCTAATTCATTATAAACTTCACATTTATAAGTTCCTGCCTTAACCAAAGAAATGGTACTCATATTATAGGAAGCACTCGTCGATAATATTGTTGCCTCAGCTCCTACCTTATACCATTTATATTTAATAGCATCACCTGTTGCAGTAACCGCCATAGAAAATGCCTGACCAACGCAAGGATTATAGGTCGCATCAGCAGTTGTTACTGCAATATCTTCTAAGACATTAATCACTATCTCATTTGACACCTGATCAGCACTAACACCGTCACTAACAACACATTTAAACTTCCAATTATTGATATCCAAATCGTCAGCAAGAATTGTTAATGTCGATACCTGTCCAACTTCGGATATCGTTATTCCATCTTTTCCATATGCTGTTTCGTATGCACCTGCTCCTTTTTTGTAGTACCAGGTGTAAGTTAATCCTGCTGTTGTACCTTCAGCACTAATGTTAGCATTGGTATTAAAACAAACAGTAGTGTTTGTTGGTTGAACAGCAATCTTCGTAACCTCTGTAACCGTTAGAGTCGCAGGATTACTAATTACTGATGACGCACATACTGCACCAGAACTAATAACCTCACAACGATATTGGTTTCCATTAAAAGTTGCTTGATCTGCACCTGTTATTTGTAATGTAGGCAGATTTACTCCAGAATATTTCCCTCCATTAGATAAATTATTCCAACCTGAGCCAGTATTTTCCTGCCATTGATAAGTATAAAATGGTTCCCCTGAAGCCACAACGCTGAAATTAGCGTTTGCACCATCTGAAATTGTTAAATCTGAAGGATCAGTAACAGATACATTCTTTATTATAGTAAGAGTTGCTTTTGCAGAAGTAGCAGTATTACAAGTACTACCCGAAACAACACAATAATAACTCTGTCCGTTAACGGGTGAAGTTACTGTTAATGAATTACTGGTTGCACCAGCTACTGCAATATTATTTTTATCATACCACTGATAAGTTACCGGAGCCTCACCTGTGCCTGTGACTGTAAAAACAGGATCTGCATCTGTTTCACACATTGTTACACTTAACGGATTTGTTACCGCAGCATCTTTATTAACCTGAACATCAAATGTGAGCGTCTGATTTCCGCAATTTAAATCGTTACTTAACTCACATTTATATTCACCAGCCTTAGCTAAAGTAATCTTTCCTAAATCTAAATTCGATTTATCAGATAAGGTAGTAGCAGGATCGGTTGTCTTATACCAATTGTATTTAATATCATCACCTATAGCCGTTACAAATAAATTGGTGGCAACATTTTCACAAACCACTGTATAGGCAGGAGATTGATTCGTTACTACAATTGTATTTCTAACATCTAGATTAATTGTTACTTGAGCATCACCACAATAATCCGACTCCACTTTTGCAATGTAATCACCATCATCCGAAGGACTTGTAGCGGGATTAATAACAAAATTAGTAGGATCAGCATTACCATCTGTAATTACAGCTCCATCTTTCCACCACACAATACCTTTGTGTTCTCCCGATGCCGAAACATCTAAACTTATCGGTCCTGAACATTCAGTAATACTATTGTCAACAGCACTTAGTGTTGGTTTTGCATGTACAATTACGCGATAAGTCTTTATCAGAGTTTCGCACACCCCAACAACTGTTGCTGTATATAAATATGGACCAACAATACTATGTGCATCCAGCTGAATGGAAGTTCCTGTTCCGATATTCGTTCCTGTATTGTCTTTCCAAACAATTGAATAATCAGCAGGATTACCATTAATCTCAGTAGTAAGCAAACTAAGCAAAGGTTTTTCTCCCTCACAAATATCAATTATTTTATCAGCAGGATCAACAAGTGATACATGAGCATTCACTTTCAATTCTCTTTGAATAACTGCAGTTCCACAGCTCAAAGTAACATTACAATAATAAACTCCCGCACCCGCCAAACTAACATTTGTTAAACTCAAAGTTTCTGTCATTCCAACTATCAGGCCTGAATCCTTATCACCAAATCTCCATTCGAAAGTCGGAGATCCTAAATAAGTTAATGTCGTTGAATAATTATCGCCGACACAAACAGTCGATGTTCCTGTTGCCGGAGAAGTAACAGCTTCTTTCGTTAAATTGGCAGTTGCTGTTTTCGTGTTTCCGCACTGATCGGTAACAAGAACAGAATAATTTCCAAAGTCAGCATCCTGAACATTCGACAATTCCAATTTATCAGAATCTGTTCCAATTGGATTTCCTAAATTGTCCGTCCAAACATAATGAAGAACTGTGGCGGTAGGTATTGTAGATATTTTAGCTTCAAAGGTTACATTATCACCAATACAAGTTCCAACATCAGCAACTGAAAGAGTACCAAAATCAGAAAACATATTTAATGTACGCTTAAAAGAAACCGGAGCATCACAAGAACTACTAGCAAAAAATTCCCAGATTCCCTGATGGCTTGCATCAACCGTAAAGGTATATGGATTAGTTATGGTTTTAATTGTTCCATCGGGCTCTTTTACCTGATAGATATATACAGCTCCATTATTATCAACATTGAAGGATGCAGTTACATTTGCTGCACTACAAAATGGCCCTGTTTTATCCAAACTAAAACCATTTACTTTAATTTTAGGGGTTACAATTAAATCTGCGGCCGAAAATTCTGAATTACATTGGTTAGTAACATCCACTCTATAATTTCCTGCATCTGTAACTTTTACATCTGACAGATTATAAGAAGATAAGTTATTTGTTATTGGTGTTCCCTCCTTAGTCCATGAATAAGTATAAAAATCACCTGGATATTTCATATTGACACTATAAGAATGATTGTCACCTTCACAAACCACAGCATCTGCTAAAAGTTTGTCAAACTCAACCAAAGGAATAATATTTAAGTCGAATACTGCCTTTCCAGAACCATTAATACACTCTACTGTTTCGCCAGCAATTGTGTAAACACTTTTCACCTTTACTTTAAAAGTTGCTTCACGATCTAGCATTGAAGCCGGATAGTTCAATATATTTCCGGTTTCAGCCAATATTTCAGTATCTCTTCCCCAAGTATAAACTAAAGTACCATCACCCGTTGCGAGTGCTGTCACAATAATATCCTCACCTACACACAAATTATCATTTGAAGTTAAGCTTACCAAATCAGGAGATGACAAAACATTAATCACCACTTCATCAAAATCTACACCACAACCATTCTCCACCTCACAACGAACTGTATATGTACCTGTTGGGTAATTGAACAAATAAGGATTTTCAACTGAAACGGGAGATGTTCCTCCATTCACAAACCATTTAACTCCACCAGCATCGCCAGTAACCAAAGCATTTAAATTAGCAGTCGCACCCGAGCAAAAATTAGTTTTATCTGCATCAATCTTTACTGTGGCAGCCTCATCAACCAACACATTTACCGTCACATCCACCGTAGCATCTGAAGTTCCACAGTCTTGATATTCCGGTTTAAATCCGATAGTACATATATACTTCCCTTCTTGTGATTCCTGAGGATTAACAAAAACTAATTCATGTGACTTGACTCCACTAAATTCTGTTCCATCGATTAAATCAACACCACCTTTAGACCATGAATAGTCGTACCAGCTAATATCTCCATTTGAAACATCCAACGAATTCGATACACCCTTACAAAAATGAACAATATCGCCATCACTTCCATAACTGAAATTTGGAACAACCTTCGCGATGAATTTTGCAGTATCCTGAACTGCCTGAACGAATGATATACTATCCAAAGCAAAAAAAGCATCCTGAGTATCAAGATTATGATTAAGTATCTTAATGGTTGCCTTCCTTGCTGTTCCCGGTTTCCAAAGAGCTGAAACCGATTGCCAGTCTGTAGATTTATCTATTTTAAAATCTTCAATAATTGTCTCATCGTTAATAAGCACTTTAAGCGACTGATTATAAGTTGAGTTCTCTTTTGCCAAACGCCCGTGCAACTTAAAAATATAACTGAAATTTTCTTCTACAGGCAATTCATTCACCTGATAAACCACCTCTCCTTGTCTATCAGAATATCCTAAGAACATTCTTCCTCCGTCCATTGCTCCAAAGTCAGCTAAAACAGGATTTTCTGCTACAGGGGTGGATGCCAGTGCGAAATAACCAGGATCAACAAGATTACTGGTAACTATATCGTAATCAGAGTCAAAGCCATTAAAGCCATCAGAAAAATCACCATTAAATAAAAGATCCAAACTTGGATCTCTGTAATATCCCAAAACATAATAGATCGTTTCTACATCCGGTGCCGGCACAACCAGCGGTCCATTCTCAATAATTGGGTCCCCTGTAAAATCATTTACATACCATTCATAAAAGTCTGGGAATGGTTCTACAAGAGCAACACTTATATTCTCATCATAACTTTCACAAACCAGACTTATTTCTTTATCTATATTTAACACAGGATGAATTGGAGATACTGCCTTTGTAAAACCAGAATAATATCCTGCAGCACCAAGAGTATTCGAACTTGCTGTCCATGCAACATTTATAGCTTTACTCCCTGTAAAACGACAATCACCGCTTATATTAGGTACTTTATAATATACCCATTCGGTTGTTCCAGGCACATCCTGAGGATTACTTAAAGATGTTCCATTACGTTGTACATCTACATTTTTTTGCGACAAAACCGTAACCGTTGGATTTATAAGACCTCCAGCACCGGTAGTAATGTAATTAGCTTGAGGAATCACAACCTCCTTAATTCCCAATCCTGTAAGAGGAGGAATAAAATTAAGTCCAATATTTGTCCAGTCCTGATTTGTACCACACATGGTTTGGTAAACATATACATCTTTATCTTTTGTATCAATGTAAAGTGTTGGAAGTGCCTTAGGATTAACAATGTCATCCAAAATGATAAAATCGCCAGCATTAGCCAGTGTACCTTTATTATTTCCATTTACCCATACTTCGGTATTTGCCTGGGTTGCCACAACAATAGTTCTTTCCTGTCCAGCATAATAAGCAGTAGGATCTGGCTCAGCCTTTCCTTCTCCTTTCATTACGATGTATTTATCTCGCACCTGATCCACCGGAACAATCTGGTCGAAACCAATATCTTGAGATGGCTTCGCCCCTGCTGTCCATGAACCACAATTCACAACAATTTTTTGAGTTGATGTAATATGCGTCCCATTCATTCCGTTTCGCACCATGGCAGTTTCGCCACTAAATTGACTAGTATGCAAATTTACCCCAATAACATAACTCTGCCCTTTGCTTAGTGTTCCTGTTATAACATCAGAAGGATCTATTGATTCTAAAACTACATTTGCACCATCGTATTTTGTAATGTACTTACATTTAATTCCAGAAAAATTAACGGTTGTCTGCCCATCTTCAACAGCCATCACTGAAATAAAGTGGCTTCGAATAGGATAACCTCCACTATACGAAGGATCTGAATAATTAATTGTGTGGCTATACAAATGCCCGGAATAAAAATCTTTTCCTTTGGCATACGCTCCTTTTGCCGAAAGAGAACCTCCATGCGTTAAAGCTCCATATTCCCCACCATTACTAAAACCATGCCTTATATTAGCAAAGAAAGGACCATCATACGAGTAAATTCTTAACCCCTGCCCATCTAAAGGTTTGTTTAATTCTTTTGGTCCTATAATTCCATACGAATAACTACACCCATCAGGATAAGTACTCGAATTATGAGAACTATACGTAGCTCCTCCCGGAGTTTTAAATACATAAGTTTTGCTTTGATTACGATTAATTGTAAACGGGCCTGCTACTGTATTGCCTTGTCCATCTTCAATAAAAACACTAAGGTCTTTTTCAGAATTGGTTGACAAAAAAAGTTCTTGTTTTCCCACCTGAGCCGAGCAGTAAAACGGAGGCACATAATGTTCATAGTCGTACTGAGCCATTCCACTAAATGGCAAAATAAACAATAAGCCGATACAAACTAATTTAAATACTTTCATTAATTGGGTAGAAATTTTACCATTCCTCATATCATTAAGATTCAAAGTTAAAACGAAATTAATGTGCAATGAAAGACACTTTACATTGAAAAAACAACATAAAATTAATCAACCAAAGCAACTCACAAAACCATCCAATTTTATATTTTACAATATATTTGAAAGACGCAACTCATCAAATCAATTATTATTTCCTTTTGAGTCTAAAAAAGTTCCACAAAGTAACTGTTTAAACTGATAAATGATGATTTTGGTTACATGTTTGTTATTAAAAATGTAAGTTTAAGTAAAATTAAACAAATTAACGATAATAAAAAAGGCAGCATTTACCAGAAACGCTGCCTTTTAAATATATTTACTATTAGTATTTAACTCATTACATCCTCTACATCCTCTACACTAACAGGAATCCTCTTTCCGATTAAACGATTCCCCTGTTCAGTTACCAACACATCATCTTCCAAACGAATACCTCCAAACGTACGATATTCATAAACCTTATCGTAATTGATATAATCCAAATGCAATCCTTCCTGCTTCCATTTGTCCATTAATGCCGGAATAAAATAAATTCCCGGCTCGTTAGTGATTACAAAACCTGGTTTCAGTTCTTTTCCAAGACGTAAATAGGCAGTTCCAAACTGATCAATTCTTTGAACCTTTTCATCGTATCCAACCAGGTTCTCTCCGAAATCTTCCATGTCGTGCACATCCAATCCCATCATGTGACCAAGACCATGTGGCATAAATAAGGCATGAGCGCCAGCCTTCACAGCTTCTTCAACATCCCCTTTCATTAAGCCAACTTCCTTTAAACCAGAAGCAAGTACTTTACAAACCTCCAAATGAATACTTTGATAAGTAACTCCAGGACGAATCAACTCATTACCTTTGTTGATTCCCGCCAACACAATTTCATATATTTCCTTTTGCTTTTGGCTAAATTTTCCTCCCACAGGAATTGTTCGGGTATTATCTGAAGCATAATGAGAATCGGTTTCAGCACCACTATCTACAAGCAATAAATCTCCTGTTTTAAGCAGATTACCATGCTCATGATTGTGTAAAGTTTCTCCTCTTCGCGAAACAATAGCTGGGAATGAGAGAAGTCCTCCTGCCCTTAATGCTATAGCCTCGCATTCTCCGGCGATTTCTCTTTCATAAACTCCATCTTTGGCCATTTTCATTGCCGTAGTATGAATCTCATACCCTATTGCCGCGGCACGCTCTAATTCCTTAATTTCGTATTCATCTTTTATTTCACGAAGAGAAATAACTGCTTTAACAAATTCTTCTGATGCATTCTCCTTAATTGCATTTAATGGCGTGCCAATCATTTCATGAATCAAGATTTTATTTTCGGCACGGTAGACAGGTAAGAAATGAATTTTTCTACCTTCTTTTATTGCTTCAGCAACAAGAGATTTCAAATCATTAAACGGAGCTGTGTTTTCAACACCAAAACGTGCAGCTTGATCGACAACACTTGACTGTGGCCCCATCCAAATTATATCATCAATATCAACATCATTACCAAAAATGTAATCCTTATTATTATCGATATCAAAAACCCCCGCAAAACCAGGATGATCGATACCAAAGAAGTACAAAAATGTACTATCCTGACGGTAATGATAAACATTCCCGGCATAATTCATAGGTGCTTCAGGATTGCCTAATACCAATGCAATTCCGTCTTTCATTATTTCACGTAATTGGTTACGTCTTTTAATATATACTTCTTTTGGAAACATGTTGATTTATATTTTAAGTGTTTTGTAAAATGAATCGAAAGATACAAAAAAGAGAGGTATTTGGTAAACTATAACAACTATTTATAGATACAAAAAAAGCTTTCAATAATGAAAGCCTCTTAATTCAAAAAATTTAATCTTATAGTTTAATTTCCCGATCGACTGTTTGATCCAAAGAAATAAATGTTTCCGTTTTTGATATTCCAGGAATATTTTGTAGAGTATTAATTAAGATATCCATCAAATGTTGATTGTCCCTACAAAGCATCTTTACCAAAAATGTAAAGTTGCCAGTGGTAAAATGACATTCTACTATTTCAGGAATAGCATCAATTTTTTCTACAACCATTTTATATTGATGTGCATGATCAAGAGAAATACCAACAAAGGCACACACCTCGTATCCTAAAGCTCTTGGCTTAACAATGAATCTTGATCCATCAATAATCCCTGCATCTTCCAGTTTTTTAACCCTTTGATGAATTGCAGCACCAGAAATCCCACACTCTCTTGCTATTTCCAAAAATGGAATCCTTGCATTTTTAATCAAGTAAGATAGAATCTTCTGATCTACAGCATCAATTTGAACTTTCATTGGTATTTATGATTTAGATATTAAATAGTTAGTAGATGATTGCACGAAATTTAAACATTCCAGAATGATCTGGTTAAAATTCCACATGAGAGACATTACCATGCAGCTAGTTTAATATTATAAAGAGACCACTTGTTGCAATTCATTACAATATTAGCAAAATTATTACTAATTCATAAGCAAATAAAATCAAAAACTACAGATCCACAATATTTAGAACCAATTCACTCAGGCATCAACCTTACATTTTCATTCAGTCAAACCTCACTAATTTTCCCAAAAATACTGTTTTACAACAAAAACAACTCGATAAAAAAAGACTAATTTTGAAAACCAAATGAAATTACTCTTTTTAAATATCGACTATTTCCATTAGTTGAATTGAAAATAAACACTTTATGACTAAATTAAGACCTTTAATGTTTGTTGGTACAGGATCAGATGTTGGAAAAAGCATTGTCAACACAGGTTTTTGCAGAATTCTTAAGCAGGATGGCTATCAACCAGCTCCATTCAAGGCTCAAAATATGTCACTAAACTCTTTCGCAACACCAGAAGGATTTGAAATTGGCCGGGCACAGGCCGTTCAGGCAGAAGCCTGCGGATTAGCTTGTCATACCGATATGAATCCTGTCTTATTAAAGCCTACAAATGATAAAAGTTCGCAAGTAGTTTTGAATGGTAAACCTATTGGCACTCAAACTGCGGTCGAATATTTTATGGGAAATAATAAGCATGCTTTATTTGAAGAAGCAAAATCTGCATTTCATCGTTTAAACGAAAAATACAATCCTGTTGTATTGGAAGGAGCAGGCAGCATATCCGAACTAAATTTAAAAACCAGGGATATCACCAACATGCGAATGGCTATTGAAGCCAATGCGGTTACCTATTTAATTGCTGATATAGATAAAGGTGGTGTTTTCGCTAGTATTTATGGAAGCATTCAGTTACTCAATGAAGACGAACGAAATCAAATCAAAGGAATTATCATCAACAAATTTAGAGGAGACATAAAACTATTTGAAGACGGAAAAAAGATTATCGAAGATCTTACCGGCAAACCTGTTATCGGAATTCTCCCCTATTTTAAAGATATCCATATCGAGGAAGAAGATTCAGTTAGTCTCGGTAAAAAATCAAAAACATCCAGTAAAGGAAAAATTAACTGTGCTGTCGTGATTTTACCCCGAATGGCCAATTTTACTGATTTTGACGTTCTGGAACATGATCCAAGAGTTCATCTTTTCTATACAAACAATCCTTCAGAAATAGAAACTGCCGACATCATAATCCTGCCAGGTAGCAAAAATACCATTTCTGATCTTCAGGAACTAAAACAAAATGGTGTTGCCTTATCTATTGTAAAAGCTCATAAAAACGGCAAGAAAGTAATAGGTATTTGTGGTGGCTATCAAATGATGGGTGAAAAAATTAGCGATCCTCTTCAAATTGAAGGCAACATAGAGTGCATTGCCGGTCTGGGAATTCTTCCTGTAGAAACAACAATCACCAATGTAAAACTCACGGAACAATGCACTTTCAAATTCAGAAATTCGAATAAAGAATGCTCTGGATACGAGATTCATATGGGAGAAACTATTGCTGTTCAAAACAACACACCGCTATGCATTTTATCAAATGGAAAAACCGATGGCTATTTTCTTAACCAAAACTGTTGGGGAAGCTATATTCACGGCATTCTTGACAATAAAATTGTGGTTCAACACCTGTTATCCGGATTCAATCTGGAACAGGAAATTGATTTTAATTATCAGGAATTTAAAGAAAACCAATACGACAAGCTAGCCAATCTTATAAGAGAAAATATAGATATGAATTTGTTTTACGTTCATTTAAAAGAAGATTAACTGAATATGAACAAATACCACAACCGATACATAATTACTGGTGGACCAGGATCAGGAAAATCTACTCTATTAAATAAATTATCAGAACAAGGCTATCAGTGCTTCAAAGAAATATCACGGATTGTTATTCAGGAACAGCACCAAATTGGAGGCGACAAGGTACCATGGCGTAATTTATCCGAATTTGCTGAAATTTGTTTTGAACGTATGAGTTCACAACTTACTGAATGTGCTACAGAAGGAACATGTTTTTTTGATCGTGGTTTACCCGATATAATCGCTTACGTAAGAAGAGGAGGATTGACTGTTCCATTAAAATATTTTAAAAAATCAGACCAATACAACAAAACCGTATTTCTTGCTCCACCTTGGAAAGCTATTTTTATTAACGATGCAGAAAGACCTGAATCATTTGAGGATGCAATAGAAATATCTGTTTTCCTAAAAAACACTTATAAAGAATTGGGGTTTACTGTTGTTGAACTTCCGAAAGATTCAGTAGCAAAAAGAGCCCAATTTATTACTAATTATCTAGCTACCGATAATGATTCTTGAATGGCTTTATAAGTTGTTTTTGCCAACATCTCCCCAAACAAAACATGTTTACCACAATACTGAACCATTGGACCTGTACCACATGCAATTGCTGTAGAATCAGTTCCTGTTCCCGTAGCCAATAATCCACTAACCGGGCTCTTAATATTTAAATCCTGTAAGCAAGCTACCTTTGCTTCTGCAACCATCATAACACATTCAATCATGCTTGCGTCAGAAAGATTCGCATTTGTGGTAACCAGAATATTAATAGTCCCGACTTTTTGATACTCTTCATTTACGAATTGATAATCAGCCTCATCTCCTGCCCTACGGGCATTTGACACTCCGGATGTAACAAAAACCTCTATCCAAACCCCCTGCTTTTCAACTCGGACTCTTCGAAACGAACTCATTAAAGCCGCAGTCATCATTCCCACACAATTCCCCTCCCAATTTTGGGAGTCAACTATTTCTTTAAGCGTAATATCCGGAGATTCAAAATCAGTTCTTTCTCCATTAAAGTTAGCATCAACCTTTGTATTCAGAAAATGATCAGCAATTTGGCAACCACCGTTTAAAATCGCTGAACTTACCATCCGAACAGAATGCTGAAACTCAACATGAAAGAATTGATCCGTTATTTCAATTGAAAATTTCATTATTCTACTCCTTTACATTTTGCTGGAAAGCAAACGAAACAGCCTCGTGATATTTTTTTAAGCCACCCGATTTTTTGATTCCTTTATAAACTTTTCTCTCCTCCTCAAAATGACAGGAAAAATACTCCCAAAATGGCTTCACTTTTTGCAGGATCTGTGTATCCCCACTTAAAAATGAATTATAAGTAGAAAAAATTTCGTCGTGCATTTTACGCAATGCTTTTTTGCGAATATCTGCAGATGGAATTTCTATTCCTTTTATTTTTGCCGGCAACCAATAATCTTTCAAAACACCTCTTCCTATCATTACATGATTTAGATTTGGCAATTGAGTACTCAAACTTTCAAAATCATCAAGCGTCCCGATATCACCATTGAAACCAATGATTTTATTAAACCCTTCCTGAATTTGCTGAAAATAATCCCGATCAGCACTTCCCTTATACATTTGCTTGCCAATGCGAGGATGAACGATAATTTCATCAATATTAAAGTTTTTCATCACATCCAAGACCGAAAGTATCTCCGATTTATCTTCCAAACCCAAGCGCATTTTAATCGACAGGTCAATTTTCCCGGAATATCCACGTTCCAGAATATCCTTTATCTTTTCAGGATATGGCAACAAGCCAGATCCTTTCTTTTTCCCGGTAACCATAGGAAAAGGACAGCCTAAATTCCAATTCATTTTTTTATACCCTAAATCCGAAAAATACATCTCAAAAAATTGAAATTCCTCAACTGATCCGCTTAAAAACTGAGGTACCAATCGATTATTTCTTTCCAGAAATGGCTCTACTTCTCTTTTGTGCGAGGTTCTTACTTCTCCTGAATTTTGAAGAACAAGAAAAGGGGTATAGAATTCATCTACGCCCCCAATGCATTTTTCATATGCTTGTCGGAACACCCAATCAGTATATCCCTGAAGAGGTGCTAATGAAATTTTCATGTGATTATAATTTCTCGTTTATTCCTCCCAAATGCATTTAGGAAGCAATCGCCAGAATAAATACTCCAAAATACGGGAAAACTTATTCTTGCAAATATCATTTATCGTCCAAAACTTAAAACACCCAGTAATTGTTTACGCTGACGATAATAATTAATTCCATCCTCGGTACCAATGCTTTTTACAAATTGATCAATCATCGTATCGTAAATTGTACCAAACTTAAATCTCTCCGGTGGATACAGTTCAGGGTTGTGCATGTCTTCAAGTCTCGCCAAATACATCCGCCCAACAATCTCGCTGCTAAGATCATCGCGATACATACCTTGTGCCATTCCCTTTTCAATATTTATTTTAATCTTCTCAAAAATAAATTCCATCCTCTCATCCATATGCTTTTTATACACTTCCGGGAAATGACTCTCAAATTCCATTGTAACGGATGGAGTTAAATTTTCGAAACGATCATTCATCTCCTGACTTACAATAAATAATATGTCAATCGCATTCTGACCTTCAAAATTGTATTGAGTAAAAATGGACTCAAACGATTTTCGTTCGTATTCAAGAATTTTTTCAACCAGCTCCTCTACCGAATCAACAAATTTAGATACATCAGATGGCGACACCCCAAAATCTTTTACTTTATCAAAAGAAAAGCCACTTAAACCATTTTTGAACAAATAAGCCCTTAACTTCTCTATAATATGAATAAAATCCTTGTCCATAAACTATTACAGCTAAATAAATAAACTAAATCAAAATCTTTTTGATCTTCTCAAGATAGGCATAAAATTAGGCATTTTTAAATTGTGAAAGTAAAACAAATGAATTTTTTAGTGATTTAAATATCTTCGTCTGAAAATGAGAAAATATATGTACAAAGGCAATTGTGGACAAATTAGTAACCTCAAAGGAATTAGTTTTTTTTAAGATTCTATAGAAACAAACTGAAAAAGCCTGAATAGAGCAATTGATAATAAATCTATCGAAGAATTTAAGCCAACAAATCTCAGGCTTTCTGATTTATTTTTTGACCTAACAGGATCGAAAATAGATTGCACTTAAGCAAATGAGAAAATTTAGAGTTCATCACCAAAAAACGAAATAACTATTCATCTATAATTGGCGATTCATTTATCAAAATCATTGGTTCGTAAAAAAGGATGTATTTTAACAATAAAAACTACCCCTATGCATTATCTTTGTCAGTGAAGGAAGTATATTAAACACTTAGGTGATTGACTGTACTAATTCATAAGTAAATTTAAGTAGTAGTTTAGGGCGGCTAGTCACCGCCCTTTTTCTTTTTAGTCATGCTTTTATTTTAAATAAAAAGAAAATCCACTTGACTTAGCATCTGAAAGGATAAACACTAAAAAAATCGCAATTAATTTCATCAAATGCATTTTTTTTAGAAGCCAAATTATTTTTTCAATTCCTCTTCAATCGCCATTTTCATACCATCAAATTCTTCATGATTAAACAATCTGGTGAGATAAATGATTTTACCTTCCTTATTAACAATTACATTACGGGTTACACCACTTTCCCTGTGTGCATACTTAGTAAATATTTCCGCCCCTTCATCCAATGCCACCGGATAAGTTATTCCTGTTGTGGCTATTAATTTCTCAGCCTTTTCTAGCGACTCATCAAAATCTAAAGCATACAAGGCAAAATCCTTCTCTTTGTGCTCCTGCCAAATTTCCTTCTCGATAAACGGCATTTCTTTGCGACAAACCCCGCACCAACTAGCCGTAAACTGCAGCATCACAACTTTTCCCTTCAAATCTGACAACTTCAATTTACTCCCGTCAGTTAGATTTATTTCAAAATCCGGAGCCATATCACCTATCTTCACAATATACCCTCTGGAATCTTTAGTTTGTGCCATTCCTGAAAAAACTAGTCCCATAATTAAACCCGTTAATAATAATTTAGCCATTCCTATTTTCATTTTTAATATATCGTATCAAAACCACCAAATCTAAACAAATAAAGCTAAAATCCAAAAAAATCAACAATTTTATTTAAACATAATAATCACACATTCCATGAAAGATTATCATTCTGAAATCAACTAACCTGCTAATTTGTATGTTTATAATTGATCACTTCTTTTTTATATCATATTCATAAAATATTATTTTGCCTGTAGATTTTCTCTTTCAAGTATAGAACTACAGCTTTCGACAATAATTAATCACAAATTAAATTTTTTCCAAAAGATAAGCAGGATCTGTATATGGCGAAGTTAAAATTAAATATATTATTGAGCTCTGTTTTGACCCCTGATATCCTAGAGTTTTATTCTATTTTTTAATTTTCATTTTTATAGAGCGATTTAGGCTCTGTCAAAATTTAATAATACTAAGCTATTTTCCCTAGCTTTTTAATTAAATGCTGATCCTGCTTCCACTTTTCATTTGGAGTAATTCTCCCAAGTAAACCATGTAATCTTTCACTATTATAGAATGGCACATATCTTTTTATAATCTGCTGTATTTCACCGAAAGTACGATAATCGACTCTGTCAAAGATATCTCTCTTTAAAGTACCATGATATGCTTCAATATGCGCATTTTCTTCAGGTGTTGCCACGTGAGTAAATTCTTGTTCAAACCCGACTAAATGAATGTAATCTCTCACATTACGAGCAATAAACTGACTTCCATTATCAGATCTGATTATCAGAGATTCTGGAGTTGGATATTCATCGACAATTGTTGATAATAATTCAATCACCTCTTTTTGCTTTACATTGAATGCAAAAGTATAACCTAATATTTTTCTAGTATGAACATCAATTATCGATAAAAGATAAGCGTTCTTTCCCATATTGGGAATCCAAATCATCTTGATATCCATTTCAAGACACTCCATAGGATGGCTTGTGTGAACCTTCCTAAATCTTACGAACTTGCGCCCACCACCACTTCTTTTAATTCTTGAATTAGGCTTTAAAAGTCCTGTATTACTCATTATTCTGTACACTTTCTTGTGATTGATCTTATAACCCTTACGCTGAAGATACTTTGTCATTATTCGATAACCACAATCAATAAACTCATGCTCCAATACGCCTTTTATAGCTTCTACAACAGTCCTTTCTTCAACCAGGCCATCGTTACTATGCTTGGTTTGCTTGCTAGGCAAAACACCTTTTCTGCCATTTAACTTCTCTTTATAGTAATAACTACTCTCAGAGAGTCCTACATACTTTAACAAATCTTTGATACTTGCAGTATATTTTTCGAAGAAACGATCTACTAGATTTTTCTTGGATCGTCTGTTCCAAACTTTTTTTTTAGAAGCTCTTTCTGAATTTCCAATTCTATTTCCCGGTCTGCTAAAAGCTTGCGTAGAATCCGAATCTCTTCCTCAGCTTTCTTCATCTCTGGACTGCTGTTATCATATTTAACTCTTAAGCCAGCTTCTCCCTTAGTATCGAACTTCTTTTTCCAATTATAGAAAGCTCCAGTACTAACATTATACCTTCTACAAACTTCTACTACATTACCAGTTTCTGCCTCGCTTAAAATGGCTAGTTTTTCTTCTAATGTCCAACGTCTTTTCATACCCTAAATTTAACTGTTTTAAATCTGAAATTTTACTCCAGTCTTTTTCGGGGCTAAACTAAGCTCTACCCTGACTCTTAAGTTACATACAATGTAAATTAATTTGACCCAAAAGTTAACCAACAGAAATACAATTGGTGAAGTCAGAATTTTATGATCGACAACCTCATTAAAAATAGCATAAACAATAATCCTAAAAAAAAGTGCCGAATCAATTATTCCTGATGCTGCACACAAAAACTACTACAAGAACAATCTAATTTCTCTTGATATAAAATCTTTTCTATCATTAAATCTAATCTCTTTGGGGGAAATAACTCCTATACATTTCTGGTAAATTAGCCCTATACATTAGTATACAACTAAAGATCAACGCGATTACTGCCATAACAAACAATTCGCCTCCATCAGAAGTCCCATCATATTCAACAACAATACCTACCGAGGTAAATAAATGAAAACCAATTGCTCCAAGCATCAATCCAGAAGTAATTACAGCAGCAACTTTCCATAAATTAGGTAGGAAAAATAAAATACCTGCGATCAATTCAATTGCTCCAACACCAAACCGACCCCAAGGATCTATTCCAATCACAGAAAAAATATGAACAGCCTCAGGATGACCTGAAAATTTAAAATGCAATGTTTGAATCAATATAATGGCCGTTACTATTCTTAGCAACATTTCAACAGTTCGATATTTTCGTTTCGATTTCATAACAATTTTTCTTTTTTTTAAAACTACAAAAATTGTAAGACCTATTCTAAATTTCCCGTTAAAATGCAAGATAGCCTGAATCATCAACTGCAAGCTGAATTACATTAAAATGACAAAATAAAATCTATCAATACAGAATTTAAATTAGAAACAATATATGTATGCGTCCCAAGCAATTAAACTTTGTTTTCTACTTTTAAGCAAAACAAACAATATGCGAATAAAAACAATATTAACACTATCCATCGCCAGCCTAACAGTGGCATGCAGATCTTCTGATGAAAGCTTAAAAAAAGCAGAATCGGTTATTTCAACTGAAAGAATGATAAAATACATCAAAGAATTAGGATCTGATGAATATCAAGGACGAAAACCATTTTCTGAAGGTGAAGTAAAAACAATTAGCTACATCGCTCAGCAGTATAAAGAAATAGGGCTTGATCCAATCAACAAGGAATCCTATTTTCAGGACGTTCCATTAGTCGAGATATCACTTACGCCTCCCCAATTTCTTAGTTTAAAATCACCTTACAAAATAAGAAAACTAACCTACGGCGAGGATTTTGTCACCTTCTCCCGACGTATTCAGGATGAAATCGTATTAACAGAATCAGACTTAGTATTTGCAGGCTATGGAATTGTAGCCCCGGAATATGACTGGAACGACTATAAAAACCTGAATGTTAAAGGAAAAACCGTAGTTGTTTTGGTGAACGACCCTGGTTTTGGCTCAACTGATAAGAGTTTTTTTAAAGGCAATGAAATGACATATTATGGCCGATGGACATATAAATACGAGGAGGCAGCTCGTCAAGGAGCCAAAGGAATACTGATTATTCATCAAAACAAACCTGCTGGATACCCATGGTCCGTTGTCTTGAATTCGGCATCAGTTCCGAAATTATATCAGCAGGCTAAGGATAATTACCAATCACGATGTTTAGTTGAAGGTTGGCTAACCCTGAATGCAGCCAAACAATTATTTGCTGATGCAGATAAGAATCCGGACACAGAAATTCAAGCAGCCAAACAAAAAGAATTTGCAGGTTATGATTTAAATACGAAATTAAGTATAGTCTTTAAAAACTCGGCTCATTTTGATAATACCCATAATGTACTCGGAATAATAAAAGGGACAGATCTGTCAGATGAATATATTTTCTATTCTGCACATTGGGATCATCTTGGAATTGGTCCAAAAATCAATGGAGATTCAATCTACAACGGCGCTGTTGATAATGGAACATCTCTTGCTTGGATGTTTGAAATTGCAAGGGCTTTTAAGGCCATGCCTCATCAACCTCGCCGATCAATTGTTTTTTTAGCACCTTCCGCAGAAGAATCGGGACTAAATGGTTCAGGTTTTTATGTCGACAATCGGATTTGGAAGATATAGTAAGAATCGAAGCAGAAAAACAAGATAGATATATCCTGCCTGATCCTAATCCTCAATCAGGAATGTATTACCGATCGGATCATTTCAGTTTTGCCCGTGCAGGTGTTCCAGCACTATTTGCCCGTGGCAACAACGATAGCAGGGAAAAAGGCATTGATTACATGTCTGGCAAAGAAAAAGACTGGCTGGCGAATTATTACCACAAACCTTTTGATGAATATGAAGAGTGGTGGAATTTGGATGGTGTTGCAGAAGATGCCCGATTGCTTTTCCGTGTTGGCTGGGAACTTGCCAATCAAAATGAATTTCCAAAATGGAAAGACGGATCAGAATTTAAAGCGAGAAGAGAAAAAGATCTCGAATAGATTTAAACTTAAAATGAAATGAACTTGATTCTATCTTCAATCAAGCTCATTTCTTTATGTATTATTTATAATTAAAGACCTTTAATGAAGCCAATCCTCCCAGAGATGTTTCTTTATAAGTGTAAGGCAAATCAAGTCCGGTTTTCATCATTGTTTCAGTTACCTGATCAAAACTAATTCTATGACGACCATCTGAAAGCAAAGCATAGGTATTGTGATTTAAAGCCCGTGCAGCAGCAAAAACATTGCGTTCAATGCATGGTATTTGAACCAAACCAAGCACCGGATCACAAGTAAGACCGAGATGATGTTCCAAACCCATTTCGGCAGAATATTCAACCTGATATACAGTTCCACCATGCAGCTGAGTGGCTGCTCCGGAAGCCATGGCACAAGCAGTCCCCACTTCTCCCTGACAACCAACTTCTGCTCCCGAAATCGATGCATTGGTCTTAACCAGATTTCCAATTAAGCCGGCCGTTGCTAAAGCTTTCAACACATCCTTTTTCCCAAATTTATAGAATTTCTTATGGTAGTAGAGAACAGCAGGCAAAACCCCACAAGCTCCGCATGTTGGGGCAGTTACAATTACACCGCCACTGGAATTTTCTTCAGAAACAGCTAAGGCAAATGAATACAACATGGATCGTTTCCTCATAGGTCCGCTTAACGTTTTAGCTTTTAATTGATACGAATGAGACTTACGCTCCAGCTCTAAACCTCCCGGAAGTTCGCCTTCTTTATTCATCCCTCTTTTTACAGCCTTTTTCATTGCAGTCCAAACCTCATCCAGATAATCCCAAATACTTTCTCCCTCCATCAATTCCACATACTCCCAAAGCTGCTTTTTATTGATTTTGCACCACTCTAAAATTGCATCCATTGTAGTCAACCCATATATATTCTGGGCAGACAACTCAGTATTGTCATCTATTATTGCACCACCACCAATACTGTAAGCTGTCCATTCTTCAATCAACCCATCTGATGCTGAAAAAGCTTTAAATCGCAATGCATTAGGATGCTTTTTCAAAAATTCTTCGGGCTTCCATATCAAATTCAAATCTCTCTCTTCAAATACTTTTTCAATTGCAACACCGGTTAAATGACCTTTACCTGTTGCAGCCAAGCTCCCAAAAAGAGTTACTTCAAATTTATCTGCTTTAGGATGACGTAACAAAAACTGTTCTGCAGCTTTCCGAGGCCCCATAGTATGACTACTCGAAGGCCCATACCCAATGCGATAAAGTTCTTTTATTGATTCCATTAAAACGTTTTGTTATTGTGTAAGTTGAATGCAAATGTAAGAAAGTCAACATATATTCAATATTCGATTTGAAAATATATTGCACAAAAAAAAAGAGAAACCATATGATTTCTCTCTTTTGTCGGGGTGGCAGGATTCGAACCTGCGACCTCCTGCTCCCAAAGCAGGCGCGATAACCGGGCTACGCTACACCCCGGAACTTAATTCCGGTATTCTTTTTGATAATAGAAAAGCTTTAAAACTCCTCTTAAATATTGTCGGGGTGGCAGGATTCGAACCTGCGACCTCCTGCTCCCAAAGCAGGCGCGATAACCGGGCTACGCTACACCCCGAAACTTTCGTTCCGGTACTCTGTTTAGATAAAAAAAGAGAAGTTTTTAAACTCCTCTGAAAATTTTCGTCGGGGTGGCAGGATTCGAACCTGCGACCTCCTGCTC
This sequence comes from Labilibaculum sp., assembly GCF_963664555.1. Lineage (GTDB taxonomy): Bacteria > Bacteroidota > Bacteroidia > Bacteroidales > Marinifilaceae > Labilibaculum. The sequence continues at coordinate 950,367 of NZ_OY761461.1, read as the reverse complement.
CCAAAGCAGGCGCGATAACCGGGCTACGCTACACCCCGAAAATTTACGGAGAGAGAAAAATAAATTTCACCAACTCCATTTTCTATCTTCATAGAAAAGATTGCGGAGAGAGGGGGATTCGAACCCCCGGTACAGTTTCCCGTACGTCAGTTTAGCAAACTGGTGGTTTCAGCCACTCACCCACCTCTCCTGATCTTGCGGTAGCAAAAGTATGTAAAAAATTCAGATGTGCAAAATATTTACACCCCATTAATAGAAGATTTCGGCGCTTTGGATTATAGTAAATTATAAATCAATGAGATTCATTTTATTTTTTTTTCAAATTACCCAAAATAAAACCGGAAAGTATATGAATACTCCCCGGTTACAATTGAAATTATATCAATTTAGCTATTTCTTTTTCCCTTTATCAGATGGATTTGCAATATTATCCCTCATGTTAGTATCTGCTTCGATATTCTTCATTCGGTAATAATCCATAATCCCTAGTTGTCCATTTCGAAAAGCTTCGGCCATTGCCCGGGGAACTTCTGCCTCCGCTTCAATCACCTTTGCCCGCATTTGCTGTGCCAATGCCTTATTTTCCTGTTCAAGAGCAACAGCCATGGCTCTTCTTTCTTCTGCTTTTGCCTGAGCTATTTTCAAATCGGCTTCTGCCTGATCTGTTTGCAAAACTGCTCCAATATTTTTTCCTATGTCAATATCAGCAATATCAATCGATAAAATTTCAAAAGCGGTACCAGCATCCAATCCTTTTTCCAGCACTACACGTGAAATAAAATCAGGATTTTCAAGAACCGTTTTATGAGATTCACTTGACCCAATTGAAGATACGATTCCTTCTCCTACCCTTGCCAACACAGTTTCTTCACCTGCTCCTCCAACCAATTGCCGGATATTAGCACGCAAAGTAACCCTGGCCTTAGCTATTAACTGAATACCATCTTTAGAAACGGCTGTTACAGGAGGAGTATTAATGACTTTAGGAATAACGCTCATTTGAACGGCTTCGTACACATCTCTACCTGCCAAATCAATAGCCGTGGCCATTTTAAATGTCAAATCGATATTAGCTTTTGAAGCTGACACCAGAGCATGCGTTACCTGAGCGACACGACCTCCAGCCAAATAATGAGCTTCCAGTTCATCCCGATTCAAAATCAAGCCTGCTTTTGTCCCTTCAATTAAGGCACTTACAATCACTTTTGGCGGAACTTTCCTCCATCTCATAAACACGAGCTGAAGTAAAGAAATTTTAACTCCTGATAACAGAGCTGAAAACCAAAGACCAACTGGGACGAAATAGAATAGTATATATATTCCAACCCCAACGGCGACAATTAACATTATTAATGCACCAATTTCCATTTGATTTATTTTAAATAGGTTTTACAATTACAATCTTATCAACAATACCTACAACTACAACCTTTGTCTTTTCATCAACATAAGCTCCCGTTGATCTTGCTTCAACAATTTTATTATCCAACTTCACTTGTCCCATTGGTGCAAGACGAGAAACACAAATCCCTTCATCACCAATAGTAATATTTTCATCATCCAGTTTTTGAACTTTGGAATCAACTTCCGTATTTAGCATTATCTTATTCCACGTTTGCGACTTTAAGGCTAAAACCAAAGATATCCCACTAAGAATTACAGCAGACAAAACAGTAAGGTGCCCTACTAAATTTCCGTAATGATGATAAGACATGTAAATGCCACCGACTATCATTAAAATACCACCAACGGCCGCCACCGTAATTCCTGGAATTACCAAAAATTCCAACAGTAAAAGAACGATACCAAATACGATAAGAAGAACAATAATTAATGCTGTCATTTGCTGCAAATCTGATTTGTTTAAACCTAAACAATAGTTACTTTCAATCCTTTCTCTGTTAACCTATCCCGCATAGGTTTAATAGCACTCAACGCCCCTTTCTTTACATCACATTTCCCCTTATAATGAGTAATGTAAGCACACTGTTCTGCCTGATCAGGATTATGCCTGCAAACATCAACCAATGCATCAACAACAAAATCAAAAGTATGAAAATCATCATTAATCAACATCAGTGTATTGCGCTTTAAAAGATCGCCGATTACATCGCTCTCTTCTTTATCTGTATGTGTATTATCAATCCCCAACATAAACAATCTCCTCTATTTTTGTCTTAGTATTTCGAGTGCCTGCTGAATGGTAATTTTATCATTTCCTGAAAATGCTACAGTAAAAGCATCCACTAAACCAGCTTCACGAAGTTCCATTTTCAATTTACTCACTTTGCTGTAAGAATCAAAATTACCAACAGTACAAATCGTATACCCTCTGTAATCTTTGGAATAATCTATCGGGTACTTTGAAAATCTTTCCAATTTTAATTTAACATCGGCAGGAACTTCACTTGAATATGCTCCAACCTGCACTCTAAAATTAACCTGATCATCTGTAACAGTCTGGATTGGCTTTGTATTGACAATAGCAGCCACAGGCTGAGGCTCAGGCTTATAATCCTGATCGGTTGCCTTAATTGCTGCACTTAAACTGGTTTTAACACCATCCTTATAAGCTACAACAAAAGCATTGGGAAACAATTGACGAACTTCAGGAATTTTTTTCTTAGCTGCAACAAATGTAGAGTAAGTTCCTACCATATACTTATACAATTTTCCATTCCCAACAATTTCCTCCCTCAAGTCACCTAAACCTGAAAAGAAGCTTGATTCTGCCTTATTGGAAAACACTCCAACCTGCAAATGATAAACATATCCATCCTCAGTTTTATTAACAATTTTAGCACCAGACCTTGAATTTGTGGAAGGAATTATTTCCGAACTCATTACCAATTGTCCTTTCTTGGAAGGAGCGTGCACCTCAGCAGTAACAGTTCCAATAATATTTTTATTCAAATAATCAGATTCCTGAGATTGAGCCTTCAATAATTTATTTTCGGCCTGCTTACTCAATTCAAACGACTTTTGTTCCAATTTAGATATCTTATTGGACAGAATATTATGAGGCATTCCTTCCAAACCATTCAACTGGCTTCTTAAATCTTCGGTACCGTTAATTAAACTATCCGAATTAAATTGGTCATTTTTAGCTTCAATAAAAATCTCCCTGGCCTCGCTCGATTTAAACTCGTTCAAATAATGATACGTCAATTCACTGGTAACCGGAAAATTAAAATATGGGAAATCTTCTTTGTTATATTTCATCGAATAAGAAGGCTCTTCCGCACCTTGTTCAAATAAATTTCCATCGACGCTGCTGCTACCCACATTTAATATCGCAATATTGGATAACAGATCAGGGTTCATTACTACTTTTTGCTCCGGATAATCAGATAATTTTATTTTGTAGATCATTACTTCATCCTTTCCATTCTCCCTGCTTGAAGTAAAACATGCATACTCATCGTTTAAATCAGTTGCAAAAAACAGATCGTTAGATGTCGAGTTAATCGGAAATCCCATATTCTGAGGTTCACTCCAAGTATCGGATATTTCATTGTATACTGATCTGAAAATATCAAATCCGCCCATACTTGTGTGACCTTGAGAGCAGAAGTAAAGTGTTCTTCCATCATTGGACATATACGGGTATACCTCATCATAAACAGTATTTAGAGATTTTAGCTCTTCCCATTCTCCCCATCCACCATTTCTTAAACGTTTGGCACGATACAAATCCCGTCCTGTCTTTTTATTTTTCCCAAAACTTGAGAAGTAAATATACTGCCCTTTGTTTGCCAGACAAGCCACTTCTTTATCTCCTTCCCCATCATATCTGGAAGTAAGGAATTTATCTTTCTTTGACAATCTATCCTCAAAACCTTCGATATCGTAGTATCTGAAAAATTCATTTCGATTTACTACCTTTTTATTTTTTACATCAACAACATAATAAGAATTTACGAGAGGTAACCCATTCTGACACATCTCTATTAAGCGATCTATTCCAATCGATTTCTTCTTATAATATTCACTAAACTTGCGATAATAACGTATTGCAGAATTAAACTCATAATTCACATGAAAAGCCCGTCCCAAATAATATGGAACCGATGCATTTACATTTTTAGTTGATGCAATTTTAAGATGCTGGATAGCCTCCTTTATATTTTCATTCACTTCAACCTGACAAACCCCCAAGTAATAATTATATTCCGGATCTTGTGGATACACATTTATTAATTCCTGATACAATGGCAGTGCATTAATAAAGTTCTCCCCGTCGAAGAATGTAAAAGCCTCCTGCTCTATTTGCTGTTCTGTTTTTCCTCCACTAAAGCTTTGTGCACATGCAAACTGGAGGAAAAAAAAAGAAAGAAAAAATAAACCGTAATGTAATCTCATTTTATTATTCATAGAATCAATTTCTTGAAAATGGAAATTGGGAAAACAAAGAATGCTTCCCTCCAATTAACAACCAAAAAACAATAAATGCCCTGCAATGTTGTCATTCACATCAACAAAAACCTCATGCAATCTGCAGGATCTAACAAAAAGTTAAGATAGTAATTATTTTATAACAAAGATAATATATAATGTGTAAGTACGAAATTACAAAATAGAGATTAAGATTAACAAAATAATGTATTGTAAAAATAAAAAAGAAATCACTTCATCATGTTTTAGACGCATTTTTTTTTAACTTCAATGATTGATAATTTAAGCGCTAAAAATTCGCACCTCTATTCATATAAAGGTATATTTGCAATTCAAAATTCTGAATCAATGACAAACTTAAAAGAAGGTGATAAAGCACCGGAATTCACTGGTTTAAATCAAGATGAAAAAGAAATAAAACTTTCTGATTTCAAAGGTAAAAAAGTCATTCTATACTTTTATCCGAAAGACAATACTCCCGGATGCACTGCGGAATCGTGTAATTTAAACGAAAACTACGATGATCTGACAAAAAAAGGATTTGAAGTAATTGGCGTAAGTCCGGACAAAATATCATCGCATCAAAAATTTGCTGCAAAGTATCATTTAGCATTTAATTTAATTGCTGATACAGAAAAAGAAATTTTAGAAGCATATGGTGCCTGGGGAGAAAAAAAATTATACGGAAAAACTTATATGGGAGTTTTGAGAACTACTTTTGTAATTTCGGAAGAAGGAATTATTGAGAAAGTGTTTACCAAAGTACAAACAAAAGATCATACCAATCAGATTCTATCTGAAATGGACTTAGTGTAAAAAATAAATAATTGAAAATATATTATGAGCGCAAAAGAAGTTGTAGAAATCAACAAAGAAAAGCTAAAAGCACTCCAGTTAACCATGGAGAAAATTGATAAAACCTACGGTAAAGGTGCCATTATGAAAATGGGGGACAATGCCGTTGAAGATATCGCAACCATTTCAACAGGATCTCTATCCTTGGATATGGCATTGGGTGTGGGCGGACTTCCAAGAGGAAGAATTATTGAAATATACGGACCGGAATCTTCAGGTAAAACTACTCTGGCCATTCACGCTATTGCTGAAGCTCAAAAAGCAGGAGGTATTGCTGCAATTATTGATGCAGAGCATGCATTTGATCGTTCATATGCTGAAAAATTAGGCGTTGATACTGAAAACCTATTGATTTCTCAACCTGATAATGGAGAACAGGCTTTAGAAATTGCCGACCAGCTGATCCGCTCATCTGCAATTGATATAATTGTTATTGACTCGGTTGCTGCTTTAACTCCAAAAGCTGAGATTGAAGGTGAAATGGGAGAATCAAAAATGGGATTGCAAGCCCGTTTGATGTCTCAGGCATTGCGTAAACTTACAGCAAACATCAACAGAACCAACACAACCTGTATTTTCATCAATCAATTGCGTGAAAAAATTGGTGTGATGTTTGGCAACCCTGAAACAACAACCGGTGGTAATGCTCTTAAATTTTACTCTTCTGTTCGATTGGATATCAGAAGAATCGGACAGATTAAAGATGGTGATGAAGTAAACGGCAATCATACTCGTGTTAAGGTTGTAAAAAATAAAGTTGCTCCTCCATTCCGAAAAGCTGAATTTGACATTATTTACGGTGAAGGAATTTCCAAAACCGGTGAAATCATCGATCTTGGGGTTACTTACAACGTAATTAAAAAGAGTGGATCATGGTTCTCGTATGGCGAAACTAAATTAGGACAAGGTCGCGAAGGAGTAAGAAAACTTCTTATTGACAATGTTGAATTGGCTGAAGAATTAGAAGCTAAAATTATTGATGCAATCAATAATCCTGTAGCTGCAGTATAATTTTGTCTGAAAAAAATATATAGAAAGACTCTCAAATTTTATTGAGGGTCTTTTTTTTAATACACTCCCAGCTATTTGAAAATACGATATATCATGTCTTTAGTATGAACAAATCGATTATTAAATGTTCTTCGTATTTCTTACATTTACGGTGCTGAAATAAATTAACACAACAAACCTATACAATCATGACAAACAAACAACTTTTGTTAGGCTTGGCAATTGTTACAGGATTATCATCCTGTCAACAAAAAGCTGAGGAATCAAAAAACGATTCGTCTTACAAAACACCGGAAACAAAACTAGAGTCGGATGTAATGACTCCAGAAGTTTTATGGTCATTCGGGCGCCTTGGCGGAGAAAACATTTCCCCTGACGAAAAAACAATTTTATACGGAGTAAGCTATTTTAACAAAGAGGAAAATCGCTCTTACCGCGATCTATACACTCTTCCTGTTGAAGGTGGTGAGCCTGTTCAATTAACAAACACAGAAAAAAAAGAATTCAACGAAACCTGGAGACCTGACGGCAAAAAAATCGCCTACATAAGTTCAGCAAGTGGAACCACCCAGATGTGGGAAATGAATCCTGATGGAAGCAATCCTGTTCAGGTTTCGGATATCGAAGGAGGCATTGATGCATTCAATTACTCACCTGACATGAGTAAAATATTCTATCTGAAAGAAGTACAATTGGAAAAAGCAGTAAAAGATTTATATCCGGATCTTCCAAAAGCAAATGCCCGCGTAATTAACGACATGAACTACCGCCACTGGGACAGCTGGGTAGATACATACACTCACATTTTCCTTGCTGATTACAGTGAAAAAATCACATCCGGAAAAGATATTATGCCTGGTGAAAAATGGTCGGCTCCGGTAAAACCATTTGGTGGAACCGAACAAATAGCCTGGTCTCCTGATTCAAAAACCCTGGCCTATGTATCACGTAAATTACATGGTGTAGAATATGCAAAATCAACCAATTCGGACATCTACTTTTATGATATCGCTACCGGCGAAACCAAAAACATGACGCAAGGAATGATGGGCTACGATATGAACCCTGTATTCTCGCCTGACGGCAGCAAAATAGCTTGGGAAAGCATGGAAAGAGATGGTTACGAAGCTGATAAAAACCGCTTATTCGTAATGGATTTGGCTACCGGCGAAAAAACCTTTTACACGAAAGATTTTGATCAGAATGCTCAATCGTTAACCTGGACTGCTGACAGCAAAAGTATTTATTTTATTTCGGGATGGCATGCCGTACAGGAAATTTACAAGCTTGACCTTGCCGATGGTAAAATCAAACAAATAACAGAAGGCATTCACGATTACCATACAGTACACATTGCCGGTGATGCACTTATCGCAACCAAAGTATCGATGTCGAAACCTGCTGAAATCTACAATGTAAATCCGCTAACGGGAGAAGCAAAAGAGATTTCATTTGTGAATAAAAATATTCTTGACCAACTTGAAATGGGCAAGGTTGAGAAAAGATGGATAACCACCACCGACAACAAACAAATGTTGGTTTGGGTAATTTATCCTCCTCATTTCGATGCCAGCAAAAAATATCCTGCGTTACTTTATTGCCAAGGTGGTCCGCAGGGAACCGTTTCGCAGTTTTGGAGTTACCGCTGGAATTTCCAGATGATGGCAGCCAATGACTACATTGTAGTGGCACCCAACCGAAGAGGTTTACCAGGTTTTGGTCAGGAGTGGAATGAACAAATTTCAGGCGATTATGGCGGACAAAACATGAAAGATTACTTAAGCGCTATTGATGCTGTTAAGCAAGAACCGTTTGTTGACGAAAACCGTTTGGGTTGCGTTGGCGCCTCTTATGGTGGATTCTCGGCCTACTGGCTGGCCGGACACCACGAGAAACGATTCAAAGCATTTATTGCTCACGACGGCATGTTCAATTTGGAAGCTCAGTATTTAGAAACCGAAGAAATGTGGTTCGTAAACTGGGATCTTGGCGGTCCTTTCTGGGAAAAAGACAACAAGATTGCTCAACGCTCTTATGCTAATTCTCCACATAAATTTGTTCAGAATTGGGATACTCCGATTTTAGTTATACACGGCGGAAAAGATTACCGCATTGTTGAATCGCAGGGAATGCAGGCATTTAATGCTGCACGCCTGCGCGGAATTCCTGCTCAGTTTCTTCATTTACCTGAAGAAAACCATTGGGTTCTGGGCGTTCAAAACGGAATTTTATGGCAGCGCACTTTCGCCAACTGGCTTGACAAGTATGTGAAAGAAGCAAAATAAAATTTGAAGAAAATTACAATACAGAATCCCCATCAGACTTTCGTTTGATGGGGATTTTAATTTCCATTCAAATTTAAAAATCATCATTTACCGCTCAATAGAAACAACAAAAACTGAACAATGGAATATAATTTAAATTCTTTCATCCTCTTTCTTCCTATTTGCCCAACGCGTTCTGCGCGCTCTGATAACAGCATTGGTATTCTTCAACTCAAATTCGACGAATCGGGCAAAACTGTCGTAACGATCAGGATCTACCTGTCGGAAAGTGAATAAAAAAGGAAAAATATCATCATTTAATATTCGATGCACCTTATGAGCCTGTGCCGTTGTCTGCACTCTTTGTTTGCGCTTAACCTGCTCAGTATTGGTTAGCCTGTAAAGCGCTTTCAATTGATCGAGGCTCAGGTGTAAAACCGTTAAATACTTCTCGGTTCCCTTTAGTTTATCGGCATCAGCTTTTAGTTTTCCTGATAATAGTCTCTCAGTTAATATTTGCAAACCAGAAATTTTTTTTTCCAGATTTTTCTTGTGAGTATCTACACCAATGACTGCAAGTTGCCCCCAAACTCTCCCTGCACTGTTTACAATCTCCTTATCGGGATGATGTAAGTAAGCCTTTATCATATACTTTAAGCCAACAAATAAACTTGCTATTTGACTATTCAGCTTTTTCATCTCCAAAGTATAAGCGCCATTACGCACGGTTCCAAATGAATCTTGAAGAATCTTATTTTGAATGTTTAACTCTTCCAGATTCAGTTGCAGGTGATCATTTATTTTTGGCTTCTTCATTTTCCAGAAATCTACTATCGCAATTGCAATCATTCCTACCTCAATTGCTTTGGCATGTGCTAATAATTGTTGATTCATCGGATTATTTTTCTGTACTAAAATAATAAACCATTAAGATACATATATTTTACAATTAATAAATTATATCATCTTATCATTAAAATTATTTTTACGTCTTATTATTAATAACAACTACTATTTATATACTATTTTATATTGTATTAATAAATTAAACGTATCGGTTTCATTATTTATACAACACAATAAACTCCGTAAATATTAAAACACACTTCTTCTCAGAGATCAACTAAAAATCCCTAAGTTTACAGAAAATTTACCGTGCCCCATGAAGAAATTCCTATTCTCAACTACCGTATTGGCCATTTTTGCGTGCTTGCTTTGGGCAACTCCATTTACAGCAATTAAAATAGGTTTAAAATATACAACTCCGCTTCAATTTGCTGGTATTCGATTTCTCCTTTCGGGATTAATTATTCTTCCCTTCATTAAAGATTTGAAGTATAAAATCCTGGAATCGAAAAAAAGATGGCGGTTCATTCTTTGGGTAGCCTTGCTGCAAACCACTTTCCTTTACGGATTGTTCTATACGGGAATTAGTTTTGTTCCGGGTGCTTTGGCAGCCATGTTAATTGGTGCGCAACCTTTGTTCGCTGCTGTTTTTGCCCATTTTATGCTTGCTAATGACAAGATGAGCTGGGAAAAAATATTTGCCATTATTTTGGGAATAACCGGCGTGTGTATCATTAGTCTGGGCAGAGCTGATTTTGTTCTAACAACAACAATTCCACTTGGTGTAGGAATTTTAATCCTTAATAACATTGTAGGAAGTACCGGCAATGTAATTGTGTCGCGTGATGCAAAAGACATGCCTCCCCGGGTACTGGCTTCCTTTTCGATGATAATTGGAGGTGCCGTACTGATGCTAATCTCTATTCCAATAGAAAATCCATCCTGGAATACCATTCATCCAGGCGAATACTATCTTTCATTAGCTTGGTTAGCTATGGTCTCGGCATTTGCCATCACCATTTGGTTTGGCCTTTTGCAACGTCCCGGCGTAAAAGTTTCCAATTTAAATACATGGAAATTTATCGTCCCAATTTTTGGTGCTTCATTAAGCTGGTTAGTTCTTCCCGATGAACATCCTGATTTACTCTCAATTATCGGGATGATTGTGATTGCATGCAGTTTGCTTTTGGTTAATTATCTGAATCGAAGAGTAATGAAGTAAAATAAAACCCTAACAGGTTTTATGCCCCTGTCAGATTATTTAAATACTACTTCCGTTTTTTCTCTCTCCGCACCAGCTTAATGCCTTCGATGTAATTCATTACTTTCCGTAAAACATCAGACCATAAGCATAGAAACAAGAAACCGGTTCCCAGCCAAACTACAGCAAGATTGAACCAGAATGTATCGATATAAAAATTGCCGATTCGTTTTACCGGAGAATAAAAATGAGAACGTCCAAATCTCGAATCCGGATACATTAAAATAGGATCTTTCTTCTGAATCAATTGATCATCTACTTCAATCATTTTATTAATTTCCGTTTTATTCAAAACCAAATCAGCCAAACCGGTATTGTAATATTTTTGCTTAAACTCATAAACACCATCGCGCCCCAAAGAATCGACCAAACGGGAATACTCAAAGTCTTTTTTATAACCCGACTCGCTTGCCAAACCCAAATAGTAAAGCTTTACCTTATCCAAAAAACTCCTGGTTTGTTCGGCAACATTTAAATTAAAATCGTGAACATTCAACTCCTTTAACTCAGGGAAAATATTGATTCCTGCTTCTCTTCCCAATTGAGAAATCTCATTCCGAAGCATACCAAATTGAGCCTCCAGCTCGTCTGTGTTTTTTTCAAACTCGATACTTCGTTCGCATTCCAGCAAAACAGATTCAATTTTAGGAATCAAAAATGAACTTTTAAAAGAAGCGTCACTAATTCCTTTATCAAACTCAAAAAAGTGTTTCTCAAATTTATTGTCTTTAAACTGAGTAACAGCTAAAGCTTCGTAAGCCCAGCGCGTAGTCATAAAATCGCCAACAATTGGGACGTAAACCTTATCGGTAATCCCGGCATGCAAATCATCAAATTTAATCATTGCCCCGCCCAACAAGAGCTGAGGAACCAAAATCAAAGGAATCAGTATATAAATAGTAATCACCGAATTCAATCCTGCAGAAATATTTAATCCGATCATGTTCGAAAAGCATGACGTTGTGAACAATACCAACCAATAGGAAAAAAGCATTCCTTCAACCTCCAATATATAGTTGCCAACCAATACAAAAGATAAAGACTGAATTGCAGAGAGAATAAATAAGAAAATGATTTTAGAACTGAGGTAACTAATCCTGGACAAATTCAGAAATTTCTCTCTTTGTAAAATCTTTTTGTCCCGAATAATTTCTTCTGCACTTACGGTTAATCCCAAAAACATAGAAACCACAACCGACATGAACAGAAAAACCGGAAAATTTTTATTTTCACCAAATACATATCCTGCATCGGTAGTGTATTTCGTAAAATAACCTAATATCACTGCAAGCAATGGTGCCTCAAACAGATTAATAATCAGGTATTGTTTGTTGGTTAATTTCGAAAGAACATTCCGAATCCAGAAAATTGAAAATTGCTTTAATTTTCCTGGAATCTTAAAATCACTTTGTGGCAATTTTTTATCGGCACGCAAGGGCAAATGATTGGCTTCTATATTGTCCTTGTATTTCTGATACCACTCCACAGGAAGAATTCGTCTCTCGCGGGTTGGTTTTCCCTGATCATCAATTAATTTGGTTTCAACAATCTGCAATATCTGTTCAGGATTTACATTTCCGCAAGTCACACACTCACTCTCGGAAGCATTTACCTGCGAATTCTGAGTCTTGAAGTAAACAATTGCATCAATCGGATTGCCGTTATAAATAGGATAACCACCCCGATCGAGAATCCAAAGTTTATCGAACATTTTAAATATTCCCGACGAGGGTTGATGAATATTGGCAATTACCAATTTCCCCTTTAAAGTTTGGCTCTTTAGCAGATTCATAACCATTTCCGAATCGGTAGAAGACAAGCCGGATGTAGGTTCGTCTACCAATAAAATAGCAGGTTCCCTCATCAGCTCCAAGCCAATATTTATTCTTTTGCGCTGTCCTCCGCTAATAAATTTATTTAGTGGATTCCCAACCTTAAGGTCCCGTACTTCATACAAATCCAAATCCTGAAGTATCTTCAAAACTTTTTTTAGAATTTGAATTTCACTGTAATTCTTAAAGCACAACTTGGCATTATAATATAAATTTTGAAAGACACTCAACTCCTCAATCAATAAATCGTCTTGCGGAACAAAACCAATCAATCCCTGAACAGCCAATTTATTTCTATGAATATCGTAATCATTAATCCGAATTTCGCCATGATTTAAACTCAAATTTCCGTTCAAAACATTCAGTAATGTGGACTTACCAACACCACTGCCTCCCATTATACCAATCAGCTGTCCGCTCTCTTCCGAAATATTAAATTTATGGATGCCATTATTTGAGTTTCTGAACTTAAATTCAATTTCCTTAGCCGAAAATATTATTTTTTGCTGCGACTCTTCCTTCAAAAATTTCCCGGCAATATCCGAGAAATAAATTGACTTAATATTGGGTCCTTTAATTATGGAACCATTACTTAACTGATAAGTTTTATCCGGCTTTATTTTGTTTCCCTCCAGATAAAGATTTAGCTCTCCCTCATATTTGAATACCAATAAGTTCACACTCTGCGCAAACATTACAACAATTCGTCCATACAAGTTATCACAGAACAAATGCTTAAAATCGTTCTCTGTCTTCTTTACATCTTTCTTCATGAACCAGGACAGATTCTCAGACCACTCTGTTACCTTATTGTCAATAATCAGAAATTTACTTTTGTCGTATTCATCGAGCGCATCATCCCAAACAAAAGCAAGGCAATTGATGAATTCAGATCTGGGTATTTTAAAACTTTCAGCAACAATACTGATAAATTCAAATTCATTTTCGCTGACAACCTTATCCTCATAAACGAACTCCAGCAAACGCAGCAATACAATCAGACGTTCTTCCTGAACCAATTCTGCTTTTATCTTGGTGCATACCTTGGAGGCCTCTGTTAATGAAAGAATATTGGCCTGCTGAGAATGCACACTTGCCTGATACTCCATCTCACGACGGTAGAATTCGGAATAGTTCTCAAATAATCGCAGATACTCAACCTGGAGTTCTAAATTCACGTAGCGATTTAAAAAACCCTCCACAATTACTTTTCCTTCCCGCGAAATGCCTTCTTCCTTAGCATTGGCAACAATGGCAAAAAGGTGCATTAGTGCATTTAAAATCGATTCCCCCATTTACTTTATCAGAATTTATGGTTTGCCTTACCGTACTAATTTTAAAAATACAATTTATTTCGTAAACAAAAGGATAGTTGAACCAATGATCTTGGCATAAAAAAACTGCCTTCCGAAACGAAAGGCAGTCACATATCTTGTTACATCCTACAATTACTGAACGATAGCATCTCTAAGTTTAGCAACACTAGTGGTAATTTCCTTAAGCTGCTCTTCATCCATGCTTCCATCAACGATCTTATCATAGCTAAGTTTCAGACCATTTAATTCTACCAATAAAGAATCAATATTAGGATCCTTAGCTTCCGGTTCCAAAACGGATAGTAATTTCTCCAAAACTTCTTTTTGATCAAAAATTACTTTTACAATTTCCGGATTAGAATAAGTATTCTCAGAAATATGAGTTGCGATATACAATCCCTCAATAAAACTACCACTAACAACCATTAATGAGAGATTACCTTTGGCATTCTTATTTAAAAACTCATAAGTATCGTAAAACGAATTTGTAATTATCTTCACCAACTGATCTTTATCATCCAAATTCTTTTCAACCTCTTCCACAAGAGTTTCATTGTAAGCACTGGTAATTTCCAGATTATCAATTAAAGCTTTAGACGCCTTCAAAAACAGCATTGTTTCCTGCTTGCGCTGATAAGTACTTGCATAACTTAAGTCCGCACTATACACACCCAGATTCAAAGCTCTGGCTTTTTCAGTAAAATATTTATCAGCATTCTCTGATGAGTTAGAAAGACCTAATATATAATCAGCTCCAATACGATTCAACATCGAGGTCAACTCAAAAGTAGTTGGAAGAGGATATACCACATCTTTCACCTCTTTCTCAATTGATTTCTTTAATAAAGGCTTCACAGTCTGCCCTTCAGTATTCTTTTTATCAACAGGTTTACAGCCAACAAAGTTAAAAGCAAAGACAATTACTACAAGAAAAGCAATATAACGGCAATTAGTCAGTTTTTTCATGGATTTTCAATTTTTTTAAACCTAAAATTCAACTTTTTCAGGCTTAAATTTAACAAAAAGGGAGCGAATTACAAGCATGAAATCCCCAATATATTTACACTTCTTTATTCCAACTTTCCAAGCTCCAAACATAGTTGAAATTATCAGTTTAAACCCACCTCCTATTCAAAAACAACACACCCTTCATTCTTACTGCGAATCAACCAGATACAAACACAGATTTACACATAATCCAAACCAAAAAAAAAAGGCCCTGTGAAAATTTCCACCGGACCTCTTGAAAAAACAGAACTTGATTATAATATTATGCTGGATGTATTCTTTGAAAGAAACTCTGTTTGTAGTTATTTCCAATTGGAATCGTACTCTTTTCCATGTGTACCATGTTTCCTTCTATCGATTTAATTTTCGACAAGGATACAATATAAGATTTGTGAATCCGATAAAATTTATGTGATGGCAACAAACGTTCAATTCCTTTCAGTGATTGATAAGTTACAACATGTCCTTCCTTTGTAAAAATCTTAACGTAATCGCCCAAAGCTTCAACATATAAAATTGAGTCGAGACTGATATTAATGGTTTTCTTATTTGCCTTAACAAAAATAAATTCCCGTTCGTCCTTATCTGCTTCCTGCGGTTCAGAAACACCCTTCAATCTTTCCTCTGCCTTTTGAACTGCTTGTAAAAATCGCTCAAATGAAAAAGGCTTTTTCAGATAATCCAATACATTCAGCTCATAACTCTCCAAAGCATACTCTGTGTAAGCTGTAGTTATCACTACCATTGGTGGATTTTTATAGGTTTTCAGAAAATTAATTCCGCTCAAACGAGGCATATTAATATCCAGAAAAATAAGGTCGACCTCTTGCTCCTGCAAAACTTCCATTGCCTCAATAGCATCGCTGCATTTCCCTTTGAGCTCAAGTCCAGGCAATTCCAAAATATATTTTTCCAAAACCCGCTGTGCTAATGGCTCATCATCAACTATTAAACATTTCAACTTCATAGGATTCAAACTTAGTTAGGACAAATCAATTTGCAAGCTAATTTTAAAAAGATTATTCTCGTCTTTAATTTCCAGCCGGTGTTTTTCGGGATACAGCAACTCCAAACGACGAATTACATTTTTTATTCCAATCCCACTGTTCTTTTCATTCTCTTTATCCCAATCATTCTCCGATCGGTTCTCTATTGATAACTCAATCTGGCTTTTATCTTCAAAATTAAAGAGAATATTTACAAAACCACCATTATTCCTTCCGTAAGCACCATGCTTAAATGCATTCTCAATAAGAGGCTCGAACAAAAGAGGGGCAATTTTACTTCTTGCTGCGTCGCCTTTCACTTCCATTTTTACAGGAATACTATCATCCAATCTAATTTTCTGCAAATCCAGATAATTCTTTATAAACTCCAGCTCTTTCTCTAACAAAACGTAACGATCGTTGCAATCGTACAAAATATACCTCATCAAATCAGATAGCTTTAACACTAAACTGGGCGCTTTATCCGACTTATCAAGCGTAAGAGAATAAATGTTATTTAATGTATTAAACAGAAAATGAGGATTTATCTGAGCTTTTAATGCCTTCAGTTCTGCTTCCAGTTTCTCCTTTTCAATATCCTTTAATTGAAATGATATTTTTTGCAAAACAAACCACTCTCTCATTAAGGATAAAAAACTCGTAACCCCTACATAAATAAATGTGAAAAATGCAAAATTAAACCATACAACAAAAGTCAACTCCTCGAAAAACTGTTCACCCTGCACAAATCGTCCTAAAGGATAAACCAGCAAAAAGTCAATAAAAAAAGCCGCCAAAGAAATCACTCCCAACAGGAAGACAACATACAGAAAAAAACGTTGTTTTTTAAAAAATAACGGAATCAGAACCAGCAGGTTAAAATAAACCGCGGCGGCAAAACACAGATTAAACACAAATGTCATTAAGACAGGTTCTAATCTTAATATATTTTTAAAATTACTTGCCACAAACATTGTAAATAGCCAAAATGTAAAAGCAAGCACCCAAAACAACACATGATAAGCAATCCGGCTGCGGGAAATCTTTTTTATGTTAGTCATAAATATTCTCAACTATAAATTTCAAAATTAAAGTAAAAAAGAATTAATCAGGAGTGAAAATTATTCGTTGTTACATGCAATTCTCCCGTTAAAAGGTGATAATTTTCAGATGTATTAACCTGAATAATTAATGTTTCGATTTTGATATCTTTTTATGCTGTTGTAATATTGTAGTAAATACAAATCTAAATAAGAAACACCCTATGTTTGCAAAAGATATTTTATTTTGGAATGTGGACACTCAATTTGATTTCATGAGTGTAACAGGGAAATTATATGTTCCCGGAGCAGAGCAAATTCAACCATCTTTAAAGCAAATAACTGCCTTTGCAAAAAGTAATAATATTCAAGTTGTTAACACTGCTGATTTTCATTATGCCAATTCAAAAGAATTGTCTGACAATCCTGATTTCATAACAAGCTTTCCACAACATTGTATGGCCAATACCTCTGGAGCCGAATATGTGAGTGAGACAATTCCGGAAACACCATTTTCAGAAGTATTTTGGAACATCAAGTATTCCGGGAAAGATATTCAGGATATTATCATCAACCGAAATATTGTCATTCGAAAAGATGCTTTCGATGTATTCGAAGGAAATGAGAACACAAATGCAGTACTGGAACTGATTGCACCTAAAAAAGTTTTTGTTTACGGCGTTACAACCAATGTATGTGTAGACTGTGCTGTTGTTGGCTTAGCTAAACGTGGCATTTCGGTTTACGTAATTGAGGACGCAATTAAAGAATTACCAAATATTCCCCTCCCCTTTTCCAAGTGGGATAAATTAAAGGTTAAAAGAATCACATTCTCAGAAATTGAGAAACACCTGAATTAAAGAGCTGCCAGTTCCTTTACTTTTTTTACTTTCTCCTCTAAGGGCATAAAACCATCCAGCCAATGGATATTTGAGCCACTGCGTTCCATTTTTCGAAACCAGGTCATTTGCCGTTTTGCAAATTGATGAATTGCCACTTCCAAACCATTAAACATTTCATTGTAGGTTAAATCGCCAACAACATACTGTGTTAAAAATTTATATTCCAGCCCATAATATATTAGATCTTCAGCCGAAACTCCTGATTGCATCAACGCCTGAACTTCTTCAACCATTCCTGATTTTAACCGCTCTTTTAAGCGCTGAGTAATTCTCTCCCGTCTAATTTCACGGTCGAACTTAATTCCTATCAGCAATGGATTCAGCTCCGGATAATCCATTTCAATTTCAGGATGAGAAGCATAATAGCGTTCTATTTCAATCGCACGAATCGCTCTTTTTTGTGTTTCCAAATCAGAATTATTGTGCACTTCTTTGTAAGAGCGAAGAATAGTACCTAATTCATCCAGCGATTTATCAAGCATTGTATCCCGAAAGGCCTGATCTTTTGGAACTGCTATTAATTTATATCCTTTTAATGCAGCCTCTAAATACATACCCGTACCACCACAAACAACAGGCATTTTCTTTTTGGCGGTAATCTGCTCAAAAGCCTTCACAAAATCCTGCTGAAATTCATACACATTGTACTTATAACCTGCATCAGCAATATCAATCAGATGATAAGGAATTGGAATTCCATCCAAAACATATTCATCCAGATCTTTGCCCGTACCCAAATCCATTCCCCGGTAAATCTGGCGCGAATCGGCACTAATGATTTCGCCATTAAATTCTTTCGCCAACTTTACAGCCAGACTTGTTTTTCCTGCAGCGGTTGCTCCAAGCACTACAATTAAGTTATTCTGCATGTTAAATATTTTTCCCAAACGAGTAAAACGATCCATTTTTCTTTATCCGGATATTGTTTATCTTACAATAAGACAATACTGTGCAAAAAAAACAACGCAGTAAAATTACTTTAAGTTTTTTGAATTCACCAACATCTTCATTCAATATGACTATTCGAAGCATTTACAAACTCAGTCTGCAACTTTTCATTCAACCTGAACAAGCTTGGGAATCAATCTCAATTCAAAAAAACAGCCCGAAACAATTGTTCTCGATTCTTATTTTACCCCTGCTCTTACTAATGGCTGTCTGCAATTTCACAGGTTATCAATTATTCGAACAGAATCCTTTGCAACACTTAAACATGCATCTGTTTTCAGCAAGTACCACATTTTTGTTTTCCATTCTATCCATATACATTTCCACGCTTCTTGTTAGTAAATTTGCCCAATTCCAGAATAGAGAGGAAAGATTTAACCGGGCTTTCACCCTTATTAGCTTCTCCTTTGTTCCAGGCATTTTATTCAATTCACTGGCATTTTTGATTCCCACAATAAATTACCTGACCATTTTGGGACTTTTCAGTTTTTATATCCTCTACAAGGGAATATCACCCATTCTTTCTATTCCTGATGATAAAAAATCGGGTTATTTTACATTTATACTGATTGGCTTACTTTCAATATATGCTGTTTTAGGGGCATTTTTTATTGGAATAGCCGGCCTTATGGGATTTTAGTAAAAAGCCATAACAGAAACCTACAATTTTGCGAAAAAACACAGCAAATTAAAAAAGCTTGTTTAATTTTGATATCTATCAATAGCAAGAAATTACGGCAATGAATTTTCGAATACAAAACACCATACACTCCCTATCCAGATGGCTTAATCTACTTCTTGAACCAAAGAAAGAGTGGAAAGCTATTAGTCTGGAGACAAATAGCGTGAAATCTATTTTTATCCATTTTGCATTTCTTGTAATCGCAGTATGCTCGCTTATTTCGTCCATTGGTGCATTAATTCATACAGAAAATTTAAGCATTGGTATTTCTCAATTTATTGTTTCTTTTATCTCCTTAAACCTGGGTTTTTTAACAACTGGGAAAATGATTGAACTATTGGCTCCTAATTTTCAATTACAAATAAAACCTTCAAGCATCTATCAATTAATCGTATACAGTGGAGCCGTTTTCTGTTTGTTCCACAGCCTTGCAAAATTATTTTCACCCTACTCTTTTCTTAATCAGATATGTCTGGTTTTTGAATTGTATTTTATTCGTGTTTTATGGTTGGGAATATCTCCACTGCTTCCTATAGCCGAAAATAAAAAACCAGGCTTTACAATTGTAGCCAGTTTGCTTATTTTAGTTCTCCCACTAATCTTTGAACGAATGTTTTCCGTTATTTTCAAGCTTCCGGTTACAATTTAAATCGTAAATTTGTAAGGCAATAAAGAATTTACAATGCAGAAAATAAATATTAGAAATAAAAAAGCAAGCTTCGAATACGAATTCATCGAAACCTTTGTAGCAGGAATTCAACTCTTTGGAACCGAAATTAAGTCTATACGTGCAGGAAAAGCAAACATCGGAGACTCCTTTTGCTATTTTAGTGCAAATGAACTTTACGTAAAAGAGATGCATATTTCCGAATACAAATTTGGCTCGTACTATAATCACGAAGAAAAAAGAGAACGAAAACTCCTTTTGAACCGAAAAGAGTTAGATAAATTGGATCGAAAAACCAAAGAAAGTGGTTTAACCATTGTTCCTTTAAGAATCTTCCTTAACGAAAAAGGTTTTGCAAAAATGGAAATTGCGCTTTGCAGAGGTAAAAAACACTACGACAAAAGAGAAAGTTTAAAACAACGCGATCATAAAATTGAGATAGATCGTATGATGAAGAGATAGTTAGCCCGAAGCATCATTTTTTATAAAAAAAACAAAATCTTTCCTTCCAAATCTCCTTCTTTTTATACTATATTTGCACCCCGGTTCTGAAAAACCAGGCAAAATCCATTTTTATACTTTTCAAACGAGTATTAACAAGTTATCAACAGTGTTGATTAATTGTTAATAACTTTCGAATACCCATATTTTTGTAATGCTTCAATTGTTAATAACTAAAAATCCCTGATTTAGTCATTAAGGATATTAACAACTAAAACAGGGATGAATATGAACAGGCAAAAAGTTATTAACAAGTTAATACTCAAAAGTACTTCCGCCTAAAAACTCTCTCATTAAAGATGTAGGTGGTATTTCAACGGCGCTGATTGGAAGAAAGTAGCTAAAAAACTTTAGCAGCCTATTTGCTTCCGAATATTCTTCCTGATTAGGCTGAACCTCTTTCAATATTGGTTCAGCATATCTCTTTAAAACACCTAACTCGTACTGAAGAGCTGAATTAAACATCACATCGGCCTCTTCCTGATACGGGAAAATATTTTTTTCTTCACCACGCCTAACACTAGGCCAACGACTAATCGTGTCGAAAGCACTGTAATTTCGATATTTATGATCCCTGACAATCCTTCTAATCAAACGGTTATCGGTTGATGGAATTCTGTTATGACCATCAATAGAAATTGAGGTCAAAGCAGAAATGTAAATTCTAAATTTTGAATCATCGGCAATAAGCGGAGTTAATTTTGGATTTAGAGCATGAATTCCTTCCACAACCAAAACCTGCTTGCCATTAATTTTCAATTTCTCTCCATTGAAATAACGAGAACCGGTCTCAAATGAAAACTTTGGTAATTCAACCTCATTACCATTCAGCAGATCGACCAAATTTTCATTAAACAAGCGAACATCCAAAGATTCCAATGCCTCAAAATCGTACTCTCCATTTTCATCTTTAGGAGTTTTTTCCCGATTAACGAAATAGTTATCTAAAGATAAATTTACTGGATGCAGACCTGCAACTTTAAGCTGAATGGCTAATCTTTTTCCAAAAGTTGTTTTCCCTGATGATGAAGGTCCGGAAATCAAAATGAGCTTTACATGCTTTCTTTTCTTCCTAATTTTATCGGCTATTTGAGAAATTTTCTTTTCGTGCAAAGCTTCTGATATTTTTATCAGTTCTGAAATATTTTTATTTTCAACGTAGCCATTTAAATCACCAACATTGGAAATATTTAAAACATTTCCCCATCGTTTGTATTCACTAAATATCTTCAGCATTTTCTCCTGAGGAATAAAGGTTTCTACTTCCAAAGGATTTCTTTTCCCAGGTGCCATAAGTAACATTCCCTGAGCAAAAGGCAATAAATCAAACACTTTAAGTTTACTTGTAGACGGAACCAAAAAACCATAGAAATAATCAACACTATCGCCTAAATGATATACAGATGTGAATAAATTTCCCCGGGTACGAAACAGACTGGTTTTCTCTTTCAAACCATGAGCTTCGAACAATGCTATTGCGTTCTCAGTTTCAATTTCTTCACGAACAAAAGGAAGATCAGCCTCAATGATCTCAACCATTCTCTTCTTTATATTTTCAACATCCCCAGCCGTAAGTATTACATTCTTATCTGTTATCCGACAATACAAGCCATTCGAAATTGAATGTTCAACCCGAAAACCTACTTTTGGGTACAAATCATGAACTGCCTTATAAAGCAAAAAGCACAAAGATCGAACATACATCCTGCGGCCATTGGCATGCGTTCCATCCACAAACTTGATATTTTTAGGCTTGTAAATTTCGTAGCTTAACTCCTTAAGCTTATTATTAACCATTGCTCCAAGCACCTCCCCATTAAGCTGAGGTTTGAGATCTGCAAGTATTGTTTGAAGATCTGTGCCAATAGGATAAGATCTTTTCTCTTTTATATCTTCAAAATAAATATCAATCAATTTTCCCATAGAATTCTAAATTTACAATGTACCCGGTTATGATTATACTGTTTTTAAAGATACGCAATAAGGATGGCACATTTAAAAGCTATCGAGTTAAATTTTGTTAAGCTTCATGTAAGATTTTAAATTTGAATCAATTTGATTTTCCTTCAATTTGATGACAAACAAAAGGATCCCCATCTGGAGATCCTCATTATTTAATTTCGTTTATAAATTATTTCATTTCATCTTTTAAAAACTGAGCGGTAAATGATTTCTTACATGAAACCAAATCTTCAGGTGTCCCCTCAAACAAGATTTCACCACCATTCCGGCCACCTTCAACTCCAATATCAATTACATGATCGGCAACTTTAATTACATCTATATTGTGCTCTATCACTACAACTGTATTTCCTTTATTTACCAATCGGTTCAATACCTCAAGCAAAACTCTCACATCTTCAAAATGCAAACCTGTAGTTGGTTCATCGAGAATGTACATGGTTTGTCCGGTATCTCTTTTGGCCAGCTCAGTTGCTAATTTTACCCTTTGCGACTCACCTCCCGAAAGAGTTGTTGATGGCTGCCCAAGAGTTATATATCCCAATCCAACATCCTGAAGAACCTTTAATTTCATTTGAATAGAAGGAATGTGTTCAAAAAATTCTACTGATTGATTAATGGTCATATCCAGAACATCCCCAATCGATTTTCCTTTGTAACGAACCTCCAAAGTCTCCCTGTTGTAGCGCTTTCCGTTGCACTCATCGCAATGCACGTAAACATCAGGAAGAAAATTCATTTCGATAGACCGAACACCTGCACCCTGACAAGTTTCGCATCGGCCGCCTTTCACATTGAATGAGAATCGTCCGGCCTTGTATCCACGAATCTGCGACTCCGGCAATTTCTCGTATAACTTTCTGATATCACCAAACAAATTGGTGTAGGTAGCCGGATTGGATCTTGGTGTGCGACCTAAGGGTGACTGATTCACTTCCACTACCTTATCGATATTCTTTATCCCGCTAATTTTTTCGTATGGCAAGGGATCTGCAACCGAACGATAAAAATGCTGAGATAAAATTGGCTGCAATGTTCCATTTATCAAGCTTGACTTGCCACTCCCTGAAACACCGGTAACACAAATAAACTTACCCAAAGGCAAAATAATATTTACATTTTTAAGATTATTGCCCGTACAGCCTTTTAAGCTTATTGTTTTTCCATTCCCTTCCCGTCGGCTTTCAGGAATCACAATTTTTTTATCTCCATTTAAGTAATGAGACGTTAAACTATCTCCTTTTAGGATATCAGCAGGTGTTCCTGCAACTACAACCTCTCCCCCATGTTTTCCTGCAAATGGTCCCATATCAACCACATAATCGGCCGAAAGAATCATATCCTTATCGTGCTCAACAACAATTACCGAATTCCCCGAATCACGCAATTGCTGCAGGGAATAGATTAGCCGCTGATTGTCTCTTTGATGCAAACCGATACTTGGCTCATCAAGAATATAAAGCACATTAACGAGCTGAGATCCAATTTGGGTTGCCAGGCGAATACGCTGCGATTCTCCTCCCGAAAGAGTTACAGAACTTCGGTTGAGAGACAGATATTCCAACCCAACATCAATCAGGAAGCCTAATCGTGATCGGATCTCCTTCAATATCTCCTGTGCTATTATTTGTTGTTTTTTGTTTAAGTGCTGTTCCAAATCCTGAAACCATTCGCTCAACAAGCCTAGATCCATTGTTGAAACATCCGAGATATTTTTATCGTGGATTTTAAAATGAAGGGATTCTTTTTTTAGACGATTGCCATTACAGGATTCGCAAACTTTTGTAATGATAAATTGCTCGGCCCATTTTTTAGCTTTTTTCGATGTTACATTGCTTTCCTGATTTGAAATGTACTTAATCACCCCATCGAAACTAAGAAAGTAATTGGAAGATGCGCCCAACGGCGTATTTTCCAGTTTGAATGTTTCGCTGGAACCATCCAAAATAATACTTAACGCCTCATCGGGTATTTCTTTTATGGGCGTATCCATCACGAAATGATATTTTCGGCCAATCGCTTCGAGCTGCCAAAATATCAATGAATTTTTATATTTTCCCAAAGGAACAATTCCACCTTCACGAATACTCAAATTCGCATCCGGAATAATCTTATCCATATCGATGGCATTTACCCGCCCCAAACCTTTACACTTGGGACAAGCTCCATGCGGAGAATTGAATGAAAAACTATGCGGTGCCGGAGTATTATAGGAAATTCCAGTGGTAGGACACATCAGCAAACGACTGTAAAACCTCACTTCATCAGTATCCTTATCCAGAATCATGGTAATTCCCTTTCCATGCTTCATTGCGGTTTGAACAGATTCCTTCAGGCGCTTATCTCCAACTTCCTCAACCACCAACTTATCAATCAGAACTTCAATGTCATGATTTTTATATCGATCGACCTTATAGCCATGGTACAGCTCTACAATTTCGCCATCAACACGAGCGTAGAGAAATCCTTTACTCCTGATCTGCTCAAACAACTCTTTATAATGACCTTTGCGGCCTTTTACAATTGGAGCAAGAATTAATATTCTTTTATCGCTGAATTTTTCATGAATTAAATCAATAATCTGCTCATCAGTATACTTCACCATTTCCTCTCCCGTTTCGTAAGAATAGGCTATACCTGCTCTTGCATAAAGAAGTCGAAGAAAGTCATATAATTCGGTAATGGTTCCAACTGTGGAACGAGGATTTTTATTGGTCGTTTTTTGCTCAATGGAAATCACCGGGCTCAAACCAGTAATTTTATCTACATCCGGACGCTCCATTCCACCCAAAAACTGTCTGGCATAGGCCGAAAAAGTTTCTATGTATCTCCTCTGACCTTCGGCATAAATTGTATCGAAAGCCAAAGAAGATTTTCCACTTCCACTTAATCCTGTAATTACCGAAAGTTGATTCCTTGGGATGCTTACATCTATATTTTTGAGGTTATGAACACGGGCACCAAAAACCTCAATGCTTTCAGTTTCCAGGCGCTCTTCCCCATTTCTATTCTTGCTGTCTTTGATACTCAATTTACAATCTCCTTTTACACCCTTTAATTTGCTACTTTACTGCAACAGAATCTGAAGGACTTTTATATTCAGAAAATGCAAAATTAATATATCCTTTGGCAGGAAGTGTAATTTCGTACTCTTTTTTAGATAAATTTGTTAGATAAGCTTTTCGAAGCCAAGGGTTAAAATGCTTTAGTATCTTATAATTAACCCCGTTTTCCTTTGCAAAGACAGCAAAATCATCAACATTTCCCGAAACTTTCACTTTACGGGTTGGGATATTTGGATACAAATCGGATGTCCTGTATCTAAATCCAAATTCATCTGTATTCTCCATTATTCGTTTAATAGCCATAATACGAAATACATATCTACCTGTTTCTTCCCCTAAAAGCAAATCAAAATAATCCCCTGCATCCTGCAGCTGCAATTGTTTATCGATAAACCTTCTGCCCGCATTGTAGGATGCTGCAACCAAACTCCAGGTTCCATACTTATCATACGACTTCTTCAGATACTTACAGGCCGCGATGGTCGATTTTTCAACATTGTATCTCTCATCCACCTCTGTTTCAACCTCCAAACCATAATCTTTAGCTGTTCCCTTCATAAATTGCCATATCCCTACAGCACCTACCGGTGATTCTGCAGTAGGAACCAATCCGCTTTCTATCAATGCCAAATATTTAAAATCATCGGGTACCCCCTGCTCTTTCAGAATGGGTTCGATGATGGGAAAATAACGATTCGCTCTTTTAATAAAGAGAAGTGTTTGTGATTGCCAGTAGGTATTCACCAACAATTCTCTATCGAAAGATTCTTTCACATCCCACCTTTCCAGTGGTACATTTTCACCGGCAAAAGTCATTTTATCGGGTGTTTTTAAAGCATATACATTGTATTTACTCATGTATTCGCTTCCAATATGCTCTGTTGTTGGATCATCTATCTTCGAATAATTAAACAATTGAGCCGCCATGTAGATTCCTCCCAGAATAACGATAATAATGCAAGTATTTTTTAATGAAGTATATGTTGTCATGCCTGATTTTTTATTGGTTATCAAAAGTATAAGATTCTACTCGATTTCAATCAGAAATGTTCCGGAAAAACACCTGTTTACATCATCAAAAAACCACCATTGATCAAGAATGATTCTAAATAATTTAAATCAACTATTTATTCATTTTTTTCAGATAAAATGCAACAAATTCATTTCGAATCCGTTGTATAACAGATAAGCTATTGCATCACAACACGTAAGGCTATTACGAACCTTTTTCCAAAATCAAATTAGAATGAAAAACTACCTTTTTATTCTCTCTTCCTTTTTGGCCGGCATATTCTTTGTTGCATGTGATGGTGAAACTACAATCGATTTTCCTACTGATATCATTCAGGACTCCAGAGTTTCTGACTCAACTTTTCAAATTCTTTTGGACGATGCCAAACTTCTTTGTTTAAACCTGTACTTAAATGAAGAAACCCGGGAATTAAACAATATCGAGATTGATGAATCGCATGTAGCACCAGTCATATCAGCTCTTCAAATGGTCTTTTTAGATTCTTTACTGCAATCGGCCTATGAAATCAGAGAATATCAGATTCATACTCTTTGCCCCGTTCAACTGCACGAAGGCATACTTAGCTCCGACACTATAAATACTAATATCAGTTCCTGGTACCGTAATGGCTATTCAGATCACAGGCAACTGGACAATTACATCTACGAATACAATATCAGTCTTGATTCCATTGGAAACAATCAATACAAATATCGATCAGAAACCGGCATTAATCATTTGGCATTGGCTGCCGAACTAAAGAAAATCCCTTTTATTCTTAGTACCAAATCAACTTTATGCATAGGCGATGGATCTCAAATTGAAATTATGGATTACACTTCCGATTTCATGCACCTAATTTACAGTTATGGCTGGGACGATTGCCCTACCGGATGCACTAAGAGGCATTATTGGGAAATTGGTGTATACGGATCGGGTATTGTTGAGTTAATTGCAGAATCAGGCAATAATTTACCGTAAAAAAATTACCCCGGCCATATTTTACATTGATCTAAAAGAAACCAATACCCGGAACAATTTCTTTGTTTTCAAAAATTTTTCTCCTTACTCCTGAAAGTCTTTTTTTAGTTGAGCCTTTTTTCTAAATTCACTCGACTTATAAAAAAGGAAAATATGCATTACGATTTTGATGAAATAATTGATAGAAAAAACACTGACTGCATAAAATACGACCGACTTGATAAATTCTTTGGCAAAAAAGATCTTCTTCCCCTGTGGGTAGCCGATATGGATTTTAAAGTTCCTCCATGTATATCAGATGCCATACTAAAAAGAGCAAATCACGAGATTTACGGCTACTCGTTTCGAAGCGATAATTGTATTGGAAGTATTCAGGGCTGGCTTAGTTCCAGACACAACTGGTCGGTTCGTAAAAAGTGGATATCAACAAGTCCGGGTGTAGTTACCGGCCTGTCCCTTTTATTGATGAGTTTAACCAATGAAGGAGATAAAATTGCTGTTCAACCGCCAGTATACCATCCGTTTTTTCATGTTGTAAATGATACCAGAAGAGAATTGGTTTACAACCCATTAATAAGAACAGAAACGGGTTACGAAATGGATTTTAATCAGCTGGAACAGTTGGCAAAAAAGGGTTTAAAGGCATTGATTCTCTGTAATCCGCACAATCCTGTTGGCAGAGTGTGGACCAAAAAAGAATTGCTTCAACTTGGTGATCTTGCCAAAACCTACGATTTTTTTATCATTTCCGATGAAATTCATCAGGATTTAATTTTTGAAGGATACAAACACATTCCGCTTGCTTCCCTGTCCAAAGATTTAAATCAAAGAACAATTACCTGTATTGCCCCTTCGAAAACTTTTAATGTTGCAGGCCTGGCAAGTTCTGTAATTATTATTGCAAATCCTGAATTTCGAAAAAAATACAAGAGAATGGTATCGGCCTTGCATTTGGATTTGGGAAATTTATTTGGACATGTTGCCATGCAGGCCGGTTACGAGGAAGGAGCCGAATGGCTGGATCAGCTAATGGTCTACTTAAAAGGCAATGTTGATTTTCTAAGAAAGTATCTGCAGGAACATATCCCCAAAATAAAATTGGTTGAACCCGGGGCAACTTATTTGCTTTGGCTGGATTACCGGTCGCTTGGAATTTCGACCAAAGACCTGCATGATTTGTTTGTTAATAAAGCAGGTTTGGCTGTGAACGACGGCACTAAGTTTGGCCCCGAAGGAGAAGGATACCTGCGCATAAATATTGGATGCCCGAGATCGGTGCTGGCCACTGCTCTCGACAAAATAAAACAGACTGTAGATCAATTAAAATAAATATCACAGGTTTCAGGGTTACCTTTTACCAAAAAACGGAATAAAGAGGTGAGATTAGGTTAGTACCAAAATGTCTTACAAAATTAAACGACGATCAATTGTTGGTTTTTGCGCAAAACCTCAATCTGTTTTTTACACACAAACCCCCGATCAACTGCTATCGGGGGTTTATTTTTGCAAAAAAATATGCTTTGTTGGTCATCCACATTCGTCCTTCGCAGTATATCGCTTCTCTGTGTTAAAAAAGTTCGTCCTGCGGGTAAATCATTCAATTCTGTGGCGTTTTTGCCAGTTCTGCGGATCAATCAACAGGTTCTGTGGCAAAATATGCAGTTCTGCAGGCAAAGCGTGCTTCCTGCAGCACTTTACCCCTTCCTGCGGGGTAATCACCTAGCCTGCGCGGGGGTTTCAGAGCTATTCGCTTACTTCTGTTTCCTTTTCTTTTTGCTTTCGCAGATTACGAAAATAGGCGCTGCTGTATTTTTCCATTTTTTCCTCATCTTTCCAGAAAACATATTTTCCGTACATACAAATTTCATCAACAGACTCTTTCACATAAGTATAGGCTCTGTCGCGCATTTCCTTTGCCGGCTTATCATTCTCCTCACGAATCCCATTTGCTTTGGCTAGCAGATTCCCTAAAACACCCGCATACTCAGCCGCCAAATCAAGTCTGCTCATGTCTTTATTTATTGCCGTTAACTGATCGGGATTCGCTTTTCCCAATGCATGCATATCACTTAAATCCTGAATCATATCGGCATTGCCATTTCCCTCGGCAATTTTATCCACCAGCATTTTTAATTCCTTATCGTTTCGGTAAGCAAAACGAAAATCGTGCAAAAGCTCACCATGCAAAGCACTGGCTTTTTCCGATATTCCGTTCCATTCCTTTGCTGCCTCACTTTTACTATTCGATACCGCCAGCCACTCCGACTGAGCGTACTGCATAGCACCTACCCGAACCGGCAAACTATCAATATACCCGGCCTGCAGACCTTTTGCCACCAATAATTCTTTATCGCCAAGGGCATAATAACTTAAGTTTAGAGCCTCTTGTGCATAAATATCAACCGGCATTCCCGGTGCACTCACCTTTTCGGCTAAAATTGCAGTTAACTGATCCAGTACTGCTTGGTAATCTTCTTTCTGTGCCATTTTACTTGGGTTTTGGGGTTAGTATGGCTAACCTGATTAACATTAATTTAATTAAAAAACGATTTAAATTAAACATATTTTTAAATAATTCAAAACAATAAAATTAATTATCTATTTCCCAATAATTTAACACATACTACTCTTCAACAAATACCGAAGTTTCAGACTTATAATTCTCATAACATGCTTAACAACATGTTTTATTAAGGTTAACTTTTGGCTAAGCAAGGAATAAAGGGGTATTTAAATCACATCACATATTATTATTATGAAATTAAATTTTAAAAAGGCCGGAGCCAGAATTCTACTTGTAGTTTTCTTCTCCTCTTTACTGATCATTAGCTGCGAAAAGGATGATGAGTTTGTACAGCCAGATGCAAAAACTAAAAATCAGGAATTTTTCAAACATCAAAAAACCGGTGGCGATGAATTCAAGAGTTATATTCTTGAATGTTTGGCACAAGCGGATGATTCTCTTTCTTTTACCGGAGATTTTGTTAAAACATATGGTTTACCTCAGTGGGATTCTGGAATGCATTTCGGTAACGAAGAATACAATTCCCTGATTATTCCCATTTACGACCAGAAGAATAAAGCCATTAGTGCACTGTATTATCTTCATTACCAGAATCAATACATCAAATCATATATTTTAATGAATGATGAAGATGATGCAGCCTATGAATATTCAAAAAGATTGATTCAATATTTTGAAAAAACACTTAATTTAGAAACTTCTAATAAAGAATTTGATCTTATAATTTTAGAAAATAATAATTCACAAACTAAAAGTGTAAAATCAAATATCGCAATTGATTACTTGATTTGCGATACTTACTGGTATAAAGCAAGCACAACAGATTTCACTTACTACTGGAGCGAAGAAGATTGTTTTATATCAACAGAATATTTATTTCAAGAACACCATAGCAGTGGCGACTGGGCAAGCAGTAATGGGGGTAATTATTCTACCAATTCACCTTATGGTGGTGGTAGTAGTGGAAGTAGTAATTCAACACTAACAGAACCTTATCCTACACCTGCTCCAGAAAAACCAATATATTCAGTTGTAGAGTACTTGGACTGTATAGATCCCAGTTTGCCTGTGACATTAACTATTTATGTAGACCAACCATTAGCAAATAGTACTTATACCGTGTTCACAAGTGTAGGGCACACTTTTGTAGGATTAACGCAAGGAAATAACACCGCAATTTTGGGATTCTATCCTAAAAATGGTGCAAAACCAACTATGGAGCTTGATTTTAGTATCCTCGGAAATGATAGTAATACTGCATATGATGTGTCCATAACAAAAGAAATCACAACTGGTCAAGTAAATGCAATTTTGTATTACATTGAAAATTATCCAAAAAAATATCAATTGAGTACCTTTAACTGTACTGATTTTGGAATTAATGTAGCAAAATTGGGAGGGCTAAATTTACCAGATACTAGCAGTAAATGGTTAGGCGGAGAAGGATCTAATCCTGGAAGTTTAGGGCAAGATATTAGAAATATGCAATTACCTAATGGAGTAAACCGTAATCTAAATGGAGGTATATCTCCTTTCAATAATAAAAGTTGTAACTAAGCATATTCCCATGAAAAAAACAAAAAAAAATAATCTATACATTGGTCTGATATTGTTTGTTATCCTCAGTAATGTTTTCGTTATATTTTATGTAACATTCTTGGAAGGAGGATTTAGCAAAAAATACTATTTTATTACCCATGATAGTAAGTACCTCTTTTCAATTTCACCATACAAGAATACCGACACAGAATACCTCGAGCGCGAATATAATAATTTCGTGAAGTATAAACCTGAATATAAGGATAAGGAATTGTACCGAACATTCAAAAAAAATCCTTTAATGTACTGGCATTGGTACGAATATATTTTTAATAAAAGATATAGATACGATTATAAAAAACAACCTAAGAATTGCATTAAATATTACGAGGAAATAAATCGAATTCAAAAGTTAAAAAAGGAATCTAAAAATAAAACACTTTTAGAGAATAACTAAATTAAAACAGATTCGAAATAGGGACTAAATGATATAACATAAGCTCTCCATTTTAGTTACATCCCCAAAACAAAAAATGTTTTGGGGATGTTTATATTGTCAAAATGTACAATTGCATTTACACATTTAAAACAATGCATTGATACCAAGCGTTACAGATTTGTTTTTTTTGCATTTCATGCTTAACAACACCTGATATTAAGGTTACCGTTTAGGAGGATTCGGAATAAAGGGGCATTTAAACCAAATCACATAGTATTATGAAATTAATTTTTAAAAAAGCTAAAACAAAAATTTTACTTGTAGTGTTTCTATCTTTCCTACTGATTTACGGGTGCGGTAAAGAGGAAGATGTTATTGTACAGCCCAATGCAAAAACACAAAATCATGAATTTTTCAAACATCAAAAAACCGGTGGTGATGAATTCAAGAGTTATATTCTTGAATGCTTGGCACAAGCTGATGATTCTCTTTCTTTTACCGGAGATTTTGTTAAAACGTATGGTTTCCCTCAATGGGATTATGGAATGCATTTCGGTAACGAGGAATACAATTCCCTGATTATTCCCATTTACGACCAGAAAAATAAAGCCATTAGTGCACTATATTATCTTTATTATCAGAATCAATACATTGAATCATTTATTTTAATGAATGATGAAGATGATGCAGCCTATGAATATTCAAAAAGATTGATTCAATATTTTGAAAAAACACTTAATTTAGAAACTTCTAATAAAGAATTTGATCTTATAATTTTAGAAAATAATAATTCACAAACTAAAAGTGTAAAATCAAATATCGCAATTGATTACTTGATTTGCGATACATACTGGTATAAAGCAAGCACAACAGATTTCACTCACTACTGGAGCGAAGAAGATTGTTTTATATCAACAGAATATTTATTTCAAGAACACCATAGCAGTGGCGACTGGGCAAGCAGTAATGGTGGTAATTATTCTACTAATTCACCTTATGGTGGAGGAAGTAGCGGAAGTAGTAACTCTAACCTTAAAGACCCTGAGCCTTATCCAGGATATAATCCTGCACCGCCCGTTGTTGAAGATGATAGTTGGAAAGGAACTAAAGCTGATTGCATTTATGATAAAATTAAAAATGAAACAAGTGTACTTCAAAATCTGCTAAAAGAATTCATGCCTTCAGATTCTAAATTCACACTTGTTTTTGATATTGGTTATATTCCAATGGATATGAGTACTGGAATTCCTCGACAGGTAAACGGTAAAACGTACGGCACACGTAGTACTAACAATCAATATGCAGACCCGTTTTACTATAATATTATTCAAATAAGGATTAATGAAAATATTTTGGCCAAATCGAATCTTTTAATGTGCAATACTATTTTGCATGAAATTATTCATGCTGAAATTTATAAAACAGTAGAGGAATCAACAAAAGAAAATGGCAAAGTCAATCCAACTATTCTAAGTGAAAGTTATCCCGACCTGATTAATGATTATCAAAGAATTAATAATTTTGGTGAGGCACAACACATATATATGATCAACCAAATGCACGAGAAAATGGTCTCAATTTTAAAATGGTTTGATAAAAGCAATCACACTCAGAAAGAATACGAGGCTCTAGCTTGGCTTGGCTTAGATAAAAACACCATCTTTAAATCGAAATTTAATGAAACCCAAATTGCACGTATAAATGAACTTCAAAAAAAATTAAGTGATGAGAAAGATAATTGTAATTAATCTGTTAATGGTAATACTTGCTTTAATTGTCCCAACATTAACATATTCGCAGGAAGTTAAAATAGATCCCAACTTTATTGCACAGAAAGAATTTCTATTTTTATCAAATTCTGTAAAAAGTGATACAATTAATCCTTCAACAAGTTTAAGAAGTGTCACCAATAATATTTATGAATTAATGATTTGGAAAGTCCTCCCAAATACAAATAAAGATTCTATAAATTCAACTGATATCAAAGGAAAGGATTTTGATCGCACACATAATAGCCAACGAACTGAAATAAATATCAAATTTGACACAAAATCTGTTGTTGAAGCATCTATTACCAGAAAATCAATGGATAGAAAATTCAATGCAGATTATCAAATTAGCTTACCAATTAAGACCTTTCAATTTACAATATCTGATACAATTCTTCACCCATTTGAAAAAATCAAAGGTAGTTTCAAAGCACATTTGCCAATTGAATTTGGATGGATGCATAATGATACAATAATTGAAGTTAACTTTCAAACCAAGATATATGTCAATAAGTATAAAAAGAAAGTATTTGATATTCCTCAAAAAAACAGTTTGAAAATTGTTTCAAACTTAAAATCAGACACGACTCTTTATAGAATGCCAGCAAAAGTATATTTAGATACTCTACTTAATAAATGTTTGTTACAGGTAGGTAATAATGATGGACTTGGTGGAAAATTTATATCGTTATTTTTTTACAAAAAACCATTTATTGTATCAAAAATAATCTTTGATGATTATTCCGATATTGATAAAACCCAACATTTAGAATCTACCAGATACAAAATTGAATTCAACAAAAACCCATTTGATATTACAAACAAAAATGCTCTAATAGGGAATTTTATTATGTCAACTGATAAATTACCACAAAGATATGGTGATGCAGTAGTGGAAGGAAACACATTTAAATGCGATACTTTGATTTATAAAATATTAGAAGATTTCTAAAAAATCATATCTGGTAAAATGATTATTCTGGTAGGTTAGGTGATTTAGATTTTCTATTTATATACATGGCAAATAGTGGTCTTGAAGAAGTAGGAAACGATACATTTACAGTAACACCTGAAGAAAGATCCATTTTAGAATCTGATATTTTAAGTCAAATTAATAAAAACTGTCCTTATTAAAATGAAATATGCACTTATAGCTTTGTTAGTAATGATTGTC
The DNA here is from genome assembly GCF_963664555.1 of Labilibaculum sp. Classification (GTDB taxonomy): domain Bacteria; phylum Bacteroidota; class Bacteroidia; order Bacteroidales; family Marinifilaceae; genus Labilibaculum. The sequence continues at coordinate 915,388 of NZ_OY761461.1, read as the reverse complement.
TTCTCGGTTGAAGCACAACAAAAAGACACACTACTTTTTCTAATCGATCGAAAACTTGATATTGTAGACTTTCGAATAGAAAAGCGTTTTTACGAGACGGAGAGTTTTGTTATTGCTGTTGACTGTGAGTATTTTGGTGAAAATAATGATTTTGCAAAAGCTGTTTTTGACGAATTACTGGAAGACTTCAGAAATAAAATAGCTGTTAAAGAACCCAAAATCACAATAGCTAAGTGCAACATCCCCAAATATGATACACTAAATGTAGAATGGTTGTCTGAACAAAAATCTCTTCAGGGTATTATGTAGTTTAGCCCCGAAAAAGACTGGAGTAAAATTTCAGATTTAAAACAGTTAAATTTAGGGTATGAAAAGACGTTGGACATTAGAAGAAAAACTAGCCATTTTAAGCGAGGCAGAAACTGGTAATGTAGTAGAAGTTTGTAGAAGGTATAATGTTAGTACTGGAGCTTTCTATAATTGGAAAAAGAAGTTCGATACTAAGGGAGAAGCTGGCTTAAGAGTTAAATATGATAACAGCAGTCCAGAGATGAAGAAAGCTGAGGAAGAGATTCGGATTCTACGCAAGCTTTTAGCAGACCGGGAAATAGAATTGGAAATTCAGAAAGAGCTTCTAAAAAAAAAGTTTGGAACAGACGATCCAAGAAAAATCTAGTAGATCGTTTCTTCGAAAAATATACTGCAAGTATCAAAGATTTGTTAAAGTATGTAGGACTCTCTGAGAGTAGTTATTACTATAAAGAGAAGTTAAATGGCAGAAAAGGTGTTTTGCCTAGCAAGCAAACCAAGCATAGTAACGATGGCCTGGTTGAAGAAAGGACTGTTGTAGAAGCTATAAAAGGCGTATTGGAGCATGAGTTTATTGATTGTGGTTATCGAATAATGACAAAGTATCTTCAGCGTAAGGGTTATAAGATCAATCACAAGAAAGTGTACAGAATAATGAGTAATACAGGACTTTTAAAGCCTAATTCAAGAATTAAAAGAAGTGGTGGTGGGCGCAAGTTCGTAAGATTTAGGAAGGTTCACACAAGCCATCCTATGGAGTGTCTTGAAATGGATATCAAGATGATTTGGATTCCCAATATGGGAAAGAACGCTTATCTTTTATCGATAATTGATGTTCATACTAGAAAAATATTAGGTTATACTTTTGCATTCAATGTAAAGCAAAAAGAGGTGATTGAATTATTATCAACAATTGTCGATGAATATCCAACTCCAGAATCTCTGATAATCAGATCTGATAATGGAAGTCAGTTTATTGCTCGTAATGTGAGAGATTACATTCATTTAGTCGGGTTTGAACAAGAATTTACTCACGTGGCAACACCTGAAGAAAATGCGCATATTGAAGCATATCATGGTACTTTAAAGAGAGATATCTTTGACAGAGTCGATTATCGTACTTTCGGTGAAATACAGCAGATTATAAAAAGATATGTGCCATTCTATAATAGTGAAAGATTACATGGTTTACTTGGGAGAATTACTCCAAATGAAAAGTGGAAGCAGGATCAGCATTTAATTAAAAAGCTAGGGAAAATAGCTTAGTATTATTAAATTTTGACAGAGCCTAAATCGCTCTATAAAAATGAAAATTAAAAAATAGAATAAAACTCTAGGATATCAGGGGTCAAAACATTATGGAAAGAGTAGGTTTTTACAACTTAGATAAATACTACTATGTAGTTTTCAAAGAGGATTTAAATGATCTTACAAAAGATTCTGTTACACTACATCAGTGTATATTAAGATTTGCTGAATCTGAAGATTAATTTTTGGCATGATGAAAGTTGGAGTTTAGACTTCAACTTTCATTTTTGCATAAGTTTATGAGCTATTCAGTTAAGATAATTGTGAAAAATGAAACACAATCCAATAATTATAATTTGTGCAATATTAATGCTCAACTTTTTAAAAGTTAGTGCACAAACCCCAAAAAAAAAACACTGTATTATTTCTAGTTGATAAAAACATGAAAGAGTATGAATATTATACTCCACGAATAAATGATAGTATATTTCACATAATAGTTAGGTGTAACTATTACACAGCTGAACCTGTTGTAGTTTAGCCCCAAATCACAAACAATTTGGGGCTGTTTGTATTTTCAAAATGCACAAATGAGCCAACACTCATAAAAAATTGTTTTATATAGTTAAAAATAGTTGCAAGCGTAATTTTCTTCCTTGCCAGAGGGTTTGTTCTTTCCCAAAATTGAATTACTTTCGAGTGCTCTAACACAACATACTATGCACTGGAACAAAGCTTGGTTTCAATATTTAATTTTACTGTTGCTCGCCTTTATTTGGGGATCTTCTTTTATTCTGATGAAAATAGGATTGAAAAGTTTTAGCAGCGAACAGGCGGCAGGAATCCGTATGTTTTTGGCCTCGCTGGTGCTTTTGCCTTATTCAATTAAGAATTTAAAATTTTTGAAAAAAAAGGATCTGAAAAGTCTTTTGATTGCTGGCTTTATTGGAAGTTTTATCCCGGCTTTTCTGTTTACCAAGGCACAAACTCAAATTGACAGTGCATTGGCTGGCATGTTGAATTCTCTAACTCCAATATTCACATTAGCCATAGGAATACTGCTGCATAAAACGAAATTCAAATGGCTGCAGGTTACAGGTCTGGTGATCGGACTAATTGGTGCTTTGGGTTTAATTACTTCAGGCAAGGAGTTGGCTTTGGGAAATGTGAACAGCTATGCCTTGCTAATTGTTCTCGCAACCGTATTTTACGGAATAAACATCAACGAAATTAAATCGAAATTATCTCATTTAACGGGTATTCAGATTACCTCTTTGGCTTTCTTTTTTACCGGTCCTGCAGCACTAATCTATCTGGCAACAACAAATTTCGAACCTGTGCTTCAGTCACCAAACTGGCCAATTCATTTTCTTGCATTGGCGGCTTTAGGAATAATTGGAACCGCTCTCGCCATGCTGTTAATGAATAGCTTAATCAGATACAGCTCTGCAATTTACGCCTCATCAGTAACCTACATCATTCCTGTTTTTGCTATTTTCTGGGGTGTTATTGATGGCGAAACCATTACTATTCTGCATCTGACATGTATGGCATGTATTCTTTTAGGTGTTTATCTTACCAACAAAAGGAAAAAAGTACAAACCTCTACTCAAAATGCAATTTAAGTACCATTCTCACTTTTGAAGAAACAGGAATTCCTCTCGATTTGGCAGGCTCCCAGTTTTCTCCGCTACGGAGTAAGTTTTCAATTTCAGAAACCAATACAGAATCCGGTTTGTCTTTAAAAACAATTTCATCAACAGTACCCGAAGCGGTAACAATGAATGACAATTTCAGCTTATAAGCTCCATGCAAATGTTCAAATTTGGAGTAATCCAACTTTTCAATCAGTACCTTTTTAAAATTCGATATTGATGCTGAATTCGCCGGCCTTGCCTTCTCCCATGAATTGTTTGAATCTTCCAATTGATCTCCATCCGAACCATATGCAACCACAACAACCTCATCCATTGAAACTTCATCTGATTCCAATATCACCAGTAATGTTGAATCAGCCTGAGCATTTATTTCTTTCTGCTCGTAACCAATAAATGAAGCAGTCAGTTTGTAAGTTTTATTTGTATCATTGGCATTAATCTGAAATTGACCGTCCATATTTGTAACAACACCTTCTCCTGTCTCTTTACTAAAAATCTGCACTCCTGGAATTGGCACTTCATCCTCATCTAAAACCACTCCGTTTATCATCCTATTGATATCTTTCTTTGAACTATCTGCGTGAAACGCAAGCGGTTCTTCCTGTTTTTTTTGTTTAGAGACTTCAAGTCCAGCCACTTTCCCTGACAAGGCTTTTTCTATTTCAAGTGTGTTTTCTAAATCAGCATCAGCACTTTTGGTGATTCTATTTACCGACATTTTTTTATTCGTAACAGGTGCTTCAGAAAGAATCTCCGATTTAGAGAAAGTTTCAATCTCCTCATCAACTTCCTCATCCTCAACTACAGCAAATTCTTGTACTTCAGAATCCCCGCTGTCCGAAAACTCAAGTTCTGAATCTTCCTTAAGTGTATCAATAATATCCAGCAATTCAGATTTCTTTGCAGGGAGTTCAGGCTGAACAACAGTAACTTCTGCTTTTTTTACTTCACTTTCCATCTGACTACCAATCATCTCATTCTGAACTGAATATTGATTTAAATACATCAGAACAGAACCTAAACCGATCAAAATTACAATGCTGGCCGCATAAGGAAACCAAATCGGAATTCTTCTTTTTCTTTCCTGTGTTCTTGCGTGTATTTTATTTTTTAATTCTGCAAAATCCTGCTCAAGCTCCTGACTGCTTATTTTCGACAAGCCATCAAAAGCCTCACTATCAAAAGCATCCTGCATCATCTTTTTCTCGAACGCATGTTTCTCCTTCTTCTCCAGTTTATTACTGAAGTAGTCTATAAAGTTTCGATATGTCAATCTACTTTTAAACCTCATGCTTCGATTCTATCTGTTCCAAACAAATTTTCAGGTTTCGCTTTCCGTTCTGAATATAGCTTTTTACCTTTTTCTCAGGAAACTCCAGTTCTTCCGAAATCTCTTTGTATCCCTTTTCCTGATAATAAAACAACACCACACATTGCCTTTGTTCCAATTTTAAGCGTTCAATGCAATGTTTCAGATTATCTTCCAAAGAACTATTTGTCACTTCATCTATAGGATGCAAAAATTCGGCAGATTCCATATTTTGATCGGCAGAAAATTTCTCGAATCTGTTTCGATGTGATTTTTCCTTTCGAATTTCCATTAAACAGAAATTCTTTGTCACAACAAACAACCAGCTCTTAAAATTCTGTATCTCAAATTTAGGGATTTCAACAATTAGACGTTCAAAAATTTGATTTACTGCATCTTTCGCCAATTCCCGATCGCTAAAATGTTTTAATGCTACACCATATACCAAGTGCATGTACCGCTCAAAAAGTTGTCCAAGCACATCCAGATCGCCTTGCTTCCTATACTCTTGAAGCAACTGCAGATCTTCTTTACTTTCCGGATTTTTTTTGAGTCGAAACATTAAAAATATTCACTTAATAAACAATTCATTCACTACCGCGAGTTAACAAAAAAGAAAAAAAGATGAAAACTTTTTATGGAATTTGTTTTCCGATTGCATCCTACAGGTAAATAAGCAAAAAATAAGTATTCATTAAAAAAAGATAGCCATGAGAACAAAAGCAATTCTAATAACACTTATCAGCCTGTTTCTGATAGGAAATTTATCTGCGAAAAGTATAAGCGGAGCTGTAAGCGATGAATCGAATGTCCCAATGCCAGGTGTTAGTATAATAATTAAAGGAACAGGTATTGGTTCTGTTACTAATATTGAAGGAAAGTACACAATAGAAGCCAATGAAAATGACATATTAATTTTTGGATTTATTGGGATGATTGCACAGGAAATTAAGGTAAAGCAACAAAGTATCATTAATGTAATCCTAAAGGCAGAAGACATTAGCCTGAATGAAGTGGTTGTGTGCGCTTATGGAATAAGTAAACAACAAGCAATTACGGGAAGTGCTGCCGGAGTGCGTGTAAAAGGCAGGAAATTCAAAAAGCGCAATCCTGTACTATTAGAAATGATGGATTGCGAAATGGAAGAAGACTTCAACACAGAAGCTTACTCTGCCATTCATGAAAATGGATACAAACAAGCAGTTAAAAATCCACTCTCTACTTTCTCGATTGATGTTGATGCTGCTTCGTACAGTAATGTTCGTCGATTTTTAACAGAAGGAACCAAACCGCCAATTGATGCCGTTCGAATTGAAGAAATGGTGAATTATTTTAATTACGACTATGCGCAACCCAATGACGAGCATCCTTTTTCTATCACAAACGAAGTGGCTGAATGTCCGTGGAACTCAGAAAATTTATTGCTGCACATTGGTTTACAAGGCAAAAAAATTGAAACCAAAAATCTACCGGCATCCAATCTGGTATTTCTTCTTGACGTTTCAGGTTCGATGGATTCTCCAAACAAATTACCATTGCTAAAAAAAGCATTTAAGCTTTTGGTTGGTCAGCTTAGGGAAGATGACAGAGTTGCAATAGTTGTTTATGCCGGAAATTCAGGATTGGTTCTTCCCTCTACTTCAGGATCAAGAAAAGAAGATATCTTAAATGCACTTAACCGCTTAAATGCAGGTGGTTCTACTGCCGGAGCATCGGGACTAAAACAAGCATACAAAGTAGCAAGTGAAAATTTTATTGAAGGAGGAAACAATCGTATTATTTTAGCTACCGATGGTGATTTTAATATTGGTCAATCGAGTAATGCTGAAATGGAGCGATTGATTGAAAAAGAACGTGAAAAAGGAATTTTCATTTCTGTTTTAGGCTTTGGCATGGGAAATTACAAAGATGATAAAATGGAAATTATTGCCGATAAAGGAAATGGCAACTATGCCTACATTGACAATCTTTTGGAAGCAAAAAAAGTATTGGTAAATGAATTTGGCGGTACTTTATTCACCATTGCCAAGAATGTGAAAATCCAGATTGAATTCAATCCTGCTGTTGTGGCAGAATACAGATTGGTAGGATACGAAAACAGAATGTTGGCTAGTGAGGATTTTGAAGATGATACAAAAGATGCCGGAGAATTGGGATCTGGTCACAGCGTAACGGCTCTTTACGAGATCAAGTTAATGAAGAACAAGAAAAAACAAGATCAGGAATTAAAATATCAGAACACAAGTTTAAACGCCAATGCATATACGGGAAACGAACTGGCCACAGTAAAATTCCGCTACAAAAAACCAGATGGTAAAAAGAGTCTGTTATTGGAAAAAATAATTTCCAATACACGAATTGACAGGCGGGAACTATCCAATAACTTCAAATTCTCAGCTTCTGTTGCCGGTTTCGGACTTCTGTTAAGAGATTCAAAATTTAAGGGAAACTGTTCTTACGGTATGCTGATTGATCTGGCTCAACAATCAAAGGGCGAAGACAAAGAAGGCTACCGAAGTGAATTTATCCAATTAATGAAACTTGCCAAGCAATTATAGAACCGAAAAGAGGCATCCCGCGTGCCTCTTTCTTTCAAATATCACTATAAAGTTTCTAATGATGGGATATTTAGTAATTTTGCATTGAATACAAAAAATACAATCACCCAATGTTTTTAAAAAAATTAGATCCACAGCTTTTAGAAGCTATTGAAGAATATGGTTTTGAAACTCCAACAGAAGTTCAAAAGAGTTGCATCTCAAAAATAAAAAGCGGTGTTGATTTATTTGTTAAAGCTCCTGATGAATCCGGGAAAACCCATACTATAATTATTGGTATTATTCAGCAGCTTAAAGCTGATTTTGAGGATGTACCAAGAGCCATTGTTGTTGTTTCGGATAGAGAGAAAGCAATTCAACTGAAAGAACAGTTTCTGGCACTAAGTCACAATACCAGCCTGAGGATATTTAGTGAAGGTGATGCAGGGAATTTACACAACCTGCGTGATAAAATTTATGCCGGTTCGGATATTGTTATTGCAACAGCAAGAAAATTCAACGAATTGTACTCGTTTAGCGGAATCAATCTTAGCAATTTAAAAATAGTTGCCATTGATGATGCTGAGATGATTATTAAAGAACAAATTGTTTCGGATATTAATCGACTATCTGATAATCTTCCCAAATCACAACGAATTGTATTTACCAATAAAATCACCAATAAAATGGAAGATTACATGGAAAACTACATGTATTCTCCTATTGTTATGGATTTTGAATAAAATATAAAAAGTGCCTCCAATAATAATTGGAGGCATTTTATTTTAGCGCAAATATGCTTTAAACATCCAGTTTAGCTTCTCAAAATAAGAAACGTAGGCTGGCAGAATATCTAAAGTTCCTTCATCCTCATTTTCATTTGCCTGAATTAATACTTCTTTTACTTTCCCGATTAAAATATTGTGCGACTGAATAATTTGTTTCACCATATCGGTACCTGAACAATTTGAGTTGGCTTCCTGAATGGTTGAAATGGCAACGTAATCGGAAAAATTTCCCAAAGGATGACCTTCCAATGTTAATACCCGCTCTGCAATTTCATCCACTTTATCGCTGGCGTCAACATACAACTCCTCAAATTTGGCGTGCAACTCAAAAAAATCGTTTCCCCCTACATTCCAATGAAAATTGCGTAAATTCTGATAATACAATTGATAATTGGCCAACAATATTTGCAATTGCTCTACTTCTCTTTCTTTTGCATTTAATTCTGCTACTTCCAGGTTACTTTTACTGTTTTTCATGTTTTCTTATTTTTAGTTTATTAATATTATTTCTAATTCTCTGATACAAATATCACATCATTCAGATTATTAAAAATCATATATCAATAAGAAAAACTTATTAATTAAATTACTGCTCCCAAATCAATATTCGGAGCCGGGTTTTCACCCTGAAAAAAATAAGGATAAAACAGAAGTAGGGTAAATTGGTATCAATTACGGTTATATAGTAATTAAACTAAATAACCAAAAAGATGATTCACAACAAACTCGATAAACTATTTGGGCAAGCGGGATCGATACTTGGTTGGATGATCATGCTTGTGGGAATTTATTCATCCATCCTCCCTCTCACGCTATTATTAGTTCTAATCGGATCGTTTATGGCATTTTCCTACTCTGGAATCTACCTGGACAAGGACGATGAAAAATACAAATTCTACTACGCCTACTTTGGGCTATTTAAATCGGGCTCGTGGAGAAGTTTAAAAAATATTGACCGTGTTGCCGGAATCTCATCTATTATTCTGCGAGATTCCTATATTCCCGAACAAAAAGAAACGAATTTGAAGACAGATGATTGCTTTGTAGTTTTATTTCTGAAAAACCGCAATCGAAGAATTCCTTTTAAAAGATGTAAAGATTTATTGGAAGCCAAACTGGAAGCTCAAAAAATAGGTCAGCTATTAAATCTAAATGTTATTCATTAGCCCAACATAACTCCTTGTCACTACAAACAAGTCACAAACCAAAAAAGAACCTCAAAACAGAGGTTCTCTTTCTATAGATCTATTTTTGATTGAGCCTAAAACATATAATCCCAAACCGGCAGTAATATCGGAGTTGTTTTAAGTGCTTCCTTCGCTTTCTCGTCCAAATAGTTTTTGTTGATTACCACACGAAACATATATTCCGAGAACCATTCATCTGTGAAAGTTAAATATCCATTATTTCCTGAGGTACTTCCCCACGAGTTTTCAAATTCCCATTTCACAGGCACTTCATTTTCATCCACATCAACGCCAATCAATGCCATTGCATGAGAAGAACCGGATTGACGAGTCAAAACTCTGGCTTTTTTATCCATATCGAATTCGACTCCCAGTAAAGAAGCATAATCGTAGGTATTCAAATCCATTACACCCGCTTTTCTGTTGTGTTGTTTTCCTACATCGCAGGATGCATACATTGCTTCATTGTTCTTGATAGAAGCCATTGCAAACTTTTTAATTTCATCATTCGGAAGATTTAAATACGTCCAATTGATTCCTTCCTCAACATTTCTGTAATTCTTAATTTCGTATACCTTATAATAATCACGAGTCGGATCATTCATGATCATCACCAATTCAGTATTCGCAAAATCAGGATTAATTTCAGCCAAAAATTCTTTAGGAGTATACATTTTGCTTTCGCTGATTTTTCCATCAGCATCCTTAAATCTCCATGAAAAATTTACCGGAGGTTCGCCCAAACTTAAAGCCAACATGCGGTAAATTGATTTTAAAGCGGTCATTTTTGCCAATGCAATATCTTTCACCGATGCTTTTTCAGCAATCATATTACGAAGCTTGTATCCCTCTCCTCTTAATTTTTCATTGATCAAGCTTGTAATTTCGCGGGTTTTATTGCTCACCTTTGTTTCCGGCATTACTTCCGCCGGAACAACACCATATTTTTTAGCTACATTAAAAAAAGAATTCCAAACGCCGCCGTCATCAACAGGACCTTTAAAATAAAGAACAACTTCCCGATCATCCATCTTACGATCAGCAGTTGCAATTATATTCTCAAGAAACAAATTTGATTTCTCGAACAAATCCCAGAAATAGTTGTAGTTGTGAGAAAAATCGAATGAATTCAAATTAAATTTTTTCATTACTTCCGGACGAATTGTATTCATAGAAGTAAACATCCAACATCTGCCTGAACTTTCCTGATTCGTAATTCCCTTTACATCAACTCTGTATTTGAAAAAATGGTCTGTTTTTCCAATCTTTTCATGATTGAGAGACAGCTCTCGAATACTTTCCGAATTGGTAATTGCATTTTGAATTGCTCTGCTCGAAGCATCCAATTTGAAACTTGAACGAATCTCGTTCAACATTTTAGCATCTACAGTTCCCTTATTTTGTCCAATTGACATGGTACTGAATGTCAATGCAAGAATAGGTACCAATAAAAATTTCTTCATTTTTTTGTAGTTAGTCGGTTGAAGTTTTAAATTAATTCTCACAAACTTAAAAAAACGAAACTAAAAAAACGCTGGATTTTAATAGAAAAGCCACCCTATAAACTAAAGGATGGCTTTTTATCCAGCATTATTTTCGTATCTCTTAAATGTGAATTACCTCATCGTAAGCAGCCGCCGCTGCTTCCATAATAGCTTCGGACATGGTTGGATGCGGGTGAATTGCCTTAATCAATTCATGACCAGTCGTTTCCAATTTACGGGCAGTAACCAATTCTGCAATCATTTCGGTTACGTTAGCACCCACCATGTGAGCACCAAGTAATTCTCCATACTTAGCATCAAATACAAGTTTAACAAATCCTTCGTTGGCTCCGGCAGCACTTGCTTTTCCCGATGCTGAGAATGGGAATTTACCAATCTTCAACTCGTATCCAGCTTCTTTCGCAGCTTTTTCGGTCAATCCCATCGATGCAACTTCAGGAACTGTATATGTACATCCGGGAATGGTTGTATAATCAATTGGTTCAACATTCATTCCGGCGATTTTCTCAACACAGCAAATTCCTTCGGCCGACGCAACGTGAGCCAAAGCAGGTCCTTTTATAATATCGCCAATTGCATAAACACCTTCCACATTGGTTCTGAAATAATCGTCGACAAGAACTCTGCCATTTTCAGTAGCCACTCCTACCTCTTCCAAACCAATATTTTCGGTATTAGGCGCAATTCCCACTGCTGAAAGCACAATTTCGCACTCATGAACTTCGATTTCGCCTTTCTTATTTTTAATATTCACTTTTAAATTGCCATCCGATCCTTCAACAGATTCAACTGTAGAATTGGTCATGACTTTAATTTTATTCTTCTTGAAACTACGTCCCATTTGCTTCGAAACCTCTTCATCTTCAACAGGAAGAATTTCCGGCAAAAATTCTACTAAAGTAACCTGAGTTCCCATAGTAGAATAGAAGTATGCAAACTCCGATCCAATTGCTCCGGAACCAACTACAATCATTGATTTAGGCAATTTCTCCAAAGTCAATGCTTTGCGGTATCCGATAATGTTTTTTCCATCCTGTGGAAGATTTGGCAATTCGCGGGAACGCGCTCCAGTTGCCAAAATAATATGCTTTGCTTCATGATTGGATTTAGTTCCATCTTCAGCCGTAACTTCAACCGTTTTGTTACCTACTAATTTTCCAAAACCATTGATTACCTCAATTTTGTTCTTTTTAAGCAGGTACTGAATTCCGCCGCTCATTTTTTCAGCTACACCACGACTACGGGCAACCACCTTTTCAAAATCAGGTTTAACCTCGCCTTCTACAGTCAATCCATAATCTCCGGCGTGTTTCATATATTCAAATACTTGTGCTGATTTCAGCAAAGATTTGGTTGGAATACAACCCCAGTTCAAACAAATCCCACCCAATTCGGCGCGTTCAACAACTGCAACATTCAAACCCAATTGTGAAGCGCGAATGGCGGCTACGTAACCACCTGGACCACTTCCTACTACTATTAAATCGTAACTCATTTTATTTTGTTGTTTATATTAGTATAAATTTTGTTTTACTTTATATATTCTTTTTTAATTCAGATCTTTTTCCTCTTCAATTGATTTAGTCCACACTTTTACGCCTAGCCGAAATCATAACTAACTGAACAAGTTTTGCTATCACAAACAGGATTACGAACGAAAAGATAATCGTTGCTCCGGATGGTGCATTAATTCGATAAGAAACCAGTAAGCCAATAAACGATCCCAAAATTCCAAATACTATCGATCCGAAGATCATTCTCTTAAAATCATTCGTAAACATATTGGCTATGGTTTGCGGAATTGTTAAAAACGAAATCACCAGAATAATTCCAACCACTCTAATATTTAAAACAATGGCCAAAGCCACCAATGATATCAGTAAATAATTTAAAAACTGAACCGGAGCTTTCTGCGTTCGTGCAAATTCTTCATCGAAGGCAACAAATAAAATCGGCCGTAACAAGAAGAAAAATACAGCAATTGTGAATACACATAAACCTAAAAGCAGATATAAATCCAAGGCTCCGACAGTTAAAATATTCCCAAATAAAAAACTCATTAAATTGGGTGCATAACCAGGTGTCATGTAAATAAACAGGATACCCAAAGCCATTCCAAAAGCCCATAAAATTCCAATAACAGAATCTTGTCTCACGTCAGTTTTTTTCGAGATCCATTCAATTCCCAAAGCTGATAACACACCAAAAACCGCGGCTCCAAATACCGGATTCAATCCTAAATACCAGGCAAGGCCAATTCCTCCGAAAGAGGCATGTGTAATTCCGCCACTGATAAAAACAATTCTTCGTGCGACAATATAAGAACCGATAATTCCACAGGAAATACTCGCCAGAATTGCTGCTCCAACAGCGTTTAGAAAGAAATTATATTGAAATAACTCTATTAGTTCGTTCATATCTTACTTGTGATGCTTTAGTACTCGGTGAGGAACTTCGCCATGTGTTATTAAATCAATCGGGCAATTATAGGCCATCAACTGCTCTTGCGATATCACATTCGAATCATGGTAACATAGTGTTTCATTCACACAGGCAATTGACTTTACATGAGAACATATTGTTCCAACATCATGAGAGACAACAATAATGGCCATATGAGAATTTAAATGATGAAGAATTTCATACAACTCTCCTTCAAAATTGCTATCCACATAAGTATCCGGCTCATCCAAAATCAACAACTGCGGATCTGCAATAATTGCCCGGCACAAAAATACACGCTGCAATTGTCCGCCAGACAACTCTCCAATATTTTTATTCTTCAAATGAATAATACCCATTTGCGTCATTAATTCATCTGCACGCCTCTTATTCTCACTATTATATCTTCCAAATATCTTTTTATGAGACATTAATCCTGAAAGAACAACCTCTTTAACAGGAATTGGAAACTTATTATCAATTTGATTGATTTGAGGCAAATAACCAATAATACATCTGTCATTACCATCCGGCAGTATTTCTCCCTCAACAGGCTTTATAGTACCCAAAATTACCTTTAACAGCGTTGTTTTACCTCCACCGTTAGGACCGATAATTCCCAAAAAATCATTTTCTTTCACCACCAAATTCACCCCTTTCAATACAATCTTTTCATCGTATCCTGCAGTCAGTGATTTTAATTCCAGAATTTTTTTCATTTCCGACAATTTCAGTCTTTAAGTATAGTAATGATTCTTTTCATTTCAGTCAGCCAATCTTCCGCCAAAGGATCAATAACAACAACATCACCATCAATCTCGGCAACAATTGATTTGGCATTCTCAACATTAAATTGTTTCTGAACAAAAACATGTTTTATACTTAATCGCTGAGCTTCCTCTACCAAATGTTTCATATGAGTTGGAGATGGCTCTTTACCATCCATCTCTACAGATATTTGATGTAAGTGATAATCTCTTGCCAAATAGGTCAAAGCAGGATGAAAAATCATAAACGACATTCCTTTTTTATTCCTAAATGAATCTTCAGCTACCTGATCTAATTCTTCTATTTCAGAAAGAAACTGCTGATAATTTTTCTCATAAATATCCGTCTTTTCAGGAGCCATTTTAATTAGTTCCTGATACAAATTCTTGCTAAGTATTTTTACTGATTTTAGTGATGACCAAATATGAGGATCGATTCCACCTTCATGAAAATGATCTCCATGCTTCTCCTGACCTTTAATCAATTCAATGCCTTTCGAAAGGTCTATAAGCTTAATATCATCAGTTCCTTCCAATAAATTATTCAGCCAAACAGTTTCGAAGGGAATATAACCAATTTTAAAATAAGCGATCGACTTGGCAACATCTTTCATTTGCATTGGGGTTGGCTCATAAGTTGCCGGACTGGCTCCCGGAGGAATCAGAACATTTACTTTAAAATCATTACCTGCAATCCGCTCAATAAAATATTTTTGAGGCAATATACTTACAGAAATCAAATTGGACTCCTTCTCTACTTTACCTGATTGACAAGACATTATAATACCTGCCAGCAAGACTAGAATAAATTTATTTACTAAATACATTTCTATGTTTTGGGATGTTGTTTTATTTAGATCTACTTTAAATAACAAAAGTAGATGTTTTTTTGTTTCCACAAAGATTTTCCTCTTAAATTTTCATTGTATATCACACAGGCAACCGAACAAATTCAGAACTTGAATTTAATGAAAATCAACTCATTTAACAAAAAATGACCCGAAAGATAAGTTTAATTATCTCTCGGGTCAAAAGGTTTTTATTTGCAAAAAAACTACTGAATCAGCTTATCGATTGTAGCTTTCAATTCTTCACCAAATACTTTTGTAGCGGCAATGTTTCCATCTTGGTCAATTACAACTGTTGCTGGAATCCCATTAATGCCATATAATTTTGCGGCTGCAGAGTCCCAAAATTTTAAATCAGATACATGATTCCAAATCAATCCATCATCTTCGATTGCTTTCAACCATTTATCCTTTTCTTTATCTAAAGAGACTCCTAAAAATTCGACACCACTAGCGTGAACTTCATTATACATTTCAACCATATGAGGGTTTTCTCTTCTACAAGGACCACACCATGATGCCCAAAAATCAATAACCACAACTTTCCCTTTAAAAGAAGACAAGCTAAGTGGTGTTCCATCTGCGGTATTCAAAGTAAAATCAGGAGCCGGTTGTCCGATTGCTACTTTTTTCAACACCTCAATCTTATCCTTAAGTAAACCTGCATAAGATGAAGCAAGAGCATTTTCACCTAACAAAGCGTAAACTTCTTCCATTTCGGCTGCATTAAGTGGAGAGGCAATTCGATATGCAACAAATGCTGCCGCAGCAGTGTTACCATTCAACTTTAAAAATTCCTTACTTGCAGTGAATTTATCAGCTTCTGATTTATTAAATTCTGCTTCTATAGAATCCATCGCAACTTGATTCTTTGCTTCCGCTGCTTTTTGATATTCAGGATACAAAGCTTGTTGTTTTTCCTGAAATCCTTTCTGCAGCTCACCAAAATTTGTTAAAACATCTTGATTTAATGAACCGACAACCTTAGCTTCCCTTAAGTTTTCAACATTGGCATCAACAGTAATTGCTGTATTTTCAAGAAACACTTGAATTGCACCTCGCTGACCGTCCAACTCAATATAGTACAGATCCGGAGAGGCAACAGTTCCCTCAAAAGAAAAACCCGTGATGGTCATTTCAGTTGAATCAGTTTTCACCAATTTATTATCCTGAAGTTTAGAAAGATAAACTTTCCCTTCAGTCATACCTTCAACTTTTCCGGTTAATTTGTACTGATCTTTAGATGTACAAGAGCCTAAAAAAAGGCCAATCGCTGCAATTGCGATAAAAATTTTCTTCATGTGATTAAGTATTTTGATCTGTTTTTTTACTAGACATTAAAACTACCAAATAAAACAATAAAAAGAAAAGTTTTTAGGTGAACATAGCACTTTACCCTTTATTTTTTACATCACTAAAATAAGCATCCAATAGTTTGTGTGCAGCAACAAAAGAGCTCATCTCATCATTCAAAACCTTCTGTTCAAAATCAGGAATTTGCCCTTTTATTAATTCCAGATGATAAAATCTATCCCGTAATTGCTCATTAATTGTTTCATACATCCAATATTTGGCCTGTTCACTTCTTCGCTGATCAAAGTATCCATTTTGCTGTGTATGATGGCAATACTCCATAATATTATCCCAAATCGTATCAATACCTGTTTTCTCGATAGACGAACAGGTAAGAACTTTGGGAATCCACCCAGATGGTGATTGAGGAAACAAATGCAAAGCATTTTCAAATTGAACCCTTGCCAATTGAGCTTTGTGAATATTATTCCCATCAGCCTTATTAATACTGATTGCATCGGCCATTTCCATAATTCCTCGTTTAATTCCCTGTAATTCATCACCGGCACCGGCAATTTTAATTAGTAAAAAGAAATCTACCATGGAATGTACAGCTGTTTCCGACTGTCCTACACCAACTGTTTCGATCAAAATAGTATCGAAACCAGCGGCTTCGCAAAGAATTAAACTTTCGCGGGTTTTACGTGCCACTCCACCCAAAGATCCGGCCGAAGGTGAAGGCCGGATATAAGCTTTGGGATCAACCGCCAATTCTTCCATTCGTGTTTTATCTCCCAAAATACTGCCCTTACTTCTCTCACTACTGGGATCAATTGCCAATACCGCCAATTTATGACCCTGTTGGGTTACATGCTTTCCAAATGCTTCAATAAAGGTACTTTTTCCCGCTCCAGGAACTCCTGTTACTCCAATCCTGACAGACTTTCCGGAATAAGGCAAACATCTTTCTATTATCTCCTGAGCTACCGACTGATGTTCATGTTTTGAGCTTTCGGTAAGAGTTATTGCCTGACTTAGCATCCCAATATTCCCTTCTAAAATTCCCTTCACATAATCCTCAACAGAATATTTTTTCCGCTTATTCATTTTAAGCCTATCTGCAATCCTTGGATTAATCGATGGTGGCTTACTTATACCCTTATTCACCTTAAGCGCTTTGTAATCAGGCGCATTTTCAATATGATCTCTTTTGTTTTTATCTGACATGACAAGAAATTTCCTTTCGTTTCTGTTTGCGAAGTTATAAATTTACAAGGTAATGACTTAGCAAACATCATGAAAAGTGTATATGTTTGTTAGCAACATAAAAGGCTTTCCCGATGGAAAAGCCTTTTATATCTTATTTTTGAAATCACGTTTAATTCGTTTTAGGCATCACAACATTTCCCGAAACACGAAGTTTTACTTCCGAATCAACAGGATCATTAGTAATCACAGTGATCATTTTATTTTGACGGCCTCTTTTTCCTCTGGAATTAAATACCACTTTAATTTCCGATGCTTCACCTGCTTTAATAATCTTAGTGCTTGGAGCAATAGCGGTACAGCCACATGAAGCTTTGGTTTTTCGGATAATCAAATCAGATTTTCCCAGGTTCTTCATCGTAAAAGTGTATTCTGCATTTTCCCCCTGAATTAATTCACCAAAATCAAATACATCATTAACAAATTCAACTTTTGGAGAATTCGCTAATTCAGCTTTCGATAAACTTGAGAAATCCTCTACCAAATTAGCACTAACAGTTAATCGGTTACCCGATTTATATTCTTGATTGATTAAGACATCTAAATAATCGATCACAAATCCCCAGTCGTTTTTCTTGCTGGCATCATAAGTTGCAATAATTTGCCCCTTTTGTTTGGGTTGCAAATTTTCAGGAATCATCTTTAAAGTTAAATGAGCTGGTACTCTTTTAAATCCAATGCTTATTGGCTTGTCGCTATCATTATAAACTTCCATTGAAGCATCTTTTACTTCTGTATTTTTCACTTTGGTAAAAGAAAGATGATTGTTTTGCAATCGCAGGCCATTCATTTCTCTTGGATACAAATCAGCCACAGTTTTCTCTCGGGCAATCACATTGCCGCTAATTCTTAAAATAGTAATTGCAGGATTGGTATTTGCAGTTATTGTTATCGATTTACTGAATGGACCCGGACGATTCTTAGGATCAAAAGTTGCTTTCACAAAACCTTTCTGCCCTGGTGCAACTGGTTGTTTACTCCACTCCGGAGATGTACATCCGCACGAGGATCGTACCTGATTAATAATAACCGGCTGATTTCCAGTGTTAATAAATTCGAACGAGTAAGATGTTAATCCATCTTCTTCCTTAAAAGTCTTGAAATCGTACTCCTTTGTATCAAATTTCATTACTGGTGCAGCATCCTGAGCAGACACAGACAATGTGCTTCCTAAAATAGCAACAACCAACAAATAAAATACTTTTCTACTCATAACAATTAATTATTTTAATTACAGTGATCTTGTTTACTACGGCAAACAAGTTTAAAGGGTTTAGAAAAACCTTAAAAGTTTAGCCAAACAAACAAAAATAAGTATTTTTCACTAAAAGAAAACCTAAATATCGTTAAATAGTTGTTAAACCTAAATCAAAAGGCAATCATAACATTTTTTCTATTTGTTCTTCAATATTATGACCACTGAAATATCAATAAGACTCTTCTGTATTGGAAACAAAAATCGAACCATGTTTATCCGTTCAAAATTATTTTCTTTCAAAATTGCTTACCTTTCTTCTGTTGTAACTATTTAGTAGATTTGTAATTGATTGAAGTAAATTCTTCAAACGCCTTAACGATTAGGTCCCAATCAAATTTAACTACGCAAAAAATTGATTTGCAATAAATAAACCAATAACCACAAATGACAAATCTAAAAAACAAAATATTAACATTTTCAGAACAGATTAGTGCTGAAATAAAAGAAATCAGAGCTCATTTACACGCTAATCCTGAACTTTCTTTCGAAGAATTTGAAACATCTAAGTTTATTCAAAATTATTTAAGCAAACTGGGAATTTCTTACAAATCGGGCTTTGCCAAAACCGGTGTCGTTGGAAAAATTGAAGGGAAAAATCCGGCCAAGAAAATCATTGCACTTCGTTCTGATATGGACGCCTTACCCATTAACGAAAATCCGAATAACAAATACTGCTCTCGTAACAAAGGTGTTATGCATGCCTGCGGACATGACATGCACATGGCGAGTCTGCTTGGAACAGCCAAAATCCTATCGGAATTCAAAAGTGAATGGGAAGGTACTATTTTACTGATTTTTCAGCCTGGAGAAGAATTATTACCTGGTGGCGCCAAATTAATGATGGAGGAAGGAGCTTTACAACCTGAGCCGGAATGGATACTTGGTCAGCACGTTTTGCCGGATATGCCTGCTGGAACCATAGGATTTAGATCTGGTATGTACATGGCATCCGGTGATGAAATATATCTTACCGTAAAAGGCAAAGGCGGACATGCCGCCATGCCACACAAATGCACAGATACAATTCTTATAGCCTCACATATAATTGTAGCATTGCAGCAAATTGTCAGCCGCCATTGCGATGCAAGAATCCCAACCGTGCTTTCTTTCGGAAAAATGATTGCTGACGGAGCGACCAACATCATTCCGGATGAAGTGAAAATAGAAGGAACTTTTCGTACCATGAATGAAGAATGGAGAGCTAAGGCCAAACAATTAATTGCAGACATAGCTCAATCAACAGCCAAAGGAATGGGTGCGGTATGCGAAGTAGACATTCGTCATGGCTATCCATTTTTAGTCAACCACGAAGACCTCACTCATGAAGCTAAACTAAATGCGATTGAATTACTGGGCGAAGAAAAAGTTGTAAATATGGATATTAGAATGACCACCGAAGACTTTGGCTTCTATTCACAGAAATATCCTGTTACTTTTTATCGCTTTGGAGTACAATCGGAAAAAAACGGCTCTTTGCACACTTCAACTTTCGAAGCAAATGATGATTCTTTACGAACATCAATGAGTACAATGGCGTGGTTAGCGATTTCATATTTAAACAAATAGTTCTCGTAATAAGCTAAAATCAACCAATTAAAAAAACAAACATCTTTAATTCTGCACAATAGAGAGTGCAAATTATTTACCTAAGCTTATTCTTCATTATTTAATCTGTTTCAAAATAATATAATTCTCGGCGAAATTGTTTCTCCATTAAAAATATGATATTACATTTGTGATAGTATTAACACTAAAAATTTAAAGAAAATGGCTTACGTAATTAACGACGACTGTATTTCTTGCGGTTCTTGCGAAGGAGAATGTCCTGTTGAAGCAATTTCTATGGGTGATGAGCATTATGTAATCGACGCTGATCTTTGTACTGATTGTGGTACTTGCGTTGACGCTTGTCCTGTGGAAGCTATTCACGCAGAATAATCGTAATTTAGCGATATTAAAAAGCCAGTGAGATAATCACTGGCTTTTTTATTGAAATACTATTTCATCCATTTTAATATCATGCTCATCAATTGGTACATGATCCAAAATCTGGAAATCGAAACAAATACCAACCTTAAAAGAACTTAACGACTGTAGCAACCTGTCGTAATAGGCTTTTCCTCTACCCATCCTATTCTTTTCCCGATCAAAAGCAATTCCAGGAATCAAAATCAGATCAATTTCGTCCTCATTCATAAATACAGCCCCCTCAGGTTCAGGAATCCCATAATGTTCACCTTCTATCAGCTGATCCGCTCCTTCAAAAAGTTTCAAATCCAATGTTTCTCCTTTTACACTAGGCAAAATCACTTTTTTCTCGTTGGCCCATTTGCAAACAAAATCGTGAGTATAAACCTCATCCTTCATGGACCAGTAAAGCATTACTGTTTTGGCTTGGATAAATTCCGGAAGCTGTTCCAAACGTTTCAAAATAGGTAAGCTCAACTCTTTTTTCTGCTCAAAAGAATAATTTTGCTTTACAGCTCTTATCTCCTTTCGGATTCTTGCTTTTTCCTCTTCAATATTTCGTTTTAACACACTCATTTCTGGCTCTTATTCATAAATATCAGTTCTTCTATCCTTAAAAACATCATTGTTCTTCGTAATCATTTTATCTCTGGCCAATTCAGGATCAATATCTACAAACAAAATCTGCTCCAGCATATCAGCTTTAGCAAGAACTTCTCCTCTTGGATTCACAATAATAGACTGACCTGTGAAAGAAAGTTCTTTTTCCGTTCCAATTCGATTTGCTGTGGCAATAAAAATTCTGTTCACCAATGCATAGGAAGGAATTACCGATTGTGCATATGGCAATACCAAATTTGAAGGATGAAGAATTAAATCGACTCCCTGCAAAGCTAATTTACGCCAAACTTCAGGAAACATCCAATCGAAACAAACCAGGATTCCAATTTTAACATCATCAACAATAAAAACAGGAAGACCTAAATTTCCTTTCTCGAAAATATTTTTTTCATTCATGAACAAATGAAGTTTCCGATAGGTTCCAACAAGCCCTGTTGCATTCATCAAAACAGCTGAATTATACAATTGATCACCATCCTTCTCTGAAAATCCAGTGACAACGGTAAAATTATACTGCAAGCACAATTCCTGAATAAAATCAAGAAAAACACTATCCTTTACTGTTTCCGACAGCTCAAAAGCTTCTTCTTTCGAATCGAAATTATAGCCGGTATTGGCCAGTTCCGGAAGTACAACTAAATCGGCTTCCTTTGCTCTAAATAACAATACCTTTAAAGACTCTATCGTTGATTTCAGATCACCAAAGACAGGTGCAAATTGAATCAAAGCTATTTTCATTTTTGATCATTTTAAGGCTGATAAGCAGATTCCCGTAAGATTGCAGCATAATCATTTTCAGTCATTAACTGATTTATAGTTACCTCGGGATGTTTTGCCATGTATTCTTTTACAATTTGCCATCCAATCCAAATACCGGTTCTGGAAGGTGATTCCTGTGGCATTCCCGGAGTAAAAGGCCCATCGTTTATATACTTAATTACTGTGCGGTATTCGCTTGTAAACAAATGTTTTTGCTCAATAATATATCCCCACATCAACTCATCATTCTCCTCACACCACTCCAATTCATTTTGCGAATATTTCATCACATCGGCCTCACTCTTTTGGGGCATCATGGCTTGTAAAAAGTATCTTATTTTTCCCTGATAAATCATATTGCTGATTAAATCATCTTTTAGCGGAGTAAAAGGAAATTCAGTTAAAGCATAAGCAAGCACAACATCCTGAACAATTCTTTCAGGAATCATGTTTTCTCTTGCATACATTGGCGTTCCCAAATAGGAATAAAATGCACAATCTTTTCCCAAATACTTATCCAAGCTTATTCCAATCAAATTTTGGGCAACAACAATTGACTGATTGAAACCTGAAATTTGAGAATAACAATTTGGGACCGGTTTTCCCGGGAAATAGTACTTTAAATATTTAAAAGCATTTGTCAACTCCTTTTCTTCTTTATCCAGAGTCGGAAACTTTTTTGCAACGCTATCAGCAACCTGGTTCATTGTTGAATCAGTTAAAAACTTATTCAAATAAACCATATAATCAGAATCATCTGAATCTCCCAGACCAATCACTTTATTACTATACAATTGCAATACATCAGGATATTGCTGTCTTAACTTATTTAAATCTGATTTTTGTTTTACCGCGAAAAGCTCTTGCTCAAATCTTTGAATTTTCACTTCCAAATCAATATTTGAAACATCAGGACTTTTAGTGTCCGAATTACATGAAAAAAGAAAACCCAGCAACAAGATTAAAATACTCGCACTTGTATTTTTGTAGTGATTTAACTGCATTCTTATGATTTAATTGTAGGTATTTGTTTTTGTGTTTCTCAAAATATTAAAAATAAGTTAAGCCCGGTTCAAAAATTGGTTTTTCCTTACAATGCCTTAATAAATACAAGGATTAATTAATTTTGCCACGGTTTTGTTTTTGCTGACAGAAGGAATACCTATTCCATATTTTTATCACTAAATTTGCTAAGCTGAAAACAAATACAGCTTTAAAGTATTCAATTATTAAATGAGACAGCAGATTAAATGATCTTTCTTCTCATCCTGAAATATTTCGGGACTCATATCTTTTAAGTATGAAAATAGCATTAGCCCAATTAAACTATCATATTGGTAATTTCGAGAGCAACACTGAAAAAATTATTTCAGCAATCAATAAGTCGCGCAAAAGCGGCGTAGATTTGGTTCTGTTTTCAGAGTTAGCCATTTGTGGATATCCGCCAAAAGATTTACTGGAACGTAAAGAATTTGTTGAGAAATCTAAATCGGCACTTCAAAAAGTAGCGGAGCATTGCATTGATATTGCCGCCGTAATTGGAGGACCATCAGTAAATCCTCATCCGAAAGGGAAAAATTTATACAATTCTGCTTATTTCATTTCCAACGGGAAAATTGAGAGTATTCACAATAAAACTCTGTTGCCTAATTACGATATTTTCGACGAATACAGGTACTTTGAACCCAATACAGAATTCTCTTTGGTTGAATTGAAAGGGAAAAAAATTGCACTCACTATTTGTGAAGATTTATGGGAAACCCAACCTGTAGACAACAACTTTGCAAAATCAGCATTGTACACAATTTCACCAATGGAAGAGCTAAGCAAACTCAATCCTGATTTTGTGGTAAACATTGCAGCATCGCCATTTTCCTATAATCAGCAGGATTTGCGAACCAATATTTTGAAGGCAACTTCGGAAAGATATCAACTTCCAATATTCTACGTCAATCAAATTGGTGCACACACCGAATTAATTTTTGACGGTGACTCTTTAGTCATGAATTCGAAGGGAGAAGTAGTCAAACGATTAAATTATTTCAAAGAAGACTATCAGATTGTCGATCTTGAGGATATTGAAAGTCAGAAAGCCACAGCAAGAAATGTAGATTATATCGAAAAAATTCATGATGCTTTGGTTTTAGGTCTAAAAGATTATTTTGGAAAAATGGGATTTACCAAAACGACCTTAGGTTTATCCGGAGGAATTGATTCAGCCGTAACAGTCGTATTGGCCGAAAGAGCTCTTGGAAAAGAAAATGTACGTGTTCTGCTGATGCCTTCCAAATTCTCTTCGGATCACTCCATAAAAGACGCGGTAGATTTAGCAGAGAACTTAGGCATTCAATACGATATTGTTCCCATTCAGAATATTTTTCAGGAGTTTCAGAAATCCTTAGGTCCAATATTTGGGGATCTTCCTTTTAATGTAGCTGAAGAAAACATACAGGCTCGTGTTAGAGGAACACTGGTTATGGGCTTATCGAATAAGTTTGGACACATCCTTCTAAACACATCAAATAAGAGTGAATCAGCTGTAGGATACGGAACCTTGTATGGAGACATGAACGGAGGTTTATCGGTACTTGGAGATGTTTACAAAACCGATGTTTTCAAATTGGCTTGGTTCATCAATAAAGATAAGGAAGTAATTCCTAAGAACTCAATTGTAAAACCGCCATCAGCCGAATTACGCCCCGATCAAAAAGATTCGGATTCTTTGCCAGATTACGATGTGTTAGACGGCATTTTATTCCGATATATAGAAAAAAATATGTCTTCGGAAGAAATTATTCAAGATGGTTTCGAAAGAGCAACGGTGCAAAAAACCATCCGCTTAGTGAACATGAATGAGTACAAAAGATTCCAGACTCCGCCTATTTTACGCGTTTCATCGAAGGCTTTTGGTTTCGGACGAAAAATTCCCTTAGTAGCAATGCACTAACAAATGGGTATAAACACCTACATAATAGCATGTTGTCGAACATCACCTAAATAATGAATTATTTCTGCATTCATTTTTTCATTTCATTTCATTTGTATACTTTTGAAGTGTTTTAAAACATACAACGTATTTTAAATCCATATTCCACTTTGTATATGATTGAGAATGATAGAAAATCCAGAGAGATTATTTGTGGGGAAGTAATTAACAATTCAAGTTCAGTATTTAATGTTCTTACTCCTTCTGAAAAAGAAGAATTAATGGCGAACATGACCTGTTCTTTTTTTAAGAAAGGGGAATACATTTACAAAGAAGGTGAAAGACCAATTGGACTGATTTGTTTGTCTGAAGGAAAGGTGAAGATTTTTAAGGAAGGCGTAGGCGGTCGCGAGCAAATTGTTCGAATGGCAAAACCCATTGGCTTTATTGGATACCGTGCACTTTTTGCAGAAGAAAACAACATTGCTTCGGCTGTTGCAATTGAAGATTCTATAACCTGTACAGTTAGCTACGAATTGATGCTGAAATTCATTAAAACCAATTCTGACCTTTCTTTGTGCATTATCCGTTCGCTTTCTACCGAATTAGGATTCTCAAACAACAGAACCATCACCCTTACTCAGAAACACATTCGGGGAAGATTAGCTGAATCTTTGCTGTTTCTTCGTGACACATATGGTTTTGAAGATGATGAATCAACCATTAAGGTTTATCTTTCGAGAGAAGATATCGCTAACCTGTCGAACATGACCACATCGAATGCAATTCGTACTCTTTCTACTTTTGCCAGCGAAGGTGTAATTTCAATTGATGGCCGGAAAATTAAGATTTTAGATAAGGTAAGATTAGACCGGGTTAGTAAACTCGGATAAAATCTACTTCTTAAAATATAGTGAGCCATCTTAAAAGATGGCTTTTTCTTTGCAATTATTTTGATCGTTTCACCGATAGATTTTTCCAATTGAAAAATAAGCTCATTTGTGTACCACAATAGCTTAACTCATTGTCCAGTCAAAATTTGAGTCACTTAACTGATAAAATAAGACACGGAAAGCTCTCCGTTTGTCACGGAAGTCAAAAAAGAAAACTAAGCTATTTACTCCTGAAAATAGATGCGTTTTACCCGACGCGAAATGGTGGTTAAAATTTCGTAGGGAATGGTATCCAGTTGTTCTGCCAATTTACTTACCGAATAATCGTCGCCAAAAATCAGAACCGAATCGCCCTCTTTGGCATTGGTATTCGTAAGATCAATCATGCTCATGTCCATGCAGATATTGCCGACAATAGGCACTAATTGCCCGTTCACCATCACCTTTCCCTTTCCGTTACTCAACTTACGGCTAAAACCATCGGCATAACCAATTGGGATAACTCCAATGCGGGCATCGGCCTCTAATTGTCCTTTGCGGCCGTAACCTACGGTATTCTCTTTCGAAACTTCTTTTATCTGCGAAATTGTTGTTTTTAAGCTGCTCACATTCATCAGCTTTTCCTGATGTTTGGCGCTGATTCCATAAAGACCAATTCCCAAACGAACCATATCAAATTGTGCCTGTGGAAAACGTTCGATACCGGCTGAATTTAAAATATGCCGATCGATAGGATACGAAAACTGCGACAATATTTGATCGCTCCATGCAGTAAATGAATCAATTTGCCGAGCTGTAAAATCATCGTGCTGCTGTTCATCAGCACCAGCCAAATGGGAAAATACGGAGCTGATAAAGAAATGGTCATTGTTCACAATCAGCGACAATAAAGTGCCAATATCTCGATGCACAAAACCCAAACGATTCATTCCGGTATCCAATTTTATGTGAATGGGATAGTTTTTTACACCATTTCGTTTTAGTGCTTTTTCGAATTCAAGACAAATAGTCTGATTGTATATTTCAGGCTCCAGACGATATTCAATCATGGTATCGAAACTGTGAGGTTCTGGATTCATCACCATAATTGGGATTGTGATTCCTGCATTTCTTAGTTCGACACCTTCGTCGGCTATGGCAACAGCTAAATAATCAACCCGGTGATATTGCAGTAAATTAGCAATTTCGGTTGATCCGCTTCCGTAAGAGAATGCTTTCACCATTACCACCAGTTTGGTACTTGGTTTTAATAAGGAACGGAAGTAGTTCAGATTGTGAACCATGGCATTTAAGTTCACTTCCAGAACCGTTTGGTGTGCTTTGTATTGAAGAGCATTTGAAATTCTCTCGAAATGAAAATTCCTGGCTCCTTTTATCAGAATGATTTCATTTTTAAACTGATTCCGATTTAAATCAGCAAGAAACACATCGGTTGAGCGATAAAAAGAAGCATTGCAGGTAAATAGTTTCGATTGAGAAGAAATGCCCTCCCCAATGCCAATTAAACGATTAATCTTCTTCTGTTCCAATAATTTGGATATAGCCCTATAAAGCTGATGATTTGTATAACCCGATTGAAAAATATCTGATAAAATAATGGTTTTGCTCTTATCTTTTTGCTGCTGATTCATTAAATCCAAGGCAATTCCCAGCGAACCCAAATCTGAGTTGTAATAATCATTAATCAGTGTACAATCACCTATTCCCTCTTTGATTTCCAATCGCATGGCAACTGGTTCTAATTTCAGGAATCTTTCTTTTATGGTTTCATCATCAACATTCAGGTTTAGCAAACAAAGCCAGCAGGTAATTGCATTATCAATTGAGGCTTTGTCACTAAAAGGCAAATTGATTCCTTTTGTTTCCTTCTTATATTTGGCTTCAATATAGGTCTTGTTCTCTTTAATGATCTCAGAAACGATCCGCAAGTCTGCCTTTCCCTTTCTCGACCACGAAATCAATTCTTTTTTCTGTCCATACCTGACCTTTAAAGATTCATCGGCAAGTTTTTCATCGGCACAATAAACAATGCAATTACAGGAAGAGAATAATTTTATCTTTTCCTCTAATTTCTGAACATCATCCTTAAAATTCTCCCGATGAGCATCTCCCAAATGAGTAAAAATCCCAAAGGTTGGTTGAATAATTTTAGAGAGCTGATCCATTTCTCCCGGTTGAGAAATACCAGCCTCGAAAATGGCCAAATTGGCCTCATTGTTCATGTGCCAGACAGAAAGTGGAACTCCCACCTGAGAATTGTAGCTTTTAGGACTGCGAACAATAGAATACGATTCATTCAGCAACTGATACAGCCACTCTTTTACAATGGTTTTTCCATTGCTGCCGGTAATTCCTATAACGGGAAAAGAGAAATTCTTTCGGTGATTTTCGGCCAAATTCTGCAATGCACGGAGCGTATCAGGAACCAAAACAAAGCCGGCCTCAGGATACTGTTTAAAATCTGTACTTTCAGAATTGCTCACAACAAATGCACGAACCCCTTTTTGATACAAATCTTTGATGTATACATGTCCATCATGTCGATCGCCAACTAAAGCAAAAAATAAAGTTTCTTCGGGAAGTTGTAATGACCTGCTGTCTATCGATAGGTTTTTAACAATAAGGTTTTCTTTCCCACAACAAATACCTCCTGTTACAGAAGCTACCGATTCAATAGTATGTAATTGTACAACAGTCATAATACATCCACTTATTTTGTTGAAGATGCTCTATAAATTTTTTGGTAACAATTTCTGCAAAGCGGTTCGTACTCACTCTTTTCACCCAACAACACCAACTTATCAGCCTCAGCCAAACGATGAGAATAATTGGCCAGATTTCCGCAACGCATGCAAACTGCGTGAACTTTGGTAACATATTCTGCAGTAGCCATAATACTAGGAATCGGGCCAAAAGGATTGCCCTTAAAATCCATATCCAGACCGGCTACAATCACACGAATACCTTGATTGGCTAATTCGTTACAAACGTCCGACAAGCCAGCATCAAAAAATTGAGCTTCATCAATACCAACAACATCAACATTACTGGCAAGCAACAATATATTTGCTGATGTTTCGACAGGTGTTGACCGGATGGAGTTGGAATTGTGCGATACTACTTCGTCCTCAGAGTATCTCACATCAATATGAGGTTTAAATATTTCAACATTCTGACGGGCAATTTTTGCCCGGTTCAACCGACGAATCAATTCCTCGGTTTTACCCGAAAACATAGAACCAACTATTACTTCGATCCAACCATTACTGCCAGCTCTGTTAATATCATTCTCAAGAAACATGTGATAAACTTTAGGTTATTTTACATAGATAGACAAAAATAGGAAAACACTTTCATACTTGCATTACTGAGATAATAAACTTTTAAACAATACCTCACTAAAAAACCTTTTGTTTGAATCGAAAAATCCATACAACCAATCAATACAAAAAAAATTAGCTTTACTTTTGTACATCAGTACATGGAATTCTGTTTCTTATTAAAATTCTGGTTATGGATAATAAACTAGTCATTCAACTGCTTAAAAGCAAAACTGAAGAAATTCAAAACTTATTGAAACATTTCGCCGATAAGCCTGAGGATTTAAGTGATGGTATTGAGTTACTTGATTCAAGAATACTAGGTTTAAGTCAGGATTTTAAAATCCTCAAAAAGAATTGTGAACCGAAGACAGCCGAGACAGTTTCATCGAATACTCCTGAAGAAATTATTCAAGCTACACCTGAACCAGTCAAAAATGAAATTGAATTTACTGATGCAAGTTCTAAAAAACCGCAGGTAATTGATCATATTAGTCCTGAGGAACCTGAAATTGAAAAAAAAGTACAAATCGAATCAGAAATTGTAAACCAAAGCCTTCCATCGGAACCTATTCAACTGATAGGCGAGAAACTTTCGTCAAAAAAACTGACAGATATTCAGTCGGCTATTGGAATAAATGATCGCTTTTTGTTTGCCCGTGAGCTTTTTGACAACAATATCGAAGAATACAACACAGCAATTTCCTTCATAAATAAAGCAGGTACTTTTGAATCTGTTATGAATTGGATAAAAGCTGAAAAGGAATGGGATCTGGAAGATCCAACCGTAACCCAATTCATCGAAATCACCAAAAGAAAATTTTAAACATGTCGAAACTATACCTTGTTCCAACTCCAATTGGAAATTTAGAAGATATTACTTTAAGAGCCTTAAAAGTTTTAAAAAGTGTTGACTTAATTCTTGCTGAAGACACAAGAACATCAGGGTTTTTATTAAAACATTTCGAAATTTCAAAACCCTTACACTCACATCACAAATTTAACGAACACAAAACGGCCGAAAACATCGTTAACCGAATTAAAGCCGGTGAAACCATTGCCTTAATATCTGATGCCGGCACACCAGCTATTTCCGATCCCGGGTACTTTTTAGTGAAACATTGCCTTGATAATGGAATTGATGTAGAATGTTTGCCGGGAGCAACTGCATTTGTCCCTGCCTTAGTGAATTCCGGGTTGCCAAATGAAAAATTTTGTTTCGAAGGATTTTTACCGCAAAAGAAGGGGCGTCAATCTAAATTGGACGAACTGGCTGAAGAATCGAGAACAATGATTTTTTATGAATCTCCGCACCGCTTAGTGAAAAGCTTAGAGCAATTTGCTGAAGTAATGGGAGGAGATAGAAGAGCATCTGTTTCTCGTGAGCTAACCAAATTATACGAAGAAAACGTACGCGGCACTCTCGCTGAACTAATCGCTCATTTCAGTTCGAAAACTGTAAAAGGTGAGATTGTAATTGTAGTTGGTGGTAAACTTGTTGAGAAAAAGAAGAAAGAATACGTAAAAAAGGATCGGCAGTAAGCGATAAGCAAAGTTACAATTTCGTAACTGAGATTAGTCTTCGTGCGAGAATTTAGGACAAGAGATTGCCTTATCACCCAATTTTTTAACTTTCTGACGACGTTTCAACTTGCGGATTTCCCTGGGGTTTGAATAGTTATAATTGTAAGTCAGAGAAATCTCCAAACCGCCTCTGTTAGAAGATGCTGCCTGTAAATCCGAGACATTAATATCATAGCTAATCATAAATTTCATGCGGTTTTTCTCATACCCAAATGCAGGAATAATATCCTGAGTAAAACGATACCACAATCCGTAATGAAGAATAGTGCCTTTTTCTCCATACAACATCATAAAATTGGCTCCGGCAATCCACTCGTTTGAACCTCTCTCCGTAGTATGCATAATTTCAGGCTTGGCATACAATCTCGAAGATAATCTGGACTCAACTCCTCCATGCCAGGCAAATCGTCTTTTAAGGTTATTGGTGATTGCGTAAAAGGATTCGTTGGGTTGATTTATATGACTAACCGCCACTCCCATAAAATATTTTGATTTCCCTTTAAAAAAGGTAAGCATAGTACCACCAGAAAAATCAGTATAAAATAAAGATTGTGTACCTAAAGGTTCACCTGTTTGATAATTTGGATCGAAAAGTGTACCATCCCATTGATCATCAAAAACCAATTTATTATAATCGACCGATTTATTAACTAATTCCAAACCAATTCCCACATGTAAAAACAATGTGTTACCTGCATTCAAACTTTTATTTAATGATCCGGAAAACATGACCTGAGTAGTCTTTAAACTACCTTCTCCCGCTTTATCATTAAAGATCATACCTCCAATACCAAGCCAGGAAGAACTTAATAATTGAGTTGATAATTTACCATCAACAAAAACAGCTTGAGAAACAAAAGGTGTTGTTACACTATTCCACTGATTACGATAATTCATTCCGCCCCGAAGGTTGTAATCAGAATTACCAGTCAAAGCTGGATTTAACAATAAAGGAATAGAATAAAATTGAGAAGAGTGCACACGTTGAGCGGAGACTTGACAGACCCCAAATAATGATATCAGTATAAAAACAATTAAACTCTTCCTCATATCCAATTTTACAGGTCTTTCAGCCAATTAGTAAAGATCTTCAACCGGCAAAACGAAATACCCCAAGCAAAAATATAAAAATGGGTAATAATAGCCTATTACCCAATGCGAAATATCTTATTTTACATTTATCTTTTTGCGACAAATTATTTGGTGTAAATATAATTAATAAGATGAAATTTAACAGTAATAATCTATTTTATTCATCAATCATATTAATACAGTAGTGTAACATTTCCGCGTTTTTGTACAGAACTACCATCAAGGAAGGTCACTTGCAGGAAGAAAACATAAACATCCATATCTTGTTTTACTCCACGATAGGTGCCATCCCATCCTACATCCTGTCTGTTAGATTGAAAGATTTTATGCCCTAATCGGTTATAAATAATCAAATTCATTGAACCAATACTGTTACCTCTAACATACAGAACATCATTTTTACCATCTCCATTTGGAGAGAATCCACTAGCTAATCCAACAAATTGATCGCCTTCTGGATAGACCACATTTACGGTATCCCTTCCCATACAACTCTGTTGATTGGTAACTTCAACCCAATATTCTCCAGCCTGACTCACATTTATCGTTTGAGAAATATCATCTGTTGACCAACGATAGAAACTACCACTATTTTCAGCATCAAGAGTTACATTCTCTCCGGTTTGAACAATAAGATCTTCACCCAGATCAACAATAGGAGAAGGATTAACTGTTAATTCGATACAATCTCCTTCAGTATTACCATATGGATCCGATACATCCACACAATACTTACCTGATTGATTGACAAGGATTCCCTTTTCAGTTGACTCTGAAGGTATCCATTTATAAATGGGATCAGAAGTAAATGTTCTATCAATAATTGGTTCAAGATACACTCTATCGCCCTCACAAATCTGAATATCACCTCCTAAATCCACAGAGAATTTATGACCGTCTTTTCTAACAACACTAATTTCATCTGTATTATAACATGAATATTCAGCTGTAACCTTCACAGAATATACATTTTCCTCACTTACCGTAATTGTCTGACTTGACTCTCCGGTACTCCATTCGTAAACCAAACCTGATCCTGAACTTCCGGCATCTAAAGTCGTGGTTTCACCATCGTACAACGTAATGTCTTCACCTAAATCAACAATTGGCAAAGCGTGTATAATTACTTCTATTTCATCTGATTTCTCATTACCCTCCTCATCTCTGACAGTTACCGAATACATTCCTGACTCACTTACTGTAAGAGTAGATGTTCCGGCACCATTAGACCATAAATAAGTATAGTTTTGCGATATCGTTGGATTCGGATTCAAAATTACTTCTTCTCCATCACAAATATTCTTGTCTGCACCCAAATTAATAGCAAATACATCGCTTGTGCTGCTTATAATAATTTCATCAGTCCCAACACAACCATTTAAGCTGGTTACATCAACACGATATGTATCACTACTATTCACACTTATTGTCTGACTTGTTTCACCAGTCGACCAAGAATACGTTAATCCTGGATTTCCTGCATCCAACACCTTTGTTTCTGCATCAGCCAATTCGTAATCGGCTCCCAAATCAACAACCGGAGCAGCTAACACATTAACATTTACTGTTGCCGATGATAATTTGCCTGTTTCAGAATCAGTTGCTGTAACAGAATAGGTTCCCGTCTCGGTAACGGATAATGAAGAGCCTGTTGATCCATCTGACCACAGGTAAGTATAAGTTCCATCAAAGTCGATGGTTGGACTTAGAGTTGCACTCTCTCCTTCACAAATTTGAATATCTCCACCCAAACTAACCACGAAAGACTCAACAAGTGTAACATTCGCATATATCGTATCTCCGGCACAATCAAAAGCCGTACGTTCCAACAATTTTATTTGATAATCTCCAGTAGTATTGCCCCATTGAACATCAAAACTTAATTCACTATGGAACTTATCACTTAGTTTCGTTGTCTTTTCATTTAAAACCGTTGCTCCACTTGGTACAAAAAGTTCATAATTTTCATTCTTCTCGATGGTTGCAGTATAAGACTGTATTGTTCCAGCCTGAATTACAGGAGTATAATCACCAAACAAAGTGTTTGGTAAAGCCATTACATCAACCTCTAAAGTTTGATTGGCAAGGTCTTCTGTTACAGGAATGCCTGATACTGTTTTAGCTTCAACCAACAAGATCTCTGCCCGATGTGTTTTACCTGTTGTATTTGGAATCTCGAGTTCGAACTCAAAAGTATTCACATACAGCTCTTCTGCTCCGGCAGGCATTACTGCAGGCGCACGATCCACCGAAATTTTAAATGTCCATGGCTTAGGACCCGAATAGTTAACGGTAACATTCACTTTACCATTTGCATCTCCGCCATTATTCGCGGAACAAACATAAGGAACTTCCAAATCATCAAACGCAGCAGTTGGTGCTGCGCCATCAACTACAACGATCATGATTAAAGGATCACCAAAACAGTGTGTTCCTAAATCCTCAGGATATACTTTCACCTGATAATCACCTTCGTTGGCGAATGAATAATCTCCCGACTCAAATGTTTTTGACGCAAGATATGCTACCGAACCACTTGTTGAATGCGTTACTGACCAATGATATGCATAGCCCGCAACTTCATCCACCTTAAAATTAAGTGTTGTTCCCTTAACCACATACTGCTGTGCCACAACAGCCCATCCTCCCAAAAGGATAGCTATTGCAGTAAGCAGTGTTTTATGTAGTAAGGTTTTTAGCATCTAATTTTTATTCTTTTAATTATTTAAATAAAACTCCTAAACTAAGCTTTAGTTAAGTGTAATAGTACCTGAAATAACTGGCTTACCATGAACAGTAACACTTCTTGTGTTATCAGCAAGATCAGTATCAACAGCAACAGTTCCATTATCAGCAGTTTTTGCACTAATCAATTGAATGCTTACTGTTTGATCACCGGTAGTTAAATTTTCAAAATCTGAAATTGACAATTGTCCTGTTAAAGGAGTTGCGTCACCTGCAGTACCCATTGTAACCACCTTAGTTGTTTTTGTATTATCTATAGCAGTAATCTCATATGTCAATTCGAATGGAGCTACACCACCGGTGAATACAACATCGAAATCGCTAACTGTTAAAGCACCTCCCGATAACGGAGAACAACTTACAACTGCATCATTTGCAGGTAAATTAGCAAACATTACAGAAGCTGCACCAACAACTAAAACCTGAGATGTTCTTGTTTCAGTCAAACAGCCATTTGCATCAGTCCCAAAAACTGTTACATCATATGTTCCCGCAACATCCCAGATCAGTGTCATAGAATTTCCTGTTTGCGCAACCAGATCAGTGCTGGTACCACCCGTTGTAGCCCAAGTATAAGTCACTCCTGTAACAGGATCAACATTATAAGTATGGGATGTGTTAATAGTTACAGTTTGATCCTGTGCACTAACAGTTCCTGCAAATGCAATTAAGCTAATAAATAGCAAGCCGAATATTTTAGTCAGTTTCATAGTCGTTTAATTTAAGTTTATGCCCGATATTATTGGTTTCTTATTAATTGTTCTTATATGGATTTCTTTTCCTGTTACCACATTTAAAGTACCTCCATACTTATTGGTTGCACTCATTATGGTTATATGATTTATTGTTTCATTTATTTCATTTTCAATAACGCCCGCTACTTGGAGCATTTTATCTGCAAAATTTACAATTGCAGTTCGATCTGCAGAATCACCATCTAAGCGATAGTTTACTGTAATCGGGTATTGTGATTCAGGTAACACAGTACCTGAATTAAACATTGCTATCACTTCTGTAGCAAATTGTGGATCTAAGTCAGCACAATCCTCTGATGTTAGATCTTTAAACACTATTGTGGCTTCAGCGCCAAATACCTCAACGGGTATAGCTCTTCGAGAAGAACAAAAATTAGTTCCTGAATTAAATTCCTCCACAATTGCGTAATATTTCCCCTCATTTAAAAAGGTAATGTCAACTTCAGCTTTTTCAAATTCTCCCCCAACAAATAAAAAGTCATCATCTCCTCCCAATCCATCATTATCCGCCAATAAAGCGTCTTTTTGATCTGTCCAGTTGTTCACCTTATAAACATTCCATTCATAAGTATTCCCAACATGATTAGTAATAGTAAGTGTATGCGTACTTCCAGGCAATATTACATACGGACTCTGTGCCTTAGCTGAAGCCAAAGCCATCACTGTAAAGACAATGACAATCAGAATCTTATGTAGCACACCTTTTAACAAATCTTTCTATTTTTTATGTTTGAATTACCTTCCCGGACCGAAATCCGGGAAGGATTCTATATGTAAGTCAACAAACTTTACAATATTTAGTCAATAGCAATCACACTAGTTTCAGGTGATGCTGTAATAACAAACGATTCTGATGTATTATTGGTTAAATTAGTACCAGGCTCATTTGTATTTCCGGCTCCCGTTGTAATAAACGCATTTGAAGCAACCATGTTCAAGCTAATATCATTAGCTGGAGAAACGCCCGGAGTATTAGCTGTTACAACAGTCAATACAACTTTAGAAGTTCCCAATGCTACGGCTACGCTGGAACCAGTTACAGTACCACCAGCTGATGAAGTAACAGTTGATGCTGCTGAAGTTGTGAAATCAAATCCCCATGCTCCGGTTGTCCAGGGCTGTCCGTCAGTATCCATTGAAACAGTAAAGTAACGAGTTGTAGAACCAAAATCATTCGTTGCATTATCTATTGTTGCCCCACTACCACTATTACAATCAGTTAAAGAACCGCCAGTAATAACAGCTCCTGCATTATCAGAAGCAATAACTGCTAAATCAAGTGCACCAGCTGAAACCAAAATCTCCAAACGTCTTAAGGTTGTACAGGCACCAGCTAAATTAGCTTCTGTAACCTCTACAAAATATGTTTCAGCTTGTAACCATTGAATGTTTACAGTATTCGCATCTACACCTGCACCTGTGGTTGTAAATGAGTAATCTGTTCCACTAACAGCTGGTGTTGTACCGTCGTTTTGATAAACTGCCCAGGTATATGTATTTCCAACATGATCTGCCAAATGCACATTACTAGCATCCACATTTACTTTAAACTTATGGATAGAACCTACCGCATGAGTTGCATCCTGTGCATATGTTCCAAAAGCAATTAAAGAAATTGCAAGAACCAGAGTTATTTTTAATAATCTTTTCATGATATATTAATTTTATCAAAGTTTACTAATTAGTCAGTTGTAATACCTGTAGTTGCTGGAACAGCATTAACAATATAAGTTGCCACATTATTGGCTGCATTACTGTCAGGAGTTCCTAACTCATCTTTGCCATTAGAAACTGTAAGAGCAATTGAGATATTTGGATCTTGTCCATTCACACCATCAATATTCTTATTGGTATTGTATTCAACAGTAATTGTTTGAGATGTAGTATTAGCAGGAACATTAATTGTACCTGTTAAAGCAGCTACTCCATTAACAAGAACACCTGTCACTTTATCTGATGCTGCAATATCGCTAATTGCATAATCAAACGACCATGTTTTAGTTAAATCGCCACCAGCCATACTAACTGTATATTCTCTTGTAGTTGTTCCAAATACATCATTCGAATTATCGCCATCAGCAGTAACATCCACAACCGGATTAAATGCAGTAGCACAATCTGTTGCTGAAGTAACTAGAGCAGCAACAACATCAAATGTATTGGCAGTTACAGTTACAGAAATCTGACGAGTTGTAGGACAAGCCGGAGTAACATCTGTTCTTGTTTCAACTACTTGTAAAATGTATGTACCAGCAAGTAACCATTCTACATTAGCAGTTACTCCATCCGTTGCTCCAACAAAGTTATACTCTGTTCCTGGAGTACCCGAAGTTACAGACCAAGCTAAGGTTGTACCTGCAATACTACTTTTCGAGATAGTATATGCATGCGTTGATCCAGCATATGGAGTAGTACCTGTATTTTGTGCCTGAGTATTAGTAATTAATAATACTCCTACGAAAACCATTAAAAGTTTTAAAAGAGATTTCATATCGATTTATTTTAACTAATTAAAATGTAATGTTTCCTGTATTTGGCACACCATATATAGTTACGTCACCAGTAACATTATTCCCAACAGTATTATCACTGTTACCAAAACTATCTTTTACATTACTAATAGTAACTGAAAAAGTTTGATCCGCGCCTGCTGCTAAATTAGGTACAGTTAAAGTTAGAGTGTACGTATTTCCTGATACTGCAACCGCAGTTCCAGACAATTCAGGAGTTAAACCTGTAGTTGCATAATCGAATGTCCAATCAGCAGCACCATTTGTCTTAGTCAGGATATAATCTACAGTTGAGTTTCCGGTAGAACCAGTCGCACAATCCGACACAGCATCAGCGATCGAAACATCAAAATTATCTCCAACTGTTACTGTTGCAGTCTTAACAGTAGAACAAATCACACTACCACCATGATCTTCATTCTCGGTAAAAGTTAACGTGTATGTTCCTGCTTGCTTCCATAAAATATCAATAGAAGCGTCAGTTAAAGTAGTTCCATTCTGAAGATCCCAAGCTGTTCCTTGTGCTCCTCCTCCTGTTACTGTCCAGGATAGAGCATTTGCTCCATTCTCCGCAGTTACAGAGTAAGTATGAGTTTCTCCAACATTTCTTGTATCCTGTGCCATGACACCGTATCCCAAGAAAAGGAAAAAGCATACGCTTAATAGTTTTGTAAAATTTGTTTTCATGTTGACTATATTTAAAATTTAATAAATTATTCCTGATGGTATCGGTTTATGATTAACCGTAACCGTATATGTTTGTACATTTGAAATATTACCACTAGCATCCAATACTCTAAAATGAATCATTGAGATTCCTTCAGGAAATTCAAACCCGGATGGATCAGAAACTGAAGTTGCTCCTGTTGCTGCACTACCAAATGCATTTGCAAATGAAGAATCCGGTAATTGAATTCTATATTGAACCATAAAACTCGTTGTGCAATTATCCGAATATCTAGTTGCTTGTATACCTAAGCCAGTAAATGATTTCACTTGAGGAATTATACTTTCATCTTCTGCACAATCAATTATTGCCAAGTCAGACAAGTCTGCCAAAACTGGAGGTGTTACATCATCAATAATTACATTCTGATTTACGGTTACGGTTTGACCGTTGCCGTCAGTGAAGCTCCAGGTAATTATATGGGTTCCCTGTGTTGAATATGTTAATGGATCTGATGTGGTTCCGGCAATGGTTCCAGCACAGGCATCCGTTGTTGTCGGTGCCACAGCGGTTGCTGAACACTCACCAGTTACATCTGAAAGTGTTGGTATCACCGGAGGAGTTACATCTTTAATTGTTACGACGGCATTACAAGTATTGACATTACCAGC
Organism: Labilibaculum sp.; assembly: GCF_963664555.1. GTDB lineage: Bacteria > Bacteroidota > Bacteroidia > Bacteroidales > Marinifilaceae > Labilibaculum. Next base: position 876,462 of record NZ_OY761461.1, on the reverse strand, counting down.
CTCATCCTGAACAGTTAAAACAACCGTATTTGCACCTAAATCAGCACATGTGAAGTCTGTAATATCTAAAGATAAAGTTAAAGATGCTGTTACGGTACAATTATCTGAACTACCATTATCAATTTGTGTTGCTGTAATACTGGCATTACCAGTTGCATCTAACTGAATTGTGATATCTTGACAGATTGCAGTTGGCAATACATCATCTACTACGGTTACTATTGCATCACAAGTAGAAACATTTGCATGATTATCAGTTACTGTTAATGTTACCGTATTTTCTCCAACATTAGCTACAGTGAATGAGGTCATACTTGCAGTCATGCTTAATATTCCACAGGCATCACTTGATCCACCATCAATATCACTGGCTACAATACTTGCATTTCCTGTTGCATCCAATTGAATTGTAATATCCTTACATATCGCTGTTGGTGCTACATTATCTTCAACAAATACATTTGCACTACATGTTGAGGTATTCCCTGAATTATCTACAACTGTCAGTTCAACAGCATTAGGAGATGATAATGGTAAAGATATATTTTGATTAGGAATACCTGGTCCATCAATTACTATATTAGCATCAGTACAACCCAAAATCTCTGGTGTAATTGTTGCGCAATCAGAATCACCCCTCCAAGCATTTGCTGTCTCGACTGTTCCACTTCCACCACCGTTAGGCAAACTAAAAAAACCACCACAACCCAAAGTTCCTTGTAGGGTATACAACCCTGCTGGAATACCTGAACCTGAGAACCTTATATCATACCCAAGTGTTACGGTATAATTATATCCATAATCACAAGTAGTGCCAACAGGATTAACAGAAATAGGCCATACTTTTATATTAACAGAATAACCATTACTTGAGGCTACAACCTGATTAGTAGAAACATCATCACAATTAAAATCTGTTTTTGATAATGACATTGATGCTATACCACAGTTATCGCTTGATCCATTATCTATTTGTGCTGCTGTTATGCTAGCTTTACCACTTGCATCTAACTGAATCGTTATATCTTTACAAACTGCAACAGGATCAATTACATCCTGAACTGTTACTGTACTTTTATTATCAAGCTCAACACCACATGTAGAAACTAAATTTTCTGCGTATACATTATAAACAGTAGTTACCAACGGATTAACATCAAATGTAATGTTCCCGCCTGTTCCTGCAACAGCGCTCCCAACATTACTATCATCACTATCTAAACGTAGTTGATAGTTAATTCCTGATTCACTATTAGTAATAGTAATTGTTGCTGTTCCTCCAGGACAAACAGAAGGATTATTAAGTGTAAGACTTTGATCCGGTAAATTACTTACGGTAACAGTCAAATCCATATTAGCAGAAACACACGAACCAGCTGTTTCTTCATAAGCTCGAACCAAATAATCTCCTGCAGTAACATTCCACAATATTCCAATTAAACTTTCACCAGAAACAATAAGCTCACTATACTGAAACCCAGGTGTCACCAAATCCTGATCAACAACAGGAGAACCACCATTGTAAACGGTACCTCCTTCAACAGACCAATAAATTGTAGATCCAGCACTTCCTTCAACCTTATATTGCTTTAACTCACCAGCACACACATCTTCCGCAGGAGATAATACTGTCTGAGCATAAAGATCAACTTTTGCCAAAGTAATCAGAATAACCAGTATGAAAATTTTTATGTGTAAAAGTTTCGTCAAGCGTTCTGTTTTATAGTGGAAATTATATATTAGGCAACAAAATAAATCATTTTTTCTTATAACTAATCACTGATACGGCAATTGTTAAAAAGTGTTGTGTTTTATTTATAATAAACAGCTTATTATTTGTTTAATTTTTCAACAACAAGCTGCAAAACACAGACTTAAGCATTGTTTTATGTAACTTATTTTTGTTTAACCTAAAAATATCTTTCATTAATCAAAGTTTTAATGCCATTAGTCTAATTTTATAAAAACAGACGCCCTACACCATTCTTAATTCAATATCTACCACGCACTATTTATTTGCAATTTAAATAACATCGCAATATTAGTATCTATTCGTGATATATTCCCTTAGGGGCAGGTTCAGTCCCTATAATGTAACTTCCAACTTCGGTACATGATTTAGAATCAGTTACTGTAACAGAATAACTACCTGAATTAAGTCCTGTTGCATTGGGTGAATTAAGACTTCCATCATGACTCCACGAATAATTATAAAGGGGACTAGAACCAAAAGGTGTTCCTCCTGATACATCTACATTTAATAAACCATTACTTCCATCTGAACAAAGATTACTTGATGGGTTAAGAGACACAACCGGATGTGGATTTACTAACACTCCAGATATATACTCCGTATTTTTACAACCATTTGATTTTGTAACTGTTAATGAAAAATCTTTAGCACTTAAAACCGCGGTATTATAAATTGCACTTGTATTTGCTGCAGTAGGATTAACAATACCAGCAACGGGAGTCCAGGAATAAGAATCACCGCCACCTCCATTTGAAACTAGTGAGGACAAGCTAATAACCTCTCCACTACAATATTCTGTTTTATCTGAAGCGATCGTAAAATGTGAATTTTCATTCACCGTAAGAACCATAAAATCGGTATCAATACAAGAAGCTGAAGCTGATGATGACTCCTTAACAGTTAATGTATATGTATATGTTCCAAAAGGAATAGTATTTGCTACAGTAGGATTTGGAGCATTTATATTACTCAGATATGTTTCTCCTGACGCAGGAGAACATGACCATTCGTAATAAATACCACCACTTCCATCCAACTTCACTGTTTTTCCTTCACAAATAGATTTTGAAGAGCCGGCTTCCGCAGCTATAGGAGTTGCCGATGGAATAGTGACATCAAAATCTTCAGAACGACAAGCAAATCTATCTTGAACCGTAACCGTATAAACTGCTCCTACCTGCGGATTATTTAGTGTAAAAACATTGTCATCCTGAAAAGCTCCTCCATCTATACTATATTGATAATCTGCCGGATCCAAACCATTCTTCAAATCAACTGTTATTGTAGCAACAGGTGTAGCTCCCATGCAAGAAACCAAACTTGTTGGAGAAGCTTGTATTTCGGGTACATCAATAATGGTCACAACCTTTTCATAGTAATCCGGTGCTGAACAGGGACAACTTTTTAGAAAAGAGAGACGCAACTCTTCATCACCTTCAATTCCCGTATCAGATAATGCTTTGTAGTAATAAACGACCTCAGAAATTCCCGAAGGTATAGTAACCGAACTTGGCAATTTACCATCTCCAATCTGATTTCCAAATTGATCTACATAAATGTAATCAACACCATTTTCGGCAGTTCCTGAAATATTTAAATCAAATTTCATTTCTTCATCTAAGTTCTCTAACCGAACAAATTTGATATAACTATTACTACAACCTTCATACATAATATCAACATCATTCTCAATGCCTATTCCATTTTGAATCACAACTTCGTTAGATTTAAAACTTTCAGCCTCAAGAAATACTGCAGAATTAAATTTATCATCCGCAACATCTGCAATAATCAATCGGATATGATAGGTTTGACAAGGAAGAACATCGGCATTAGCGGTCAATACAGTAGTTCGTCCATCAAACTGGGTTGCAAATCCTCCTGTTCCATCAACGTAATAAGTTGAACTACCACAACCACTATTATTAACATTGTTAATTGACACAAAATTCGAACTCCCTGGAAGTAAGGCAATATTCTTTCCTCCATTTAAAAATGGTCCTGAAATTCCAGGTCCACTTATAATAAATCCAAAAACATCATTGTATGATCCGCAGGCATATTCCGGATATTCCTCAGAAGCAAATATATACCTGAACTCAAGCTTATCACCAGCTGGAATAAAATCAAATTCCAAAATCTGAACATCATTTGGACTACCAGTCAATCTGGTAACATCTTCATCAACGGTTGCACCTCCAATATTTGAACTTACACCAGTACTATTATTTGGGCCTTCAGCAGACTGAACATTTCCTGTTGAAAGTATAATCCCGGATGAAAGAGGAAAATCTGAAGTTCCTGCATTAAAATATCCTATACCTAGATTAGCATCCCCTCCATATGTTACATTATTTGCAACCAAACAACCATTCACTAAAACATTCTGAACTAATTCATTAGGAGAATATCCATTTTCAGGACTTTGTCGGTCAACCTGTATGGGATCTGTCGAAGGCAGATCATCATCAACAATAGTAATCATCACCATCTGAGTCCCATTTTCAGTTCCTCCCGTAACATTAGAAATACTAACATTCAAACTTTCATTCCCTTCAACGTCTGCATCATCAACGGAACTTAACGTTACACTGCCCGTTAAATTTCCCTTTAGAATTTTAATCTGAGGTTTAGATATTGAATAATCTGAAGCTGAAGCAACACCAGACATAGCGAGGTCAACCAAAACATCAGTAGAAGCAACTCCACTTAATGTGGCTGTAAGGAAGGCATTCCCACCATTCTCATTGATTGAATTTACATCAACGGACAGACTAACCTCAGGTATAAAAGCCTGAACAGTCACTTTTACATTAAAGCTTGTAGAATTTCCACCAGCATCTTCAACCGTAAGCACTACAGTATTAACTCCAATATCTGCACTTGAGAAACTTGATTTACTTAGACTTCTAGACGTCACCCCACAGGCATCAATAAAACCAGGATCTACATCTATTGCATTTAGAGTGGCTGCCCCCGATTCATTAAGTACCAATGTAATTTCGACAGTTGTATGATCAGCAATAGATGATTTAGAGAACACCTCACGTGCTATTTCTGCATCAGTAGACTCCCATTCTAATTCAATAACTGCTCCCCCTCCATTTTCAAAATATTCCAGAGTGATTGTGTGTTCTCCCTTGGATAAATTCTTAGTACCACTATTGACGGTTGGCCCATGATTTGTCCAGTTATTAATAACATTCGAACCATCAATAACTAAGCGCACTCCATCATCTGAATTTGTATAAAAAGTATAATCTCCAGTTTCAGGAACAACAAAACTTCCACTATAGCGGATTGAAAAATTATCATTCCCAAGAAGAGCTGTATTTGGAGAGCCATTACCCCAATTGGTATTAATCTCTGTCACAGATTCTGAGTACTTCAGTTCATCAAAGGCTATTCCATTATAATATTCTGCAATTAAATTCAATAAGGATGGAGCTAAATTATCTTCAATTGTAACATTCGCAGTACAATTTGATTGATTCCCATCTTCATCTTCAACAGTAAGGGTTACCGCATTAACACCTAAGTTCGAACAATCAAAAGTACTTTTATCCAAGCTTAATAGTAAATCGGCACTGGCTGTCTCAACATCATTACTTCCATTATTTATATTTGCTGGAGTTATGCTTGCATTTCCAAAGGCATCAAGCTGAACGCTTACATTCTGACAAATAGCTACTGGAATAGCACCACTGGAAATTACATTTAATGAGTAATCTTCTACTTCACCATCAAAATCAACATCACACTCATCAGGGTAAGAATTGTAGTTTGCAGAAATACGTAATCTTGTAAGTCCTAGCGAAGCACCTGAAGGGACTGTTATAGTATAAGGTGAATTGCTTGTAGATCCATTTGATTTATTCTTAGCTCTTCCTAAATTAAACTCTTCTCCAGAATCATTAAAATCACCATCCTGATTCCAGTCAATCCAAGCGCGAGCATAAATCATGTAGTTCCCGTCAGTATTTACATTCACACTTAAGTTATATGAATCTCCAATTATCAAATTTGTTGATTGAGACGTATAATCAGAATAACCTGTTGATTTGCCTGTCGAATTATTAATTGAATTGATATTGACTAAGGTGATTCCTGTATTATATATTACATTACCATAGGAAGAACAATAAGTCTGCGCCGAGAGAGAACCACTCTGCCAACAGCAAAATATAATTAAAAGCAGAAAGTGTTTTAAAAAAGTGTAAGGTGTAGAATTATCCATATATTAATATTTCAGAATCATCTGGCAAACAAATAATCAAAGCCAAAAATAATTAATTATTCTTAATTGATACTAGTACGATGAAAAAGAAATTTTGTTTAATTTTTCGTTAAAACCAAATTCCTCCTATCAATTTACTCATGATAAATCCCAACTGGATTTGGACTTTGATAAATTACAATAATCCCCGTATTAGTCAGGTTCGCTTCACACACAGCACTCACTGCTTTAATGTTGATCAAATTATCGCCAACAGAAAAACCTAATGTAGGTATATTAATACTAACATCAGCACCATTACCTGGAACAGAACTCCCAATTTGGACTCCTCCTTTATAGGCGGAATACACAACGCCACCTTCGCTTCCTTGTATAGTAAGTTGCGCACCATCACCAATACACTTCGTATCGCCAATAACAGGCAAGCTAATATCCGGCACACCAGTCACAATAACGTCTATTATACATTCCGAGGAATTGCCATTAACATCAACAACCGTAAAAGTTACTGAATTGCTTCCAGCATCATCACAAGTAAAAACACTCTTACTCAAACTTCTGGAAGCAATACCACATTCATCTGAATAACCAGGATCAACCTCATCTGCGGTTAAATTATACAAGCCCCCGGCTACACTAAGATCCAATGTAATATCCTGACAAGTTCCAGTACTATTACTTTTTACAAATTGTCGAGAAACACCTGGCCCCTGCCACTCTAATTTAATAACTGCTCCTCCACCTTGTTCATAAAACTCGAGCACGATCGGAACAATTTGTCCTGCAGATAAAGATATAGTTCCTGAATTAACAGTAGGGCTATGGTTTGTCCAATTATTAATCACCTGCTGACCCGCAACCCAAAGTCGCACACCATCATCAGAAGTAGTATAAAATGTATAAGTTCCTGCCTGAACAGCTTGAATACTACCTTGAAAGCGAATTGAAAAATTATCATTTCCTACCAACGAAGATTCTGGTGCACCAGATCCCCATGAATAATTTATTTCATCAACGGGCAAAGTTTCCATGAACGTATCGAAATTTTTCCCATCATAATAATCGGCCTGCAATTGTGAGATTTTTGGAGGTGTAACATCAGCAACTGTAACATTAAAACTATGTGTTGCTGCATTGCCCGCATTATCTGTCGCAGTAAATGTATTAACTGTAGTCCCAACCGGAAACAATGACCCAGATGGCAAACCACCCGTCTGAGTAACTAAAGCACCTTCAAATTCAACAACATAACGCTTCCAATAAGTATCTGGAATATCATTCCACTTACCATTGCTATACATTTGAGTGTAATCCTCATTTCCAGAATTATTAGGCTCCCCACTATTCCAATTCGTATAGCTAACAGCCTCTCCATTACACCAAACAAATGTTCCTTCAGCTGCCGCATCAGTCAAACCAATCCATATATCTCCAACTTTACTATCTATAAAATCATTCTCGGCTTGACTGGTAATTGTAACTAAATGCCCTCCGCTATTAATAGCATTTTGCATTGCTGTAGTGGCTTTTTCACTAGTATTTGAATAGTAATAAGTATGATTATACAGTTCTCCTAAATAGGTGTATCCAGGAAGAGTTCCTGAAAAAGCAGGAAAATTATCAATAGCTTGTGGAATATCATAATTAACAATCTCACCACAATTACTTCCTGATGCATTAACTGTAATATCTGTTTGGGGATTTTGAAAAACCGGAGGCACATCATCAATAACATCATTGATATTAACCGTAAGAGTCATCGCCCCAGAAGGAGTTGCATTTTTTATATTGTAAAGAGTTATATTTAGATCCACTTTAGAAGAACCCCATTGCTGATAAATCCCCGTAATTGCAAAAGAGAAAGAAGTTTCATTTTTACCAAATTTCTTATAATATATTGCCGGTGACATAGTAAAGTCATAATTCATAGCTCCTGTTCCATTCGTTTCATACTTCAATTCCACAACAGGAGCTTTCCCCTTAAAATTCTCACTAAGTTGAACAGTTACAATTGCCACTCCTCCATCTTTTAAAATCATGTCTTTATCAACACTAATAGATACAGAAGGCTCATTTTTAGCAGACACATTTATGTTTGTAAAAATCAATAACACTGAAAAGAACAACAACCATTTATTCATACAAAACAAAATTAACTACATTATGGAATGTAAATACTGAAACATAGTACGCAAAACTACCACTTTTGTTTACTTTTATCCTGTAAAATACAGAATCAACCACCTACTGCAATGACAAATTTAAAGTACCAACATATTTTTTTCGACCTTGACCGTACACTCTGGGATTTTAATAAAAATTCCGAGGCAAGCCTAAATCTACTCTTTAGGGATTACCAATTGCAATCAATATTTGGAAGTTTCCTGTTTTTCAAATCACGATATGAATATCACAACGGCAAATTGTGGAATGCCTATTATCAAAACAGAATAAAAAAAGAGGATTTGATCTACCGAAGATTTTACCTGACATTAAAAGAAGCAGGACTTGATGATCTTGATTTGGCAAAAGAGATTGCAAATGATTTTATCGAAATAAGTCCCTTGCAAACGGCCACTTTTCCAAACACGCATCAAACTCTTGAATATCTGAAGAAAAAAGGATATCAATTACACATTATCACCAATGGGTTTAATGAAGTTCAAGGCAAAAAACTTAAAAACTCTAGGTTAGACAGCTATTTCACCAAGGTTATTACCTCAGAAGATGCCGGTGCAAACAAACCGACTCCACAAATATTTGAATATGCATTTTCTGAAGCATGTGCTTTAGCAAATAACAGCATAATGATTGGAGATGATCTTTCTACAGACATCGCCGGTGCAAAAAAGGTCGAAATGGATCAAATTTATTTCAACCCACACAAAATCAATCACAAAGACGATCCAACATTTGAGATTAATGATTTATCTGAAATCAAAAGGATACTATAATATGCTAAATAACATATTTTCATTACAATCCGCAGCAAAATTTTAATGTTCTTTAACAATTCACAACAAAAAATACCAATTAACAGGTCAACAGTAAGGAAATAATCATTTATATTTGCAGAGGTAATCAACAAAACCTGATATGCAAACAAGTTTTGTTGCCAACATCGGTTTGTACTGTGACATTCATAAATAATTCTAAAGGGTTAGTGAAGTTACTAAGGTTAATAGATTACAAATGGTTAATAATATATTGAAACTGGTATATAACCGATGTTGAAATACGAAGGCTGCGTTTAGGGGACGCAGCCTTTTTTTTGTCTGTATCATGCACATAATAACTACTCCAAGGAAATTGAAATAAAAAAAATCACCACAGAGCACGCAGAGTCCAACAGAGAAAAAACGATTAAAACATTTTTACCTTATTCAGTACGTAGTGGAATTCTTCATAGATATTTTGCAAGCAGAAATTCACCACAAAGAACACTAAGGAATTCACAAAAAACTCAAAGGGATATTATCATATTCCGACTCTTGTACATTTAAAATAAAAAGAGCACCTAATACAAGGTTTATCAGAAAAAAACGACTAGGTGTTACTCGATGATAAATTCTTCTTGAGTGCTTGTCAAAAAGAGTTTCAACACAAAACCAAAGAAAGGACTAAACAAAGCTTACCACTTTTACCACGGAGGACAGAAAGAAACACAGTGTGTTGACTTTTAGACTTTTGAACCTTTAAACTCTCCCTAGGTTTTTCTCTTTTTCTTCTTTGCTGCCGGAAACAAAACATTATTCAGTATTAGGCGATAACCAGCCGAATTCTTTTTCAAATTAAGGTCAGTAGGCGGATCTCCAACCAAGTGCTGGTAATCTTCAGGATCGTGCCCCCCATAAAAAGTCCAGGTTCCTTTCCCAAAGTTTCCATGAATGTACCGCGCCTCACCAGCAGCTTTATTCTCTCCCATAATAAGTACACTAGGTTTTATCAACTCCAACTTAAAAGCAGTGGTTTGTCCCATAAATCCTTTTATCAAATTTTTGTGATTTTGACATAACATGCTTGGTACCGGATCCCATTTTGCAGAAAACTCAAACAAAGAAAAATAATCTTCATCCTGCCTTAGCTTTCTCGTTAAAGTCACATCAATATCCGAAAACTCATATACATTAGGCTTTTTTTCAAGCGTAAAATTCTGAAAGGCAAATGTCTTTGAAAAATCCAGTTGAGACTGGACATCCGGCTCAATAGGATCTCCATCAAACACAGCATCACAAATATCATGTTCTCCCGAGGCCAGTGCTATATCAAAAGTATCGGTGGCAGAACACATTGCAAATAGAAAGCCCCCAGCCTCAACAAAATTTCTTATTTTAACAGATATTGCTTTTTTTAAATCGGAAACTTTCGGGAAACCATATCGGTTAGCCATCTCCATATTGGACTGCACCTCATCTTTATACCATTTCATATTTCGGTATGAGGTATAAAATTTACCAAACTGCCCTGTAAAATCTTCATGATGCAAATGCAGCCAATCATATTTCGACAACTTCCCGGTCATCACCTCATCATCATAAATAATATCGTAAGGAATTTCGGCGTAGCTAAGTGCCAGGGTTACTGCATCGTCCCAAGGTTTCTTCCCTTTTGGTGAATAGACTGCAATCAAAGGTGATTTTTCCAGTTTAACGGCATCCATATTCAACTCATCGCTTGATATTTCTGTCAATATTTGCTGAGCAGAAACATCGCTGAGAACAGAAAAACTGACACCTCGAATCTGACACTCATCCTGAATTTCTTTCTGGAAAGGAAGTAAAAAAGATCCTCCGCGATAATTCAACAGCCAATGAATCTGATAATCCTTTCCCAGAGTCCAAAAAGCAATACCATAGGCTTTAAGATGATTCTTCTGAGTATCATCCATCTGAATTAATAAACTTGCAGAAAAGGATGTATATGCAGATAAGGCGAAAAACAGTAAAATAACTATTTTTCGAAAAAATATTTTCGAAAACAATCTATCTTCTATCATAAAAACAAAATAACAAATTCTATTTGAGAAGACGTTTCATAAGGTCATTAAAATGGTGCAGCATCATCAAAATCACTGCCCCCACCAAATCCTGCACTAAAATCATCAAAACCGGAAGATTCCTGATTCATGCTGGAACTGAATGTTTTCACATCCTCCAAACCCGGTGTGGCGAATGGGTTTAATGATTCACCTTCCAAATCGGTAAATCGGGCCAACTGATTTCGGAAACGAAGCTGTATTTCTCCGACAGCACCATTACGGTGTTTTGCAATAATAATATCAGCAATACCAATTAATGAATTTCCTTCAGCATCCTCAGTTATGCCATATCTTTCCGGACGGTGAATAAACAACACCATATCGGCATCCTGCTCAATCGCACCGGATTCACGCAAATCGGAAAGCATTGGTTTTTTTGCATCCCCTGTTCTTTGTTCAACACCACGATTCAACTGAGAAAGAGCAATTACCGGAACGTTTAATTCCTTTGCGATGATCTTTAATTGCCGTGATATTAAACTCACCTCCTGCTCTCGGTTACCACGCATATCCGAACCAGCTGTCATCAACTGCAAATAGTCAATCACAATACAACTAATATCATGTTTCGCCTTTAAACGACGACATTTAGATCGCAGCTCATAAATTGACAAACCAGGTGTGTCATCCACATATATTGGAGCTTCAACCAGATCTTTAATTTTAACATGTAACTGTTCCCATTCAAAATCTTCCAAACGCCCGCTTCTCAACTTTTCAGAACCTAATTCTGTTTCGCTTGATATTAAACGTTTCACCAACTGATCGCCACCCATCTCGAGTGAGAAAATGGCTATTGGTGCTTTGTGGTCAACCGCCATATTCCGGGCCATCGACAAAACAAATGCTGTTTTTCCCATTGATGGCCGAGCCGCAATAATCACTAAATCGGATTTTTGCCATCCGGATGTAATTCTATCCAATGCAGTAAAACCGGAAGGAACACCACTTAAACCATCGGTTCGTTTCCCTGCTTCCACAATTTGGTTGATTACCTCATCAGCCAGTGGACGAATATGCGAGGATTCTTTTTTGATATTTCCTTCTGCAATCTCAAAAACATCCTGCTGTGCCCTATCCAGCAAATCAGCAACATCAACACTCTCATCAAAAGCCTGAGTCTGAATTTCAGATGAAACCCGAATTAATTCGCGCTGAATAAACTTTTGAGCAATAATTCGCGCATGAAATTCGATGTGAGCAGCAGATGCAACCCTATTTGTAAGTTGGGTAATGTAAAAAGGCCCACCCACAGCATCCAAATTCCCATGTCGTTTTAATTCTTCAGTAACCGTTAGTATATCAACAGGTTCCTCGTTAATTGAAAGCGACAGTATAGCTTTGTATATTTTTTGGTGAGCATCCTTGTAAAAGGAATCAGCATTTAGAATATCCCCAACCGAAATCATCGCATCTTTTTCAAGCATTAATGCTCCCAGAACAGCTTCCTCAAGCTCTAATGCCTGCGGAGGAACTTTCCCATAATCAAGATCTACTTTATTCTTCGGTTGATTGTTATATTTATTTGCCCCAGCCATAAAATATTAAATTCTAACAGTTTACTTTTCCTTTAAAATCAGCATACTAAGCATTTTTTCAAGCTCAAAAAAAGTCCTGAAAAAAATACAGAATGCAGAGCCAAAGATAGAAAATAAAAATACTACAAATTGATTTTTTTTGCTCTTATAAATCAAGTATTTTTACCATTCAATCATAAAACTTATTACTTGTGCTTCGCTTCCCAAATGCTAAAATCAATCTCGGATTAAATATAGTTGAAAAAAGATCTGACGGATTTCACAACATAGAAACTATATTTTACCCCATTCCTCTTACAGATGGTTTGGAAATTGCCGATTCGAACAATGAAACAATCTACAACTTCAGTTCATCAGGTATTCCTATAAAAATAAACGATAAGGATAACATTGTCTGCAAAGCATTTGACTTGCTTTACAGGAAATACAATATCCCTTCAACCAATATTCATCTACACAAAAACATTCCATTTGGCGCAGGCTTAGGAGGAGGATCTTCGGATGCCGCCTTCATGATTAAGATGCTAAATGAGAAATATAAACTAGAACTTTCATTTGATGAAATGAAAAATCTGGCAGGACAACTTGGCAGCGACTGTCCTTTTTTTATTGCTAACAAACCTGTTTTCGCAGAAGGGAAAGGAGATGTTTTCTCTGAGGCACTAATTGACCTTTCCGGATATTACATACTTTTGGTAAAACCAAACATCCACATAAGCACACCCGAAGCTTATTCTAAAGTTAAACCTATGCAACCCTTTAAATCATTAAAAGAACTGATAACAGAACCAATCCAAAACTGGAGAGACTTAATTTTCAATGATTTTGAAAACAGCATATTCCCAAATCATCCCAAATTAGAAAATATTAAAAATGATTTATACAGCATGGGAGCAATTTATGCTTCTATGTCAGGCAGTGGATCTTCATTATACGGAATTTTTAAAGATGAACCTGAAAGTCCTGAAATATGGAGCGAATATTTTTGCTGGAAAAGCAGATTATAAAAACCATAAAATAGAATGAGCCTGTTCGTAACGAACAGGCTCATTTTTATTTTGATTCAGAAAGATTACTCAATTTCCACCATTAATAATCTGTTGGGAACCTTTTCTCCTTCAGTTACATAAATCTTGGCAATTTTACCATCAAAAGGCATTTTAATCTGATTCTTCATCTTCATAGCTTCAAGAATCATCAGGTTTTCACCCTCTTTAAGTTCCTGCCCTTCTTTAACTAAAATTTCAACAATCGTACCCGGAATGAATGAATTAATATGCTTTGGATTAGGTCTAACCCAAGGCTTTCTATTCTCAAACTTCTTAGTTAATTCCGTTATATAAATAGTACCGTCAACGTTGAATTCTTTTAAATCTTCCATATCGAATACTTTTTAAAATGGTGGAATACCGTGTTTTTTCGCAGGTCTGCTATCAACTTTGTTACTCGAAACCTCAATTGAGTGCAACAACATATTACGTGTCTCTTGTGGCTCAATAACTGTATCGATATAACCTTTGGCTGCTGCAACATAAGGATTGGCAAACTTCTCTCTGTATTCAGCTACTTTTTCTTTTCTCATAGCTTCAGGATCGGCAGCCGCCATAATCTCCTTCTTAAAGATGATATTAGCTGCTCCATCAGGTCCCATTACAGCAATTTCGGCATTTGGCCATGCAAACATGAAATCGGCCTTCATATGACGGGAGTTCATTGCAATATAACCTCCACCGTATGCCTTACGAATAATTACAGTAATTTTTGGCACTGTAGCTTCACTATAAGCGTAAAGAATCTTAGCTCCGTGACGAATAACACCCATATGCTCCTGATCTACACCTGGCAAATAACCCGGCATATCCTCAAGGGTAACAATAGGAATGTTAAAAGCATTACAGTAACGAATAAAACGCGCCGCTTTATCTGAAGAATCACAATCCAAAACGCCTGCCAGTACCAATGGCTGATTAGCTACAAAACCAACAGTTTCACCATTCATTCTACCGAAACCAATTACAATGTTTCGTGCAAAATTCTCCATACTTTCGAAGAAATCAGAATCATCAACAATAGATTTGATTACGTTACGGATATCGTATGGTTGAGTAGGATCAGAAGGAACAATTTCTTCAATTTTGTATTCTGGTCTTGGTGGCTTAGGAGGAAATGCCTTAGCTTTTTTAGTATTGTTCCATGGTATGAAAGTTAACAGCTTTTTAATTTGCTCGAAGCATTCGTATTCACTAAGCGCATAAAAATGAGCATTACCAGTGATTTCGCTATGAACTTTTGCTCCACCCAGTTCTTCCATAGTGATTTCCTCACCCAAAACTGTTTTTATTACCTCAGGGCCGGTAATGAACATTTTAGAAATGTTCTCAACCACAAACACAAAATCAGTAAGCGCAGGAGAATAAACAGCTCCACCAGCACAAGGACCAAGAATAATTGACAATTGAGGAATTACTCCGGATGCAAGAGTGTTTCTGAAAAAGATTTCTCCATATCCTGCAAGTGAATTAACACCTTCCTGAATACGGGCTCCTCCCGAATCATTAATACCGATCAATGGCACACGCATTCTTAATGCATGATCCATGATTTTCGTAATTTTACGTGCATGCATCAGACCTAGAGAACCTCCGGCTACGGTAAAATCCTGTGCGAAAATACACACTGGCTCACCATAAATAGTTCCTGTACCAATAATAACACCATCACCATGAAGTTCTTTCTTTTCCATACCAAAGTCGCGAGCTTCGTGCTCAACAAACATATCGTATTCATGAAAAGAATCTTCATCTAAAATAGATGTTACTCTTTCTCTGGCAGTCAATTTCCCCATCGCAACTTGCTTCTGAATGGCTTTTTCACCGCCACCTTGAAGCACCTTTTCTTTTCTCTTTCTAAGATCAAGAATGTTTCGTTTCAATGACATAATTTGTACATTTAGTTAAAAAATATATACTTTCATATATATGTTGAATTTCATCAATTCATGAAATTCCAAGATACAACATTACTAAATTTTAGGATAGAAAAAAACTCTGCTCAATTCCATCCCATATTTAGCCACATATAAAATAAGCTCTTTTGCCTGATAATCAAATCAATTCACAACAAACTATTTAGATTTTTTCTATTTTGGTGCGATTCGATACAAATAAACCGCAATAAATGAAAAAACGATATTCGGCAACCAGACAGCAAGTATGGGATTCATACTTCCATTTGTTGCAAACACAATAGATATCTGCATAAAAAGTATGAATGAGAAACTTAAAAGCAGCCCAATGCCTATATGCAAACCCATTCCGCCACGAATTTTGCGTGATGCAAGTGATACGCCGATAAGCGTAAGAATAAAGGTCGAAAACGGATTCGCCATCCGCTTGTATTTCTCAATTTTATATGCTTCAATATTACTATCACCCCTCATCGATTGCTGTTCTATATAAGCATTCAGCTGCGGTAAATTCATTGCCTCAACAATATTTTTCTTTGAACCAAACTCTTCTGGTCCAAAGTTAAAAGTTGTGTCCTTTGCTCTTCCTGTCTCAAATGATTCCTTATCACCATCTATTGTGCGAATAAAGAAATCATTTATAGTCCATTTATTTTTCTCTTTACTCCACCGAATCGATCTGGATGTTAACTTAGAGACCAGCTCCTTACCTTCAAATTTCTCCAACGCAAACTTATATCCTGTATTACTGGCAGTCTCGTAGTTTATCATGTAAATAAAAACACCGGGTTCAATTTGCCTGTGAATATTTCGTTCGTTGTTTCGAAATTGCTTACTAATATAGGTCGCTGTGAAATCGAGCCTTTTTTGATTGGCAGGAGGAATAATATAATTACTCAGAAGAAAAGAAAACATCCCAATAATTAGTGCAGATATAAAGTAAGGATACATCATTCTGCGAAAACTCACCCCACTGCTTAAAATGGCAATTATTTCGGTATTGTAAGCCATTTTCGAGGTAAAGAAAATTACCGCAATAAAAGTAAACAGCGCGCTAAAAAGATTAGCAAAATATGGAATGAAATTTAGATAATAATCGAATATGATTGCCTTGAGGGGAGCTTCTTTATCTATGTATTCATCGATATGTTCCGAAAAATCGAAAATAACCGAAATACTTATTATTAAAACAATAGCGAAAAAGAAAGTTCCCAAAAACTTTCGGATAATGTATAAATCTAATTTTCTCAAAACCTGAATTTTAAATTCCTTATTTCCCGAAAACTGCAGAATAACAAATTTCGGAATAAAAGTATAACTTATTCTTCAATTACCAATCGAGCTGGATCTATTGTAAGCTTTTTTAACAGTTATAAACGGGTAGCTAACTTCTTAACCATGATTTCTTTCCATGAAGCGAAAGTTCCTGAATTAATCTGCTCTCTTGCTTCACGTACCAGCCACAGATAAAAAGCCAAATTGTGAATACTGCAAATTTGAGAACCCAACAACTCTCCCGAATGAATTAAATGCCGAACGTAAGCTTTTGAATAATTCAGATCAACATATGAAGTTCCATCTGGATCTATTGGTGAAAAATCATCATGCCATTTCTTGTTCTTAATATTGATAATTCCTTCCCTTGTGAAAATCATACCATTCCGTCCATTTCTGGTAGGCATTACACAATCAAACATATCAACACCTCTTGAAATAGCTTCCAGTATATTAACAGGAGTTCCAACCCCCATTAAATATCTCGGTTTATCTTTAGGTAAAACCTCATTTACAACCTCAATCATTGAATACATATCTTCCACGGGCTCACCAACCGCTAAGCCACCAATGGCATACCCTTCCCGATCTAAAGAGGCTGCATGTTCAGTGGCTTTAATCCGCAAATCGTTATAAACACAACCTTGAATTATAGGAAATAAAGTTTGTGAATAACCATATTTTGGTTCTGTTTCATCAAATCTTTTCACACAACGCTCTAACCATCTCTGTGTAAGCTCCAGTGAAGTTTTTGAATACTCGTATGTTGATGTTCCGGGAGGACATTCATCAAATGCCATAATAATATCAGCACCAATAGTTCTTTGGATATCCATTACATTCTCCGGAGTAAAAAAATGCTTCGAGCCATCAATGTGTGAACGAAACATTGCACCTTCTTCGGATAACTTTCTGTTTTCAGCCAAAGAAAACACCTGAAATCCGCCACTGTCTGTTAAAATCGGACGTTCCCAGCCATTAAACTTATGCAAGCCGCCTGCTTTTTCCAACACATCCAAACCTGGACGCAAATACAAATGATAGGTATTACCTAAAATAATTTCGGCATTAATATCATCTCTTAACTCTCTCTGATGCACACCTTTTACAGAACCAAGTGTTCCTACCGGCATAAAAATGGGCGTTTGAATTTTCCCGTGATCCGTAGTCAACTCCCCTGTCCTCGCCGAAGACTTAGGATCTGTATTTAGTAATTTAAAATCCATATGTACTATTTATATTTACTTACAATCAGGTATCTCAACCAATTTGTAAAAAAAATCAGGCAGCAAAGATACTAATTAATCTTATTTCTGAATCACCAACACTGTACGAAGGTAAACTGATGATTGCTAAAGCAAGAATATGAGACACATAGATCAGTCGTCTTTCCTGACATGAATCAATCTGCATATCAAAATTTTTTAATCAATAAGAATCTCTTATTTTTGAGGCACATAAACAAGCCTGAATTTGGAAACAATAATTACTCTGCCGACTTCTTTTTATCAATGGGCTATTCTCATTGTTCTCTTAATTGCTTTTTGCACACAGATATTATATCATCTTCGTTACATCCAATTATTCAAAAAAGAGAAAAAAAACACGCACACAACAATAAAGGCAGAACCTGTTTCTATTGTTATGTGTGTGAAAAATGAGGAATACTGCTTACAAGAAAATCTTTCACTTTTTTTAGAGCAGGAGTATCCCAACTTTGAACTAATTTTGGTTAATGATGGCAGTGAAGATGCAACCGAGACTATAATTAAGGAGTTTCAAGACAGATATCCTCATCTTCGCTCTACAAAAATACCATTGGATGACAAATTTCATCACAACATAAAACTGGCCTTAAGTATAGGGATAAAAGCTGCCAAAAATGAGAAAATAGTATTCACCAATATCCGAAGTAAGCCCTCAAGCAGCAAATGGCTGCAAGAATTCATAAACTCCTGGAACAAAGGAGTACACATAGGTTATGCTAATTTTGAAAACAAGAAGGGCTTTTTTTATAATTTTCTGAAATTCGATTTGCTCTCAAAAAACATAAAAAGTGCAAGTTTTGCTTATTCGGGAAATGCTTATTCAGGAAATGGCAATAACCTGGGATACAAAAAATCGGATTTTTTTGCAAACAAAGGTTTTGTAAAGCATTCTCACTTTGAGGCTGGATATGATCACCTAATGGTTTTTCAACTTAGCAAACTTTCCGGAGCATCTGTGTCTCTTCAACCTGAAACCAAAATTAATCTGTCTTCGGTTTGTGCTTTTGACCAGTGGATTACAATCAACAGGCATTATTACAAATGCCGAAAATATCTCCCCTTAAAAATCCGCTTACTTGTTGACTTGGAACCAATCAGTAAAATGATTTTTTACAGTGTTACCATTTACGCATTATTCTTCACACACTTATATTTTTTCGCCGCAATTATATATTTAACAAGAATAATACTAATTGGGAGCTTGTTTAAAATAAGTACCACATATTTAAAGGAAGAAAAATTATTTTTATCTTCGTACTTATATGAGATTTTTGTGTTATTTTCAAAAATATATTTTTTGTGTACAAATTTCATCCTCAGTAAAAGCAACCAATGGAAATAAATCCTAACCTCTCGGAAAAAGCTCAATACGACTACAGGCTTGTTTTATCTGCCATTAATGGTACTCAAAAAGCATATGAGGAGCTTTTTAAAAGATACAAAGACGCAATTTTCTTCATGCTATTAAAGATGGTGAACAATAAAAATGATGCAGAAGATTTAACGTTTGAGGCATTTGGGAAAGCATTTCGAAATATTAAACAGTATTCTCCAAAATATGCATTCAGCACCTGGCTGTTTAAAATTGCGTCCAACAACTGTATTGATTTTCTTCGGAAAAAGAAAGGCAATACTATTTCTATTGATGGGAAAGACGACGCTGAAAACGAAAGAAGCATATCTCTGGAATCAAATACTCTAAATCCCGAACAAGAGTTTATTAGAGACCAAAAAGCCCGAATAATGCGCAGTGAGGTAGGCCGATTAAAAGAACGCTACCGAAGATTAATTGAGCTGCGTTATTTTGAAGAATTTTCCTATGAGGAAATTGCGAAAGAATTAAATCTGCCTATTGGCACTGTAAAAGCACAATTATTTAGAGCTCGGGAATTACTTTTCAACACCCTAAAAGATACTGAGATAAAGATTGATAAGAAAAAAGACTAAACAGAATCCTCACTTCTTTTTCATTCGCATCTTCAAAATTTAGCCTATATTTGCCAAGTTTAAATTTACATTTGGCATGGAAATCATCAAAAAATACTTTCCCAATTTAACTGAAGAGCAAGAACAAAAACTCTTCAGATTAAACGAATTATACACTTTTTGGAATGAGCAAATTAATGTTATCTCCAGAAAAGATATGGATTCACTATACGAACACCACGTTTTACATTCTTTAGCAATAGCCAAGGTGATTCAGTTTACCCCGGGCACAAAGATAATGGATGTGGGAACAGGTGGTGGTTTTCCCGGAATTCCCCTGGCTATTCTATTTCCTGAATGCAATTTTTATTTAATCGACTCGATCGGAAAAAAGATAAAAGTTGTAACTGAAGTTGCAAACGCATTAAACCTGAACAACGTAAAAGCAGAACACATTCGCGTACAACAGGTTAAAGAAAAATTTGACTTTATTGTAAGCAGAGCCGTTACCGCATTTCCAAAATTTGTAAACATGGTTCTTAAAAATAGTAAGGTGAAAGATCAAAATAGTTTACCCAATGGTATAATTTATTTAAAGGGTGGTGATTTTGAAAATGAAATCTCCGAATATGGAAGCAGAATCAGTGTTTACGAGTGCTCAAATTATTTCTCGGAGGAGTTCTTTGAGACAAAAAAAATAGTACATCTTGATATTTAGTGAAAATAAAAGGGCTGATCTTTTTGTTACATTAAAAAAAAACCTATTTTTGCAATCCGAAATCAACGCATATAATAACTTTATTCGATAAAAATTTTTCGCGATGAAAAGAACATTTCAACCTTCAAATAGAAAGAGAAGAAACAAGCACGGATTCAGAGAGAGAATGGCTTCAGCAAACGGAAGAGCTGTATTATCTCGCAGAAGAGCCAAAGGCAGAAAAAAACTATCTGTTTCTAGTGAACACAAACACAAGGCTTAATTTTTAAATTAAGTTGACGATATACAGAAAGTAAAGAATATAATTCTTTACTTTTTTGTATTTTATAGAATAGACACTATTCTATTATTGATGAAGATGGAGTTCCGAGGGAGCTCTTTTTTTATGGATTAATCCCAAATCGGATAATTAGTTCTGGTTTGCTTCATTTTTTTCTATAATCTAAAAAATCTCTGCTATTTTTGTAAAAGACAAAAGAGATGCAACTCAAGCAATCTTTTCTTTTGCAAGTAGTTGTTTATAAAGAATACTAAAGCCCTAATGAGGATGAGATCAGTAAATTTCTTCAAGAGTAAGCTATTTCTAATACAGGTTGGAATCGCTTTATTAATTACAATAGTACTAATTTGGATCACTCTAATTAGTTTAAGATGGTACACCCATCACGGAGAAGAACTTGAAGTTCCGGATTTATATGGTATGAGTATTGAAGAAGCAGGAAATAAACTGGAAGCAGAGCAATTGGTTTTCTCTATCTACGATTCCATATACAACCCCAAATTTGCTCCGGGCACCGTTCTTGACCAAAGACCTTTAGCTGGTGCAGTTGTAAAAAGAAAAAGAAATTTATTCCTAACCATTAATGCCAACAAGCCTGAACAGGTTCGTTTTCCCAATTTGGTAGATAATTCATTCCGACAGGCTTATGAATTATTAATAACCAATGGTTTTCAGATTGGAAAGTTAGAATACGCCGAAAATCAATTTTTTAACCTCGTGCTATTTCCGAAATACAATGGCGATACAATACATGCCGGCAGTATGGTTGATAAAGGAGCAAGCATAGATTTGGTTCTGGGAAAAGGGGATAACAATGGAATTATTGCTCCGAACTTAATTGGAAAAACAAACTCTCAGGCAAAAGAAAAAATCATTCTATCCAATATGAATTTGGGAAGAATACAATTTGATCAATCAATTAACAACCATTTTGATTCTATCCAATCTAAAGTATGGAAACAATATCCGTCTTTTGATAACGATCAAAGAATTCAACCAGGCTCTAAAATTGATATCTGGCTAACACGAGATTCAGTAAAGCTGCAACATGCTGATTCCCTGCTACAACTAAGTTTAAGCAACTTGCTTTACTAAAACAACTGAAAAAAATGACTGAAAAAGAACCATTAGATAATTTCAATATTGACGAAGATCTGGATGCAAACCAGGAACAATTCGAACATTTTCGTTTTGAGGCCGATCCTGGACAAAACCCACTTAGAATCGACAAATTCTTAGTTGACAGAATGTTAAACTCATCGAGAAATAAAATTCAAGATGCTGCCGACAATGGAAATATTTTGGTAAACGATATTCCTGTTAAAAGCAACTACAAGGTGAAACCAAAGGATATAATCACCATTGTATTGAGTTATCCGCCAAGAGAAATTGAAATTATTCCTCAGGATATTCCTTTAAATATTGTTTATGAAGATGATGCTTTTTTAATCATCAATAAAGAGCCGGGAATGGTTGTACATCCTTCCTACGGGCACTATTCGGGAACATTGGTTAATGCTTTGGCTTTTCATTTGCAAAACCTCCCCTTATTTAATGCAAAAGATCCTCGCCCGGGGTTGGTACATCGTATTGATAAAAACACATCCGGGATATTGGTAATTGCCAAAACCGAAGATGCTAAAACCAAACTGGGATTGCAGTTTTTTAACAAAACCAGTGACCGTAAATACAGAGCATTGGTTTGGGGGAATCTTGAAAACGACGAAGGAACAATAACCGGTCATGTTGGAAGAAACCTTAAAAACAGAAAAGTTATGGATGTTTTCCCTGATGGTGAACATGGAAAGCATGCTGTAACCCATTACAGAGTTTTGGAAAGACTTGGCTATGTAAATTTGGTAGAATGTATTTTAGAAACCGGAAGAACACATCAAATCCGTGCCCACTTCAAAAGTATTGGTCATCCCCTATTCAACGATGCTGAATACGGAGGAGATGATATCAGAAAAGGAACCACCTTTACCAAGTACAAACAATTTGTTCAGAACTGTTTTAAAATTTGTCCGCGCCAAGCCTTACATGCTAAAACATTAGGCTTCAATCATCCCGTAACCGGAGAATATATCTCATTTGATTCGGAAATACCTGATGACATGGCCACTTTAATCCAGAAATGGAGAGATTACACCTCTAACAGACCTATAGAGGAAGAAGAAGAACAATAAAACCATAGATACCCAATGAAAAGAACAATCGCTGTAATTGCAGGTGGAGATTCTGCTGAATTTGAAATCTCCCTGCAAACTTCAAATCATATTTTCTCATGTCTGGATGCTGAGAAATACACTCCTTACTTAGTAATACTAAAAGGAACAGATTGGAATGTAAAAATCGACGATCGATATTATCCGATCGATAAAAATGATTTTAGTTTTAGTACTGAAGAAGGTAAGGTAAAGTTTGATTTCGCGTATATTGGAATTCATGGAACTCCCGGTGAAAATGGAATTTTGCAGGGATATTTAAAATTACTTGCTGTTCCCCATTCAACCTGCGATGTTTTTAGCAGTTCGCTTAGTTTTAATAAGCATGCTTGTAATTCCTATTTAAAATCGTTGGGCTTTAAGGTTGCCAAATCGATTCTTCTTAAAATAGACCAAAACTATTCGACCCAAGCAATAAATGAAAATCTGGGCATGCCTTGTTTTGTGAAACCAAATGCTGATGGTTCAAGTTTTGGTATCACAAAAGTTAAAAAAGTTGATGAACTGGATGAAGCCATTGCCAAAGCTTTTGGTGAAGGAAAAGAAGTAATCATCGAAGAATTCATAGACGGATTGGAATTTACCTGTGGCTTGGTGAAAACAAAAAATGAATCCCTCGTATTTCCAGTAACAGAGGTATTGCCTAAAAAGGAATTCTTCGATTACGAAGCCAAATACGATCCCACAATGGCTGATGAAATTACGCCAGCGAGAATTTCAGAAGAGCTTACACTTCAAATACAAAATTTATC
Organism: Labilibaculum sp.; assembly: GCF_963664555.1. Classification (GTDB taxonomy): domain Bacteria; phylum Bacteroidota; class Bacteroidia; order Bacteroidales; family Marinifilaceae; genus Labilibaculum. Next base: position 852,487 of record NZ_OY761461.1, on the reverse strand, counting down.
TTCGGAAATTTATGACGCTTTAAAGTGCAAGGGAATTGTTCGGGTTGATTACATGCTTCGAAAAAACGAAATTTTCATCCTCGAAGCCAATACTGTTCCCGGGATGACTGCAAATAGTTTTATTCCTAAGCAGGTAAAAGCAATGAATAAAGAATTAAAAGACATTTTGAGTATGGTGATCGAAAATGAATTTTAAATTTCACAATTCCATTTTAAATTAGTTTAAACACCTGAACTAATGACACTTAAAACATTTAGTTAAGTAAAGAGAGAATTGTCTTTTTTTTCATTTTTTTTCATTTTTTTTTTGTATCAACGAAAGACTTGGAACAAAAGGGAAAGAGTCACTTTTATGAAAATCAACCAAAATAAATTTAAACTCTAAGCTCTAACCAACGAAAACTTTTTCATACCCCTAACGTAAACAAACGTAGATTTAATGAATTTCTTCAATTCATTATTTTCATAGTTAAATTTTAGGGTTAGTAATAGAACAAAAAGGAGGCCGGGGCAGCCTCCTTTTTTGTGCACTGGATTTCGTTCGAATTTCCACAAAAAAATCCGATAAGAATTAACTTACCGGATTTTTAAATATTAATCTGATAGACTAGTTAGTCAACATCGATATGTTCTTCCAAATAAGCTTCTAATGGTGCACATGTACACATTAGGTTCCTATCGCCAAAAGCATCATCAACACGAGCAACTGAAGGCCAAAATTTATTATCAGCAACCCAACTTAATGGATAAGCTGCTTTTTGACGATTGTATGTATGATTCCACTCATCAGCAGTTAATACCCTATGTGTGTGAGGTGCATTTTTCAACACATTGTCAGAAACATCAGCAACACCATCTTCAATCTCTTTCATTTCTTCATTAATTTTCGCCAATGCTTCAATGAAACGATCCATCTCTTCCAATGGCTCACTTTCGGTTGGTTCAACCATTAATGTACCATGAACAGGAAAAGATAATGTTGGAGCGTGAAACCCATAATCCATCAATCGCTTAGCGATATCGGTATCGGTAATTCCTACAGATTTATTGAACTCGCGGCAGTCAAAAATCATTTCATGACCAACGCGCCCTTTTGCTCCCTTATATAAAATTTTGAAACCTAATTTCTCAAAAGAGGAAGCCAGGTAATTGGCATTCAAAATTGCCATTTTTGTAACTTTCTCCAAGCCTTCAGCGCCTAACATGGCAATGTATCCATAGGTAATTGGCAATACACTTGCAGATCCAAACGGAGCTGCTGCCACTGCAGTAATTGCATTTTCGCCACCGGTTTTCACAAATTTGTGAGAAGGTAAGAATTGCACCAAATGTTCAGCCACAGCTATTGGACCAACACCAGGTCCGCCGCCACCATGAGGAATTGCAAATGTTTTATGAAGATTTAAATGACAAACATCAGCACCAATTGTACCCGGATTTGTTAGACCAACCTGAGCATTCATATTCGCTCCATCCATGTAAACCTGTCCTCCGTTTTCATGAATCAGATTCATCATCGCCTTAATACCTGTTTCGAACACACCATGTGTTGACGGATAGGTGATCATGTATGCACACAAATCATCTTTATGATTTTCTGCTTTCGCTTTTAAGTCCTCAAATTCTACGTTTCCGTTTTCATCGCAGTTTACAATCACAACTTTCATTCCAGCCATTGTAACCGAGGCAGGATTTGTTCCATGTGCTGATGAAGGAATTAAAACCACATTTCGATGGCCTTCACCTCTTGATATATGATATTCGCGAATCACCATTAATCCTGTATACTCACCAGCAGCACCTGAATTTGGCTGTAAAGTACAACCTGCAAATCCGGTAATAACCGAAAGCCATTTTTCAAGATCTTCAATGATTTCCTTGTAACCCAAAGCCTGATCAGCAGGAACAAACGGATGAATTCCACCAATCTCCGGCCAGCTAATTGGCAGCATTTCCACTGCAGCATTCAGCTTCATTGTACACGATCCCAAAGAAATCATAGATGTATTCAATCCAATATCTTTCTTTTCCAAACTTTTAATGTAACGCATCAAAGCGGTTTCGGAACGGTAACGTTTAAATACATCCAGAGTTAGAAATTCACTTGTTCTTGCATATTTTGAATCGAATGAAATTTTATCTTCAATACCCTCCACAACAACTTCATTTTTACCTGCTGCTTTTGAGAAAATGGTAAGAACAGCACTTAATTCCTCTGCGCTAATTTTCTCGTCAATTGAAATACCAATTGTAGTATCGTTAATGTAGAAGAAATTGAATTCGGCCTGCAATGCAGCTTTGCGAATTTCCTCAACAGAAACCCCGGCAGGAATCACAACCTGCAAAGTATCAAAGAAGTTGTCAACAGTTTGTTGATAACCCAAGGATTTTAATCCTTCGGAAAGAATACCTGCGGCAGAATGAATGTGCAATGCAATTCTCTTCAAACCTTCCTGACCGTGATAAACACCATAAAAACCAGCCATTGTAGCTAACAAGGCTTGTGCTGTACAGATATTAGAGGTTGCTTTTTCACGTTTAATATGCTGTTCCCGGGTTTGCAAAGCCAAACGCAAAGCATTGTTTCCCTGAGCATCCTTGGTTACACCAATAATACGTCCGGGAATGCTTCTTTTGTAAGCTTCGCGACAAGCCATATATGCCGCATGTGGTCCGCCATATCCCATTGGAACACCAAAACGTTGAGATGTACCGACAACAATATCAGCACCCCACTCACCTGGAGGAGTTAACAGCACCAAACTCATTAAATCAGCAGATACAGCAACCAATGCTTCAGCCTGATGAGCACGCTCAACAAAAGCTGCATAATCTTGAATACTGCCGTTTGAAGCCGGATATTGAACGATAGCTCCAAAAACCTGATCCGAAAATTCGAATGTATTGAAATCACCAACAACTAACTCGATTCCCAGAGGAGTTGCACGAGTAGTTAAAACGTCAAGCGTGTGAGCAAAAACATTCTTATCAACAAAAAACTGATTTGCATCAGCCTTTTTCTTAGCACGGGAACGAAGAGCCTGCATCATATACATTGACTCTCCCACGGCAGTTGCTTCATCTAAAAGAGAACTATTAGCCAGTTCCATTTTGGTTAAATCCAAAATCATAGTCTGGAAGTTCAATAAAGCTTCCAATCTACCCTGTGATACTTCTGCCTGATAAGGTGTGTAAGGAGTATACCATCCTGGATTTTCCAATACATTTCGCTGAATAGCAGCAGGAGTAATAGTATCGTAATACCCTTGTCCTATAAATGTTCGGAATACTTTGTTTTTAGCAGCAATTCCTTTAATCTTCGAAAAATATTCGTATTCTGATAGTGCTTTTGGAAGGTCTAATGCTTTTTCCAAACGAATATCTGAAGGGATTGTTTCATCAATCAGGGCTTCCAGAGAAGGAGCACCAACAGTTTCCAACATTGTTTTAATATCGCCATTGCGGGGTCCAATGTGACGGGAAACAAACTTTTCAGTTGCCATATTGTTGTTTAAATTAGGTGTTGTTTAATAAAATATTTGTGTACGTAAAAGTAGTAAAAGATTTAAATTTCCGAGGAGCTTGAACCCTGAATTTAGTCACTGTTATTCAACATTCTCATATCCAACAACAATTCATCTTAACAAATTGTTTTATAGAACGATACTAACATGATTTTTATCACATTTGCAACCTGTTGCGAAGTCTGTTTTGGATCCAAAAAAACCCCATATTAAAATGGGGTTTAGAATATTTCTTTTTGATTTAACTCAATCCTTTTAAAAACAAATTCTTAGATCTCTCATGTCCGATAGAAGTTGCCGGACCATGCCCAGGATAAACACAAACTTCATCATCAAGGATCAAAAGTTTAGTTTTGATTCCTTCAATTAATTGCTCGTAATTTCCGTATGGTAAATCTGTTCGCCCAATACTTTCGCGGAATAAAACATCACCTGCAATTAAAAATTTTTGCTCCTCATTGTAAAACACCACATGACCAGGCGAATGTCCGGGAACATGAAGTACTTTCAACTCCGAATTTCCAAATTCAATAATGTCTCCTTCCTCAATCAGCTTACCAATCGGAGGTGGTTCAACCACATTCTCGAGTCCCAATCGAATTGCGTAGTTAGGAGCTTCGGCCAGCAAAAACTCGTCATCTTTATGAGCTTCAGTAAGCAATCCAAACTGATCCTTCATAAATTGATTGCCCAAAACATGATCGATATGTAAATGTGTGTTCAACTGTTTTACCAGTTTCAGCCCTTTCTTTTCAACAAAATCAATCAGCTTTCTGCCTTCGTCTTTAAAGAAAACACCACAGTCAATCAAGACTGCCTCCCCTGTTTCATCATGCAATATGTATGTGTTTTCCTGCCAGTGATTAAACACCAATGTTTCTATCGTAATCATATTCGAATATTTTTAAGTAGCCCAAATTTACATTTAATCATTAATTTAAAAAATACTGATGAAAGGAAAATTTAAAAGTCATTTATAATTATTTATTTCAACACTTTACAAATGAAAAACAACTCACACATTCTGATTTTTCAAGCTAAAAGTTTCCAAAACATGATAAACGGGTCCATCTTTCGTAAGTAAACTTTCCATGAGTACAAACTTATCGATAAGAAGATCGCTATCCTCCCAATCCTTCAATTTCAGAAGACATTTCTTTATCTTTTCGGGGTTTTTCACGCCTCCCTTAATTCTGCCAATGGTGAGGTGAGGAGTATATTTATAATCGTCGGTTACTTTTTCTTTTTTAAGTTGAATTAAAATTTTCATTTGCAGTTCATATAAGCCTGAAGTTGAATTAATGCCAGTCCATAAAATTCTTGGATGCTCGATTGAAGGAAAAGCGCCAATCGATTTCAAATTCAGCCGAAAAGCATCAAAATCACCTCCAATCGTCTTCAATTTATCAGTAATCACGGCAATTTCCTCAATATCGGTCTCTCCCAGAAAAAGAAGTGTAATGTGAAGTCCGTTTTTATTGACCCATTTTATTGCTTCTTCATTTAAATCAAATCCAACTTGTCGAAAAACTTCATTAATTTGATGTGTATTATCTATCTTTATTGCAATAAATATACGTTTCGTCTTCATTCTTGTAATTTGTATTTATAAAAATGGAATTAGTTCAGGCTAATTCCGCAATGAAATATAAAGAACAGATATCCGTTTATTTAAAACAAACATCTTAAACAGTAAAATAAAGTATCTAAAAATGAATTCAAAGAAAAAATTTGCAGTTGTTCTAGCAGGATCAGGTGTCTATGATGGTTCTGAAATTCATGAAGCAACCTTAGCCTTATATTCCATTTCAAAAAACGGAGGAAGCTATCAGATTTTTGCTCCAAACATCAATCAATACCATGTAATTAACCATATTACTGGAAAAGAAATGCCCGAGACAAGAAATGTATTGGTTGAAGCTGCTCGAATTGCACGGGGAAATATCAAAGATCTAAAAGAATTCTCGGCCGATGAGTTTGATGCCATTCTTTTTCCCGGTGGATTTGGCGCAGCAAAAAATTTATGCACATTTGCTTTCGCAGGTGCCGAATGTGAGGTAAATCCTGATGTTGCATCGGCTATAAAAGCAATGCACAAAGCTAAAAAGCCAATCGGAGCCTTATGCATAGCTCCTGCCCTTATTGCTAAAGTTTTGGGTGAAGTTGAAGTTACCATTGGCGAAGACGAAGGAACTGCTGAAGCAATTTCTAAGATGGGAGCAACTCATGTTTCTACAACCCATGGTGAAATAGTATTCGATAAAGAGAATAAAATTGTAACAACGCCCTGCTATATGCTTGATGCCACCATTGCGCAAATTGGTGATGGTGCAGATAATGTAGTGAAAACAATTATGGCATTATAAATTAGGTGTTGGCTTATAGCGGCAAGCTTTTGGCCAACATCATATTTCCTACTATGAAAAATCGCAATACCAAAGATGCAGCCGAAAATCACATCTATCCTTTCATTCTTTCCAATTTAATCCTCTTTGTTGCTATTTTCTTCTCCTTAAATTCTGCCGGTGAGGCTGCAATTCTTTTGTATAGCATGGCTCTGAATCTATTTGTCAACTGGCTGATTTTTTATTCCTCGCAAAAAAAGAAATTGGTTCATTTTTCCGAATACTATAACAATCTGGTAATTGGAGTATTTTGTATTTCGGCCATTTTACCGATATTTCTAATGATAATACCGATTCTTTTTTTTCCTGAAATCACAAATTCGTTTTTGCTGTTCACAAGTCTGATACTAGCTTTACTATTCAAGAAAATTATCCTTACAAACTATGCCTGGGAAAGAAAGGCCGAGCAATACATGAACCTGTACAGAATGAATATCGAAGAAAAAAAAGAACAAGCCTTTGAAGAATTAAAGAAGTTTATTGAGGAATCGGGGCACAATAAGTTTGCTGATTACTTGGAGAAAAACCAGATGTTTGATCGCAGAATGGAAGAATATTTAAGCACTAAACGTTAAGGAAAGCTACATTTTACAGGCTTCTTCGCCTTCTTTTATTCTGTTTAAATGACAGAATAACAATTTCCCGGTTTTTTCATCACGTAAGTGCATACCGTTCCCTTCGCAATATTTAAACGAACTGCAATCGGAACATTCGCCTGTCTTCATCCAACTTCTATCTCTGTAGATAGAATATTCATTCTCCCAGGTTGTCTTAAAGCCATTTTGATAGATATTTCCCTGCGAAAAGTTATCCCGAAGATTTGGACATGCCGAGATGGAACCGTCTATCAGAACAGAGGCTACATTAATACCCGCCCGGCAGAAAAACAAGTTGTCTCGAACTTCGCCTTCGTAATTTCCCAAAAAACCCTCGCAACCGTAGTTCAATTTGATGTCGCCTTTTTTTCTTTCCCTTGCAATAAAATCGAAAAGATGCTTAAATTGTTCCGGATTCAATTGCAATTCGCTATGTTCCTTTGCCCTCCCTATTGGGAAAACCGTGAATAGCCGCCATTCTTTAACCCCTTTGGATAAAAGCAGCTCCTTGATCTGGTCTAACTCATTAAAATTCTTTTGATTCACACAGGTAACTACATCAAATTTAAGATCTTCCGTTTCGGCCAAAAGCCCAACAGCATTTACTGCATTTTCAAAACTTTTTGGATTTCCTCTCAACCAATTGTGCGAATTTTCCAATCCATCCAAACTAATGGTAACGGCACGCAAACCAGCTTGCAAAAGAGATTGCAATCTTTTGGAAGTAAGATGAAATCCATTGGAAACCATTCCCCAAGGAAATCCCCTCTCATACAATTGTTTTCCACAAATTTCCAAATCAGTTCGCACCAACGGTTCTCCACCTGTTAAAACAATCATGGTTTTATTTGGCTCTACAATGCCGGATACATCATCAATAGCACCAATAAAATCGGAAATGGGCATATCTTTTACCAAGGCTTCTTTTTTACAATCGCTGCCGCAATGCAAACAATTCAAATTGCAGCGCAAGGTACATTCCCAAAATATATAATTGAGCTGATGCAGCTTTTTTGCATTGTCCCGGTATTTTCTAAAAAGTTCAAGAGCTATTTTTTTGCGTAACGAGAGTTTCGAATTCATTATTTGTCCTCTGATAGTTCAATATTTACTTCCTTTTTCGTTTCCCCAAAATCCCAAGATCCTGTACTGTTTTCAAACTGAGGATCCTTAAACTCTACAATGCTATCCTTTAAAAGGTAACTGCCATTATCACTGCCATCAATATCTTCATACCGAACTGTGAAATTTTGATCCTGAGGAAATTCAACAACCTGTATGGCGTATTCTCCCTTTTCATCCGTATAAGTAGAATCGTACTGCATTTTCACTTTAATATTCGGTATCGCCACCTTACTTTCAGAAGTAACTGTTCCGTAAATTTTAAAGGTTGCATGAGGAGTTCCATACTCAACAGGACTCTCTCCACCACCATCGCATCCGGTAAAAGAAATTGCACCACCTATGCCCATAATGGATAAAAGAACGGCAATTAATTTGTTGTACTTCTTCAATACTTTTTTTCTCATAACATTAAGCTTTAATTGTCTGATGCAGAACCATACAAAAGGTTGCTTCCAATTCACGAAACCATGAGTATTAACTGCGAAGAATCACCATTCTATTGGCCCTTCGTCTCTGTGAGACTCCCTTCGCATAAAGCAGGCCGTCCTTCGTGCCTGTGACCCGCCCTTCGTAAGAATTATCCAAATCTTCGCACCTGTGACCCGCCCTTCGCAAAAGTGAGTCACCCTTCGGCCCTGTGACCCTCCCTTCGCAAAAGTAAGCGCTCTTCCCGGGGGTTGCAGAATGTTTTTAATTTTAATTGATTCTCCTCACAGACAATTTTCCCGGAGGCAGCAATTCGCCGCGTTTCATTCTGTCGAGTATTTCTTCAATCATCCAATCGTTGCCAAAAGGATCGTATTCTGCTTTTAGCGATGAACCAAACATCACAGCCACCGATTGCCAAAATATTGCTGTAAACGATCCTTTCAACTCTTTTAAATGATTGTAGCTGGTGTTTCCGGTTTCCCGATCGATTAATTTCATCAACAATTTGCCTTGCGAAATTTTGAGTTTCATCAGAGGTTTTTTGTAATCTTTCATCAAGCCATTGTATTCTTTTCGGATGAGTTTACGGCGTTCTTTTTTGTTGTCAATTCCTTCTAAATCTTTGGTAAGCTTCCCGATGGTTTCATTGGCTGCCTCGGCATAAGGATAAACGATACGAATATTTCGAACCATCCGCCAGTACTGCCGGGTATTTTGATAGTGTTTTCTTCTCTTTTTTTTGTAACGCAAAATTTTAACCTCGTCGAGATTTACATGCAAATTGGTATCGAGGAAAACGACAGTGTCTTGTTGTGAAAATGAGCGAATACTGCACAACTCCTTTGCTGATGCCGAACCTGCAAAAGCAAACAAAATTACAACGCCTATTTTAAACCATCCTGCCATATCCATAATTCCTATTCAAAGATAATCTTTCCTATCTTTAAGTGTATTCTCAAGCAATAACTAATCCATAAAAATCCCTGTAAAATGAAAAAGTCTTTTCTCTTCTGCTTACTATCACTCTTCGCATTGGCAATATTTTCTCAAGACCGGGTTACCGGACTTAATTTTGCAACAAGATCTGAAGTTATCGCACAAAACGGGATGGCCTGCACCAGTCAGCCACTAGCCACTCAAGTTGCACTAGACATATTAAAAGCCGGAGGAAATGCAATTGATGCCGCGATTGCAGCCAATGCCACTTTAGGACTAATGGAGCCTACCGGAAATGGAATTGGCGGGGATATTTTCATCATTTTGTGGGATGCAAAAACTAAAAAACTATATGGTTTAAACGGAAGTGGACGTTCTCCAAAATCACTAAGTCTGGAATATTTCAAGGAAAATAACTACTCTGCTATCCCATCATTTGGAGCCTTGCCCGTTTCTGTTCCCGGTTGTGTTGATGGATGGTTTACCGTGCATGACAGGTTTGGGAAAATGGATATGGAACAAATTCTAAATCCTGCAATTCAATATGCCAGAAATGGCTTTCCGGTAAGCGAACTTATTGCTTACTATATGAATGCCAGCGCCAATAGATTAATGAAATACAAAGGATTTTCGGAAACATACATGCCAAATGGAAAAATGCCTGAAAAGGGTGACATCTTCAAGAACCCATATTTGGCGAATACGTTGGAGAAAATAGCAAAAGGCGGCCGCGATGCATTCTACAAAGGTGATATGGCCAAAACCATTGCAAAATATATGAAAGAGCAAGGTGGTTTTCTTTCTTACGATGATTTAGCCTCGCACAAATCGGAATGGGTTGATCCCGTATCTATAAATTACCGGGGATATGATATTTGGGAACTACCACCCAACGGACAAGGCACAGCGGCTCTTCAAATGCTAAATATTCTCGAAGAATATGACATCGCACAAATGGGATTTGGCAGCAGTGATTACCTGCATACTTTTATTGAAGCTAAAAAACTGGCCTTCGAGGATAGAGCAAAATACTACTGCGACCCTGACTTTTCGAAAATTCCACTAAAAAAATTGATTTCGAAAGAATATGCAATTGAACGAAAGGCTTTAATTGATCCCAACAAATCAGCCAAAAGCTATCCTGCCGGTGAACTGGAACAGGGCAATACCATTTACCTGACTGTAGCTGATAAAGAGGGAAATATGGTTTCTTTAATACAGAGTAACTACCGGGGCATGGGTTCAGGAATGACTCCTGATAGTTTGGGATTTGTGTTACAGGATCGAGGAGAATTGTTCAGTCTGGAAGAAGGACATGCCAATGTGTTCGAACCCGGAAAACGTCCATTTCATACAATTATCCCGGCTTTCATTACCAAAGATGGCAAACCATACGTCAGTTTTGGTTTAATGGGCGGTGCCATGCAACCACAAGGTCATGCTCAAATTGTTGTTAATTTGATTGATTTTAAAATGAATTTGCAGGAAGCTGGTGACGCAGCAAGAATTCGTCATGATGGTTCGTCACAGCCAACCGGCGGAAAAATGACAGATGGTGGATGGGTAAATTTAGAATCGGAAATATCTTACCAAACTATTCGTGAACTATTACAAAAAGGACACAAAATAAAGTTTGATATGGGCGGATATGGTGGTTATCAGGCTATTCTGTACGATGAAGAAAGAGGGGTGTATTTTGGTGCCTCGGAATCGAGAAAGGATGGGCAGGCTGCTGGATATTAAATTGGGAATAAGAATAAGCCTATTTATTAATTTCACAATATCAGTTGCTTAAAAGCAAAGCAATAGATGTTTTGCATATATACTCTTACCCAACTGATATTATTTATTTTATGTGGCTAAAGCCTATTTATTAATTTCACTATATCAGTTGCTTAAAAGCAACTGCAATAGATATTTGCCTTTCGCTTTATCCTACTGCTTCAATCATTTTAATTCATTGCTTAAAAACAATTGCAATAGATGTTCAGCTTTGCTCATTACATCAGTAAATACTTTGTGTTTTTTATCTATTGCAGTTTGGCTTTAACCAACTGAATTAAAATATTCCTATTCTTTTGCTTTAGCATCATCTTACTTCTTCAAACTCCTGCTAGCACAAGCTTGTAGCGGGGTGATGATTGTCTTCTTTTCCAGTCTAAAAGAACGCGATACAATCGCGCACAAGCGGGGGGCCATTGTTAGGTGCCATAATTATTATCTTCAAATAGATTTACAGTTCTGGAATTATTCAAGAAAAAATTACTTTCTGAAAATTCATAAAAACTATCAATTGTTTTACTATCAATTTTTTCCTTGATCAAAGGAGACATTCCCCAATTCTCAATATGTACGGCAAATAGATCTGTTAGTTTTTCCTCCAACGGCTCCATATCTAGACCCTTCCAACTTTCAACATATTCTTCAATCCAACTGGTCGAATGTTGCTTGTGGTAACCAATAATAACATTTAAGTAATTTTGATCTGGTATTATATGTATGAATACTGATTCGAAAGGATCATCTCTTTCTGGATTAACGATTTGATGGGTTGGACTAAAAATAGCAGAGCCATAAACTTTGATCAGGGGATATTTATATATTTTAAATTTAAAATCGTTATTATTTTCCTGTAATTCTTGGTCAACTAATTTCCTATAAAAAGATAAATCTTGTATCCCTAATTCTGAACCTTTAACAAGGTTTTCAATTATTTCTAAATCTATATTTCCTCTTAAGGTTTGGGCGTTTAGAATTCTGTTATGTTTATCGAGAACAACTTCTTTTTTTCTAATTTCAGAACACACTACACGATAACTTAAAAGTAATTGTATTCTATAATCTGATAAATCAATTGGATGGGTTTCAACTTCTTTAAACAATTCCGTATCATGATGATTACAAAAAAGAGGTAAAGAAAAAGCCTTTTTTATTCCTATTTTTTTCATCTCAATTGGAATTTCATTGGGTGACCATTTAAAAATATCCGTAGGTTTTACCTCAACTAAATGTCCATTTTCGGAAACATTATCAAGCACTCCATTTTGCTGAAGTAAATGAGAATTTATTGCATTCTCATTACAACCGTTAATAATGCATTTCCATTTTTTTGAATTTACATTCTTATCGATTTTTGCAATTATCTTTTGAACCTCTGTTGGCTTCATTATTCTCAGTTTTTTTTGTGTTTTATGGCACCTAACGTTGAGTGTATGGTGTCGTAAGGGATTGCGGGCTTCAAACCTATCAAGCTACCACCCAAATTTGATGCGGGTGATACCGCTGGAAAACTTATGAAACCCTTATGCACTATACACATTGTGTGTGCCCTGCATGAGCATGACCACACCCACCGAAAGGTCGTTGAAAATGTTAAATATACAAATTTAGCATAAACAATGATTCTTGGAAGGTGTATTTTTTTTCCAGAGGGTGCAAGTCCCTTATGCACTGTGGTGACTCTCAGAAGCATTAGTAAGTCGCAAGGTGGTTTACCGTGAGGTATGCACTGAAGGAAGCGAGACTACAAAATCCGGTACTGACGAACAGGAACCTGATATGAGGCTATAAGTTTGGATAAGGCAACACATCATGTCGACGTCCCAGCTCTTTAAATAAAGAGAATAAATGAAGTAGTAGATCAGGCAGGCATTGGAGGAAGGAAAATGTTCTTACCAGGGGAGGTCTTGTCAACCACGAGTTGGTTATGGCAAGAAGTCAGCAGAGGCCATAGTAGCTGTAAGACCATGAGCCACAAATAGAGATTGTGGAGGACTCACAGAGCAGTGAAGGGCTGAACGTTAAGTTGTTCCAAATGTTGCAAAGAAGCTGTTGTTAACAACTCTAGCTTTGTATTAAGCGGAACAGGGAAAAGAAAAAGTAAACTAAAATGATTGAACAAATACTTACACGTAAGAATATGGTGCGGGCGATGCATCAAGTCCAGAAGAACCAAGGTTCAGCAGGAGTTGATCGTATGCCCGTGACTAAACTCTCAGATCTGATGTCAATTGATAAAGCGGAACTGACACAGAGTGTTCGTTCGGGTAATTATTTGCCTCAAGCCATTTTAGGAGTCGAGATTCCAAAAGGAAACGGGAAGATGCGCTTATTGGGTATCCCGACTGTAACCGACCGTTTGCTTCAGCAAGCTGTACTTCAAATTATCACGGCAAAGTTTGAATTTGAATTTTCGGACTTTAGCTTTGGGTTCAGACCGAACCGAAGTCTGCATCAGGCAGTACTAAAAGCTCAGGGATATATCAACGATGGCTATCAGCATATTGTAGATATTGACTTGAAGACCTTCTTCGATGAAGTCGATCATTGCCATTTACTGCAACAGCTATATCGCAAGGTAAAATGCAAAGCAACAATGCGTTTAATCCGCAAATGGCTGCGTGCCCCGATCTTAATCGAAGGCAAGTTGGTCAAACGCAGAAAAGGCGTACCGCAGGGGAGTCCATTGAGTCCGTTGCTGTCCAATATCATGTTGCATGAACTGGATCGGGAACTGGAAAAACAGGGATTGAAATTCATCCGCTATGCCGACGATTTTAGTATTTATACCAAATCGAAAGCTACCGCCCGAAGAGTTGGGAACAAGGTTTACAAGTTTTTACGAAATAAACTCAAGTTGACAATTAATCGGGAAAAGAGTGGCATTCGGCGACCTGTTCATTTTACCGTTTTGGGTTTTGGCTTTGTGCCTACCTACAGGAAAGGTGAGCGGGGCAAGTACCAACTGATAGTATCAGAAAAGAGTTGGAAGAAACTGAAAGAAAAGCTCAAACTAATCACTCGAAAAACGACACCGATGAGCTTTGAGGAACGCATCCAAAAACTGAATGAGGTTCAGCGGGGTTGGGTAAATAACTTCCGTATGGCAAGTATTTTAGTCAAACTTCAAGATCTCGACGGTTGGCTGCGCAACAGGCTCAGATATTGCATTTGGCACCATTGGAAAAAACTTGAACGAAAACGGAAAAACCTGATTCGTTTAGGAGTTGAACAAGGACAAGCCTATGCATGGTCTCGTTCACGTATGGGTGGTTGGGCGATTGCTCAGAGTCCTATTTTGGTAACTACTATTACTCTTGAAAGATTGCGGAAACGCGGTTATGAATCTATGCTCGACATTTACAAACAAATCACGCCTGTTCGACGTGATTCCTTATTCCCCTTAACTTAACGAACCGCCGTATACGAGACCCGTACGTACGGTGGTGTGAGAGGTGCATCCCGACTATTTTAGTCGGGACCATCTACTCAATTGTGTGCTGCCGTTTATCCATTAGTGTCAAGATACCCATAATCCAATTTCATGTTTAATTCTCCATAATCCGTCTACTTTCTCAACAATTAGGATTAGTCCATAAGCATTTAATCCATTTTTAAAGAATGTGTAGAAAAAGAATCCTTTTGTTAAGTCTGTATTGAAAATCACACGACTACAAGTAATCAATCCAATTTCTTTAATGTCGTTTGTTTGTATTCTTGTTTTTTGGTCAGGATATTTATCGTTTGTTATCTCAAATCTGCTGTGGTTCTCTATTTTATTAAAATCAATATATCGAGTTACATACTTATCAAGTTGTAATGAATTTAACAAAGTTGAGTCAATCCGTGAAACCTCTTTCAAGTCCTCTGATTCCTTGTTAGATATTTGGTAAAGTGAATCTGTTACAAATATTAAAAGTCTCCGTGAATCATATTGACTTTTTAAACTATCTTGAAATTCTCTGAAATCAGCATAGAACTTTTGCAATTTATCATAATCACCTTTAGTCTCAATTAACTTTTTTGAATACTCAAACGGATAATACTCTTTATCACCCCAATCAAGATTATCTCTGTTTTCTTCAGGTTTCAGCGCAATCTCAGCCAAATACTGCTCTGGCATGAGCGGAATTAGCCAATCATTATAATAGTATCCAGTATCGATGAGTTGAATGAATAAATCATTTATTACATTAAATTCCTCTTTGTGATATTTCTTGGAATCTTGTGCAGAAACTTTCATACAAAAGAATCCAAATATTAATATTAATCTAATTGTTTTAATCATGCAGAATCTCTCTTTTGCGGTTGCACACAACGGAAAATTGGTCGAGTAGGCAAAGGGAGTCTCACCCTAAGCCTCTCACAGAACCGTGCTTGATAGTCTCCCATCACACGGCTCTTGTCGTATATAAATCGAGTTACAAGTTAAATAGAAAAATTCAATTTCCAGTGATAAAACAAATATGGAAACTGTTTCTTTATTCTCTTAAGCCACGCATAAGCGCGACAAATACTATTCTTGTAACGTTTGTACTTTCGTCGTGCCCATCGAACCAAGCGAGAGTGTAGTAAGCGGAAAACATGATGCATTTCCCACATGCGGAATTTGCCGTAATAATTAAGCCAGCCTCTTATTTGAGGATTAAGCCGTTGTGCTATTCCCACAATACTTCTACACGTTTTACTTTCTTCTAGCGAAATGGCTAACTTTTCAGCGATCTTCTTACGTGAAGAAATGCTGATTGCACAACCGTAACCTTGAAAAAGATTTCCTGTTTTCTGCGATTTACTACTGCGTGGCTGAAAGCTATAACCTAAGAAATCGAACTTGACATTCTTATGTTTCTCTTGCCTGCGGTAATCTCTGCAATAAACCAGCTTGGTCTTTTCGGGATGCAATTCAAGATGACATTCAGCCATTCTTTCGTGCAATTTGTTCAGCAGCCAATCTGCTTGCCTTTTGGTTCTACAGTGAATTATGGCATCATCAGCATAACGCTCAAATTTCACATTGGAATTTAGATTCTCTAACCATTTATCGAAAGCATAATGTAGAAACAGATTCGCCAACAATGGACTTGATAACGCCACCTTGCGGTGTGCCTTTTCCTTGTTTTTGTATCAATTCCCCATTTCTTCGTTGAATTGGCATATGCAACCATCTTTCGATGTACACACACGCCCAATTCTCGGCTACATGCTTTCGTACCGCCAGCATCAGTTTTGCATGATCAATATTATCGAAAAACCCTTTGATGTCTAAATCAATTACCCAGTCGTTTTTCCAACAATTACGCTGAACCTCCTCTAATGCTTGATGCGCATTTCGACTAGGTCGATAGCCATAACTGTTGTTGCTGAAAATTAATTCAAATCTTGGTTCTAGATAATTCTTGACCACTTGTTGACCGATGCGATCGACAATAGTAGGAATTCCTAGCTTACGCATTTTTCCATCCTTTTTCGGAATTTCAACCTCTTTTACTGGCGGTGGAAGATAACTCCCCGATGCCATACGATTCCAGAGTTTGTAGAGTTGTTGTGATCGGTTGGATTCAAATTCATCCCAACCAATCTCATCAACTCCAGCACTTCCTTTATTGGATTTCACTTGTTTGTAAGCATTCCATATCATGGTACGACTTATTGGTACCGATTTCGTTTCATTCCATAGATTCATCCTCTTATCGAGTTGATTTCTGTTCTAAAACCATACGACTCTATCCCTTTGCTCCATTTCCATTACAGAAACATCAACACTACTACGGATAGATCCGTCCCTGTTGTTGTACATTGCTATTCGGCCTCTAAGTTGTACTTATTGCGCCTTTCACTTCACATTACAACACAGGTTCCCAAGTTCCTTATATGAGCCTAAATAGAAGTCATGCCACCTGAACACCGCCTGCCGTGCAACCAATAAACAGGTTTCCGTTGCACTTATCATCGCATAACATACTTTGCGACTTTTGACAGAATTTATCCACTTCTCGATACCTCATCAGTGGTTCACTTTCGTTCATCTCTTCTATTAATACCTGCTATACTCTCGGTATAGATTCTCCTAAACGCTCAATACCATGGCTCTTTACCACAGCACCTTTAGGTGGTTTGATGCCCTTTCCTGTAAAACGACACCGGTGGGTCTAGCTTACAACTGCTATCCACCATCTCAAATAAAGCATGCTGCACTGTTTTATGCCGATGTGCAGCTTCTTGGCACACTATGAAATCGTTGGGGATTGCGGGCTACTTTCCTGTCCAGTTACACTGTACTTAATGCGTAGCAGAAACCCTGCACAACCACTTAAACCCCAATGTTTTATACCGCGTGTTGTAGCCAGTTGTTATTTATTTTATATCTATTCCTAATCCTTTTGCAGCTGATTTTATTGAATCAAGAATCTTTGTAACAATCTCATCATTATCATTTAAATCAGCAATTTTTTTATGAATACCAGCTAAATCAATTCCGTCATTTACAGGTTGTTTAAAATCATCTATTATCAATTGAGTATCAATTTTATCCCGATTTGATTTTAAAAGTTTTATAAATCTCTGTGTTTCGATGTCAGCCAACCAATACAATGTCCAGTTTGATGCTTCAGACCACTCAACATTATTATGACAAGATTTTTCCATTGAGAATAAAAAATCCATTACTAACTTATCAGTTATTGAGTCTTTATTAATCCGAAGATTTTTAATCGTTTCCAAATTACATTTAGAATTATCAATATTCTCCTGGCAATAAATATTAAGATTAATTATCAGTCCGAAAACTATGGATAATATTTTTGAAATCATAACAAATCATTTTTATGTTTATCCGATAAACAAGGTTCTGCATATCCAATAGTTTCAGCTATCTCAAGTTTATCTAATTCTGTTTTAATCGGTTTGTAATTTATATCAAAAGGAATCTCCATTGAAAAATATTTTTCATTTACTTTCTCAGATTGGCAACCTTTATCTAAAAATGAATCACGTATTTTATTGACTTCGGTTTTTTCATCCATAATAACAATCTGAATGACTGAATTACCAGAATATTCTCTTGTATCTCTATAAGTCAGCATTTGTTCAGAATCATCAAATTCCGCAAATATCAAATCATCGGAAGCAATCAACGGAGCATAAAATGGTATATTATCTAATTTATATAATCCTTTTTCTTTATCAATCACAAATGCCCACATTGTCTCAACCATTTCCTCGTCGAAAAGTGAACTGTGAAATCGGAATAATATCTTTTCGCGTTCTTGTTTCATGTTTGCAGGATGTTTCTCACAATTGGCTACAACGGAAAATTGTAAGTTGTCGTTGCGGATTGCGGGTGATTCTCTGTCTCGTGATAAACTGTTGTTGTTGCGAGGCAAGAACCATGTTGTCAGCCCGAAAACCGCAATGCAATTTACAAAGTGTTATAGGTTGTATTTTTTTAGTAATCAAATTTATGGTAGAATCTACGATAAATATAAACTCCAACTGATAATAAAATTAAAATGACTCCTCCTGTCGGTGCTAAAAATCTTCTGGTGGATTTATCTGTCTCAAAAGTTTTTTTACTATCAAGGAATATTTGCTTGTCTGTTTTAATACCAAGAATCTGTATTGTCTTTGATTTATTTAGTTGCCCAATTTGCTTTTTATCAATTTCAAAAATCAAAGTGTCTGATTTGTTTGTTTTTTGAGCCATTAAATCGATGAGGAAAAACTCATTATAATCAGCGGCAATTTTGAATTTGTTTTTATATCCATTTAATCTTAAGTCATATGAAATTGAATTTTTTATTCTGATTGCTTGAATGTCTGTAATACTTGATCTAATGTCAGCAATTTGATCTAATGATTTTACTCCAGTCGTTGAAGTTATAATGATAAAAGCAATCGCTGAACAAAAGCAAATAAAAAAGATAATTATAGATGATATTTTTCTTGTCTTTGTGCTCATTTATATCTTGTTAGGGCAGAAATTTATATAACCTATAACGATTTTGGTATGAGGTCGTGGCGATCCGACGAAGTCAGGATTGTCCGGCCGTTAATAAAACTACTAAAAAGATTCGACTTGTCGAATCGTGCCGAGAGTAGCCATGCCTTATACCATGTGTTATAGGCTGGCATTATTTTAAATCAATTTTTATTCTATACTTACTTTTTGGTGCAATATGAAAAAAAACATCATCTCCATCACTGCACTTGTCAAACAATTCCTTGTCAATTCGATATTTCGTGTTGTCAATTATTAAGTCATACCGCATAAATTTATTCATGCTTCTATTATGAGGAAGCGGTCCTACATTTGCACTTCCAGCTTCAACATCTTCTGTGGCTAGTTTTTTTTGAATTGTCTTTCGCTCCAGTATTTTTTCTTTATTCCTTAAGTCTGCTTTATATTTTCCATTCATAAGGTAATTCATTAGAACAGAAATAATAAAAAGTATTCCTATTGTCAGGTATATATGAATACTTCCTTCAATTTCCCGTTCGAAACTAACAATGAAGTCAACCAATGCAGTTATAAAGATTGACCCAAGTGTAAAAAAGAAAAATGGAAGTATATATCCCATTCTACATTGATATTTAATGTTCTTTATGTCTTGTTCGGTAAGTTTTCTTCTCATAGGTTAATATGATTCTTTTCTTTTGCTTGGCTATAACTCCTAAATAAAGCAATGGGCTTTATTTCGTTTATATTTTAAGAAAAAGTGTATTTAGCGACCCATATCGGGCAGTAATGTACACATATTATGATAGTAATATAAAATATCATCTGTAAAAACCTTACTAAAGTAGTAAATCGAAACAAAGATTCAAGCTGTCAAACCTGCCAACTTGCAGCCTACCGAATAATTGCCTGCAAAAGCTTTGGTTTTTTTAATTGAATCAATCCCATAAAGAGAGGGCATCCTTTATGGGATGCCCTTTAAACTCTTTGCTGCAATTCCAGACAATACTTGTTTTTATAAAAGCCTGCTGTGGTTTTGCTTAAAACCACGTGTGGTATTACTCAAAACCACACGTGCTTTTGGATGAAACCACGTGTGGTTTGCATCGAAACCACACGTGCTTTTCTTAAAAGATCAAATTTTGTTAAATCCAGAGTCTTTTACTGCTTTTATGGGGTGTTTGTAAAAAAAGAACCATCCCGAGCCTAAGCCCGGAATGGTTCTGTTATTTAGTTGTATGTGGTAAGTAAATAAAATCGATTCAAATTGCTTGAATTCATATTCCTTACGGCATTAAGAATATTGCTTACAGGTAAATGGATATTGCTTACGCCCAAATTAATCCCCTTACACATAAAAAACATGTTCTTACAGCTAAATGGATATTGCTTACAGTGGAATTGAACCCCTTACACATGAAAAACATAAGCTTACAGCTAAATAATGCACCTTACATGTGTTTTGTTACACCTTACAGGTAAAATATACGCCTTACAGTTATTTTGGTATTCCTTACAGGTAAAATGCCCGCCTTACAGCTATTTTGGTATTCCTTACAGGAAAAACAGGCTCCTTACAGGTAAGAGGTCGCCCTACGCGTGGCTTTCAGCCGATTTACCGGTTTGGAGTTCAATGTTTTTATCTGAAAAAAGTTCCTGTAGCTGTGTCGGGTGCATTTCGTCGGTCGGCAGCTTTTTTAATTACAGCTTCTTTTTCGGGGTTGGTGTAAAGCGACCAGTTTCCAATTTCTTCAGTTGTTCTTCTGCATCCAAAGCATACGCCGTTGCTGTCTTGCCGGCAAATGCTAATGCAGGGTGATTGTATATCTTTCATATGTTTATAATTTTAAGTTTTTGTCATATAGCCTGTCCCGAACTTGTTTCGGGAGAACTTACCATGCTTAGATAATCATCTCCCTGTGTGTTAAAATCACTTTGGCATGAACGTTTCATATGTTTATAATCAATTGCGTCCTAAACGTTTTTTGAGAATAAGTATTAATTACTTCTTTTATAAAAACTTACAGCTCGTAATAATCTTAAGGGGTACAATTTAAGTTAGGTATTTGATTGGCATCTTTTTTAAAGAGCTTTCGTTTTAGTTCAAACCTTTAGTAAGACCGGGAAGCTGAGAACTTGTTCGAAGATCGCCCGTACGCACTTAGGTTTGAATTAAATAAGGAAGTTTTTTTAAAAGCAGCCTTGATCTTTTGCGATAAATGAGGGCAGAGTCAAGCTTGCTTGCAATATGCCGAGTGTAGCAAAATAATGTAATAATTTCTTTATTCGTAAATGAAATTTCTGGAACTCATGATCTCTCTTCGTTCGGTAGCTTTCGTTTCTTGTTTCAAGACAAGAAATGATGTCGGGTTTGGGCGGAAAGCCCAATTGTTAAAATCAATTAGGACAATATTGTTTGGCAGCTATAAATAGCAGGTAAAACGCCATTGACCGCAGGGAGTGATTTGTGTGGCCAGCAAATTATTTTTCTTATGGATAAGGAAATTGGAACAAAGTGTAGTGAAAATTGCCAGGGAGGTTTAGGTCTGATATTGGTTTTATGAATTATTCAGAGGTTTTGGTTTTATGCCGATTGGATAAATTGGGTGTTATACCCTATTATTAATACAAAGGCCTGCGTTAAGGATTGAAGCGGTTACCCCGCAGACATATCTAAAGCGAAGCGGAAGAATATGGCGGGGAGTAATAGCGGAAAGCCTGACCTGAATTCCCCGAAACAATTGTGCAGGGGAATTTAGGAAACGCCAAAAAACCAATAATTTAAATGTGTCTGCATTCTGCCGTCAACATCAACACTACATTACATAACACGCAAAGTAACTTCCAGATTCAAACTCTTCGTATTGATCATGATCTTAACGATTTCAGACACTGTTAAGGAAAATTGAAATTTACTTAACGCAATCCTTTTCAATGCCCCAAATTTTTCTTTCATTTGCAAATCTAAAAACATGTATTTTTAGACGCAAACAACTATAACAAACGGTACTTTAATTGAGAGGTATGACAAAGTATGTAGAATTAAATGTAAGATCGGAGATTGGAGAATTGGAAGGTGTAATCCTTCACACTCCCGGTTCAGAAGTTGAAAACATGACTCCCGAAAATGCCGAAAGAGCTCTTTACAGTGATATTTTAAACCTATCGGTTGCAAAAGATGAATACAAACAATTAAGCGGTGTTCTTTCTGAAATTTCAGAAACTTATCAGGTTAAAGATTTACTGGCTGATGTGCTTGCAGATGAAAAAGCCAAAGAGAATGTTATTGACCAAATTTCTGCAATGGAACCTCAGATAAGTGTTAAAGGAAACACTTACTGCATAAAAGATTTCCTGCTGGAACAGACACCCCTGGATCTTGCTTCTCTATTAATCGAAGGTGTTCCTTTAAAAAGAGACAACCTGACTAAATTTCTGAGTAAGGAACGATATGCAATGCGGCCACTGCACAATTTCTTCTTCACCAGAGATGCTTCAATGTCAGTTCTGGACGAGGTTCTGATTGGTAAAATGGCCAGTTCGGTTCGCGATAGAGAATCCTTGATTATGCAGGCGATTTTTGATTATACTCCTGGATTTAAAACAAAAACAGTTAATCCGATTGATAATCCTGAAATGGATCCCAATTGTACCATTGAAGGAGGCGATGTATTAATTGCCCGTGAAGACATCATGATTATTGGTAACGGAACCCGCACATCAACTCAGGGTATTGATTTTATTCTGGCTCAGTTACTTTGCCAAAAAGACAAAACACAACGCCATTTATTAATACAGGAGCTGCCAAGTCATCCGGAATCTTTCATTCATTTGGATATGGTATTTACCCTTTTAGATGTTGATAAATGTATGGTTTACGAACCCTTAATTATCCGTCCAAACAAATACCAAACTGTTCACATTGCTATTGAAAACGGAAAAGTGATTTCTATCACCCGTGAAAACAATCTTCTTCAGGCTCTGAAAAAACTTGGAATGGATTTGAAACCTATTTATTGTGGCGGAAACGGAGATCCTTGGAATCAGGAGAGGGAGCAATGGCACAGCGGAGCTAACTTTTTTGCCGTTGGTCCGGGAAAAGTGATTGGTTACGGACGAAACGTTCACACCATGGATGCAATGAATAAAAACGGATTCGAAATTCTTCGTGCAAAAGACATTATTCGTCATAAAGTAGAGCTTTCCGATTACGAAAAATATGTAATAACCCTTGAGGGATCGGAATTGCCACGTGGCGGCGGCGGTGCGCGCTGCATGACTATGCCCGTTCGCCGTAAACCTGTTAACTGGTAACAATTCAAACAAAATAAACGAAAGGAATCTCAAAAGGATTCCTTTTTTTATATTTTTGTAGCCAATTCTATTATTGACCTTATATTCCAATAAAAGCAATGAGAAAACTAAAAAACAGCGAGCTAAACAGAAAAAGCATCGATGAGTTTAAAGAATCTGAAAAAACTCCCATCATTATTGTTTTGGATAATGTAAGAAGCCTGAACAATATTGGTTCTGTTTTTCGTACATCGGATGCGCTTTTGGTAGAAGCTGTATATCTTTGTGGAATTACTGCCACACCTCCACACCGCGAATTGCACAAAACTGCTTTAGGAGCGGAAGATTCTGTCTATTGGGAATATTTCGAAAAAACGGAAGATGCTGTTGCGAAATTAAAGAGTAATGGCTTTGATGTT
Organism: Labilibaculum sp.; assembly: GCF_963664555.1. GTDB lineage: Bacteria > Bacteroidota > Bacteroidia > Bacteroidales > Marinifilaceae > Labilibaculum. The sequence goes on along the minus strand of NZ_OY761461.1, from coordinate 829,027 downwards.
TACTCTGTTGAACAAGCAGAAAACAGCACATCTCTGGAAAATTTCACAATGGATTCCTCTAAGAAATATGCCTTGGTTTTTGGGAATGAAGTAAAAGGTGTTCAACAGAATATTGTAAGTCTTTCTGAAGGTTGTATAGAAATACCTCAGTTCGGTACCAAGCATTCTTTTAATGTATCTGTAAGCTGTGGAATCGTGCTTTGGGATCTTTTCTCAAAACTAAACTATCACAAAAAATAAGCTTATTCCTGAAGATTAAATTCTAAAGTAATAATAGATCCAGGAAATTCTTTTTCATATAATTTTGAAAAGCTTCGGTGCTTCACCTGTTTCCAAACTCCATCGCCCGATAAAATTTGAATTTTACCCTGATTTTGCTTTATAAACTGACGAATAGTATACAATCCAATTCCTTTATGAGCATCTTTTTCTGTTGTATGTCCGTTCTCAACAGCCCACTCAATGGCTCCAACACCATTTAGCCTTTTATTAAGAGTTTTATTTACGAGTAAACTAAATGGCCGCCCCTGACTTACAATGCTTATTAAAAGCTTCTTATTATAAACAGAATAGTAGTGTGCAATAAAAACTTCTTTGCAGTTGCTGTGTGCAAAAGCATTCCGGTAAACTTCGGCCACACACAATTGAACAGCCATTTTCAGCTGCTTATTTAATTTCACTTCAGGCCGCTCAGGAAAGATCCTCTTTTCCAAATAATCAGCCAAAGCTTCTTCATCTACCGAAGCAAACTGCTGGCATTTTACAAAACATTTCCATAAATATTTGCGGGCAGAACCATTAATCAGCTTCTTAGAATTAAATAAATTTTGAATAGGCTCCTGCATATTCACAAGTCGAACTTTATTCTTCCTGCGCTCCAAACCGGCAATAACACTTCCCAATATGGCAAACAAATTGGATTCGATCACCTTAGTGTTTGCAAAATTCAGAACAATTTGCTCCTCAAAACAGTTTTTTGTTTGGTGATGCATTTCCGAAAAGAAAACATAGCCTTGAAAATTGTTTACTACCTTATATGGGAATTGGATTTCCATTCTACAATCAAATTAATTCATTATTTCACTGATAATAGTGAGAAGACGAAGATAAAAAATCTACTGAACAAATTACTTTACAAGAATAAAAAAAAAAGCGACCCATGAATGGGTCGCTTTCAATATTTTATGAATAACGAATTATTCAACGATAGCTTTGAATTTAGCATCTTCGAAAACTTTAGCAAATTCCATGTCGGTTTTTGCAGTAGCTTTTAAAGAAGCATCTTTAGAAACAGCTGTTTCAAGGTTTGTGAAAACAAGATTGTTGTTATCAGTTCTTGCACCAACAACAGCTTTCAAATAATAAACCATTGCATCATCGCTGGTGTTAGCATTTAGTTTGTCTAAAGCAACATTGTATTTTCCAACAAGTATGTTAGCCAATGCAGCGTTAGCAGCAGTACACTCACCAAATTGTTTCACAGCTGTGTCGTATTGTGCTTTTTTAACTGCAACAATACCTAAATTGTAATTAACTTCGTTTCCAGCTCCGGTTGCAGCTCCAAAAAGAACTTCCGCTTCGCTTACATTACCGTTTACTAACTCAACAGCACCTAAGTTGTTTTTAACAACAGGATTGTTGGCAGAAAGTTGGTCAGCTTTATCGAAGTTAGTTTTAGCTTCAGATACTTTATTCATTCCGAATAAGATCATACCAGCATCGTTATAACCTCTCCAATCGTTAGAAAATTGCTTTTTAGCAGCTTCATAAACAGCTAATTTATCTTTAGCAGAATCAACTAATGTAGCAGCAAATAATAATTCTTCAACATTCAATTCAGAAGGATTAGTTAAAGCAAGAGATTTTAACTCAGCATCAGTTTTTCCAATAAGGTCAACATTAACAGTAAATTTAGCTCTTCTTAATTTAGGAAGTACTTCTTTTTTAACTTCGTCAAAAGCAGCAGAAATGTTTCTAATTTCTTTTTCACGTACTTCAGGATCTGAATACATTGAAAGAACACGTAAAATCAACTCTTTATCTTGAATATTAGAAGCTTTCATTAATTCCTGGAATCCAGCCCAATCTTCAGGAGTTACTTTGCTTTTAAAGAATTCTTCAGCAGCATATTCATCCATTTTAGCTTTCTTCATTTCTTTCTTAATGTACTTAGAAGAAGAACCTTCACGCTTAGTTGCTAATTTCTCATTAAAATCCTGCTTTCCATCCGGAGATGCATAAGCAGCAACTTCAACACCTTTGTATTCTTTATTCTCATCCGTCTTAACTGCATCCAAATATGCTTTAAGAGCAGTAACGTCATCAGCTTTCATTTCCGACCAACGAATTTGAGCACTGTTAATCAAGTAATGAAGATCTGCTTCTTTACTTTCTGGAATAATTCTTTGGAAAGCATCTTTTCCAACAATGTTACGTGGAGAATTTTGAACCAAAGTAGCAGTAGCAATAACACCATCAGCAACTTTATAAGGATCAAATTCCTGAGACTTATCACCTTTACTTCCAACCATTCTTACTTCAAGGTCAGAAATTCTCATCGCTTGCTCATAAGGGATTTTTCCTGTATAAGTGATTGTTTTACCTGTTTCGTAAGGAACAACTGTATTGTTTCCTTGAACTTTTTCACCTTGCAAAGTTTTTGAAGGGAAAGCTTTCTCTCCTGATTCAAACTTTAAAACCGGAGTTGCAACTAAAACAACATTCTTGTTGAAATACTTTGCAGGAATATTAACAGTGATTTTTACATCAACCATATCTGCATGAGCTTCCAAAACTTCAGGAGTCACTTGATACTTGATGTTACTTGCTTCTTTCTTCATTTTGCTCAATCCTGCGCAACTCGTAAGAACTGCAACTGATAACAGCAAAGAAGCTAGGGAAATAACCTTTGATCTTTTCATAACAACTACTTAATTATTTTAACTTTAAACATTATAATCTAGTTCAAAAACAAATTTAAGAAAATTTTATGCAAATTAAATCGATTCGATAATTTTATTTGATATAACAAGGCTTTCAGAGAATAATTCTATTTACCCCCTTTTTGCAGTTAAAATTGAATATCGTATCTGAAACTTTATTGTAATCATCTAAATTATTAACAAAATCGATGCTATTTGTATCTATAACAAGGAAACTGAGTTCCTGCTGCTGTTTAAAAAACTCAAAATAACTGTCTTGAATTTTCTGCAAATAATCTGCTGAAATTTCCTGTTCATACTCTCTCCCTCTACTTTTTATATTGCTTAATAGCTTATCTACATTTGAATGTAGATAGACATATAAATCGGGTTTTGGTAAGGAATTATAGATAATATGGAAAAACTGTCGATAGAGACTATACTCATCATCCTTTAGCGTTTGCTTTGAGAAAATCAATGATTTCATAAAATAATAATCGGCAATCGTAAATGATTTAAATAAGTCTGTCTCACTTAATTCCTTTTTTAATTGATTGTATCGGTCTGCTAAAAAAGACATTTCCAAGGGAAATGAATACTTGTCCGGATCTTTATAGAATTTTGGTAAAAACGGATTGTTTGCAAACTGTTCCAAGATTAGCTTCGCATTATATTGTTCAGCAATCTTATGGGAGAGTGAGGTTTTACCTGCACCAATATTTCCTTCTATTACGATAAATTTATAATCCATTAATAGTGAGTTACAGATTTGGAGACATAAAAATAGAAAATGAGGCGCAAATATCAGGATTTTTATAAAAAAAGAAAGAACCATTGCAAATAAAACAGTAACAATGGCTCCTAACTATAATAAAATTGAAAAAGTCCATCTATTAAATCAGAATCATTGAAATTTGACATTCTATTTTTCAGTTTAAATCTGTTTTCCTTCGCGAATTAAAGCCTTGTCTTTGCGGCTCCCCAGAACATTTCCGACAAACATTCCAATTCCTGAAGTCAGAAAAAACACTGATGGATTGAAACTATAAAATATTCCGTAAGACAAAAGAAGACCGAAACCAGCCCCAAGTAATGTATATACTGCGGAATAAGTATAAGTAAAATGATGTGCCTGAAATACTTTATGTTTATCTTTTAAATGCTTTAGCAAGCTTTCAACTTTTTTCTCATATTCGCTTCTATTTACACCTGACTTATTGATTAAGCGATCCAACTCCGCCACAATACCTTCCAACTCTTTTCGGGCATACCTGCATTCTAAACAACTCTCATCATTGTTTAAATGCTTTGCTATTCGTTTCAGTTTTTCAATTTGATAAAATCGATAATCGCGTACTGATATATAAAGATCAATTTGTTCATCAATTTCACTTGAAATTTTACTAAGCCAATTTTCATCCATAAAGCCAATTCTATTTTAGAAGTTTTAAAGTTAGGCATTCAACCTATAACAAAAAAAAATCCTGGAATAAATCCAGGATTTCTAAACCATATATTTGATTTTCTATTTTTCGTCTTTCTCAGGCTTAGGCAACAAAGCTTTTCTGGAAAGTTTCAGTTTACCCGACTTCGCGTCAACTTCAATAAGTTTTACCTCAATAATCTGACCTTCTTTCAAAACTTCATCAACTGTATTAAGTCTTCTGTGTTCTATTTCAGAAATATGCAGCAAACCATCTTTTCCTGGAAGAACTTCAACAAAAGCACCAAAAGCAACTATTGATTTTACTTTTCCTTTGTAGATTTCTCCAACTTCAGGAATTGCAACAATACCTTTAATACGAGCTAAAGCTGCATCAATTGCTTCTTTATTGTTAGCAGAAATATCAACAACACCTTTATTGTCAATTTCCTCAATAACAAGAACAGCACCTGTTGATTCCTGAATTTCCTGAATGATCTTTCCACCTGGTCCGATAACTGCACCTATCATATCTTTTGGAATTTCAATAGATACAATACGCGGAGCATGAGGTTTCAAATCTTCTCTTGGTTCGCTGATCGTTTCTTCTATTTTTCCAAGAATATGAAGGCGCCCCAAACGTGCCTGATCTAAAGCCTGAGCTAAAACTTCGTATGGAAGTCCATCAACTTTAATATCCATTTGAGTAGCTGTGATACCATCTTTAGTTCCAGTTACTTTAAAGTCCATATCACCTAAGTGATCTTCATCACCTAAAATATCAGATAATACAGCATATTTCTCAGCACCCTTGGTTGAGATCAATCCCATTGCGATACCAGATACCGGATTTTTAATCTTAATACCTGCATCCATTAGTGCCAATGTTCCTGCACATACAGTAGCCATTGAAGAAGAACCATTCGATTCTAAAATATCAGAAACAACACGGATAGCATATGGAGAATCTTTAGGAATCATTCCTTTTAAAGCTCTAAAAGCAAGATTTCCGTGCCCTACTTCTCTACGGCTAATACCACGCGATGCACGGGCATCTCCAGTTGAGAATGAAGGAAAATTATAATGAAGAACAAATTTCTCTTTTCCTCTGTACAATACATCATCCACCATTTTTTCATCCAACTTAGTACCTAAAGTAACTGAAGTTAATGATTGTGTTTCACCTCTGGTAAATATCGCAGAGCCGTGAGCACCTGGCAAATAATCAATTTCTGACCAAATTGGACGAATTTCGTCAGTTTTACGACCGTCCAAACGTACACGATCCTCTAAAACCATTTCTCTAACAGCATCTTTTTCAACATCGTGATAGTAACGACCAATCAAAGACTTATTAATCTCGGAAGCCTCTTTACCTTCAGAATATTCTGCAATAAACTCTTCTTTGATTGCTCCAAATGCATCTGAACGTTCGTGCTTATTTGGGTTTTGTAATCTTGCTGCAGCTAATACTTTAGCATATGTTTTATCCACGATTAACTGACGAAGTTCTTCATCATTAGTTTCGTGACAATATTCTCTTTTAACAGTTTTACCTGTTAGTTCAGCCAACTCAATTTGAACCTGACATTGAACTTTAATAGCTTCATGACCGAATTTAATAGCTTCCAGCATTTCAGCTTCAGAAATCTCAGACATTTCACCTTCAACCATCATGATGTTATCCATGGTAGCAGCAATAATCATATCGAGATCAGCAGTTTCCAATTCTGTACGAGATGGATTAATCATCATTTTGCCATCAATTCGGGCAACACGAACTTCAGAAATTGGTTCTGAAAATGGAACATCAGATACTGCAATCGCTGCAGATGCAGCTAAACCTGCAAGAGCGTCAGGCATATCATCAGCATCAACCGAAATTAGGTTAATGGAAACAAAAGTCTCTGCGTGGTAATCTGCAGGAAATAATGGACGTAGAGCACGATCCACAAGGCGACAAACAAGAATTTCATAATCTGAAGGTCTGCCCTCACGTTTCATGAAACCTCCAGGGAATCTACCCAATGCACTAAATTTCTCCTTATATTCTACCGATAAAGGCATAAAATCGACATCAGCTTTTGCATCTTTTGCAGACACAACAGTAGCCAACAACATGGTCTTACCCATTTTAACTACAACAGCTCCATCAGCTTGTTTTGCTAACTTCCCTGTTTCAATTGTGATGGACCTTCCATCACCTAATTCAATTATTTTTTCAATCACTTTCATCTTTGTGTAGTTTATTTCAAACTCTTTTTAGGATAAGCAACAAGATGTCGCTATATATTATAAAAAGCAATCCCGATTACTCGGGATTGCTTTAATATGATATTATTTACGAATATTTAAAGCTTTAATAATAGCTCTGTATCTTTCAATATCTTTTGCTTTTAAGTAATCAAGAAAATTTCTTCTTTTACCTACTAGCAATTGCAGTGCACGTTGGGTACTGTAATCTTTTCTGTTTTTCTTTAAATGTTCAGTCAAGTGACTGATACGGTATGAAAACAAAGCTACTTGTGATTCTGCAGTCCCAGTATCTTTGTTAGACTTCCCGTACTTCTCGAAAAGCTCTTGCTTTTTCTCTGCTGATAAATACATAATTCTTTTATTTGAAAATTTAAAACTTATTATAACTGATTGCCTAATACAACCAGTTCGCAAAATTAAGCAATATTTTCTACAAAGCAAGATATAGCAATAAAAAACATCAGTTCAAAATGCTGAATTATTGCAAATTACTTCTATTATGAGCTTATTGGTTATATCTTACAGTATTATTCTCATTAACCAATTTCTAATGTACCGGCATTTACGGCAAAAAAAAAGAGTCTCATTCTCATTGGAACAAGACTCTTTTAAAAGTCGGCGTCGACCTACTCTCCCACCTTTCGGCAGTACCATCGGCGCTAACGGGCTTAACTTCTCTGTTCGGAATGGGAAGAGGTGGAACCCCGTTGCAATAGACACCTAAAATCATTAATCTAATATTGAGCTTACACCCGCAAGATTATATCATAGACATATCAAAAAAATTAAAGTAAAAATAGCATCCGAAAAAATTCAGCGATGAACCCCGCACTCAGAAGTATTAGGGTAATTAGTATTGCTCGGCTTTGATGTCACCACCTTTACACCTGCAACCTATCAACGTCGTAGTCTCCAACGACCCTTAAAGGAAATCTCATCTTGAGGTAGGCTTCGTGCTTAGATGCTTTCAGCACTTATCCCTTCCGAACGTAGCTACTCTGCAATGCAGCTGGCGCCACAACAGATGCACTAGAGGTTCGTCCAACCCGGTCCTCTCGTACTAGAGTCAGATCCTCTCAAATTTCCAACGCCCACAACAGATAGGGACCGAACTGTCTCACGACGTTCTGAACCCAGCTCGCGTGCCACTTTAATGGGCGAACAGCCCAACCCTTGGGACCTTCTCCAGCCCCAGGATGTGACGAGCCGACATCGAGGTGCCAAACCGCTCCGTCGATATGAGCTCTTGGGAGCGATCAGCCTGTTATCCCCGGCGTACCTTTTATCCTTTGAGCGATGGCCCTTCCATGCGGAACCACCGGATCACTATGCTCTACTTTCGTACCTGATCGACCTGTATGTCTCACAGTCAAGCACCCTTGTGCCATTGCACTCTACACACGATTACCAAACGTGTTGAGGGTACCTTTAGAAGCCTCCGTTACTCTTTTGGAGGCGACCACCCCAGTCAAACTACCCACCACACACTGTCCGTCGTTAGACGTTAGACTCCAGATAAGCAAAGGGACGTATTTCAAGGTTGACTCCACAGCCCCTGGCGAGGCCGCTTCGTAGTCTCCGTCCTATCCTACACATTACTTACCCAAAATCAATGTGAAGCTGCAGTAAAGGTGCACGGGGTCTTTCCGTCCCGTTGCGGGTAATCGGCATCTTCACCGATACTACAATTTCACCGAGCTCATGGCTGAGACAGTGCCCAGATCGTTACACCATTCGTGCAGGTCGGAACTTACCCGACAAGGAATTTCGCTACCTTAGGACCGTTATAGTTACGGCCGCCGTTTACTGGGGCTTCATTTCAATGCTTCTCCGAAAATAACATCTCCACTTAACCTTCCAGCACCGGGCAGGTGTCAGGCCTTATACTTCAACTTTCGTTTTTGCAAAGCCATGTGTTTTTGATAAACAGTCGCCTGGGCCATTTCACTGCGGCTCTCATTACTGAGAGCGTCCTTTCTCCCGAAGTTACAGGACTATTTTGCCGAGTTCCTTAGCCATGAATCACTCGAGCGCCTTAGTATACTCTACTTGACTACCTGTGTCGGTTTGAGGTACGGGCAACTTTAACCTGAAGCTTAGAGGTTTTTCTTGGAAGTAAAATTAGGCACACTATCTGCGCTGCCGTAGCATTGCAGTACTATCGACTTTCAGCTCAAGATGCGGATTTGCCTGCATCTATCATCACGTACGGTCTTCAACGAACTATTCCGTCAGTTCGCGGTGCTTTCATCTCTTCGTCACCCCATCGCAGTTAAAGCCGGTACGGGAATATTAACCCGTTGTCCATCGAGTTCGCCTTTCGGCTACCCCTTAGGTCCCGACTAACCCTGATCCGATTAGCGTTGATCAGGAAACCTTAGTCTATTGGCGTGCGGGTTTCTCACCCGCATTATCGTTACTTATGCCTACATTTGCTTTTCCAGAAGCTCCACAATGCATTACCACACTGCTTCTGCGCCGCTGGAATGCTCCCCTACCAGTTAGAATAAATTCTAAATCCATAGCTTCGGTAGTATGTTTTATGCCCGATTATCATCCATGCAAGATCGCTCGACTAGTGAGCTGTTACGCACTCTTTAAATGAATGGCTGCTTCCAAGCCAACATCCTAGCTGTCAATGCAATCTCACCTCGTTAGTTCAACTTAACATACATTTGGGGACCTTAGCTGATGGTCTGGGTTCTTTCCCTCTCGTCCGTGGACCTTAGCACCCACGGGCTCACTGCCAGATATAAGTTATAGCATTCGGAGTTTGTCTGGATTTGATAGGCGGTGAAGCCCTCGCATCCAATCAGTAGCTCTACCTCTATAACTCTCGACTCTGACGCTGCACCTAAATGCATTTCGGGGAGTACGAGCTATTTCTCAGTTTGATTGGCCTTTCACCCCTACCCACAGTTCATCCCAAGACTTTTCAACGTCAACGGGTTGGGCCCTCCACTCTGGATTAACAGAGCTTCAGCCTGACCATGGGTAGATCACCAAGTTTCGCGTCTACCCCCACTAACTTTACGCCCTATTCAGACTCGCTTTCGCTTCGACTACGGACCTGAAGCCCTTAATCTCGCTAGTGAGGAGTAACTCGTAGGCTCATTATGCAAAAGGCACGCCGTCACACCCAAAGGTGCTCCGACCGCTTGTAAGCGTATGGTTTCAGGTACTATTTCACTCCTCTATTCGAGGTGCTTTTCACCTTTCCCTCACGGTACTTGTTCACTATCGGTCTCTCAGGAGTATTTAGCCTTACCGGATGGTCCCGGCAGATTCACACAGAATTTCTCGTGTTCCGCGCTACTCAGGATACTGCTAGAGGCTTTTTGCTTACGTGTACGAGACTATCACTCTCTACGGTGTGTCTTTCCAAACACTTCCACTTCACGCCATTTCTCTTATTGCAGTCCTACAACCCCTACATTGCCGAAACAATATAGGTTTGGGCTGATCCCCGTTCGATCGCCACTACTAGGGGAATCACTTTTGTTTTCTTCTCCTCCGGGTACTTAGATGTTTCAGTTCTCCGGGTTTGCCTCCATTGCTGGATATCTATAAATAGATGGGTTGCCCCATTCGGAAATTCACGGGTCAAAGGTTATTTGCACCTCTCCATGACTTATCGCAGCTTATCACGTCCTTCATCGCCTCTGAGAGCCAAGGCATCCGCCATACGCTCTTAATTACTTCTTATTGTGTTAACAAAAAATAAATCTCGTTGCCGAAATTCATCCCTGTTTCTTTACTTTTGTTACTTCTACTTTAATTTTGTTTCAATATGTCAAAGAACTTTAAATACACCATTTGTATTTCTGTGGAGAATATCGGAGTCGAACCGATGACCTCCTGCGTGCAAGGCAGGCGCTCTAGCCAACTGAGCTAATCCCCCATAAACGTTGTGTAGTCCTGCGCAGATTTGAACTGCGGACCCCTACATTATCAGTGTAGTGCTCTAACCAACTGAGCTACAGGACTATTACTACCTATCAGCTTAGCGGTGAAAACACCCTAACGCTATGGGTTATGGTATAAATAAATTTATGAAAACAATCAGTCAGGAAATACAGAGCAATTCCTTATCGAACTACAATATCTATATTAATACTTCCAATCTCTAGAAAGGAGGTGTTCCAGCCACACCTTCCGGTACGGCTACCTTGTTACGACTTAGCCCCAGTTACCAATTTTACCCTAGGACGCTCCTTGCGGTTACGTACTTCAGGTCCCCTCGGCTTCCATGGCTTGACGGGCGGTGTGTACAAGGCCCGGGAACGTATTCACCGTAGCGTTGCTGATCTACGATTACTAGCGAATCCAACTTCACGGAGTCGAGTTGCAGACTCCGATCCGAACTGAGACCAGCTTTAGAGATTAGCATCCAGTCGCCTGGTAGCAGCCCTTTGTACTGGCCATTGTAACACGTGTGTAGCCCTGGACGTAAGGGCCGTGCTGATTTGACGTCATCCCCACCTTCCTCTCACCTTACGGTGGCAGTCTCGCTAGAGTCCTCAGCTTAACCTGTTAGCAACTAACGATAGGGGTTGCGCTCGTTATGGGACTTAACCCGACACCTCACGGCACGAGCTGACGACAACCATGCAGCACCTTGTAAATTGCTCCGAAGAGAAAGCCTATTTCTAAGCCGGTCAATCTACATTTAAGTCCAGGTAAGGTTCCTCGCGTATCATCGAATTAAACCACATGTTCCTCCGCTTGTGCGGGCCCCCGTCAATTCCTTTGAGTTTCATTCTTGCGAACGTACTCCCCAGGTGGATTACTTAATGCTTTCGCTCAGTCACGCACGGTGTATTGTGCACAACGAGTAATCATCGTTTACGGCGTGGACTACCAGGGTATCTAATCCTGTTCGCTCCCCACGCTTTCGTCCATCAGCGTCAATGTTAGCTTAGTGAGCTGCCTTCGCAATCGGTGTTCTACGTTATATCTATGCATTTCACCGCTACATAACGTATTCCGCCCACCTCAACTAAATTCAAGGCCTTCAGTATCAATGGCAGTTCCGGAGTTGAGCTCCGGGATTTCACCACTGACTTAAAAGCCCGCCTACGGACCCTTTAAACCCAATAAATCCGGATAACGCTTGGATCCTCCGTATTACCGCGGCTGCTGGCACGGAGTTAGCCGATCCTTATTCTTACAGTACCTTCAGTTCACTACACGTAGTAAAGTTTATTCCTGTAAAAAAGCAGTTTACAACCCATAGGGCCGTCATCCTGCACGCGACATGGCTGGTTCAGGCTTGCGCCCATTGACCAATATTCCTCACTGCTGCCTCCCGTAGGAGTCTGGTCCGTGTCTCAGTACCAGTGTGGGGGACTATCCTCTCAGACCCCCTAAGCATCATAGTCTTGGTGAGCCGTTACCTCACCAACTAACTAATGCTACGCATGCCCATCTTTTACCTCCGTAGATTTAATATCCAAACCATGCGATTCAAATATATTATGCGGTATTAATCCAAATTTCTTTGGGCTATCCCCCAGTAAAAGGTAGGTTGCATACGCGTTACTCACCCGTGCGCCGGTCTCTAAGCAGCAAGCTGCTTATACCCCTCGACTTGCATGTGTTAGGCCTGTCGCTAGCGTTCATCCTGAGCCAGGATCAAACTCTTCGTTGTATAAAAACTTTTGTTATAATTCTGCTCATGAATGTATTAAAGTTATCGTAATTCTTTATTGACAAGGTATTATTCTTGTATTTACCTAACTTGTTGTTTCCAATATTTTCAAAGAACTTTTCCCGGCCGTTTTTCCCTTACTTAAAAAGGCAACCTGTTCTAAAATTTCATTCTTAAATAAGACAGCCGTTGCTGTCCCTAAAAGCGAGTGCAAAGATAAAGAAATAAATCCTAAACTTGCAAATCTTTTTTTAACTTTTTTTTTCAAGCTAATCTCACTGCAAACCCCACGTTTCCTAGTGGCTCACGAGTTCGTTAACTCTTAAAGCGGGTGCAAAGATAAATCATTTAATTCAACATATCCTAATCCCAAAGTAAAAAAATTTCAAAAAAAATAAACCAAGGCTTTTGTGAAATCAAAATCACTCCCAAAAACACTAAAAAAACCAGGCACCTTCCGTTGAAAGCGGTGCAAAGATAAACCATTATTTCTCCCAATTCCTAATCAAAATTGAAAAGTTTTTCAAACTTTACCTTAAATCCCTGATAACATGAACGTATAATTTTAATGGGAAATTAAATTAGCGAATGCTTTGTGATGATATCGGGAAAAACATCATTCGCTAACAATGGCAAATCTCCACCATTAGGGATAGAAGCGATATCCTTTTAATGAGGAACGAAGTAAAAGATTTAGCGAATAGCCCGACCAATTACCCTAATTTTTTAGCGGGTAATTGGAAATGGCCTGATTAAATTGAAAATTTTAGGCTTTTTAACTATCGTTCGGAAAAGATTTTAGGTAGATATACTATCTTCGTATTGCAAATTGTTTTTAACACATTAATCTCTCATGGTGACGAATCGTATTGTTATTATACCAACTTACAACGAAAAAGAAAACATTGAAGCGATTGTAAGGAAGGTTTTTTCGCTGGATACAGCTTTTGATATTCTTATTATAGAAGATAACTCGCCGGACGGAACTGCAGCTATTGTAAAGAAACTGCAAAATGAGTTTTCGCAACTACATATTATAGAACGTAAGGGCAAGCTTGGTTTGGGAACAGCATATATTACCGGTTTTAAGTGGGCGTTGGAGCACAAATATGAATATGTGTTCGAAATGGATGCGGATTTTTCGCACAATCCGGAAGATTTAATTCACTTATATAAGGCTTGTTCGGAAAAAGGTGGAGATATGGCTATTGGTTCGCGCTACGTTTCCGGTGTAAATGTTGTAAATTGGCCTATGGGTAGGGTATTGATGTCGTATTTTGCATCGAAATATGTCCGGTTTGTAACGGGAATGAAAATTCATGATGCCACAGCCGGCTTTAAATGCTACACAAGAAAGGTGTTGGAAACGATTAATTTGGATAACATCCGGTTTAAAGGTTATGCTTTTCAGATTGAAATGAAGTTTACGACCTGGAAATTTGGTTTCAATATTATTGAAGTACCAATTATTTTTACGGACAGAACTCAGGGAACCTCTAAAATGAGTGGTGGAATTTTTAATGAAGCCGTTTGGGGAGTGATTAAAATGAAGTTAAGAAGCTTTTTCACCAAATACGAAAGATAGATTTGAAATGCATCAGTCAAGATTAACTTAGCAGACTATTTCATAAATTCTAAATCTATGTAACCTTATACTATAACTTAAACAAGCAAAATGTCGACTTATCTTATAAAGAACGCCTTGATTATTAATGAAGGCAAAAAGTTTGCGGGAAGTGTTCTTATAAAAAATCAGCTAATTGAAGAAATATATACTTCAGCTCCTGAAGTTACAGATAAGAATTGGACTGTTATTGATGCTGCCGGAAAATTACTGATTCCGGGTGTTATTGATGATCAGGTTCATTTTCGTGATCCGGGAATGCCACAAAAAGGCGATTTATACAGCGAATCGAGAGCCGCCGTTGCCGGGGGAACTACCTCCTTTATGGACATGCCCAATGTGAAACCACAAACTGTAACTCAGGAATTACTAACTGAACGCTATAAATTGGGTGCTGAAAAATCTTTGGCAAACTACTCCTTTTATATGGGTGCTACAAACACAAACCTGGAGGAAATTTTAAAAACTGATCCTAAAACGGTTTGTGGTATTAAAATATTTATGGGTTCGTCGACTGGGAATATGTTGGTAGATGATATTGATACCCTTTCGCAGATTTTTGAAAAATCGCCCATGTTGATCGCAACCCATTGTGAAGACACTCCCACTATTGATAAAAATCAGGCTGAATATCAGAAAAAATTCGGTGATGACATTCCTATGGAGTATCATGGTGTGATAAGAAGTGCCGAGGCGTGCTACAAATCTTCTTCGAAAGCCATTGAACTGGCGAAAAAATTCAATACCCGCTTGCATATTTTGCATTTGTCGACTGCCATCGAAATGGATTTGTTTGACAATTCGATTCCCGCAAAGGACAAAAGAATTACCAGTGAGGTTTGTGTTCACCATTTGTGGTTTGATGATAAAGATTATCTGACTAAGAAATCGAGAATCAGATGGAATCCTGCAATTAAGACAAAAAAAGATCAGGATGCACTTTGGGAAGCGCTTTTGGATGATCGGTTGGATGTTGTTGCGACAGACCATGCTCCTCACACTCCTGAAGAAAAGGATGGCAATTATATGCAGGCTGCCGGCGGTGGTCCGTTGGTTCAGCACTCTTTAATTGCTATGATGGAACAAGCACGTAGAGGAAAAATCAGCATGGAAAAAGTAGTGGAGAAAATGTGCCACACTCCGGCTGAAATTTTTCAGGTTGAAAAACGTGGATTTATACGCAAAGGATACTATGCCGATTTGGTTCTTTTAAAAGAAGATGACTGGACGGCTACCAATGCCAATTCGTTATACAAATGTGGATGGACTCCTTTTGATGGCGAGAAATTCCAATATAAAGTAGACAAAACCTTTGTTAATGGACATTTGGCCTACGACAATGGTGTATTTGATGACAGTACTAAAGGAATGAGTCTGAGTTTTGAAAGGTAGAAATGAGATTTGAGAAATAAGAAAAAAGGTAAAAGTAAAAAGGTGAAATTTTCAAAATATGAAACACTATAATCTTATAGTTACAGCTCTGATTTTTTCAGAGCTGTTTTTGTTTTCCTGCCAGCAGAAAAACACTGTTGAAAACAAAGAATATTCTGGTGTGAAAATCGCCAATCCTATTATTTATGAGGTTTTGGTGACTAATCCAAATCCGGAAGATGATTGGAAAACTGAATGCCTTGCAAATACCAACATTAAGGAATTGGCGAAAGACATTATTAAAGCAGTAAGAAACGGCGACTTAGCTACCTTTGATTATTACGACAATCATCAGCTATCAAAACCAGAACTGGAGAAAATAATCGCTGAAAGTGATTTAATCAATCATATCGGAAAAATACAGTTTGAGGAGGAATGGTTTTGGGATTCGAAAAAGCTTTCTCTTAAAAAGAGAGTTAAAAAAATGATGTTTGGCTACGAGATATATGATGCTCTGGGCGAAGTTAGAGGATACAAAGCCAGTTTTGTGGTGAATTTAGACGCTGATAAAAAATGATATTTTGTAATTCTTACAGATTTTAAAACAAAAACAATTAGTCCTTGTGTATTGTCCAAAATTAATACTTCTAAATAAATTCCTCTATTTATGAATTTCCATCTATTTTTGCAAGACTTAAAATACAAATCAACAGGGATCTCCCACTTGATTCTTGATCCTTTTATCATGATACTTATAAAATGAAAGTACTATTTATAGATTCGACTCATGCGCGACTAAGAGAAATGCTTGAAGAAGCAGGGTTTGAATGCACTTATGCTCCTGAAAAGAACAAAGAAGAACTTCTGGCAATTTTTCATGAGTTCGACGGCTTTATTATCCGCAGCAAATTCAAATTGAACAAAGAAGAATTAGACCACGCCACCAATCTGAAATTTATTGGCCGTGTGGGTGCCGGATTGGAAAACATTGATGTTGACTACGCCGAAAGCAAAGGGATTAGATGCTTTAATGCTCCGGAAGGAAACAGGGATGCGGTAGGCGAACATGCTGTTGGTATGTTGCTTACTCTTTTCAACAACTTGTGCCGGTGCAATTGGGAAGTTCGCAATGGAATGTGGCGACGGGAAGAAAATCGAGGCATCGAAATAAAAGGAAAAACCATTGGTATTATTGGATATGGAAATATGGGCGGTGCTTTTGCCCAACGCCTGAAAGGTTTCGGTTGCAAAGTTATTGCCTACGACAAATACAAATTCGATTATTCGGATGAATTTTGTGAAGAAAAACAGATGGAAGACTTGTTTGAGCAATGTGATGTTTTGAGTTTACATGTTCCGCAAACGGAGGAAACAATGTTTATGGTGAATAATGACTTCCTTAATAAATTTAAAAAGCCAATCTACCTTATTAATACGGCTCGAGGAAAAGTAGTTCGCATTGCTGATTTGGTGAAAAATTTGGATTCCGGACAGGTGAAAGGTGCTTGTTTGGATGTATTGGAATATGAGAAAACTTCTTTCGAAGATTTACATGCCTCGGAATTGCCTGCTGAATTTCAATATTTGATTGAATCGGAAAAAGTATTGCTGAGTCCGCATGTTGGTGGCTGGACACATGAATCGAATATAAAACTATCGGAAGTTACGGCTCAAAAGATTATTGATGAGTTTGGAAAATAGAGATGTTTAGAACAAAAAACTCCGCCCAAAGCGGAGTTTTTTTTATTTGTAATTGTAAATTCTAAAATCCATAAGCCATGCCGATTCCAAAGTAATGGTAAGCCTCATCGGTTAATTCAATTTCAGCTTCCATAATTAGCGACCATCCATTTCCTACAGCAACTCTTATGCCGATTGGAACCCAAAGCGGGATTGTAGTTTCATCGCCAAAATTAATATCCATGTCTAATCCGGTAATCAATTTTGTGCCTGATGCCAGGGGAACCGTTACATTTGCTGTTCCATCGAAACCAAAATCATGAAAATGATGAGCTCCTGCAGCTAAAGAAAGGTTCTTGCTGATTCCAAACTCGACATCGCCACCGTAGTAGGTTTCATCGCCAAAAGCACCAATTTTTGCTCCCAAATCAACATTATTGCCAATGCCTACTCCAGCATGAAAAAACATTAAAAATTCATTCGATCCATTGGATACCAACATAGAAGGTTCAAATCCAATTGACGCCTCACCACTTTTTAAAATTCCTGATGTATTAAAAATTTGGGCATTCGAAAATGCAGCAACAAATAAAAACATCAGTACAAATAGTATTCTCTTCATTTCAATAAACTTTATCATTCTCTGTCAAAAACACTTCAATCTCTATTTTATTGTGTATTCGCTGAAAACTCAAGGTGCATAATCAAAAATAAATCGCACATAATTCTAAAAGATTACTTATACGATTTTCTTTGTAAATTTAATAAAAAGCTACACATAATTTTAAATAGCTGTGCAGGATTAATTCACAAAACTCATCATTGATGTGCTTCCCGTCAACATTTAAATATTTCCCATCAATAAACTAATCCTTCCTCTCTGAGCCAAAGGGATTCCCATACTGAGAAATGAGGGCGAAATGGTGAGAAATTAGGATGCCGATGTGAGGGGAACAGGTGACTTTATAAGAAGGAGGCGTCCCATTTAATCCGAAAAAAAAGCTAATCAAGTAAAAACAAAAAGAGACTTCCCCTTGCGGGATCGTTTTCTAACTACCAACTGATGAATACGAATTACAAATCCTGTTGCCCCTTAACCCCTGATTACAAATCAGGGGTAAGGCCTCAGATCTTGAGCTTCTGGGTTTAATTTGATACTCGATGCTTCTTTTTTCGAAGGAAAAAATAAACCTTAACGTATTTAATAGATTGCCTTGGCTATTTCTTTCACACAATCGGATGCCATAAGGGTATAAAAATGCAAGGAAGGAACCCCGTGCTGAATCAATTCTTTTCCTTGCTGAATTCCCCACTCTATTCCCACTTGCTTCGCCTCATCGTTGGTTTTGCATTTACGAACTTCGGCAGCTAATGCTTCAGGAATATCGGTTTTAAAAATCTGCGGAAGCACTGTTAGTTGGCTTAATGCAGATATTGGCTTAATTCCCGGAACAACAGGAACTGTAATACCGGCATCGCGTACTTTCTTTACAAAATCAAAGAATTTCTGATTATCGAAGAACATTTGCGTAACGATGTATTCGGCTCCGGCATCCACTTTCTTTTTCAACCAATATATATCAGAATCAATATTTGGAGCTTCTTCGTGTTTTTCAGGATATCCGGCCGTACCAAAAGAAAAAGGTGTTGCAAAAGGCTCAACATGTGTACCATCTAAAAACTCACCTTTGTTGATATTATTTACCTGATGAATCAGATCAATAGCATATTTGTGTTCTCCTTCGCTGGAAATAAAAGCATGACGGGATGATGAATCTCCGCGAAGCAATAAAACATCGTGAATATCCAGAAAATTTAAATCCAACAAAGCATTTTCAGTTTCTTCAGGTAAAAATCCACTGCAAATTACATGTGGAACTACCGTAATTTTATATTCATTTTTAATGGCCGCGGCAACTGCTACTGTTCCTGGACGCTTTCGTGTAATTTTTTTCTCGATTACTCCACTCGCCGATTCGGTAAATACCATTTCATCGCGATGTGCTGTAATATTAATATACTTCGGATCAAATTCCTTCAGCTTATCAATAGTATTAAAGACTTTATATATGCTGTTTCCACGCAAAGGTGGCAACAATTCAAAAGAGAAATGTGTGGTTTTATTCTCAATTGCCTGGTTTAATAGTTCGATTACTTTCATTGGTTAAATTTAGATGCGAGATATTGGATTTGAGAAATAAGATTCATTCCCGATACAACCAATTCTCATAAATCATATTTATAATATAGCTGTTAACAGCTTCTTTGCTTTCTCTTCGGATATTCCTTTTCGGGATGCATAATCCTTCAATTGATCTTCCATTATTTTATCGATAGAAAAATACAATGCCTCAGGATGAGCGAAAACCAATCCGCTAACCGAGGCTGCCGGATACATGGCAAAACTTTCGGTTAATGTTGCTCCTATGTTCTTTTCTACATCCAGAAAATCCCAAAGCACTTGTTTTTCGGAATGCTCAGGCAATGATGGATATCCAAAAGCCGGACGGATTCCCTGGTAATGTTCGCGAAGCATTTGCTCTATATTAAGATCTTCATCTTTAGCATATCCCCAATCTTCTTTACGGATTTTTTCGTGTAACAATTCCGTAAAAGCCTCCGCCAAACGGTCTGCCAAAATCTTAATCATGATGCTGTTGTAATCGTCATGATCTTCGGCAAATTTCTGAAGTATTTCTTCAATACCCAGACCTGCCGTCACAACAAAAGCCCCCACATAATCGATTCGATTCGATTCAATTGGAGCCACAAAATCACTCAGACACAAACTACTCAGTCCTTTTTTGAACTTCTCCTGCTGACGAATACCACAAAATCGGGTAATTTCATTTGTTCTGTCTTCATCGGTATACAATACGATATCATCCCCAACACTATTGGCAGGAAACAATCCGTAAACCGCACTCGCTTCTATCAATCCTTCGCGCTCGATTACATCCAGCATACGATTGGCATCGTCGAAAAGGATTTTAGCCTCCTCCTTCAAATCCGGATCTTCCATAATTTCAGGATACATGCATTTCAGCTCCCAGGCAACAAAAAAGAAGGTCCAATCGATGTATTTTCGGATTTCGCCAATCGAGAAGTTATTCAAAACCTGCAATCCAATTTTGTTTGGCTCATAAATAGGAGCTGTTTTCCAATCAATTTGCTCTCTGTTTTTTCGGGCCTCATCCAAGGTATAGTATTCCACCGGCTTTTTATTTTCATGATCTTCACGCACAATTTGATACTCTTCACGGGTTTTTGCCAAAAAATCTTTTCTTTTATTCTTATCGCACAACTGTTTAAAAATTCCCACCGATTTGGAAGCATCTACAACGTGAACCACACCATTCTCATAATTTGGTTCAATTTTAACCGCAGTATGCAATTCCGAAGTGGTTGCACCGCCTACTACCAAAGGAATATCCAAACCTTGCCGCTTCATTTCTTCAGCAACAAAACACATCTCTTCCAAGGAAGGTGTAATCAGTCCGCTTAAACCAATTGCATCCACATTCTCTCGTATGGCAACTTCTATAATCTTTGAGCTGGGAACCATAACGCCCAAATCAATCACTTCAAAATTGTTACATCCTAAAACTACGCCAACAATATTTTTCCCAATATCGTGCACATCACCTTTAACGGTAGCCATTACAATTTTGCCGGCATTTTTCGCATCGGTCAGACTATTTTTCTCTTCTTCGATAAAAGGTTGAAGATAAGCAACAGCCTTTTTCATTACCCTTGCTGACTTTACCACCTGAGGCAAAAACATTTTCCCTTCTCCAAACAAATTGCCCACGATGTTCATTCCATCCATCAAAGGTTGTTCAATCACATCCAATGCACGGGGCAACAACTGCCTGGCTTCTTCAGAATCCTGTTCAATATAATCGGTGATTCCTTTTACCAGAGAATAAGAAAGTCGTTCGAAACAAGGTTTTTCTCTCCATGCATCGATTTTCGCCTGAACTTTCCCTACCGATTTCAATCCCTCGGCAAATTCAATGAGTCTCTCTGTAGCCTCAGGTTTCCGGTTCAAAACCACATCTTCCACTTTCTGCAAAAGCTCAGGTTCAATTTCATCGTAAATCTGCAGCATTCCAGGATTCACAATTCCCATATCCAAACCTTCTTTAATGGCATGATACAAGAAAACCGAATGCATAGCTTCCCGAACTGTATTGTTTCCACGGAAGGAGAAAGACAGATTACTGATTCCACCACTGATTTTAGCATGTGGCAAGTTAGCTTTGATCCACTTTACCGTTTTGATATAATCAACCGCATAGTTGTTGTGCTCTTCGATACCCGTAGCAATTGCCAATACATTGGGATCGAAAATGATATCTTCTGCCGGAAAACCAACTGTTTCGGTTAATATTTTATAGGCTCGCGCGCAAATTTCAGTTCTTCGCTGGAAAGTATCGGCCTGACCTTTTTCATCAAAAGCCATGATGACCGCAGCAGCACCGTATCTTTTTATTTTTGCAGCATGATCGATAAATTCCTCTTCTCCTTCTTTTAAGGAAATTGAATTCACCACACATTTTCCCTGCACACATTTCAATCCTGTTTCCAACACCGACCATTTCGATGAATCGATCATGATGGGTACTCGGGAAATTTCCGGTTCAGACACCAATAACTTTAAGAAAATATCCATTTCCTTTTCAGCATCCAACATGGCATCATCCATGTTTACATCAATAATTTGTGCTCCGTTTTCAACTTGGCTGCGAGCTATTGAAAGTGCTTCTTCGTATTTTTTCTCTCGAATTAAACGCGCAAATTTCAAAGAACCTGCCACATTGGTGCGCTCTCCTACATTCACAAAATTGGTGAGCGAATTAATCCGCAGTAATTCCAATCCACTCAAACGAGTTTCCTTTTCAACAGCTGGAATTTTTCTGGGAGCAGTATTTTTAACCGCATCGGCTAATATTTTAATGTGTTCTGGCCGGGTTCCACAACATCCACCTACAATATTTATCTTCTTATTATCCAATAATTCTTTTAAATCACCCAACATGGTTTGAGGAGTTTCATCGTACTCTCCCAATTCATTTGGCAAACCGGCATTCGGATAAACACTCACATAAACAGGAAGCAAAGTATCCAACTGCTGAATATATGGTACCAAATCTTTAGCACCGAAAGCACAATTTAATCCAATGCTCAATAATCTATCACATTTTACTGATGTTACAAAAGCCTCCAGGGTTTGTCCCGAAAGAGTTCGTCCACTGTTGTCAGTAATGGTTCCCGAAATCATGATTGGAATATCCAATCCTCTTTCTTCCAGCAATAAATCGGCAGCAAAAATACAGGCCTTGGCATTTAAGGTATCAAAAATTGTTTCTATTAAAAGAGCATCCACTCCACCATCCAGCAATCCCTTGATCTGCTCAGTGTAAATTCTCACCAAATCATCAAAACCTACATCCCGATATCCAGGATCTTCAACCTTTGGCGACATGGAAGTGGTTTTATTTGTAGGGCCAATAGCTCCAGCTACCCAGCGTGGCGTATCAGGATCAGTTGCATTCATCTCATCAACAGCAGCACGGGCATTTTTCACTGCTTCAAAATTCAGTTCATAGGCCAAATCTTCCAATTGATAATCGGCCAATGAAATTGCATTGGCATTAAATGTATTGGTTTCAATAATATTGGCTCCGGCTTCCAAAAATTTTCGATGAATCCCCTTAATAATTTCAGGTTGAGTCAAAGTCAGCAAGTCGTTATGTCCTTTCTGATCACTTGAAAAATCTGCAAAACGGGTTCCACGAAAATCTTCTTCAGTCAACTTGTGTGCCTGAATCATAGTTCCCATGGCACCGTCTAAAACAAGAATTTGCTTCTGTAATGCCTCTTTAATAGATGTAAATTTCTGTTCCATATTAATTTGCGACTGTTAGATAAATTGCAGTATTACTGTTCTTTTGTTCTACCAGAACATGATGTTTGTTCTGTATTTCTTCGATTGTCGCCGGCGTATAATGCCGAACGGTGATCAATTCTAAATCATCACTCAACTCAACCTCATACTTTTCTTCCAATTCTGCCACCAAATCCTGCATATTTCTTGCGGAACTGTTAGCACAAAAAGCAAAACTAACCGCAGTGTTTTGAGTAAAATTAAGCTTTATTCTATACTTTGTCACCAGGGTAAAGATAAAAACCAAGTCCTTTTCAGCGATAAACGAAAAATTTAAAGGTTTTAAAGTCACCAACAACTGTCTTTTTTTTACGATGTAATTTGGCAGCAATGGTTGTGGCTGATCGCCTTTTGTTATTAAAGTTCCTTTTTGCGAAGGATCGATAAATGATTTTACCCACAAGGGAATCTTTTTTGCCTGCAGTGGTTTTATGGTTTTGGGGTGAATTACCCTGGCTCCATAGTACGAAAGCTCTATTGCTTCATGATAAGGAATTAGATCCAGTTTGGTTGTCTCTTCAAAATAATCAGGATCTGCATTTAAAATTCCCAACACATCTTTCCAAATGATCATTTTATCTGCGCCAAGCAAGTGAGCTAAAATTGCCGCTGTGTAGTCAGATCCTTCTCTTCCCAAAGAGGTTGTGAAACCATTCGGATCTCTGGCTATAAAACCCTGCGTGATGTATAATGCAGTCGGATTATCAGAAAATACGGCATTGGCCTTCTCTTTTGATGAATCCCAAAGAATATTGGCATCTACATAATTATCATCGGAATCCAGACAGGTTCGAACATCAATCCACTTATTATTTTGTCCTATGTGATTTAAATAGGAAGCTACAATTGTTGTTGATAAGAGCTCTCCAAAACCAATCACCTGATCGTATTCAAAATTGAACTGATCAGATGATGGATTTGAAATTTTGGTTTTCAGCTCGATGAAAAGAGCATTTACTTCCGAATTGACCTGCGCAGGAACTTCTTCGAACAATTCGTCGATCACTGAAGTGTGGTTTTTCTTCAGCAGATCAAAAAGTTCCAAGGCCTTATCATTTCCGGAAAAATAAGCATCTACAATTTCTTCCAGCAAATTGGTTGTTGTACCAATTGCTGAAATTACTACTGTAAGCGGACGCTTTACTTTGCCAATAATTTGGCAAATATTTTTAATAGCAGCAGCATCTTTAACCGATGCGCCGCCAAATTTGTATATGATCATTTTTAATTAGATTTGAGATGTTAGATATGAGATCTTAGACTGATTCCCAGACCTCAAATTCAAAATTACTCATCACCCAAATAAGCCAGGAAAATATCTTTCCCTGCAATTTGCTTACGGATATTTATCAGTTCGGAAAGGTTCAATGTTCCAATAACATAATTAAAATCTTTTCCTGTCAGCGACTCCGATATCTCTTTGAAATCAAATAATTCCAAATCGTTTTTATCTGTGTATCTCAAATAAATCTCAACATCCATATCGTTGGTGTATTCCAAACCACCATAATATTTCAGCTTTTTATATTCGTATTTGTAATCGTAAGCCAAGGCAGTAATATCCGATAAAACTGCCGATCCGGTTGGATGCGCACCAGCTCCTTTTCCATACATGAACTGATTGTCGTAAAAATTCCCCTGAATTAAAACGCCGTTGTAATGACTCTCAACCGTATAAGCATGCTCTGTTGGTCTCACAAATTTTGGAGCCACAAACAAATTCACCTTATTGCCGTTTACCTTGGTTACTTTTCCCAACAATCGAATTTTATATCCCTTTTGCGATGCCAGCTCAATATCTTTTGGCGAAAGATTCGCGATTCCCGCATTAAAAACCTCATCGGGATGCACAAACAAGCCAAATCCATGAACGGTAAGGATAATCAGTTTGTATAAAGTATCAAATCCGCCAACATCCGAGGTCGGATCACTTTCTGCATATCCTAAATTCTGAGCTTCTTTTAATGCCAGGTTGTAATCCAAATTTTCATTAAAAATCTTTGTCAGGATATAATTTGATGATCCATTCAGAATTCCACTTACCGATTGCAGTAAATCATTATCGTAGTATTCCTCCAAATTTCTGATAATAGGAATACTTCCACAAGCCGAAGCCTCGTATAAAAATGAAACTTTATGCTGCCACTGCAGCTGAATCAGTTCCTCGATATGATAAGCCAACATTTTTTTATTGGCAGAAACCACATGTTTTCCCTTTTGCATGGCTGCCTTCACAATCTGATAGGCCACATCTGCATCGTCAATTAATTCTGCAACAACATTAATTTCCGGATCATTTAAAATATCATCAGGATTTAATGTAAGTACCTCAGAATCTATGTCCCGTTGCTTAGCTGCATCTTTCACACAAACTTTTACGATAGAAGCATCCAGTCCTTTGCTGTTTTTTAGAACGTGAGCCAATCCGGAACCTACAACACCGTAGCCAAAAACGCCTATTTTTAATTTATTACTCATTTGATTTTGCTATCGTTTAAGAATGTTTTTAATACTTCAGTTAATTGTTCCTGTTCCAAAAGGAAACCATCGTGCCCGTAAATTGAATTGATTTCCAGGAATTCTGCATTTGGAATATTGTCAGCAATGAATCGTTGCTCCTGAATTGGGAAAATCTGATCGGAATTTACACCAATCACCAATGTTCTTGATTTGATTTCGTTCAAAGCAGAAACCAAACCATTTCTTCCCCGGCCAACATCATGACTATCCATTATTTTTGAAAGATGCCAATACGAATACGCATTAAATCTGCGCGCCAGCTTCTCTCCCTGGTATCTTTGGTAGGAACTTGCCCGGTAATGATCTGTTTTGCCTTCTTCGTTTTCCTGCTGAGAATGATCGTAAGTTGAATAAGTTCTGTAACTAAGCAGAGCAATCGATCTGGCTACCCGCATGCCATTCAAACCCGCTTCATCATTCGATTCTTTCCATGTTGGATCTACCTCGATTGACATTCTTTGCGATTCGTTGAAAGCAATTCCCCAAGGAGAATGTTTCGCATTGGAGGCCAATATCACCAGATTGTCCAGTTTCCCATTCAACAGATAAGCCCACTCCATAGCCTGCATGCCTCCAAGTGAACTGCCAATCATCATGTAAATACGTTCTATTTTTAAATGTTTTCTTAATATTTCATGAGCACCAACTAAATCGCGGACAGTTAGCTGAGGGAAATCATGATGGTAAGCCTGTCCGCTGTCCGGATTTTTCGAAAGAGGTCCGGTTGAACCGTAGCAGGAAGCAAGAGTATTATCGCAAACTATAAAATAATCTTTCGGATTAAAGAAATCATTCTCACCAAATAATCCTTCCCACCAATCGAAAACATCAGAATTCGCAGTAAGAGCATGACAAACCCAAATCACATTATTCCTTTGCGGATCGTATTCCCCATAGGTGTGATAGGTAAGCTCCAACTCTTTCAGACACTCACCTGATTCAAGTTGTAAACCTTCTTTATGGATGTAACATTCTGGATTCACTGTTTATTGATTTTGTTTTGTTTGTTGTTTTTTTACTTTGTGAAAATTTCACCCAAAATATTCTTGAGCGAAATCTTAAGTTCCCAGTCGAAAATCCGACTAAAAAATTTCCGACTGGGATTGACTATAAGAACTAATTGATTGTCTCTATGTTAATTGCTTTCTCAACAGATTGCTTGATGTCAGCTTTAATGTCTTCGATGTGTTCGATACCTACCGAAATACGAAGCAACCCCGGCTCAACACCCGAAGCTTTTTGCTCTTCCAGACTCAACTGTTCGTGAGTGGTTGAACTTGGATGAATAATTAAAGATTTTGCATCTCCCAGATTGGCAACATGTGAAAGAAGTTCCACACCATCAACCAATTTATCGGCAAGCTCTTTTCCACCTTTTACTTTAAAAGTTAAAACAGAGCCGGCGCCTTTCTTGAAGTATTTTTGAGCTCTTTCGTAGTAAGGACTGGATTTTAGGCCTGGATAATTTACCTGCTCCACCCAATCCTGTTCCTCTAACCATTTGGCAAGAGCGACTGTATTTTCAACATGACGATCCAAACGAAGAGAAAGTGTTTCCAATCCCTGTAATAAAAGGAAAGAATTAAACGGACTCTGGCTGCAACCATAATCCCGTAAACCTTCTACTCTGGCACGAATTGCAAAAGCAATGTTTCCAAATGGTCCGCCGGCACCAAAAACATCCCAGAATACCAATCCATGATATCCTTCTGAAGGCTCAGTAAACTGAGGGAATTTTCCATTTCCCCAATTGTAGTTTCCTCCATCAACAATTACTCCTCCAATAGCTGTTCCATGACCGCAAATCCATTTGGTTGCCGATTCCACAACAATATTGGCTCCGTGCTCCAACGGACGGAATAAATATCCTCCTGCTCCCAAAGTATTATCCACGATAAGCGGCAAATCATATTTCTTAGCTATTGCAGATATCTTTTCAAAATCCGGTATTGAGAATTTAGGATTCGGTAAAGCCTCAACATAAATGGCTTTGGTTTTTTCATCGATCAACGGAATAATAGTATCCGGCTCATCGATATCAACAAAACGACACTCTATTCCCAGTTTTTTAAACTGAACCTTAAACTGATTGTATGTTCCTCCGTAAATCTGAGAAGCACTTACAAAGTTGTCACCAACTTCCAGAATATTTGTTAGTGCTAAAAACTGGGCAGCCTGACCGGATGCTGTTGCAACAGCTGCAACTCCGCCTTCCAAAGCTGCTATTCTTTGCTCGAATACGTCATTGGTTGGATTCCCTAAACGGGTATAGATATTCCCGAATTCTTTTAGTCCAAACAGGTTTGAGGCGTGTTCTGAACTGTTGAAAGTGTATGCTGTTGTTTGATACAAAGGAACTGCTCTTGAATTGGTTGTTGCATCAACTACCTGACCAGCGTGTATCTGTAATGTTTCGTATCTTAAATTATTTGACATGGCGATTCTGTTTTACGAACAGGCTAATACTGTCAGCCATTAACTTTTAGCTATAATATAACAATCAGTTTATCTGACTTGTTATGCTGCAAAAAGCCCATTCCTTGATTTAAAAATTGATTAATTAGTTAGAAACCTAAGTTTCCAAATGTCGCAAAAACACATCTGCTTAGATGCAAACGTTCTGAATGTGGTTTCAGATTTGATTGTACCTATTCATCTTTCTGTAAAAACAGAAATATAAAAAGTAAGCAAAATTGAATTTGAATTCCCGGGTTCGGTGTTATTTTATACGCACCAGTATCTAAAAAAAAGGGAAAGATTTTAGAAAGAATGCGTTAAATCATACGCATCATTTGCTGCATTCGCATCATCAACATGGTTGAAGATTGCAACGTGAAGTTTTGCTCCTGATGAGCCTGCTGATTGTAATTAATTTGAGTCTTCTTCATAATCTGTTAATTTATATTCACCAAAAATTTGGTCAGGATTTGACACCTTTCAGCTATGGAAGCCGCGGTTGTCAGAAGGTCAACGAGCCTGTTCTCTTACTTCTTCTGTATAAATTATAGATATTCTCCTGAGAGATTTACCTTATATAACGGGAACAAAGATAGGGAAGTTTTTGAATTCACCAAACATTCCCGACCTCTTTGTCTTTTATTTTTTTACAACAGCACAAATTGTGCAGTATCTCTGCTTCGCTGTTCCAGCAGTATTTCCGGCCATTGGTCATTCTTTCAACGGCTTCAGAATTGTGATGGCGAATCGTAATCAACTCCAGATTTTCATTGTATCTCACTTCAAATTTGGTAGAAATTTCTTCAATTAAATTTTTCAACCTTCTATCTGAATTATCAACACATACCGAAAAACTAATTGCCGAATTCTGAATTAAATTTACTTTCACCTGATGTTTTGCGAAAATGGAAAACAACGAACTTAAATTTTCTTCCAGTATGAAAGAAAAATCACTTGGTCGTATCGAAATCAGCACCTGATCTTGTTTTCGAATGTAAACAGGAATTAACTGATCCTGCTTTTTAGATGCCGTACTAATTAGAGTTCCGGATTCATTCAAATTAAGAAACGAACGCACCTGCAATGGAATTTTCTTTTTCTTAATTGGCTGTATGGTTTTGGGATGAATCACTTTGGCACCATAAAAAGCAAGTTCGATGGCTTCCTGATATGATATACGCTCTAATTTTTGCGCATCGGGCAGCCATTTTGGATCTGCATTCATAATTCCTGGAACATCTTTCCAAATGGCCAATTTATCCACATCAAGGATATAAGATAAAATTGCAGCGGTATAATCGGAGCCTTCCCGTCCTAAAGTTGTTGTCTGATTAGTTTTAGTTCCACCCAAAAATCCTTGGGTTACGTATACAAATGTGTTGGTAAAACCAAAAGCCTGAGGCACCAATTTCTGAGAAAGTTCCCAATCAATTCGTCCTTCCTTATAAGTATCATCCGTTTTTAAACAAGTACGAATATCCACCCATTTGTTTGGAGTGCCGCTTAAACGAAGGTATTCGGATACGATTGTAGTAGATATCAGCTCTCCAAAACACACAATCTGATCGTAATCAAACTCATAGCATAAGGAGGGCGATTTTTGCAGATAAGCCCGTAACTGCGAGAAAAGAGATTCTATTTTCGAAAAAACAGCATCATCCTTTTTCAAAAACAATTCATTTATAATCTTCATATGGTATGTTTGCAATGCATCTACTTTAGATTCAATCCCATCTTTTTTAGCTGCAAAAGCATCAACGATCTCTTCCAAAGCATTGGTTGTTTTGCCCATTGCCGACAATACAATAACCATTTCCTCTCTGTAGGATTGTACAATTTTCACAAAATTCCGTACACCATCAGCACTATTTACCGAAGCCCCACCAAATTTAAATATGTTCATCAAAAAACTGTTAGATAATTCTTACAAATAAGATTCTAAAACCCCATTTCAAAATAAAAATTGAAGGTACAAAATATTGTTTCAGCATTTCAAAGTTTGTAAAAATTAAAGCCTATTCTTTAATTCTTTTCACATTTTTCAATTGCAAAAAGAAAAAATCAGGCTTAAAAAACAAAAAGCCATTTAATCCCATCGCAAATAAGAATTTTCCTCACTCATCACACACCTTTTGCCCCCAGATTCCGCAACCTAAAATTAATTGTCGTAAACGTTTGAAATAAGAGTTTCGGCATTTCACAAAAAAGCATAACTTTATGCCACCAAATGAATGTAAACCAAAAAGCCTTAAAAAATGACTGAACACAACAATGTTCAAACCCTAAATCAATTCATCATCCAAAGACAATCCGATCATGCAGGAGCAAAGGGAGAATTATCCCGGTTACTTCATCATATTGGAATTGCATCTAAAATTGTAAACCGTGCTGTAAACAAAGCCGGACTGGTTGATATTTTAGGCGAACATGGAGATCAGAATGTACAAGGAGAAGATCAGCAGAAACTGGATGTTTTTGCAGACACTCACTTTATTGATGCCTTAAAAGCCTGTGGCGAATGCTGTGCTGTTGCATCGGAAGAAAACGAAGAAATCATTATTTTTGATGATGAATTGAGTAAACATGGAAAATATGTTTTCGCAATGGATCCGCTTGACGGCTCATCGAACATCGATGTAAATGTTTCCATCGGAACCATTTTCTCGATTTACGAACGTCTTTCACCCAGGGGAGAAGTTGCCAAAATTGAGGATTTTCTTCAGGAAGGAACCAAGCAAATTGCTGCCGGATATATCATTTACGGTTCGTCAACCATGTTGGTATACACCACCGGAAAAGGGGTAAACGGTTTCACTCTGGATCCATCAATCGGTGAATTCTGTTTGTCGCATCCCAACATTAGAACACCAAAAACGGGAACCATTTATTCCATTAACGAAGGGAATTACATCAATTTCCCAATGGGTGTGAAAAAGTACATTAAGTATTGTCAGGAATATGATCAAAAATCGAATCGCCCCTACACTTCCCGCTACATAGGATCTTTGGTGGCTGATTTTCACCGAAATTTATTGAACGGTGGTATTTTTATCTATCCGCAAACCAGAAAAAACCCCAATGGAAAACTTCGTTTGATGTACGAATGCAATCCAATTGCTTTTATTGCTGAACAAGCCGGCGGTAAAGCTACCGATGGCACGCAGCGCATTTTAACCATTAAACCTACTTCGCTTCACGAACGTGTTCCGTTTTATACCGGATCGACCAATATGGTGAAGAAAACCGAAGAGTTTTTACACTTTTTCAACAATATTTAATAAAAATAGTTGTGAGATCTTAGATAAGAGATGTGAGATGTGAGATCAAAAAAATAAAGCCACTTTCCGTATGGAAAGTGGCTTTTTGTTTTCTTTACTTATTGGTCGCTTATTCTTTTAAAACCATATCAATACACATTACCGCGGCAAGAATAAGAATTCTCATCGGATTATCTGCAGTCACTTTCTCATCAATCGCCAACATATAATTATCTGCTGATGTAAACAATTCCTTGCCAATTCCAGCCCATTTTTTACTTACATGAGCAAACTCTGTTTCCCCTTTACTGAATTTAAAATCCCAGCTGGTCCATTTTCCTTTAAGAGTGCACAAAATATTTTCAGTAGAATCAATAACATCAAATTTGCCACCTATTGAGAAAAATTTTTGTTTGAATTTTCCCAATAAATTATCATTCTCATCAAAAACTTCAACTGTAGACAAGAAGAATGAAACACCTCGTTTTATTGTTAGTACTTTTTCACCTGAAACTGTTTTAATTTCAATATTAAAAGGAGTCATTCTCTTGTAATCAGTAAAGCGAAGCATCTTGGTGAAAAAACCAAGTTTTTCTTCCCTGCAGGTCATTATCATTTCCTGATTTTCAGGATTGAAAATATCAAAATTATTTGCTGCTTTGAACATGCCAACATGTTCCTTCACGAAAAATGAATTTCGACTTAAAATTGGATTCATATTTTATCTATTTTGTTGAATGGTCTCACTCCATTTTGTAAGAGATGCCAAAAGGTTATCTTAATTTAATTTCATCGTTACTATTTTAGAGAAAAACACCTTGCCTGCCTGTAAGCCTTAAGCAATACTATTATCCATAAAATTTTTACGAAAGTAAACATTATTTACAATCAAGTATAATAATGAATGCCTAAACTATGATGCTTTAAACCGAATTTACAGAAGAAATTATTGTAACACTCCACAAAACAAAAGCCACTTTCCAATTGGGAAGTGGCTTTTGTTTCTGATCCTACTGCAAATATTCTATTTCAGTATTAATTCCAAATACCTTTATTTTCTTCCAAAATCAGCAGGAATCTCTCCCCATGCCTTAGTTTCCCATTTTAGTATTTCATTTGGTATTTCATTTTCATCCAACCACACAAGTGCTCTTTGAATCATTTCAGAAGATTTTGTATTTTTAGCAGTTTGTGGATTCTTAGTCCTTACAACTCTATCTCTAACCCAAGCTATTGCAATTGAACTATCTGAGTATATAGGTCTCTTATCATTAACTTTCTTCATATGCGCTAAAGCATGTACCAATGCTAAAAATTCACCAATATTATTTGTTGAATCCTCAAACACTCCCTGTTTAAAGATTAGTTTTTTTGTTTTAGTTTCAACTCCTTGGTATTCCATTAGCCCTGGGTTTCCACTACATGCCGCATCAACAGAAATCGAGTCTAAATTTGGTTGCCCAATTTTTTCAAGCTCTTCAGTACTCAACTCAACCTTACACACATCTTTACCTTTATAATCTTCATATTTTCCCTTAAATGCTACTTGCGCCTCTTCCTTTGTTTTAAAAGATTTATATTTTGCATCTTTAAAACTGTGTATTTGATTAGTACATTCTTCCCAGTTATCAAATACTCCAGTTTCTCTTCCTTTCCAAACAACGTAAAACTTCTTCTTTGCCATTTTATTATTATAATCTAACCATCAAACTTCTATTCATATACGTCTTCAACCTCAATCTGTCTAACTCCATTCAACATCTCTGTTATTGCCATAAAGTCATAGCGTTTAATGTATTTGTTTAAATCAGTATAACTTATTAAAAAGCTCTTTTTATGCACTTTCAATTTATCCTTCCGAATTAATTTCGCTTTTATTTCATCGTAGTTATCACCGTATTCACTCTGGAATAAAAACAATATATTACATACAACTTGTTCTTTTCGACCTACTCCATTAGTTGTTGTCTCTTCCAAACCAAAACCTACAATAAATTTATCATCTGTTTTGTATCTGTGATCTTCACATAATTTATAAATAGACGATATATTATCAAATCCATCTATTTCAATTACTCCTCTAATATCTCCATACTTAGTATTTACATAGTTATTGATGAGTTTTAAATTTACTTCTACCATGATTAAATTATTTTAAGTTTTTAATGTTCTTTTTCTTAGAAAACCAGCCCTGCAAGCCTGCAAACACCTCCCCATTTCGGTAGAGCTATTTCTACATGCCTGCAGCAACTGTTTTTTCCCGGTAAAATGTGCTTTGCAGGCGTGCAGCAACTATTCGACAGCTGTGAAATGGTGTATGCAAGCATGTTTACCCTATTTTACTACAATCGAACATGTTCTGCAGGCATGCAGCAACTATTCGATTTCGGTAGAGTTGGCTTTACAAGCCTGCGTACTATATTCCACCGAAAAAAAGTAAACGCTGCAGACTTGCAGCGCATACTTTTCTGTATTTACAATCGGATTACACTTCGGGAGCAGCAACCTCTTCCTCAACCTTTGCTTTCGATACCGTTCTGGGGAACAAACGGTCGGCATATTTCCTGCCAAACAACTTTACCGCATCCAGATAATTGAATTCGTATTGTTTGCGCAAATCGGCCTGAGCCAATCCTTCGTTTGCCACAGCCATTTCTACATTGGTTTTGGCTTGTTGCTTGTTGGATATTGCTGTGCGCACTTCGGCAATGGCTCTGGTAAGTGGCGCATATTGTACCGCCAAAACGTGCTCTTCGCCTAAGGCTTTAATACGTTCAGCAATTTGATTAGCCTTATCAACTTCTTTGGCAAATGGTGCACGTACAATGTCGGAATACTTCCCATCGGGAAATAACATAGTAAAAACAGGTCGTCCCGGATTGTTACGGTCGTATTGTTTGGCCACATCGGCCACGTTTCGAATGCTATCGTCCAATACCGCATCTCTCAGCATCAAATCATCATGAGCAGCATCGTACAATTCCCTCTTTTTATCGGTTTCGTCTCTTTTTTCTTTTAAAACAATAATTTTAGGGGCTATTGCCTCTGCTAAACCTTCTGCTCCTTTGGTTTGTTTACAAAGCCTGGTATGGCGATTCGAATTGTTAATGTGTACCTGCGACGACATTTTGTCGTTTAATAGTTTTGCCATTTTATGTTGATTTTAGTGAAACTAATTCTCTGTATTATTTTTGTAAATTGTTCCTACCTATACGGATCATAAACTATCATCAAGCTCTTCAAACTCACCAATCATCTCTGATCCCACTCAATTCTTCTATATTATTTTTTATGATCGAATTTTTAAATTTAACAATTCGATTATTAAAATACACATAATTCTCTGTATTATTTTTCACAACTCCATTTTAAACACTCATCAAGTCTCATCAGCAAGCTATTGACACTCCATCATCTTTGTTGTAATTTTACACAAGCACCCTACATTGCTTCCAATTCTCTTCGCACACATATGTATATTTTAAATCCAATTCGTGAATAAATCAATATCAAAAACAATGAAAAATACAGTTTACAAACTCTTAATAAGCCTGTTTCTATTTACGGTTCCCCTTATTGCTTTCAGTCAAAACGGGAAAGTCATTATTAATGATATTGAGCTGAATGAAACTCAACTTACCAATCTTGAAAATGAATATGGCCTAAAACCCAAAGCAGGAAATTACTGGTACGACAGCAAAAGTGGTTTGTATGGAGTTGTTGGTTATGCTTCTTTCGGATTTATGCTGCCCGGACACGATTTTGGGGAATTAAAATCAGACGCATCTGCCGGCAATACAAGTGTAGTTGTTAACGGGCGGGAACTGCCCGAGAACGAATGGTTGGTGTGGAGCTATGTATTGGGTTATTACATTCAACCAGGCTTTTACTGGTTCGATGATCTGGGGAATGCCGGTTACGAGGGCAATCCAATTCCTACTGTTAATTTGTATTTGGCTGCTCAGCAGAACTATTATATGGGACAAGGCAGTGGCGGAGATAATTTCTGGTCAACCCGCTTTAGTGCCGGCAATTCCGATCAGGGCAATACCCGCGGCTATGTTAGTGTTCCCGGATACGGCCCTGTCGGTTATGGATTTTAAATTAAACCTCCAGCAAACAAGTTAACTCGTCGCTCGTCATGCTGGGGATAAATTCAGTGATTGCATAATCTGCTAAATCATTTTTGTGAAAAGGATCTTTAGCCAGAATTTCTTCCAATTGTTTTTTATCCTTCACTGTTGAAAGTATTACGCCTCCTGTTCTCGGAACTTTTCTGCCCGAGGCCTGAAAATTTCCCAAAGCATACTGCTCTTTTAAATACTGAACGTGATTGTTCAATTCTTCTTCTACCTTTTCGATAGGTACTTTGTAGGTTAATGAAATGATAAACATGATTT
The DNA here is from genome assembly GCF_963664555.1 of Labilibaculum sp. Lineage (GTDB taxonomy): Bacteria > Bacteroidota > Bacteroidia > Bacteroidales > Marinifilaceae > Labilibaculum. Next base: position 793,518 of record NZ_OY761461.1, on the reverse strand, counting down.
TATTATTTTTTTAATCTTAAAATTATAGTCTCAACAGTTTCAGGTGGTATTCCACTTTTTCGTGCAATTTGTTTTATAGAAAGTCCTTCGTTTTTCATATTCATCACAAATACTTCCATAGGCTCTCCCACTTCAATCAGATGATTGTCGGGATCAAAAAAACGAATGGACCTTTGCCCCCAGGATTCTTTATGAATTTCATGTAAAAACACTGTTTTTTTCATTTTCAGTCTCTCACAAAACTCTTCAAGCAACTCCGTTTCAAAATACAATTCGAATCGATTCAAATCACCTTTTGTGTTCAACTCTTTCTCAATAATATGATTTGGTGCCGGTTCCCAAATCGTTAAACCACTCTTAAATATCACATTCTTTCCAAAATCATGTTCTATTTCCTGATTAAGTACACGAATGTAGAAATCTTTTGATCTTTCGATATCCTTTACAAATAGTACTGACGAATGAAATTTCATATCCCTTTATTTTTTTTACTTAAAAGCAACAAATGTGCATCCTATCAAACCAACGACATTTCCTTTTGCCTACTTTATACTTGGTTCTTTCCACTTGTTACTTGGTTCTTGGCACTTTTAACTTGTCCCTAAAATATTTTCCCTAAATTTGCGAATCAAATAATAAAAGGACAAGGGTTTGGAACTAAAACAACTTATACAAATTTTCTCGGAGCATCCTGCCCGATACAGCATTGAAAAATACCTGGAACAACAGTCAAAGTTTCAGCTTCACCTAAAAGGTTTGGTTGGTTCTTCGCTTCCCTTGTTGCTTGCCGCTATTACACCAGGCAAGCACCCTCACATCTTACTGTTTAACGATAAGGAGGAGGCCGCCTATTTTTACAATGATCTGTGCAATCTGCTTGATGAAGATACCGTTTTGTTCTTCCCATCTTCCTTCAAACGTTCCGTTCAATATGAGAAAACTGACAGTTCGAACATTATTCTTCGTGCCGAATGTCTGAACCGTTTAAATTCCGACAAGCATCCTACGTTCATTATCACTTTTCCCGAAGCCATAGTCGAAAAGGTGATTAGTAAAGCACAACTGGAAGAAAACACCTTGACAATTAAGGTGGGAGAAAAATTATCCCCCGAATTTGTGGAAGAGGTTTTGGTCGATTATGAATTTGAACGAGCCGATTTTGTAGTAGAACCCGGTCAGTATTCCATCCGCGGAAGCATTATTGATATTTTTTCCTTTTCGGATGAGCATCCATTCCGAATCGATTTTTTTGGCGAAGAAGTCGACTCCATCCGAATGTTTAATGTGGAAAATCAACTATCCATAGAAAAACTAAACTCTGTTGATATCATTCCCAACATTCAGGAAAGTCTGCTGAAGGATTCCCGGATATCCTTTCTTTCTTTTGTACCCGGCAATGCCGTTTTTTGGTGCAGGAATTTACAGTTTTCCTGTGACCGGATCCAATCTATATATGAAAGCACCATCGAAAAGGTTCCTTTTATGCAAATGGGTGAAGATTCGGTAGCTACTAAAGATTATCTGATAAACAGCAAAGAATTTTTGAATCAGTTAAGTGATTTTTCGACATTGGAATTCGGACAAAAATTCTTTTTGGTGGCTCAGGAAGAGCTTCATTTCAATCAAAATCCGCAGCCAGCATTCAACAAAAATTTCGAATTACTTGGCCAGCATTTGCTAAATAACAATGCCAAAGCAGAATCGAATTACATTCTTTCCGACAATCCAAAACAGATTGAACGAATCCACAATATTTTTGAAGATCAGGGAATTGAAGTTGAGTTTCAGGATGTAAACCACACGCTTCACGAGGGGTTTTCGGATAAAGACCTGAGAATATCCATTTTCACCGATCATCAGATTTTCGATCGTTACCACAAGTTCCAGCTTAAGAACTCAACGGTTCACAAAGCCAAGGAAGTGGTAACTCTTAAAGAGATTAACCGCCTTCACCCAGGTGATTACATCGTTCATTCCGATCATGGAATTGGTCGTTTCGGAGGTTTGCAGCTAATCGATACGAACGGCAAACCACAGGAAGTAATTCGCCTGGTTTACAAAGACAACGACATTCTGTATGTGAGTTTGCACTCGCTTCATAAAATTTCAAAATACAAAGGCAAAGACGGATCTGCTCCTAAAATATACAAACTGGGTAACGGCACATGGCAAAAGCTAAAGGAAAAAACCAAAGGCAAAGTAAAAGACATTGCCAAGGATTTGATTGCTCTTTATGCCAAACGAAAATCAGAAAAAGGCTTTTCGTTCAGTCCCGACACCTACATGCAACAAGAATTGGAAGCTTCGTTCATTTATGAAGATACTCCCGACCAGGTGAAAGCTACCATAGCAACCAAAGAAGGAATGGAATCGCCTTACCCAATGGACAGGTTGGTATGTGGTGATGTTGGTTTCGGAAAAACCGAAATTGCCATTCGTGCCGCTTTTAAGGCTGTTGCCGATAACAAACAGGTCGCTATTCTGGTTCCGACCACAATTCTGGCCTTTCAGCATTTCAAAACTTTTAACGATCGATTGAAAAATTTTCCCTGCACGGTAGATTATATCAGTCGAATGAGAACCTCGAAAGATCAGAAACAGATTCTGAAAAATTTAAAAGCCGGACAAACTGATATTATAATCGGGACACACCGGATCATAGGAAAAGATGTTGAGTTTAAAGATTTGGGTTTACTCATCATTGACGAAGAGCAGAAATTTGGTGTATCGGTAAAAGAGAAACTGAAACAATTTAAGGTAAATGTTGATACCTTAACATTAACTGCTACTCCAATTCCAAGAACATTACAATTTTCATTGCTGGGTGCGAGAGATTTGTCCATCATCAATACGCCGCCACCAAACCGTTATCCGATTGTAACCGAAATTCACAATTTTAACGAAGACATCATTCGGGAAGCAATTACTTACGAAGTGGAACGAAACGGACAGGTTTTCTTTATTCACAACAGGGTTCAAAACATCAAAGACGTTGAAGCAATGATTCAGCGGACCGTTCCCGGTGTTTCAACGGTGATTGCCCACGGACAAATGGATGGCCCTAAACTGGAGAAAATTATGCTCGATTTTATCCGCGGTGATTTTGATGTTCTGATTGCAACTACCATAATTGAATCTGGATTGGACATTCCGAATGCCAATACCATCATCATTAATAACGGACAGAATTTTGGATTGAGCGAACTGCACCAGTTAAGAGGCCGCGTTGGCCGGTCGAACAAAAAAGCATTTTGCTATTTGTTAACTCCTCCGCATGATTCCATGACTCAAGAAGCCAGACAAAGACTTCAGGCCATTGAAAACTTCTCGGAACTGGGAAGTGGTTTTAATATTGCCATGCAGGATTTGGATATTCGCGGCGCCGGTAATTTACTGGGTGGCGAACAAAGCGGTTTTATTGCTGATATTGGTTACGAGACTTATCACAAAATTCTGAATGAAGCACTTCTGGAATTGAAGGAGAATGAATTCAAAGATGTTTTCGAAGATGAAAAGAAAGAAGAAGGAAAAAATGTTCTCCGATTTATAAGCGAATGCCAAATAGATACCGATTTGGAAATTCTATTTCCTGAGAAATATGTTGAAAGCATTTCAGAACGAATTCGTTTGTACCGCGAATTGGATAACATTCAGACCGAAGAAGAAATAAAAACATTTGAATCTCAACTAAAAGATCGGTTTGGAGACTTACCCGAACCATGTCTTGAACTGTTAGATGTTGTTCGTTTGCGTTGGATTTCTTTGGATTTAGGAATCGAAAAAATCATTCTTAAAAAGGGAAAACTGGTTCTGTATTTTATTTCCGATCAGGATTCAGCTTTCTATAAATCAGCGCAGTTTAGTAAAGTCCTGCAATTTCTGCAGACACAAGTTGTTCCCTGCAAAATGAAAGAAGCAAAAAACAGACTAAGTCTTAGTTTCGAAAAAATTAAGAACATTAAAAAAGCCAGCGAAATACTGGCTCTAATGAATGAGATATAATACAAATACTCCGATCAATAAATTTGATCGGAGTTTCTTTTTTAAGAACACGAATGATCCCGAATGTAGCAAACCACACCGGTCTCCTCTCCTTTTTCGTTTCGAAGCAAATTAGCAATCAGTTTAACGTCCTGCCTTTTATCATTTATCTCCAAAGTAAAATTCGCTTCATATTTTCCATTCTCCTCTACCGGAATTAAAATATCTTCGATAAACGATTTTTGTTCCTCGTAAAGAAACAAACTACAGTAGGATTTACCAATGGTATTGGCTTCGGAAACACCAAAAATCCGTTCACATGCACGATTCCACGATTTCACTTTTCCCTCAAGATCGAAAGTCACAACACCATCAACAAAATTATTAATGATATTCGCTTTTTCAGCTAACAACTGCCGATAAGCAAACTCTTGCGTAATATCACGAACAATTAATTGTAAATTTCTCTTCCCGTTGAATTCAATTTGAGCTCCGGTTAAACCGACATCAATAAATTCGCCATGTATGGTTTTTAATTTCAGATGAGTATAAGAAATTCCTGTTTCCATAGTCAACGAATTTTCCAATCTCTCTTTAAAAATTGCCGAGTAATCATCATCAACAAAGGACAATAAGGGCAAGCCCATTAAATCTTCGATATATGCTGTTTTGAATAGTTTTAATCCCAAACAGTTTAGATATTCAATCAAACCATTTTCATTGATTACAATAATGGCTTCGGGGGAATCGGTAATGAAATTTCGAAAACGCTGTTCGCGCATTTTTTGATCCAAATCAAATTGATGTTTATAAAAAGCCAATTCTATTGAAATACCAAGTTCCTTCTTATCAATTGGTTTCACCAGATACCCATAGGAATGAATATTAATAACTCTCTGAATTGTGCTTTCCTCGGTATCGCTGGAAAGAAAGATAACCGGAATGTCAAATTTGGTTTTAATCAATTCTGTAGTTTGAATTCCATCCAGACCTCCGCCCAAGTGAACATCCATCAGAATAATATCCGGCTTCATTGTTTCACACAAACGAATAGCCTCTTTTCCATCTTCTACAATTCCGATAAGATCGTAACCCAGTTCTTTTAAAAACATCCGAAAGATGGTCGATATTAAACTGTCATCTTCTACAATTAAAATTTTTTTCTTCATCAATCTAAAATTGAATATGTAATCGATTTTAATCTAAAAAAAGGATAAGCAATCATTTAAATTATATTTTCTAATTACTATTAAAAACTACCTAATTTAAAACGATTATAAAAAACCTAAGTGTCACTAGATTAATATGCCTAAAGTTTACTAATTTTATGCGATTTTACAAGACATTTATAATAATTTACCATCATTCCAGCTCTTTTGAATTTAATTGTAGACATAGGAAACACACAAATAAAAGCAGGCTTCTTTGAAAACAATCAATTAGTAAAGCTTGAAAACTCAACCTTAGGGGAAATTGAATTTGTTTCCGGCCTTTTATCGAAATGTGAAAGTGCACCGTATGTTATTATTTCTTCTGTGAGAAAATATCCTGAAGAATTAATCTCCAAATTAAAATTAACCTGCAAAGTAGTTCTGTTTTTTAATTCCGAAATAGACACGCCTTTAGAAAACTTATATGAATCGAAAAGCACACTCGGCTACGATCGGTTAGCCGCTTGCGCAGGAGCGCATGGTTTGCATAAAGGAAAAAATATTCTGGTAATTGATGCCGGAACCGCTATCACATTTGATTTTGTTAATGCTAAAGCCCAATATGTAGGTGGCTGTATATCTCCCGGTTTAAAAATGCGGTTTAAAGCTTTACACAAATTCACTCAAAACCTACCCGAGCTGTCAAGGAATGAGGACTTTAATTTAATTGGTAAAAACACCAATGATGCAATCGTATCAGGCGTTCAAAATGGTCTGATCTTCGAAATAGATGCATACATTACTAAATTAAAAGCAATACATCCGGAATTGCGTGTGGTAATTACCGGAGGAGATGCTCATTTTTTAAATAAATCCTTAGACAACAAAGTTGCTTATCATCCAGAAATCGTTTTGGAAGGTTTGAATAAGATATTGGAATTTAATTTATTGATTCACTCTTAATAAGAAGTATTTTTTGCAGCTTTATATTTTATTTATAGTTTTGCAGAGGGCTCTCAAATATAGATGTTCCAACCAATTTCGAAGCTTGTACTAATTTTTGGTATGAGTTTTGCAGTTTTAGTTCTGTCAAAACTAAAACTTTCGTTATATTTAGACCCTGTTTTAAAATACTGGGATTTTACAGGCAAATCTAAATGTCATTTGTGGTTTTGAAATAAAAAGTAACTTGATTATAAAAAAAATAGTAATATGAAGACAAGACTTTTAATCGTAACAATAGTTCTTTTGTTTTCGGGTCTGTTTAAAGCAGAAGCACAGACTTTGGAATCAAAATATGGGTTGGATAGTGCTAAAACAATTTTGAATGCATCCCTTTACATCGAGATGGTAAAACAGGGAAATTACAAAGAAGCACTTACTGGATGGAGATACGTTTATAAAAATGCACCTGCCTACCAAAAATCCACTTATATTAATGGTGTGAAAATAATGGAAGGATTATACCGCGCAACTAAGAATGACAAATATGTAGACACCTTGATGATGGTTTACGATAACCGAATTAAATATTTTGGTAAGGATCGTAAATATCCTACTGGTTGGATTCTTGGACGTAAAGGTGGTGATTTATTCCAATACCGGGGAAAAGATATCCCTTCTGTAAAAGAAGCCTATGCCATTATGAAAAAGTCCATTGAAATGCAAGGACTGAATGCTGAAGCAAAAGTTATTGCCAACACAATGGAAGCTTCAAAAGTTTTGGTTCAAAACAATCAAATCGAAGCAGAAGAGGTGATCGACAATTACCTTCTTTTTATGGACATGGCTAAGAAGCAAATGGATGCTGAAAGTGATCCAGCTAAAAAAGACAATATCAACAACGCGAGATTGAATGTAGAACAAATTTTCTTTGCTGCAGGAGTTGCTGATTGTGAGACTTTGAGCAATATATTTACACCTAAATTTCATGCAAACCATGATGATCTGGTTCTGATCAATAAGATCTTAAGAATGCTAAATCGTCAGGAATGTGAAGATGGAGCTTTGTATGCCGAAGTTGCGGAAAGAAAATACGAATTGGATCCAAATGCTGATGCTGCACACAACTTGGCCAAGATGTTTATCAAGAAAAAAGAATTTGACAAAAGTAAAGAGTACTTGGTTAAGTCTATAGAATTGGAAGCAGATGCTGATGTTAAAGCTGACCTTCATTTCAAATTAGCTACAATTCTTTTAATGCAAGGTAAATATAGTGATGCCAAATCTAACGCATTAAAGGCTGCCGGTTTTAGAGCTAATTGGGGACAACCTTATTTGTTGATTGGAAAAGCTTATGCTGCTTACAGCAAAAATTACGGATCAAGTCCGCTTGAAAAACAAGCTGTTTATTGGGTAGCTGTTGATAAATTCATAAAAGCCAAGGCTTTAGATCCTGATTGTTCAGAAGAAGCCCGTGAATTAATTTCTACTTACTCGAAGTATTTCCCTCGCAAAGAGGAAGCTTTCTTTGAAGGAATTAAAGAAGGAGATACTTATAAAGTTGGAGATTGGATTAACGAATCAACCAAAGCAAGATTAACAGAATAAAACATTGAAAAATATCAACAATATTATCAAAAGCATTGTGATCCTTTCCGGGATTACAATGCTTTTGTCTTGTGAAAACAGTATTAAAGAAGTACAAAGTATTACAAGTAACGAAAAAGCCCCGGAGCGTTCGGGCAAAGATGTTGAATTTATTTTCACTGATTCAACACGAATTAAACATCGTGCATTCGCGGTTGAATTTATTGAGGTGAAAACCGAAGATACAGAGTATCAGGATTTCCCAAAAGGAGGGAAAATTACTTCCTATGATGATGATGAAACTATTGCCGGACAAATTGAAGCAAATTATGCCAAACATTTTACCTCTGAGCAATTGTGGGAACTAAGAAATAAAGTTATTGCCATTAGTGATGACGGAAAAACCATAAACACCGAATTAATGTATTGGGATCAAGGTAAAGGAATTATTTATTCTGACCAATATGTTAGAATTACCACGGATGATGGTCAGGTTTTGGAAGGAATAGGATTTTCTTCTGATGATAAAATGGATAAGATTACCCTCAAAAAAGTTACTGGTGAAGTATATTTAAATGATGAAACAGAACAATAAGAATAAAATCGTATTATATTGCATCTAAAATCATTTAACACATGAAACAAAAACTCCCTTTTATTTTAGAAATAATCTGGTTAATCGTTATGATTGTTGGCTTGGTTGCAGCAATACACAAAACGATAGATTACGGATTTGCTGAAAGTATTATGCTTTATGTTATCGCCGGCATTGCTGGTTTGATGTATGTATGGAGAAGATACATGCGGAAATTACAAGAGAAAAACAAAGCCCGGAAGTAAATGAACGAGCTGATCATCATTTTTATCATGTTGGCCTTATCTGCATTTTTTTCAGGAATGGAAATTGCTTTTATTGCTGCAAACAAGTTGCGAATGGAACTTGACCGAAACAAAAATACCGTTTCGGCTAAGGTGATTTCTATTTTTTCACAAAATCCAGGATATTATATCAGTACCATGCTTGTTGGTAACAACATCGCCCTTGTAATATATGGTATTCTTATGGCTAAGTTATTGGAGCCTTCTATTGCCATATGGATTGATTCAGAATCAGTCATATTAGCTGTTCAAACATTTCTTTCAACAATATTAATTCTGGTTACTGCAGAATTTATACCCAAAACTCTTTTTAGGATCAATCCAAACATGGCTTTAAACCTGTTTGCCCTTCCGGTAATGTTTTTTTACATTGTATTCTATCCGATAACATCGTTCACAATATTCTTATCAAAGAACATTATTCGTAAAATTTTTAAAACCAATATTACTGAAGAAGAAGAAACGCAGGCTTTTGGGAAAGTCGATCTGGATCATTTGGTGCAGGAAGGCCATGATGCCCAAACCATATCTGAAGACGAGATGCATGATATCAAAATATTTAGAAATGCGCTCGATTTTTCGAAAGTAAAATTGCGCGAATGCATAGTGCCCCGAAATGAAATTGAGGCAATGGAAATTAATGGCGATATTTTGACCCTGACTCAACGTTTTATAGAAACCGGATACTCCAGAATTTTAATCTATAAAGATTCAATCGACAATATTGTTGGTTACATACATTCTTCGGTAATTTTTAAAAATCCACAAAGTATAAAAGCTGGCTTAAGCAATATTATTATTGTACCCGAAACAATGCCTGCACATAAATTACTAAATCTTTTTACACGCGAACATAAAAGTGTTGCCGTAGTGGTTGATGAGTTTGGTGGAACAGCGGGAATGGTTACCATTGAAGATATTATGGAAGAGATATTTGGCGAAATTGAAGATGAACATGATGATGTAGATTTAGAAGAACAGAAAATTTCGGATAAAGAATACATTTTCGCCGGCCGTTTGGAAATAGACTATCTAAATGATAAATATGAACTTAACCTTCCAGTATCAGAAGACTTTGAAACCTTAAACGGCTTTCTCATTTTTACGCACGAAAGTATTCCCGCGTATAATGAAACGATTCGTATTGAAAATTTCAGTTTTAAAATTCTGGAAGTAAGCAATACCCGCGTTATTAAAATACGCTTAACAATTCTATAAAATATCCTTCATTCCCAATCTTTTATCCTCATTAAAATCAGCTTTATTTATATTCAAAATAAATATCCTGACATACCCGCATCTGCAATTGGAAATAGGATAAGGTCAATATTATTCCCGATAGAAATAACTACTGCCAAGTCTCTTTTTATTTTACTATAAAAGCAAGTAATCCAATTGCAATAAAAAGTGATCATTTCCCATTTTTTTGTATATTCGTAGCCTAATTAAGAATATTTAAATCTTTTTCGATGGCAACATTACAAAAAATAAGAAATCGTGGTGTTTTTATAGGAATCATTATTGGTGGTGCTCTTCTTGCATTTATTGCTGGAGATGCTCTAAAATCGGGTGGTTCGTTATTAGCAAACTCACGAAATGAGATGGCAGAAATTGCAGGGGAATCAGTAAACATTCGTGATTTCCAAAACCGATTCAATCATAGTCTTGAGATCAACAAACTCATGTCCGGACAGAACTCAATTCCATCGGAACAGATTGAGCGTTTAAGAGAGCAGGTTTGGCAACAGATGGTTCAGGAATTTGTAATGAACCGCGAGTATGATGAGTTGGGAATTTCTATTTCTTCTGAGGAATTATTCGATATGGTTCAAGGTCGAAATATTGATCCTGCTATTCGTCAGTTATTTCAGAACGAAAACGGATTGGTTGATAAAGATCAAGTTGTTGCAACTCTTAAGCAATTAATTGCCGCTCCTAACGGAACTCCTCAAAAAGCTTACTGGTTAAACATCGAAGAATCAATTATCACGCAAAGAAATCTTGCTAAGTACAACACCTTAGTTCAAAAAGGTCTTTACATGCCAAATGTATTGGTTAAAGACATGGCAATGAAAGGAAGTAAAAAAGTAGATTTCAATTACATCGTGAAAAGTTACAATCTAATTCCTGACAGTACTATTAATGTAAGTGAATCTGAAATCAGAGATTACTACAGTAAGCACGAAGATCTGTTCAAACAAACAGAATCAAGAAAGATTGAATACGTATCATTTGACGTTGAGCCTTCTACCGAAGATTACAAAGCAACTGAAAAATGGGTTACTGACTTAAAAGAAGACTTTACAAATGAAAACAATAACGTTCAGTTTGTAGAATTGAATGGCGACAGCGATTTTAACGCCTACTTTTTCAAGCAAGACGAAATTACCAATGCTGATCTTAACGCATTCGCGTTCTCTGCAAATAAAGGTGATGTATTTGGCCCTTACTTCGAAAACGAAATGTATAAAATGGCAAAGCTGAATGAAGTAAAAATGCTTCCTGATTCAGTAAAAGCCCGTCACATTCTAATTCGTCCTGTTAATGGTGATTTTAAAAGTGCTGAAGCAAAAGCTGACAGTTTGAAAGCTTTACTTGCTAAAGGAGCTGAGTTTGCTGTTTTAGCAAAAGAAAATTCATCAGATCAAGGTTCTGCTGTTAATGGTGGTGACTTGGGATGGTTTACTCAAGGAAAAATGGTTCAGCCATTTAACGATGCGGCTTTCTCTTCAAAAAATAATGAAGTAAAAGTTGTTCTAACTCAATTTGGAGCTCATGTTATTCAGGTTACCAATATGAGTAAGCCAGTGAAAAAAGTTCAACTTGCTATTGTTGACCGTAAAGTTGAAGCCAGTCAGAAAACAATTCAGGCAGCTTATGCTAAAGCCCGTACATTTGCAGGAAACAATCTTGACAAAGATGCATTCGAGAAAGCAATTACTGCTGAAGGGGTAAGTCGTAGAACAGCAAATCTTAAAAGAGAAACGAAATTGATCCCTGGACTGGAAAATTCAAGAGATCTTGTTCGAGCTGCTTACAACACTGATGATATGGAGAGTATTTTGTTGAATAATGATAATTCTGCAGTTTTCGAATTTGGAAACAAGTTTGTTGTTGCTATCCTTTCGGATATCAAAGAAGAAGGAATTGCATCCATTCAAGAAAAAGTTTCTGAAATTAAGAGAGAAATCAGAAAAGATAAAAAAGCTGAACTAATTATCGATGAGATGACAAAGAGCAGTGCCGGTGCTCAAAGTTTGCTTTCTGTGGCACAAAAGGAAAACTTAGAGGTTAAAACTGCAACAGGCATTAGCTTCCAATCGTTCCAGATTCCAGGTGCAGGAATTGAGCCTAAAGTAATAAGTACAGCTTCAATGCTGGAGAAAGGTAAAATTTCATCTCCGGTAAAAGGTAACCAAGGCGTTTATATGCTTGTTATTACTAACGAAAACAGCGATGAAGTTTCTGACGTTACAGTGCAGGCTTTTAAATCAAGATTAGAGCAAGGATATCAATACAGAACAAACTATCAGGCATTTCAGGCATTGAAAGACAATGCAAATGTGATTGATAAAAGATACAAGTTTTATTAGAGAGTAAAACTCATTAAAAAGAGGGATGATCATTTATCATCCCGCTTTTTTTGTGCGTTAAATTCAGCGCATAAAAAAAGAGATGCTGCAAATGCAACATCTCTTGAATTCCTTGTTGAAAGCTAGGACAACAGCTCTTTAACTTTATCAGCAATGGCTTTTCCATCGGCTTTACCGGTTAATTCTTTGGAAGCTAATCCCATTACTTTTCCCATGTCTTTGATAGAAGCAGCTCCGGTTTTAGTGATGATTTCCTGAACTGCCACTGTAAGATCCTCATCAGACAACTGAGCAGGAAGATAAACCTCTAAGAAGCTTAATTCCAAAAGTTCCTTCCCGGCTAAATCTTCACGTCCTCCGGCAGAGAAAGTACTGGCCGAATCTTTACGTTGTTTCACCAACCGCTGAATGATTTTAAGTGCATAATCATTGTCGATATCAGTAGCTCCTGTTTTTGTCATTTCCATTGTAAAGGCTGCTTTCACAGCTCGAAGAGCTTCTAATCTGTCTCTTTCCTTTGCCTTCATGGCAGTTTTTATATCTGAATTGATCTGTTCTAATAAACCCATTGTACTGTATTTTTTAAGTTTTAATAAGATGCTTAACTATCTGGCTACTCTTCGTCTAAAGTAAACCGAATAACCTTACCTGATTGAAATTTCTGGTTGTCTATATTCTTTAATTTTCGTTTGTAAGCAGGAATATTTTCAATTTCATCAATTTCAGTATCCTTCAAATCGGTCAAGATTAACTTATTCTCCTCCGGTTTTTCATTCTCCGTTTCGTCTAAAATATTTTTCATTTTATCGGCAACACTATTGCGTCCTCTTCCAGCCTGAAAAGATGTCGCTTTTGGAGCCGCCTTCTCCTCCGGAATTAAACCATTATCGAAACCGGTTGCTATGATTGTAACGGATACTTTATTTTCTAAAGCCAGATCCTGCCCTGTTCCCCAGATAATAGAAGCACTATCGCCAACAGCTTCCTGAACGTAATCGGTTATTTGTCCCACCTCATCCATGGTAACTTCTTCCTGACCGGAACTAATATTTAAGAGAATATTTCGGGCTCCTCTAACATCATTGCTGTTCAATAATGGCGACGTAAGAGCCTCACGAATGGCATTAACCGCACGATTCTCACCCTCGGCCGAAGCTGATCCCATTACTGCGACCCCACTATCCGTCATTACTGTTTTTACATCTTCAAAATCTACATTGATATAACCATGAAGCGTTATAATTTCAGCAATTCCTTTAGCTGCAGTAGCCAATACATCATCCGCCTTCGAAAAGGCTGTTGACAATTTTAAATCGCCGTAAATTTCGCTTAGCTTTTCATTGTTAATTACCAAAAGCGAATCAACATTCTCTTTTAATTTGTTAATTCCTTCAATGGCCTGATGCAATCGCTGGCGCCCTTCAAAACGAAATGGAATCGTAACAATACCTACTGTTAAAATCCCCATTTCCTTAGCTGCTTTCGCGATAACCGGAGCTGCACCTGTGCCTGTTCCGCCCCCCATTCCTGCAGTAATAAAAACCATTTTGGTATTATCAGCCAGCACCTCAATTATATCTTCTAAATTCTCAATCGCGGATTGTTCTCCCCGTTCGGGCTTATTGCCTGCACCACGACCTTCAGTCAGCGATTCTCCCAACTGAATTTTCACAGGAATTTCGCTTGTTTCCAGAGCCTGTGCATCGGTATTGCAGATCACAAAATCCACATCTTTTATGCCCTGCTTGTACATATAATTTACAGCGTTACCACCACCTCCGCCAACACCGATTACTTTTATAATCGATGATTCATTTTCCTGCAAACTAAAATCAATTAAATCCTCAGTCATTAATATCTAAAATTATCTCTTTTATGATTTCACGCAACTTAAAACGCTACATCGAAGAATCATTATTATCAAATATCTGTGTAAACTTATCTTTAAACCAATTGTCGAGGCTTCCTTTTTTATGTTCCTCTTCTCCTCCATCATCCTCAAATTCAACGGTCTCCGCACTTTTAGTTACAGGCGTTTTTTTCACTTCTGCTTCCTCATACTCCTCACGGTCTTCTTCAGAACGTTTTCTCATTAACTCTTCTCTTCGCTGCCTCTCCTCGCGCTTCTTCATTGCAGCAATCTCCTCAGCTTCGGCAGGATTTTCAATAATCAGCTCCAATTTCGGAACTTCATTTTGAACTGATTTCCGAGGTTCTATAGTCAATTCAGGAATTGGGCTTTCAGAAAAGCCGGTAGCAATGATTGTAACGCTTAACTCATCCTCCAACTTATCGCTATTACCATTTCCCCAGATAATACTAACCTCATCGCCCACTACATCGTGAACGTAGTCGGTAATCACACTTACCTCCTGCATCGTCACCTCATCTTTACCCGAGATGATATTTAATAAGATATTTCTGGCTCCGCAAATATTATTGCTATTCAATAAAGGAGATGTAAGTGCCTCCTCGATAGCACGAAGGGCTCTTTCTTCACCTGAAGCTGAAGCTGATCCCATTACGGCAACACCACTATCCCTCATCACAGTTTCCACATCTGCAAAATCAACATTCACATAACCGTGAACGGTAATTATTTCGGCAATACTTTTGGCCGCAATAGATAAAACATCATCAGCCTTTGCGAAAGCATCCGATAATTTTAAATCACCATACATCATCCTCAACTTTTCGTTATTGATGATTAAAAGTGCGTCCACATGCTTTTCCAGATTGGCAATTCCTTCCATCGCCTGTTCAATTCTTCGTTTCCCTTCAAATCGAAACGGAATCGTAACGATTCCAACAGTTAATACACCTTGCTTTCTAGCTGTTTCTGCAATAATAGGAGCTGCACCTGTACCGGTTCCTCCCCCCATACCAGCAGTCACAAATATCATTTTGGTTTTCTCACTTAAAACTTTATTGATATCATCAATACTTTCAAGTGCAGATTCCCGTCCTCTTTCCGGTTTGTTTCCAGCCCCTCTACCCTCAGTCAGTGATTTACCAAGCTGTACCTTAATTGGCACCTGACTGTTTTCCAAAGCCTGAGAATCAGTATTACATATTACAAAATCGACTCCAGTGATTCCTTCTTTTAACATGTGATTGACAGCGTTACTTCCACCGCCACCCACACCAATCACTTTTATAATGGATTTTTCTTTAGGTTCAAAATCAACCGGTAACAATTCGTCAATCATGATGTCACAAGTATTAGGGTTACAATATTTTATTTACATTTTCAAATCATCAGTATCAAACAAAGCACTAAAAAATCTCTGTAATCCTTTCTTTTTGCCTGTTTTATTTTTATCTGTATTCTGATTCGGAGTTTTTTTACCAGGTTTATTCAAACCTTTTAGCATCAAACCAATTCCGGTAGCATAAATTGGCTGATTTAAGGTTTCATCCAAAATAATTTTAGATGAAGTCCCGGGGTAGCCTATGCGAACGTCTATTCCGGTTTGTTTTTGAGTCAGCACATCAAGATTCCTCAGTAATGCACCTCCACCTGTCAATACGATTCCAGCACCAATTTTATCGTGCAGTCCTGTAATTTCGATTTGGAACTTAACACTGTCAATGATCTCCTCCATTCGGCATTGAATGATTTGAGCCAAGGTTTTAAAAGAAATTTCCTTTGGATCCCAACCACCAACACTGGGTATGGTAACCACTTTTTCTTCGTCGACCAGATCAGCAACAGCTTCTCCGAACTGAATTTTTAATGCTTCGGCTTGTTTTATAAGCACCGAGCAACCTTCCTTTATATCCCGGGTAACAATATCGCCACCAAAAGGAATTACGGCTGTATGCCTTAGTATGCCATCAAAATAAACTGTAATATCAGTAGTTCCTCCACCAATATCAACCAAAACAACGCCAGCCTCTTTTTCTTCTTCGCTCAACACAGCCAATGAAGAAGCTAAAGGTTCCAAAACCAATTCTTCAATCTCCAATCCAACTTCCTTCACGCATTTCTCAATATTGCGCGCAGATGCAGTTCTTCCAATAATAATATTAAAATTCCCATCCAACCTTCGTCCGGCCATTCCTATTGGATTCCGAATGCCAGCTTCCTTATCGACGACATAATCTTGCGGAATCACATGCAGTATTTGTTCGCCAACCTCAATTGGAATCCTAAAATTCTCATTTATGATTTCCTCAACATCCAATTTAGTAATTTCACCAATTCCATTTTGGATGTATTTAAACTGTCTGTTCTTTATGCTCCTTATATGTTGTCCGGCAATACCTACATAAACTGCAGAAAAGTCTTTGTTTGTTTTCTCCTCCAATCGATCAACCACCTCACGGATAGCACCAATTGTATCTTCAATACTATGAATCACTCCCCTCTTAACGCCTCTCGATACGGTTTTTTCCATACCGACAATCCGCAACCTGCCATCGGCGTCTACTTCCCCCATTATGGCCACAATTTTAGTTGTGCCAATATCGATAGCTGCGATGATATTATTCCTGCTAGTCATTTAAATTCTTTTTTGTGCAAACTACCTGATCCTTATACTTCAAATTGATTTTACTATAAGTATTCCAACCTTTTTTTGAAAATCCTTTGGTATACAAAGCACTCAATTTTTGAAATTTCTGTTTGTAGTTTTCAATACTCCCCAATTCAATTTTATGAGCTCCAACACGAGGAATTAAAATATACTCCTTGTTTCTGTCTACATCAATTTGTGTGATCTGCGATTTCCAAAATTCATCATTTGTAATAAATTTTACCAACTCAAACAGTTCTTCTTTTATCAACTGATCATTTACTGCCCCCGAAACCACCAAAACCCTTGATGTAAAATTTGAAGACAAGGGCATTTTCTCTCCTTCAGCATCGATATAATATCCGTTTCCCGATAAAATACGCACAATTGGATTGCGTTGTTTAATCTCAACAATTAATTTGCCGGAAAGTGAATTGTATACTTCTGATTTTTTCACATAAGGAATCTTATCAATAAGATCCTCCAATACTTCTTTATTAACCCCGGAAATTGATGTCCCTACCACTCCCGGATATTTTTTCTTAATGATTCTTTCAATATCAGAATTGCGAACAAAGCCTCTTTTCACACTATCAACCACATTTACCAGTGTACCTGAAAACACCAGCCTCTCCGATTTGCCATTAGCAAAGGAAAAAACTACAATCAGGTATCCTGATAAGAATACCCAAATCAATAAGTTTGCAATTTTTTTTAGCATTCCAATCGCCCGCTAATTAAATTTTTAATCGGTTCAACCAACTTATCTATATCTCCTGCACCTAAAGTTAATAAAACTTCAAAGTCTTTCTCTCTAAGTAACTCTACCAAATTATCTTTACTACACAATTTAGCGGGCACTTTCAATTTTTTAAAAATAATTTCAGAACTAACTCCTTCAATAGGTAATTCTCTGGCTGGATAAATATCCAAAAGTATTACTTCATCCAAAAGATTTAAACTTGCAGCAAAACCTTCTGCAAAATCTCTTGTCCGTGAGTATAAATGAGGTTGAAATATTCCGGTAATCTTCTTTTCAGGATACAATTCCCTTACTGATGATATACTCTCCCACAATTCTTTAGGGTGGTGTGCATAATCATCAATAAAAACAATTTTTTCATTTCTGATTTGATAATCAAATCTTCTTCTAACTCCTTTAAAAGTTGAAAGAGCTTTTCTCAACTCATCGGCTTCAACACCGCAAAGAAGAGCCATAGCCGATGCTGCAATAGCATTTTCAACGTTAATTTTCCCTGGGTAAGAGAACAATAAATCTTTAATTGTTCCATCCGGATACACCAAATCGAATTGGTAAAATCCTTCCACTAATTTGATACTCTCGGCATAAAAATCTGCTTTCTCATCCAATGAATATGTATAAGCCGAAAGTTTATCATGAGTGAGAACCAATCCCTTTTTATAAACAAGGATTCCCCCCTCTTTTATTTGATAAACAAAAGCCTGAAAGCTCTTTTCCAATTCATTTTTATCGCCGTAAATATCCAAATGATCAGCATCCATTGAGGTAATTACAGCCAACTGTGGATGCAATTGAAGAAATGAACGATCAAACTCATCAGCCTCAAGAATCATCCAAGGACTGTTCTTCGAAAGTAAAAGATTGGATTGATAGTTGCGGGAAATTCCTCCTAAAAAAGCATTGCAATCTAAAGCTGATGTTTTAAAAATATGCGCTGTGATCGTTGAAACCGTAGTTTTACCATGGGTTCCGGCAATGCCTATACCATTCAAATTATCAGAAAGCAAACCCAGAACCTGCGATCGCTTCATAATTTTAAATTGTTGCTGCTGAAAATAAATCAATTGAGAATGATTGGCAGGAATAGCAGGTGTGTACACTACTAAAGTATCATCCTGAGTTTGATAATGTGCCGGAATTTGATCAATACCTTCCTGAAAAGTTATACCAATACCTTCCGCAGTTAATTCTGCAGTAAGCTGAGTGTCCATTCGATCATAACCAAACACATTCTTACCAATGGAATGAAAGTAGCGTGCTATTGCACTCATTCCAATTCCACCAATCCCTATAAAGTAAATATTTTTATAATCTTTAATCCGCATAATCTATGCTAATGCTATTATTTGATCTGCAATTTCATCTGCTGCATTGGGCTTTGCCAAAGCCTTGCAATTAGCCGAAAGTTCAGATAATTTATCCGTATCATTTATCAATTTTAATGCCACCAAAACCAATTCCTTTTCAGCATCAATATCTTTTACCATTATTGCAGCATTCTTATTTACCAGTGCCATGGCATTTTTGGTTTGATGATCTTCTGAAACATTAGGTGATGGTACCAAAATACATGGCTTTTCTACCAGGCATAGTTCTGATATTGTACCCGCTCCGGCTCTGGAAATAACCATATCAGCTGCGGCATAAGCCAAGTCCATCCTCCCCAGAAAATCAAAAACCTTCAATCCGGGGATGTCCCATTTTTTCAACTCTTCACGAACCTTTTCAATGTAAAACTTTCCTGTTTGCCAGATTACCTGCACTTCAGAATCTGAAATTGCTGAAAGTGACCCCAACATGCTATTATTGATGGTTCTTGCCCCCAGACTTCCGCCTACAACTAAAATGGTTTTCTTTTCAGGATTTAGCTGAAAATAAGCCTTTGCCTCCTGCTTTTTCGAAACAATATCCAACAAATCTTTCCGAACAGGATTTCCTGTCAATAATATTTTGTCAGCAGGAAAAAACCGTTCCATTCCTTCGTAAGCCACACAAATCTTTTTTGCTTTTTTTGCCAGTAGTTTGTTCGTTATTCCCGCATACGAATTCTGTTCCTGAATTACGGTAGGAATTCCCATTTTAGCTGCTGCATATAAAAGCGGACCACTGGCATATCCTCCAACACCAACAACTGCATCAGGTTGAAAATCCTTAACAATGGCCTTGGCTTTTCTCAAACTTTTAAAAAGCCTCGTAAAGAATTTCAAATTCTCCTTCGAGAAATTTCGCTGAAGTCCACGAATTGGCAATCCAACTATTTGATATCCTGCTGAAGGAACTTTTTCCATTTCCATTTTCCCTTCGGCTCCAACAAATAAAATTTCACAATCGCTATGTTTTTGTTTTAAAGCATTTGCAATTGAAATCGCCGGAAATATATGTCCTCCAGTTCCGCCTCCGCTAACAATTATTTTAATCTTCTGCTTCATTTAATTTTGCTTCTTCATTCAATTTTTCTTCCTCATTTACCCAATTACTCACACTTAGTATCATGCCAAACGCCGCACTTGTGAAAATTAATGACGTACCTCCCATACTCACTAATGGTAATGGTTGTCCCGTTACCGGAATTAAATTAACCGAAACTGCCATATTGGTCAATGCCTGAAAAACAATACTCAAAGTTAATCCTATCACCAAAAATGCAGGAAAAGTCCGATTGCATTTCCGAACAATCAAGCCGGCCCGATACAGCAATATGAGGTAAAAAGCCAGTATGATAAAACCTCCGATCCAGCCCATCTCTTCCAAAATTATGGCATAAATAAAATCGGAATACGGATGCGGTAAAAAATTCCGTTGTGTACTATTCCCTGGAAATTTTCCAAAAATACCTCCGGAGACAACTGCAATTTTTGCTTGTTCAACCTGGTAATTCTGATTATTATTTACATTCGCCTCGTCTTTATCAAAAAAGTTGACGATTCGACTACGCACGGTTTGAACGCGTCCGATGCTGGGAAGCAGAGGTGCCATAACAATCAGCATAATCACCAGAGCCAAAACAACACCCACCGATCCGAACAAATATTTTTTTGCTATTCTACCAATGAACATCAGCAAATAACATACACCTCCCAACAATACAGAGGTTGAAAAATCATCTAAAAAGATCAGCAAACACACTATTCCTACAGGAATAACAATGTGCCAAAATGCCTCTTTTTTGCAGGAGTCCTCCGCCTGATATCGTGATAATGTTCTGGAAACATGCAATATTAATGCAAGTTTCGCGAGCTCCGATGGTTGAAAATTGAACCCAATTCCCGGAATCGTGATCCATCTCGAAGCATCGTTTAAGTTTGTACCAACGAGTTTTGCCAATATGAGCAATCCGATCGAAATAATCAGAACCAGATTGGCTGAACTGGAATATACCTTAAAATGAATCCGATGAACTACATAAATGATCATGTAGCAACCGCCCAAAAGAATCAGCTGTTTAATGAAAAAATAGGATGTATTCCCTCCTTTCACTTTATAGGCAAGAGTTCCGGTTGAGCTATACACAACCAGCAAAGAAATCATTGACAGAAAGAAGATAATAATCCAGATGGTCTTATCCCCCTTCAAGCTTAAATTCTTAAAAAAACCCGCCATATCTTCAATTTATAAATTTCTAACTTCTTCTTTGAACTGATT
This sequence comes from Labilibaculum sp., assembly GCF_963664555.1. GTDB lineage: Bacteria > Bacteroidota > Bacteroidia > Bacteroidales > Marinifilaceae > Labilibaculum. Next base: position 772,463 of record NZ_OY761461.1, on the reverse strand, counting down.
TCCGCGGTCTTCATAATTCTTGAACAAATCGAAACTTGCACAAGCTGGAGACAATAAAACGATCTCTTCCTTACCGGCCATTTGATATGCTTGAGTCACCGCCTCTTTCATCGATCCGGCATCAACTATAAAATCTACTTTGCCATCAAAAGCGGCATGTATTTTAGAGTTATCAACACCAAGACACACAATACCTTTCACTTTTTCTTTCACCAAATCGGCCAAAACCGAATAATCGTTTCCTTTGTCAACTCCACCAACAATCCAAACTACCGGCTCTTCCATACTTTCCAAGGCGTACCATGTAGAATTAATATTCGTAGCTTTTGAATCATTAATAAATTGAATCCCCCGCACACGAACCACTTTTTCCAATCGATGATCGACACCTTGAAAATCACTTAAACTTTCGCGAATTACTTCTTTCCGGATTTGCAGCACGCTTCCGGCAATTCCTGATGCCAATGAATTATAAACGTTGTGAATTCCAGGTAAAGACAAATCTTTTTTATCCATAGAAAAGAGATTTTCGTTGTATTGAATTTTTAAAAGTTCATTCTCAATCCATCCGCACATTTCTTTTACTTCCCGAACCGAAAATGGCAATAATTGAGCAAGAGTATCACAATTCATTAATTCCTTTTTGATGATATCATCATCGGTGCAAAACACAAAAGAATCCTCAGATTTCATATTTTGCAATATTCTGAATTTTGAATTGATATAGTTTTCCATTTTATAATCGTACCGATCCAAATGATCCGGCGTAATATTTAATAATATGGCAATGTTGGCCCTAAAATCATACATCCCATCCAACTGAAAGCTGCTCAACTCAACCACATAGTGCGTATAATCTTTTTCAGCTACCTGCCAGGCCAAACTATCTCCTACATTTCCTGCTAAACCAACATGCAATCCAGCCTTCTTTAGCATATGATACAAAAGCAAAGTTGTTGTTGTTTTTCCATTACTGCCGGTAATGCAGATCATTTTAGCGTTGGAGAATCTTCCTGCAAATTCAATTTCAGAAATTACAGGAATATTTCTTTCATTCAGCTTAACAATTAAAGGCGCAGTATCAGGAATACCCGGACTTTTCACAACTTCATCTGCCGAAAATATAAGCGATTCGGTATGTTGTTTTTCCTCAAAATCAAGCTGATATTTATTCAGGGCAAGCTTGTATTTGGGACTTATCTCTCCTAAGTCTGAAACAAACACATCAAAGCCTCTTGATTTTGCCAAAACAGCAGCACCAACACCACTTTCACCTGCACCTAATATGACGATTCGTTTTGTCATTTGTACTTATCTAATTTTTAGAGTTACAATTGTTATAATGGCTAGAAAAATTCCAATGATCCAAAATCGGGTAACGATTTTTGGTTCTGGATATCCTTTCATTTGGTAATGATGATGAAGTGGCGCCATTCTAAAAATTCTTCTGCCTTCGCCGTATTTCTTTCTAGTGAATTTAAACCACGAAACCTGCATCATCACAGAAATATTCTCAACAAGAAAAATCCCGCATAAAACAGGAATCAACAATTCTTTGTGAATAACAATGGCAAAAACGGCTATAATCCCTCCCAAAGACAAACTGCCTGTATCACCCATGAAAACTTGTGCCGGATAGGAATTGTACCACATAAACCCAATGGTTGCTCCAATAAAAGCGGCAATAAAAACCACCAGTTCTCCGGAGTTTGGAATGTACATGATATTTAAATAATCAGCGTACACTACGTGACCGGATACATAGGCCAATATTCCCAAAGTGGCACCAATAATCGCTGACGAACCTGTCGCCAGACCATCTAAACCATCTGTAATATTTGCACCATTTGAAACAGCAGTAACAATAAATATGGTAATGATTATAAAAACCAGCCAAGCCAACATTGGTGCATATTCTCCACCAAAAGCAACTAATGATTCATAATCAAATTCATTATTCTTAAAAAAAGGAATCGTTGTTTTTGTTGATTTTACATCAGTTGTTAAACGGGTTAATCCGGGGGCTTGAGACGTAAATCCTTCATCAACCAATTCGGTTTGAATTCCTATTTCAGACATCGTCGTTTTTTCACGAACTACTACATCATCATTTATATAAAGGGTTAACCCAACAATTAAACCTAAACCAATTTGACCTGCTACTTTAAGCTTACCGCTTAAACCGGCTTTGTCCTTTTTAAAGACCTTGATATAATCATCAATAAATCCAATTAATCCCAACCAAACTGTGGTAATGAGCATTAATATAATGTAGATGTTGTCTAATTTAGCAAACAGCAGAACTGGAACTATTATCGAAAGAATAATAATAAGGCCACCCATAGTAGGAGTTCCCTTTTTCTCCATTTGTCCGGCTAAACCTAAATCACGAACAATCTCGCCAATTTGCTGCTTTTGCAATAAGAGGATGATTTTTTTCCCAAATACAGTTGCAATAAATAACGAAGTCATAATGGCTAATGCCGCCCGAAATGAGATGTATTCAAACATCCCTGCTCCCGGAAAATCCAATTGATTTAAATACCTAAATAAATAGTATAACATAACTACAGCTTAAAAATTTCTTTGATTATTTCCTTATCATCAAAATGATGCTTAATTCCTTTTATCTCCTGATAATCTTCATGACCTTTCCCTGCGACCAAAATAATATCATCCTTTTTCGCTAACATACAGGCTGTTCGAATAGCTTCTTTTCTGTCAGTAATCGCGAGCACTTTTCTAGTATTATTTGCAGTCACTCCTTCCTTCATATCTTTAATAATCTGATCAGGATCTTCCGATCTTGGATTATCCGATGTCAGAATTACCTTATCGCTTAATTCGGCACTAATTTTTGCCATTAATGGTCTTTTGGTTTTATCTCTATCGCCTCCGGCACCAACAACTGTTATTACCTGCTCATTTCCCGTTCTTAAAGCATCAATTGTTTCCAAGACATTTTTCAAGGCATCCGGTGTATGAGCATAATCCACAATCGCCATAATACCATCTTCAGAAATTATACTTTCAAATCTGCCATCAACAGATTTCAGCTCACTGATTCCTCGTAACACCTCATCTTTGTCTTGATTTAACAGACGGGCCGTACCATAAACGGCCAATAAATTATGAGCATTAAATTCACCAATAAAATTAGTCCATATCTCTGCTCCATCCATTTCCAGAAGCATTCCTGTAAAGTGCTTTTCTAAAATCTGACAACGATAATCAGCAAACGATCGTGTTGAATAAGTGAACTTATGCCCTTTCATATTTTGGAGCATCAGCTTTCCATTTTTATCATCGGCATTTGTAATGGCAAATGATTTCTTCCCCAACTGATCAAAAAAAGCTTTTTTCACTTTTAAATAAGCATCGAATGTTTTGTGATAATCGAGATGATCGTGTGTAATATTTGTAAAAATTCCGCCCTTATAATTCAATGCTCCAACCCGTTTTTGATCGATAGCATGCGAACTAACTTCCATAAAACAATATTCACATCCAGCCTCAACCATTTCCGCCAGCAAAGCATTTAACTGCAAAGCGTCCGGGGTAGTATGAGTTGCCTTAATTTCTCTTTCATTCACATAATTACACACTGTCGACAACAAGCCAACTTTATAGCCAAGTTTTCGAAACAAATCATAAAGAAGTGTAGCAATTGTAGTCTTCCCATTTGTTCCGGTAACACCAACCAATTGTATATTCTCTGTTGGTTTGTTGTAAAAATTATGCGCTATCTGCGAAAGCGCAGCAGAAGAGTCTTCAACCACTATAAAGGTTGTTTCAGAAGTACTGCTATCCGGTAACTCTTCACACACAACCACCTTTGCTCCCATTTCAACTGCCGCATCTATAAAATCATGGCCATCCGACATGGTACCCCTGCATGCAACGAACAAATCGCCGTGTTTCACCCTTCTGGAATCAAAATGAATCTCATTCACTTCTACATCCCTGCGTCCCTTTATACTTTGTATATTTACCGAACCAAACAGTTCATTTATATTTATTCCCATCTGTCACATTTTAAGATAAATCGATTGTAATATGATCTCCTTTATTAAAATAGGCTCCTGGTTGTATGGATTGTCTGGACACAGATCCCAAACCCGTTACCCGAACCTTAAGTCCTGCATTCTCTAATATATACAGTGCATCCTGAACGCCCATTCCTTTCACATTCGGAACCATAAATTTCTTAACTGTTCTATATTTGTATTCAATAATTGAGTCTTTTCTGGAAGTCATCACCCATTCCGACTGAATATCTTTATTCGCTATTTCAATATTTAATTCATCAAACACTTTGTCCAGATCATTTTTATACCCATTCAATGAAACCGGCACCTTTGGTTCCAAACTTGCATCATCCGGTTTAATGGGATGCATCGAATAGCTCATTGCATACACTTTATCTGCTATTGTTTTAAAAACCGGACCAGCAACCTGATTTCCATAGAATCCTTTAGTTTTATTTGGTCGGTTAATCACAACAATACACGAATACATTGGATCATCAGCTGGAAAATACCCAACAAATGAGGCCTGATACACTTTAACCTTATAGCCTTTATTTTTATCCGCTATTTGCGCAGTACCAGTCTTTCCAGCAATAGTATAATTTGCGTTCCGAAGATTTCTGGCCGTTCCTCTTAAAACAACACCTTCCAACATATTTTTCACATTTTTAAGTGTTTCTCCTGAACAAATTTTAGATTTCAAGACTTCTTTATCAAAAGTTCGAATCACATCGCCATGATACCTCAATTCCTTTACGAATCGGGGTTTCATCATCTTACCGTTATTCGCTATCGCATTATAAAATGTAAGAGTCTGCAAAGGTGTTTGCTGAACGGCATACCCAATCGACATCCAAGGCAAAGAAACTCCCGACCACGATGGATCATCAGGATATTTGATACTTGGAATGCCTTCTCCTTTAATATCAAGCCCCAGTGATTCATTCAATCGAAACTCGTAAAGTCGGTTAATGAATGATCGAGGTTTGTTTTTATAATTATCGTTCACCAATTTCGAAATCCCCACGTTCGATGATTTTTCAAAAGCTTCCTGAACCGTTATTTTTCCATATCCTCCTTCATGCGAATCACGCATTTTTTCTTTGTAGTAGCTATATACGCCATTCCCTGTATCCACAGAATCCATTGGGCCAACGTATCCATCCTCAAACAAAGCCATTATTGATGCCAACTTAAACGTTGAACCGGGCTCCGTAGCCTCTCCAATAGCATAATTATAATCTTCCCTGTAAGATTGAGATTCTTCATCGAAACCCAAATTGGCTATTGCTTTAACCGCTCCTGTTTTTACCTCCATCAAAATCACAGAACCATGATGTGCGTTGTATTTTATAAGCTGTTGCTCCAAAGCTGACTGTGCAACATCTTGATAATTAACATCAATGGTAGTAATCAAGTCGTTCCCATCCTTGGGCTCTACCATATTTACAGGCAACCATCTGCCCGACATTTTTTGAATGATACTAATGCCATCAACTCCTTTTAAATCACTTTCAAAAGCACCTTCGATACCGACCTTACCAATCTGCTGATTTTGTTCCCCTTCCAACAAATATCCTATGGTTCTATTCGCCAAATTTAAGTGAGGCTGTATGCGTCGGTTTTCCTGTTCACAAATTAATCCACCTTTATTCTGCCCCAAACGAAAAATAGGAAAGGTCTTGATTTTTTTAAGTCCGATGTAATTAATTTTCTTTCGGTGAATTAAAAAATACCGGTTCGACTTGGTCCGGTACTTCGCTTTCCAAAGCATATTTCTGTAATCCCTGGCAGATTTATCCTGAAAAAAGCGAGACAAACAAAGTGCCAAAGAATCAACATCAGCACGAAAAAGAGAATCTGTCAATCCGGAAGCGCGAAAATCCATTCGCAATTGATAATAAGGCAATGAACTGGCTAAAAGCCGTCCGTCAGCAGCACAAATATCTCCACGATTGGCCGAAACAATCACATCCCGTTGCGAAAGAGACTGAGCTTTACTTCGCCATTTATCTCCTTCGAACAATTGCAAGGCTACCACTCTACCAACAATGAGTATTGCAAAAATAATCACTAAAGTGTAGATCGCCCCTACCCGCCATATGATATCCTTTTTTATCGGCACTACTTCTCTAAATATATTTTAATGGGAGGCTCGGTTGCTTCAATCAACTCAAGACCTTCATTTTCCACTCTCTTTACAACTTCCGATTGCTTGCTCATATACATCAAATCAGAAGCTGTTGTTATCGACTCAAACCTTAGCTCCTTTAATTCCTGCTCCAAACCTACCATATCACGATAAACTCTTTCAGAACGATACCTGTTGCTGATATAAAAAATTCCCAATACGACTAAGAAAATGATAAAAGGCAACTGTTGTACCACTTCCGTTTTCGTTAAAATACTTCCATCAATAAAATCCTTGACCGAACCTGAAGATGTCTCTTTTAGTTCTTCACTAGGCTTAATGAAATCGTTGTATTTTTTTCGAAATTTAAACATCCCTTATAATGATTTAGGCTGAGCAATTCGAAGTTTAGCACTTCGCGCTCTTCCATTTAGCTCAATCTCTTTTTCAGTCGGAAGAATTACCTTTCGATTAATAGCTGTTAGCGGCGTTTGCACATTCCCAAAGAAATCTTTTTCTGCATTGCCTTCAAATTTTCCATCCCGAATAAAATTCTTCACTAATCTATCCTCCAGAGAATGATAAGTGATCACCACCAATCTTCCATCTGGTTTTAACATTTCCGCAGACTGCAATAACATTTCCTTCAAAACATCCATTTCCTGATTCACCTCTATCCTAATGGCCTGGAATACCTGAGCCAAATATTTATGCTCTTTAAACTTAGGCGTACAAGGAGCAATCACCTCCTTAAAATGCTGAATGGTAGTAAACGGCGTTTCTTTTCTTTGATTATCAATTAACCGTGCAAGCTTGCCTGGATTTTTAACCTCTCCGTAAAACTTAAAGATTCGAAACAAATCCTCAACACTGTACTCATTCAACAAATCAGCTGCAGTAAAATTTGAATCCTGATTCATTCTCATATCAAGATCACCATCAAAACGAAAAGAAAAACCACGTTCGGCTACATCAAACTCATGAGAAGAAACACCCAAATCGGCTAAAATCCCATCCACTTTAGAGTAACCTAAATATTTCATGAAATTCTTGAAATACCTAAAATTGTGACGGACAAATATGAACCGATCGTCTTTTGGTACATTTTCTTCCGCATCCACATCCTGATCAAAACCAATCAATTTACCTGTTGTAAGATGCTTTAAAATCTCTCTTGAATGACCTCCGCCACCAAAAGTAAGATCCACATAGATTCCATCTGGCTTTATATTCAACCCTTCAATACTCTCTCCTAGTAAAACTGGAATATGGTATGTACTCATTTTTTTATCTTTTAATTGAAACACAAAGGAACAACTCTAAATACTCATACTCAACGATTACCCGTTATTTAAATCACCTCCCAAAATCTCATCAGCCAAAGTACTGAATCCATCCTGTCCAAGAGCTGATTTTTCGTAAGTTTCAGTATCCCATATTTCGATTTTCCCATCTTGTCCGGCCAAGGTTACATCTTTTGAAAATCCCGCAAAGTCAAAAAATTTCTTAGGAATTAAAATCCGTCCATTTCCATCAATTAAAACCTCTGCTGTACCTCTAAAAAACTCCCGCAAAAATCCTGCATGCTTCTTATTAAAAGGATTCACCTTTGCTCGAACCATTTCAGTTTGCTTGTCCCATTCAGAAATGGAGTACAGGTCTAAACATTTTTCATAAAGATTTCTCCTTAGGACACAACGATTTTCAGAACCCCCATTTAGGAGCTTCCGAAAAGCAGAAGGCAGCAGAACACGGCCTTTTGAATCCAACCTACAAGGATAATCACCTATAAATGTTACCATTGGGGAAAATAATTTACAATTGTAAAATTAGAGAAAAATTTACCCACTTTCAACCACATACTCCCACTTTTATGGTTTTGTTAATAACTTTTCACAGGCTGGCCAACTAATTATCACTCAATTATATTGAGATAGTTATAAATCTTTGAAAAACAAAGCAAGAAAATTACGATATTTGCCAACAACATTAAACGATTTAAGATTTTCATGCAGAAAGAAAACACTCCTGAGAGCTATTTAAAAATTGACATAGAGAAGGTTTTTGCGAGCAAAAGCGAAAGAATTTCAAAACTACTCCCAAACTTTATAATCCGCTACCTTAAAAGAATCATCCATCAGGATGAGCTCAATAATTTCTTAGCAAAAAACTATCAAAAACAAGGCATTGAATTTGCGGATAGTGTTTTGGAAGAACTTCAAATTACTTTTGAAATCAAAGGTCTTGAAAACATCAAAAAAGACGGCAGATATATTTTCGCTTCCAATCATCCATTAGGTGGCCCTGACGGGATTATTTTAATCAGCATTTTCGGCAAACATTTTCCGAAAATCAAATTTCTGGTTAACGACATCCTAATGAATATCAAAAACTTATCAGATGTTTTTGTGCCCATAAACAAACATGGAGGACAAGCCAAAGAAGCTGCAAAAACAATAGTAGAAGCCTACCAATCGGAAGCGACAATACTCACCTTTCCGGCAGGCTTAGTTTCCCGAAAACAAAAAGGGAGAATTAAAGATTTAGAGTGGAAAAAAAGTTTTATTTTGAAAGCGAAAAAATACAAACGCGATATAGTACCTATTCATATTAGCGGAAGAAACTCTAATTTTTTCTACAATCTGGCCAACCTTAGGAAGTTTCTGGGTTTAAAATCCAATTTGGAAATGTTATATTTGCCAAATGAGCTGTTTAAGCAGAAAGGGAAAAACTTCACGATTTGCATAGGTAAGCCTGTATCACACCAAACCTTTGACAAAAGTATGTCGTATGACAAGTGGGCTGAAAAAATGAAAGAGGAAACATACAATTTAGTGAATCAATAAATCCTTATCCCTAAGATTCTATTCGTTTTATCAAATATTAGCCACGGCACTATTCATTATTATCGATAATGTAAGTATTTTTGAAAAATATTTTCAAGTAAAAGAAAACCAAAATAATAATTATTCTTGTAAAGGAATCAATACACTGACTGATGAAAGAAATTATTCCCCCTGTACCACGAGAGGAGCTTGAGAAAGAACTGACTGAAGAAAGATTTGTACGCAAAACCAACAAGGGATCGAATGAAATCTATTGCTTCACTCATCATGATTCTCCTAATTTAATGAGAGAAGTTGGCCGGTTACGTGAAATTACTTTCCGTAAAGCTGGAGGAGGCACAGGTAAAGATATTGATATTGATGATTTTGATCTGGATGAAAAACCATATCATCAGTTAATTGTTTGGGATCCTAAAGCTAAAGAAATTCTTGGCGGATACCGTTACATTTTATGCAGTGAGGCTCCTAAAGATGAAAACGGTGAAATCTATCTTGCAACTTCCAGATTGTTTAATTTTTCGGATGAATTTAAAAAGAACTATATGCCTCACATGATCGAATTGGGGCGGTCGTTTGTACAACCGGAATACCAATCGATCAGAAAAGGCCGTAAAAGTTTATATGCGCTTGATAATTTATGGGATGGCTTAGGTGCTTTAATTGTTGATTATCCTGAGATTAAATATTTCTTTGGCAAAGTAACTATGTATCCTGATTACAACAGAGATGCCCGAAATCACATCCTGTATTTCATGAACAAGATGTTTAATGATCCGGACAAACTTGCCACTCCTACAACTCCTCTTATAACCAATATGGACACGGAGCAGTTGGAAAAAGATTTTTGCAAAGATACTTTTGAGGAGAACTACAAAGTTCTATCACAAAATGTTCGTAAAAATGGAGAAAATGTTCCTCCACTCATTAATGCTTACATGGGATTATCCCCTACAATGAAATGCTTTGGAACAGCGATAAACAAACATTTTGGAGATGTTGAAGAAACAGGTATCATGATTACAATTGCTGATGTTTACGAGAACAAAAAAGACCGGCACACATCTTCCTATCTTTCGTTACTGCACATCAGGCTTCCAAAAACAAAACTGAATATTTTCAAAAAAAAATAATCTCAAAAAGCATTCTTTTCAGAATGCTTTTTTTATGACATATCCGAACAAAAAAAAACCCGCCTTTCACAAGACGGGTTTCAATTCTATATCGAACTCATTTTAGTAAGCCCGTCTATCATTTCCTTCACAATAATTAATAAAAGAAGTATTCACAACTTTATTTCCTCCGGGTGTAGGATAGTTTCCTGTAAAATACCAATCACCTGTATTCTCAGGACAAGCAACGTGAAGATTTTCAACTGTCTGATAAACAATCTTAACCTCAGCATCCATTACTTCCGGAGTTAATAATACCGCAATCTTATCCGATATTTCTTCCGCAGTAAAAGGCTTGTAAATTTCTTTAACAAAGTTAACCACCTCTTCTTTGGGTAGATTTTCCTGAGCTTTACACTTCTTGTACGTTTTTTCAATAACAGCTTCCAAACCACGCTCTTTTAGCATTGCAATAGCAGCATTAAAGGCAATAAATTCACCCATTCGTGTCATATCTATTCCATAACAATCAGGATAACGGATTTGAGGAGCTGAAGAAACAATTACAATCTTCTTTGGATGAAGACGATCTAAAATTCGAAGTATACTTTGCTTTAAAGTTGTCCCCCTTACAATAGAATCATCAATAACAACCAGATTATCCTCTTGATTCTTAACAATCCCGTAAGTAACATCATAAACATGTCCCACCAAATCGTCACGTCCTTCATCATTGGATATAAAGGTTCTCATTTTCGCATCCTTGATAGCAATTTTCTCTACTCTGGGCTCAACAGAAATAATCTCCTGAAGTTTTTCTTCAGTCCAACTTCCATTCAAATCATGAATCTGTTGTTTTTTCTGCTCCATTAAATGATGTCGGACACCTTCCATCATACCATAGAATGCGGTTTCAGCAGTATTTGGAATGAATGAAAAAACTGTGTTTTTTATATCATGATTAACAGACTCCAAGATAGCAGGAGTCAATAATTGCCCAAGCTTCTTTCTTTCCTTATAAATATCCTTATCGCTCCCCCTTGAAAAATAAATTCTTTCGAAAGAACAAGATCTTCTTTTTTGAGCAACACGCACCGGAACCTCGGCAACATCACCATTTTTACGAACAATAACAGCATTTCCCGGAGCAATTTCTTTAATTGTATTTGCCCTAACATTTAAAGCCGTTTGAATAACCGGTCTTTCCGAAGCAACTACAACAATCTCATCATCATGATAATAAAATGCCGGACGAATTCCCCAAGGATCTCTCATCACAAAAGAATCGCCATGGCCAAACATACCTGCAATTGCATATCCTCCATCCCAATCTCTACTAGCACTCGAAAGAACCTGTTGTATATCTATATTCTTTTCAATTTGAGGAGATATCTCCTGATTCGATAAACCATCATTTTTATACTGACGGAACAACATTTGATTTTCTTCGTCTAAATAATGCCCAACCTTCTCAAGAATTGTAACCGTATCAGTGTAATTCTTAGGGTGTTGCCCCAAACCAACCAACAAATCAAAAAGCTCATCAACATTAGTCAGATTAAAATTTCCGGCCAGCACCAGATTTCTCGACTTCCAGTTATTTTCTCTCATTACAGGATGAACAAAATCAATACTGTTTCGTCCAAAGGTTCCATATCGTAAATGTCCCAAATACAATTCTCCTGCGAAAGGTAAATTTGCTTTGGCCCAAACAGGATCATTAAATTTCTCAGGATCTTTCGCTTCAGCAGCCGCAAGTTCCTTATACACACCATCAAAAACATCTTTTATTGGTTGATCGCTGCATGAACGCTCACGATGAATGTATTTGTTCCCTGGAGGCATGTCCAATTTCAACCCAACAGCTCCAGCACCTTCCTGGCCTCTGTTGTGTTGTTTTTCCATCAACAGATAGAGCTTTTGAATACCATATCTCCACGATCCGTATTTTTCCTGATAGTACTCAAGAGGTTTTAGCAATCGAATCATTGCTATCCCGCACTCGTGCTTTAGTTGGTCACTCATTATTAACTTCTTAAATGGTTATTTAGTTTGCATTTTGTTGTTTATCCTCTTCATCAAGAATAAGCTCTTCAAGATCTTGCTCGTTTGGCAGTAGATCTGAAAATAAAATATAAGCCTTAACCGGATAACAGTTTGGAAAAGACTTTAAACAAGCTTTGTAAAGCTCGATTGATTCTATTTTACTTCGAAAATTACCAACACTAACCCTAAAATCAGGAGCCTTATATACTACATAAGCCCTTTCTTCAGGAAACAGCTCTTTAAATTCTTCCTTAATCTTAAATGCTTTTTCACGATCGGTACTTCTACCTGAAAAAATCTGAATTCTATATCCTGAAAAACCAGGATTTCTTGAACTAATCATTTTATCTGTATCAAGCAACTCTTTGATTCGATCATCCTGAATGAGCTTAACACGCCCCAGCGAATCTACTATTTGTTCGCCACCAGAATGCATATTTTCAACAAATTGTGCATTTGAAGAGACACTTAAAAAAATAAAGATAGATAGGAATACTATTTTAACGTACTGCATTTTTCATTGTTTGTCAGCAGCTACTTAAAACAGAAGATGCATTATCTGCTATTAACCAGCTGCCAGATTCATTAATTTAATCGTTAGGAACAGATAGTATTGGAATTTCAGAACGATTTATCATTTGTTGAGCGTAGGATCCAAAAAACATATTAATAGAACTTTCAGCTTGCTCTGTCATAATTGCAATTAAATCCGCGTCTACTTCACGAGCATAATCAAGAGTAGAGAAAGTATTATTATCGCCTCTGCGAATACTTTTTACATAATCAATATTCCCATCCTTTAAGTAGTCTTCTGCTTGTCTCATATAATGTTCAATCTTCCCAATCACATTGGTATCTGAAGTTTCATGAACACCCAAAATATGAACCTTCGCATTACATCGGGAAGCAATTTCAGACACAAATGGAATTTTCTTTCTTGTTTCAGTACTTGCATCAATAGGCATTACAATTGTTTTCAATTGCCCCTTAACGAATTCCTTTTGCACTGTTATAACAGGACAAGTAGCATTGGTAACGACTTTAACAGCATTGCTTCCAATAAAAAACTCTTCGAAACCCGAAGCTCCGTAAGCTCCCATAAGAATCATATATGCATCGCCGTATTTTGCTTGATTTACGATTTCACGATAAACACTTCCTGTTCTTATTTTAAAATCAAAAACTCCATTCCTAACACAATAGTCAGCAGAATGAAGCTCAATCAATTTCTCAAAATATTCTTGTACGGTATGAATTATTTCATTTTTCAATTCCTCGAAATGAAAAGGAATTTCGAATTTCTCAGACTTCTGCACATGAATCATCCTAAGATGACAATCCAATTTATTTGACAAATAAATACCAAACCTCAATGCCTTGAGAGAATCACCAGAAAAATCAACTGGAACTAAAATACGCTTCATGATGTTTACTTTTACATTAACACTTTACAACCGTAACACAAGAACTATTCCTAATAAATTGAACGATCTACCATCCAAACAGGTCTTAAAAGAGATCGATTTTTCACAAACCCACTCTAAATCAAGCTCTTCCCGAACCCTTGATTTACGGGATAAAAATACACAAAATTATTTAGCAACAAACACAATTACCACGCCAATATAAACTTAAATCCGCATTCCTTAAATATTGATGAAAATCGTTTTGCTCTCTTACTAAAAGTACATATTAATCAACTAAAAACCACCCAATGAATAATCATAAGCATAAACCCCAAATTCCAAAACCCCATCCATTATTCTTTACCCATTCTAAATCACCTCTCCTTTCCTTGCCATTCAGTTGAGATAATATAACTTTGCACAAAATTTATAATAAGGGAAATACAGAAATGAGCAATAACAACAAAAAATTATTTTTGGAGACTTATGGTTGCCAAATGAATGTTGCTGATAGTGAAGTTGTAGCTTCGATAATGGAGCATGATGGTTTTACCATTACAAAAAACCGCGAAGAAGCTGATGTAATTTTAGTAAATACTTGTTCGGTTCGCGAAAATGCAGAAACCAGAGTTCGAGGAAGAGTTCAAGGTTTTAGCGAGTTAAAGAAAAAGAACCCAAAACTATTAGTTGGTGTAATTGGCTGCATGGCTGAGCGACTCGGGGAAAAACTTTTTGATCAGGAAAAAAATGTAAATATTGTTGTTGGACCTGATGCGTATATGGATCTTCCTCTTCTGGTGAAAAAAGCGGAAAATGGAGAAAAAGCAATCAATATCGAACTTTCCCTTACCGAAACATACAAAGATATTTGTCCTTCGAGAATTGATGAAACCTCCATATCTGGTTTTGTTTCTATCATGAGAGGCTGCAATAATTTCTGCACCTACTGCATTGTTCCCTACACAAGAGGACGTGAACGCAGCCGAAACCCGGAAAGTATATTAAAAGAAGTTAAAGATTTGGCTGAAAAAGGATACAAAGAAGTTACTCTCTTAGGCCAAAATGTAAATTCATTCGCCTTCAAGAACTCCGTTTCCGAAGTCAGCTTTCCTGAGCTTTTAGATATGGTTGCTGTTTCCGTTCCTACAATGAGAATCAGATTCGCAACATCACATCCTAAAGACATGAGTGATGATACATTAAAAATCATCGCCAAGCATGATAACATCTGTAAGTTTATTCACCTGCCGGTGCAATCAGGAAGTGATTCTGTTTTGAAAGACATGCGAAGAAAATATACTCAGGAATGGTATAAAGACAGAATTGAAGCCATCCGAAGAATCATACCCGGATGCGGGATTTCCTCCGACATTTTTTGCGGATTCCATAATGAAAGCGAAGAAGATTTTAATCAAACCATTGAATTAATGAAATGGGCGAAATTTGACTTAGCCTACATGTTTAAATATTCAGAACGTCCGGGTACATTTGCTTACAAAAATTTAGAAGACAACGTTCCCGAAGAAGTAAAGCAAAGAAGACTGGAAGAGATGATTGATCTGCAAAATCAGATTTCGCTGGAAAATAATCAAAGTGACATTGGAAAAGTTTTCGAAGTTTTGATTGAAGGAATTTCCAAAAGATCTGAACAGGATGTATATGGAAGAACTTCGCAAAACAAAGTGATTGTTTTTCCAAAAAAGAACTACCAAGTTGGTGATTTCGCAAATGTTATTGTTAACGAATGCACCAAAGCAACTCTGGTAGGAGAAGCAGTTTAATTTGAACACACATTTTAAAATCCAACACAACTGAATAATTCCGTTGTGTTGGATTTTTTTTTTTGTATTTTTACCAGCCAGCCTGCATCAAAACCTTACTACGATGAAAATTCAGATTCGACCCGAAAACAAGAACGATTACAAAACTATATCCATGATTAATGACATGGCATTTGGTCAGGAAGCTGAAGGATTATTGGTTGAAAAGCTTCGAAAAAACAAAAAGTTCATCAAGGATCTTTCGTTAGTTGCCTGTATGGGAAATGAAATAGTTGGTCATATTTTATTCTTTCCAATCGAAATTAAATCCGACAACAATAGCTTTGAATCTTTAGCCTTGGCACCTATGTCGGTAATACCTGAATTGCAGGGATTGGGAATTGGTTCTCAATTGATAGAAAATGGATTGGCGAAGGCAAAAAAAATGAGGCACAAATCTGTAATTGTATTAGGTCACACTGAATTTTATTCCAAATTTAATTTCATTCCAGCTTCCAACTTCAAAATCTCATGCCATTTTGAAGTTTCGGATGAAGTTTTTATGGCACTTGAATTGGAAAAATATGCTCTGAAAACTGTTTCCGGATGTGTTGAATATCCAAAGGAATTTAACGACCTGTAAATTTTGCCATTTCGAAAGTATATATTGATTAAACTACAAACAAGTAGTCCGAAATCGAACAGCATTTTGTTCACATCCGAACAATAATAATTATCTGCAGCACAACACTTTCAGCACAACTACACACACAATCAACAGCTTATTAGCTTTGGTACAAATTATGATACAAACATCGAATTAATATTATTGTTCACGGAACAACCTATGTCCTAATTTTTAACACAAATTCGACAAAACATGATTAAAAAGTTGTTTTTCATCACCACATTTTTAATTGCTCTTGCACAAAGTCTTCTTGGCATGGATAACCCTCAATGGTTGAGGTATCCGTCAATCTCTCCCGATGGTCAAACAATCGTTTTTGAATATGGCGGCGATTTATTCACCATTTCTTCGGAAGGTGGCAATGCTACGGCACTAACCAGCAACCAATCATACGACTACCAACCTGTTTGGTCTCCCGACAGCAAAACTATTGCATTTGCGTCTGACCGATATGGGAATTTTGACATATTCACAATACCTGTTGAAGGAGGAGCTCCAAACAGAATTACATTTAATTCAAAAGGAGAAACACCATCGAGTTTTACACCAGACGGACAAAACATTCTATTTTCTTCAACAATTAGTGATGATTTCAAAAATGCGATGTTTCCATCGGGCGTACTTCCTGAATTGTACAGTGTACCAGTAAATGGCGGCAAAGTTTCACAAATACTTACTTCGCCGGCATTGGATGCGAAGTACAGTAAAAATAGGGAGTACATATTGTACCGCGACAGCAAAGGATATGAAGATCATTGGAGAAAGCATCATACCTCGGCAGTTACCAGAGACATTTGGTTGTATGATGTTGCAAATAAAAAGCACAGTATGTTCTCAACATTTGAAGGTGAGGATTTGTATCCGGTATTTAATGCATCCAATGATGAGATTTACTATCTGACAGAAAAATCAGGCAGTTTTAATGTTTGGAAAGCTCCTGTGAAAGATAAAACTCAACTGACTCAAATCAGTACATTCGAAAAACATCCTGTTCGGTTCTTAAGTATTTCTGACAGCAACAAGCTTTGTTATTCCTGGAATGGTGAAATTTACACTCAGGAAGAGGGAAAAGCTCCTGTAAAACTAAGCGTAGCCATCGCTATTGACAGCAAAGAAAATGAAGTGAGCTTTGAAAAACTTAGCAGTGGCGCTACTGAAATGAGCGTTTCTCCGAACGGAAAAGAAGTTGCTTTCATTGTACGTGGGGAAGTTTTTGTGACTTCTGTTGAATACGGAACTACAAAACGTATTACCAACAGTCCGGAACAGGAACGCTCGGTAAGCTTTAGTCCTGATGGGAAAGCTTTGTTATATGCTTCGGAAAGAAATGGCAGCTGGAATCTGTACCAAACCAAAATGACCCGGGAAGATGAAACTCAGTTTGCCAATTCTACCATTTTAAAAGAAGAAGCAGTTTTGGAAATTGATGCAGAAACCTTTCAACCAAAATATTCTCCTGACGGCAAAGAAATTGCTTTTCTTGAAGATCGCGTTATCCTTAAAGTAATCAACTTAGAATCAAAAAAAGTTAGAACGATACTAGGCAAAAAATGGAACTACTCTTATTCCGACGGAGATCAGCATTACGACTGGTCGCCTGATGGCAAATGGTTTTTGGTTAATATTTATCCTCATACTATTTTTATGCCTGACGCAGCAATGGTTGATGCTCAGGGAAATCAGAAGGTGATTAACCTTACTGAAAGCGGCTACAGCGATTCTGATGCCAAATGGTCATTAAAAGGAAATGCAATGATTTGGTTTACCGACAAACGAGGTTATCGAAGTCATGGAAGCTGGGGCTCTCAATCAGATGTTTACGTTCAATTCTTCAATCAGAAAGCATTTGATGATTTTAAACTTTCAAAGGAAGAAAAAGAATTAAAAGAAGAAGCTGAAAAAGATAAGAAAGAGGAAGATAAGGGCGATGACAAAGACAAGAAAAAGGATAAGAAGAACAAAAAAGACAAAGACAAAGTTGAAGATTTAAACATTGAATTTTCAGGAATGGAAGATCGTCAGATTTGTTTAACAATCAATCCTTCCAAACTTTCTGATGCAATTCTGACTCCTGATGGAAAAAAATTATTTTACCTAAGCAAATTCGAAGGTGGATACGATCTTTGGGTAAACGATTTGGAAGAGAAGGAAACGAAAAAAATTCTTGACTTAAAAGGCGGTGGCGGCGCTATGCAGTTCGACAAGGAAGCAAAGAATCTATTTTTAATGTCAGGCAACAGCATCATTAAAGTGGATGTTGCTACAAACAAACGAAAAGACATTAGCTACACTGCTGAGATGTATTTGGACAAAGCCAAAGAAAGAGAATATCTTTTTGAACACGTTTGGCGCACCATGTTAAGAAAATTTTATGATCCTGAAATGCATCATATAGACTGGGAATTTTACAAAAATGAATACAAACGATTTTTACCATATATCAATAACAATCACGATTTTGCAGAAATGCTAAGTGAGTTGTTGGGCGAGCTAAATGCTTCTCATACAGGTTCAGGTTATCGGGCCGGATCAAAAAATCCTGATCAAACAGCCGAATTAGGCGCATTCTTTGATTGGAATTACGAAGGTGATGGTTTACGAATTGCCGAAGTACTGGAAAAAGGCCCCCTTAACCAAGCCGGTTCAAAGATTAAAGCAGGAACTATCATCGAAAAAATTGATGGAAATGTGATTCCTAAAAACGAGAGTTATTATCCTTTACTAAATCACAAAGCTGATAAAAAAGTACTCTTATCTCTTTACAATCCTTACACAAAAGAACGATGGGAAGAAACTGTAAAACCTGTTTCGAGCATTAATACTTTATTGTACGAACGTTGGGTAAAAAAGCGTCAGGAAGAATGTGAGCGCTTATCGAACGGAAGAATTGGATATGTGCATGTAAAAGGAATGGATTCGCCAAGCTACCGAAAAGTATATTCTGAAATACTTGGAAAATATGGTACTTACGAAGCGATTGTTGTTGACACCAGATTTAATGGCGGAGGCTGGCTGCACGACGATTTAGCAACTCTGCTTAGTGGCGAAGTTTACTCTACCCTTTCACCCAGAGGACAGGATTTTGGAACAGAACCTCTTTCCAAGTGGAAAAAGCCATCGGCTGTTTTAATTAGTGAGAGTAATTATTCCGACGCTTGCGCATTCCCATATGTATACAAAACATTAAAAATTGGAAAACTGGTAGGAATGCCTGTTCCCGGCACAATGACAGCTGTGTGGTGGGAAACTCTGCAGGATCAGTCGCTGTATTTTGGAATGCCAATGGTTGGAGTAAAAGACACCAAAGGAAAATACATTGAAAATCAGCAAATAGAGCCGGATATTAAAGTGACCAACGACTACGAAGTTGTAACCAAAGGTGATGATCAGCAACTTAAAAAAGCAGTTGAGTCTTTATTAAAAGAAATTGATGAAAAATAGTCTGTGAAATCAATGAACCTGCAATCAAACACTTCTTCCAGATGGAAGAAGTGTTCTGCAGGCAAAAGACCTCCAGCAAGCAACAAACAGTTCACAAATGGAATCAGGTTTAAAATGTATTAAATACGATAACAACTAAAAACTACATATTCTGAAAACTACATTGAGTGTAAATGAGACGAAACTCATCCCTCCTTTGATCACCTCAAATGAATTGGGTTTCGATCTCATTTTACTGATATAGTTTTTGTAAACTAACAACATTAAATTTCAAGAAATATTCCCGAACGCTTTTATTAACCTACTGGCAAACGGAATTATAGGGGTCTGTTCTCCTACTTTTTTTCAAAACCTGAACAGACATAATTTGCCGAAAATAACACGGAATAGGGGCCGTTGCTATTTTCGGCTTTTTATTTCTATTTTTGAGAAACAACAACAACAACAACACAATCCACGACATGAATTTCGAAATTAGTACGGCTAAAGACTTTAATACAATCAATTGGACAGGCGGAACAAGCACTCAACTATACATTTATCCTCCAACATCAGATTACCAGCAAAGGGATTTTGATTTTAGACTAAGCACAGCTACAGTAGAAGTTGAGGAATCAGACTTCACTTCCCTACCCGGCGTGTCGCGAAAAATCATGATTTTAGATGGCGCGATTGAGATCATTCACGAAAATCGTTACAGCAAAAAGCTTGGCAAATTCGATACAGACAGCTTTGAAGGAGATTGGAAAACCTCATCGATTGGAAAATGCATCGATTTTAATTTGATGACACACGGCACTTCAAAAGGAGAAATCAAGGCTCTTTCTATTGAAAAGAAACAAATTGTAAATTTACCTCTTGAAAAAGAAACAGATTTCCTGATTGGATATATTTTCTCAGGTGAAATTAGTCTGACTATAAATCAGAAAATTCATCAGCTGCAGCAAGGAAACCTCCTGGTGATTACTCAATTTGGCAGCGCAAACCTGCAACTAACCGGAATGGAGAACAGCGAGATCATTATATCTAAAATCATTATTTAAGATTTCTGGTTTTCAAATATTACTCAAGCATTCGTTTCCACAGGTGAGCAATACTTCGCAAAACTTTTGATCCGTTATTATTTTGCTGAGTAAAGGTGTCTTTAAAACTTTTCCCAAAACGTTTTGAAGCAAACAAAACAGTGCCATCATTAAGAGTTAGTTGCAGTTCCTTATGATTGTAACGCAGAATATAATCTTGATTTACTAATAAACTATTGCTTATGGGATAGAAATTATAATCTATCATCAGCATCTCTTTATAGTAACCCAAATTTCTGGTAGTAGTGAGTCGATTCCCATTTCTTAAAAATACGTAGGCAATTACACCATCGGCCTCGAGGTATTTAATTTCATCGACAGTCACAAATTCAACAATTCCATTGTGCAGATGCAGAGCAATTTTATTGGTTTTATTTATGTTACTGTCCCCAACCCGATCTAAAAGCAAGCTTATTTGCCGGTTGAAATACTGCGATCGCAGTTTCTCCGTTGCTTTGTTTACAGCAAGTATTAAATCAGTATCATCTAAAGGCTTGTAAAGAAAATCGAGAGCCGAATATTTAATGGCTCTAAGGGTAAACTCTTTTGCACTTTCGCCTGTTATAAAAATGATTTCAAAGTCTATTTTGCCTTCATCCGAAAGCATTCGCAAAAGATCAAAACCCGTTCCTTTAGGCAATTGAATATCCAGAAATATGATATCGAAATGATTCGCTTTAATCTTTTCATAGGCATCATCGATACTAAATGCTTGTTGAATGTCTCTGATTAAAGGACACAATTTTTCAATTCTTTGTTTGATGTAGTTTGATGTATCTTCGACATCCTCAACTACCAATGCTGTATAAACTTCTTGCATAACCTGCTAATTAGTAAATGTCACACTTACTTCTGTTCCTTCATCAAGGTCTTTGTATTCAATCTTAATTTTATAATCCAGATCGTTGAGAATTTCAATTTTTTTATTGATTAGTTCCAATCCTCTGGACTGATACAATTTGATCGAATCCTTTTTATTTTGCTGAGAGCGTTCCCGTCCAATTCCATTATCCCGAATCATACATTCCACACCATCTTCCCGATCTGAAAAGCGAATCTGCAGAAATCCAATTTTCTCACCAGGCTCCAAACCATGTTTAATTGCATTTTCTACCAAAGGCTGCAAAATCATTGGCGGAATTGTTTTGTTTTGGAGGTCATCAGAATCCAATTTAATTTCAAAATCAAACTTCCGTTCTTTATGTTTTACCTGTTCCAATTCAATATACATCTGCAATAAATCCACTTCCTCTTTAATCGTAATTTCACTGCTAACCGAAGCTCCCAGTAAAACCTTTGATGATTTAATAGATGCCTCCATGTAAGCACGAATCAATCTTGAAAACTTAATTAAGTATTCGTTGGCCTTTTCGGGCTTATGCAAACTGATTAAATTCTGTACTGACGACAAAATATTAAAAACAAAATGAGGATTTAATTGTGCCTGCAAAGTCGCAATTTCAAGAAATTTTATTTTTCGTTCCCGATCCAACATTTTCATTTTAATATGGATTCTGGAATGAACAAAAAAACCAAGTATCAACACCAATATTACAAAACCAATTAAAGTATGCTGATAAAAACGAGGCTCCTTATAAAAAGGCAACGAAATTTTAAGATGCAAATGATCCTCTTTTTGTGTTGTTACATTTGGATTTCCGCCTGGGCGCGCCATTACATGAAAACAATAGTTTCCTGAAGCCAAATTCCGATAGTTTGCATACTTCTTTTTTGTCCAATCGCTCCAAGTTTTATCTACACCATCCAACTTGTATTTGAACATCGGATTGGTTGGCAAACCAAAACCAATTGCTTCAAAAGATAAATCCAATTCGTTACAACCATTTTCCATACAAATTTCTGATCTGGAGATTGTATCTGAATAAATTATTCCCTTATCATTTAGGCTTGTAATTCGCACATCATAAAAATCAGTATCAAAATTGACTTTATGCAGATCAATAACTGAAGTGCAAGTTGTAGAAGGAACGTACAACAAATCTTTATCCAGTAAAAACCCATTCTGACAAACCTCCTCGGACAAAAATCCATTTCGAAAATTGAACAGCTTCATGCGGATATTTCCTTTGGAATAAAATAATGCCAAATCCATAGCAAAAACCTCCAAAGAGGTTCCAACAATCAGTAATTCATCACTTTTCGAGATAATTCCGGCAATATTGTTTTCGATGATTCCATCGTCGACTCTTCTAAATTCCTCATTTTGTGAATTGTAAAACCACAAACCGTCCTTCCCTCCCATCCAAAAATTTCCTTTTACATCTTTATGGATAGAAAAAACACCATACTTAGGACCGCCTTCTATTTTTGAAAAACATTTCTTTTTTCGGTCGTATTTGGTGAGACAACCATTAGTCCCAATCCAAATATTTCCCTCTTCATCAAAATCTATAGCTTTAGGATGCGAAGGAACCAACTGCTTGCTTGAATCAATCAGAATCTCAATATTTTCATTCTCATCGATAAAACCAAGTCCGTTCATTTGTCCGAATATAATTCGATTGCTAACAGAATCGTATTTCGTGATCAAGGAAATTCCGGTATCGAATTTCTTTGTGTTTTGGTAGTTGTATTTCACCAATCCGTAATGCGTTGGGAAATACAGAAAACCCTTTTTATCTTTCGAAGCACCATAATAATAATCAGTCTCCTTTCGGTGGAATGGCCCCGGAGCAAGAATTTCCTCCTTGGTTTGAGATTTCATGTCCAAACGATACAAAGCATCTTTATATACAGCACCATAAAAATGACCGTCATCCCCTTTAATCATTGTCCAGAAATCATTCATAAAGCTTCTGGGAAAATTGGATATGGGTCCATTGAATATTTGATACAAGCCATTGTCGGAGCCAGCCCAAATATTATTGTCCCGGTCTAAAATGGCGGGATATGGTGCTTTTATAAAAGCCAAATCAAATTTTGTGAAGGATTTTGTAACACTGTCCAAACGGTAAAAAGAATAGTCGTTGACATAAAGGTAATTCTTTACAGGCAAATGGTTTATTTTGATACTATCAACCCGGTTGTTGGTTCGGTAAACACTAAAATAATTGCTCTTATCAACCGGATTAAGATAATGGATGTCCTCATTTTCTTCCTCCACCAAAACAATTACCTCTCCCTTTAAAGCTAAAACCTTTCGTTTTACAGCTCCTTCAAATTTAGTTTCGCGTTCGATTTCCCCATCTACAATTCTATAGATTTGATTTAAATCCTGCATTGTAAAATACATCCTGGCTTTATCCTTTACATATGCAACCGAGTTTATGACTCCTTTAAAATTCACATCCGGAACAAACCGCTTAATTTCTAATGTATCTTGATATTGAAAAAGGCAATTTTCAGCTAAAATCCAATACTCTTCATTCCCTATAATCACCGCAGCAGGATTTTTGAAGCCTGTTAACAGCAGCATATCCCTGCCATCGAACCGATAAAGCTGATCGTAGGTTTTTACATAAACCCGTCCTTTCGAATCGCTTTCAATCTCATATATACTTTTATTAGGCAGGTAATTCTCAAACTCTTCTCCATTGAACTTCACCAAACCAGACTTGGTTCCCACCCAAATATACCCTAAATGATCTTGATGAATGGCACGAACCTGAATTTGAGGCAAACCCGAATGAGTTGTATAATTGATATATGGACGCTGCTGTGCAAACACAGAAAGAGTCAAAAAAATCAGGAACATGATGAGACAGATTCTCCTCATTTTGAGTTTAGATATAAGGGGTTTTTAAATACAAATACCAAGATAGGAATTCTATTCTGAATTATGATTCAATAGATAACAAGTGAGCAGATAGAGTAACAAGTGGTAAATAATAAGACAATCCAAAGGAAACAAACTGTCAGAATATATATGCCTGATTCTTAAAAAACTCCCACTTATTACCGCAAATTACCACTTGTTATTTTCTTCTGTGACTTGCCATTGAATCCAAGTACTTTTAAAAGAAAATACAAATCTAAAACTCAAAAAAAAATGAAAAAACTTCTACTCTTAATCACTGTTTTCTTTACAATCGTTTTTACCGGACAAGCTCAAAGACGGGTTATTCTTCACCACCAAGGTACTGCAAGTATGTACAATACAATCAGTACTGCCATAACAGCATCCGCAGCCGGCGATACCATTTACATTTCAGCCGGTAACTTTATCGAAAATCTTCACATTAACAAAGAACTCACAATATTTGGCGCCGGTCATCATCCAAGCACTACTGCAGCTACAGGAATAACAGAAGTTTCGGGTGCTATTTATGTTAGAGCCGGTGCCATAAAAGGCAAAATAGAAGGTGTTTACTGCGATGATATCGATATGGCTGGTTACAATGCCTCAGATCTAACAGGATATACCATTAGCCGGTGCAACATGAGAAACATTACCTTACCCACAACCATTACTTTTTCATCTTCATTTATCGTTTCGGAATGCATTTTCAGAGGCAATATCAACATCAATAATTGTACGACCTATATTTTCGAAAAAAACATAATTTCCACTGGATATGTTCAAAACGCAAAATTTGGATTATTCTCAAACAACATATTTTTACATGGTGCAGTAAATTACCTGTGTTATTACTGTGCTGAATGCACTCTTGAAAGTAATATTATTTATTACAATGGAACAACCACTGCAGATTTACTCAGAAACTGCAACAACATATCACTGCACAAAAATCTTATCATCAGCGACTACGATTACCAAACTAACCCAATAGCCGACAATACTTTTACCAGTAATCAAATCGTAGCAGCATCAAACGGAGCATCTGTTTTTACAAGCTGGGATGGAACAACAACCATCTACGCTTACGATTTTGATTTGCATTTACTGACCCCTTACGATGCAATTAACGGAGACGATGGAACTCAAATCGGAATTTACGGAACCAAAGACAATTTAGATAATCCAACCCCTTACAAAGATAATTGTGCACCTGTTATTCCATTAATTGAAGAAAAAACCATATCAAGAACAACCAATACCGATGGCGATCTTCCAATTCAATTCAAAATCTCAGCTCAAAACAGATAAATATGAAAAAAGTAATTCTATTACTATTGCTTTTTTCAATTACGCATACTCTTTACTCCCAAAACATTGACAAGTATGAATACTGGTTCGATGATAATTTTACATCTCGGATATCAGTCACAGAAACGGGAGTTGCAACACTTGAATTAAGCAATAATACAATCACTACCGGCCTATCCGATGGTTTTCACTCTGTCCATTTCAGGTTCAGAGATGATTCCAAAAGATGGTCTGTACCAGTAACTGATTTTTTCAGGAAATATCCTGACGGAACAGTTGCGGTCACCCGCAATATTTCGAAGTTTGAATATTGGATAGACGATGATTTCGCTAGTCGGATCGTCTCAGCCATTCCTCTGACAAACATCGCCAATCTCAATCAGGTGATGGATACAAAAAGTTTGGCTGCAGGATTTCATTCCATTCATTTTCGCTTTCGCGATGATTCAAAGCAATGGAGTACTCCGGTAACATCATTCTTTCGAAAATACGAAATTGGAACAGAAAGTATCGTTCGGAAAATTAATGGTTTTGAATACTGGATGGATGATAATTTCGCAGACAGACATGCTTCGGCAATTCCTGTTACCGGCATCGCCAATCTGAATCAGGTGATGGATACAAAAACCTTAGCAACCGGATTTCATTCCATACACTTTCGTTTTCGTGATGATTCAAAGCAATGGAGCACTCCGGTAACTTCTTTCTTCAGAAAATACGAAATTGGAACAGAAAGTATCGTACGAAAAATTAATGGTTTTGAATACTGGATGGATGATGATTTCAACAATCGAATTGCCTCATCTTTGCCTTTAGCCGATACTGCTGTAATCAATCAGGTTTTGGATACCAAACTGCTGGCAAGTGGCTTTCATTCCATACACATGCGCTTTAAAGATGATTCGAATCAATGGAGCGTTCCTGCAACATCTTTTATTCGAAAATATGGCAGCAATTCCGGAATCATTGCCCGAAAAATCACTTCGTACCGATATTGGTTCAATGATGATGTAACAAGTATCAATCAGGTTGATTTAAATGAATCGATTACTCCATTCACCTTGTCAGAATCCATTCATCTCGATCAGCTTCCCATTGGAGACAATCAGCTCATTCATTTTCAATTCCTTGATGACACCAAACAATGGAGCGTTGCAACTACGGATACAATTAATAGGTTAGCTCGGGTTGTTGCTAATTTCACCGCCGATAAAACAGAAAACTGCGGTTCAATGACTGTTCAGTTTACCAACAACTCAAGCGATGGAGAAACTTATCTTTGGGATTTTGGCGACGGAAATACAAGTACCGAAGAAAATCCTCTGCACACATACGATACAGCTGGTTCGTTTACCGTATCATTAACAACAACCAATGATACCTATTCCTTATCAGATGTTTCAAGCATAACGGATTTTATTAGCATACATGAAATTCCAAGTATTGATTTGGGTGCTGATGTACAAATCTGCGAAGGCAGCGAACACACTTTTAGTGCAGCCGATAATTTTGCGCAGTATTTCTGGAACAATGCAGAAGGAACAAATGAATTGATCGCTTCGGCGGAAGGAGATTACACCCTAAAAGTGGTGGACAACAACGGATGCGAAGCTACTGACGTGGCAAATCTTTCCTTCCATACTGCTCCATCGGTTGATTTGGGTGCTGATGTACAAATCTGCCAAGGTGGCGAGCATACTTTTAGTGTCGCGGACAACTTTGCGCTGTATTTCTGGAACAATGCAGAAGGAACAAATGAATTGATCGCTTCCGCGGAAGGAGATTACACCCTGAAAGTAATTGATGCAAATGGATGCGAAGCTACTGACGTGGCAAATCTTTCCTTCCATACTGCTCCAACAGTTGATTTGGGTGCTGATGTGCAAATCTGCGAAGGCAGCGAACACACTTTTAGTGCCGCGGACAATTTCGCACAGTATTTCTGGAACAATGCAGAAGGAACAAAAGAATTGATCGCTTCCGCGGAAGGAGATTACACCCTGAAAGTAATTGATGCAAATGGTTGCGAAGCTACTGATATAGCGAATCTTTCTTTCCATACTGCTCCAACAGTTGATTTGGGCGCTGATGTGCAAATCTGCCAAGGCAGCGAGCATACTTTTAGTGCCGCAGACAATTTTGCGCAGTATTTCTGGAACAACACAGAAGGCATCAATGAATTAATCGCTTCCGCTGAAGGAGATTACACCTTGAAAGTGATTGATGCCAATGGTTGCGAAGCAACAGACATGGTGAGCCTAACTTTTAAGGAAAGTCCGGATATTAATTTGGGCGACGATATTGATCTTTGCGACGGTGAAACTCATACTTTTACGGTTTCGGATGCCTACGCTCACTACTTTTGGAACGACGTGGAAGGCACAAATGCGCATGAAATCGGTTCAACCGGCACCTGCACTCTTCGTGTAGAAAACAGCAATGGCTGTTCGGCTGCCGATCAGGTATTGATAACCGTTCATGACTTACCGCAAATTCCTGTCGCAACTTACAATAACGGCATTCTGTCTTCTACATCTGCAACTGAATACCAATGGTACAGAAACAACGAGGTGCAGAATGGAACCACCAATCAGGAATTCTCGCCATCGCAGGATGGAAATTATTCCGTAGAGGTTTGGAATCAATATGGATGCAAATCAGAAATATCGGAACAGGTAGAAGTCATTTTGGTAGGAATTGAAGAGCTTATCAAAAAGAACATCTCCATTTATCCGAACCCAACAAAAGGAAAGTTGGTGATCGATTTGCATGAAAATTTCAATTACTCAACCAACATACAGGTAGAATTGTTCGATTCAGCCGGAAAACTAATCTTGTACAAACAACTGGAACCAACAACCACTCTAGACTTGACAAGTTATCCGGCAGGATTGTATTTTGTTCACTTTATCAACCAAAACGAAGCTGTCAGCTTCAAAATTGTTAAGCAATAATGTAGTAGAAGTACATTTTAGTTAGAGGGAAGGGAATCTGTTTGTAACGGGTTCCCTTTTTATTTACGATCTCAATTGCATACAGCAAAGGCTTCACAAAAATTCTGTATCGAAACAAACTCAACACCTATTCCGCTATTATTGATTGTTAAATGTATCTGCCTTTTTGGATTTCAAAACGGCATGCAATTATTAAAACTTTTAGATTTCTTTCGCCCGCCATGGCTCACAACTTATTCGAAATGAAATAATATACTCAGCTTAATAATTATCTTATACTACTGATGAATTAAACTACTCTGCTAAATAATTACAAGTTCATTTTATTAAATCGCATCATCAGCTAATAAAATATCATTTTCCGATGACTAAAATCAGTGCTCAGATGTCATCTGAACAGATTATATATTCAGCTGATAATATAAAATCATTCGCAAACAATATCATTTATTCAGCTGAGCATATAATCTGTTACGCAAATAATCTCATTTAATCTTCTGATATAGTAATAATATCAGCACAATGGTATAAAGCCTTGTATCAACAAGATCTGGCACCACCCTACAAAACACTTTTCACATCTTTTTAATGCCTACTCCAAATATATTAATAAAAAGTACCAACGAACAGGATCCCTTTTCGAAAGACCTTTCAAAAGAAAACTGGTAGAAGACGAGACCTATCTTCGAACGCTGGTCTTATACATCCACAACAACCCGATTCATCACGGATTTACGGATATTGCCGTGGATTATCCGTGGAGCAGCTACCTAACTTGTTTATCGGTTAAACCAACAAAGCTATTAAAGAAAGAAGTTGTTGCTTGGTTTGATGATGAAACTAATTTCAGATTTATACATCAGCAACAGATCGATTTTATGGAGATGGATGAATGGCTGGAAATTTAATTTAATCCATCGAACCACTCAGGTTTTCCTTCCACAAAAAACTACTTTCACCACCAATAATTCAAATTACTCAACACATTTAAGTTGTCAATCATTTCTTTTTGCTTCAAAACTCATAATAACTTACCTTATGTAGGTAAATAAAATGAGGAGAATGAACGTATTGCTGATTGATGATAAGGGAGGTCCTAATTTATTGGATACCATACGCTGTTTGAGAGACAAACAACAGGTAAATATCTTTGTTCTTTCGCCTGATAAAAAGGCCTATTTTAACACCATCCCCTATTCAAGATATGTAAAAAAACACCTTTGCATCAGTCCTGAGAAGGAAGAAGAAAGAGTGAATGCAATTGCATCAGCTATAAGCAACTGGTATATTGATGCCATCCTTCCGGTAAAACAAGAGACTTATTTATTCTTCTCCAAACACAAATCCAGGTTCGGGACTTGCTTGTTACCACCTATCGCCGAATGGGATATTCTGAAAACTGTTTCGGACAAGTGGCTGCTTTCGCAATGGCTGGATAAAAACTCTTTTCCAAGTCCGAAAACTTATCCGGCAACGCTCGCAAATATTAATTTACTTGACTTACCGTATCTCATCAAACCACGTCTGGACACCAATGGATATCAGGTAAAATTGTTTAACGATAACCAAGAGCTTATTAAAACAATCGAAAATCCTGATTTTAATTCCGAAGACTTTGTTATGCAGGAGAATATCGATGGAGAAGACATCGACATTAGTCTGCTGGCTGAGAATGGCAATATCATAGCTTATACCATTCAAAAAGGATTGGTTCGCGAAGCCTTTTCATTTGCTTCGGGAATAGAGTTTGTTGATGACAAGAAACTACTAAAGCAAACCGAAACAATTGTAAGCAAACTAAACTGGAGTGGAATTGCGCATCTGGATTTCATCTACCACAAAGAATCGGACTCTTATCACCTTTTGGATTTTAATCCTCGTATGTGGAGTACGCTAATAGGCTCTTTGTACGCCGGAGTCAATTTCCCGATGTTACTATTAAAAACAGCCAAAAATGAAAAGATAGAATATAAGGGCTACAGTAAAACCGACTTCTATCTTGCAAAACCAGCTTTGCACCGCTTCCGAAAAGAATTGCTCGGCAAACGAAAACTAACGAGTCTGAAAAATTCTTCGTTGAACTATGTAATAAAAGATCCGCTTCCCGAAATAGCAAAAAGCTTTGAGAAAGTCATATCTATTTTTAAAAGATAACATCAAAAAAAAAGACCTGCCCGATACAAATCGGGCGAGTCTTTCAACTTGTAGTTAATGGTGTGATTAATTTTGTTTTTCCAATCTCTCGGTTAGCTTTTTAATGATTTGTTTGGCATCGCCAACAATACCCAAATCGGAAACCTGAAAAATTGGTGCGTGTTTGTCTTTGTTTACGGCAATAATCAAATCAGAATCTTCCATACCGGCAACATGCTGAATGGCTCCTGAAATACCAAATGCAAAGTACAAGTCGGGACGAACAGTTTTCCCTGTCTGACCCACCTGACGATCGTGACCAATGTAACCGGCATCAACCATAGCACGGGAAGCCGAAACTTCTGCATTCAATGTATGAGCTAATGCATCCATTGCTTCAAACCCTTCTTTATTACCAATTCCACGTCCGCCTGAAACCAAAATTCTGGCTTCGGTAATATCGATTAGATTGTTGTCTTCCTTCACAGTTTCCAACAATTTCACACGAAACTTAGCTGCATTGAATCTCACCTCGTAGTTCACGATAGCTCCGGTACGACTTTCGTCAGCATCCATTGCAAACAATACTCCCGGACGAACCGTTCCCATTTGCGGACGATGGTTTTTACAAACAATAGTCGCCATAAGGTTACCTCCGAAAGCAGGACGAGTCATTAACATTTCGCCATTTTCGCCAATCTCAATTTTGGTACAATCAGCAGTTAAACCAGTGCCTACACGAGCCGAAACTCTTGGACCCAAATCACGACCCAAAGTGGTTGCCCCGATAAATAAAGATTCCGGTTTTCTTTCGCTGATAATTTGGCAGATTGCCTGTGTATATGGTTCTGTAGTATATTCTTTTAGTTCAGGAGCATCCACAACAATTACCTCATCGGCACCACGGCCAATTAAGCTCTGCGCCTGATCAGTAATATGATGCCCCAATAGCATCGCATACACTTTGTCGTTCAACTCATCAGCTAGCTTTCTAGCCTGTCCTAACAATTCCAAAGCTACGTTTTGAATGATACCTTCACGTTGTTCGATGAAGACGTATATACCTTTGTAATCCTCTAATTTCATAGCTGTAACTAGTTTAGAATGAATTTCTCTTTTAATTTCTTGATGATGATTCCTACGGCCTCATCAGTACCAACTTCGTAAAGTTCACCTGCTGGTTTCAAGCCACGGGCAAATGCTTTGTGTACGCTTGTTGGTGATCCTTTTAATCCCAAATCTTTCTCATCAACTTCAATTTCGTTGAATCCCCAAACCTCAACCTCTTTTTGGTAGGCATCAACAATGCCGCCAACATTCATGTAACGTGGAGTGTTTGCCGATGAAAGAACGGTTACCACACAAGGAGCTTCTACCTCCAGCATTTGGTATCCGTCTTCGATATGACGTTTCATTGTGAATGTCTTATCTCCGTCGAATTTTAAATCTTCCAAATAAGATACCTGAGGCAAATCCAGATGTTCAGCAATTTGTGGACCTACCTGAGCTGTATCACCATCAATCGCCTGACGGCCTGTAATCAAAAGATCAAAATCGATCTTCCGCAATGCACCTGCCAAAGCATGCGAAGTAGCCAAAGTATCTGCTCCTGCAAATTTTCGATCCGTTAAGTGAATCGCCCGATCAACGCCCATAGCGTAAGCCTCACGAAGAATTAAATCGGCCTGAGGAGGTCCCATGGTAATTACGGTAACATGAGCTCCTTTTTCATCTTTTAACTGCAATGCCATTTCCAAACCACTTTTATCATCAGGGTTCATAATACTTGGCACACCGTCGCGGATTAAAGTTCCCGTTACCGGATCAATTTTTATTTCGGTTGTATCCGGTACCTGTTTAATACAGACAACTATTTTCATTTTGTTTTCTTTTTATTGGGATTGTAGAGACACGACATGTTGTGTCCTTAAATCGTTTCGTGTTAAACGGACACGACATGTCGTGTCCCTACGAATAATTAAATCCTTATTTTAACATATTGGCTGAAATTACCATTCTCTGAACTTCTGATGTTCCTTCGTAGATTTCTGTGATTTTTGCATCACGCATCATACGCTCCACCGGATATTCTCTGGTATAACCATATCCACCGTGAAGTTGAACTGCCTTATTGGTCACTTCCATTGCTGTTTCAGCAGCGTAAAGTTTAGCCATTGCAGCATCAACCGAATAAGGAAGTTTAGCATCTTTTTTGTAAGCTGCTTTGCGAACCAGCATACGCGACGCTTCCGTTTTGGTATTCATATCAGCCAACTGAAATTGTGTGTTTTGGAAGGCAGAAATCGGTCGACCGAACTGCTTTCTTTCTTTCACATATTTCACTGTTTCGTCGATAGCTCCCTGCGCAATACCCAAAGCCTGAGCGGCAATACCAATACGTCCGCCATCCAAAGTTTTCATCGCAATACCGAAACCTTTACTCAATTTACCCAACATGTTTTCCTTAGGAACAATACAGTTTTCGAATACCAATTCGCAGGTTGCAGATCCGCGGATACCCATTTTCTTTTCTTTTTTTCCGATAGAAAAACCTGGAGTTCCCTTTTCAATGATAAAAGCAGTGATACCACGTGTACCTTGTGATTTATCAGTCATCGCCAAAATCACATAAACGTGAGCAAATTCAGCATTGGTAATAAATATTTTACTTCCGTTGATGATATAATTGTCACCATCCTCGACTGCAGTTGTCTGTTGTCCTGCGGCATCGGTACCCGCGTTAGGTTCAGTCAAACCAAAAGCCCCAATCCATTCTCCTGAAGCAAGTTTTGGAAGGTATTTTTGCTTTTGTGCCTCTGTTCCGTGCTCCAAAATAGGAGCCGCACACAATGATGTGTGAGCCGATACAATAACCCCTGTAGTTGCACACACTGCCGACAGTTCTTCAACGGCCATCGAGTACATTACATTTGTTCCGCCTGCACCACCATATTGCTTTGGAATAGGAATGCCCATAATTCCAATTTTGGCCATCTTCTCAACTGTTTCAACCGGAAATCTTTCCAAATCATCTACTTCAGCAGCCAAAGGTTTCACTTCATTCTCAGCAAAATCCTTAATCATCTGCTGGAATAATTCCTGTTCTTTTGTTAAGCTAAAATCCATTCTTTAAATATAGATTTGAGATACTAGATATGAGACTAAAAGATCAGGACATGAGAAAAATCTCATATCTAACATCTCATATCTCCTATCTGTTTACACGTTTTTCAAAATAATTGCAGTACCCATTCCGCCACCAATACAAAGCGAAGCCAAACCAAACTCTTTTCCAGTACGCTTCATTTCGTGAATTAAACTTACGGTAATACGGGTTCCTGATGCTCCAATTGGATGACCTAAAGCGATAGCTCCTCCGTTCACATTGCATCTTTCAGCAAAGAAATCAGCATCAACAGCATGATCTTCGCACAATTGTTTTACCACTCCTAATGATTGAGCCGCAAAAGCTTCATTCAATTCAAGCACTTCCATTTGCTCCAATTTCATATTCGCTTTCTTCAATGCACTTGCAATTGCAGGAACAGGTCCCATCCCCATAATTGCCGGATCAACACCACCCTGACCGGTAGCTACAATCTCAGCAAGAGGAGTTAATCCAAATTCTTTAACGGCCTCTTCCGAAGCAACCAATACAAAGGCCGCACCATCATTTATACCCGATGCATTGCCTGCTGTTACAGTTCCATCCTTTTTAAAAGCGGGACGTAAGCCAGCTAATTTTTCAGCGCTGGTTCCGCGATTAATGAATTCATCAGCATCGAAAATAATTGTTTCTCTGCGGGATTTTATCTCTACAGGAACAATTTCATTCTTAAAATTTCCCTTATCCTGAGCGGCCATTGCTTTTTGCTGAGAAGCAAAAGAAAAAGCATCCTGCTCTTCGCGGGTTAAGTTATATTTAGCAGCAATGTTTTCTGCCGTAATTCCCATATGGTATCCTTCAAAAGCATCTGTTAAACCATCAAAAACCATGTGGTCAACTGCTTTCAAATCCATCATTTTGTGTCCTGTACGAACAGTTCCCGGCATTACAAAACCAGCATCCGACATGTTTTCGGTTCCTCCGGCAAGTATCAAATTCGCTTCCCCGGCTTTAATGTTCGCATAGGCCAAATTGATTGTTTTCATACCTGAACCACAAATCATGTTGATTCCGTAAGCAGGAACTTCCTGAGGAATACCTGCTTTAATGGAAGCCTGACGGGCAATCCCCTGACCTTGACCAGCCATAAGGATATTACCAACAACAACCTCATCAATTTTAGCCGCGTCAACGCCGGTTTCTTCAATGATGTTCTTGATTACTGTGGCTGCCAAATCAGTGGCTTTAACAGGAGTTAATGCTCCTAAAAATTTCCCGATTGCAGTTCGCTTGGCTGCAACAATATATACTTTGCTCATATCTTTTTTAGATTTGAGATTTGAGATGAAAGATGTGAGACCTGAAAACTGAAATGTGAGACCTAAAATTAAAACCATTTGTCTTTACGACTATTTAATTTCTTAAATCTAATATCTCATGTCTGATATCTCATATCTAGTTTCTCATATCTAGTTTTTTCTCATTTCAATTAAATCCTCAGCAATAATTAATTTTGCATCGGTAGCTTCCTGAATTTGCTCAATGGTAAATAAAGGATTGATCTCTTTTAAAAGAATTCCTTCCGGAACGATATCCATAACACCCATTTCTGTGATAATCATATTTACCTGACCTGCCGCAGTTAATGGAAGATTACAATCCGTCATGATCTTATGACTTCCGCGTGCAGTATGCTCCATGGCAAGAATTACACGCTTGGCTCCAACGATCAAATCCATAGCTCCTCCCATTCCCGGAGTTTTTTTGCCTGGAATAATCCAGTTTGCTAAATTTCCTTTTTCGTCTACCTGAAGGGCTCCCAAAATAGTAACATCAACATGACCACCTCTAATAATTCCAAAAGAAACAGAACTATCGAAACTACTGGCGCCATTTTTACAAGTAATAAATCCACCACCGGCATTTACAAAATCAGGGTCTTCATCTCCTTCAGCAGGAGCAACACCCATCCCCAACAATCCATTCTCCGATTGTAAAATCACATTCACATCTTCAGGAACGTAATTTGGGATAATTGTTGGCAATCCGATTCCAAGATTTACTACATCACCATTGTGTAATTCGAGAGCTGCTCTTCTGGCAATTACCTCTCTGATTTCATTTTTATCCATATCTTATGAGTAATAAGTAGTTAGTTATCAGTAACTAGTTTTAGACTTTAGTAACCAGTTTGACTAGCTACCAAGTACTAACGACTCTGTACTATTTATTTATTCTTCTGCTTAATTCCTGAGCTGCGTATGATGCAACATCATCGGCATATTTATTCATTCCAAAACCGGCATCGTAACCTAATTCTTTTGCCAACTCATGAGAAATCCGCGGTCCGCCGCAAATTAAAATTACTTTCTCGCGCAATCCTTCAGCTTCCATTAGCTCAACCAGTTCTACCAAATTCTTAATGTGAACATCTTTTTGAGTAACTGTTTGTGATACCAAAAGAACATCAGCTTCAAATTCTATTGCTTTCGCAATAAACTCTTCGTTTGGCACCTGACTTCCCATGTTTAAAGCTTCCATCATTTCGTAACGCTCCAAACCATAGTGTCCGGCAAAACCTTTCATATTCATGATGGCATCGATTCCAACAGTATGCGCATCGGAACCTGTACTGGCGCCTAAAACACGAATCGGACGACCAATGTTTTCTTTAATGAAATCATCCGTTTCGTGCATATCCATAGCCGTTGCTTCCACTTTAGGAACAGTAATTCCTGTAAAATCGACAGTATGAATACAATTTCCATAACAATTGAAAAATGTAAATCCTGCCATTAGCTCCTGCACATATACAACCTGAGGATTTTCAAAACCCATTTTCCTCATCATTTGCTTGGCTGCTTCGATGGCCTCGTCGCCTTTTGCTACCGGTAATGTAAAACTAACCTGAGTTTTACCATCGTTCATGGTATCGCCGTAAGGCTTGATCTTAGTTAGATCAAGTGTTTTATCAAATTCGTTGGAATCAGTTGAATAAAGACCTCCACTCATTTTTTTGTCTCCTTTATATTTTAAATATCAAATGCAATCGCACCCGTGTCTTTTAACACCCCCCTAATCCCCCCTGAAAGAGGGACTTCCCAGCTCCCAAAACTTATTTTTTTGGAACTTTTTACTTGATGCTTTGTACTTGTTACTTTATATTTGTTACTTTTTATGCAATAATTCAATAAACGGATTGAAGTAGTTGCTTCCTTTTTCCACAACTCCAGCCAAACCTTTACCGCCGTTTTTCGGACGTTTGATATCAGCAAAAATTCCTTTTTCAAGTGCTGTAAACAATCCTTCTTTTTCGATTTTCTCAACCAATTCAGTTGCATCATCAAGAACTTTTGCTGCACGCTGACGAATGATTCCGCCTTCTTTGAATTCCATTTCATCACCAATACTCTTCATGTTGTTGAAAATGTATTTAGCGTTTTCAATAGAAAGATATCTGTCGGACATGAATGGTGTGTGAATTGCTTCAGTAAGCATTCCCAGCAACTGAATTCCTTGTCCGGTCCAAATTGAAATTTGATTGAACAATGCATCCTGAACATGGCCTTTAAATACATTCCCGGTCATGAATTTTGTTGGAGGCATATATTTTAGAGGAGCCTTAGGAAAAATCTCTCGGATCATTTGAGCTTGACCCAACTCATAAAGGAAACCATTCTCTAGTCCCGGTTCCATTTCGAAAGCGTGACCTAACCCCATTTGTTCTTCAGGTAAACCTGCTACCAAAGCCAACTGCTCGTTAATAAAATCGGAAGCCAACACAGTGTGAGCCTCATCAAATGCATCAGCAGTTGTCAGGTAATTATCTTCTCCGGTGTTAATAATTACACCGGCAAAACCATTCAATAATCTTGAAAAGTACTGATCGACAATAGTACGTTGCATGTTGATATCGCGGAAAAGGATACCGTACAATGCATCGTTCAACATCACGTCCAAACCTTCAATTGCTCCCATTGCAGCAATCTCTGGCATACACAAACCAGAACAGTAGTTACACAAACGGATGTATTTGCCTTCTTCCTCACCAATTTTATCAAGGTGAGTACGCATAATTCGGAAATTTTCTTGAGTTGCCACAGTTCCACCAAAACCTTCGGTTGTTGCTCCGTAAGGAACGTAGTCAAGCAAACTTTGTCCGGTAGTACGAATTACAGCAATAATATCGGCACCCTGACGAGCTGCAGCCTCTGCCTGAACAACATCTTCGTAGATATTACCAGTTGCCACAATTACATATAAATAAGGCTTTGATCCTTCACCTATTGTTTCTATGTAATTATCTCTTTTCGCTTTGCGATCCTTAATCACCTGAATACTTTTCATTACAAAAGGTTGAATTGCCTTGTGAATTTCTTCAGTTGAATGAACCGGAATCTTAGTTAGATCCAATTCTCCAACAGCGATTTTCTCTGCAATTTCCTGCGGGTTTAAACCTGTTTCCAAAACAGCATTTCCCAAAAAGAACATTACACCTTCGCTCAAAACTCCTTTTTCCTGCAATTCATCAACAACAACATTTGGTAACGGCACCTCGTTGTTATCAACTCCATCGATTCCCAAAAGACGACACAAAGTTCTCTCAACTGAAACAGTTGAATAGTTCTCTACGAATTTCTGAACCTCGTCTGCAATTCGCTTCGACACCTCTTTTGCGTGTCCAACTTTCTCAAAGTCAAGACCTAGTTTACTCCTCTCCATTTCTTCCTAATTATGATTTAAGAATTATGAATTATAAATCAGGAAACTGTATTACACAATTCATCATTTATAATTAATAACTCATAATTTATTCTTACTCGCTAATTGGTTCTGCGCTCTTTCAATAATCTCTTTATCGATTCCCAATAAAGAAGCAATCCGAAGCGCTTCGTGAGGAACTTCCCCTTCCAGATCCTCTACCAATGAATAATCCATATAACTGTTTATATTTTTGCGGGTGATTACATTTGCACCCA
This sequence comes from Labilibaculum sp., assembly GCF_963664555.1. GTDB lineage: Bacteria > Bacteroidota > Bacteroidia > Bacteroidales > Marinifilaceae > Labilibaculum. Next base: position 733,686 of record NZ_OY761461.1, on the reverse strand, counting down.
AATCCTTGTCCAGACCTTTCACCCGAAGTTTTCTGAACTTGGATTTTAAACCACTGTAATGTGTAGTGATTACGCTTTTTATTTTTCCTTGATAAAAAATATCCGCTACGGCATTTACAATTGCCAAACCTTCTACCGGATTTGTTGTCCGAGCCAATTCATCAATCAAAACCAAAACATTTTTATGGCTTTTAGAATCTTTTACCATACGGCTCACATTCAACATTTCAGAGGCGAATGAAGACAAGCCATTCATTTCTGATTGCTCATCGCCAACCGATATCATAACTTTATCTACAATGCTGATTTGTGCCGATGCGGCCGGAACAAAAAATCCAAACTGAAACAAATACTGACAAAGAGCAAGTGTTTTTAACACCACCGTTTTCCCAGCCATATTCGCTCCTGTAATTACACAAACCGAACTTTCAAGCTCAATATCTATAGTCTGGTAATCTTTATTCTGGTTTGCCAGTTCATTTTTGATCATTGGGTTGAACAAGCCCCTATATATTGTATTTTCCTTAGATACTTCTCCCTTACTCAGCTGTAAACTTTTAGCTTGAACAGCTTTCGCGATCAATAAATCCAAATGAGCCAATTGCTGCAAGGCATTTGCTAAACCGGATCCGTGTAAGGAGATTTTAGAACATAGATCCTCACGAACCTTTGCCTCAATTTCTTGTGATTTGCTAAATAAAACTTCAATATCCAATTCAGAATCTCCATTTTTACTCTTAGCGAATCTCAACTCTTTACGAGCTACAGCTAATTCCTCTGAATAATTATCGTAGATGTAAAAAGATGGAATTTTTGTATTTTGAGGATCCAGCAAACGAATCAATTGACTCAGATCCTGAATTTCCAGAAAACTCTGCTTTCCTTCTTTTTGAAGTTCAACAATATCCTGAGCCACTAAAGCAAACACCTTAATTTCGAACAGTTCAACATCATCAAGCACCAAATTACCAAGCAAATTATTCACGCTTCCACGGATATCGCGCAACTGAGCTAATTTATTCTGAATTTGAAAAATAAAATCTGAATTCAACTCCAAAGCTTGTACTATCCGATCCACCAAGTTCAATTCGGCAGTAATTTCCTTTTCGCAGCACATCATTTTCGAATCCAGCAGACAACGTCTTCCCATGGGAGATCTTAAATCCAGATTCTCCATCAGAAATTGCAATCCGCTTGTATGTGATACTACTTCCCGAAACATTTCTACAATCTTTTTATATCGTAAACCGGCACATTTACTTTATCCTGCAATGCACTTTTCAACTCATCCGAATTCAATCGGTATCCATCAGGCGAAACAGGATTAATTGTAATCGCCAACAAATTGGTTTTATTTAAAACCTGTATTCTTCCGCCTCGCTTTACAAAAGCATAATAGGTTTCAGGATTTGCAAATACTCTTATAAAATCCCTGACAATCAGCTCTATTTCAGAAATCTGTTTCTGATTCTTCAGAAAATCTAAAAACTGATCGGTTACAGCGCCACTCACAAAAAAGCTATTGCCATGCTGAAAAAGCTTATCCTTTTCTTTTTGAATCAGCAAAACAGAACTAATTCCAGTATCCTGAAACTTGCCTTCCGAATCGATTGCCCAAATGCCATTATCTACTTCAGATAATTGAGCTTTCAAATTCATTTCAATTTCCGGCAACTGAATCAAATCATACACATATTTAGTCTTATAAACCAATTGCGTAATATTTGCCGAAAGAGCTGCTCCTGTTGCCAAAATCATGGCCTCGGTTACAGCTGGCGAACCTATACTTTTGCGGGATAAAGCACCATCAACAATGCACAGCTCTACTCCTTTATTTTTTAAATCAGCAATTAACTCCTTAATGGAATGATTGCTAACGGGTCCCGACAAAAGAACCTTACCCTTGCTTAAAACTTTTGCGCTTACCAACCGGCCTAAACTTGTTGATTGACGGGATACATCTATCACTTCAGATATCAGCTTTCGCTGTTTATAATGCAATTCCGAAGTCACAAAAATCATCCCTTCACTAAGCTCTATTTCGGGCTTATTTGTTTGTGTAACCTGATCACAGCTTTCGCCATCAATACCAATTGAAGTAAGAGCTATTTGTTTACGGCTGTCCCTAAGCCGGGACAGCACGTAATTCAAACACTCGGTCTTCCCGGTATTTTTCTCAAGTCCTACAATCGAAAGACTCTTATAATTTTCTATGTCGTTAAGAAACGGCATCTATTTTTTTATTTCTGTCTTTTCTAGCCAAATGATCTGGTTCTATTGATAATCTATCTCCATTTAAAAGAGATGCAACCCCTTCGTGTTTCTCATTCATCGTACAATCAGGACAAGTGCATTTATTATCGTAATGAGAAGGTTCAGTATAAGTTGTAATCACTCCTTCAAAATTTCTCATTACCACTTTTCCAGGACTCTGAGAAATTACATACTGAGGCATGACCGGAGTTTTTCCTCCTCCTCCCGGAGCATCAACCACAAAAGTAGGCACTGCAAAACCAGAAGTATGACCACGAAGATTTTCAATGATCTCAATGCCTTTAGAAACCGGAGTTCTGAAATGCTCCAATCCCATCGAAAGATCACACTGATAAATATAATACGGACGAACCCTGTTCATTACAAGGTTGTGCATCAACTTTTTCATGATGTGAACACAATCGTTCACCCCTTTTAAAAGTACCGATTGGTTTCCTAAAGGAATCCCTGCATTTGCCATGCGAGCCAATGCATTTTTAGAATCCTCAGTCATCTCGTCGGAGTGATTAAAATGAGTATTCAGCCAAATTGGATGATATTTACTCAACATTTTCACCAAATTATCGGTAATACGTTGTGGCAAAACAACAGGAGTACGTGTTCCAATACGAATAATCTCAACATGAGGAATAGCTCGCAAACGGCTGATAATATATTCTAATTTATCATCGCTGATCAACAAAGCATCCCCACCTGAAAGAACAACATCTCTTACCTGCGGCGTATTTGCGATGTACTCAATTGCTTTCTCGATATTATCCTGAGGAGTTGAAGCATCGGACTGTCCGGCAAAACGACGGCGGGTACAATGACGGCAATACATCGAACACATATCAGTTATCAGAAACAAAACACGATCCGGATAACGGTGAGTTAAACCAGGAACAGGAGAATCTTCATCCTCATGCAATGGATCCAAAAGATCTGCCGGAGAATGATATACTTCTGCGGCTGTTGGAATTGCCTGCTTACGAACCGGACAATTTGGGTTATTCTGATCAATTAGAGTCATGTAATATGGAGTAATAGCCATACGCAATGATGCCAATGATCTGCGAACTCCTTCTTCTTCCTCTTCAGTCAAACTAATGTATTTCTTTAACTGATCCAATGTTTCAATACGGTTACGCACCTGCCATTTCCAGTCATTCCACTGAATATCGGTTACCTCAGGAAACATTTCTCTGCGTCTGTCGTTGTTAGTCATTACACGTATAATTTTTCGAACAATTCTCTAATTCCTTTTGAATTTCTGATAATATCTAATGTTAGGTCAGCATGTCCAATTGCATAACCATTCCCAACAATCATATCAACATCTTTACCCACACCCTCTGCTCCAAGAGCTGCTTTACTAAATGATGTAGCCATTGAGAAGAAGTAAACACAACCTCTGTCTTTGGTAATTAAAATAGATGACATTTCTGTAGACGCAACATTTACATTGTTGATTACTACATCGCATCCTTCCTCACCAGTTATTTCGGTTACTCGTGTGTAAACATCCATTACATCTGTTGCATCACCAACCAAAACATCAGTAGCCAAACCAAGATTTTTAATGCGCTGTGCATTTTCTTTCGAATACTCCACAACAATCACTTTTCCTTTTGTCCCAACTTTCTGCATTGCCTGATAGCAGCAAAGCACACCCGATTTTCCACCACCACCGATAATACAAACCGTGTCGCCTTCTTTCACCAAACGATCTACCTGAGCAGGAGCACCTGCAACATCAAGAGCTGCCAAAGCCAATTTCTCAGGCAAGTCTGTTGGAAGAACTGCATACAAACCACTCGCAAAAAGAATCGCCTGAGCATCTACATCAACCTGATCGTTAGACAGATTAATATTTTTAATTTTTTGAATATTTAAAGGAGTTAATGATAAAGAAACCAATGTGGCTATCTTATCACCAACTTTTAAATCCTGATTTGGGAAGTTAGGACCAACTGCCTTAACCGTTCCTATCAACATTCCACCAGAACCCGTTACCGGATTTTGCATTTTACCACGTTCAGCAACAATAGAAAGAATCATTTCTTCCATTTTTGCAGTGTCAGCATCACAAGCGCCCTTAATCTGAGTAAAACTTGCCGAATCAATATTCAATGTTTGAACATCAATTAAAACCTCATTGTCGTAAATCGACATGTTGTTATCCAACTTTTGAGCTGGTTGTGGAAGAGTACCTTTTGGTTCAAGTACTCTGTGTGTTCCGTATTTATTTCCTTTGTTCATTTCCTATTATTAGATTTGAGATTTGAGATTTGAGACATGAGAAAAAGACTCCTGCTCAACTTCCTTGATCTAATCTTATTTTTGCTTTAACCCTAAAATTTCCCGTGCTTCGGCTGGTGTTGCAATCTCGCGGCCTAATTCCTTCGCCAAACGAACTACTTTCTCAACCAATTGACCATTCGATTCTGCAACAACACCTCTTGAAATCATTGTATTGTCTTCAAATCCAACACGTACATGACCACCGTCAACAATAGCAGCAACTGCCAGTGGAAATTCAAAACGACCAATACCTGCAACAGTATAAGTTGCATCAGCAGGAATACTTTCTCTCAGAAAAACAAAATCGCGAAGTGTACCTGAAATGCCTCCATTCACTCCCATTACAAAATCGAAATGCATTGGAGATTTAATAAAACCTTTCTTATGAAGACGAAGAGCCATATCAATCATAGATTTATCGAACACTTCCAATTCTGGTTTAATTCCTCTCTCAATCATTCTCTCACCAAAATACTTAATGGTGTTTTCAGTATTCTCGAAGATTTCATCGCCGCCAAAATTCAAAGTACCGCAATCTAAAGTTGCCATTTCAGGATTCAACTCTGTTGGTTGCAGTCTTTCATCGTTGGTCATTCCCACAGCACCACCAGTTGATGGCTGAATAATTACCTCAGGATATTTAGCGTGAATTGCATCCATCACCATTTTGAAACGATTCTTATCTTGGGTAGGAGTTCCATCATCGGTTCTCACATGAAGATGAATTATACTTGCTCCAGCTTCATAAGCCAAACCTGCTTCACGTACACATTCTTCAATAGTGTAAGGAACATTTGGATTGTGCTCCTTAGTAACCTCTGCGCCACAAATGGCTGCTGTGATGATCAGTTTTTCCATGGCTTATAATTATTTACGTTGAGATTTCTTTGGAGTAACACATGTTCCTACAGCTCTGCAAACTACAACTGGCTCTTCTAAAAAATCAGCTGCAGATTCAGAAATATCTGTTCTTGGCACAATTACTTTGCGGGCCTCGAAAGTCATCTTACGGCTTGAGTTGCCTTCTTTTATAATTTCGCCAACTGCTTCGATGTAATCACCTGCATAAACAGGAGCTAAAAATTCAACACTTTCGTATCCTGCAAACAATCCTTCATCACCATCGCGACGGATTAATAATTCTGTTGCTACGTCACCAAATAACTGAAGCATTTTTGCTCCATCAACCAAATTTCCACCATAATGAGCGTCATGAGAACTCATGCGCATTCTTATCATTGCCTTTTCCATTTGTCTATATTAGTTAGTTGTTTACAATAAAATCTACAAAAATAGATGGAGTTTTTACCTCTTCCGGCTTCAGTGTTCCAGCCTCTACCATCTGCTTAGCTTCTACAATTACCAAATCGGCAGCAGTCGCCATTAATGGATTAAAATTCTGGGTAGTACCTCTATATGTAAGATTACCCTGAGTATCAGATATACTTGCACCAATCAAAGCAACATCAGCCCGCAAAGGTTTTTCCAATAAAAACTCTTTACCATCAACGGTTATAATCTCCTTCCCATCGGCCACCATGGTTCCCAAACCTGTTGGAGTAAGAACTCCACCTAACCCTGCGCCACCTGAACGAACACGCTCAGCCAAAGTACCCTGAGGACTAAATTCCACTTCTATTTCGCCATTATTCATTTGTTCAATCGTGGCTGGATTTGTTCCAATATGAGAAGTAATCACCTTAACAACCTGTCTGTTGGCAATCAATTTACCAAGACCTTTATCTGCGAAAGCTGTATCGTTACAAATGATAGTTAAATTTTTAACATTAGAAGAAACAATCTGATCGATCATATTATTCGCAGTTCCAACCGAAAGAAATCCTCCGATCATGATGGTCATTCCATCCTGCAGTTTAGCAACTGCCTCTTTTATTGAGATTATCTTGTTCATCGAAAAATAGTTTTTACCGTTTTACTTATAAGCTTCTAAAATCAATAAAACAGAAGCTTTCAGTCTATTTACGAAACAAAGATAATTTTTTAAATCATGGATGAAAACGATTGCATCATTCCATATTAAGACCAATTCTAAATGACAACAACATGACACACTTCCGTCTTTTTATTCATTCTAAACAAACTTCTCAAAAGACTCAAAAAGGCCATTTTCGATCCTATTAATGTTATTATTTTAACATTAATGTTAATTTTAATCATTTTACACACGGACTGCCACACCCAAAACCTGCCGCACAACACATGTTCCACTGCTCATTTACCTGTATGTTTTACAACATTATTTAATATTTTAGATGCTTTTCTCAAACAACCATTAAATTTTGAACCTTACTATCCGACAATCAATTAAATTCAGAATATAAACTACAGATTTTTAAGCAACAGCTATTAAAAATATTTTTGGGGAACCGGAATTGCCCCACAAACATATTTGTTTATTTTTTAACAAATGCGGAAGAAACAAAACTCCACTCGGTTTCCATCTGTATTTGTAGGAATACAGAGCTTTATAAAATTTCGAGAAAACTATGCTTGTTTAAATATTCGAACTTGTCTGAAACCCAAAACCAGCAATGCCACCAATTTCAAAACTTCCATAAGTACGTATATGTGATGAATTGAATTTTTCTCAGGTACCATTCCCATAATAATTAACTGTGCATGCTGATTTAATTCAGGGAGCAAATATCCCGACTGAGCAACTACAAAGGTGAAAATCGTTAAGCCAGTAATCACAACAACTTTATCGGTATAATAGATAAACACATAAACCAAAAGCATTGCTGAAAAAATGCGCTCAACCATATTTAAAGCGCCAAATACATGAACTCCCACATCCAATCCTGTTGGCAGGTCGAGCGACACAGCCCGAAACTTAACCCAGGCTTCCATAAAGCTAATCGCCAATAAAAACCCTACCCAAACGAAGGAAAGCACAAATCCGTATTTTGCTATTTTAGTCATATCTCTTTTTCTTATTTTGAAAGATTAAAAATAAGAAAAAGGATTCTAATTCTTTACTTTTTAGCAGAACTATTACAAACACTTGGAATCAATCGATACGGAAATAATACCAAATTAACATCAAAACAGACTTTAAATAAAATTGATATAAGCAAAAAAAAGTCCTTTTACATCAGCCACTGAATTTTCTGATAGTAAAAGGACAATACTTTTAATTTTTTTCACACATTTAAGAGTCTAATTCCTTCTTCCCATATAAATCATTACATAGTAAAGTAATGTTGCCAAGGAAGACAGAGCTGCAATAAAATAAGTATATGCCGCCCATTTCAATGCATCAAAAGCGCTTTTCTGTGTTTCATAGGTTGTAATACCTGATGTTTTCAACCAAACCAAGGCTCTTCGACTAGCATCCACCTCTACAGGCAAGGTGATAATACTAAAAAGGGTAGTGCCGGCAAACAGTACTATCCCTGTCAAAAGTAGTTGAGGGAAAGTATTCACCATGACAATTCCAGCTAAAAGCACCCACTGTACCCACTTAGAACCAAAACTAACAATAGGCACTAAAGCCGATCGCATTTGCAACCACGCATATGCTTCGGCATGTTGAATTGCATGACCGGTTTCATGCGCAGCTACAGCTGCAGCACCAATACTTCTGCCATGATAAACATCCTTGCTAAGATTAATGGTTTTGTCTGCCGGATTGTAATGATCGGACAACTGTCCATCAACAGAACCAATCCTTACCCCTCTCACACCATGATCCCTTAACATCTGCTCAACCACCTCGCGTCCTGTCATTCCATTCGCAGTAGGCATTTGAGAATACCTTTTAAATCTTGTTTTCAATTGGTTAGCTACCAACCAGCTTAACAAGGTAAAAGCAATAAATATAATCCAAATTCCTCCCATTATAATTCCTCCAATTAGTTTAACAGACCTTTTAGCTGTAAAAACTCAAATTCTCTGCCAAGATTGATTCAAATACATTTCATGTCGATTTGACAGCTATTGGAACACCCTGATTAATAGCCATCCTCCCCAAACACAGCAAGATAGTACACCTATTCACACATGCAAATATTTGAATTTCAAGGGAGTTAAACATCAATAAAAACAAAAAGCAGGTACCATTTCCTAGACATTCCATATAATTTGCTTATTTTTGCCATTCCTTAAAACAAAAAGAACCAAGCAATGTTCACCGACTCAGATTTTGATGCTATTCGACCATATAACGATTCCGAGGTTGTAGAAACCATAGGACGTTTAATAAAAGAAGAAGCTTTTATTCGATTCTCTCAACAGTTATTCCCAGGATTTTCGAAAGAGATGATTGTGAAAGCATTGGGAGAAGTAAAAACAATAAAAGAATTTCAGAGCAACTTCATTGTACGACTGGCACAACACATTATTGACCACACCACCAAAGGGATAACCATTGATGGACTGGAAAATCTTGATCCAAAAGAAAGCTATTTATTTATTTCGGATCATAGAGATATCATTTTGGATTCTGCCTTGCTTAACGTGATGCTTCACAACAATGGTTTTGAAACAACTGAAATCGCTATTGGCAGCAACCTTTTAATCCAACCGTGGATAGCCGATTTAGTTAAACTAAACAAAAGCTTTGTTGTGCAAAGAAACGTAACTGTTCGTCAGATGCTTACCAGCTCAAAGCAATTATCATCTTACATACAGTATGCCTTAAACACTAAAAAATCATCTATTTGGATAGCACAACGAGAAGGGCGAACTAAAGATGGTGATGACAGAACTCAACAAAGTTTGTTGAAAATGCTTCAAATGAGTGGAGATGTTACTTTCTCGGAGCACTTTAAAAGTTTACGAATTGTTCCTGTTGCTATTTCATACGAATACGAGCCATGCGATGCAATGAAAACCATAGAAGTGTACAAAAAAGAAACCGACGAAGGTTTTAAGAAAACTCCTAAGGACGATTTACGAAGTATGATCAAAGGAATGGTTAATGAAAAAGGCCGTGTTAATTTTGTAATCGGAAAACCAATTTCTGCAATGCTCGATGTTATTGAAGAGATGGACGACAGCAGAGATAAATTCAAAGCTCTTGCAGATTTGATTGATTACAGAATACACAAGAACTACAAACTTTGGCCTGACAACTACATTGCCTATGATATCGTAAACAATACGAATGAGTTCGCAGATAAATATACATCTGAAGAAAAAGATCTTTTCCTAAAGCACATGGAAAAGAAAATTAATCCGGATGAAGGAAATCTAGAAAGATTAAATCAGATATTCCTGGAAATCTATGCTAATCCTGTAAAAAACAGATTGGAATTAAAAAAACCGGACTTTGTCCCGGAAAAATAGAATACTATGGCTTTCTTATGAAGGCCATTTTTTTTTGAGCTGATTTTTTAATAATTTCATTCTATAAATAAAATTCATCTGAAATAAATACTCCACAATTCACCTACTAAGATTGGTTAAAATTAAAAACACATGAAACTAATTAAACTCCTGCTAATCATGTCCACCTTTTTAATTATGGTGGCTGCAATATTAAACCTCCTGAACTCTTCGGCAGAAACCCCTGACAGAAGCGGAATCTATATTGAACTGGTAGTCATGTTCATCCTTACGATATCAATGGTATTGTTGAACAATCAGGAAAAGAAGATTAAAGAATTGGAAAAAAAACAGAATGAGGAGCTATAACAGCTCCTTTTTTTACGCCTTCAATTTGGCAATAACAAATGAACAACATTACATTAATTAAACTGTTAAAAATGTTAAGACTTCTTAATGTATTCTTCAAACCTCAAAGAAAATTGTAGCTTAGTGGAACAAGTTCTGATAAAAACTTTAAACTTGAATAATTATGCTCGAACAAACAAAAATCGTACTCGCTAATGTAAGTTTTGATTTTGCTCTTTTTCGCAAAGAGTTGACAAAAGCCATTCAGTGGTTAACTCCATCGGATTTTGAGAAGCTTAAAAATTGGTGCCTGGAAAATTATTCAGGTCGTTATCACGAGATACTTTCTGATGTTACCAAACCTCAGCTTTCATTATAAAAAGTAAATTGCTCTATCAATTCAGGGAATCTTAGATTGGGTGTCCTCTTTTTTTTTACCATCTTAAAATTTGAATATCTATCCTTTAAAAAAAATGAAGTATCTTCGCATCGGAAAAAAAATCAGAAGATGATAAAATTTGTACGTCATATTAAAGTAGGAGATCAGGAATTTGAAACCTGGTTCGGAATGGAAATTAAAAAGAAAGGGAACAGACCCAATATCGATATTTTCTATTATACCGATGATCCGAGTGAAGAATTAAGCATGCATCAATTGATCAAATCAAATTTTCAGAGCAAAAAAGACGCTTTGCAATTTGGGATCAAATTCATGCGGAGTATGTATCAGGATATGATACAACGCGAAAAAGAAGTCGAGAAAAAAGAAAAAAAAGCAGAACAATCTGATTCTACTGAAAAGGTTTCAGAATAAATATCTCATAAAAAAAAACGCCGGTCGAATGACCGGCGTTTTTTATATCAGAAAACTATTACATGATCAGTTTGTATCCTCTACCATGAACATTGATAATTTCAATGCCCGGTTCAGGCTTTAAATGCTTTCTTAACTTAGTAATATATACATCCATACTTCTGGCATTAAAATAATTATCGTCGGACCAGATCGTTCTAAGAGCTAAATTCCGCTCCAAAACTTTATTCACATTATTACAAAGAAGTTTTAACAATTCTGATTCTTTCGTTGTCAGCTTAATTGTCGCTTCGCCATCCTGAAGAAATTGTTTCTTTGAATCAAATAAAAAGCGCCCTAATTTAAACTCTTCCTGAGTATTTTCACTTTTCACCCCTGAAGTTCTTCTTAAAACAGCTTCGATACGAACCAACAGTTCTTCCATACTAAAAGGCTTAGTCATATAATCATCGGCTCCCAACTTAAACCCCTCTAAAACATCTTCTTTCATCGACTTCGCAGTTAGGAAAATGATTGGAATCTCACTATTTATTAAGCGAATATCCTTAGCCAAAGTAAAACCATCTCTATGTGGCATCATGATATCAAAAATACACAGATCATATGGATTTTTTAAAAATTCATCGTATGCCTTATCGCCATCTTCACGCAGTGTGGTGTTATAGCCTTTTGCAACCAAATACTCTTTTAATAGAAGTCCTAGATTAGCATCATCTTCTGCTAATAAAATTTTAACTTGTTCCATATGTATCTATTTTTTTAAGGGAAGATATATTTCAAATTTGGATCCTTTATCAGGTATGCTATCAACACTAACCTGTCCATTGTGGGCATCAACTATTTTTTTTACGTAGGACAATCCCAAACCAAATCCTTTCACGTCATGAACATTTCCTGTATGCACTCTAAAGAAACGTTCAAAAATCATTTTTTGATCTTCTTTAGAAATTCCGATGCCGTTATCAGTAATGGTTATAACAATACCCTTATTTTTATTCCTTGTACTAATACTAAGTTCGGGAGCATCTTTACAGTATTTAATGGCATTATCCAATAGATTTGCGATTACATTACTTAAATGAACCTCGTCAGCCAGTACCAGATCATGTTCTGCATCAATATTCTGATACATGTTCCCTTTTCTATCCTCAACTCTTATTGTAAAGTTAGGTAATAAATTTTGAATTATTTTATGAACACTAATTGTCTTCAATTTTAATTTCATCCTAACCTCATTAAAAACAGCCATTTGCAGAACCTTTTCAACCTGATAGGTAAGTCGCCGGCTTTCATCATTAATAATCTTAGCAATATGATCTCTTGTCGATGCGGTTGTGGTAACAGTATTGTCCTTCAGCATCTGAGAGGCTAACGAAATAGTTGCAATAGGAGTTTTAAACTCATGAGTCATATTATTAATAAAGTCATTCTTTATATTCGATAACCTTTTCTGACGAAAGATAATGAAAATAGTGAACGCACTGGAAAGAATTAAAACCAGAGTCAATATAAAAGATGGAAGTAACAAAGAGTATGATTGCAGCATATACCTCTGTTGTCCGGGAAAATAAATATATAAGAAATTTAAATTGGAGAAAAAATCATTGGGAAACAATTGCTTACTGTATTTTTCAAAAGAAGGATTTCGAAAATAATTTTTTGATCTCTTTTCAAATTTATTATTTGATTTCACTGCATATTCGAAGTTCAGCTTAATCCCGTTCTCCCGAAGCTTTTCCTGAATAAGTTGCGGCAACTTTTCCATTTTTATCCTTTCACTCAAAGAGAGCTGCGAGTTGGCTAATTGTCCTGCAATTAGAGCATATCTGGAATTACCCGACTTAAGAGTTTTATTAAATTGAGACTGCATTTTTGAAAGTCCGGATATACCTTCTGGATTTAAATACCCCTCCCCAATATTATATTCTTTGTTTTCGGAGTAAAAACTCAATCTGGCTTTTTCATGAGTGAAGTCCATAGGAATATTAATACTAAACCCTGAACTTTTAGAGCTGATTATTGTACCATTATTAAAGTTGGAAACATCACCTTCCAAAATAATCTGCTCTTTCTCTGCTCTTTCTAATTCTGAGACAACCTGATCCAAAGCCTTACTAACAGTCAGAGCAAGTTGCTCTTCTTTAATTTTAGAGGCTGACTGAAAAAAGTTAATCTGAACCAATATCAATCCAGATAAGGAAATACAGAGTACAATTGTTACAAGCCAAATATATTTTTGATTCATAGATACAAATATAAAAAAAACCAGCTGTAGCTATTCCAGCTTAACAATCTTTAACACAAGTTTAAATAGCCGCTATCCGCAAAATTTCAGTTGCTAAACACATCGCCGCTTTAATAAATTTGGATTTAATCTATTTTAGACAAAAACAGCTAATTTTCGATAAATTTTCACAAAAACGACTTTGAAGTTAATAATTTGACACTATATTTGCCATCGGAGAGCGAATCTATAAGAAACAATCTCCTTGATTAAAAATTTTGGTTAATAGTTAGATGAAAGGGCGGTTGTGGTTACCGTCCTTTTTTTTATACAGTTTTATTCGCAAAAGGAGACGAAAAAATCCACCTTCAACTTAAAACCAACCACAAATTTCTTTTTTTTGAAAATCACTAACAGAGTGTAACAGGAAAGATTTAGCAAGCCAATTCCATTTGACTTATTCGTGCAAGAGCCTCTTGCGCAGCTTTTTGTTGAGCTTCCTTTTTAGATGTACCCATCCCCGTACCCATTTTCACTTCTTCCACCTCAACTTCAGAAGTAAACAATGGCAAATTCAATGCATCATCAATACCACCTTCGTGTGTATCAAAATAAACATCTTTCTTATTTTTTTGAGCCCACTCAATTAATTTGCTTTTAAAATTGGTTTCAACAGTAACCACTTCCTCCAAATTGATGTGTGTTCTAAAAATTTTATCCTCGATAAATTTTCTTGTTTTATCGTAGCCCTGATCAAGGTAAACAGCACCAATAAAAGCTTCAAATGCATCTCCGTAAATATGCTTGTTATTATTCAAGTTCACATTGGAGACAACCTGCTTGTCGAGTTCAATTTTAACCGCCAGCTTATTTAAGGATTGCCTGCTGACAATTTTAGATCTGATTTGAGTAAGAAAACCTTCGTCCTTATTGGGAAAGTACTTGTAAAGAATATCGGCGATTATGGCACCAAGAATAGCATCTCCAAGATATTCGAGACGTTCATTATTTAAACCGTAACCTTTTTTTTGGATGGTTGCAGATTTGTGTATGAAAGCGAGTTCATACAAATCAGGATTATTAGGTTTAACCCCCAGTGAATCAAAAAACAATCCATAAAACTCCCTTTCAGGATAGAAAAAAAGTTTTATGGATTGAAATATAGACTTTATCACAAATTATTCAATGAATGATTTGAAAATAACCGAAGCATTATGGCCACCAAACCCAAATGTATTGCTCAAGGCAGTGCGAATTTCACGTTTCTGAGCCTTATGAAGTGTAAGGTTTAGTTTTTCATCAATGTTAGGATCCGACTCACTAAAGTTAATTGTAGGAGGAACTGTTTGATTGTTTATTGCCAAAATACAGGCAATAGCTTCAACAGCTCCTGCTGCTCCCAGCAAGTGACCAGTCATTGATTTTGTAGCACTAATGTTCAATTTATAGGCATGATCGCCAAACACAGTCTGAACCGCTTTTGTTTCAGGAATATCACCTACTGGTGTTGAAGTTCCATGAACATTGATATAATCAATTTCTTCCGGTTTCAGACAAGCGTCTTCTAACGCCATTTTCATAGCGTTAATAGCACCTCTTCCTTCTGGATGAGTTGCTGTTAGGTGATAAGCATCACCAGACATTCCACCACCAACAATTTCGGCGTAAATTTTTGCTCCTCGTTTTTTAGCATGCTCGTATTCTTCAAAAATCAAGCAACCACTTCCTTCACCCATAACAAAACCATCACGGGTTTTACAAAATGGACGAGATGCAGTTTTATACTCTTCGTTGTTTGTAGATAATGCCTGCATAGAATTAAATCCACCCAAACCTGCTTCATTGATAGATGCTTCAGAACCTCCTGTAATAAAGATATTAGCTTTACCCAAACGGATGTAATTCATTGCATCAATCATTGCATGTGAAGCCGAAGCGCATGCAGAAACAGTACCATAATTAGGTCCTTGGAATCCATATTTCATTGAAATATGACCGGCGGCAATATCAGAAATCATCTTAGGAATGAAGAAAGGAGAGAAACGAGGAGTTCCATCCCCGTTTGCATATCCTGTTACTTCATCTAAGAAAGTTTTAATTCCGCCAATACCAGAACCCCAGATTACTCCAGCCTTTGTTAAATCTTCCGATTCAAGGTCCAGATTTGAATCTTCAATAGCTTGTTTGGCCGCAACCAAAGCATACTGAGCATACAAATCTAATTTTCTAACTTCCTTGCGGTCGAAATGATCATTAGGCTCGAAATTTTTAACTTCGCAAGCAAACTGAGTTTTGAACTTTGAAGCATCAAAATGAGTAATCATTCCTGATCCACCCACTCCATTCTCCAAGTTATCCCAATATTCGGCAATAGAATTACCAATTGGGTTTATTGTTCCAAGCCCAGTTACTACTACTCTTCTAAATTCCATAAAAAAGGTTCTGGTTAATAATTACTTAGCGTTTTCTCCGATGTAAGAAATAGCGTCACCTACAGTACCAATGTTTTCTGCTTGATCGTCTGGAATAGCGATGTTAAATTCTTTTTCGAATTCCATAATAAGCTCAACTGTATCCAATGAATCAGCTCCAAGATCGTTAGTGAAACTAGCCTCAAGTGTTACCTCAGTTTCGTCCACACCCAACTTATCAACTATGATAGCTTTTACTCTAGATGCAATATCAGACATAACTTTAAAATTTTAAGTGATTAAATATTTAAACTAATTAATTTTCAACTGTGCAAAGAAATAAATTTACTCTAAATAATTCAAATTTATTTCACAAAGTTGCGGTCAAAGGTAATTCTTTTTCCTTTTCTGCGAAATTATTTCACTGCGAAATGCCTTTTGCATATATTTGTGTGTTTTAGTTAAATTTGAAAACCCAACATGAAACGACTAGCTATATTTGCTTCTGGATCAGGGAGTAATGCTGAAAATATCGCAAGATATTTTAGCGATAAACCCGAATTTGAGATTTCGGCAATTCTTTCCAACAACGCCAATGCCTTTGTACTTTCCAGAGCAAGAAGCCTAAATATTCCAATTTTAGTTTTTTCCCGATCAGAATTCAACGAAACGAATAAAATAATTGATTTTTTGGCTGAAAAAAAGGTCGATTTTATTGTTTTAGCAGGATTTCTTTGGTTGCTTCCTCTTAATTTACTGCGTAAATATCCCAATTCTATTATCAATATTCACCCTGCTCTTTTACCAAAATATGGTGGAAAAGGGATGTATGGCATGAAGGTTCATCAGGCAGTTGTCGAAAATAAAGAAACAGAAAGTGGCATTACCATTCATTTGGTAAATGAGAAATACGATGAAGGAAAAATCGTATTTCAAGCCAAATGCAGTATCTCACCAAATGATTCTGCAGAAGATGTTGCTGAAAAAATTCATAAACTGGAACATGAATTCTTCCCCAAAATAATTGAGCAATTACTCTAAAGTCATTGCTTCCTTCGGGCTTAGCTCCTGCATTAATTTTTCCATTTCCTGCTTATATCTGGCCACGTTTTCTTCTTTCACGGGTGACACAGGAGGCGATTTTATATTCAATGGATTTATTGGAGTTCCATTTTTATAAACTCTGAAATCTAAATGAGGACCTGTTGCAAGACCAGTTGCTCCAACATATCCGATTGTTTCGCCCTGCTTAACTCTGGTGCCGGCATTCATTCTTTTAGCAAACCGGGAAAGATGCATATAAGTTGTTGAGTAAACACTATTGTGCTTAATAGTAAGATAGTTTCCTCCACCATTTGCCTGATATCCTCTTTTGGTAATAACACCATCGCCAATTGTGTGAACGGGCGTACCTGTAGGCGCTGCATAATCGACACCATGATGAGCCCGATACCTTTTTAAAACCGGATGAAACCTATTGTTAGAAAACTTTGAGCTAATTCTTGAAAAGCGAAGAGGGGCTTTCAAAAATGCTTTTTGCAGACTTTTCCCTTCTTCATCAAAATAACCTTCTTTATCACCTTCAACAAAGGCAAAGGCATAATTATTTGAGTTATGATGTATAAAATTTGCGGCGATCACTTTTATTTGATGTATGGGTTTTTCATCAACAAATGATTCTTCGTAAATGATATTGAATTGATCACCTTTCCCAACACCAAAAAAATCAATAGTCCAGGCATAAATATCAGAAAGTTCAACAGATAGTAAAGGATCCGAATTGGCTTCAACCATTGCATTCCACAACGACGACTCAATACTTCCTTTTATCTGCTTCCTATTTTTAATAATTTTCTTCTCACCCTTAAATACATTTAAAGTGTCGCGCAAATCGAATACGATGTATTCAACGGGGGTATTTTCATAAATAAAATACTCCGGTGTTTTCAAACTATCTTTAGTGAAAAGAACTGAATACTCATGTCCTGACTTAATCCTTCTGACATTAAAAACCTTCTTTGCTTTCCTTGCTATATCATCAATGGTACCAAAACTAATATCATATTGCCGCAATATGGTTGATAAGCTATGATTACGTTTTACCTTGTTAGTCTCCACGGCAAATTCTTCAATGGGAAATCCATATTTTAAATGCACCTGAACTATCTCAGTGGTGTCAATTACAACTTCTTCCTGTTCAATTTGTTTTATTGATCGTTTGCTTGAGTACCATTTAAGAACAATTAAACCTAAAAGCACAGCACATGCAATTAATAGAAACTTATAGTTCAAGATTTTTTTCATCGTGGATATTTATTTTTGAGAAGCATAAAGGTATTACTATTATAATAGTTGAACAATAGCCCTCAGAGTATCCACAACGTTTTAAGCTTTTTTAAGAAATTACTATTTAATCTTATCGAATCCCTTCCCGTAAACTCCCATTACGCTTCCCAGTGAAATGAATGCATCCGGATCTACCAGCTTAATCATATTCAAAATAGTCTGAGATTCTCTTTTCCTGGCCAACAGCATTAACACCTTAACATCTTCCCCACTAAAACCACCTGTTGCGCTAAGAACAGTTATTCCCTGATCAAGGGTATACACAACCTCTTTTCTAATCTCATCAGGCTTTCGTGTAAAAATAAAGATCTGTACAGACTGTTTGCTTCCCTCAATAATCATATCAACACAATAGGCACTTACTCCCATAGTAACAAATCCATATACAACCTGTTCAATGGAATGCTCTAACAAATACGAAGACGAAATAATAACAACATCAATTGTAAGTAACAATTGTCCGGGGCTGTAATTCTTATACTTATTAATCATCATGGCCAGAATATCAGTTCCCCCTGTACTCCCTCCGCGTGACAATATCATTCCGGCACTGGCTCCAGCCAGTATTCCTCCAATGATAGCACACATGAATCGATCGGAAACCAAGGGCTCTGTTATTAAGGACTGAAACAGCCAAAGAAAAAAGGAAAGAACAGTAATTCCATAAATGGTTTTAACACCAAAACCGAAACCCAAAACGCGCAATGCAACAAGAAGAAAAACAGAATTGATAAGGAAAACACTATATCCAACCTTAAAACCTGTTACATAGTAAATCATGGTTGCAATACCACCAACACCCGAACCTACAATTTCTGCAGGAATAATGAATCCGGTCCACGCAAGCGAACCGACCAACAAGCCTATTGTGATAATTAGGTATGACTGAAAATCAAATTTTGACATTTGTATCGAACTGCTTTTTTTCATAATAACTACCCTCTTATTTCTTCAAAACCTAAGCCATAAACCCCCATTACCGATCCCATTGATATAAAGGCATTTCCATCAATTTGTTTTACTAATTTAAAGATCGATGGAGCTTCATGTTTTCGAACCACAACCATCAATATCTTTTTGCTTTCCTTTGAATACCAGCCGGTTGCATCCACCACAGACACTCCCCTGTTCATAGTCCCGGTAATTTCATTGGCAATCTTTTCAAACTCTGTTGAAATAATAAAAAGCTGAGCAGATTGTTTCGATCCAGAAATCACCATATCAATAGCATAAGCTGTAATAGACATTACTACGTAGCCATACACAATAGTAGGTACATCTTTAAACACGATATAAGATGAAGCAATGATAAAAATATCAAGATATAATATAATACGTCCGGGACTGATATTTTTGTATTTATTGATAATCATTGCTATAATATCAGTACCTCCGGAACTACCTCCTTGAGATATCGTGATACCAACTCCAATTCCGGATAAGGCACCTCCGATAATTGCAGCCATAAATTTCTCATTCACTAAAGGTTCAGGAATAAGCTTCGGCAAAACTGAAAGTAATACCGACCCCACAATAATTGCAAATACTGTTTTAACACCAAATTTACTACCCAATATTTTTAGAGCTATCAGTATTAAAAAGGCATTAATAATAAAATAAGAATAACCAACAGGAATTGCTTTTGCACTCGCAAAATAAATTAATGTACCAATACCACTAACCCCTCCTCCAATTATACCAGATGGGATTAAAAAGGCTGCCCAACTAAAGCAATATATTGCCATCCCAATAGTAATTACTACCAGGGATTTTATTTCAGAATAATTTATTTTCATCTCGTATTAAAAAAAAAAGCTTTAAGTTTTGTTGTCAAACAGTCAACAAAGCTTAAAGCCTGAAACTTATTTGAATAATTTATTTATACTACTATATTAATGATCTTATTAGGAACGATTATAATTTTCTTAGGCGTTTTTCCATCGATCCATTTTTGAGATCTTTCTAAAGAAAGAACTTCCTTTTCTATTTCATCTCTGCTTAGATTTACGGGTAATTCAAGTATAAATCTCATTTTACCATTAAATGAAACAGGATATTTATGAATATTTTCCTGAACGAAACTTTCGTTGAACTCCGGGAAATCTGCCTTTGTTATACTTGTTGCATTTCCACATAAAGCCCATAATTCTTCAGCAACATGAGGTGCAAAAGGAGCAAGAATAACCAAAAGATTTTCAAGAACGGCTTTATTGTTACACTTCAAAGTATACAACTCATTCACACAAATCATGAAAGCTGAAACTGAGGTATTGAATGAAAAACGCTCAATATCATCCTGTATTTTCTTAATGGTTTTATGAAGAACCTTTAATTCGTCTTGTGTTGGCTCACTGCTTGCCAATTCAAATTCACCTGCTTCATTATGAAACAACCGCCATAATTTCTTCAGAAATTTATGAACACCATCTATTCCGTTTGTATCCCATGGTTTATGCGCTTCCAACGGACCCAAAAACATTTCGTATAAACGCAAAGTATCAGCTCCGTATTCTTCTACAATTACATCAGGGTTTACCACATTAAACATGGATTTAGACATTTTTTCGACAGCCCAGCCACAATGATATTTTCCATCCTCTAAAATGAATTCAGCCTTCTTATATTCAGGCATCCAGTTTTTAAAGGCTTCCAAATCAAGAACATCATTTTTCACAATATTCACATCAACATGAATTGCAGTTGTATCATACCCCTCTATTAATCCGTAAGAAACGTATTTATTGGATTTCTTATCACGATAAACAAAATTCGATCGTCCCTGAATCATTCCTTGGTTGATCAATTTCTTGAAAGGCTCATCTTTACATACTTCATTGATATCAAAAAGGAATTTATTCCAAAAACGAGAATAAATTAAGTGGCCCGTAGCATGCTCGGTACCACCAATATACAAATCAACATCCTGCCAATATTCATTTGCTTCGGCAGAAACCAATGAATCATTGTTACGAGGATCCATATATCGCAAGTAGTAAGCAGATGATCCTGCAAAACCAGGCATTGTATTCAATTCAATTGGATATCCATCTTCGGTAACCCAATCTTTTGCACGACCCAAAGGTGGTTCCCCGCTCTCTGTTGGCAAGTATTTATCAATCTCTGGCAGTTCTAAAGGCAACTTGTCCAAATCCATCATTTGAGGCATTCCGTCTTTAAAATAGACAGGGAAAGGTTCTCCCCAATATCTTTGTCGTGAGAAAATTGCATCTCTCAATCTGTAGTTGATTTTTTTCTTTCCTAAACCTCTTGCTTCAACTTCCTCGTTTGCTTTTACAATCGCATCTTTTACATCCAATCCATTCAAAAAATCAGAGTTCATTGATTGTCCTTCTTTGGCATCGTAAGATTCCTCCGAAATATCACCGCCTGAGACCACCTGAACAATCGGCAAATTGAAATGTTTCGCAAATGCGTAATCGCGGCTATCATGGGCAGGAACCGCCATAATTGCACCCGTTCCATATCCAGCAAGCACATAATCACTCACCCAGACAGGTATTTCCTCGCCTGTAAAAGGATGAACTGCATATGCACCTGTAAATGCACCGCTCACCGTTTTAACATCAGCTAAACGCTCTCTTTCTGTTCTTTTGCTTGTTGCCTCTATATAAGCATCAATATTCACCTGACAATCTGCTGTTGTTAATTCCTTCACCAAATCGCTCTCCGGAGCTAAAACCATGAAAGTAACACCGAAAATTGTGTCAGGACGGGTAGTGAAAATCTCCATTTTTAAATCAGAACCTTTCACTCCAAAATTAACTTCAGCACCAACAGAACGCCCAATCCAGTTTTTCTGAATCTCTTTTAAAGAGTCAGTCCATTCCAAATTATCCAAACCATCCAATAAACGTTTTGCATAGGCAGAAACACGCAATGACCATTGACGCATCTTCTTTTGCTCAACAGGGTGTCCTCCCCGGACCGAAGCACCATCTTTCACCTCATCATTCGCTAAAACAGTCCCTAATTTAGGACACCAGTTTACCATTGTATCAGCCAAATATGCCAACCTGTAGCTTAAAAGAACAGTCTGTTTTTCGATATCAGAAAAAGCGTTCCACTCATCAGCAGTAAACACATCTGTTTCTGAACAAGCAGCATTTACTTTTCCATTGCCTAAAAGCTCAAACTGCGCAACCAAAGACTCAATTGATTCTGCTTTTTGAGAATCGATATTGAAATAGTGATTGAACATTTGAATAAATGCCCATTGGGTCCATTTATAATACCCAGGATCACAAGTACGAACTTCGCGATCCCAGTCGTATGAAAAGCCAATTTTATTTAATTGCTCACGATATCTGTTAATATTTGTTTCTGTTGTAATAGCAGGGTGCTGTCCTGTTTGTATCGCATATTGCTCAGCAGGCAAACCATAAGCATCATATCCCATTGGATGAAGCACATTAAAACCCTTTAAAGTTTTATAGCGGGAATATATATCCGAAGCGATATATCCAAGTGGATGACCAACATGTAAACCAGCCCCCGAAGGATATGGAAACATATCGAGCACATAAAATTTGGGCTTCTCAGAATTCACTTCAACTTTGTAGGTTTTCTCTTCAGTCCAATACTTCTGCCACTTTTGTTCTATTTCTTTAAAGTTGTACTCCATGGTAATGTTGATAAAATATGGTTATTTCTTGCATTTCAAAGCGCAAAATTAACAAAAGTTTATAAATATTTACTGAGTTTAAGAAGGAAGTCTTATTTTATTAAGATTTGGATTTTAATGGTTTAGACATGCAAGTTTAAAACAATGAATTATATTTATTTACACGAATGAGTTTAGATGTGATGCAGAACAAAATATTTTTCTAAATTTGCACTCGTAATCGGCCCGTTAGTTCAGCTGAATAGAACGTCAGATTCCGGTTCTGAAGGTCACAGGTTTGAATCCTGTACGGGTCACAAATAGAAAAGCCAATCATATTTTTTGATTGGCTTTTCTATTTTATCATTGCGACAGAAGTTTTTAAAGGAATACACTCTCATGACAAACAATGCTTTTTAGTGTGAAGAAATAAAAAAAATCAGCAAAAAAAAGGAGTCCAAATTGGACTCCTTTTAAATATGTATAAACCTGGAATATTATTCCGCTGTTTCACGTGTAGAATAGTTCAGTTTTAACGAACTAGCTTTTCTAAGCTCTTGCTTAATGTCGATAATAATACCCATCTTAGTATATTGATCAACTTTAAGAGAAGTAGTTAACTTGTTTCGTAATTCCTCTTTTCTTGCTTCTCTTTCAGCAGCAATAAAGGCCTGAATATCATCAACTGTAGAAAACTGATCGTTCAATTGGATTTGTGGTTCAGTACCCATCGTTTTTGCAAATTTTCTCATTGGAATACCTACATAAATGTTACTAACAAGATCCTTTTTCTCCAATTTCACGATTTCTTTTGCACTTGGAACCATAACATCAACATTCAATTCCACTTCACGCATGGTTGTACTAACCATGAAGAAAAATAAAAGCATGAATACGATATCAGGAAGAGAAGCTGTTGAAATTTCCGGAAGTTCCTTAGAACCACCTTTTTTAAATTTTCCCATTATTTTTTTCCTCCCACATTTTTAGGTTCAGCTTCAGAAATTTGCATTGGCACATAATCCCTAACAGCACTCTGCTGATCTTCGTCCAAGTCTGCATATTTCATATTCCACTTCTGCATTGCCTTCTCATCTTTTAATTCACGAGATGCAGCTGCAAGTTCGTCCTGTACTTTAATGTACATTTCGTAACTAGTTCCGCGGTCATTTTGCAAAGAAACCAAACCTTTCGAAACCATTACATCTCCAAAATACGGAATTGTAGTCAATTTTTTCTCAGGTAAATCTGCACTATTTAGCGGGTTCAGGATAAATTCTTTTGTTTTTTCACGCAATTGCGAAATACTAAGAATTTCTCCATTAACCAATAAGTCATCGTTGCGGTTCACCAAAATAGCTAAAACATTACGTTGTTTAACCTTTGGTGCGTTTATTTCCTCTTCCTCTGGAATTGGCGGTAACTTTTTATAGATACCTGTATCAATGTCCATAGTAGTCGAAACCAAGAAGAAAATTAACAACAAGAATGCAATATCGGCCATCGAACTAGAATTAATCTCTGGTGTTTTTCTTGCCATAATATTATAATCTAAAGGTATATCGATCCGAATAAAAAATCCGAATCATTTACTTAACGTAATTTTCTTAATACTTCGGTTGCAACAATAGCAACAACTGTTCCAACACCTAAAATGTACATGGTGTAAAGTACAGTATCTGCAAATTGTAATGCTCCTGGAGTGTTATCAGCACCAGTATAACCAGGAAGATCTAACAAAGTTGCATCTGATAATGAATAAGCAATAAGGATTACCAAACCCAAACCAACTAATCCACCCAAACCTTTAACAGCACCCTTAGGGTTAGTTACTAACTGAATGATAGGAAAAACCAAAGACAAACCAGCACAAATAATAAATAATGCTTTTGCCCATTGCAATAAAACATCAGTATAAACAGGCGTTGGATATGGCTGATTTGGCAGCTCTCCACCTAAGTAAAACATGGCAACAAAAATTGCTGTTAGACCAATCATTACATAGGTGAGAATATTTAAATATTTACTCAATGTATTTGACATAGTCTAAAATTATTTTTTCATGTTGTATTTTACAAGGATATCAAGAAGAGAGATAGACGCATCTTCCATGTTGTTCACGATACTGTCAATTTTTGAAGTACAGTAGTTATAGAATACCTGAAGGATCATAGCAACGATCAAACCAGATACAGTAGTAATCAAAGCAACTTTAATACCACCTGCTACAGCTGCCGGAGAAATAGTACCCATAGACTGGATAGAATCGAAAGCGTCGATCATACCAATTACAGTACCCATAAATCCTAACATAGGAGCCAAACCAATCATCAAACCAATCCAGGAAAGACCTTTCTCTAAAAGACCCATTTGAACAGAACCGTAAGAAACAACTGATTTCTCAACTACTTCAATACCTTCATCAATACGATCAAGACCTTGGTAGAAGATACTGGCAATAGGACCACGAGTGTTTCTACAAACTTCTTTAGCTGCTTCAACACCACCGTTGTTCAATGCATCTTCAAGATTAGCAAACAATTTTTTAGTATTAGTTGTCGACATATTTAAGTAAATGATTCTTTCGATAGAAAGAGCCAAACCTAAAATAAGTGTTAACAATACAAAACTCATAAACATTGCACCACCTTGGATGAACTGCTTTTTCACAACTTGGTGAAAAGAAGTACTTTCAATCACTTCTTCTTCCATTACTGGGGTAGCTTTTTCAACAACTTCTTCTGCAACTTCCTCAGCAACTTGCGTTGTATCTACGGTAGCTTGTTCTGCTGTCTCATCCTGAGCAAATACGTTTGTTGACGCTCCTAAGCTTAGCATCCCGATAACTGCTATAAATGCAAATAACTTTTTCATAGTCTGTTTTTCAAATTTTAATTAACGAAATTATTTTTTACAAAATTAAACGATTGCGATCTTTAATACAACTAATTTATTAGTTGCATGTCATTTTTATTAAATAAAGTCTTTCTACATCAGTTTTTCACGATAATCATGAATTTAATTTTATGTAATACAGAAGTGACTAAACAGTGCACCAAATTACAAAAAAAATGTGAAAAACAAATAAACT
Organism: Labilibaculum sp.; assembly: GCF_963664555.1. Lineage (GTDB taxonomy): Bacteria > Bacteroidota > Bacteroidia > Bacteroidales > Marinifilaceae > Labilibaculum. Next base: position 707,985 of record NZ_OY761461.1, on the reverse strand, counting down.
ATTGGCTTAATTCGCCTTTCAAAGATTTATTTAAAAGGAATTTGATTTGTTCTGAATTTAAGTTTTTCCCCAACACATACATAAGTTTGGTTACTGCTGCCTCGGTAGTTATATCTCTACCACTTACAACACCAGCACGTAATAGCTCCAGACTAGTTTCATACAAACCCATTTCAACACTTCCAGCTGCACATTGAGTGACATTGTATACTATTATTCCCTTTTCAATTGCATCTTTTATTGAGTCGATAAACCACTTATCTGTAGGTGCATTTCCCGCCCCATATGTTTCCATTATTACAGCTTTCAATCCTTTACTGTTAAGAATTGAATCAACAACAGTCTTATTAATACCCGGAAATATTTTTAAGATCGCAATATTGAGATCCAAAGATGTTGATATTTCTAATTCTCCCGGCTGACTGGGGTAATGAATAGCTGCATAATTATAATTGATATGGATTCCAATCTTTGCCAAATCAGGATAATTATATGAATGAAATGCATTAAAATGCTCTGCATTGTGCTTTGTAGTCCTGTTTCCCCGGAAAAGCTTATTTTCAAACACAACACAAACTTCAGGAACCATGGCTTGTCCATTTTGATAGGCCGCTGCAATTTCAATAGCTGTAATTAAATTTTCCTTCCCATCTGTTCTTAATGTTCCTATTGGCAGTTGAGACCCGGTGAGGATAACTGGTTTCTGTAAATTATCCAGCATAAAACTTAAAGCCGAAGCAGTGTAAGACATCGTATCCGTTCCATGCAACACAACAAAGCCATCAAATTTCTGATAATTCTCCTTTATTATTTCAACAATCTTTATCCATACCTTAGGATTTAAGTTTGATGAATCGATAAGTGGGTCAAAAGCTATTGATTCCAATTTAAACCCAAATTCATTCAATTCAGGAACCTGTTTTAAGATATGATCAAAATCAAAAGGTTTTAACGAACCTGTTTTAGGGTCGTTCACCATACCAATTGTTCCTCCGGTATATATTATTAAAATAGAAGTTTGTTTTTGTTCCATTTTATTTGAATTCAATGTTGAATAATTTTTCCGCATTTGCACTTGTTGTTTTGGCCACCTCATCCAAGCTAAGCTGATAAATTTCAGAAAGTTTACTGGCTATATGAACCAAGTACGAACTTTCGTTTCTTTTTCCCCGCTTTGGCACAGGTGCCAGGTAAGGTGCATCAGTTTCCAAAATCAAATTCTCCAATCCAAGAGATTCGATTGTTTTATCAAGTCCGGAATTCTTAAAGGTTACAATTCCATTAATCCCCAACAGAAATCCCAGGCCGATAGCCTTTTCGGCTTGCTCTGAATTTCCGGTAAAACTATGAAACACACCTTTTAAATTGCTATTGCGATAAGCTTCTAATATTTCAAAAATCTCATCGAATGAGTCTCTGGCATGAATAACAATCGGAAGCTCCCTTTCCAATGCCCAATTAATTTGAGTATCGAAAACAATTTGCTGTTCTTTCACAAAAGCTTTGTCCCAATACAAATCCATCCCTATTTCACCAATCGCACAATAAGATCCTTTTGCAAGCCAGGCTTTACAGTTCTCTAACTCTTCCCTGTAGTTTTCTTTCACTGATGTAGGATGAAGCCCCATCATAGGAACACACATATCAGGAAAACGTTGAACCAAACGATTCATTTTTGGTATAGATTCCGAATCAATATTAGGAAGCAGGATTTTCCCAATATTTACTTTCCTGCAATTAGAGATAATTTCTTCAATATCATCTTTAAAATCATCTGAATATATATGGGAATGAGTATCAATCAATTTCATCTTTCACAACTTTTCTGCAAACATATATAAACAGTAGTGACTTGCCAAACGAATATTGGGCGAATATCAATTAAAAAAAGCCGGCAAAGCCGGCTTTTATATAGTGGCAATATAGTATATTATACGCAGCCCTGAGCCAACATTGCTTCAGCAACTTTTACGAAGCCACCAATATTAGCACCTTTAATATAGTTGATGTGTCCATTCTCAGTACCGAATTTAACACAAGTATCGTGAATATCTTTCATGATACGACCCAACTTCTCATCTACCTCTTCAGTAGACCAGTTGAAACGCATAGAATTTTGTGACATCTCTAAACCAGACACAGCAACTCCACCAGCATTAGCAGCTTTACCAGGAGCGAAAGCCATAGCATCCACTAAATAGAAAGCAGCATCTGCAGTACAACCCATGTTTGAAGTCTCAACAACATATTTACATCCGTTTGCTTCCAATAATTTAGCATCCTCTAAATTCAACTCATTTTGAATTGCACAAGGGAAAGCCAAATCTACTTTCACCTCCCAAGGTTTTTTACCTGGGAAGAATTTAGCACCAAATTTTTCAGCATAAGGAGCAACAACATCATTATTAGAAGCTCTCAAATCCAATAAATAATCGATCTTTTCAGCATTTAAACCTTCTTGATCATATATATATCCGTCAGGACCGGAAACAGTAACAACTTTTGCACCAAGTTCCACTAACTTAAGAGCTGCACCCCAAGTAACATTACCAAAACCTGAAAGAGCAACAATTTTACCCTCTAAAGTTTCATTGTTTTCAGCCAGCATGTGTTGAGCAAAATACACAGAACCAAAACCAGTTGCTTCAGGACGAATTAATGATCCGCCAAATTCCAGACCTTTACCTGTCAATACACCAACAAATTCGTTACGAATTCTCTTGTACTGTCCGAATAAATATCCAATCTCACGACCACCTACTCCGATATCACCGGCAGGAACATCTGTATTAGGACCGATGTGTCTGCAAAGCTCAGTCATGAAACTTTGACAAAAACGCATAATTTCGTTATCTGATCTTCCTTTAGCGTTGAAATCAGAACCTCCTTTTCCACCACCCATAGGTAATGTTGTCAAAGAGTTTTTGAATGTCTGCTCAAAGCCTAAAAATTTTAATGCACTTAATGTAACCGATGGGTGAAAACGTAATCCACCTTTATAGGGTCCAATTGCACTATTGAATTCAACACGGTATCCGCGGTTGATTTCTACTTCACCATTATCATTAATCCATGGCACACGGAACATGATTGTACGTTCCGGCTCACACATTTTATCAAGAATCTTCGCAGCTTTGTACTTAGGATTTGCATCATAAGTTTCCCAAACTGTTTCTACTACTTCTTGAACTGCCTGATGAAATTCTGCTTCTCCAGGAGTTTTGGCCTTTAGGCCTTCCATGAATTCATTAATCTTTGCTTCCATGCCAAACTATGTTATGAAATTAAATTAGATTGTGTTGTTTTAAATATTAGTTCTTGGTTCAAAAGTATATATTTTTTCATAATCGCAAATTAAATTAATATTTTTTTTACAACGTTTTCGTAAACTTTTTATAATTGATAATCAGATATTTACACAATAAGAACATCTGCTCTACAACATTAACCAATAAAAAATGATAAAATTCATGTATTCAAAGTGTAGATTTTCCCCGGAAGTGATTTGATTATGCCTTCAAATTCCAATTTTAGAAGCAAACCAGACACCTTACTCATGGAAAATGAGGTTTTCATACTAATACTATCAATAGGCATGCTGCCCTTCTCTTTAAGTATCTGAACAAGTGACTTTTCCTCGGGACTCAGTTCAATAAATAATTTTGTCTGAATTGTTTTAGAACTTTCAGTCTTATTTTCCCATCCCAATATGTATTCCAAATCGGCAACACTTTCTATAAGGTGTGCCTGATTGGTTTTTATTAGCTTATTACAACCCGCAGAACTCTTATCATTTATTCGTCCGGGAAATGCAAAAACATCTCTGTTGTAAGAATTGGCAATATCAGCAGTTACCAAAGAACCTCCCTTCGCCGCCGATTCAATAACAATTGTAGCATCTGACATCCCTGCAATGATTCTGTTCCTCCGAACGAAATTTTTAGGATCAAATTTACTTTTGGATGTAAATTCACTAATTAAGGCACCCTGATTCACAATTTCCTCAGCATATCTTTTATGTTGCGAAGGATACATTATATGCAATCCGTGACCAATTGCAGCAATAGTTTGCAATTGGTTTCGCAAAGCTGCTTTATGGGCACAAATATCAACACCATATGCAAGGCCACTTATAATTATAGGCTTAATCTCCTTTCCGGATAAATCCTGTATCAACTTATTGCAGATCTCTCGTCCGTAATCGCTGGCATTTCTAGTGCCTACGATACTAATAGTACGTGCCGCATTAAAATCCGTATTTCCTTTATAATATAGTGTGCAAGGCGAATCGGCACAATTCAGTAATCTTTGCGGATAATCTTTCTCTAAATAGAAACTAACACGAATATGATTATCTGCAATAAACTTTAGCTCTTCTTCAGCCGATTGAACCGCATTATCCCGATCCAACTTATCGATAAAAGACATTCCTATCCCCGGAATTTTTAACAAATTTTGCTTTTTCTCTTTAAACAGGCCCTCAACACTTCCAGTATAAGCAATTACTTTCTTTGTATTAACCGGACCTATCCCATTCAAAAAACTAATAGCTATTTTATAAATATCCTCCATATATTCATCGAATTAAATAAACGAGGTTTAATTTACAAAATATTTATAAGGTAAAGGTCGTGCCGATTGTAAAAAATCCTGCATTTCCCCAACCCAGTTCTGCAAAAATGCCAAACTGATTTGAAAAATGATAGCGGGTGCCCAGTAAAACCCCTAAATCGAAAAGCAATTCGTTATTTCTGTTCGTTCTAACATTAGGAATATTTCCTCCATCCAATTTAGAAATTGTGGATTTTCGGCTCTCAAGAGAAAGACCTGTTTTTACACTGGCATACATTTCAATCCCATTATCAGGTGCAATATTCATTTCCGAAAGCCATAAATTCAATTCATAAGTTAATACCGTTCCAAATCGATAGTAATTATATTTCACCTCATCAAAACCTAAATTAAACTCATGCTTTTGTCCTGCATAGCCAACATAAGCACCAATACTTAAATCGGGTTTCCAATTCTTCTCTAATTGAATAATGAAAGATGGCGAATTGGTTTCATTTGTTCCTATAAAATTGTGGTCAAACTTCCCATATTTTCCTAAAGGAATTCCAACATTAAGTCTTACATCATTTTCTTGAGCCAATATAGTTGTTGGCAACACAAGCAACATAATTAACAGCGCTAACTGACTTCTAATTTTTTTAATCATATTATAATAATCTTCAATAAAGGATTTACAAAACTGATAACGTATACAATTATATTTTAGTACGCTCAATCACAAAAGTAAATGTTATTGCTTTTTCATGGAGTTTTTTTGCAATGATTTAATCATTTCCGCCTGACTTGATTTTGAAAGAGAAGCGATACTTACTGATGGATATTTTGCTAATCCTCTTTCTGTTTGCTGATACAAAGTAACTTCAGGCCTAAAACCAAACAGTTTTCTTTTTAGATCGAAATGAGACAATTGACTTTTGGGAATTTCAATAGATTTGAACTTCTGATGAAAAGGGTGCAATGGATAATATCTCAAAATTATTTTCTGTTCGGATTCCTGATAGATAATATAATTCAAATTAAGCGATAAACTAATTACAATGCAGGCAAAAACAAAACCACTGATTGCTCCAACAATTGGATAAATTGGTTTTACCTGCAGATAAATCAAGAAAATTGTTGTTGCCAGATATAAAAATACGAACACGTAGTAAAAAAGCTTAATCCAGGCTGCGCGATTTTGATTATTTATTGTCATTTTAATTCTAAAATTGAATTTAATCAAAGGTAAAAACTAAAGTGGAGTTCAACAATGAAAATCCAAGGATCTGAAAAATAGTTTCTCATTTCAAGTCATAATTGCAGTTTTTGCTAATATATAACGAATATTTACTCAGACTTTTTTATTTTTACCCGGAATTATCCCACACTATATCAAGTTAGTAATTGTAGAATAATTAAGTGAGGAGGGGGTGAATGTTCCACTTCTTCTGCTTTTTCGCGTCTTACAGACTGAAAAAACAGTATGGAATTGGATATTTTCGTACTCCTGGTTTGGAAAAAGAAAATAAAAATGGAAGTAAAACTTCAAGAAGCAAAAGATTCGATAAGAGACGTAATTGATTTTCCTAAAACGGGAATCGTATTTAAGGATATCACAACAATGTTGAAAGATGATAAACATCTGACAACCTTAGTTGATGCTCTTTACAATCAATATAAAGACAAAGGAATAACAAAGGTTGTTGGTTTAGAAAGCCGTGGATTTATTTTAGGAACCGTTTTAGCCTATCGCTTAGGTGCTGGATTTGTTCCTGTTCGAAAGCCAGGAAAATTACCATCGCCAACTTTCTCTGAGAAATATTCTTTGGAATACGGAGAAGATGAAATTTTCATTCACCAAGATGCTTTAAATTCTGACGATGTAGTTTTGCTGCACGATGATTTACTGGCAACAGGTGGAACAGCAAAAGCTTCTATCGATTTATTGAATCGATTTAAATTAAAAAATGTTTTTGTAAACTTTTTAATAGAACTTGACTTTTTGAATGGCCGCAATAAATTGGCGACTCAATACCAAGTTGATTCTGTGTTTCACTTTTAAAAAAAGCATAACCTTATCATTCAGGTCATCTTAACTCAAATGGTTTTGATGACCTGATTTGCGCTATCCCGATATTTTCCATAGATCAAAACTGAGTTCGATGCAATACTCCATTTCGAAAAAAAATAATTTACTGGAAGGAAGAATTGTTCTTCCCGCCTCTAAAAGCATTTCAAACCGAGTTCAAATCATTAATGCTTTAAGCTACAATTTTGAGCCGATTAAAAATCTTTCGGATTGCGACGATTCTAAAGCAATGCAGAGCATTCTAAATTCCAATACCAACAGTTTTGATGTTGGACATGCAGGAACTACCATGCGTTTTCTAACTGCTTACCTTTCTAAAATTGTTGGCGAATGGACCCTAACCGGTTCGCATAGAATGAAAGAAAGACCTATTGGTGTTTTGGTCGATGCACTAAACTCAATAGGCGCTCAAATCTCCTATTTGGAAAAAGAGGGTTATCCGCCACTTAAAATTTTTGGTTCGAATCTTACCGGCGACGAAGTTGAATTAAAAGGAACTACCAGCTCTCAGTACATTACTGCATTGCTTTTAATTGCACCAACTCTTGAAAAAGGCTTGCGGATTAAGCTCACGGGAAAAATTGTTTCGCGCTCCTATATCGAAATGACTCTGAACATTATGTCCGAATTTGGGATTAAATCGGAATTTAAAGGGCAGGAAATTTTTATTGCAAATCAAGCCTATCAGCGGATTCCTTATGTAGTTGAGGGCGATTGGTCAGGAGCATCTTATTGGTTCGCTTTTATGGCTTTGGCCGATGAAGGAAAACTATATCTAGACGGATTGAGACGAAACAGTTTTCAGGGTGATTCCGGATTGGTTCCGGTTTTTGAGAAGCTGGGTGTAAAAGCTCAATTCTCGAAACGGGGAATGTTCATAGAAAAAATGGCAGGCAAGTGCACAAAACTAAAGTTCGATTTTAATCAGATGCCCGATTTGGCGCAGACATTTGCCGTTTGTGCCTGTTTAAAGGACATTCCTTTTCATTTTACCGGTTTGGAGACTTTAAAGATTAAAGAAACCGATCGTATTTTTGCTCTGATTACCGAATTGGGAAAATTAGGTTACGTTCTTACCGAACCTGCCGATGGCGAATTGGCCTGGGATGGTGAACGAAAAGCAAAAGAGGAAAATATTGTGATCGAAACTTACCACGATCACCGGATGGCCATGGCATTTGCACCCATCGCATTGGTTCGCCCCGATGTGATTATCGATTCGCCCGATGTGGTGAAAAAATCGTACCCTAATTTTTGGGAACAACTAAAAGAATTGGGTTTTGAAGTGAAGGAGTAAATCCAAAGTGATAATATTAAAAAACCCGTTAGAGTCAAAACCAGCGGGTTTTCCTTTTTATAAACTCCAGTCTTTTTAGGGGCTAAACTAAAAGGTAGAAACTTTGGAACAGAATCAATGTATGAAACCTATACCAACAGCGATGGAAGATATTCCCTTACCGTGAAAAAAGGAAAATATCTTGCATTGGCATCGATGAAAATGTGTGAGTACCCAAAATCGAATTCTTTATTATCACCGGAGGATATGCGCCTTGAATTTTGGGCATGGAATGTTATTGCTGAAGAAGATATGGTGTTGAATATTCATTATCACCGCTTAGAGATTTATGGCGTTACCGTTTTTAAAATAGAAGGAGCAAGCCCCGGATATACGATATATTGCAGACCCATGAGTTTATCTAAATACTTTTCCTCTCCTAAATCAGCAATAGATTATACAGATCTTTGCGCTGATCGTGATTTGCTTGATGTAAAGGTTAACGTAAATGGAGTACCGGTAAAAATTAACATGAAACAGAAAGTGAAAGAGTATATTTCAGATGGAATATGCAATGGCTATTTATTACATGTTGATGCCCCGAAAGAATTGAGTAAAAAAGGATATGATATTTTCAGGATAGAAATGACCGATTTGGAAAATGGAGATCAAGGTGAGGCGGTTTATTTTTTGGAGAAAAACGGATACGAATAGTTTTTTATGCTTAAGGAATTGTAATGCCAAATTAAAATTCAACTAAAATCGAGTCATACCCTGACATAACCAACTTATAGTCAAATCAGGAACAGAAAATAAAAAAAAGGAGAAACTCCCCCAAAGTTTCTCCCTTACTTACAATAAATATATCTGATCTAAAATTATTGTCTGATTGCTGTCTCCAACCCAATTTTTATCATGGTATGAAGAGTTGTTTGACGCTCTTCGGCACTTGTCTCCTCGCCGGTTAGGATATGATCGCTAACGGTAAGAATAGCCAACGCTTTCGCCTTGTTTCGGGCTGCGATTGTGTACAAAGCTGTTGCTTCCATTTCTACCGCTAAAACGCCGTAATCTGCCCAAATTTTGAATGGTTCAGGATTATTTTCTAAATCGTGGTAAAAAATATCGGACGTTAATGTACTGCCCACTTTAATATTTACGCCTTGTTCGGTGGCCGCCTTATGGGCATCGCTCAGCAAACCAAAATCGGCACATGGAGAATAATCCATGCCTTTAAATAAATTCTTATTGATGGCTGAGTCGGTACAGGATGTCATCGCCAAAATTACGTCGCGAACGTGCACATCTTCGTTAAATGATCCACAGGTTCCGATACGAATCAGGTTTTTCACACCATATTGCGTAATCAGCTCATGAGAATAAATTGAAATTGACGGTACGCCCATTCCCGTTCCCTGCACAGAAATGCGTTTGCCTTTATAAGTTCCTGTGAAACCCAGCATGTTTCTTACTTTGTTGTAACAAACCACATCTTCCAGGAAATTATCGGCTATGTATTTTGCCCGTAAAGGATCTCCAGGTAAAAGGATAGTTTCAGCAATATCGCCCATTTTGGCTTCATTGTGTGCACTCATGATATATTGATTTATAGATTTACAAATAAAGATAATGGATTTCCGGCAAGGATCACAAGAACCAAACACAGAAACAGCATTATATACTATTCAGTTTCGAAAAAATAATATGGATTACAAATTGGTTGGATGGTAGTTTGGCAAGTAATCGTGCTAAAATGTAGAATTATCCCAACTAAACTTTACGAATCACTTTTTACCTGCTGTCGGCAAAAATAATAATTTTATCGGACTTTGTCCTTTTTACGTTACACTTTTCTCCTTTATTTCTACAGAGACATTCTTTTACGAGCGAAGAAATCGCGAATTAAAGCAGCACTTTCCTGTTCCATAATACCTGAAACGACTTCTGTTCTTGGGTGCAGAGGATTGGGCGAAAAGCGGGAATATCCACGTTTATCATCTGCTGCGCCGTAAACAATTTTCGAAATTTGCGACCATGCCAAAGCGCCTGCACACATATTGCATGGTTCAAGCGTTACATATAAAGTACAATCAATTAAATACTTTCCGCCCAAAAAATTGGCTGCTGCAGTTATGGCCTGCATTTCGGCATGAGCGGTCACATCATTCAGTCGTTCAGTCAAATTATGCGATCGTGCAATGATTCGATTGCTGCACACAACAATAGCGCCCACTGGAATCTCGTCGGCCTCAAAAGCTTTATGAGCTTCCTGCATTGCCTGCTTCATAAAATATTCATCGGAAAATGGGGATATGATTGACTCTTCGTTCATTGTAGTAAAAATATAAGATGTAAGATTTTTGATCAAAAAAAGAAAGCTTAATTCAGAACTACTGCAGATACTTCATATTGTAATTATCCTCCAAAACAAAGCTTCATAAACTACTGTTTTCATACAATTCAAGACCTAATTTCATTTCTTATCGCTAAAATCTAACAATCTATTAATAAAAGCGTATTCAATTTCGCAAATTGTTAGTAATTTCGCAAAGTTAACAAAACCAGTAATAAAAAGAACGCTGTTGATATCAGAAAGCTTTTGACAATTAGTCGTTCGTTAGAGAATTTATTTTGTTTGACGGAAAATTGCTGGATTATTATCATGCATTGTTGCTTTTCACCTTAATCAAAAGTTTGAAAGCAACTAAACGACCCGAAATAAAGGGATCAGCTTAAAGCTTGTTAAATCATTAAATGGTATAAGATGTACAGGACTCATACTTGTGGAGAATTAAGAATTCAGAATGTAAACGATACGGTAACACTTAGCGGTTGGGTGCAAAAAGCACGTAATCTGGGAGGAATGACCTTTGTTGATCTTCGTGATCGATATGGCATAACTCAGTTTGTTTTCGATATGGAAAGCAATGCAGAACTATGCGAAAAGGCTAGAAAACTGGGCCGTGAGTTCGTTGTTGCAATTACTGGAAAAGTTGCTGAAAGACAAAGTAAAAACGACAAAATACCTACAGGAGCCGTTGAGATTATTGCTGACGATATAAATATTTTGAGCAAATCGGCAATCCCTCCTTTTACCATTGAAGACAATACAGATGGTGGTGATGAATTAAGAATGAAATATCGCTACCTCGATTTACGTCGTTCTTGTGTTCGCGAAAATTTAATTTTGCGTCACAAAATGGGTATCGAGGTTCGTAACTATTTGGATCAATTGAATTTTATTGAAACAGAAACTCCTGTATTGATAAAATCTACTCCAGAAGGTGCCCGTGACTTTATTGTTCCTTCGAGAATGAATCAGGGTGAGTTTTATGCTTTGCCGCAATCGCCCCAGGTATTCAAACAATTGTTGATGATTTCTGGTTTCGACCGTTACTATCAGATTGTAAAATGTTTCCGCGATGAAGATTTACGTGCCGACCGTCAACCTGAATTTACTCAGATTGATTGTGAAATGGCCTTTGTTGAGCAAGATGATATCTTGGATACTTTCGAAGGATTAACCAAGCATTTATTCAAGAAATTGAAAAATGTGGATATGAACTTCAAATTTCCAAGATTGGATTACGCTGATGCCATGGAATTTTATGGAAACGATAAGCCTGATATCCGTTTCGACATGAAGTTTGTTGACTTAAGCGTAATTGCGAAAGGAAGTGACTTTAAAGTTTTTGATGAAGCAGAATATATCGGAGCAATTTGTGCTACCGGATGTGCTACTTATACTCGTAAACAACTGGATGCGCTGACTGATTTTGTGAAAAAACCGCAAATTGGAGCCAAAGGATTGGTTTACCTGCGATACAATGAGGATGGTTCATATAAATCATCGGTTGATAAATTTTACGGAGAAGAGCAATTGCAGAAATGGGCGGAAGCTTGTAACGCAAAACCAGGCGATTTGATTTTGATTTTGGTGGGTGAAAAAGCGAAAACTTTACCTCAACTAAGCGAACTGCGTTTGGAAATGGGTAATCAGTTAGGCTTGCGCGATAAGAATGTTTACGCTCCGCTTTGGGTTGTTGATTTCCCTCTTTTAGAGTGGGATGAAGATTCAGAACGTTTCCACGCCATGCACCATCCATTTACTTCGCCTAAGAAAGAAGATTTGCATATGCTGGAAACTGATCCTGGTAAAGTTCGTGCCAATGCTTACGATTTGGTAATTAATGGTGTTGAAATTGGCGGCGGTTCTATTCGTATTCACGATACAGAACTTCAGGCTCGAATGTTCAAGCATCTTGGTTTTACCGATGAAGAAGCACAAGCTCAGTTTGGTTTCTTAATGAATGCATTTAAATATGGTGCGCCACCACACGGCGGAATCGCTTTTGGATTTGACCGCTTGGCATCTATGTTTGCAGGTATCGAATCAATCAGAGACGTTATTGCATTCCCTAAAAACAATTCGGGTCGTGATGTAATGATTGATTCTCCATCGCCGATTGCCGAAGCACAAATGATTGAATTGGGTCTTGACTACAGAAAGAAGTCTGAATAAAGATCTTTATAAAATAAGAATGAGCTCCGATCAAATAACCGGAGCTTTTTTTATGTCCTTTTTTACTGATAATATGGTTTTAAGTATGAAAAACAATATAATGTCACATTTCTCTTTTCACCCCTAAATCCCCTAAAGGGGACTTGTTTACTACATCCAAACAATAGTTCCGCAATCTGTCTGATTAGGAAAAATACAACAATAAATCATTCCTATTACTTAAAGAGAAAAAAGAATTAATTCACTAAATTCCATTGATATCCTCTCGTGATAAATCCCTTAATAAATAGCCTTTACAGCTTAGTTATTCGTCACAAAACCTATTCGCCGATCACAAGCAATAGTCATTAGTCCCTAATCTTAGATATGAATCCCAAACATTTGAAAAGTACCTGATTGGCGATGTATACTTGTATCGAAAACAAAATGATTTTAATCACGATACAAATGAAAAAGTCGATTTACCTGACAGGATTTTTACTGCTAAGTTTATTTAGCCTAAGTGCTCAGACACTGATTAGTGGAAAAGTACTCGATGAAAACAAACAAGCTTTAATTGGTGCCAATGTTTATATAAAAGGAACAGTTGAAGGAGCCTCAACAGATACTGAAGGTTTCTTCCAATTTGAAAGCACATCGAATGGCAAACAAGTTTTAGTGGTGAGTTGTCTGGGATATCAAACACATGAAAAGATGGATCTAATTACCAATTTAAAAGATCTGATTATTATCATGAAGCAGGAAGAACTTGGCCTAGATGAGATTGTAGTTACTGCAAGCACATTTAGTATTGGGAAAAGCCGTACGGTGAAAAAAATGAATGCTCTTGATGTGGTTTTGACAGGGAGTTCGAATGGTGACATTTACGGAGCCCTGCAAACTCTTCCGGGAACTCAAAAAGTAGGTGAAGATGGTAAACTTTATGTTCGCGGAGGAGAAACCCGGGAAAGTCAGACTTTTATTGATGGAATGCATGTTTTGTTTCCATATACCTCAACAGCGCAGAACACTCCTGTACGGTCGAGATTTTCTCCCTTCCTGTTCAAAGGTATCAACTTATCGTTAGGAGGATATGACTCTGAATATGGTCAGGCTTTGTCATCCGTTTTGCCTATGGAAACAAAAGATGTAGCCTCAAGTACAAAATTTGGCGTAAATGCATCGCCATTGAGCATTGGTGGTGGTGGTACTTATGCCTGGAAAAAGGCATCTGTTTCGGCCAATGTGAATTACACCAACAAGGGTCTTTACAGCAAAGTATTTCCAGATGACTATCAATGGAAAAAGGATTACAGATCATTAGCCGGTGAAGTGCAAATCAGATCACAATTAGGAAGGAACTCTGTTCATAAATTGTATTTAGGAGTTGACAGAACAGCTTTTATTAGAACCATAACTGATGATCTAAATAATTCCCCAACCCGAAATTTTGACTTAACCCGAGACAATTACTACATCAACTCCACTTTCGTAACCCGAACAAAGAACAATTATCATTTATTTTTTGGGACTGCTTACTCCTACGCATCAAACAAATATAAAAATACAAATTTGGTTGGTGATGCATTTACCGATCACGAAAGTGAACTTCATGCGAAAGCAAAAATTGAAAAAAGCATCTCTAAATTTTATAAACTACACGGAGGCTTAGAAGCTTATTTAAAAAACCACAGCCAAACTTATGAAGACAACTCGTCAGTCCTTTTGATGAATAATGATTTACAACGCAATTTATATGCAGGTTATATAGACAATCAGTTTAAATTGAAAAAATACTTGTACGCAAATGCTTCTGCAAGATTGGAGTATTCTGAACTGCTAAACAGTTGGAATTTAGCTCCCCGACTTTCATTGAACTACATCAATGATGGTTTTCAAGCATCTGCAATTGTTGGAAAATACTTTCAGGAACAGGAAGACGATGTGATGTTCTCAAAAAATAACATTGGAAGACAAGAATCCTGCATGCATTATATTTTAAGCGGTTCATACGAGCTCGGGGGAACCGTTTTAAAAGTGGAATTGTACAAAAAAAGATACGAAGGATTGGGCTTGTTACAAAATGATGTCTATTCCTCATCGGGATATGGAAACAGCAAAGGAATAGACACTTATTTATCCGGGGAAAGCAGTTCTCTGCGAATGAAATACACTTTGGCCTACTCGTATAACGACTCAAAAAGATTATTTAATGAGTACACTATTGAATCGGCGCCTTTATTTTCAACAAAACACAACGCCAGCATCTCACTAAGGTATTCCATTCCTGCTTTAAAAGCTTATGTTGGCGTAAGCCATTCCTATGCCAGCGGAAGACCTTACAACAACCCAAACAAAGCAGGTTTTATCAATTCCAAAGCTCCTGAATACCATAGTCTGGATTGCAACATCACCTTTCTTTTAAGTAAAAATGTAATTCTATATTCCTCTGTCACGAATGTTTTAGGCAGGAAAAATGTATATGGATACACTTACTCGAACACTTCAAATGCAGAGGGGATTTACAATCGCAAACCAATAGTCAATTCAAGAAAACAATTCTATTACGTGGGCATTTTCATATCGCTAAAAAGCGATTCAGCCTATGATGTATCAAGCTTTTAACAATCATATCAATAAAAAATCAACAAAATAAATTCTAATAATTTAATACTTAAGAATATGAAAAAATTATGCGTAGTACTCGTTTTTATGGTAATGTTATTAAATCAGGCATTGTGCAAAAACCAAACTGCAACCAATGAAAATACAAAATCTGAGTTTCACCAAATTCTGGGAAGCAGTCTTTCCAAATTAAGTACGGCACAAAATGAAGCAGACCTTCTCTCTGTTGTGAATGAAATAAAAAGATTGGAAACCATATTTCCTGATGAATGGCTAACAACTTACTACATCGCCTTTCTCGATTTGAAAGCATCCTTCTCTGTACCAATCGAAAAACAAAAGGTGCTGCTAAAAGAGGCATTGCTTACAATTGAAAGTTTAAAACAAAACAAATCGGCCAACTTATCGGAAGTTTACACCTTGGAAGGCTACTACTACCTGGCATTAATTGCTCAAAACCCGGCTCAAAACGGGCAGATTTATTACAAAGAAGTAATTTCGGCTTACAGCAAAGCAATTGCTTACAACGGAGAAAATCCACGACCCGTTCTATTATTGACTTTGTTCAAAAACAAAATGGCTCAATTTACGGGTGCCGATCAATCTTCTTTTTGTGAGGATTTAAAAAAAATAGAATTGATGTTTTCAGCCTTTACGCCAAAAACCAAATTGGATCCTAATTGGGGAGAACAACAATTGAAAACGGCTCAGCAAAATTGTACAAGCCAGGAGTAATTTAAACTGATTCGTTCAAACTTAAAGATTGGATGATGGATTCATCATCCAAATCTCTAGTATATTATTTTTTGAAATTCAGGAACATATTTTCTCGAAACGGGTATTGTCTGCTCGTAATTTTTCAAGTGAATTTTATATCCATTCGAATTTCCTTTTGCAGTCTTTATTTGGTTTAAGTTGATTAAAAAAGAGCGATGACATTGGAAAACAGCATCATTATTTACTTGCTTTTCAATATTGGTAAGAGTGTTCCGAATGCTGGTTGTTTTCACCAATCCATCCTCTAAATAATAAATATGAACGTGGTTCTTAATTGCTTCTAAAAAAAGAAAATTATTTATCCCAATTGTAAAATCCGGCTCTGTTTTGTTTGTGTTTTCAAAAGTGACTGCACTATTCTGCATAGCTTCGGAGCTACGTCCCTCTTGAATGATCTTGTTCAAATTGTATTTAAGAGTGCTATTGTAACGAATTAAAACGATTCCGGTAATTGGAAAAATACCAATTGCACTTGTTAACGATAATGTGTAAATAAAAGACGATACACCTACCTGAAAGCCATCAACAATTAATGATAAGTAATATAAGTTTGATGCTGAGATTAATATCAAGACAAAAAGTATGTATCCTATTTCTTTAAGGATAGTCCACTTTTTATTGAAAATTAGATGAAGTTGTTTTTTGGCCAAACTATTACTAAAAAGCAGACAGACTAATGTAATCAGCCCAAATCCTAGTGAAGCAATAATTTTATTCTTTTCATAACTATGAAATCCAAAAGGTTGAAAAATATACAGAATCGCACTTACTGCAATTCCTGTAAGAAAAAGGTGTTTTGTATTTAAAATAGAAAATGGATACTTTCTATTAATGATTTGCATCGGCTTAATGTCCATTATTTGTTTCGTATGCGAATTTGTTACCGGACATAAATATAAGAAAATTTACAGTTCCTTTTTCGAGCTAAGATTACAGACTCCCGTCATTCAATTCTCTATCACCTTAAAAAAAATAAGGCATTACAATACCATAATCAAAAGCAGTTAAGCTTTAGCTAAAAAGAGTTAAGGAAAGGTTAAAATGAGACGCAGATTATTTATGAAAGAAATGATAAACACAGATAATGAGAGACAAAAAAAGCTGTCCGAAAAATCGAACAGCTTCCACTATAGTATTTTAAATAAGCCAGAATAATTATGAAGATTGGCTGAGTTTCGCAACTCATAACTCTTAATCATTTAGTCCAGTTTTAGTACAGCAAGGAAAGCTTTTTGCGGAACTTCCACATTACCAATCTGTTTCATCTTTTTCTTTCCCTTCTTTTGCTTCTCCAAAAGCTTGCGCTTACGTGTAATATCACCACCATAACATTTTGCAGTAACATCTTTACGAACAGCTTTTACCGTTTCGCGGGAAATAATTTTGGCTCCGATGGCTCCCTGAATGGCAATATCAAATTGCTGGCGGGGAATTAATTCCTTCAATTTCTCACACATGCGCCGGCCAAACGACTGGGCATTATCGAAGTGAATTAAAGTAGACAAAGCATCCACTCCTTCACCATTCAAAAGAATATCCAACTTCACCAATTTGGCTGGCCGGACACCAATCAGAAAATAATCGAAAGAAGCATATCCTTTCGAAATACTTTTTAATTTATCGTAAAAATCGAACACAATCTCTCCCAACGGCATTTCGTAGGTCAACTCTACTCTATCACTGGTCAGGTATTGCTGATTGGTCATTATTCCCCGTTTACTCATGCAAAGATTCATAATAGACCCGGTATATTCCGACTTGGTAATAATTTGTGCTCTGATAAATGGCTCCTCGATAAAATCCAATGAATTGGGATCCGGCATGTCCGACGGATTGTGCATTTCGAATTTATCGCCTTTCTTGGTATGAGCAATATACGAAACGTTGGGAACCGTAGTAATTACGTTCATATCGAATTCACGATCCAAACGCTCCTGAATAATTTCCATGTGCAGCATACCCAAAAATCCGCAACGGAAACCAAAACCAAGCGCCATTGATGATTCCGGCTCAAAAGTAAGAGAAGCATCATTCAGCCTTAATTTTTCCATCGATGCACGTAAATCTTCGTAATCCTCTGAATCGATAGGATAAACCCCGGCAAATACCATTGGTTTTACTTCGGCAAAACCATCGATACCCTCTTTACATGGATTTTCTTTGTGTGTTATGGTATCTCCAACTTTTACTTCGGTTGAAGTTTTAATTCCCGAAATAATATAACCAACATCACCTGTTTTAAGAGATGCTCTTGGCTCTTGGGTTAATCGCAGAACACCAATCTCATCAGCCTGGTATTCTTTTTTTGTATTTACAAATTTAACGGTGTCGCCTTTCTTTATTTCCCCGTTCATCACACGGATATAGGCAACAATTCCCCGAAACGAATTGAATTCCGAATCGAAAATAAGAGCCTGCAAAGGAGCTTCAGGATCGCCGGTAGGTGCAGGCACCCGTGCTACAATTGCCTCCAGTATTTCAGGTACTCCCTCGCCGGTTTTTCCACTTGCCGAAAGAATATCATCCACATCGCAGCCTAACAAATCCACAATCTGATCTTTTACATCCTCGGGATTTGCATTGGGTAAATCTATTTTATTTAAAATCGGAATGATCTCCAAATCGTTCTCAATGGCCAGATACAAATTGGAAATGGTTTGCGCCTGAATTCCCTGAGTTGCATCAACAATCAGCAATGCACCTTCGCAGGCTGCTATCGACCGTGAAACTTCATAAGAAAAATCAACGTGACCAGGAGTGTCAATTAAATTCAATACGTACTTCTCACCATTCAACTCATAATCCATCTGTATGGCATGACTCTTAATGGTAATTCCACGTTCGCGTTCTAAATCCATATCATCCAATACCTGAGCTTGTTTCTCACGATCGGTAATGGTGTGGGTCACGTCCAGCAAGCGGTCGGCCAGGGTACTTTTCCCATGGTCGATATGGGCTATGATACAAAAATTACGTATGTTCTTCATCTTATCAATAACGAATTAAGAATTATAAATTACGAATTGTCAATTACAAATTACGAACGTTTTTTATCTATTCGTAGTTGGCAATTATTAAATCCCTAACTGAATCCGCAAAGATATTCAAATCCTTGGAATAATAAGAATTTGGTTTGACTGAATAATCATCAACAAATCAATCGATCTCTAACCATCCCACGTCAACCAAAACTCACTAAATATAGCCCTTTCATATACTTCCATTTTTAGATATTGTAAATAAGCAAAAAACATTTCGTTTCAGGTAGGGTATTTTTTTCATTTATCGGTTCACAAGTAAGCGAGCTCATAAAACTTAAATGTAAAATCATAAAAAAATTAGAATCATGAAAAAGTTTTCTTTTTTACTAGTAGTAAGTTTAGCAGTTGTATTTTTCTCTTGTGATAAGAGCGAAGATGTGATTGATTTATTAAACGAAGATCAGGTTGAATTGAACAACACGATCAAGACAGTAGTTACTTCGGAAGAGGCAACTGAAAATGTTATGGAATCGGTAGATTATGAAACTGATTTATTCTCATTTGCCCAAGAATCATTTGATGAAGCTACCACTTCTACAAAATGCGCTATTGCAGACCGTTACTGTCAATTCTTCCAACTTTGGAATCGATACAAAACCGATCAATTGCCTGATGTATCAATTGAATTTGGTGAAGTTAGTCGTTTCCCAATGACAATTACCATTAATTATGGCGATTCTACTGTTCTTAACAACGATCGTGTTATTAGTGGTACTATTGTTATTGTGCTAACCGCTGCTCCATGCACTGACGGTGCCGTTCGTGAAATCACCTTAGACTTGGTAATTGATGGTATTGCTATCAACGGCTGGAAACGAATTGAGTACACCGGCGAACAAGGAGTATCAAAAATGTTTGCCTATACCAGTGAATTAACATTCACATTCCCTGATGAAACGACTCTTTTCCGTTCAGAAAACAGAACCAAGGAATGGGTATCAGGATTGGATACAAAATGGGATGTAAGCGATGATAAAATTGAAATCAGAGGTTCAATTACTTGCGTGGATTCGGAGCAAAATGAATATTCAAAAACAATTGATGAAGAAAATCCTTTGGTTCGAATTGGAACCTGCCGGGTAATTGTTAGTGGTTTGGTCATCTTTACCCAAAATCAGGTTGAATTTGCAAGACTTGATTATGGTGACGGAGAATGCGATAACATCGCAACTTACTCATATACCAATGATGCCGGTGAAACAGTAACAGAAGAAATTGAAATTGGCAAACACCTAAGACTTAGGGATAAATAGTAAATTTAAATCAACAAAACTGGTGCAGAGCATTGCTTTCATACTCTGCACCAAATTCACTGAAAAAGCTTATTTTTACCTTAAACCAATCCCCGAGCCTTGACACAGGAAGAATTTAAACTCTTATTTGACAACCATTTCGATTCAATCCGGAACTACATTTACTACCGTTCCCGGGATGAAGAACTGGCCACTGATATTGCGCAAGATAGTTTCATGAAATTGTGGGAGAAAAATCTAGAATTCGATGAGAAACCTTTACGATCATTACTTTACAAAATTGCAGGCGATCTTTTCATCAGTAAATACAGAAGAGAAAAAGTAGCCCAAAAATACCTTGTAAAGTTAGAACCTGCTATTGACAATCACTCACCTGAAGATCAACTGGCATATCAGGAACTTACAACAAAATATGAAACAGCACTGGATGAACTCTCGGAAAAACAACGAACTGTTTTTTTAATGAGCAGAATGGAAGGTTTAAAATATCAGGAAATTGCCGATCGATTAGAATTAAGCGTTAAAGCTGTTGAAAAAAGAATGTCATACGCACTTTCGTATTTAAGAAATGCATTAGGAAGATAAATGAAAAACGACAACCAACATAACGAACTCAAGCCGGACATGGATTTTATCAATTCACTTCCGAAAATCGAAGTCACTTATTCAAAATCCAAAGAGGATGTTTGGAAAGAGCTTTCGAAGAAAATCTCTGCTCCGGTTACTCCTGCTAAGGTGATAAAAATGCAGTGGATGAAATATGCCGTTGCTGCTTGTATTTTAATCCTCTTGGGATTCACCGGTTTCATTAATCTTTACACAAAAACAATTCATTGTCCCAAAGGAGAGCACTTAAGTGTAAATCTCCCCGATCAATCAATAGTAGATTTAAACGCTAACTCAAGCATATCCTACAAACCCTACTGGTGGAAATTTTCGAGAAAAGTGAAATTTGAAGGCGAAGCATTCTTTACAATTACAAAAGGAAGCAAATTCGAAATTGCCTCTAACTATGGGAAAACTTATATCTTAGGCACAAGTTTTAATATATATGCCCGCGGAAATCAATACAAAGTAACCTGTTACACCGGAAAAGTTAAAGTCGTTTCGACTCTTACATCCGACAAAATTCTTTTACTGCCAAACGACCACGCCTTCGTTACCAAGAATGGCAAAATAGAGCTTCAGAAATGTAAAAACACCGAGGATAAAATATCATGGCGCAACAATTTATTCCTATTTACTAAAACCCCATTGCAATTGGTTTTCGAAGAAATAGAATTACAGTATGATATTAAAATTGTAGAAAAGGGGAAATTTGATTTAATTTATACCGGGAAGTTTGGCAAAGAAAAATCTGTAGAAACGGCACTTCATAATGTATGCATGCCTCTTGGATTAAAATTTGTAAAAGGACCCAACAACAATTACATCATAACCTCTAATGCCCAATAAGTGAAACGAATCATCATCTTTCTATTATTAGGATTGGTTTTTTCAAATATTTCTGCTCAAAAAATTACAGTTACTGCCAACAAAAAAGCTTTGAGCGAGGTATTGATTGATCTAAGGGATCAATATGATTTTCAACTTTCCTTTAACAATGATTTACTTTCCACGTATATCGTAAATCTCGATAAATCGTTTTCTTCGAAAGATAAAACAATAGACTTTCTGTTGCGAAAACTTCCTCTTAATTACCAAAAATCAAATGAAGTATACTTGATTTTTCCGGAAGAGAAAATTACTCAATATCGAATTTTCGGTCAAATTCTAGACAAGGAAAGCCTTGAGCCACTTCCTTTCTCTCACCTAACCATTAACGATTCGCCAATGGCTACAGATGAGCGGGGAAATTTTTCATTTACATCTGAATTAGACAGTACTTTTCGAATTTTAGCTTCCCATTTGGGATACTTTATTCACGATACTCTTGTGGATCAGGGACCAAACCAAAATATTCTGCTAAGTGCAGCCAGCACCGACTTACCTGAAATAACCGTTACCGATAAAATTGTTCAGACATTTATTAAAATGGGCAATCAAGCAGGAAATTTAAAATTAAATCATAAAATCGCGGGCTTTTTACCTACCAATAACGACAATTCTGTGTTTGAATTGCTTCGGTTACAACCAGGTATTCTTGCTGCAGGCGAACAAAAAAATGACCTGATTATTTGGGGATCTTACGAAGGTGAAAGTCAGGTACTATTTGATAACATCACCCTTTGGGGACTAAAAAATGTTTATGAAGATATTGGTGCAGTGAATCCTTTGGTCGTAAAAAATATTGAAGTTTTAAAAGGTGGTTTTGATGCCCGTTACGGCGATCGGGTTGGAGGAATTGTGCACATTACAGGCAAAAATGGCAGTCGGCTTAAGCCCACTTTAAATCTAACCTTAAATAATATTACGGCAAGTGGCTCCTACGAGCAGCCTATTGGTAAACGCTCCTCTCTGCTATTGGCTTTCCGGCAAACCTATTACAATCTATTTAAAGATGAACAGATAAAGTATGCTTCATCGAACGCAGATCTTCAGGGACAAGGCTTAGGGCAATCTTTAATTCAGGGAAATGATGCCTCCTCTGCTGTTGATTTAGATGTAGCTCCTGATTATAAATTTCATGATCTCAATTTTAAATTTACAAGCAATTGGGAAAACGGAGATAATTTCTCGCTTAGCTTAATGACCGGGCAAGATCGCTACTCATACGATATTACAACAGAATCGTATACAAATGCGAAAAAACACAAATTCGAGGGCAATGATCAATTTGGTGGTTCTGTTAACTACGGAAAAGTATGGAGAAATGGCAACACCAGCTCGCTATCCGTTTCCCGATCTGAATTAAACACCAAAACCAGCGATGTGGTGTCTATCTCGAGAATTCGTACCGACGAAGAGTTTTTCAGAAGAGATGACAAATCAAAAAACAGCATTTTAGAATACAGAGCGACACTTAAAAATTCATTTATTTTTGCGGAAGATCAGAATTTCGAGACTGGAATTAATTACATCAACAATGAAGTTAATTTAAAGGAAGACTCACTAGACATCAATATCCTGCACATAAAATCCAAAGCAGACCGGATTGGCTGCTATTTTCAAAACAATCTGAATATTAGCAGCGGTGTTTCCATAAAAGCAGGGTTTCTGGCCAATTATCCAATCAATCTGAAAAAAGTTTATTGGGAGCCCCGAATCTCTCTTAGTCTAAAACTTTCCGAGAGAGTTGCGATCAATGGAGCCTGGGGTTTGTACAAACAATTCATTACAAAAAGTTCTGTCGTAAGTGAAACCGGAGATTTCCGTTACATTTGGGTCGGTGCCAATGAAAAAGACATTCCCGTGTTGGAATCAGTTCATCATGTTGCCGGAGGATCTTACAACAACAATGGATTTACATTTAGCGTTGAGGGATATTATAAAAAAACAGACGGACATACACGATATTACAAATACCGGCAAGAAGGCAATATATCTTTGGGTAAAAGCAAAAGTTACGGGTTGGATATTTTTGCCAAAAAGGATCTGGGCGATCATACCTTATGGATCTCTTACACCTTAAGCAAAACTCTCGAAAATTTCGATTATTTTAATACCAATGAATATCGCAGAGCACTGCATGATCAGCGCCATGAAATAAAAACAGCAGGCTTACTGGCTTTAAAACCATTTTACATTTCAGCAAATTATATTTACGGATCAGGCTTTCCTATTTATTCAAGCCGAAACAAAATTGTTGCAGAACCAGATTACACCAGACTTGATGCCGCTCTTATCTACAAGTTCTATCCTAAAAAGACAAAATGCGAACTTGGAGTTTTGTTCCATAATATTCTAGACCGCAACAATATCACCTACGAATCGTACGAGAAAATACCATTGGATCAGATCAATTCGATCAGTATCTATACAGAAACAGTACCTACTTCAATACGTCTGTATTTTAAAATCACAATTTAAATGGTAGTTGATTACTCAAAACATTCCATAAAAAAAACCGGACAAGAAGAATCTTGCCGGTTATCACAACTAATATTAAAACATAATCAAAAAGATGGTCTAAATAATAACAAGAAGAATCTAAGAGATCCGATTAAGCATGGAATGTTTCTCAAAAAAGTATAATCACACCTAACTTACTTTTAAACTACTAATTCTAACGGATTGGATCATTCGTAAATATTTACTAACAAGCCAAAAAGAAATCGTTCATTTCCTCACAGAACCATCACAACTTAGTATTCTTCATGTTTGGTTAATAGTTAGATCATTAATAACACAAGGGGGATAGTGTTACCAACTCTCTAAAAAATTGCAATTGAATTAACAACTACAAATGGTTTTCAAAGTACGTTGTCACCAGAAATTTCCTCAAAACTACTCTTTAAAGCAGCCATACGTTTCTGATGAATCGGAGCTTTCGTTGTATTTGTAACAACAGAATTTAGTTTGCCTGATAATTCATTTCTAAATGCCTCCAATTCTTCAACCGAAACCACTTCTTTAATGGATTCCACCAATTTGGTTAAATTCATTACACAAGCAAATTTATCAACAATCACATTTCCAATTTCAATAGCCTGATTTCGGCTGATATTTTTGTTAATTTGATCGACTCCAATACATTCAAGAGCTTGATTTAATCCGATAACTGTTTCTAGTTTCTCGGATTTTGTTAATTTTGATAACAGATTTGTTGTATTCATATTCCGTTTCAAGATTATTTAATTGAATCATTCTCCTGATTTGATGATTCAAATGTAGCTCATGAATTGAGATTACGAAAATCGTTTTTTAATGCAAACTACGAAGTTCAAGCAAAATGAATATTGAAAATTACACTGTCTACCAAACAGTTAACTTACACATCTTTTACAATGCCTAAACAACAAATAGACCCTCTGTTTCAATTAATTAAATCGATTTCGAAATCGGAGAAACGAAATTTTAAATTATATGCCAATAGAATTAGCAGCGAAAAGGAGACCAAATTTTTGCAGCTTTTCGATGTTTTGGATAAAATGGATGACTACAATGAGACCATCATTTTAAAAAAAGCAAAAGAAATAAAACAATCTCAGCTTCCTAATTTAAAGGCACACTTATACAAACAACTTCTTACAAGCCTGCGATTAACGCAGATTAATCATGATATCAGCATCAGTATTCGTGAACAGATTGATCATGCAAAAGTTTTATACAATAAAGGCTTGTATCAGCAAAGCTTAAGGATACTAGACAAAACAAAAGCCTTGGCTCGAAAAAACAAGAAAAATATTCTGGTATTTGAAATTATACAATTCGAAAAGTTAATAGAATCGCAATACGTTACTAAAAGTATTGAAAACAGAGCCGAAGAAATTACACGCGAAGCAACCGAAATCAGTAAAATTATGGATGGGGTTGTATTCTTTTCGAACATGTCGATCCGACTGTATGGCTTATACCTTAAAGTAGGATATGTGCGAAACGAGAAAGATTTGTTGATGGTGAAAGAATTTTTCAACACCAATCTGCATCCTTATGATATACCCTCCTTAAGTTTCTTTGAAAAATTGTACCTGTACCAATCCTACGTATGGTATTACTTAATCGTTCAGGATTTCTTAATGTGCTACAAATATGCTCAAAAATGGGTTGACCTCTTTCAAAGCAACCCGGAAATGATTCACATCCATACCGATTTGTATTTGAAAGGACTTAACAACGTTTTGGTAGCTCTCTTCTATACAAATCATGTAACTACATTTAAAAAGAACTTGCGTTTATTGAGAAAACTGGAGAATGAAGAACAATTCCAGCACAATTCAAATTTAAACATACTCTTACAAATGTTTCTGTATACTCATCGTATCAACAGGCATTTTATGGATGGGACTTTTAATAAAGGGATACATTTAATTCCAAAAATTGAAAGTTTTCTTGAAGAGAATAAATTTGGAATGGACAATCACCGCGCCTTGGTTTTCTACTATAAAATTGCTTGTTTGTATTTCGGCAATGGACAATACAAAGAGGCAATTAAATATTTAAATCGAATTTCAGATGTAAAGGATACTACGCTTCGTGGCGATATTCATTGTTTTGGCAGAATTTTAAATCTGATTAGCCACTACGAACTGGAAAATACAGAACTATTAGAATATCAGATACGATCGACCTATCGTTTTCTGGCTAAAATGGAAGATTTACAGGAAGTGCAGAAATACATCCTTCGTTTCCTAAGAAAACTAAGCTCAATAAGTCCTGATCAATTGAAGGATGAATTGAAAAAATCGAGAATTGATTTGCAAAAATGGGTTAATGATCCTTTCGAGAAAAGAGCATTTTTATATTTGGATATCATTTCGTGGCTGGATTCAAAAATTGAGAACCGGCCTGTACAGGAAATAATTATGGAAAAAATAGAAAAAAACAAGAGATAATAGAAAAGGGGGATCATTCGATCCCCTTTTTTTATTGCTGATAAGCAGACAAATCCTTTTCAAAAAAGTCTGCCGGATTTACAAGTTTTCCATCCTTTTTAAGCTCAAAATGCAAATGAGGGCCAGTTGTTAAACCTGATGTTCCAATTGTTCCAACAAGATCTCCTTTTGATATCTTCTGGCCTTCTTTTACAGAATAGGAATCCATCTGAGA
Source organism: Labilibaculum sp. (assembly GCF_963664555.1). Taxonomy (GTDB): domain Bacteria; phylum Bacteroidota; class Bacteroidia; order Bacteroidales; family Marinifilaceae; genus Labilibaculum. The sequence continues at coordinate 681,224 of NZ_OY761461.1, read as the reverse complement.
ATACAAACTGGAAAACCCATTCTGATGATCTACAATTACAAAACGACCATATCCTTTTCCTTGTACAAATTGGTTGTTCACCTTAGTAACAATCCCATCCGAAACGGAAAGAACTGATGTTCCTTTTGGCGCGGCAATATCCATTCCATTATGAAATCCTTTCTTTTTGGTAATCGGATGAATTCGTTCTCCGTAACCGGAAGAAATGTAAATTTGATCGCCTGGTTTTAATGGAAATGCAAGCAATTCCAGCGGATAAAAATTATCAAAATTCCCCTCTGACAATCGTGGGATTGATTCTGAAAAGCTAAAACTTAATAAACTGATTAAAACCACTGGGATTACCAAAATAATTTTAAGATGTGCTAATTTAGATGTATCTATTTTTTTGATCATTTTAATTCTTTTTAAAGTTAACGATGAATTAAAGGAACTGGTTAAAGCAAACATCATTTGACGTTCTACATTTCTTAGTAGTAAGGTTTGATAATACACCTTGTCAATTCCTTCATTAAAACATTCCCGATCGGCCAGGTATTCATGCATTTCGATCAATGATCGATTTATTAAATAAATGAAAGGATTAAACCATAAAACCATTTTCACTAACTCAACAAACAATAGGTCGAGAGAATGAAATTGTCTGGCATGTATGGATTCGTGTAAAAGAACATGTTCTTGTTCCGATTCGGTAAGTATTTGTTGATTCAAAAATATGTACCCAAAGAAAGAATACGGCGAAGAATTTTCGTTTACCGATACAATTTTTAAACCATTATAAATTCTTATTTCATTGGCTTTTATTAATTTAAAGAGATGAAATACATGTTTAGCAATCCGAAAAAAAGAAACAGAAACTCCTAAAAAATACAAAATCCATACAACTGAAATCATAGAAAATAAAGGTGTTCCTGGCTCCAATTCATTTGATTGCAAAATCTCTGTTTGAAATGACTGCTCAAATTCCCACACAAATTTGTTTGCTGCAGAAAAATTTTCAGTCTGTATCGAGAAACTTAACAGAGGAATAATCAACGAAAGAAATGTGACAAACAGAAGGTAGTACCTGTTTCTGGCAGCAAAAGTATCTCCGGACAAAAATAATTTGTACATGAAATAAAATCCAGCCAAACAAATACTGGATTCCAGCAAATAAATTCCAAACTCAGCCATTTTTCTTCTTATTATGAATTTGTTCCTCAATTAGAGCTCTCATTTCCTCCAATTCCGAAAGTGATAAATCCTGTTCGCGAGTAAAAAAGGAAGTAAATCCTCCAACCGAATCGTTAAAGAAACTCTTCATTACTCCTTTCATAAACGCACGAGTGTAAGCTCTTTTAGAGATTAATGGATAGTACTGATTTACTTTCCCATAAGTTGTAAAACCGATTATTCCCTTTTTTACCAAAACCCGAACCACAGTTGATATTGTTGTATATGCCGGTCTTGGATTTGGAAATTCCTCAATAATATCTTTAAGAAAAGCTTTTTCCAGCTTCCATAAATATTGCATGACTTGTTCTTCCGCCTTTGTTAATTCTTTCATGGTGCTAATGTATGACTATTTTTATAGTTGTGCAACTATTTAAATAGTCACAGCGAAAAAAAATGCAATTCAGAATACGTGTATCCCATCATGAAACTGTCATATACATAAAGAATTCTATTTAGTATACACAAAAATATATATCATGAAAAGCCTGCTAACAGTATGTATTTCTATTCTTTTAGGTGGATGTGCAAGTTCATATGTATCTTTTCAAAACATTGAAAAACCAAAGAAACAATATCACAAAATATTTGTAATTACGATTTTTAATGAAATAAATGTTAAAACATTAAATGAAGAAACTTACGATAAATATTTCAGGGATAATATTAATGATCTGAAATCGATGGATAGCAGAAGACTTCTGGAGAATGTTCTTAGAAATGAAATATCCAATCCAAGAACTCCAATCACATCATCAAAAGACAAATTCAAAATAAATATTGATATTAATTACAATGATTTTATTTCAACTTTACGCAAATCTGATACTGAAGCGATTCTTCTTATCAATGAAACAGATTACTATTATGAGGTAAGCGAAAGAATTAGTAAGTGTGGAGAAATTAAAAAATCAGAAAGTCCGAAAGCTGTATTTCAAGCCTACTTAATAGATATAAATAGTATGCAACCTTTTTGGGTTGGTAAAATTTATTCTTCGGGCACGCAATGGGATGATGCCGGTACAATCTACAGGAGTATGAGCAGAAGGCTAAATAAACAACTAATCAAAGAAAAAATTCTATTGCCTCCTTTATTGATACGTAAGTAAAGAAAATAAAAAAGGCGGCCAAACAGCCGCCTTCTATATTCCAGATGAAGAATTATTACATCATACCAGGCATTCCTCCGCCCATTCCGCCACCCATTGGCATAGCAGGAGCTTCTTCCTTTATTTCAATCAAAACACATTCTGTAGTTAAGAACATACCAGCTATTGAAGCCGCATTTTCAAGAGCTACACGAGATACTTTAGCAGGATCAATAACACCGGTTTCAAATAGATTCTGATATTCTCCAATCCGTGCATTGTAACCAAAGTCCCCTTTACCAGCTCTCACCTTATCAACCACAACTGCACCTTCGCCGCCAGCATTGGCAACAATCTGACGCAATGGCTCTTCGATAGCACGCTTTATGATCTCGATACCGGTTGTTTCGTCCTCATTCTCGCCTTTAAGGTTTTCCAGAGCCGCAATTGCACGAATATACGCTACACCACCTCCAGGAACAATTCCTTCTTCAACAGCCGCACGAGTAGCACTCAATGCATCGTCAACACGATCTTTTTTCTCTTTCATTTCAACTTCAGAAGCAGCTCCAACATAAAGTACAGCAACTCCACCAGCTAATTTCGCTAATCTTTCCTGAAGTTTTTCTTTATCGTAATCAGAAGATGAATTCTCGATTAAAGTTTTGATTTGAGAAACACGTGCAACAATACCATCTTTTTCTCCACTTCCATTTACAATCGTTGTATTTTCTTTATCAATGGTAATTTTTTCCGATTGACCAAGCATCTCTAAAGTTGCCTGCTCCAATTTCATTCCCTTTTCTTCAGAAATAACAACCCCACCTGTAAGAATAGCAATATCTTCCAACATTTCTTTTCTTCTGTCACCAAAACCGGGAGCCTTAACAGCAGCAACTTTTAATGAACCTCTTAAACGATTCACAACCAAAGTGGCCAATGCTTCGCCTTCTACATCTTCTGCTATAATCATTAACGGACGACCTGATTGAGCAACTGGTTCAAGAACCGGCATTAACTCTTTCATTGTAGAAATTTTCTTATCATACAATAAAATATATGGGTTCTCTAAATCAGCCTCCATTTTTTCAGGATCAGTAATGAAATACGGAGAGATGTATCCTCTGTCAAATTGCATTCCTTCAACCACTTTCACGTAAGTTTCGGTTCCTTTTGCTTCTTCAACAGTAATTACACCTTCTTTTTTCACTTTCTCCATTGCTTCAGCAATCAGTGCACCAATAGTCTCATCATTATTTGCAGAGATTTTAGCAACCTGCTTGATTTTCTCGAAGTTATCTCCTACTTCCTGAGCCTGCTCTTTAATGTTATCAACAACTGCAGCAACGGCAATATCGATACCACGTTTTAAATCCATAGGATTCGCACCGGCTGTTACATTTTTCAATCCAACATTTACGATAGATTGCGCCAACACAGTTGCTGTTGTAGTTCCATCACCAGCATCATCACCAGTTTTTGAAGCTACTTCTTTAACCATCTGAGCACCCATATTCGCTCCTGGATCAGCCAATTCGATCTCCTTTGCAACTGTAACACCATCTTTAGTAATCTGAGGTGCACCAAACTTGCGATCAATCACAACATTTCTACCCTTAGGTCCCAAAGTTACTTTTACTGCATTTGCCAACTCATCAACACCTTTTTTTAAAAGATCGCGGGCTTCTATATTAAATTTTATTTCTTTAGCCATTTCTTACTTAATTTTGAAAGTTTGTGTAATTAATTATACAATGTACAAAACGTCTGACTGAGACATTAAAAGATAATCATCTCCATCAATTACCAACTCTGTTCCTGAATATTTGCCATAAAAAACGGTATCTCCGATTTTTAATTCCATTGGTTCATCTTTCTTATCAGTACCAACCAATACTACTTTACCTTGCATTGGCTTTTCTTTTGCAGCATCCGGAATAATGATACCACTTGCAGTTTTTTCTTCAGCCTTGATAGCTTCAACCAAAATTTTACCAGCAAGAATTCTACCTTTTAAATCTGCCATTTTCAAAATATTTAAAGTTTTAAATTACAATTTATGACTCATTCTCTTTCACAATCCATGCCAAAAGAAATTCATTGACAATATTGCCGCAATTCTGTTTCTATTTTAAAACCTCTATAACAAATACGAAACAGACTAATCAATATTTCAATTGATAATGAATAAATATACTGAAAAACAAAAAGATAACAACACAAAAAAAATGTCAGTATGATATGACATACTGACATTTTTTTATATCAATGATATTTTATTTTCTTATTTTGCTGTATCCTTTTCTGTAGAAGGAGCTTCTGTAGGGAAAGTTGGAACATCAGTAGCAGTTTCAGTTTCCTGCAATTGCTGCTCAATTTGTGATTTCTGACCTTCTACTTCACCACGATCAATAGTCATCGCAGCTAAAAGACAAAGAACTAATAAACTTCCGGCCAAACCCCAAGTTGCTTTCTCAAGGAAATCAGTTGTTTTCTTAACTCCCATAATTTGGTTTGAGGATGAAAAGTTTGAAGCTAATCCACCTCCTTTAGAGTTCTGTACTAATACGATTAACACTAAAAGTACACAAACAATAAAGATCAATACTAAAACAAAGGTATACATACTTATCTATTTACTATTTTTTAATTTTTCTATTCTCTCAATCTGACTCGCAAAGTAAGCGTTTTTTTCGGGATTTTTCAAAACTAATTTGTCATAAACAGCAATGGCCTTACTGAACAACCTCTGCTTCACATAGATAGATGCCAAAGTTTCACTAATAAAACCATCTTTATCCTCTAAACTTCCTAATGAAATATCCTCTTGTTTATCAACAACTTTAATGTTCCTGCTAATTCTTGGTTCATTTTGAATAAAACTATCAATCAGATCAATTCCCTTTTTCGATTTTTCCTTATCAGAATCTGGGCCAACTTCTTTGCTGTCTTTTTTATTAACAACTGTCATCCAATCAGTAAAGCTGTGATTTTCATCCTTATCAGATTCAGTTTCCCTGATCTTTGGTTCATCTGATAAGGTATATAAATTGCCTCCAAAACCAATATGATAAACCTCAGTTGCCGACACCAATAATTCTGAGTCGCTCAACTGCTTTTCAATTTGAGGCTTCTCAGTTTTTGCTGCAGATTCCTCTTTTTTATTTTCAGAATCATCAAATTCTAAAATTTCCTCATTTGCAGCAAACAAATTTTCAGATTCTACAGGATTTTTCTGATCCTGCAAAACCTCCGAATCTACCACCTCCGACTCCTCTGATAGTTGAAACAATCCATCCGGCTCCTCTGCTTTAATTACAGATCTCTTTTCACCAATCAGAAGATCAGAACTTTCTTCTTGCGCCTCAATTTGAACTTGTATAACAGGCTCTGATATTTCAGGAGTAATGAGTTTCATTTCACTGCTCTCAGAACGGGATTGTATCTTAATTTGATCTTGAATTAACAAAAATAACTGACGACGGTCCGGAATGTACAAAGCTGAATTTCTCAACTCTTCTTTAAACCGAATGCTTTGGCTATCATGCAAGTTTTTCAGCAGGAGTAGATGAGCGGTCTGAAAATAAGGATATCTGTCAATCAGAATTTTTAATTCCTGATGACTGTTCCGATCCATTTTCGCCGAATTCCTAATCCAATCTTGCAATAAACTTTGATTCATTTTTTACCAGTTTACAACTGCTTCGTTATATATATCATCGATAATATCTTCCAAAATCTGTACCACCAGTTCTTCTTCCACATCGCTCAACTGCTTGGTACTATCAAAATCCCGAAAGGCCGAAAAGCTCTTATCAAAATCGTTATCTGGTTCAATTTCGTTTGTAAAACGAACTTTTACAGTAACAGTTAATCGATTGGTTGCAGAAATATCATCCGCGGTAACATCCAAAGCCTGAGTTCTGTATCCGGTAATTTCCCCCTCAAAATTCAAATGACCTTCTCCATCTACAATTTCATCCAAAGTAGTTTGCCCACGAAATTTCTCTTTAAGCGCCTCAGTAAACTGATTGCTCAAATTAGGATTTACAAGGGGAGCTCTATTGGGAAAAAATTGTACCGAAAAAGTTTTCACCTCAGGTGAAAGGGTTCCTCCTGTAAATGAATAGGACACTTTACATGCTGTTACTATAAAAGCAACACAAAAACTTAAAAACAAGACTTTAATTAAATTCATATATTGGGAAATAAAAATAACAATAAATTGTGAATATTAGTTGATATCGTATTCTTTGATTTTACGATATAGTGTCCGCTCAGATATTCCTAAATCCTGCGCAGCATATTTCCGTTTTCCGTTGTGCTTTTCCAGGGCTTTCCTGATCAATTCAACCTCTTTATCTTCGAGCGATAAAGATTCCTCAACAAATTCCTCGGTGTCTTGAATTTCAGAATCTTTAGGAGATGAAATAGTAGTAGAAGCTTGTGCCGAAGATTGATGATGAAGAATGTCAATCTCCTGATCTTCATACAGCTTTCGAATAAGCAAAGCGTTATCTTTTTGCAAAGACGAAGAATCTCCACTTGTTTGCATCAACTCAAATACTAGTTTTTTCAAATCAGTCATGTCCTTTTTCATATCAAAAAGAACCTTGTAGAGTATTTCCCTTTCTGAAGAAAAGGCCTGATCTTTTTTAGACGTATCAGTATAAATCGCTGGTAACATATGTTCATCATTTCGTGGAAGATAGTTCCTTAATATATCAGCACCAATTTGCCTTTCTTTTTCGATGATGGAAATTTGTTCCGTAATATTTTTTAATTGTCGAATATTCCCAGGCCAACGATAGGATTTCAATAACTGTTGAGCTCCGGTATCAAGCCGCAAAGGCGGCATTCTATATTTTTCAGCAAAATCTTGTGCAAATTTTCGGAAAAGAAGATAAATATCTTCTTGCCTTTCTCGCAGAGGCGGCATGTTTATAGGGACTGTATTTAAACGATAGTACAAATCCTCTCTAAACTTACCATCTTTTACAGCTTTGGGTATATTAAGATTTGTAGCCGCGACAACTCTAACATCTGATTTTAAAACCTTTGATGAGCCAACTTTAATAAACTCTCCTGTTTCCAGAACACGTAACAACCGAACTTGCGTTGATAATGGAAGTTCACCAATCTCGTCCAAAAAAATGGTTCCTTTGTTGGCTACCTCAAAATAGCCTTTCCTATCGGACAAAGCCCCGGTAAACGCACCTTTTTCGTGTCCAAATAATTCCGAATCAATAGTTCCTTCCGGAATAGCACCACAATTCACAGCTATATATGGAGCGTGTTTTCGTGAACTAAACTGATGTATTATTTGAGGAAATACTTCTTTTCCAGTTCCGCTTTCTCCTGTTATTAATACCGATAAATCAGTAGGAGCAACTTGAATAGCAATATCAAGCGATCTGTTTAAAGAATATGTATTCCCAATAATTGAGAAACGATGTTTTATTGTTTGTATATCCATCAAAAAAATCTAATTTGATTGTTCCTAAAGTGAAAAACATGAAATTTTATCATGCTGCCTGACAAAATTACTACTTTTTAAAATTAGAAGGCAATTCTGCTCAATTAATATCATTAAAGATTGTTAATTTTCAGTATCCTTTTCCTGTAACTCACGTAAATATCTAGAAATTTATGAAGTATTTAAACCTGAGATACTATGTCAATCAACCTCGAGAACTTAAAAGAATCAAATGAATTTTTAAACATTTTATTCGATAATATCACATCGGCACTATTTATTCTTGATAAAAATGCTCGTGTTGAAAACATGAATGAATCTTTTTCTCTTCTTTTTCAAAAACAAGAAGAAAAAATACTTGGCAATTTATGTGGTAATGCATTGGGATGTAAATTTGCAGTTGAAGAGAATGCATTATGCGGCGAAACTTCTTATTGTAAAAATTGTATTCTAAGAAGAGATATTTTAAAAACCTTGTCTAAAAGAGTACCTACAAACAGAAGAAAACTATCCCGGGATTTTTACTCAGATATTAAAAAAGTGACCAAACATTTCCTGTATTCTACCAGATACATTCAATACTATGGCAAGGAATTTATTCTGGTAATTGTTGATGACAATACAGAATTAGAAAATAGCAGAAATAAGCTTGAAGAACAAAATGAAACACTTCGTGTACTTAATAAACAAAAATCGAAATTTCTAGGTATCGCTGCACACGACCTTCGTAATCCAATTGGTGCTATAAAATCCTTTTCCAATCTACTTTTGGATTCATATCACGAATTCTCCGATGAAGATAGAATTGAGTTCATTAGATTGATAAAAGACAGCAGTCAGTTTTCCATAAACTTAATCAATGAATTGCTGGATATATCAAAAATTGAAATGGGTAAACTTAAATTGGATAAAAAGGATGAAAATATTCAGGAAATAGTTGAAAACGCAATAAAAATCAATAAAATTTTCGCAAAAAAAAAGAACATTGAAATTAATTTTCCATCAACACCGGCTGCTACCTCAATTTCCATCGACAAAAACAAAATTGAGCAAGTACTGCACAATCTATTAAGCAATGCTTTGAAATACTCAAATCCAAACACTACAATCTCCGTTATTATTAAAAAGAACAATTCACATATTGAAATATCAGTTAACGATCAAGGTGTTGGTATTCCTGATCAGGAATTAAAAAATTTATTTACCGAATTTGGAAAAACAAGCGCTAAAACTACTGCAAACGAAAGTAGTACTGGTTTAGGTTTAGCTATAGCTAAAAAAATTGTGAATGGTCATGGAGGAGAAATAATGGCTCATAGCAAACTAGGAAAAGGTTCTGAATTTTTGTTTACTTTGCCATTAAATTAAAACAAGTAAAAATAAAACAAGAATGAAATTCTTAGGAATTATACCAGCAAGATATGCATCTACAAGGTTTCCTGGTAAACCTTTGGCCGATATTAGTGGCAAACCAATGATTCAAAAAGTATACGAACAAGCTCAACAAGCGCTTGAGCATGTTTATGTAGCAACCGATGATATAAGGATTGAAGAAGCTGTAAAAAACTTTGGCGGAAAGGTAATTATGACCTCCTCAGATCATAAAAGTGGTACGGATCGGATTGCTGAAGCAGCTAATATTATCACCAAAATACTAAAGCTTGATTTCAATGTGGTGATCAACATTCAGGGTGATGAACCTTTTATTCAGCCAGAACAAATTAATTCATTAAAATCCTGCTTCAAAAATCCCGCTACTGAAATTGCAACATTAATAAAAGCAATTACAAATACTGCTGAGATTTTTGATCCAAACAAAGTTAAGGTAGTAACTGCAAAGGATAACCGCGCCTTATATTTCAGTCGGTCAGCAGTACCTTTTGTACGCGGTGAAGATCAGAAAAAATGGCTTTCAAAAAATACTTTTTTCAAACATATAGGAATGTACGCCTACCGGTTTGATGCTTTAATGAAAGTTACTAAATTAGACCAAAGCAAATTAGAATTATCGGAATCCTTAGAGCAATTGCGTTGGCTTGAGAATGGCTATTGGATACAGACAGAGATAACAGAACATGAATCAATCGGGATAGATACTCCTGAAGATTTACTTAGAGTAAAGGAAATGGGACTTTTATAGTCCCTTTTTTATACTTTTATTTTTCTGTAATACTCATTTGGTATCACCAAAGAACCAACACTAAAGTAATACTCTATCGGGAAACTCATTTTCGATCCAGTATTGTGAATAATAACTTTAAATAATCAACAAGAGAAACTCTCTCCAGAAGAATCAAAGTTGTTAAGTTTACTCTGTACAAATATGAGTCATATTTCATGTCTGGGATATGACATACGAGCCATTTAGGGAGATGATAACATCTATACAACGAAGCATAGATATTTACATTACTCACACTTAAAAAGTCTGTAATGCCGGAATCCGACTTATCCATTGAGAACATTCACGGAAGCATTTTTTTTCACTTCAAATCAATCCCCATTTGATTCCTGATTCCCATTCCAATCGTTGGATTGAACTTCATTGGCTGGATCTTTTTTTTCTAATGTACCGGCATTTACGGCAAAAAAAAAGAGTCTCATTCTCATTGGAACAAGACTCTTTTAAAAGTCGGCGTCGACCTACTCTCCCACCTTTCGGCAGTACCATCGGCGCTAACGGGCTTAACTTCTCTGTTCGGAATGGGAAGAGGTGGAACCCCGTTGCAATAGACACCTAAAATCATTAATCTAATATTGAGCTTACACCCGCAAGATTATATCATAGACATATCAAAAAAATTAAAGTAAAAATAGCATCCGAAAAAATTCAGCGATGAACCCCGCACTCAGAAGTATTAGGGTAATTAGTATTGCTCGGCTTTGATGTCACCACCTTTACACCTGCAACCTATCAACGTCGTAGTCTCCAACGACCCTTAAAGGAAATCTCATCTTGAGGTAGGCTTCGTGCTTAGATGCTTTCAGCACTTATCCCTTCCGAACGTAGCTACTCTGCAATGCAGCTGGCGCCACAACAGATGCACTAGAGGTTCGTCCAACCCGGTCCTCTCGTACTAGAGTCAGATCCTCTCAAATTTCCAACGCCCACAACAGATAGGGACCGAACTGTCTCACGACGTTCTGAACCCAGCTCGCGTGCCACTTTAATGGGCGAACAGCCCAACCCTTGGGACCTTCTCCAGCCCCAGGATGTGACGAGCCGACATCGAGGTGCCAAACCGCTCCGTCGATATGAGCTCTTGGGAGCGATCAGCCTGTTATCCCCGGCGTACCTTTTATCCTTTGAGCGATGGCCCTTCCATGCGGAACCACCGGATCACTATGCTCTACTTTCGTACCTGATCGACCTGTATGTCTCACAGTCAAGCACCCTTGTGCCATTGCACTCTACACACGATTACCAAACGTGTTGAGGGTACCTTTAGAAGCCTCCGTTACTCTTTTGGAGGCGACCACCCCAGTCAAACTACCCACCACACACTGTCCGTCGTTAGACGTTAGACTCCAGATAAGCAAAGGGACGTATTTCAAGGTTGACTCCACAGCCCCTGGCGAGGCCGCTTCGTAGTCTCCGTCCTATCCTACACATTACTTACCCAAAATCAATGTGAAGCTGCAGTAAAGGTGCACGGGGTCTTTCCGTCCCGTTGCGGGTAATCGGCATCTTCACCGATACTACAATTTCACCGAGCTCATGGCTGAGACAGTGCCCAGATCGTTACACCATTCGTGCAGGTCGGAACTTACCCGACAAGGAATTTCGCTACCTTAGGACCGTTATAGTTACGGCCGCCGTTTACTGGGGCTTCATTTCAATGCTTCTCCGAAAATAACATCTCCACTTAACCTTCCAGCACCGGGCAGGTGTCAGGCCTTATACTTCAACTTTCGTTTTTGCAAAGCCATGTGTTTTTGATAAACAGTCGCCTGGGCCATTTCACTGCGGCTCTCATTACTGAGAGCGTCCTTTCTCCCGAAGTTACAGGACTATTTTGCCGAGTTCCTTAGCCATGAATCACTCGAGCGCCTTAGTATACTCTACTTGACTACCTGTGTCGGTTTGAGGTACGGGCAACTTTAACCTGAAGCTTAGAGGTTTTTCTTGGAAGTAAAATTAGGCACACTATCTGCGCTGCCGTAGCATTGCAGTACTATCGACTTTCAGCTCAAGATGCGGATTTGCCTGCATCTATCATCACGTACGGTCTTCAACGAACTATTCCGTCAGTTCGCGGTGCTTTCATCTCTTCGTCACCCCATCGCAGTTAAAGCCGGTACGGGAATATTAACCCGTTGTCCATCGAGTTCGCCTTTCGGCTACCCCTTAGGTCCCGACTAACCCTGATCCGATTAGCGTTGATCAGGAAACCTTAGTCTATTGGCGTGCGGGTTTCTCACCCGCATTATCGTTACTTATGCCTACATTTGCTTTTCCAGAAGCTCCACAATGCATTACCACACTGCTTCTGCGCCGCTGGAATGCTCCCCTACCAGTTAGAATAAATTCTAAATCCATAGCTTCGGTAGTATGTTTTATGCCCGATTATCATCCATGCAAGATCGCTCGACTAGTGAGCTGTTACGCACTCTTTAAATGAATGGCTGCTTCCAAGCCAACATCCTAGCTGTCAATGCAATCTCACCTCGTTAGTTCAACTTAACATACATTTGGGGACCTTAGCTGATGGTCTGGGTTCTTTCCCTCTCGTCCGTGGACCTTAGCACCCACGGGCTCACTGCCAGATATAAGTTATAGCATTCGGAGTTTGTCTGGATTTGATAGGCGGTGAAGCCCTCGCATCCAATCAGTAGCTCTACCTCTATAACTCTCGACTCTGACGCTGCACCTAAATGCATTTCGGGGAGTACGAGCTATTTCTCAGTTTGATTGGCCTTTCACCCCTACCCACAGTTCATCCCAAGACTTTTCAACGTCAACGGGTTGGGCCCTCCACTCTGGATTAACAGAGCTTCAGCCTGACCATGGGTAGATCACCAAGTTTCGCGTCTACCCCCACTAACTTTACGCCCTATTCAGACTCGCTTTCGCTTCGACTACGGACCTGAAGCCCTTAATCTCGCTAGTGAGGAGTAACTCGTAGGCTCATTATGCAAAAGGCACGCCGTCACACCAAAAGGTGCTCCGACCGCTTGTAAGCGTATGGTTTCAGGTACTATTTCACTCCTCTATTCGAGGTGCTTTTCACCTTTCCCTCACGGTACTTGTTCACTATCGGTCTCTCAGGAGTATTTAGCCTTACCGGATGGTCCCGGCAGATTCACACAGAATTTCTCGTGTTCCGCGCTACTCAGGATACTGCTAGAGGCTTTTTGCTTACGTGTACGAGACTATCACTCTCTACGGTGTGTCTTTCCAAACACTTCCACTTCACGCCATTTCTCTTATTGCAGTCCTACAACCCCTACATTGCCGAAACAATATAGGTTTGGGCTGATCCCCGTTCGATCGCCACTACTAGGGGAATCACTTTTGTTTTCTTCTCCTCCGGGTACTTAGATGTTTCAGTTCTCCGGGTTTGCCTCCATTGCTGGATATCTATAAATAGATGGGTTGCCCCATTCGGAAATTCACGGGTCAAAGGTTATTTGCACCTCTCCATGACTTATCGCAGCTTATCACGTCCTTCATCGCCTCTGAGAGCCAAGGCATCCGCCATACGCTCTTAATTACTTCTTATTGTGTTAACAAAAAATAAATCTCGTTGCCGAAATTCATCCCTGTTTCTTTACTTTTGTTACTTCTACTTTAATTTTGTTTCAATATGTCAAAGAACTTTAAATACACCATTTGTATTTCTGTGGAGAATATCGGAGTCGAACCGATGACCTCCTGCGTGCAAGGCAGGCGCTCTAGCCAACTGAGCTAATCCCCCATAAACGTTGTGTAGTCCTGCGCAGATTTGAACTGCGGACCCCTACATTATCAGTGTAGTGCTCTAACCAACTGAGCTACAGGACTATTACTACCTATCAGCTTAGCGGTGAAAACACCCTAACGCTATGGGTTATGGTATAAATAAATTTATGAAAACAATCAGTCAGGAAATACAGAGCAATTCCTTATCGAACTACAATATCTATATTAATACTTCCAATCTCTAGAAAGGAGGTGTTCCAGCCACACCTTCCGGTACGGCTACCTTGTTACGACTTAGCCCCAGTTACCAATTTTACCCTAGGACGCTCCTTGCGGTTACGTACTTCAGGTCCCCTCGGCTTCCATGGCTTGACGGGCGGTGTGTACAAGGCCCGGGAACGTATTCACCGTAGCGTTGCTGATCTACGATTACTAGCGAATCCAACTTCACGGAGTCGAGTTGCAGACTCCGATCCGAACTGAGACCAGCTTTAGAGATTAGCATCCAGTCGCCTGGTAGCAGCCCTTTGTACTGGCCATTGTAACACGTGTGTAGCCCTGGACGTAAGGGCCGTGCTGATTTGACGTCATCCCCACCTTCCTCTCACCTTACGGTGGCAGTCTCGCTAGAGTCCTCAGCTTAACCTGTTAGCAACTAACGATAGGGGTTGCGCTCGTTATGGGACTTAACCCGACACCTCACGGCACGAGCTGACGACAACCATGCAGCACCTTGTAAATTGCTCCGAAGAGAAAGCCTATTTCTAAGCCGGTCAATCTACATTTAAGTCCAGGTAAGGTTCCTCGCGTATCATCGAATTAAACCACATGTTCCTCCGCTTGTGCGGGCCCCCGTCAATTCCTTTGAGTTTCATTCTTGCGAACGTACTCCCCAGGTGGATTACTTAATGCTTTCGCTCAGTCACGCACGGTGTATTGTGCACAACGAGTAATCATCGTTTACGGCGTGGACTACCAGGGTATCTAATCCTGTTCGCTCCCCACGCTTTCGTCCATCAGCGTCAATGTTAGCTTAGTGAGCTGCCTTCGCAATCGGTGTTCTACGTTATATCTATGCATTTCACCGCTACATAACGTATTCCGCCCACCTCAACTAAATTCAAGGCCTTCAGTATCAATGGCAGTTCCGGAGTTGAGCTCCGGGATTTCACCACTGACTTAAAAGCCCGCCTACGGACCCTTTAAACCCAATAAATCCGGATAACGCTTGGATCCTCCGTATTACCGCGGCTGCTGGCACGGAGTTAGCCGATCCTTATTCTTACAGTACCTTCAGTTCACTACACGTAGTAAAGTTTATTCCTGTAAAAAAGCAGTTTACAACCCATAGGGCCGTCATCCTGCACGCGACATGGCTGGTTCAGGCTTGCGCCCATTGACCAATATTCCTCACTGCTGCCTCCCGTAGGAGTCTGGTCCGTGTCTCAGTACCAGTGTGGGGGACTATCCTCTCAGACCCCCTAAGCATCATAGTCTTGGTGAGCCGTTACCTCACCAACTAACTAATGCTACGCATGCCCATCTTTTACCTCCGTAGATTTAATATCCAAACCATGCGATTCAAATATATTATGCGGTATTAATCCAAATTTCTTTGGGCTATCCCCCAGTAAAAGGTAGGTTGCATACGCGTTACTCACCCGTGCGCCGGTCTCTAAGCAGCAAGCTGCTTATACCCCTCGACTTGCATGTGTTAGGCCTGTCGCTAGCGTTCATCCTGAGCCAGGATCAAACTCTTCGTTGTATAAAAACTTTTGTTATAATTCTGCTCATGAATGTATTAAAGTTATCGTAATTCTTTATTGACAAGGTATTATTCTTGTATTTACCTAACTTGTTGTTTCCAATATTTTCAAAGAACTTTTCCCGGCCGTTTTTCCCTTACTTAAAAAGGCAACCCGTTCTAAAATTTCATTCTTAACAAGACAGCCGTTGCTGTCCCTAAAAGCGAGTGCAAAGATAAAGAAATAAATCCTAAACTTGCAAATCTTTTTTTAACTTTTTTTTTCAAGCTAATCTCACTGCAAACCCCACGTTTCCTAGTGGCTCACGAGTTCGTTAACTCTTAAAGCGGGTGCAAAGATAAATCATTTAATTCAACATATCCTAATCCCAAAGTAAAAAAAATTCAAAAAAAAATAAAATTGGAAGTTTAGTAGGTGTATACAATCATAAAAAGATTCCTACGACCACCCTACCACTGCCTATAAAAATACTACTAAACAACCATTTTATAAATCCACTCTCCGTTGAAAGTGGATGCAAATATAACGGAAGAGTCTCCATACTTCCAAATGTTTTATAAAAAAAAACAAAACAAAAATTCAAAACGCTGATTTACAGCAATAAAAAAATCACAACCTGGATTGTGATTACCTATTCTATCTCAACAATAAGAAATTACTATTATATCCCTTCTACCAATAGTTGCTTTAAATTGTAAACTTGCTCTTTATTTCCTAAAACAAATAGATGAAAAGACTTATCGAGAACTATTTCAGGAGACGGATTGTATACATATGCCCCTCCTTCATCTTTTAAACCAATTATATTGGCTCCTGATTTATCTCTTACGTTTAACTCACGAATGGATTTGCCCACAAAACAATTTGCCAACTCACAACAGCTAACTTCTTCCAACTTCACCCCTTTGGTTGATTGCAACAGAATATTATCCAAAAATTCCACAACATCAGGCTGTGCAACCAATTTTGC
Source organism: Labilibaculum sp. (assembly GCF_963664555.1). GTDB lineage: Bacteria > Bacteroidota > Bacteroidia > Bacteroidales > Marinifilaceae > Labilibaculum. The sequence continues at coordinate 664,810 of NZ_OY761461.1, read as the reverse complement.
CATTTGTTGTCCTCCTAGCCGATCAGGCATGATAACATTATTGGCTCCTGCTCTTTTTAATTTATTGTCGGACTGACTTTTTTCTGATCGTGATATAATCTTGATCGTTGCATTCATTTCCCTGGCAGTAAGCACAACATATACATTCTCAGCATCATTCGGAATTGCAGTTATCAATGCTTTGGCATTGGAAATATTTGCCAAACTCAGCACTTCTTCCTGAGTAGCATCGCCCTGAACAAACAATAGTTCAGGAATTAAACGAACATTATCAATACTGCTTTCCTCAGAATCAACAACAACAACATTTTCTCCATGTGCAATCAATTCAAGGCATGCCTGTTTCCCATTTCTTCCAAAACCACAAACAATAACGTGTCCACTTAATTTCTCTATACTTCTCACGGTTCTATAATCTTTTAAATTTCTACGAAAAACGCCATCTAAAATAAATCTGGTTACTGCCGAAGCTAAATATCCAAATATTCCAAAACTAACGAAAATTAAAAATATTGTAAACAGTTTCCCTGTATCCGACAATGGATGTACTTCAGTAAATCCAACTGTTGTAATGGTAATCACGGTCATGTAAAGGGCATCAACAAAAGTATAGGCATCATTCAGAAACATGAATCCAGATGTGCCAATAAGAATTGCCAGTATCAAAAATGACATCGCGATGCCTAATGTGCGTATGTTTTCCTCCCAAATTTTCCGTTTATTCATTCGTGTAAGATTAAAATCTAATATAATCATTAAAGCCTTACAAAATCGACAAAAAAAATATGTTTTTATCAATTTAAATCAACATCAAGGCGGCGAATAATTCTATTTCCAAATTCACACTGCAAACAATTAAATAAATCACAATAATTAGACTTTAATTGCAGTAAGGCCTGAGAATGGTATGCAGACTTCACGTTAACACCGCATTCTTTCCATTTTCGAGTAACTGAATTCTCCTCTGCAGAAACTTTATCCAATAAATTACAAGCTTTATCTTTCAATTTTTGAGAATCATTTGCTGCCCCATAGAGAAATAAAACAGGGACGACACAATTAATAATCAACCCGTTGATACTCGATTGCCCAAGAATCTTAACTTTTTCATTCGAGTCCAAGCCGAATTGATAATGACTAGTCCAATACTCGGAAGCTTGACAATTCAATAAGCTTGAGATATCCTCTATTGAATTCGCATGAAGAATTTGTGAAAACAAGGACTGTGAATTATGAACCAAGGCGGCAAATTGCGCGATTCTAATTGTAGGAAAATTTGATGGTCGCAGGCGTAACCACTTCCATTGACCAGGAGACAATGCTTTCAATTGATATTTATTGGCCAGGAATTCATATTCCAACTTCAACTTATTCAAATATACATCTTCACAATCGAACTTTTCAAATAAACCTGATTGTCCAAAAAGCAATGCTTCCAATTGAAAAATAGAATTCTTTTGCCGGGCCAGGAATTTCATTGGAATGGATCTGGCCAGCTGTTGAAAAGGATCAGCATTCACTTTCATTCCAAAATATCGTGCCAGCACCTGATAAAATGTTTCCTCCCAAGAGTTGTTATTTTGTTCCAAAATCTCTTGAATTTCATGAGACTTCCGCTCCAAACGCTCCAGAAGCATTCTATCCAGCCAATTCCGAACAAAAAAACTTTCAATTTTACCAATTTCATCCACACAGGGAATCCATTTTTCAGATAACATTAGCTTTCTGTAGTTATTCAATAATTCAGAAGTGAACCGAAGCACCAAACAGGGAATGACGCGATTATTTCTCAAAACAACAGCTGAATCATCTTCCAAAACAACATGCAGCACTACATTTTCATATGCTGGGTCAGCATCGTGCCCATGAGAATACCATGAAGAAGATTTTAAATGTATTTCAACATTTCCAGCCCAAAGAACATTATCTATCCTTATTCTAGCATCAAAAAAATCTGGTCCGGAGTCAGAATTTTGTTTTCCTACATCAATAATTTCAATTGCATTTCCTTTTGTGGAGAAAAGACTTGTTTTAGAAAACAGATTCTGTTTCCAAATGAACTGCAGGAAATCTTCATTCATCGAATCAATTTTAAATCATCAAAAATCGAATTTAACAATTTATCATGCATTTATCAATAAAAAAGGCGGTAAAATCATTGATTACCGCCTTTAAAAATTTTTAGTTTGAATCTATATCAAAAATTTCTCTTTAAGCAACAACTCCATTTCTTCTTGCAATTCTTTAGATTTCTCCTTAGCCACATCAGCAAATTTTTCCGAAGAATCAGCAAAAATAATTCCTCTCGACGAATTCACTAATAATCCGCAAGCATTATTCATTCCATACTTAGCCACCTCTTGCAAGCTTCCCCCCTGAGCACCAACACCCGGAACCAACAAAAAATGTTCTGGAGCAATTTTTCGTATATCGCCTAACATTTCAGCTTTTGTAGCTCCAACAACGTACATCATATTCTCTTTCGAGCCCCATTCCTGAGATTTCTCAAGCACTCTTTCAAACAACCTCTGATTATTCTGTTCAAAAAACTGCAGATCGAAAGCACCCTTATTTGATGTTAGAGCTAACAGAATCACCCATTTATTATCGTATTCAAGAAAAGGTGTTACCGAATCTTCTCCCATATAAGGAGCCACAGTAATTGAATCGAAAGGCATATTCTCAAGAAAAGCACTTGCATACATTTTTGAAGTATTTCCAATATCTCCTCTTTTAGCATCAGCAATCAGGAAAATATCTGAATAATTCTCTTTGATGTAGTTTACCGTTTTTTCAAGACTAATCCATCCTTTGGCACCAAGACATTCATAAAATGCAATATTCGGTTTATAAGCAACTGTAAATTCTGCTGTAGCATCTACTATTGCTTTATTAAATTCGAAAACCGGATCTTCAGTATTTAAAAGATGAGCAGGTATTTTCTTTATGTCACTATCTAAACCTACACAGAGAAAACTCTTCTTTTTCTTAATTTGCTCGAATAATGCTTGGTAATTCATCTGTTTATAATTTTAATGTTTTGATGAGATGGAACTTACTGAAAATTAAATAATCATACCCAGAATATTGATTATATAAAAACATGCATTCCATTTCTTTGGTTGTTCACTAGTTATTACAAAAAAGGCAGTGGAAAAACCACTGCCAATATTATTACAAACCACTTTCTTTAAGTCGTTCTGAATTTTCTTCAATTTGAAGCTTGTCAATTACTTCCTGAATATCCCCATCCATCGTGGCCGCCAAATTGTACATCGTAAAGTTAATACGATGATCCGTCACCCTTCCCTGCGGAAAATTGTATGTGCGGATTTTTGCTGATCTGTCGCCGGTAGAAACCATTGTTTTACGCTTGGATGAAATTTCATCAAGATATTTTTGATGCTCCAATGCATAAATACGGGAACGCAATTCAACCATTGCTTTGGCTAAATTCTTAATCTGTGATTTCTGATCCTGACATGTAACCACAATGCCGGTTGGATTGTGAGTTAAACGAATGGCAGAATAGGTTGTATTCACAGACTGTCCTCCGGGGCCCGATGAACAATAGGTATCCTTACGAATATCACTTTCTTTTACATCGATATCAAATTCTTCCGCTTCAGGAAGAACAGCAACCGAAGCTGCACTGGTATGAACACGACCTTGTGTTTCTGTTTGTGGAACCCTTTGTACACGGTGTACTCCCGATTCATATTTTAAAATCCCGTAAACACCGTTTCCGGTTACGTTCATTACAATTTCCTTATATCCTCCCGAAGTTCCTTCACTAAAACTTGAAATTGAAACCTTCCAACCCTTAGATTCACAAAACTTCGTATACATTCTGGCCAGTTCTCCGGCAAAAATACTCGCCTCGTCACCACCGGCACCGGCCCGAACCTCAAGAATAGCATTTTTAGAATCTTCGGGATCAGCAGGTATCAGAAGCAATTTAATTTCTTCTTCTAACTCAGGAATTTTAACTTCTAATTCTTCCAATTCCATTTTTGCCATTTCGCGCAACTCCTCATCCGATTCGCTGTTTAAAATCTCCTTTGATTCATTGATCCTATCAAGAGCATCTCTAAATTCTTTAGCGGCATCAGAAACAGCTTCCAATTCCTTATATTCCTTGCTTAACTTTATATACCTCTTCATGTCTCCCATCACTTCGGGGTCAGTTATCAACTGACTAACCTCCTTGAATCGGATAAGGACACCTTCTAATTTATCGAGTAACAAATTACTGCTCATATTCTGTATTCTAAATTTTGGACAAAATTATAAAAATAAAATCATTTTAAATAAAGCTTTCACTATTTAGATGCTGATTTTTAAGAAATCCCCGACTTAAGGCCGTTCCATGAATTATCCGACCAATATTTTCGCATAGTAAATTATTTATCAATCATTTAAAAATTTTTATTTAATCTAATAAATCTTAATTTTAGGAATGTAGATTCAAACTGCCCAACTAACAAGATTAAAATATTATAATCACACACTAACCAAACAAACTATGAACAATTTAATAAAGACTACTTTTTCGCTTCTTCTTATTCTATTAGCTGGCTACTCCAAGGCTGATAATGAAAAAATTAAATTTGGGAAAGTCTCTGTGGAAGAATTAGAAATGACAGTGTACCAGCAAGACACCAGTGCGGCTGCCGTTATTTTATATGATAGTGGATCCTCTTACTTCGAAACAGAGTATATAAATGATAATACTGATTTTATCTGTAAGTTTGAGCGCCATGTACGAATAAAAATACTAAAACCGGAAGGCTTTGATTTTGCAACATTTAAAATTCCTTTGTACCATAGTGAAAACGGTGAGGAAAAGACAAGTTCAATTAAAGGAAGAACCTATAATTTGGACGGTAAAATCCTTATCGATAAACTCGAAAAGAATTCAATTTTTAAAGAAGAAACTACCCCAAACTGGAATAGAATAAAATTTACCATGCCAAATATAAAAGTTGGCTCTGTTATTGAGGTAAAGTATCAAATTTCCTCTCCATTCAAACAAAATTTTAAAGCCTGGCAATTTCAATACAACATACCTGTTGAGTATTCTAAATACAATACCCGAATACCAAGTTATTTTAACTATCAGATAACAACAAAAGGATATTACCCCATAACAAAATTAAAAGAAACAAGCAGACCCGAAAACTTTTTGATCAAATACAAGGAAATAGACAACCAATCAGGAAGTGCGCAGATGATTGAACACCAGTACAATCTCACACCTATTTCAAATATTAATGAATACTATGCGGAAAACATTCCTTCTTTTAAAAAAGAATCGTACATGCTTGCCGAGGAAAACTACTTAAGCTGCATTGAATTTGAATTGCAATCTTACAAGTATGATTATGGAGCATTGCATAATTTTACTTCCTCCTGGGAGGATGTTCAAAACAAACTAATTAAATCGGACTATTTTGGAGGAACCTTAAAAAAAGATGGATTTGTTGAAGATGTCATTGCGCCTTTAATTTCCGGAGTACAAAGTGAAGAAGAAAAAATGGCAATAATTTTTCAGAGTGTACAAAACAGTATTAAATGGAATGAAAAAAACAAATTGTTTTGTGACAATAGCCTAAGATCAGTCTGGAAAGAAAAATCGGGAAGTTCTGCTGAAATCAATTTACTTTTAGTCGCCATGCTTCGCAAAGCAGGAATACAGGCCAACCCAGTTGCTTTGAGCACGCGGCAAAACGGAATTATCCATCCATCACACCCAACAATAACCCAAATGAACTATGTAGTTGCCTGCGCAAAGATAGGAGACAAAAGTTATTTGATGGATGCAACAGATCCCTATTGTCCAATTGGAATTCTTCCGTTTCGATGTTTAAATGACAAGGGAAGATTAATCACTGAAACTAACTCCGAATGGATCAACCTGGATCCCAACAAAGGATCAAAAATTGCAATTGTATCAACCCTTATCCTAACAGAAGAAGGTCAGCTTGAAGGCAAAATAAGCGAAGCTTTTTATGACTATAAAGGAGTGGATATCAGAAAAACGATTTCAAACAACACCGAAGGATATACCGAAAAATTGAAATCAGATTACGAAGACTGGAACATTACAGATATTGAATATAAAAATCTGGATGATAGAAACAATCCCGTTCAAATAAGCTATATGGCAGAAATTGAAAATGCAGCCAACATGGAAGGTGAACGAATCTATTTGAATCCTATTTTAAAATACAAAACACATGAAAACCCATTTAAACTGGAACAAAGAGAGTATCCTGTTAATTTTGGATATCCAATAACTGTAAATTACCTTCTGCTTTTGGAACTTCCTACTAACTTCACAATTGAGGAACAACCAAAATCTTCTAAAATAGTACTTCCTGATAATGGTGGGGAATACATATACCAGATTAATAAATCTGCTAACAAAGTGATGATTAAATATTCTTTTAACACAGGAAAATCACAATATTTATCTTCCGAATATGAATATTTAAAAGAATTCTATAATCATGTTATTGCAAAGGAAAACCAAATTTTGGTATTGAAAAAAATCGATCCAACTTCAATAAAATAAATCTCCAATTAATTTCAAACAAAAAGAGACTGTCTTTAAATAAGACAGTCTCTTTGCATTATATTCCAATATCTTAATACTCAAATTCTCCAAATTCACTTTTAATCGTCAATTTTTTTCCTGAGTTTGGCTCACAACGGCCAATTACCTGAGCATCTACATTAAATTCTTTTGATATCGCGATAATATTTTCAGCAATTTCCTGTGGAACATATAATTCAAATCGATGTCCCATATTAAATACTTTGTACATCTCATCCCATGAAGTTCCGCTCTGCTCTTTTATCAACTTAAAAAGTGGAGGAACTGAAAACATATTGTCCTTAACGATATGAATATTGTCAACAAAGTTAAGCACTTTTGTTTGTGCTCCACCCGAACAGTGAATCATGCCGTGAATTTGGGATCGGAATTGATCCAAGATTTTTTTAATAATCGGTGCATAGGTTCTTGTTGGCGAAAGTACCAATTTACCTGCATCAATATCAACACCTTCAACTTTATCGGTTAATTTACAGTTTCCTGAGTAAACCAAATCCGCTGGCACAGCATTATCATAACTTTCCGGATACTTTTCAGCAAGATATTTTGAAAAAACATCATGACGGGCAGAAGTCAGTCCATTCGAACCCATTCCTCCATTGTATTCTGTTTCGTAAGTTGCTTGTCCTGATGATGACAAACCAACAATTACATCGCCAGCCTGGATTTTTTCATTTGTAATTACGTCTTCTCTTTTCATTCGGCAAGTAACCGTCGAGTCGACAATAATGGTTCGGACTAAATCTCCAACATCAGCAGTTTCGCCACCTGTAGAATGAATATTAACTCCCATTTTACTGTACTCCGTTAACAATTCTTCAGTTCCGTTAATAATCTGAGAAAGAACTTCACCAGGAATCAGGTTTTTATTTCTTCCAATTGTGGATGACAAAAGAATATTATCAACTGCACCAACACAAAGTAAATCATCCAAATTCATGATCAATGCATCCTGAGCAATGCCCTTCCATACAGAAATATCTCCTGTTTCCTTCCAATACATGTAGGCAAGAGATGATTTTGTTCCTGCGCCATCGGCATGCATAATATTGCAATAGTCTGCATCTCCCGCAAGGAAATCCGGAACAACTTTACAAAATGCATTTGGATACAATCCTTTATCCAGATTTTTAATTGCACTATGCACATCTTCCTTCGAAGCTGACACTCCTCTAAGGTTATATCTTTCGTCTTTTCTCATGGTTGTTTAGATAAAAGGTAAAAGCAACAAGCAAAAAGATTAGAAATCTCAGACTTTAAATCTCTCAATAATAAATGGATAAAACAGTCCTACTCCCTCTTACTTACTCATTTACTTCTTCATTTTTTTTGCTTCGGCAAAGGTAATCTTTTTCCCTTTATTGTACGCGATTACAAATGCATTAATTCCAGTTTTACTAATCTTATCTGCTTCGGCCCTTGCCTCTTCCAAATCATCAAATATTCCGGTAGTGTATCTCACCGTAGAATCATCTACGCTTCCGCGGAAAACAACTTTGTATTTTTGAAGTGTAGGAGGAATCGTATTTTTATTGAAAGCTCCTATCTGAATGGTATAGAAAACGCCTTTAATTTCTGATAAATTTTTTATCAATGTATTACCTATTTGACTGGAATCAGATCCTGGTTTCATTTTAGAATTTGGCCCCGGCTGATAGTCTGTTGACAGCACTCTAAAATCGGTTCTTCGATTCAACTGATTAGCCTCATCCTTCTCTTTCTCTTTCAGCTTACTGATAAAAGATTCACTCAACACATCCCCTTCAGCTAAAAAGTCAAACTCTTTTGCCTTCACCGCGTTAATTGTCTGAGGTTTCGATTCCCCGTAACCATGAGCAATTAACCGATCCCAGTAGATTCCTTTCTCTATTAAATAATCGACAACAGACTGTGCTCTTTTCTGAGAAAGATCACGGTTGGTAGACTCACTTCCGACATAATCGGTATGCGATCCCAATTCAATCGTAATTTTAGGATTGTCGTTTAATGTTTCCACCAAACCATCTAAAGCTGTTTTAGATTCTTCTCTTAATTGCCAGGATCCAAAATCGTAAAATATATTTGGCAATTCGATTGGCTTCTCAATTGGTTTTAAACCAATAACTGATTTAAAATTACGGCTGACTTCTATCCCCAAAGTACTCACCTGCTCTTTGCCATTTAGATATCCTTCTGCCGAAACCATTACAATATATTCCAATTCAGGATCAAGCTCCACATTAAATTGCCCTTCTTCAGCAGATTTACTATCCATTTGTTCTCCATTTGAGGAAACAATATGAATAGCTGCATTAGGGATAAATTCGTTTGTTTCAGAATTTACAATTTTTCCCGAAAAAGAAAACTGTAAAGGCACGTAATCAAATCTATAAATATCATCGTTGCCGTTTTTCCGCGAAGATGTAAACATTCCTTTCTCCTGATCAGGCTGAAATACAATTGAAAAATCATCAGCAGTAGAATTTATTGGATATTTCATATTCTCCACCTTCCACACTCCTGTCTCTTCTCGTTTTGCCTGATAAATGTCCAACCCGCCCATGCCTTCCTTCCGATCGGAAGCAAAGAATAAATCACCATTTTTCTTTATAAAAGGGAATAACTCGTTGCCTGGTGAATTGATTGGCCGCCCCATATTTTGAGGTTCGCTCCAACTGCTTCCACTCTTTTTCACCATCCAAATGTCATTTCCTCCGTAACCACCAGGCATATCGGATACGAAATACAGAATATTACCATCAGCCGAAATAGAAGGATGCCCTACGGACAGACTATCCGGAACCAGATCAAGTTGAGCGACACTTCCCCAGCCATCTTCCTGCCTTTGCACAGCAAATATTTTTGTTCCCTGATTGTCTTTATTTACTTTTCGCGATGAAGTAAAATACAATACATCTGCCTCGGCAGAAAAACATGCAGCTCCTTCATTCCATTCTGTATTGATTGTATCTCCCACACCACGAGCTTTGCTCCATTGGTAAGTATCAACAATTACTTTTCGTGATGTTGCCTCTTTCCCTTTCCTTTTTTTACTCTTTCGAATCACTTCATTGGAATAATGCACCTCAAAAATATTTGAATGAAAATCTCCTGTAACACCGTCTTTTTTAGGCTTACCGTTCAACTTCCTTGTTGATGAGAAAAAAATAACATTTGTATCCTTCCCCATATAAACAGGGCAAAAATCACTGCCCGAAGAATTAAAATCATTCAATATCTCCACTTTATATCTTCCCGGATACTCTTCCCATGTGCTAATTCTTTTTAGTATTTCAGAAGGATCATTCTCTGCTTTTGCTTCTGGCTTTAGATCCAGATACTCCCAGAAATTTTCCTCGGCCTCTTCCATTTTCCCATTTTTCACTTCAGCATAAGCTAAATTTAAAACTGCATTTGAGAAAGTATCCCGGTTTAATATAGCTCTTCGATACCATGAGGAAGCCTTACGCACTTCATTTACCTGATCGAAACACGACGCTGCTTTAAATGCTATATCGGCTTTTAGTTCTTTATCCTTTGACTTTTTATAAGCTTTTTCGTAATAACCTTGTGCATAGTAATACTGTCCGGACTGAACCATTTTATCGCCACGATTTACATAAGATTGCGAAGAACAGGAAATAAATACTCCCAGAATAATAAAAATACAGATATTGGAAAAAAGCTTCATCAGATGAGTTTAAAATTCAATTATTGAACTAACAAGGTATAAAAATAATTATTTTATTTCAGCGGTCAATGTATTGTTAACAGAGATAAATATTTCTTATACAAAACAAAAAAAGGATGTCCAAATTATGAACATCCTTTTAGAACTTTTATTGTTGTCTCAATTAATTATTGAACAACAATTCACGATATTTTGGCAATGGCCACATTTCGTTATCAACGACCAACTCCAATTTATCAATATGATATCTGATACTAGAAAGATACGGACGAACTTTTTCATCATAAGCCGTAGCCATTTCTACACCCTCTTTCAATACATTACATGCTTTACGAGCATCAATCATTTCCCTCACTTTAGCTTTAATTGAACTAATGTGACCCGAAATTTCTTTAATTAACTCTTTACGTGCACCAGACAATTCTTCGTACTCACTGTTGGTAAAAACATCTCTTAAGCCTTGTACATTTTGAATTAGCTTGGTTTGGTAAGCAACGGCAGTCGGCACAATATGGTTAATTGCTAAATCTCCAAGAACGCGAGCTTCAATCTGAATTTTTTTGGTGAATTTCTCCATTTCCACTTCAACACGAGCTTCCAATTCTTTCTCGGTCATCACACCACTTCCGACCAAAGATTTTTTAGCCGCAGGATCAAGATACTTCGAAATTGATTCAGGAACACTTGTAATATTTGTCAAACCTCTTCTTTTAGCCTCAACCAACCATTCATCAGAGTAACCATCACCATTAAAACGAATAGGCTTACACTCAATAATCATTTTCTTAAGAATCTGAAAAATTGCCTCATCCTTTTTAATATCCTGCTCTATTAAAGCATCAACAGCTATTTTAAATTCTTTTAACTCTACAGCAACTGCAGCACTTAAAGCTGTCATTGCTGCCGCATTGTTCACAGAAGATCCAACAGCACGGAACTCAAAACGATTTCCAGTAAATGCAAATGGAGATGTACGGTTACGGTCTGTATTGTCTAAAATAATTTCAGGAATTCTACCGATACCCAATTTCAAAGCTGTTTTTTCATCAGGAGTCATTTTTCTCTCTCCAACTTCTTCAACAATTCTATCTAACATTCGAGATACTTCATCTCCAAGGAAAGCTGAAACAATTGAAGGAGGCGCCTCATTAGCACCTAAACGGTGACTGTTTGATGCAGTAAGAATGGATGCGCGCAACAAATCCTGATTCTTATATACGGCCATCAATGTATTGACAACAAAAGTAAGAAATTGAATATTCGCTTTAGGATTTTTTCCAGGAGCCAAAAGAACAACACCTGTATCGGTTCCTAATGACCAGTTGTTGTGTTTACCAGATCCATTAATACCTGCAAATGGTTTTTCGTGGAAAAGAACACGGAATTTATGGTGACGGGCAACTTTTTTCATCACATCCATTAACAATTGATTGTGATCATTTGCAAGGTTAGCCTCTTCGAAAATAGGAGCTAATTCGAACTGACTTGGAGCTACTTCATTGTGACGGGTTTTCACAGGAATTCCCAATTTATGACATTCAACTTCCAATTCCATCATAAAAGCAGTAACACGTTCTGGAATAGATCCAAAATAGTGATCATCCAATTGCTGATCTTTAGATGATGAGTGCCCCATTAATGTACGACCTGTAAGCACAAGATCCGGACGAGCCTGATACAGAGCTTCATCAATAAGGAAATACTCTTGTTCCCATCCCAGATTTGTGTGAACCTTAGTTACATTTTTATCGAAATACTGACAAACACCAACAGCCGCTTCATCAACTGCAGCCAATGCTTTTAACAATGGAGCTTTGTAATCAAGAGCTTCTCCAGTGTAAGAAATAAATATAGTAGGAATACAAAGAGTAGTACCAACAATAAAAGCTGGAGATGAAACATCCCAAGCAGTGTAACCACGTGCCTCAAATGTTTGGCGAATTCCTCCTGAAGGGAACGAAGAAGCATCCGGCTCCTGCTGCGCTAATAATTTACCTGAAAAATTTTCAATCATATGACCGCCATCACCATAATCGATAAAACCATCATGTTTTTCTGCAGTACCATCTGTTAATGGCTGAAACCAGTGAGTATAATGAGTTGCACCTTTTTCAATCGACCAGGCTTTCATCCCTGCAGCAATACCATCAGCCATTTTTCGGTCTACAGCCAGACCTTTCTGATTTGCAGTCATTACTGCACGAAAAGCCTCTTTAGAAAGATACTTTCTCATGGACTCAACATTAAACACTAATTCACCGTAATAATCAGTCACCTTATTTGAAGGTAAAGTAACGGAAACAGCTTCCCTTTTAAGTAACTCCCCTAACGCTTTAAATCTAATTGTGGCCATAAACGCAAAAATTTTAGTTGTTGATATTTTAATCCGTATTAAAAAAAAGGGGTACTCAGCAAAAAAAAACATTTAATTTTCACTCAACACCCCCTTTGTAACGATACAAATGTGAATAAAATAATTCAATTTCACAATTCTGCTTACAGAAAAATAACCTCATACAAACAAAAAAACGGTAAAAACAGGATCAAAACCCCTTATTTTTATCGTTTGCGCTTAAAATTTTAGTTTTTTTTCAAAAAGAACCTTCTTTTTATCTGGCTAATGGGATTTTGGGGGCATTTTTTAAAATAACATCCTTAACATCTTTTTTTGAGCCTATCAATTCATAAAATTTGAGGATATAGTCCGTTAATCCATGCCTATTCTCTTCGTTTAAATATTCACATTGTGAAATCAATTCCAGAAACGCTTCCTTCAATTCATTAAAATCTGTAAAAGCAGCATTCAATTCCTCATCACTCCATTTGTAACCTTTGTATAATCTCTTATACTTTGCATCAGAAGCTATATTGGGATCCAATGTAAAATAAGTATGATTGATTATTCCTGACCAATCAAAATCAAATGGTATAGCAATGGGAATGCTCTGTTCATCTACCGACACAATATCAATGTTGTGCAAACGTTCAACATTCCAATCGGAATTCCCAATCATCAACTGAAACAATGACAGCATTACAATATTCTTTCGAAGCATATTGTATTGCTTCATATTTTTGAATTGTAAGATGATCTTCCCATTTCGGGTGGCAACGTCATTTTTATCTTCCAAAAAGAAACCAAACTTCCGAATGGTATCGTTAGTAATACTATCTATAAATGATATCTGAGACAAGCGAACCCTGTAACTATGTTCATCAATAAGGTTGTACATCTTATAGATTAGATATTCTTTAATGGTGTTCTGTTCGAATCCATCCTCGAAAGACTGACAATGACTTACGTACTTTAACTTGCTTTGCCCTTCGAACTCGGTACCTACCATCCTTTCTACCGGGAGCTTAAATCGTAATGGTGGAAAATCACAATTTTGTTTTCTCCTTCGAAAATTTCCGCGGGTCATTACTTCAACATCGATTCTATCCCCTATCTGCTTGTCATTCTCAATAAGCTGCAATTCAGATTTATGATACTTGCGATCCTCACTAATATCATTTAGAAGACTTGACAAATTTGTTTTTAATTCGAACTCAAGAAGTTTTTCATTTTTAAACAATGGTAATTTCAACAAACTATCCCTATCCTTTTTGGAAATAGCACTAACAGGAACCAAACAGAGAAACAACAATAAAATTATGATAGCTTTTGTGAAAAACCATTTCCTGGTATTATTTTTTAATTCAATTGTATTTGACAGCTTACTCATTGCATTGTTTTATAAAAGCATTATTCAACTAACTCTCTTCTTCCATCTGAAAAACAACGATAGTACTTTCCATTTTCAATTAACATTACCTGAGGTTCAATTTCCGAATATCCCATTGGTACATTTATCGCAACAACTTTATCATCGTGTAAAAAACGAATAGATTCAACCTCTGTATGCCCGAAAAAAATTCGATTTACATCATAATAAGAAAGCACTTTATTTAATTCCTCATTATTAATGATTGAATAACTTCTTGATTTCATCAGATAACCTCTATACCACAAAGGATTTTCAGGAAAATAAATAGTCTTCATTAATTCTTCATGTGTCATCTCGTTGTCTGAACTTAAACTATTTCGAATGTCATTATTTATTTGCTCCAAACTAAGCCCTCTATCAACTAAATCAGGCGACAAGCCACCATGAACAAATAGCAAATCATTAATTTTAACTACGGAATTTAATGATCGCAGCCATTTTCCCAATTCCGTATCTGCATAAAAAAACCGTGGATAATTAAACATTAGCCTTTGGCACATATTCTTATACTTTGGAGCAACATAACGGGAATCGTTCATCAAAACCATTATTTCGTGATTCCCTAACAATAAATGCAGTTTTCCCTTGTTTTCAAGTGCTTGCCGCTGTAACTTCTTGATTAAATACAGACTTTCAGTGACCTTATCTCCACGATCAAAAATATCTCCAATAAAAACGACATGTCCATCCCCCCAATTCCAATCTAGATTTTCATTAATTACTCCAATATTCTGCAATAATTCTACCATTACATCATATTCTCCATGCACATCGCCAATTGCCAACAGTTTTGTCACTCCTGAGTATTCTGCACTTTGAATTGGATAGTTTCCTTTTCGGAGCCAATACTCATTTCGATCACCTTTTTGTCCTTTAACAACTACCAAATCGCCTTTAATCTTTATTTTCTTCTCCCGGATATCAATGGTATTTCCTTCTTTTTCATGATTGATATACCACAACTTCACTGTTTTATCGTCGAGCCAGAAAAAATGAGGACCCTCGGAATAATCTTCCAGATTAACATCCTGAATATTTCCATTAAACACCTTGTCGTAAGATGAAAATGCACCTGAACCTAATTCATTCTTCTTTTCTTGCGCTTCCACATCAAATAACCATAAATTAATTGCACCTAGAAATAATACAGTTACGTATTTGTAAAACTTAATCGTTCGATACATATCATCTTTTTTTCTTATTCAAAGCAAATACCAAAATTACTATACCTCTTTAAATCAAAAACTAAACTAATATTCCAAAAAAAAGGAAACGAATTAACTGTTCGTAATTAACACAGCTTGTGTGCGAATACGAACTGTGATGGTATTACATGAAGATAGTAAAAAATTAATGAAGCTTTTACATATAAAAAAACAGGGATTCCGAAGAACCCCTGTTACACTACTACATAGTACCTGAATTAGTATCCAGGATTTTGTCCTACAAGTCCTCCTGTATTATCCACTTCACTTTGTGGAAGAGGGAAGAAAATATTTTTTGGCATTGTTAAATTTGTTGCCTTAAAGATTGGCTCACCAGAATCAGCCACTACGTATCCCCCGGCACCGTCACGGGTAATACTTGCCTTAACTTTGTAACCATCTGTTTTAAGCTCTTGCTCTAATCTTCCTGTTCTAATCAAATCGTGCAATCTATGACCTTCACCACAAAGCTCAACACGACGTTCGTGATATATAGCATCCAGCAAAGCTGCTCCAGAAGCTGTAACATTAGCCAAAATAGTAGCATTCCCCTGACGAGCACGCTCACGTACTTTATTTAGATAGGTTCTAGCAGTTCCCTCATCATTGGTATGATAGCAAGCCTCGGCATACAATAAGTAGATATCTGATAAACGGATAATTCTTTCATTAACTGGTGAATTTCGGAAGTTTCCCAAACTTAAATACTGCTGCTTTGACAAATAATGTTTGTAATTACTAAAACCAGTCAAATCTTCTGCAACTACGCCGGGTGTTTCCCCTTCAAGTATCCACTGATCAGCATATTGCAGAGAATTAATTAAAGAAGCATCACGTCTTGGATCATTATTTTCAAATTCAAGATACAAATCGTAAGTTGCCTGATATCTTCCATATGGATCAGCAGCTCCCAACCAAGGCATATTCAAGAAAGTAGTGAAGTTACCATTGTTGGTATAAGCACCATCATCAAGAGGCGAATCGTAAAACTGAACTTCGAAAATAGATTCCTCATTATTCTCTTCCGCCTCCGAAAATAAATCATGATAATTACCTTGATACAAATCGTAAACATCTAAACCAAACAATTGTTCTGCATAGGTTTTTGCTTCATCCCACTTGTTCTCATTGTAAAAATCCTGAGATGCATAACCAGAACTTGCCTGAGAAACACAAACTTTCACCAAGAGACCTAAGGCTGCACCTTTAGTTGCACGACCTAGTTCCTTACTTTCAACATAAACTGATTTTAAAGGAAGAGCAGCAACAGCATCTTTCAAATCTGTTTCGATTTGAGCATAAATTTCAGCTGACGTAGCGCGTGTTTGATTCAAATCATCACCCAATAACGGAACTGTAACCAATGGCACGCTACCATAATTCTTAACCAAATCATAGTAATAATATGCTCTCATGAATTTTGCTTCACCAACAACACGGTCTTGTAATGACTTATCGGTTACTCCAGGAATATCTTTCCCTTCTACATTTGCCAACAATTGGTTCGCAATTAATATTCCACGATAATTGTACCGGTAATTATAAGTGAATAAGAATGCCGTGGCGTCGTAAGTGAATTGACGCAATGCCAAATCTTCTCTATCCACTGCATCATCAGTAGTAGAATTATTTAAGGAAGTTCGTCCCCAGTTATAATGATACTCCCACATTGGAGCATAACATGCATTAGCCGCTTTTACAAGCTCGGCATCGTTCGAATAAAAACTCCCTGAAGTTTGTTCCCCGATTTTTACGGTATCCAAATAGTCTTTATCACAGGCTCCTAATGAAAATATCAAAAGCCCCGCTAATATTATATTTCTTATTTTCTTCATTTTCATCAACTATTAGAAAGTTAAATTAGCTCCTATTGAAAAAATTCTAGCTTGTG
The DNA here is from genome assembly GCF_963664555.1 of Labilibaculum sp. Taxonomy (GTDB): domain Bacteria; phylum Bacteroidota; class Bacteroidia; order Bacteroidales; family Marinifilaceae; genus Labilibaculum. Next base: position 647,658 of record NZ_OY761461.1, on the reverse strand, counting down.
GATAAGTTCCATAATCAATACCTTGAGTTAATGATGGACTGGTAGAACTAGCAGCTCCAATTTCAGGATCCAAACCAGAATAATTTGTAATTGTAAATACATTCTGACCAGAGAAGTATACACGCAGATTGGACATCCAAGGAGTAAGATCTTTAAAAGTATAACCCAATTGAATGTTTTTTAAGCGCAAATACGAACCATCTTCCACATAAAAATCGGAAGCTCTCAGGTTTTTCTCAACTGTAGAAGCGTTTAATCCAAACATTTCATTTGAGTTATTCTGAGCAGTCCAGTGATTTTTATAATCGGAAGCCAATGCAAATCTTTTGATATCCGCGTAATTGTAATATTTAAACCCATTGAATATTTCATTACCCGTTACTCCTTGGAAGAACATGGATAAATCAAAACCTTTGTATGACAAATCAATGTTCACTCCATAAAACAAATCCGGATTTGGATCACCAATCTGCACACGGTCATCACCATTGATGACTCCATCAGGAGCTTCCATTACACCATCATTATCTTTATCAGTCCACTGATCTTTAAATCTAAAATCACCTGCACCAATAGGTTCTGCCGACTGAGCACTTGATGCAACTTCAGCATCTGTTTGAAAAACTCCATCAACCTGATAACCATAGAATGCTCCAATAGGAGATCCCTCAGCCGTTCTGGTAACATTACCTACCAAACTCACATTACCACTCCAAATAGGAACTCCGCCACCAAGACTGGTTACTTCATTATCTACATGAGACGCATTTACATTAACTGAATATTTAAAATCACTTCCAATTTTACCACGGTAACCCAGATTTAATTCAAAACCTTTGTTTTCAACAGTACCAGCATTAACATACGGACTTCCATCGTAACCAGCATACTGAGGGATTGGCACCTGCACCAACATATCCTTGGTTTCTTTCTTAAAATAATCAGCAGAAAAAGTCAACTTGTCATTAAAAAATGCCAGATCCAATCCGAAATTTGTAGATTCTACCGTTTCCCACTGAACTTTTAAATTGGCCATCTTTACAGGAGCAGCTCCCGCTTGTTCTTTATCCCCAAAAACATAGCTATACTCTAACAAAGCATCTTTACTTTGAACTGTGGAAGCAAATGAATATGGATCAATCTTAGCATTCCCAACACGTCCCCAACCAGCTCTTACTTTTATTCTGTTTACCACATCTTCCGGTAAGAAATCCATGAATTTTTCATTTCTCAATTTCCATCCTAAAGACATTGAAGGGAAATTTCCAAATCGCTTATCAGGACCAAAAACAGAAGAACCATCACGACGGAAAGATGCAGTTAGAAAATAGGTGTCTGCATAATTATAATTTACTCTACCTAAGTAGGAGTACATTCTTGTATCTACACCAGAATTCGAAGCATTTGTACTTTCCAAATCAGTAGAAGCAGAAATATACTGCAATTCCTCATTATCGTTTGGAATATTATTACGAGAAGCTCCCAAATATTCGGATTTGTTTTTCTCAGCAGTAAAACCAGCTAACAAACTAATACTATGGTCTTCAATATCCATACTGTAAGAAATTGTATTCTCACTTAAGAATCCATTAAACTCCCTGGTAGTTTTTGATAAACTATTGGTGATGTTCTTTTCATTCCCATAATCATAAGAAGGCAAATAAGTCTTCTCCTTCGATCTTGAAACATTTAGGCTTACAGATGATTTAACGAACAAATTCTTAATTGGTTCAACCTGTAAATAAGAATTTGCCAGAATCAAAAGAGCAGAATTCTCTCTAACATCTCTGTTTAATATAGCAACTGGATTTGCCAAATCAGAATACGGAGTAGAAGCATATTCTCCCGACTCCTGATAAACCGGAGTTATAGGATCCATTCTTTGAGCAAGAGTTAAAATGCCATTAATGGCATTTCCATTAACCTGATCGGTATTGGAATGCGATAATGAAACATTAATACCTGCTTTGATTTTTGAACCAATATTGTAATTATTATTTAAACGCGCATTGATTCTCTCGTACTTAGAATTCAAAACAACACCTTCATTTTTAAAATATCCCGCACTGAATAAAGTATTTGAAGATTCATCTCCTTTTGATAAGGTAACATTCGTTTTGTAGATTTTCCCAACACGTGTCACCTCATCGAACCAATCAGTAGTTTTTCCTGTATTGTCAGATGGAGATTGAAGGATTAATGGTTTGTAAGCACTCGAACCTGTAAAAGCCGCAGCATTTGTTTGAGCTGCATTATAAGTAGCCAACCAATCTTGCGTATTCATTAAATCTGGTTTATTCCAAACGCTTTGAAGTCCGGTCATTAATTCCATTTGAACTTTCACATCCTTGGTATTACCAGTTTTGGTTGTAATTAAAACAACACCGTTTGCACCTCTTGAACCATAAATAGCGGTTGCTGACGCATCTTTCAACACCTCAAGACTCTTAAAATCACTTGGATTTAAACTAGAAATATCATCCAGAAAAATACCGTCAACAACATAAAGAGGCGATGAATTATTCACAGTACCTGTTCCACGAACTCTAACTGATAAACCTGCACCTGGAGCACCGGAAGTTTGCGTTACCATCACACCGGCAGCACGTCCCTGAAGAAGAGCTGCTCCGTTTGAAACCGGCTGATCTTCCAAATCCTTTGCACTAATACTTGCAACCGAACCTGTAATATCACTTTTTTTCTGAACACCATAACCAACCACTACAACTTCGTCCATTGCAAAATTATCGGTTTGCAACGCAACATTTAATTCTGTTTGAGCACCAACACTGGCCTCAAATGGTTTCATTCCAATGTAAGAGAATACCAAAATGGCATCCGCTCCAACTTTGATTTCATATTTTCCATCAAAATCGGTAGTTGTTCCGTTGGTTGTACCTTTTACTACAACCGAAACGCCCGGGATAGTTAACCCGTCTTCTGCACCGGTAACCACACCTTTAACCAGCAAATCCTGTGCCCAGGATACCTGCCAGCCAAGAAGCATGATTAACGTAAAGCATGCAATTTTTCTCATAGTGTTTAATTTAGATTAGCAAGAAATAATTAAAAATTACTTATATTTTTATGACTCCAATTCCCGGACGGTTTGGTAAAATTACTTTCCCGCCGAGAATCTCAATTCCTTTAAAAGGATCATTTGATATTAATAAGTTTCCATCCAAATCCGCCCAATCAACCATAGGCGACAGTTGGGCTGCCGCACTAACACCACAAGACGTTTCCGTCATGCATCCTACCATCACTTTCATATCCAAAGAACGGGCTGCATTCATCATTTTATGAGCTTCTCTCATTCCGGTACACTTCATCAATTTGATATTAATTCCGGAATAAACTCCATGTAATTTTGCCACATCATCCAATCGCTGAATGGCTTCATCAGCAATTACAGGCAAGGGACTGTGCTGAGTTAGCCAAGCCATATCTTCCAAATTGTATTTGTCCATTGGCTGCTCAACAAAAACAACTCCTTGTTCTTTTAACCAATGAATTTTATCTAAAGCCTCTTGTTTGTCTTTCCATCCCTGATTCACATCCACACACAAAGGCACATTTGTAATTTTGCGAATTGTATTAATCATCTCCTCATCGGTACCACGACCAATTTTCACTTTTAACATTTTATAAGGAGAAGCTTCTTTCACTTTTTCAATTACTACATCAGGTTTATCCATTCCAATGGTAAATGTGGTTACCGGAGTGTTTTCCTGACTGTAACCCCAGATTTTAAACCATGGTTTTTCCAATAATTTCCCGATCAAATCGTGCAAAGCGATATCAATTGACGCCTTTGCCGCACAATTTCCTTCAGCAACAGCATCTACATAGCTTAGTATTTCACTCAGGCGAAAAGGATCAGAGAACTGTTTCAAATTTACACTGCTTAGAAATTTCGTTGCAGTCTCATGCGATTCACCCAAATAAGGAGGCATAGAAGCTTCTCCATAACCAACAACTCCATCCCACTCAATTTTGGTAAGCATAACCGGGGTGGTTGTTCTGGAAAAAGATGCAATGGTAAATACATGTTTCAACGCCAATTCATATGGCACAAAACTAAGTTTCAATCCTGTTCCTGAATGTTTTAATTTGCCTGTTCCTGCTCCTCCGCAAGAATTCATCGCCGGAAGCAAAAATGCAGCTCCAGCCAACAAGCCTGTGTTTCCTAAAAACTTTCTTCTATCTATTGCCATTTCCTTTACTCTTAATACCATGGATGCTCGGAAACCCTACAAATGCCAGACTCTCCAATTCTACTTAAAACCCGTCGTCCTCCTAACCAGGTAATCGATCGGTAATCATTATAATTTTCGGCTTCAGGCTCAAAACTATTAATCCGAACCCTGCCTGAAGAATGAATATATTCTCCATGATTCATATACATTCCAACATGAGTAACTTTCATTGGTTTCTCATCAGTCTCTGCTCTTCCGAAAAAAACCAAATCTCCTTCCGCCAACTTTAAAAACCCTTGCTCAGGAGAAATGATATCGCCATGAAGAAACTGCAATGACGCATCACGGGCCAAAATAATCCCATTTATAAAATAAACCGATTTTACAAATCCGCTGCAATCGACTCCCTTTGCTGAAGTCCCTCCCCACAAATAAGGACGGCCAATAAATTGCTTCGCCGCTTTAGTTAAAAGAGAAACATCAATTAACTCCCGGTTTTTCCATTCAGAAAACAATTCACAATTCGATTTTTCAATTTGAATTTTTCTTCCATCAGGTAAACTCAAATCATAACTGTTCCGATTTTCTTTTTCAACTTCTAAAATCGCTCCTGCAACTATATCGGTAACTACTTTATTTTGCTCAGGATCTTTCACAACTTCAAAATCAGGAATAAAAATTATTCTTGTCGAATTTCTCCAGGCCTGCATCTCAGACTCTGTTTTTTGAGCAATTGCAGCTCCATCAACCCAAGCAATATATTTGTCAGGAGTCTGTATCTGATACCAGCCATTCTCTTCTTTTAACAACCTAACCGGTGTTCCCATTATTGATTGCGAAACAAGCTCTGCCGAATGCTTTGGGAAAGCTCTTAAGTTCACAACACTTAAGTTGATTACTCCCCAATTTTTATCCCCTAATTTTTTCTCAGGAAGTACAACCAAGCTATCTACCAAATGAACTTCCAAGGCTTCCAGAGTTGAGAACAAAGCTAACTTTGCCTCCGACAGAGATGTTTCTCCACTAACCACTAATCCATTATCCTTATTAACAGAAAAAACAGGATTAAATATTGCTTCTCTACCATCCGGTGCAATCTGCAACTTTACAGTTTGAGAAATTTGGTTTGCCTGCTGCAACAATTTTGAATTGTTACTACAAGCAAAACCAATAAAAATAATAACTAACCAAAATTTATTTTTCATTCTAATCCTAATTGGTATTACATCTTACATGATTCCAAATTTAAACACATCCATTGATTTCCAATAAAGGTTCAACATGTTTAAAAACACACACTTATCAAGCAAGTAAACATATTTAAACTGAACAAATAAACATCTATTTATTTTCCCGCCTTTACCCAATTACTGGCAACGCTTTCAAAATGGCCTCTATCCACTGATTTAACTGAGTAAAACATCCTATCTCCTTGTTTTGGCATTTCAAATTCCAAAGAAGTTGTAATACAAAATACTCTATTGTTTTTAATTGATTTTCCTGACGACTGATATACTACATAGTAAATGGCTCCATCAACAGCATCCCAAGTCAAAACATCTTCCTTAAGTTGTAATTCCGGAGCTTTTAATCCAGCCTCTTGATAATTGCTGTTTTTTAAATTCAAAGCAGGACTGCAATATACCTCTGTTTGTAAGGCTTCATTAATTCCTAATCGGTTTTCAGTGAAATTTTTTGAACAAAAAAACATACTTCCATTCAATCCCTTCAATCGACGATTTAGTTTTATTTGTCGGATAATTTGATCCGCACTCTGCCATGCTTTATTTTTTGAAGCAAAGTCCAAGCGATAAGCTCCATGACCTACATAACAAGGCTTACCGCAAGAGTTTTTTCGCCACCATTTCGCAATTATTCTATAATCAGCTGCCTTTTTTCCAATGTGCCAATAAATTTGAGGTGTCACATAATCAATCCAATCGTTTTTTAACCACAACAAAACATCAGCATATAAATCATCATAATTGGTTTGACCTGCCTTGGTTCTCAATCCGGATTTATCCACATCCTTATTCCGCCAGACTCCAAAAGGAGAAATTCCAAAAGGCATCCATGGCTTAATTGATTTGATGGTATCATTAATTTGCTTAATCACACAATTCACATTATCTCTCCGCCAATCATCAATTTGGTTCGGATAAAATTTACCACCATTTTGAGCGAAACTTAAGGAATCGGGAAATGGTTTTCCTGCAATTTTGTATGGATAAAAATAATCGTCAAAATGAATGGCATCAACATCATATCGACGAACCACATCTCCCACTATTTTGGACACGTAATCTCTGGTTTCCTTCAATCCCGGATTAAAATACTTGTGTTTTCCGTAAGTTAAGAACCATTCCGGATGCAGATTTGTTATGTGCTCAGGATCTGTTTTTGCTTTTTCATACAAAAATACCGCCCGGTAAGGATTCATCCATGCATGAAGTTCCATCGCTCTTTTATGACATTCCTTTATTGCAAACTGCAACGGATCGTAAAACGGATCCGGAACAATTCCCTGCTCGCCACTTAACCATTGCGACCAAGGCTCGTAAGGCGATTGATAAAAAGCATCAGTTGCCGGCCGTATTTGAAATACAATGGTATTCATTCCATTCTTTTTGTGTTGATCCAAAAGAGTGATCATTTCTTTCTTTTGCTCATCAACAGAAAGGCCCGCTTTCGACGGCCAGTCAATATTATCAACTGTAGCCACCCAAACAGCACGCATCTCTCTTTTGGGCGAATTTTTCTTAGCCATTGCACCGAATGCAATAAAAACCAACAACAAGCCTATAAATCCCTTTTTACTCATTTCTAATTATATATTACTCTCATTTTATAAGTCCAATCTCCAAAATAGAGGTTTCCATTTTTCCATTCCAATTCCCCTCTTTGAAAATCAACAGGTTCACTTCTTGGCCAGATTTTGGCAGGAAACAAATCCTGCGCAAAATCCTCGTTCACAATCAACCGATAAGAATCAATACTCGTTTTGTAAAAGTTCTTCACCTTATCGTTTTCACTATTCTGCAAACCAAATGACTGATCCAATGGAACCCATCCAATTCCTTCATAATACACTTCGCACCAATCGTGAAGGTTTACCTCTCCCGGATGCAACATCCATCCACTTTGCCACTTTACCGGAATTCCGCGATAACGAGCCATTGTCATAAAAAGGAGAGTTTGCATTCCACAATCGCCATGCTTATTATCCAATACATACTCCGGAATGTTTGGCACAATAGAATATTCCAAAGCACTTGCCCAAGGAATATTTAAGTCGATCCAATCGTACAACATACTCACTTGTTTCACTGCCGTTGTCTCATTCCCACAAATTTCATCTGCCAAATTCTTTATCCGATCAGAAAAAATGATTTGCGGCAATCGTTCGCTTGTATTTTTCTGATACAATACCGATGTTGTATCATATGCCTTATCATCCATTTTAGCAGGATCATGTATTTGCGCATACGTTTCCGTTCTGAATTTCACAGAAAATTTTGTTTCCAAACCTGACTCTGCAATCTGCTCGCAGTAAATACTTCTTTGCGCAAATGAATCCGGAGCTACAATATATTTTTCAGGAAACACGCTCAATAAGTCTACATTTGTTTGTCTGGCGTTGGATTCTTTAGGATAAGGCATCCAGCAACGAATAAGCTCGCCTGCTGGAACAGCATCAGCTCTTACGCTTATTGAATAAATCATTGTGCATTCCACAGGATGAACTAACTCGCCTCGTCCTTTACTTTCGTTAATTAGTTGTGAGGAATGATCCAAACAGAAACTCTTTAAATAATCAGTTGATTTTCCGCTTATTTTTTCTTTTGTGCTTTTAGCAAATTTATCCAGCCGAAATAAATTGGGAACAGCATTTTTAAAAAACCGTTTCTGTCCGTTAATCAGTCTGTATTCAAGTACTTTTTCTTTTTCCCATTTTGCCATGTAAATTGTTGTAGAGTCAGAAAAGTAAGGCATTAATCTTTCAAGCACGTCCGTTTCAGTTAAAGCATACTCTCTCTCGATACGCGACATCATGTCCTTTTGAAACAAAAGATCATTTTTTTGCTTTTCGTTCAAGTTACCATCCAAAAGTTTCTCCCCAATAATTTCTCCGGCGATCGTAAATTCACCCGTCTCAATTAAAATGGCTAAATTTGCTTTACTTTTATTTGACACATTACAGCCAATAAACAGAAAGCAAAAAGCAAGCAAAAAATAATGACTTAAAGAGTTAATCATTTCTCAAGACTTATTAAGTTGTCATACATGTTACAAAAATATAAAATTTATTAGTTTTGCAATAGAATTATCAAGAAAACAAGTATCAAAATTGTAAAAACTTAAAAAACAGTCATCATGATTAATAACAACACATTGCGTATCCATGCTGAGATAGTATGTTTCCTTCTTCTAATTTGCTTCCATGTATTACTTTTTTCAAATCCAATTCTTGCTCAAAAAGTAGATACAGGCATAGATGTACTACAAAAAACCAACTATTCTATTCTTAAGGGAAAAAGGATTGGAATCATCACCAATCCTACGGGAGTAAATCAAAATTTGGAATCAACAATAGATCTTCTTCATGCATGCAGCGATGTGGATGTTAAAATTCTATTTAGCCCTGAACATGGAATACGAGGAGATTATGCTGCCGGTGAAAAAGTAGCAACCTACACCGATAAAAAAACAGGCATTCAAGTCTGTTCACTATATGGCAAGCAACAAAAACCAAATGCCAAAACGCTAAAAGATCTGGATGCTATTGTATATGATATTCAAGATATTGGTGTGCGATCCTATACATACATTAGCAGCATGGGATTACTAATGGAGGCTTGTGCCGAAAATAATGTGGAATTTATCGTATTGGATCGACCAAATCCTTTTGGAGGAATAAAAGTGGAAGGCGGGCTTGTTGAAAATGATCAGATTTCTTTTGTGAGCCAATTCCCGATCCCGTATGTGTACGGACTAACTTGTGGCGAACTGGCCAGATATTTAAATGAAGAAGGCTTATTAAAGGAAGGTATGAAGTGCAAATTACAAGTTGTGGAAATGGAAGGATGGAAACGAAACATGACTTTTCCAGAAACCAACTTGCCTTGGGTACCAACTTCTCCTCACATTCCAAACTCAATGAGCGCAATTTACTATGCTGCTTCGGGCATACTTGGAGAATTGTATACCATTTCGATTGGTGTCGGCTACACTCAACCATTTGAATTATTTGCTGCCGAATGGATCAATGCTGACGATTTAGCTGAAAGTTTAAATAATCTACAAATTTCGGGTGTTCTTTTTCGACCAGTACACTACAAACCATACTATTCAGTCGGGAAAGGCCTTATGCTTCATGGAGTTCAATTGCATTTTACGGACATTCAGCAAGCACCAATCTCACTCATTCAATTTTATGTGATGCAGGAATGCCACAAATTGTATCCGAATAAAAATCCATTTGAAATGTGCGAAGCATCACGCTTAAGTATGTTCGACAAAGTATGTGGAAGTAAGGAAATAAGGAAGAGATTTACCGAAAACTTTCTGGTAAGTGACATCGAAGAACTTTGGTTTGCGCCCAGAGAATCATTTTTGGAAAAATCAAAAAAATACTGGCTGTATAATTGATCGCAATAAAATGAAAATTAGAATCATAATTTATCATTGCATCAGAATGTGAAATTGTAAAAATGATTACTTTTGCCTGATATATTCTCTAATCTTAGAGAAAACAAAATCTACTTCAAAACAAAACCTTTCCGTTAAACAACTTTGTACAACAACAACAAATTAAGAAACAACTTTCTGTTGTTAAACATAGGACCACAGAGTAACGAATAGATCGGTTTACAAAAAACTCATTTGAAGTATTCAACAATCAGGTTAATATCATTTCAAAACAATAAAAAAATATGGTTTTATCCGAAAAAGAAAAGATTAACGAGCTGTGTAAAATTTTGCTTGAGGTTGGAGCTTTATTGATGGAGACCGGAGCAAATACATTTAGAATTCGGGTTACCGTAATGCGTATTGCTTCGGCCTTTGGATACCATGCAGAATTATTAATTACCCATCGCGCATTAATGTTAACCATCAACAACGAAGAGTCTGATCAGTTCTTTAGCCGGCTGATGCAGACATCGGCTCATCGTGTCAATTTCAAAATTGTTAGCGGACTCAGCAGAATGAGTTGGCACATTGCAGAGGAAAATTGGAATTTAGACATGGTTCGTAACGAAATAGACCGGTTAAAAACAGTATCTCATTATCCGCGAATTGTAACCTTACTAATGGTCGCTTTGGCAGGCGCCTCATTCTGCCGCATTTTTGGTGGAGAAAGCATCGAAATGTTGATTGCATTTGCAGCAACCTTTGTTGGCTTATTTGTTAGACAGGAAGCCGCAAAAAGAGAATTCAATCCGTATTTATGTATTTTCTCAGCCGCTTTTGTGTCCTCGGTTATTTCGGGAGCGGCTGTTTATTTAAACATTGGCAATAACCCTGAATATGCTTTTGCCACCTCTGTTTTGTATCTGATTCCTGGAATTCCATTTATCAATTCTCTTCTGGATCTTCTGGATGGAAATATTATAAACGGTGTGGTGAGAGGAATAAATGGATTAACCATCGCTCTTTCAATTGCTTTGGGCTTATTAGGAGCAATACTTATTTATAACATTTAAAATATGGAGTGGATTCTTTTATTTGAAACATGGATTTGGCTGGGGTTTGCTGCTTGTGGTTTTGCAATACTCTTTAATGTTCCACCCCGAACATTATGGGTAATCTTCATCATGGGTGCTCTGGGTGGAATACTAAAGCTAATCTGTTTAAAGCTAGGAACAAACATCATTCTCAGCTCGCTTATGGGCGCTTTACTAATTGGATATTTAAGCGTTAGAGCGGCTCACTTTAGACATTCACCCCCCTTCGTTTTTGCTATTCCTGCGGTTATCCCAATGGTTCCTGGTGCATTTACGTATCGCATGATGCTGGGAATTATCCATTTAACCGGAGAAAATGATCATGCTGTTTTTCTGCAGTTGTTACAAGAAACTGTTGATAATGGATTGAAAGCCTTTTTTGTGTTATCGGCACTTTCACTGGGCGTTTCGGCTCCCATGTTACTCAGTCGAAACAAATCGATAAAAGAAACTAAACCAAACAAATTTCTAAATAAATTATTTGACTCAAAAAAAGCTTCGGATTAAATCCGAAGCTTTTCTTTTATATTTTAATAAAAATTTTCCGACGATAGAGAAACAGCACGATGAGCCAATAGACAACGATATGTGCCAGAGCAAAAAACAAAGATCCATTCATATCTCCTGCCCAGGATGCAAATGCATTTTTATACAACCAGACATATCCGGTTGTTGAATTTCCTGCCTGATCTGAAAAATGAACCAAATAAATAATCACTCTTACCCAAACTCCTGAAAGAACATAAATAAACAAAGGATTCATTCCGAAAACCAAAAAAGGATGAGCCCATTTTTTGTACTCCAAAATATCGATCAGGTAAATCATGACAGCTAAAACCAAAAGTGCCAAACCTGCTGTATAAATCACATAAGAACTAGACCAGATTGGTTTATTAATAGGGAATCCCAAGTTCCAGATTAAACCAGCAATCACACCTAAAGAGCCAAACATCAATAACTTCGCAACCAATTTTTTACGCTCAGTTGATGCAATTAAAAATCCTGAAAGATATCCGAGGATTACTGTAGCGATTGCAGGAAGAGTGCTAAACAATCCTTCCGGATCAAAAGTTACGCCAAACCCTTTGTACATATGGTTCGCTCCAAGAATCATGGCATCGAAAGCCATTGTGGGATTTCCTTCTAAACTATACGGATCATCACCGCCAAGGAAAAAAATCAACCCCCAGTATACCAGAAGAATAGCCAATGTAACAAATACCAAACGAAGCTTATTCAGCGACAAACAAAGCAAACTACCTATTCCATAGGCCAAGGCAATCCGCTGCAAAACACCCATTATCCGGAAATTTTCCCATTCAACCTGAACAAATGGAAACGCATTTAACAACAGGCCGATCCCGAAAATGATTACAGTCCGCTTCAGAATCTTCCTGCCTGCTTCGGGACTTAATTTATGATCAAATTTTCCGAAAGCAAACCACATAGCAACACCAACAGCAAATAGAAAGAAAGGAAATACCAAATCGGTTGGTGTACAGCCATGCCACTTTGAATGCAGCAATGGAGCATAAACATGTCCCCAACTCCCAGGAGTATTTACAGTAATCATGGCAGCAATGGTTAATCCCCGAAAGGCATCCAAAGCCATTAAACGTTCCGTTTTTTTCATGTGTCTGAATTTGTTTTTTATTACCACATGGAACTCGCCAATTTAGTCATTCTCGTATGTGAGAAAAGTCTTCTCATGGCTCGTTTCATCTTTTTAAGATTTTTAAATGAGATTTTCAGATTGCAAACAATTCTGCCATATTCTGTAACCTGCTTCATTCAAATGCAAACCATCATTGGTATAATCTTTTATCAGTTGGGATTTATAGGTTGAAAAAGCCGTGTACAAATCCACGAAAGTTATCTTCTCTTTATCACACAAATCTCTTAAATGATAATTGACCTCCAGAATTTTCATTCCATCAAAATTGGCACTCTTAAACATCGTATCATTAGTAGGCAAAAGACTTTGAACAATCAATTCAATATCTTCATGCTCCTTTATTATTGAAAATATTTTTTGATAATTAGTAAGAATAGTTTCATAACTAAACCCGTCTCCCAGATCGTTAATGCCCATCATCAGGAAAATCTTTTTAGGCTTCCAAAATAAAACCTCATCCAATCGAAAAAGGATCTCATCAGACTTCTCTCCGGAGATTCCAAAATTGGAGATTTCATAAGCAGGAAAGTATTCTTCCCAGCATCCTCCCTCGGTTAAACTATCTCCTAAAAAAGCAATTCTATTTTTCATTGTTTCCTGTTTTAATACCAAATTTTGGATCTATATCAATCACTTTCACCATAATAAAACTTGGAATGGTACAAATCATCACCCAAATAAAGAAGTGCTGATAACCCAACAACTCCTGCAGCCAACCGGAAATCATTCCTGGAAACATCATTCCCGCAGCCATTAAACCTGTGCAAAATGCAAAGTGAGCTGTTTTGTGTTTTCCTTCAGATACATAAATCTGATAAAGCATGTAAGCTGTAAAACCAAAACCGTAGCCAAATTGCTCAACTGCCACCGAAACACAAATCAAAAAGAAAGATTCGGGCAATGCGTAAGAAAGATAAACATATACCAGATTTGGTAAGTTAATAGCGATAACCATTGGCCACAGCCAATGTTTCAACCCATTTTTAGAAGCTAAAAATCCACCCAATAAACCACCTAAAGTCAAGAAAATAATTCCTATGGTTCCATAAACCAATCCTACATCGCTGGTTGTTAAACCCAATCCGCCAACCTCTTTAGGATCGAGAAGAAAAGGAGATGCCATTTTTACCAACTGAGATTCCCCCAAACGATACACCAAAAGCAATCCTACGATTTTCCAGATATCCTTTTTCAAGAAGAAAGTAACAAAGGTCTCTCCAAAATCAGAGAACACTGTAGAAAAACTTTTCACTTCCCGGTCTTCATCTTCTTGTGGATGCGGAAGTGCAAACTTGTGATAAACACAAAACAACAAAAATCCGACTGCCAAAATATAAAAGGTCAGTGACCATGCCAGCGGAATGTTATTTTCATTATTCCCGAACAGTTTTGTTGTTTCAAAATATCCTGCCAGAATAATTAAAAGTCCTTGTCCGGTAATCATCGCCAGGCGATAAAATGTACTTCGTATTCCAATAAAATATGCCTGCTTATTGGAGTCCATTCCATACATGTAAAAACCATCAGCAGCAATATCGTGAGTTGCCGAACTAAAAGCCAACAACCAGAAAAAGGCCAATGTTGACTGAAAAAAGAATGTTGTAGGAACCGTAAACGCTACCCCAGCCAGACCTGCGCCAATCAACAATTGCATACTAACAATCCACCAGCGTTTACTTTTTACAATATCCACAATCGGACTCCAAAAAGGCTTAATCATCCAAGGCAAATACAACCAGGAAGTATACAAAGCAATATCTGTATTAGAAATTCCCAGCTTTTTGTACATGATTACAGCAACGGTCATCACCACAACGTAAGGAATACCTTCTGCAAAATAAAGAGATGGAATCCACGCCCATGGTGAGCGGTTTTTTGTTTTTGACATTCTTTCTTTGTTTAGATTTGAGAACTGAGATATGAGAAGTGAGATTTGAGAACTGAGATTATTTACAGCTTCAAAAAATACCGATTCACGTATCTTATTTTTCTTAGATTTGAGATGTTAGATATGAGGCTATTTACAGCATTCAAAAAAAAGAATACCTCATTTTTTCTCACATTTTAAATCTCACATCTATAATTAATATCTTTTTTCCAATTCTGCTCCACGGAAATAATGCAGCAAAATTTCATCGTATTTGTATCTTTTGGCACCCATCACCGCAGCTCCAATCTGACAAAGACCAACCCCATGTCCCCAGCCGGCACCAATCAAAATAAATTTAGCCGGAACTCCATTCTCTTCTCCTTCTTTGTCAACTACAAATTCAGAACTGTATAAATGTGATTCGGAAAGTACTTTTCTGATTTCCAATTCTTTTCCTATCACCAAACTTCGTTTTGAACCAACAATTTTCAACTTGATTAAACGACCTGACTCACCTCGTTCAACAGGAATTAAATCCAGAATTTGTCCAAAATCTTTACCCGTTTTACGTGCTATTAATTCTGAAATTACATCTTGTGTATATTCTACCTTCCAACGATAAAAATCCATGGTTTCCTGATCGTAATCATTCAAAACCTGCGACAAAATTTCCTTATTGGTGGTATTGCAAAATGCTTCAGGCGAAGTACGGATCCATTTGACCGCGGCTGCTTCATTTCCCAGATTCATATCGTATCCAGCAGGAACTTTCGGATTATCGATAACAGCCTGCAGATATTTATGATTTTTGGGTTCCCATACATTTTCAAACGTCTCTGCAACGCCGCCGCAACATTTCGAGAAACGGGCATCGCAGACTTCCCCCTCACTGATAAGTACCAATCCACGGGTTGCATTAATTGCATCAACTACCAATTGGGTAGATTGTTTGGTAATGCCTTGATAACGCTGACAATGATCATCGGCACAAACATCAAAATTCACATGATCTTCGCGATCGTACCAGCGAATATATTGCTCATCGGTTTCAACTATACTCTGATAATTAGTTTCTGTTTTTTGCAATTCAGCTCCTTTTAGCACCTGCGCAATTAACCAGGAGCGGGAAATAATTGCATGAGCTTTCAACAATTCTATACTGCTGGTAGCACTCATTTCAGATGAAATAACACTTACCAAATAATCCTCCAAAGAAAGAACATTGATGGCTGTCAATTTTTCATCCTCGCAAATGAAGTGCAAAGCCCCTTTAAATCGTTGATTTTCTTTTCGTTCCCAATGGAATTTAATTCCAATTGTCACATCAAACAGATCGAAAGATCCTTCTTCGTAGAATTTAGGATAGAAAACCAGTTCTTCATTTACAAGACCATCAAAAGCTATCTTATCATTGATATAACTGGCAGTTTGCTTTCCTGTATATTCTTTTCCATTTTGCTGGAGTATGTAAATTCCATTTAATGTAAATGAAATTTCAGGCTCATACATGATACCTATTCGTAATTGTGGTTCGTTCATATTTATTAGATTTTAGATCCCAGATCTAAGACAATAGACTATTTACAGCTCCAAACTATCCAGAACTCAATTTTTATTATCTCATCTTTCCCATCTTATTTCTTATCAATTTATTCAGTCAGTTTTTTCTCATATCGCCAAAATACTCTTTCGACCACAGCTCCTGCATGATGAGAATAAAAATCGATTGGTCCTACCCATGGAATAATTGCTGTTTTGTAGCCCAAATCTTGCAAATCTTGCAGACAGCGATACAACAACACTTTTCCCATTCCTTTACCGCGCAAATCGGGATGTGTTCCCATTGGACCAAACCATGGCAATCCTTTATTATTCGCACTGTGTGCCGAGAATGCCTTTATTTTTCCATTCAACTTAGCAATATGAATAGCTATCGGATTCGATTTGCAGGCCATTTCCAACTCATATTGCCAAAGTTTCCATTCTTCAGCCACAAAATCCATCAATTCATTTTTATCTTCAATTGCTGCACGGGAAACTTCGATATGATCCAACTGAAGTGCTTTAATTTCCTCATCAACACCCCATTTCCGATCAGATAAATTGACTGCAAGATTGGAAGTATCCATAAATCGATTGAATCCCATTCGCATGGCAAAACAAAGTGCCGGGGTGTATCTTGGATCGATTCCCGGCATGAAATAATTCATTGGAACATCACCCAAACGCATCACATCAACCTTTCGCGAACACAACTCTTTTTCGAGCAACTCATACATGCTTCGGGCAATTCCCTTTCTTCGATGAGATTCCTGCACTGCCATTAGTTTTACGTAGCCATAATTCACTCCCCGAATATCCATTCGGCAGGTTCCCATCAAAAATCCAACAATAGCATTTCCTTCCGTGGTAACCCAAATAATTTCAGGATTAAAAAAAGGATCTTCGTAGATTTTCTCGTGAAGTAATTCTTTGGTAAAAGAATCGAACTTGTGAGTATTTTGACAAAGAGTCAAAACTTCATCAAAATCGTTGTCGTGATATTGTCGTATGGTATTGGACATGTTTCTTTTAATTACTTAGAGGTTAATTTGAAGTAAAGGCTTTTTTACAATTGCATTCCTTCGGCTTACATTTGCGTTACTTCCTGTTACATTCACAGTCCCTCAACTTACATTTAAATTACTTCGTGCTACAATTGCATTCCCTCGACTTACATTTGAATTACTTTCTGTTACATTCAGAGTCCCTCGACCTACATTCAAACTCCCTTTTGTTACATTTTCAGTCCCAAGACCTACATTTTAGTTTCTCTCTAGAAAAAACCGTGTCTTTTACGGGAGTATACAATTTCTTTCCTCCTTAAAGTGAGATTCCTAATTTAGCGCTTAACTTCTCGCAAAAAGTTCCGAAAAACTCATCGTCAACACTTACTTGTTTAAAGATATCTACGATATCCTCCGATGTGATTTTCTCAAAATCCTCCCGCCGGGGAGTAATAAATACACCGCCAAAATCTACTGATGCAGGACTTATCAGCAATTGCTGATCACCTTCAGCAAAATATTGCGATGGACGATGCAGTTTTCGTGGAAACAAATGCATACTATATTTGCCATCGGAAAAAGAACAAATTGCATTTAGCATTGGCTCTTTTTCTTCCGGTTGCATCCCCGAAAAAGTCTGATAAAAAACAGAAACAGCCTTCATCATTTCTTTTTCATTTTCCGACTCTATGGAAATCATTTTCCTAAGATAATTCGGAAAAGCACGCATCTCAAATTGATTCGAATCGCTCAAAAGCTCCGATTGCAAATTTTTCAAAACTGCATACTCTGTTTCTACTGGCATAAAATCTTTGTTCCCTGCCTGAAAATGCATATGATCGGGAGCTGAAGCACCGCACTTTGGCCCGTTATAAAACAAAGTATATCCTTGCATATTTTTAGCCAAAGACAACATTCCTGAAACATTCTCTTCAAAACTCTGATCGACATGATCGATTTTTGGAATGGTAAAATGTTGTGGGATAATTGGAAACGGATTTACCAAAATCACAAAATCATCGCCTTGAGCGATACCACCTTGTTCTTTGGGAAGTTTATCGAGGCACAAAAAACAAGCACGATTTTCAATACTCTTTTGATCTACTTTCGCGGCTGATGATCTGATTCTTTCAGGATTGAACTGAACTTTTATCTTATATCCATCGAATTGAAATTCTTTCTCTTCAACTTTTTCCAATCCCTTGTAATTTCCTGTTGCCAAAGGCCAATTTCTAAGCTGATCGTTCAGAAAATCACCTAATATCTGTGTGGAAGATTTCTCCTCCAATAAATTCTCTAATTTATTTATGCTGTTTACATTCATTGTTTCCCAATATCTTGACAAAATATATTCCTTTAGTCTGTTTGTTAAATTAAATCATTTAACGCTTACCGGTCTCCGACTCTGTCAGGTTATAGTTTACTGCAACCTGGCCACCATAATTCCCGATTGATATTTACTTTGCATGAGCATTTCTGCCAAAGGAATATCTGAAATCACCACTTTTTTAGCTTTGCTGGAAGCGTGCATCAGATGCAATCGGTTATTCACATGAATAGCAATTCCCACATGAGATATATCCAGTCCTTCTATTTTAGTAGTAATAGCAATTAAATCTCCATTATGAATTTTATCCTCAAGCTGTTGTATTTTTGCTTCCGGTATATAGAACAATTCTCTTTTATTGATTTCATTTTCGGTCTTCCGGATCTCTTCTGCCAATGAAGAATCGGCTTTTAAAACAGAATAAGAATCGACATGCGTACTCATAAAATTGATTGTTTTGTTATACTTTTCACCACCAATTTCAGACGTAATGTTTTTTACGATTCCCTTCTTTTCATTTTCATAAATCCAATCGGAGAAATAATGCAGACGCGAAGAATAATCAGTCAGTTTGCCATTTCGGTAACGCAGATTTTCAAGTTCTTTCAGAAAATCATCAGTTGTAAGCGAATCGTTGGATAGTACTTTTGATAAGGCCACCACATTCTCCAGATAAGTAGTACAATCCAACTCCCGGAAATTAACGACCAACTGTTCTTTCTCTCCCCCATCCAAAGTACCGCCAACATAGGCTGTTTGCATAAACATTTTTGCCACTTCAACTACCCGATTATCCAATGGTAATGAATCAATCGACATCGATCCTGCTATTTTCCGAATGGAATTAAAGATTTCCTGATCAACAGAATCTTTTAATTGAACAGAGTCCTTTACCTCTTGTTGGATTTTTTTTCCTTGACAAGAGCTTAGAAAAATAAGCAATACCACTAAAATTTGAAAAAATTGCTTCATACTTCTTATTTTTTATCAGGTTTCTCACTAAAATAATACCTGTATTCCTTTTTTTCTCTGTGAATCTCCCTGCTTTTTGTGATTAAACTATTTTTTTACCACGGAGAACACTGAGGTTCACAGAGTCTAAATCGTAGGTATTTACAAAGATTTAACAAACTATTGGCACGATCAAATTACACCAAATTAACATTTTGCAAATCACCCCTGTATTCCTTTTTTTTCTCTGTGTAACTCTGTGCTCTCAGTGGTTAGACTTTTTTTACCACAGAGATCACTAGTTACACAGAGTCTAAATCATGTATTTTTTACACAACAGTTTTCTAGCCTTCAATTCGATGGTACGAATACGATCCTTGTACGTATTGTGAGTATTCATTTTTTCAATATCCAAAGATGCATCCGAATTATCATCCCACCGACGACACAAATAAATTGGATCGTAAATTCTACCAATCTGATAATTACGCGAAATTGCTAATCCTAAAGCATAATCCTCACCGTAATTTACATTTGGAATTGGATTCCTTCGCAATACCGGAGTATAGAATGCACGGGGAGCTCCCAATCCATTAATACGAAGCGCATTGTTTCTTCCATTTTCCGGAGTCCACTCTTTGTGATCAATAATTCCCGGAGGAATTTCTTCCAATGCAAAATTTACCATCTGATAAGTTCCTACGACCATAGCACAGTTTTGACTGTAAAATGCATCTACAACTTTCTGCACAGTGGTTTCATCGGCATACAAGTCATCACTATCCAACTGAATGGCAAATTTACCGCAATACTCGTGAGCTACTGCCTCATTCCAGCAACCGCCGATTCCCAAATCTTTTCGTTCCGGAATAATGTGAATGATCCGATTGTCCACTGCAGCATATTTCTGAATAATTTCAGTCGTTCCATCTGTAGAATAATTGTCAACAACAATCAAATTGAAATCCACATCCGCCTTTTGAGCCAATACCGATTTAATCGCATCCTCGATGGTTTTTACACGATCACGAACCGGAATCACAACAGAAGCTTCCACTTTAAAATTACCTTCATCAAAGGCAACATCGTCAAATTTTGGCGCTAAAAAAGCTCCGATTCTCTTCAGATGCTCGGTGCAGGCAATTTCCATTTCAATTTGTACGGCACGATTCTTAGGATCAACGTAATCGAAAATTTTCTCTCCCGATTTTCTTGTATCCATTTCTTCTTCGGTGTACAATACTTCCGGAATTCTCATGAATTCGGAACGGGCAGCCATTGCCAAACGCAATTCATACAATCCTGCATGACGAAAAGAAGTATCAACATCTTTCACGGCTTCTTTTAACACTTTCGCATCGTAAAAAAGAACCGATCCAAAATTAAAATCATCTCTCAAACTTCCTTCCTGATAATCGATTACCGGACAATTTTCAACCACACCATCTTTAATGGCACGATAATTTGAATACACCAAACCACTATTTGTATCCTTGGCTACTTTCATAAACCGATCCAAAGCCAATTGACCCAAAGTTAAGGCACTTGTTTTTGTATAGATGAAAACATATTCAGAATCTGTTTTCTCAGCAATTGCATGAATCGTTTTTCCGTGCGATAAGGTTTCCGATGTTAAAACAGTAACACCTTCAGCATCTAGTTCTGCATCTCCGCCTACCACATAAATCGCAGCTGTCAAATCTGATTTTATCAGCTCATTGATTGTTATTTCGGTCTCTTCCTTTGTTCCAAAAGGAATAAAACATGTCACCTTTTCATTCATAGTAATTATTGTGTTTTTATTATTTTCTTACTGATTAAAAAATTGAAACATCTGTTTCATCAATTCGTTTCTATACTCTTTTGTTTCGAGCGTCTCAAATGGAAATCCTAAAATTACAGATTGATAGTTTCCATCATACACTACACCGGCACTTTTATTATTTCCTGAATAACGAAGAAGAACTTTTGCATCTTCCCCTTTAGGTTCAATCGCATCGGGTGCTTCAATCTTATATATATCGGGTGAATATCCAGTTTCAAATTGATATTCTCCTGTAAAATTATTTCTCACTTCGTTTGTATGCGATACGCTGCCCAATTTACTTGCATGATTGGTTCTGAACTGATAATGCAATTCATCCTCCGCAAAAGATTTTGCCAAAGTATCGCCGCACAATTCCAAATCTGTTCCCACATAAGCTCCGGAAATAATTAATTTTGCATTATTCCCTTTTAGATACTTACGAATCGCCTCTCTCATTTCAGGCGTGTAAATTGTAAAATCTTTATTCTCTTTGCCGTAAATTCTTTTGGTCGTTTTTTCCTCTCCAAAAATTAAATCCAACACAGAATAATTCTGCACCGCCCAATTCAATTCCTCAAAGGCCTCATCACTCATCGACACAAACCCAAAACCATTATCCCGAACTGCTTGTCCGTGCACAAACGGATAATCGAAACTATTACCCGGAATGATTCGTTCTTCCTGATCGGCATATGAGCTTCCATGGCCCGATGCATCATCATCCAACCATTGCGACTTTCGATCGAAATCGTACTGATCACCTACATAGGCAATATTTCTTTTGTATGCGACACCCTCATCTTCCGAACCTACGAAACCGGCAAACTTCCCATCATCAAATCCCTGAGGAGCCGAAATACGATCAAATCCATTTACAATTAAAACAGGCTTTTTTCCATTTCCTGATTTGCAATAGGCTAATATTTCCGAATCAAAACTTTCTCCGCCATTATTCAAAGCAGTTACCTTAAAACTGTAAATCACACCCGGTTTGCAATTCGTAATAATGTATTCTGAATTGGGGACAACTATTCCGTTATCAAACCCACCATCTTCAATTCTTGTGTAAACTTTGTATGATTCAGAAACTGCCGTAGGCTCCAATTGGTCTATTACTGGTTTCCATGAAAGAACAATTCCTTTTTCAGTTTCCCTGATTTGGAAATGATCAACCGGCAAAGGCTGCACCACATAATCCCGTCCATCCTGAGATGACAGAAACTTTAAAATCCCTTTGTAATAAGCTCTGCTGATATCGAATTTAAACTTCGGATCCATTCCCTGATACATATCAGCAAAATTATGGTGCGATAACAATTCAGACAACATGGTAGGAACTTTTGGACGGTACGCTTCTGAGTATTGCTTGTTCCACATCCCCCTGCGCCTCCATTTAGGTTCATACTTTTTGCGAATATCCTGCACAACCTGCGACTGAATAATATCCGTTAAATCGCGGCTTGCCCATTTCGATTGTCCGTTTGGAAAATAATCCTCATCTCTTGTTGTAGAGTAAATAGCCAAACTTCCAATAATGGAATCATTTGGCGTAAAACCGGCATCGGTATGAAATGCCAGAGCCATATCAACAGGTATCCTTAATCCCTTTACCGTTGGATTTTTTGTTGGACCCGCCGGATTTCCAATCAAATAATCCACCCACTCTCCGCGACTCATGTAATCATCCTTGTAATCGGTTTTGCCAATTTCCTTTTTCCTAAACTTGGCCGCATCTTTTCCCCGATTGCTGTAATCTGCTTCGTAATCTTTATTGATGCTGTACACCAACGAATCGGGCATGCCTGCATACTGAAGATAGTAACGTGCAGCCTCCTGATATCTTGGCCGATTACTCGTGTATTTTTGCCAAACACAGGAGTCCAATTTAAAACCAAGCTCTGTTCTTTGCTTTTTCAATTCATCCAATTCTTCAGGATTCCCACGGGCAATGTTTCCCATTCCTCCGCCAAATCGTATTGCATCAGCCGAAATCCATTTTCCAGGCTCCTTACTTTCGTTAGTCAGTTCAACCATTCCCTTTTCGGGATTCTTCCCTTTATCAAAAAGAAAAGTCCCCAAATAAATCCAGGTTTTACCACCCATACTTTGATTCACCAAAAATTCAGTTTTACCTCCTGCATGATGCACGATATAGTGCGCATCATTCACATTATCCTCATCATCAGAATAGGAAACAGATACTGCATATTCTCCTTTTTCAGGAAAACAAGGAATGTACTGCACTTTAGCGGATACATCAGTACCTGACTCAGTCTGATAGCTGCTTCCCAGTTCAAATGGATTTTCTCCTTCAATATAAAAGGGATATTTGTTTGCGAAACCCGCTTGAGAATTCAATTCCCAAACGGAATCATCTGCAAGATATTCCGATCCTTCCGATGACCAATCAGCATCTACTATCACTTCATTTTTCTGAACATCTCTTTCGCGAGGAAACAATACATTAGCACCAGCCTTTTCGAGCATAGGAGCAATATATGGTACTACAAACTCCATGGTCCACAAATCTTCCACTGTTGTGTACACTCTTGCCCGCTGCCATTCCCATCTGTCCAACGTGTTTTCATAGTACCATCCATGAGAATGCCACAAAGCAATGTGTTTATTTTCCAATCCAAGTTTTGCATCGTTCCCTGTGTTTACTCTTCGCACCAAAGCTTGCGTTACTTCATGATTCTTATTCAAACGATTTGTATCCGCCTCAACAATTCCATTCCGATAGAAATTAGGGATTAAATCACTTATTTCCTGTCCCATACTTTCCATTCGGATGGAATAGTTTTTAAATCTCCGACCCAAATCTTCCTTGAAATCTTTCTTATATCTCTGTACAGATTCCGGACGAAACGGAATATACGAAAACACCGGATTCATATACAATGTAATTTCTTCTTGCTCTGAATCTATTTGTAAACTATCGTACTTAAATGTGAAAACAAAATCTTTGGAAGCTTGCTCAACAAAAAATTGTGCCGCTTTATCGGCTTTTCGAGTTAGTCGGTCCGATTTCTTAGCCGCTATCAAATTAAAATTTGAGAACAACAATACAGAGATTACACAAAGCATTCTAAGAAAACGGATATTTATAAAAAATCCAGACATGGAAATCATTGTTTTTCAGTTAAAATGAACCAGTTAAAGAGAAGCCCGAATTCAAGCTGTCGAATTCGGAAATTCTCAGATAAATCTAAACAATAAACCTGACAAAAGCTTCAATTGCCTCGTATTCTGCCAAGCCCAATTTGTTAAATAAATCGGCTGTAGCCCTATTTCTTTCTTCTGATCTTTGCCAGAATAAGCGGGAATCATTTCCCATAAAGGGAGCACTTTCCATTTGCGATTGATGTCGTAATATTGCATTCCGTTTGTGCTGCAATTCTTCAGGACTAACCGGAACAGCCATTTGGATTTCGTCCAAATCCCACTCCTGCCAAGCTCCACGGTATAACCATATATAGCAATCCTTCATCCACTCTTCATCTTTCACTATTTTTAATGCCTGGTAAATTCCTTCCCAACATACCCGGTGCGTTCCATGAGGATCAGACCAATCACCCGCAGCAAATATCTGATGCGGCTTTATTTTTCGAAGCAAATTCACAAGAATACGAACATCTTCTTTCCCCAACGGATTTTTCTTAACCGTACCCGTTTCATAAAAAGGAAGATCCAAAAAATGAAGGTTCTTAGATCGAATACCTACAAAACGGCAGGCAGCTTTTGCCTCTCCTCTCCTGATTAAGGCTTTCATATTGCGCACTTCAGCTGTATCTATCCCCCCCGGCTTTTTGTTTTCCAACAGAAATTTTTGAATATCTTCAATCACACACTGAAGATTGCCCTCGTTTGTATCATGAGTTCTCGAAAAACTTTTTACAAAAGAAAGATATCTCACCGCCTCATCATCGGCAACCGCAATATTTCCTGAAGTTTGGTATGCAACATGAACTTCATGGTTTTGATCCACCAATCGTTTCAAAGTTCCTCCCATCGAAATTACATCATCATCAGGGTGCGGACTAAAAACCAAAACTCTTTTACTTGCAGGTTCTGCTCTCTCCGGACGATGAGAATCATCAGCATTTGGCTTTCCTCCAGGCCAACCGGTTATGGTGTGCTGCAAATCATTAAACACCTTAATATTTACCTCGTAAGCCGAGCCATACAAAGCAAGTAACTCACTCAATCCATTATCATTATAATCACGATTAGTCAGTTTTAAAATTGGTTTTTGTAATTTATTACACAACCAAACTGCCGCTTTCCGAATCCAATACCGATCCCACTCAATACTTCCAACCAACCAAGGATTTTTTACTCTTGACAATTCACTTGCTGCCGGCACATCCAAAACGAACTTCACATCGGTATGCCGTTGCAAATAACTGGCGGGAACAGCATCACACTGACTTTCTTCCAATGCTTTTTTTACAATCGCCGCTTTTCCTTCGCCCCAAGCCATTAAAATAACCCTTTTGGCTTTAAATATGGTTCCAACACCCATTGTTATGGCCGCCTTAGGTACATTGTTTAATCCATTAAAGTCTTTGGCTGCATCTCGTCTGGTCAAAGAGTCAAGCATAATCAATCGGGTTATCGAATCCAGTTGCGAACCTGGTTCATTAAACCCAATGTGCCCTGTACGACCAATTCCAAGTATTTGCAAATCCAATCCTCCAAACGAATCAATTATCTTTTCATATTCCTTACAGTATCCGGTAATTGTAATCTTGCTTACCTCACCATTTGGAACATGAATTTGATTTTTAGGAATATCGATATGATTAAACAAAACATCATTCATGTAATGATTATAGCTTTGCGCACTCAGTTTCAGCATCGGATAATACTCATCCAAATTAAAAGTAATCACATTCAGGAATGATAAACCTTCCTCTTTGTGCAAACGAATCAATTCGGAATACACCCCCAATGGGGTTGCACCAGTAGCTAATCCCAAAACACACTTTTCACCAAGCTTTTGTTTTTGCTTAATTTCATTTGCAATTTCGCCGGCAACCCATTTAGCCGCCTTTTCAGCAGTTGAAAAAATATCTGCCGGCATTTTCTCGTACCGGGTTTTCACTGTTCTGTCGAACTCATCTGAAGGTTGGTAATACAACTTGGCTTCATCAAGCTCTTCTCTAAATTGCAGTATCTGATTCTCCATTTTGCTATCTCCTGATTTAAATTACTTTCGGATCAAAAATAGAACAGAAAATTATATTTTCCAAAATTGGTCATACATGTTATATAATACTTTTTCCAAAAGTTTAATTTTTATATATTTGTAACGTGAAAATAAATTCACCCGTACAATAAGGATATTAAGGAATGTAGCAGGAATAAAAATGGAAGAATACAAATTCAATATTAATTTAATTATTTGTAAATTCATTTTAAATTAACATTCATCATACATGTTATAAAAACAAAACTATGATATTAATTGCAGAGAGCGGATCAACCAAAACAGACTGGGTTCTTCTCGGAAGTAAAGGCGTTATGAAACGCCAACAAACTTTGGGAATCAATCCATACCATCAAAATACAAATTCGATAATTAAAATAATTAGCTCACTTGATGATTTTGGTTCGGTTACCCAAATCTTTTTTTACGGTGCTGGTTGTGCTGTTGATGACAAAAAACAAATCATTAAAGACTCCTTACTACAAATATTTCCAGATGCCAATTGCGAAATTAACAGCGACGTTTTAGCCGCTGCACGATCGGTTTGCGGAAAAGAGAAGGGCATAGCATGTATCATCGGAACGGGATCCAATTCTTGCTTATACGATGGGGAAAACATTGAACACAACGTTCCTCCCTTGGGATACATATTGGGTGACGAAGGCAGCGGAGCTGTTATGGGGAAAAAATTATTGGCTGACATTCTCAAAAATCTTGCCCCTGAAGAAATAAAAAGTGCATTCTATCAGAAATACAATCTGGAATACGCGGACATCATAAACAAAGTATACAAAGAGGAAGCTCCCAGCCGTTTTCTTGCTCAATTTACAGTCTTTCTTTCTGAGAACATTCAATCACTATATATATCAGAACTTGTAAAAAAGAGCTTCGGTGAATTTTTCGAAAGAAATATAAAACAATACAATAATCACATCAACCTACCCATTCACTTTATTGGAAGTATTGCATATTATTTTAAAAATGAACTGGAAATGGTCGCAACCGAGACCGGTTTACGTCTTGGAAAAATTGAGCAAAGCCCATTGGAAGGATTGATTCAATACCATCTTGGTAAATAAAAACAAAAGAATGAACAAAGCAGGTAATCAGAAAACTTCAAACAAAATAACAGAATCACCCTCTAACTTTTCGAATCTAGAAAAGATGTCGGTTAATGAACTACTTATTGGAATTAATCAGGAAGACGGACAAGTTCATTTGGCCGTAAATCGTACAATTCCCGAAATCGAGAAATTTGTTTCCCTACTTGTTGATCGTGTTAAAGCCGGAGGTAGATTATTTTATATAGGTGCCGGAACAAGTGGCCGACTTGGCGTATTGGATGCCTCGGAATTGCCGCCAACTTTTGGAGTTCCGGGGAATATTGTAATTGGATTGATTGCAGGAGGAGAAAAGGCCTTGCGAAATGCCGTTGAATCGGCTGAAGATGATTGGAACAAAGCCTGGGAAGAAATACAGGAACATGGTTTTAATCAAAATGATACGGTATTAGGAATTGCTGCTTCGGGCACAACTCCCTATGTTATTGGGGGAGTAAAAAAAGCCCGCGAAAATGGTTTGCTTACAGCTTGTATTACATGCAATCCGGGAGCTCCCGTTTCACAAGAGGCAGAAATTGTAATTGAAGCAATTGTAGGACCCGAATTTGTTACTGGAAGTACCAGATTAAAAGCCGGAACTGCTCAAAAAATGATTCTAAACATGATCACCACCAGCTTAATGATTAAATTGGGAAGAGTTCAGGGCAATAGAATGGTAAACATGCAGCTTACCAACAAAAAATTGGTTGAACGAGGAACCAAAATGATCATGGAAGAATTAAAACTTGAAAAAGAAGTTGCCAAAAGCTTACTATTAAAACATGGCTCAGTAAAAAAGGCAATTGAGGCTTACAAATAAATATTGTTTCAAAAACGATAAAAAAAAAACGGAGATTGAATTATCAACCTCCGTTTTTTTAGGACTAGTCAAGTTCTTATTTTTTCAAATACTGTGTGTAAATCTCAAGGGTTCTGTTTATTTGTCCAACCATTGCTTCAAAAGCCTTATCAGCATCCTTATCCCGAATAGCCTCATAAATGGTACGATGAGCTTTAATTGTGAAATCTTTCTCTCCATCGACATTGGCATAAATCAAATTTCGCATGCGCGGCAAAAGAGAATAGATTGGCTCCATAGTAATAATCACAATAGGATTACAGGAGGCCTTAGCAACATTCAAATGAAATTTATTGATGATATCTGCTTCCATTTGGGTGTTATCCGGATCGCAATCTTCCAAATCTGCAATATTCTTAAGCAATAAGTCCAAATCCTTATCCCTTCTGTTATTTGCTGCCATCCGGGCTATTTCCGGTTCAAAAACACGCCGGACTTCTATAATCTGAGGAATCAGGTTACTATCAAAACTTAAATCATAATACAAATTTAAAGAATCAATGGCATCTTTGATTTTCAATTCACTAACATACATGCCACTTCCCTTTTTGATTTCAATTAAGCCCCGGGCACTTAATCTACGCAAAGCTTCGCGTAATGCAGTTCGACTAACTGCAAACATCTCGCATAATTCCCGCTCCGATGGAAGTTTAGCTCCCACCAGCAATTTCTTCTGGCGAATAGCCTCTTCTATTCGGCGCTCAATCTTCTGACTAAGAGTTTGAGCTGATCCTATTTTTCCAAAAATTTCATCCATGAACTACAAATTTACTTCAACTTGTATGATCTGTTACGAAATATACAGCAAATAGTCTGTATCTCGTCAAAAAAGCATACAATTAAACCCAAATACAAACATAACCAGAAAAATACCGATTTTCAAGGTTTAAGCTTTATTTTAAACGATTCCGAAGTATCAATGAAATAAAATAATAATTATCCCCCCGAAAAATGAGGTATTAAGACAAATCTCAATCAGGTATTAAACTGATCATACCAAAATATTTTTTGCCCCAAAAAAAGGTATCCTGGCTAGGATACCCTTCTTAATTATATTTGAATTGCAAATTCTTATCCCATTTATTTAAACATTTAAGTGACTAACAGGATGAAAATTTTTAAGATATTACTTCTTCAATTCGGCAAAATACTTATAGAACAATGGAATTGTGTTGATTCCATTAAAAAATTGTTCCAACGGAAAATTCTCATTTGGAGAATGAATTGCATCACTTTCCAGTCCAAATCCCATTAATACTGATTTAATTCCTAAAATCTCTTCGAAAGAAGAAATAATTGGAATACTTCCACCGCTGCGAACAGGTACCGGTCGTTTTCCGTAAACTTCGGTATATGCTTTATCAGCCGCAATATAAGCAGGGAAATCAATCGGACAAACATATCCTTGCCCACCATGCAACGGAGTAACAACTACTTTTACACAATCCGGAGCAATTGATTCGAAATGTTCTTTAAAAAGAACTGAAATTTTTTCCCAGTTTTGATTAGGAACCAAACGGGTTGAAATTTTTGCATATGCTTTTGAAGGAAGAACTGTTTTGGCACCTTCGCCAATATATCCTCCCCAAATACCACAAACATCAAACGAAGGGCGAATTCCTGTATGTTCAGAAGGAGTATAGCCTTTCTCTCCAGCCAGTTCTTTTACGTCGATTGCTTTTTTGTACTCCTCAACATTGAAAGGAGCTTCAGCCATCATTGCTCTTTCGTCCTTTGTTACTTCAATTACATCATCGTAAAATCCAGGAATGGTAATGTGCCCGTTATCATCTACCATCTGAGTAATCATTTTAGCCAATACATTAATTGGATTTGCAACAGCTCCACCAAACAATCCTGAATGAAGATCACGATTAGGACCGGTCACTTCAACTTCCCAATACATCAAACCGCGTAAACCTGTAGTTATAGATGGTATGTTCGGAGCAATCATTCCTGTATCAGAAACTAAAATCACATCGGCTTGCAGCATTTCTTTGTGTTCTTCACAAAATTTTGGAAGATTAGGTGATCCAACTTCTTCTTCACCTTCAATCATGAATTTCACGTTACAAGGAAGACAATTATTCTTCACCATATATTCAAAAGCCTTGGCATGCATAAATGCCTGGCCTTTATCATCATCAGCACCACGAGCCCAAATTTTACCATCCTTAACAACAGGCTCAAAAGGATCAGTATTCCACAAATTAATTGGATCAACCGGCATTACATCCATATGTCCGTAAACCATAACTGTCGGCAATTTTGGATCGATAATCTTCTCGCCATAAGTAACAGGATTTCCCTCTGTCTCCATTACCACCGCCTTATCAGCACCCGCATTCAGCATTAACTGCTTCCAGTATTCGGCAGCTTTATACATCTCAGGTTTATTTGCTTCAATCGAGCTAATCGATGGAATTCGAATCAGTCCAAACAATTCCTCTAAAAATCTCTCTTTGTTCTCTTCAATATATGCTTTAATGTTATCCATAATAGTGTGTTTATTGGATTTAAGTAATTTGAAACGTAAATATAGCAATTAGAAATTAGCTTTCAGTCTTCATCCAATAGAGATTTGCAACCTCTAAATATCAACACCCATCAAATCACAAATCAAATAAACAGACATAAAAGCATAAAAAAAAACAGCAACCAAACGGCTACTGTTTACAATATAATTTCGTGATGCTTTTACTCTTACACTTGGTACTTTGTCATCTACATTTTTTTCATGATTTCATCAATGTGTTCAGCTGCATACTGAAGCTCTTTATACCATTCTTCACCATATTTTCTGATTAATGGTTCTTTTAAGAAAACATAAACCGGTGTTCCATTTTTAAATCCCAATTCTCTGGCAGGTTTGCAAATATCCCATTTGTTATAATTCACCGCATCAAACTCTTCATATTTCTGAATTCGAATTGGGTATAACTGACATGAAATTGGTTTGCGAAAGTTTATTTTACCATCGAAAAAAGCTTTTTCGATACCACATTGTGCCGATCCATTTTCAAAAACCGTATAAACACATTCTTTATTGTTAATGATAGGTGTTACCAAATCACCATCCGAATCGATTACAGTCTTACCTTGTTTTTCAATTTCTTCAATGCCTTTTTCGGTAAGATACTCTTCTATAACAGGATAAATCTCCTCAATAATCAGCTTCTCTTCTTCCTCTAATGGGGCACCCGAATCTCCCTCTACACAACAAGCCCCGCAACATTTCGAAATATCACATATAAATTTCTTTTCAATCACGTCTAAACTTACTATGGCTTTTCCTATCTGTAACACAATGCTATCCTTTTACAATTTCTACTTTCGTGGATTAAAAAAAAATCCGTATTATCGGCAAAGATAATACGGAAACTTATATTTTCAGTTACAATCTTCTATTTTATCAAAGATTTACCAGTCATATCTGCAGGTTTTTCAATACCCATGATATCCAATAAAGTTGGAGCCACATCAGCAAGAATACCATTCTCAATTCCTTTGGAATTCTCAGTCACCCATATACAAGGAACCGGATTCAAAGAGTGTGCAGTGTTTGGAGAACCGTCGGCATTTACTGCAAAATCAGCATTTCCATGATCTGCAATAATAATCACATCATATCCATTTGCTTTTGCTGCCTCAACAACCTGCTCAACACATTTATCAACAGCCTGAACTGCTTTTGAAATTGCTTCATAAACTCCTGTATGACCAACCATGTCGCCATTGGCGAAATTCAAACAAACAAAATCAGCCGATTGAGCATTCAATTCAGCAGTAATCATATCGGCAACTGCCGGAGCAGACATTTCTGGTTGTAAATCGTAAGTTGCCACTTTTGGAGATGGAACCATTAATCTTCTTTCGCCTTCAAATTCAGCTTCTCTACCACCCGAGAAAAAGAAAGTTACGTGAGCATACTTTTCAGTTTCAGCAATACGAATCTGTTTTTTTCCAGCTTTAGATACAACCTCACCCATTGTGTTTTGAACGTTATCTTTATCATAGATTACATTCACTCCCTTAAAGTTCGCATTGTAGCAAGTCATGGTATACCATTCTACATCCATGGTATGCATTCCGAACTCACGCTTGTCTTCCTGAGTGAACACAGTTGTCATTTGACGCAAACGATCAGTACGGAAATTAAAACAGATAACTACATCACCTTTTTCAATAATAGCAAGAGGAGCACCTGTGGCATCAACCATTACAATTGGCTTGATAAATTCATCAGTAACACCTTCTGCATATGATTCTTCCATTGCTGCAACAACGTTGGAAGCTGATACACCTTCACCTTTAGTATATAAATCGTAAGCAAGCTTAACGCGTTCCCAGTTACTATCTCTATCCATTCCGTAGTAACGGCCAATAAGAGATGCAAATTTTGCTGATCCGGTAGTTTCAATTGCTTCAACAAATTCTTTTACGAATCCTAATCCTGATTTAGGATCAGTATCACGTCCATCGGTTAATCCATGAACAAACACATCTTTCAATCCAAAAGCTTGTGCTGCATCGCAAAGAGCAATTGCATGAGAACTTAATGAGTGAACACCACCATTACCAATCAATCCAATCAGGTGAACTTTTTTACCATTCTCTTTGGCATAAGTAAAAGCTTTAATAACCTGCTCATTTTCCTTAAGGGTGTCCTGTTCTACAGCCATGTTTATTTTTACCAAATCCTGATAAACAACACGACCGGCACCGATATTTAAATGTCCAACTTCTGAATTCCCCATTTGTCCGTCCGGCAAACCAACAAATCTACCTGCTGCCTGTAATTGAGAGTTTGGGTATTTTGCCAACAGGCTATCCATGTATGGAGTCGGTACCGAAGAAATTACATCCGAATTTGATTTATCACCGATCCCCCATCCGTCAAGGATCATCAATAAAGCTTTTTTATTATTTGTCATTTTGAAGTATTTTATATCTTAAATTCTTTATTAGTTGGTCTAAGTCTTGCAAAAATATCGTATTAATTCAAATAAAAAAATTAGTTAGAGACTTGAATTTCTTTATTTTAGATCGAAAACGTTTGTTTTTTGAAATTTATTCAAACTTTAACATTTCGAATGGATTTCCACATTCGAAAGCATAAAAAAAAGCCGATCATATGATCGGCTTTTTTTGTGGTACCACCTGGAATCGAACCAGGGACACATGGATTTTCAGTCCATTGCTCTACCAACTGAGCTATGGTACCCTTTATTTTGGTGTTACAAATGTAAAGAAAATTTGTACTTCGCAAAACAAAGCAGGCCACATCGAGTATAAATAGCAGATATAAAATGTCAATATGATTAAGTATCAATTTTTTCACAATGTTATTTAGATTGATTCTATAGATTATTTTGCTGAAAATTAAACAATAGATGACGATTTTACCCGTTAAAGAAACCTTAGGTATGGTTTTTGTTAAACTTAAATTGTCTTGTTTTTTCAATAAATTAGAATATCGAACTGATTAATTGTCAAGATAAATTGACACACAGGAATAATTAGTCCAGTTTGGTAATCCCGAAAACTTTCGGGACCATACGGCAAAAACTTAAAATTATAATCATATGAAATTCTCAATTCTCAATAAATATTCACTTGTAGTAATTCTGGCATCCTTATTTCTATCGTGTAGTGATGACAATAATATATTGCCACGATCGGGCAATGATAAATCGGCTTACGAAATCATTGATAAAACGATGCAGGAGTGGTATTTGTGGAATGAAGATTTACCGGATATTAGTTCAGCCAATTACTCATCGGCAAACGACTATTTTGAAGCACTGCTTGCTGATCAAGATCGATGGAGCTATATAGCCAACCTTGATGAATTACTAGCTTATTTTGAGAATGGCACCTACACAGGTTATGGTTTATCCTTCAAATTTGACAACATTAATGATTTAAGAGTAAAACTTATATTTGATGAATCACCTTTGGCTGCAGAAGGAGTTACACGCGGATGGAAATTGGTAAACATTAACCAATTGGCAATTTCAAACCTAAGGGAAGAACAAATATTAAATGAACTTGACAAATCGAGCGGAACCTTCATTTTTGAAAATAATGCCGGCGAGCAAAAAGAAATCACCGCTTCTCAAAAGGTACTTGATCAAAATACAGTATTAAAAAGAACGATGATTGAAGGAACTCAAGTTGCCTATCTGGCATTTGACAGCTTTTTAAACAAATCGGAAGAAGAATTAAACGAAGCCTTCACCTATTTTAAAGAACAAAATGCAAAAGAACTTGTATTGGATTTAAGATACAACGGAGGTGGCAGTACTTACATATCCAACCAATTGGCAGATTTAATAACCGGCAATGCGTATGCTGGTAAAGTTTACTCAAAAGTATTTCACAACAATTCAAAAACAAGTGAAAATTTCCCTGATGCATTTGTAAAACAGAATGCAGCCTATGGTTTCGAAAGAGTCTTCGTAATTACCACGTCCGGAACTGCTTCGGCAAGCGAGATGGTTATTAATGGATTAAAACCATACTTGGGCAAAGAAAATGTGATTCTGATAGGAAGCAAAACACACGGAAAACCAGTTGGCATGTACGTATTTGAGGAGAAAGCTTTGAATTTGGCCATTGTGCCAATTAGTTTTTCCATCACCAATGCAAATGACGAAGGCGGCTATTTTGATGGCATTCCGGTTAACTATGAAATATCTGACGATTTAAGTCATGACTTTGGGGATATTGATGAATCAAATCTGCATGCTGCGCTGGAATATATTAAGAATGAGAAATTCCCAGTTATAACTGCTGCAAAAGCTTTATCAACAAACGAACGGGAATTCAAGAAAAAAGGATTGGAAGAGCTGATTGATGCTTTCTAAAATTGATTATTTTCCCAAAACAAAAAAGAGGAAAAGATTTAACATCTTTCCCTCTTTTCGTGGTACCACCTGGAATCGAACCAGGGACACATGGATTTTCAGTCCATTGCTCTACCAACTGAGCTATGGTACCCTATTGGTGTACTCAAAGAAAAAGGATGTGGTACCACCTGGAATCGAACCAGGGACACATGGATTTTCAGTCCATTGCTCTACCAACTGAGCTATGGTACCCTCTTTACTTGAGCGATGCAAAAGTACGCAAAAAAATAAAATCACCAAATAAAATCAATAAAATTAGAGAGGAATTTTAAAGGAATCTAAACTTCTTATTACCTTTGCGACCTAATAAAAAAATATATGGTATTCGAAACTCACACATTATCAAATGGTATACGACTAATTCACCATGCCGTGAACGCAAATGTTGCACACTGCGGAATTATTTTAAATACTGGTTCGCGTGATGAAAAAGAGGAGGAATGGGGAATTGCTCACTACATAGAGCATGTTGTATTTAAAGGTACCACTAAACGGAAGGCATACCATATTCTCAGCAGAATGGAAGATGTAGGCGGAGAATTAAACGCATACACTACCAAGGAAGAAACCTGTATTTACACTACTTTCCTCGATAAAGACTACAAAAGAGCTTTAGAACTCATTAGCGATATCACTTTCAATTCTGTTTTCCCTGAAAAGGAATTAGAGAAAGAAAAGGAAGTTATTCTGGATGAAATCAATTCGTATAAGGATTCTCCTTCGGAATTGATCTTCGATGATTTTGAAGAATTAATATTCAAAAATGATCCGATTGGCCGAAATATTTTGGGAACTCCAAAACATGTTAAAAAGTTCAAACGTGATGACATATTGAATTTCATTAAGAACAATTACCACACGGATCAAATGGTAATTAGTTCGGTGGGGAACATTAAATTCAGCAAATTGGTAAAAATGGTAGAGAAGTACTTTGGGCACATACCTGAGAATATTCGCACGACCAAGAGAAAAAAGCCAAATTCGTATGAAGCCCGCACACAAACCATGATAAAGAAAACTTATCAGAGACATTGTGTGATGGGGAATATAGCCTATGACTTAAATGATGAAAAACGAATTCCATTGTCATTGCTCACCAATATTTTAGGTGGCCCGGGCATGAATTCACGTTTGAATTTAACCCTTCGGGAACGACACGGATTGGCCTATAATATTGAAGCAAATTACACGCCTTATGCAGATACAGGTGTTTTCAGCATCTACTTTGGTACCGACAAAGGCAATTTGGATAAGTGTCTTAGTTTGATCAACAAAGAGATGGATTTACTCTGTACCCATAAACTTGGCTCCGGGCAATTAAAACGAGCTAAAAATCAGATGATTGGTCAGATTGCTATTTCTTCGGAAAACAATGAAAACCTAATGCTCAGCATTGGTAAAAGCTTTTTGCTGTACAATCGAATTGACTCATTGGAGGAATTGTATCAAAAGGTGGAGAGCATTACAGCGGAAGAATTGCTTGAAGTTGCCAACGAAATTCTAAATAAAGATCTGTTAACCACTTTGATGTACAAATAAGCATGATAGAAGTTAATAAAGAACTTGAAGATTATATACTGCAGCATACTGAAACAGAAGATTTGGTATTGAAGGATCTTTCCCGTGAAACTCACGTTAAAATGCTTCGCCCAAGAATGTTGTCGGGTCATCTTCAGGGAAAATTCTTAAAGATGACTTGCCAGATGATTCGTCCCCTGCGCATTTTAGAGATTGGAACCTATACAGGATATTCGGCAATAAGCATGGCTATGGGAACCAGTGATGATTGTATCATTCACACCATTGACTGCAACGACGAACTGGAACAATTTACCCGTAAATACATTAAGCGATCGGGATTTGAAGATCGCATTCAATTCCATATTGGAGATGCTCTTGAGATGATTCCAAAATTGGACGAAAATTTCGATCTCATTTTTATTGATGCCGATAAACGACAATACATCGAATATTTTGAGGCTGTATTTCCGAAGCTAAATAAAGGCGGTTTTATTTTGGCCGATGATGTTTTATGGGATGGTAAAGTAATTGAAGAAGTCGAAAACAACGACCAGCAAACTCAGGGGATAATAAATTTCAATCAATTTATTCAGGAAGACCCCAGAGTCGAAAATCTGATTCTTCCCATGCGTCATGGATTAATGATGATTCGAAAAAAATAATTATACAGTTGTGTAAAAACAGGGAACAGGTGGCTGTTGGTGGAATTCCATATCATTTAATCATTTGAATCCACAATCTTAACAAGGATGGTAGCACCAAGATTAACATGCCCTTGCTTTTGAATCAGCTTCCATCCTTTCTTCTCCAATTCTTTGGCAATTGCACCATTCAGCATGCCATGGGCAACTAAAACGGCGGTTTCCTCATCATAAGCAACTTTAATTAAATTTTCAGATGCTTGTCTGGCTCGAAGTCTTGCTTCTTTACGGCTCTCGATGCCCCGATGATTAAAACCCAGCATCCAACTGCCCCGACTAAAAGCCTGCCAAATTCCCAATGGCATTTTCAAAAAGCTACTCGCCGATATCATTCTGATTTCAAATTCCCGAAATATAGAATCAGAAACGACCGGAAATTTATCTCCAAAAATTTTTAATGCCGTTTCCTGCGCACGAGGTAAACTGGAGCAATAAATAATATGATTGGAATTTAGGTTTACCACCACAAGAGAAGGATCGAAAGGAATAATTGGCACCGAATTGTAATCAAGC
Organism: Labilibaculum sp.; assembly: GCF_963664555.1. Lineage (GTDB taxonomy): Bacteria > Bacteroidota > Bacteroidia > Bacteroidales > Marinifilaceae > Labilibaculum. The sequence continues at coordinate 609,741 of NZ_OY761461.1, read as the reverse complement.
ACATACTGCATGGCCTCATCAGCAGAATAAAACCAATTCTTTTTCACATTGGGTTTTGCATGACGAATCAAATAGATTTGAAGCATCCGTTTCCCTTGCTTCTTCAGCTTGTTTTGAATCATTGTATCCACTTCCGAAACGCAGGTAAACGTCTCACATTTAGTTTTGGAAATCTGATCAAATGATTTTTTCTCCTTCTGCAAATTACATGGAGCAGAACAAGCCGAAAGAAAAAATGCCAGAATGGCTATTGAAAAAGATTTTAAACTATTTTTAATCGTTATCAAGTTTCTAATTTTATATTGAGACAAAACCAAAATTAACAATTATTAATTGATCAGGAAGAAATCCAATTAGGAAAACTCTTTGAACCTCCGTATTCTCTGTGGTTAGATTTTTTCTGTCCACTCAATACCACCTCATCTAAACACAAATACTACATTTTCAAAATATACCACATTCTAACAATAAAGCATCTTGTTTGCCAATAATGAAGCATAAAAAGTAATATCTTTGCACCGTTTATTAGATTCAAAAACAATATGGAAACAAAAAAATTAACCCAATTTAGTCCTGGAGCAGGCTGTGGCTGTAAAATATCTCCTAAAGATCTGGAGTGCATTCTAAAAAGCAGTACTCCTGCCATTCCCAATCCAAAGATGTTGGTGGGCAACGATACAAAAGATGACGCAGCAGTTTACGATTTGGGAAATGGACAAGCTTTAATCAGTACCACCGATTTTTTTACTCCAATTGTTGATGATCCTTACGATTTTGGTCGAATTGCAGCAACAAATGCCATCAGTGATATCTACGCTATGGGCGGAAAACCAATTATGGCTTTGGCAATTTTGGCCTGGCCTTTAGAGAAATTATCAACCGATATTGCTCAAAAAGTAGTGGAAGGTGCCCGGGATGTTTGTGCTGATGCTGGAATTCAATTGGCCGGTGGTCATTCCATCAATATAGGCGATCCTGTTTTTGGTCTTTCGGTAAACGGACTTGTTGCTGCCGATCGGGTAAAGAAAAACAACACTGCAACTCCAAACTGCACGCTTTTCCTTACAAAACCATTGGGTATTGGAGTACTAACCACTGCCGAAAAAAAGAAATTAATAGCACACGAAAACAATAAAATTGTTGTTGATTTAATGTGCACTCTAAATAAGGCTGGAATCGTTTTTGGTGAGCAAACCTATATCAAATCGATGACTGATGTTACCGGTTTTGGTTTATTGGGTCATTTGGGTGAAATCTGCGAAGGCAGTAATGTAAATGCTGAAATTGATTATGCTGCCGTTCCTAAAATTGAGGGTGTAGAAGAATTAATTAAACAAGGATGTACTCCTGGCGGAACCAAAAGAAACTGGGCTTCGTACGGACATTTAATTGGAGCGATTAGCGAAGACCAGAAATCACTGCTTTGCGATCCGCAGACAAGCGGTGGCCTTTTGGTAGCAGTAGACGATAATCACATCAACGAGTTTGTTGCTCTGGCCAAAAGCGAAGGCTTTGATCTAAATCCGATTGGGAAAATGATTGAGCGTACAAATACAGATGAACCTTATATCAGCGTTAAATAAAATAATATGCAGCGAAATACATTAATTCAGGTTACTCAGAATGGAATGGGAACCGGCAGCGAAGAATTGGCTTTGAAATTAATTACCAACTATTTTAAAATTCTGGATGCTGATGGGCGAACACCCAAAATCATTGTTTTTTACAATGCAGGAGTAAAATTAATCTGTGAAAACTCTCCTGCCTTAGAAGCCTTACAAAATCTCAGCAAAAAAGGAGTACAGCTTCTTGCCTGCAAAACCTGTTTGGATTATTTTAATTTATCTGATCAAATAAAAGTAGGAACCGTTGGAAGTATGCCTGATATTATCACCCTTCAGGCTGATGCCGATAAGGTGATCAATCTATAAACGGATTTCAAAAGAAATAAAGAAGCTCATCTGAACCACAGATGAGCTTTTTTTATTTTCGGCTTCCAGAACTCTCCCATAAGATATCTTTTTGTTTAGGCATATTATTACTTCTTCTCTGATTTTCTATCCATAACAACTACATATTACATAAAGCTTTGTATATTTAATACACAATTGTCTTTATTTATGTTCCTGAATAGAATCTTTGCCTACCTACTCCTTTTAACTTTCTCATTTCAAAGTTTTGAAGTGGTATTAATCACTGTGAACTTTAAAATAAATCAGGATTTTTTTGCGTCAATCTGCACCAATAAAGACAAACCTGAAATGAAGTGTAACGGAAAATGTCATCTAAAAAAACAAATTCAGGAACACGAAAAGGAAGAGTCTTCAAAGGATAAACAGATCACCGAAAAAGAATATCAATTATTCATTCAAAGCATAAATATACTCAAGAATGAACCCGCAATTCTTGCTTCTGCAAAACAATTAGCTTACATAGAGCCATTGCATCCCACTCAACATTCCTTTGATATTTTTCATCCTCCAAGAATCAAATTTTGACCAATTAATTATTATCAATCACAAATTGATAATTCACTGTAAATCTTACTTTATTGGGAGGCTTGCATTGGTTTTACACGATCAAAGCGGGCTAATCATGTCAGGTAATTCCATTACTTAAAACACTCAGGAATGAAAAATATTCTAATCGTTTGTCTCCTATTCATTTGGATACAAGCACATTCACAACAAACTATAATACTGAAAGATACTGAAACCGGAGAGCCAATCCAGTATGCCCATTACCTATATCAGAATCAGAAAGGGACAAGCACTCCCGAAGGAGAAATATCAATCAAATTTATAACTGCAGAAAAACTTCAAATTTCGCATGTAAACTACGGCAAACTTGAAATATCAAGCGACAGACTGCAGGAAGCAATAAAAAATGGAGTATTAACTCTCACCAATCATACATCTCTTTACTCCCAACAACAGTAATTGCAAGAGCAAACAGCACGACTAAAAGTGATATCATGAAAGTCCGTATCAGCGATAAACTATCGCACGACGCAGGTGATTTTTTGAGTCAGAGTGCCATGATTGGAGGCATCCGAAAAAGCGGAAGTTATGGTTTCGATCCCGTGCTTCGCGGCTTTAAATACGATCAGTTGAATTTGATAATGGACAATGGGATGAGCGCAACTGCTGCTTGTCCGAACCGAATGGATCCTCCCGCAAGTCAAATTCCGATGAGCATGGTCGATCGAGTAGAAATTGTAAAAGGCCCGCATTCACTGCGATATGGAAATGCTTTTGGTGGCAGTATTCATTTTAAATCAGCACCTGCAAGTTTTAGCGAAACCACAAAAGCATTTGGCAGGGCAAGTGGCAGTTACGAAAGCAACGGAAATATTTTCCGCACAGAAGCCATGGCCGGAGCAAAAGGGAAATTCTATAACTTTGGCATTTACGGAGCCTACAGCGAAGGTGATGATTACGAAGATGGAAACGGCAACAAAACACCTTCCGGATTTAACCGGCGCAACATTGGAATGAGCAGCGTCTTTAAATTATCCGGTTCTCAGAGCATCAAGCTGTCGGCAAATAACAACTTTGCCAAGGATGTAGATTTTCCTGCTCTGAATATGGATTTGCGGGAAGATGATACCTGGTTGCTAAATCTTTCTCACAAAATCAACTTTAAGAACTCGAACTTTAGCTCTTTATCCACTTCATTTTACGGCTCTTTTGTTGATCACAGCATGGATAACCTGACAAAAGATTTGAATCCGAGAACGGTGAATGCAATCACTTTGGCAAAAACCAAAAACTATGGTGGCCGATCGGAGGCAAGTTTTCAGTTTAAGAACAGTTCTCTTTTTTCCGGTATCGACTACAAAGCGGAAGAAGCAGAGGGAACCCGTACCCGCGAAATGCTGATGGGTCCGAAAAGCGGGACAACCTTCTTCGATAATCTTTGGCAGGACAGTAAAATTTCAAAAGTTGCATTGTTTGGAGAATATCATTTTGCATTGCAAGAGGTCTATTTTGTTGCCTCTACCCGTTTGGAACACAACAGTGCCAAGAGTAGAGAAATAACCACTGAATTTATAAATGCCAACCCAAAAAATCCATCTGACAAACTAAATGTTTCGGCAAGTTTTGGTGCCACTCACGATTTCTCGAAACAGATTAGAATGGGATTGTGGCTGGGAAGAGCCGAACGCAGCGGAAGCTTAACCGAACGCTTCATCAACTATTTAGCAGTTGATGTTGACCCGTACGAAAGAATTGGAAACGCAAAGATGAAATCGGAGGTAAACTACCAGTTAGACTATAGTTTTACCTGGAAAACTGATCAATCGGAATTGGACATCACCCTTTTTGCATCCATACTAAGAAATTACATTAGTTCACAAATCAGAACCGATTTAAACCCAAGATTAGCAACAGCTCCAGGTGTAAAACAATATTACAACATCAACAAAGCAGTGATACGGGGTTTCGAATTATCCTGGCATCAGAAAATCACATCTTCCATTTACCACAAGGCAAATGTTGCCTATACTTATGGAAAGAATATGGATTTCAATCAGCCCTTGCCTGAAATTCCTCCTCTTGATATCAGATATGCATTGGGAGCTTCCTTTTACAGGAATAAGTTTCATCCGGAAATCATGATTCGACATGCTTTAAAGCAAAATAGAATATCAAATAATTACGGAGAAAGCAAAACACCTGCTTTTACTATAGCTGATATTAAAGCATCTTACAATTTCTCGGATAAAATCAGATTAATTGGTGGTGTAAGAAATCTTTTTGACGAAACTTACTACGAGCATTTAAACAGGTCGGTAAAAGGCAGCAGCAAGGAAATTTATGCTCCCGGGCGTAGTTTTTATCTTACTCTGGCAATTAGCTTGATGTAATTAATCAAATGTACCGATTGAATTAAATATGTGATTCTTTCGGTATATTTTTTACTCTCCCAATAGCACAATCCGTCCTTCCAAAACCGGTTTTACAAGCTTTAATTTTTTACAATATGCTTTTAGCACTTCAAAATCCTCAATTGCCCTGAGATTCAATTCATCAACCAAAACTTCAAACTCTCCGGTTAATTTACCCAAACTGTAATTGTTCAATGAAACCGTCAATAATTCCTCATCATCCAACTCTTTCCCGTCCCTCTCAACAATTATCTCATTATCGGCCGATGAATATTTGTAACTAATTCCTGAAACCTGAAGCAACTGACCATTTTTATCTGCAGCATTCTCTTTTAAAAACTGTTTCAATACCTTCCCTTTAATCAGTATTTGACAAATTCTATTTCCAAAAGGCAGCAGTGAGCGAACAGATTTTAAAGTAAAATCTCCCACAGATACATCAGCTCTTATTCCACCACCATTAATAATTCCCACATTGGAACTGTGCCAGTCACGAAAAGCATCAGCAATTAAATTTCCGGCAAGGCTTTCACCAATGATCCCATCTCTAAAACGAAGAGGAACTTCCAACCAACCGATTTTTTCGGACAACTGCAATTCCATATCCTTTTTATAATACAGCTCCATATCTCTCAGATACTTCTCTGAAGGCACTTCAGCAGTTAAAGGAATAATTTCAACCAGTGGTTTTTGATTCTTTTCCAGGCTCAGCTTGGCAACAGAACTCATATTTCCTGCAGTAGAAACAATCGGGACACTGCCTTTGTAAAAAATATTGCTTTCGTGCTCAAACTGTTCTTCGGTTAAAATCAAATCAATTTCAGGAAACCGTTCCAACAATTTCCGATTGGTTTCCAAATTTGTTTGGGTAATCAGTATCAGGAAATCTACATTTCCCATCTTAGGCAAAAGCACCGATACCGCAACAAATAAATCCTCCTGAACAACCAAATCATCATGAATACTTGTATTCATGGCATCGGTCAGGCCGATAAATCCGATCCGTAAACCACCAATCTTTTTCACTAAAAAAGCAGGCAGATTACCAAACACATCACCATCCCTGTTTTTGAGGTTGGAACTAAACCACTGCGATTTAGATCTGGATAAAAGCTGAATAGTATGTTGCGCACCAAAATCAAATTCATGCTGTCCGAAATTGCAGATATCAACGGGAATCTCATTAAAAGCTTCAATCATTGGTTCTCCTTTGTACATTCCTCCAAACAGAACACCTCCACACAAATCACCTCCATGAATGACCAGTGTATTTGGATTATGAGATTTCACCTCATCAGCAATAGTTTTTAAGCGGGCAACACCACCTCGTCCTCCGTCAACATCATCCACCGGAAAAATCCGGTGGGCATCTGTGAAGTAAAGCAAATCAACCTTTTGTGCACTTAGTGCCAGACTTGACATTAAGAAAAGAAGCAATGAAATATTTCGGAACATTTGGATTTTTTTATTTAATCGAAAAGTAATAATAAATGCCTGTCTATTCAAATACAGACTTAAATCAATCACTAAAATGATGTTGATTTTATTTTGAATCCTCATTCTACAATGCTATCAACATGTCAACTCATTCTTTCTTTTCATTTGCAAGTCATCATAAAAAGTATTTAAAAAATTCAAAATCCTGAACTTGGAATTCTTATATTGCATAGGTTTGCTATGAATAATAAAGATTCGAAACACATGAAGTCTGACAAAGAAAAAAATATAACAATCAATTCCGTAACTGTTTTAGAGGTTTTAAAGAAACATTTAGAGCACTATCTGAGCCTATTGGAACAAAGTTTAACAACAGAAAACCTTTCTCAACTTATTCTAAAAGAATTTATTGAAGCCAGCAATTTATTTATTTCTATTGGCGATCAGGAATATAACAAAGCACGAACCGATAAAAATATAGATTTCACAACTACATATGTCCTGAATTATCTTTTGCCGGAGTCGTTTAAGGACACAATGCTGATACATCGTGATGTGTTGTTACAACTTCATATTTCAAAAAATAAGAAGCAAGAATCTCTTGTCGATGATAAGGCTGTTCAGCATCACCTAAAAGAATCCAAAGCAATTTTAAAAAAAGCAATCAATTCCTTTGTGCAAAAATTAAGTGCCGAACTAAATCCGATTCAACAAACCGATAAAAAAAGAAAGAAACTTATTTCCGAAACCAAACACCAGCAAAATCCCTGGGAAGTTTACAAGAATCAATTTCTAACAGTGCAAAATCAAGCCAACGAAATTGATAAATCAACTCAGACTTTATCCAATATCATCCTTGTATTTAATGATATTAAAAATCATACCCAAAACATTTGCACAACACTTATCAGTGAGCTCGAAAATTCTAAACAAACCATAAACAAAGTGATAGATTCTGTTCAGAATTTGGATGAAATATTTAAAACTGCGGACACCATTTCGTTAATTGAAGATATTCTGGATGATTTGGAGGCAACAAATGCCGGGCAAGAAAATTATGCCTTTGATATTGAATTAAAAATTGCCTCTCTCGAAGAAAACAGCATTCCTGTTGCGAGTGAAGATGGTTTGCTGCACATTAAAAAAATAGACTTTAATAAATCGGCTAAAAAGTGGCTGAACTACATGCTGCTCCCCGATATGATTGAACTGTGGCAAAACAGGACGAACCTGCTGGCTTTTTATAAGCACAGTCTACTAAATTTAAAGAGCAGTTTAACCTTACTAAAAAACAACAATACCCTTGAAACCCTTCCTTCTCAGATTCAAAGCATACAAAATCTGTTGCGTTCGGTAAGCACGAATGAAATGTTACAGCGAAAAATAATCAATCAGGTTCAGGAAAATTTAAACAGCGAATTCTTAGTGACAAATATTTATGACACGGAAGATTTTTTAAAAGTTTCTTTGCAATCATCAATAACTCAGCTCACATCTTCAAAAAATAAATTCTTAACCGACATAGAAAGAAAAATTCAAAACATCTTCTCATTTTTCAGCACAAAATATGAAATCAGCACAGCTGATAATCCTTTTAAGAAATTAGAGACATCATCAAAATGCATTGAATATAGAACATTTAAAGCGGCAAACGTTCATTACGATACTCTTTTTTTAAATAAGAATTTTATTGGAGATTTATTCCTTGTTCCGCGGGAAACCGAAAAACAAAAACTACAGGAAACCTTAAATCTATGGAAAAAAGGGCATAACAAAGCCGTACTTGTTGTGGGAAATAATTTAAGTGGAAAATCCACATTTATTGAAAGTGCCGCGAAAGACTATTTTGACAAACAAAGTATTGTTCTCGAAACAGACAGTACTATTTCCATTGAAGGAAGAAAATTCACAACCACAAAAAATCTTGCAGAGGCACTTCAGCACATTAAGAAACACACCTATAATTCGCGTCCTTTACTGGTAATTGATAATCTGGAACTCTGGAGAGACAAAAATCACAGTTTGCTGGATAATACAAGAGCTGCCATTGAATTTATCGAATCAGAATCTGATCAGGTTTTCGTTATCATGACGACCTCAAATGCTATGCAGTTTCATTTGGATAAAAGACTTCCATTTTCCAATTCGTTTAGCGCCATTATTGATGTTAACAAAGCAAAGACTAATGAAATACACAAAGCCATCTTATTGAGGCATGGTGCTTCGCACCAAAGCCTGGTGACAGAAAAAGGGCTTCCCCTGCCCGGCAAACAACTCGAGCTTTATGTCCAAAAACTGTGTAAAAACTACGACTATAATATGGGTGAAGTATTACAGGCGTGGACCTATGCAATTACTACTGCTGATGACCACAAAGTCGTTTTTCAGGAAAAGGAGTATGAATTTGAAGATTTTTTCACTCCCGAAGAAGTTATTGTTCTTAAATATGTATTATTATACAAACACATTAACGAAATTGTATTGAAAAACTTTTTGGGCAATCGATACAACATCTCATACAAATCAGGATTAAAACGTTTAACAAATACCAAAGTATTTCTACGAAATCCGGAGGGAAATCTCATTTTAAATCAAGTATTGTACCACAACATTCGTGAAATTCTAAAATACAGAGGAGCACTCAACTAAATGGAAAATATCGAAACACTATACACATGGAGCGGTTTAGTAGGACTGCTTGTTCTGCTGATCGTCATCTATTGGATGTTACAACTAATAACATACATCGGAGAGAGGTTTGCGAAAAAGAACGTAACCAACAAAAAAATAATAAGCTTTTTAAAAAAAGGGCAACTGTTTTATAAACCTCTTGCAATATCTTTATTTTTGCTCGATTTTATATCGATCAATTACATCACACACAGTATTCTATTGATTTTTGTAAGTCTTTTTGGTTTCTACTACATCAAAAACTACGTTAGCGGAATTTTTTTCAGGGCAAATCCCTTGGTAAGCAAAGATGCATTTATCACAATAGCAGATTTTAAAGGAGAAGTAAAGAGTCTGCAAGCCTTCGGCTTAATCATCAACGCCGAATATGGAGAACGATTTATTAATTACACAGAAATTGAAAATTTAGGATTTGCGATCAACTCAAATGTAAATACCAAATTAAGGCAAACTCTTTACCTGCACACACAATTAACAAAAGAACAGGTTTTAAATCTGATTTTCGACAACCCAATTTTAGATTTCGGACAAAAACCCACCATAAAAAACAGTGAAATTCCTCAGGTATATAAATTTCAGTATACTCTCGAAAATGGTGCAGTTGCCGAAGATTTAACTGCCTTTTTACATGAAATACAGATTGAAACAAGTGTAACCAACAATTTTAAGTAACAACTATGGAAATCATTTCATCCTACAATTTGATTATCGAAGTATCAATAATCATAATTTTATCTTTTTTGTTCAATGAATTATCTAAAAAAACAAATATTCCTGCCGTACTGATGCTCATCGTACTGGGGGTTGGTTTGCAATACATACTAAAATATTTCAATGCAGAATCATTAAATTTCTTTCCTATTCTTGAAGTTTTGGGAATTGTCGGGTTAATTATGATTGTACTGGAAGCTGCTCTCGAACTGGAACTGAAAAGAGATAAACTATTCCCCATTCTAAAATCATTTGCTGTTGCTTTAACCGGCCTTATTTTATCAACATGGGTAGTTGTTTTGATCCTTTACAATTTCATTCCCGAAATGACCATGCAATCGGCTTGGCTTTACGCAACTCCATTGTCCATATTGTCCAGTGCCATTATCATACCAAGCGTATCTGGTTTAAATGCGGATAAAAAAGAATTTCATATTTACGAAAGTACCTTTTCGGATATCATGGGAATTATGATGTTCTATTTTTTAACCGGAAAATTAAATCCTACCGAAGATAGCGGAGTAACCGGTTTTGCAGGAAACATCCTGCTCACCATTGTGATTTCATTGGTCGCCAGCTATGCAATCATTTTAATTTTTCAACGCATCAAAAGTCAGGTAAAACTATTTTTACTGATAGCAGTACTTCTGCTGCTATATGCGTTAGGCAAAAAAATGCACCTTTCTTCGCTTATTATCATTCTTATATTCGGATTGGTGATTGCGAATATGAAACTTTTTTTCAAAGGTAAACTCTCAAAACTAATTGATTTCGATAAAGCACATCATATCTATCATGAATTGCATACAATTACAGCAGAAACAGCCTTTGTTGTCAGAACCTTTTTCTTTGTTATTTTTGGACTTTCCATAGCAGTTTCCTCTTTGCTAAGTCTGAACGTGACCATAATAAGCTTTCTGATTTTGGTTTCGATATATACGATACGGTACCTGATACTTCGCATTTTTTCCGGAAAAGATATTATACCGCAATTGTTTGTTGCTCCCCGTGGCTTAATTACCGTACTTTTATTTTACAGCATACCTGTCGAAGCCCAAATTGAAGGATTTGAGCCTGGAATATTACTTTGTGTAATTATTGGAACCAGTTTAATTATGACTTTTGTAATGATTTACGACAAATACAGAAACTCCATGGCTATAAATATTGCCTCAGGCAGAAAAGTAGAAAGCGTGAAGTGGAAAGCGCCAAGCATAGAAGATGTGAAATAATTAAACACCTGCAGGCCAAATAAATTAATCTTGCCAAAAGATGAAGAAATAAATTTAATCGGCTTACGTGGCTATTTGATAATACAAAACTTTAGATCGCTCAAAAAACTGAGCAAGATCGTAGAATAAATTAAACCGAACAGGATGATTTACAGATTATTAATATTCCTTATACTCAATTTTACAGCACTTGCAATAGCAGGAATTTTTACAAGCAAAGGAGTTCCATCCGATTGGTATGTTGGTATTGCCAAAGCTCCATGGACCCCTCCAGGGTGGATTTTTGGAACCACATGGACCATAATCATGATTTGTTTTAGTATTTACATGGCGTATCTATGGCCAAGCACCAAAAACAAGAATCTCCTCATTGTATTGTACGTCCTTCAATGGATCTTAAATGTAGGATGGAGTCCAACTTTCTTCCATTACCACAATGTTTTTGCCGGACTATTTCTCATTTGCAGTCTTACTTTACTTATCGGATTTATATTACTCCATTACTGGCCGGAATTGAAACTTAAATCCGCTTTACTACTCCCATATTTATTATGGTTATTCATTGCCACTTCTCTAAATGGGTATATCTTTTTTAAAAATTAAATTAAAAATATTCAAATGAGATAATCCAACAAAATATCCAATTTACCGGGGCGCAAAAAACTGATCCTCTTTTTGCTCTTTGGACAAGGAATTTTGTGTATCACTTGTCAATATTTGATAAAGAACTACCCCTAATAAGATCAAAAACATTCCAAAGGCTTCCTTGCCATTTAATGATTCGCTTAAAGCCAGATAACCAAATAAAGCACCAAATACAGGTTCCAATGAAAAAATGAGTGCCACCTTCACGGAACTGACATATTTCTGAACCCAAACGGACACAAAGTAACAGAATAAAGTTCCGATAATTCCTAAATAAACAATAGCAGTTATAGATTCAGAAGAAAGACTGCCAATATCAAAACCTACTGCCAACACACCAATTAAGCTGAAAACACTACCCGAAATAAACTGATAGCTAATTAACGGTAAAGTCTCTGTATTTTTCACAAAGCGACCTGAAAGAACAATATGGAAAGCCGCGGAAACAGCCGTAATCAACGTAATGATATCGCCATTATTAAATTTCGTATCAAAATCATAAGTCAATAAAAACAAACCGATAACCACAACCAAGATGGAAAAAAGATCGCTTCTCTGAAACTTGGCTCTATAGATAGTCAACAGAATTACAGGAACAATAATAACAGCAGCTCCGGTAATAAAGGCGCTATGCCCACTGCTTGTATATTTTAATCCAATAGTTTGAGATAAATAGGTAACAGCAAGTAAAAAACCTAAAATAGATCCATTAATAATGGCTTGCCTGTTTACCAAGCTTTTCCTGTTTTTTAATATTACTAAAAATAACATAGGAATTGCCGCCAGTAACATCCTTCCAAAAACAATGAAGTATTCATTTACCGTACCAACCGTACCCTTAACAATAAAAAATGTTGATCCCCAGACAATTGTGACTATTATTAAAAGAAAATTATTCATCTAATTAAATATTGACATTACTGTTTTTTTAAATTGAAGAAATGCAATGACTATATTTTACAATGCCTTTGCCAACGAGCCCGAATATACTTTATTTTTTAATTAATGAGCCATTCAAGTTAGTATCCATTGCATTGCTTTAATCCATCACAAAGCAATTGCAATAAGCGGCCTTTTCTTCAGTAAAGGAAGTCTTCTGGTCGATATCTGCAATACGCTTTTTCTGATATTTCACCCTCTTTAATCTTTACTGATATTGAAACAAAGTAAAAGGCATATCATAGAATTAAACAGACTCATTAAAGATTTAACCTGATAAAATAATTTTATTGCAAACATGTTTGTTTTACAATAGTGGAAATGAGCTTGATAAATAAGAATTTATTTGTAAATTAGATTATGACAATGATAATAAGATCTATAAAGAAGGTTTTATCTAAACCATTAAGTGGAATTTTTTCCATATCCCGGATTCTAAAAAACAGAACCTGGGAAAATAACAGTCTCTATTTGGATCTGGTGAAAAATTCTTTGGTGGGTTTGTATCAAACAACGCCAGAAGGACAAATAATCTACGCAAATCAAGCAATTTTAAAAATGTTGAAATATGATTCATTGAAAGATTTATCAAAGAAAGATCTATCAAAAGAATGTTATGTAGACAATAATAAGAGAGAAATTTTCAAAAAGGTACTAAAAGAAAAAGGTGAAATAATTAATTTTCAATCTGAATGGTACACAAAAGACGGTGGTATTATTTATGTAAGAGAAGGTGCTCGTGCAGTACGGGATGCTAAGGGCAGAATCTTTAGATACGATGGTTATGTTGATAATATAACAGATTTTAAACTGACTCAAATGAAGTTAATTAAGGCAACGCAGGAAGCCGAAGAAGCCAGCAAATTAAAATCGGCTTTTTTAACAAATATGAACCATGAAATTCGAACACCAATGAATAGTATTCTTGGGTTTTCCGAATTGCTTGAAGATTCTGTATTATCAAAAGAAGATCATCTGAAATACATTGACGCTATTCAACAAAGCTCTATTAGAATGCTAAACACAATAGATGAACTTATTCAAATGTCAAAGTTGGATTCTAATTGTCTGGATATCTATATTGAAGACGTTAATGTTAAGGATGTAATTGAAGATATATATGTTCTGTATAAACCTGAAGCTAATGCAAAAGGCATTGAATTTTCATTTGAAAAAAATCATGAGTCGAAAGAAATAATCATTTTCTCGGATAAAGAAAAAATTCAAGTAATACTTAGTAAGTTGATTTCAAATGCCATTAAATATACAAACCAAGGAAGTGTAGAGTTTGGATTTAATTTTAAAACCAAAACGAACGAAATTCAATTCTACATTAAAGATACCGGCATCGGCATTTCCAGGGATAACCACGAACTTATTTTTGAGCATTTTTACCGTATTGATAATGGAAAAGAATTAATCTATGAAGGATCTGGCTTAGGTTTAACTATCGTTAAAGAATACGTCAGAATACTTGGCGGCAAAATAAGGGTTGAATCAGTAAAGGGAGAAGGCTCTCAATTTTACTTTATTTTACCAATCAACTAATTATTTAAACGAAAAAAAACGTTCCCCCATTCATTCCCCAAAAAAACAAAACCCTCCTAAACATTGCTGTTTAAGAGGGTTATTGTACCCGGGGCGGGACTTGAACCCGCACGGCCGTGAAGCCACTGGATTTTAAGTCCAGCGTGTCTACCAATTCCACCACCTGGGCATCCTTTCGGATTTTGAGCGAGAAACGAGACTCGAACTCGCGACCCCAACCTTGGCAAGGTTGTGCTCTACCAACTGAGCTATTCTCGCATTGTGCCTTTAAAAGTGAACCGTTGTTCTCTCAATTGCGATGCAAATATATGCGTATTTTTTGATTCTGCAAAGGAAAAAAACCTTTTGATTCATTTTTTTTCAATCATCATAAAAGACATTACAAGCATCCTGAATCTGACTCCTTGAAATTCAGGCACTACACATCAAAAGCCTTTGTATATGGGACACTCACATTTTTTATCTTTTTTTTACAATCCAGATATCTTTTTTATCTCATTCAACTTATTTAGAGCCTCAATTGGTGTCAGATTATTAATATCCAGATCCGAAATTTCGTTTCTAATTTGCAGGAGTACCGGATCGTCGAGTTGAAAAAAGCTCATTTGATAACCTTCCCGCTGTTGAGCGATTTCACCTACAGGTTTGGCGAGCGATTCTCCATTTTGTTTTCCTTCCAGCTGAAGTAATATTTCATCAGCTCGTTTCACAACGGATTTGGGCATTCCGGCCATACGTGCCACATGAATACCAAAGCTGTGATTGGATCCTCCGGAAACTAATTTTCTCAGGAAAATAACCTTATTGTTGACTTCTTTCACCGAAACATTGAAATTCTTCACTCGGGAGAATGATTTCTCCATCTCGTTAAGCTCATGGTAGTGCGTTGCAAATAATGTTTTGGCTCTGCTGTTACTATTCTCGTGAATGTATTCCACAATCGACCAGGCGATAGAAATCCCGTCATAAGTGCTTGTACCCCGTCCCAATTCATCAAACAAAATCAAACTCCTTGATGAAAGGTTGTTAAGAATACTGGCAGCTTCATTCATTTCCACCATAAAAGTAGATTCACCCAATGAAATGTTATCCGAAGCACCCACACGGGTGAAAATCTTATCAACACAACCAATATTTGCTTCCTTAGCCGGCACAAAACTCCCAATTTGCGCCATTAAAACAATTAGTGCAGTTTGTCGGAGCAGAGCCGACTTACCCGCCATATTTGGCCCTGTAATAATAATTACCTGTTGCGATTCATTGTCCAGATAAACATCATTGGCAATGTATTTTTCGTCGATTGGCAGTTGCTTTTCAATAACAGGATGTCTTCCCTGCTTGATATCAATTACCTGAGAATCGTTAATGCCCGGACAATTGTAATGGTTCTCTTTTGCCAGTTTCGCAAAAGACAGCAAACAATCCAATCGCGCTATCATGGCCGCGTTTAACTGAATGGTAGAAATATAATCTGCAATACCCAGAACCAGTTCGTTATACAAACGGGTTTCCAAAGCCAGTATTTTTTCTTCGGCTCCCAATATTTTTTCTTCGTAATCCTTTAATTCCTGTGTAATGTAACGCTCAGCACTAACTAAGGTTTGCTTTCTGATCCATTCCTCAGGGACTTTATCTTTATGAGTGTTTCTTACCTCAATATAGTATCCAAACACATTATTAAACGCAATTTTAAGAGAAGTTATACCTGTTCTCTCAATCTCACGCATCTGCATTTGCAGTAAATAATCTTTACCCGAGAAAGATATCTTCCTCAAATCATCCAGCTCTTCGCAAACTCCATCAGCAATTACACCGCCTTTGCTAACCATGTTTGGCGGATCAGCATGAATTTCTTTTTCGATCTTTTCCCGAACCGAAACACAGGGATTTAATTGATCTCCTATTTTTAATAATCCGTCATTACCACTACTCAAACAATAATTCCGAATAGGTTCAATGGCAGCAAGAGCATTTTTTAGCTGAACAACTTCCCGCGGACTAACTCTGCCCACAGCAACCTTGGAAATAATCCGCTCCAAATCTCCAATCTGCTGAATTTCATCCCCTATGATATGTGATGCCTTTTCATTATTGTAAAAATGATTCACGACACTAAGACGATCATTAATACTCGCCGAATCCTTTAAGGGAAGAGCAATCCACCTTTTTAAAAGGCGTGCTCCCATTGGCGATAAGGTTTTATCCATTACACCCGAAAGCGTACTTGCACCATCGTTTAAGGCTCCAAACAGCTCTAAATTCCGAACTGTAAATTTATCCAGCCACACGTATTTGTCTTCCTCTATCCGCGAAAGCTGAGTTACATGAGCTGCCTGACTGTGTTTTGTGATATCCAGATAATGCAAAACGGCACCCGAAGCAATGATTCCATTGCGCAGCGTCTGAACTCCAAATCCTTTCAACGAACTTGTCTCAAAATGACGAAGCAATCTGTCCTTAGCCGCACTTTCGGTAAAAACCCAGTCATCCATGGTGAAAGTATAAAACTTGCCACCAAATAATTCATGAAAGATTTTCTCTTTACCTCTCTGATACAAAACCTCTTTTGGCTGAAAATTGCCCAATAATTTATCGATATACTCAAAACTGCCTTCGGCGGTTAGAAACTCACCCGTTGAGGCATCTAAAAATGCGATCCCGGCTGAATTTTTCTCCATATGAATACAGGCAAGAAAATTATTCTCCCGATGCTCCAAAACGTTGTCATTATAGGATACTCCAGGCGTTACCAGTTCTACAATACCACGTTTAACCAAAGTTTTGGTTTTCTTTGGATCTTCCAATTGCTCACATATGGCCACACGCATGCCTGCCCGTACCAATTTAGGCAGATAAGTATCTATAGAATGATGTGGAAATCCCGCCAGCTCAACGTAGGATGCCGATCCGTTTGCACGTTTAGTTAAGGTAATGCCTAAAATTTCAGAAGTACGAATTGCATCATCAGAAAATGTTTCGTAAAAATCACCAACCCTAAACAGCAAAATAGCATCAGGATGTTTATCCTTCATCTGATAATACTGCTTCATCAATGGGGTTTCAACGGCTTTTCTAGCTTGTACCAAAGAGTTAAAATATTTAGAGGTTACTCAATTTTTTATTTATCACGAACAAATATACTCATTCCGATTTATAGATCAGAAAATAAAAATAATATCAAATTTCTTAATTTTCGATTCCATCCATTTCTTAATCTCCATAAAAAAAGCATTTACACCTTTAAATCAGCCACTTGCAAATGACGGTCTATTTTAAACCTCAAACTTACAATTCACATTCATAAATTCATTCACAAAAAACAATAGACTTTTTTATCGTTTTTTTAGTCGCTTTATTATAAATTTATAAGACGCAGAACACACAAACCAACGACACTCAAATGAAAAATATTCTAATTATTGGCGCAGGTCTATCATCAACCAGTTTAATACAATATTTATTAAATCACTCTGAAAAAAACAATTGGAAAATTACAGTTGGCGACATGTCGTTAGAATCTGCCCAAAACAAAATCAAGAACCATCCCAATGGTATAGCCCTCCGGTTTAATTTAAAAGATTTAGAACAAAGAGCAGAAGAAATTTCGGCGGCAGATATCGTTGTGAGTATGGTTCCGGCTTCTATGCACATGATTGTTGCGAAGGAGTGCTTGCACCACAGAAAACACCTGCTAACTCCATCATATGTTTCGTCTGAAATGATGGAATTGGATGAAGAAGCCAGGGAAAAAGGGCTGTGTTTCCTGAATGAACTCGGTGTTGACCCTGGATTGGATCATATGTCGGCCATGAAAATTATTGATCAGATTAAAGAACGTGGTGGAAAAATTAAAGCCTTTAAGTCATTTTGCGGTGGTTTGGTTGCTCCCGACTGTGACAACAATCCCTGGAATTATAAATTTTCATGGAATCCCAGAAACGTAGTTGTGGCGGGACAAGGAACAGCACAGTTTAAAGAAAATGGTCATTACAAATACATTCCCTACCACAAATTATTCTCTACTCTTACCAAAACTAAAATATCAGGTTATGGCGATTTTGAGGTTTATCCAAACAGAGATTCGCTTCAATATTGTGAATTATACGGACTGAATGACATACCTACTATTATGCGGGGAACCATGCGAAGGCCTGGTTATTCAGAGGCCTGGGATGTTTTGGTTCAAATGGGCTGTACCGACGACACCTACATAATGAAGGACTCACATAAACTTACTTATCTAGACTATTTATTGAGCTTCCTGCCCGACAGTGAAAAATCCGCAGAGGAAAACTTAGCCAATTTCACAAACATCAATGTGAACTCTGTAGTAATGACAAAACTAAAATGGCTCGGCTTATTCTCTGATGAACTTGTTGGTTTAAAAAATGCAACTCCAGCCATGATCCTTCAAAAAATTCTGGAACAAAAATGGGCTCTTGAACCTTCAGACAAAGATTTACTGGTTATGCAGCACCTATTTGATTTTGAGATCAATGGCACACAAAAAAGAATCACTTCTTCGATGACTTATGAAGGAACCGACCGTGAACACACTGCCATGTCGTATACCGTAGGAACCCCTTTAGCGATAGCAACAAAACTATTGGCCAAAGATAAGATTCATCTGAAAGGAGTTCATATTCCTACTTCGCCTGAATTGTATCAGCCAATTCTTAACGAACTGGAAAATTTAGGCATAAAATTTATCGAAGAAGAAATTATTTTGTAAGCACTTCAGCATAATTAGTTAAGCTTTTCAACTAAGATCATTCTCTTTTTTATATTTTTGATCTGCATTAATTATATAAAAACACATGTCCCGAATATTTCAATTTGCTTTTTTAGTAAGTCTTTTCTCGTTCAATTCTTGTGCAGTAAAAAATCAAATATCAACCTATTGGCAGAATGAGAGAAATTTCAATTCCGAAATATATTCAACGACTGAAGCAAATTATTACAATGCCGAAGACCAAATAAGTATTAAAGTTTTTAACAATGAGCAATATATAGATGCTATTCTTGAAACAAATTCTGCAAATACACTGAGGAAAATATACAATTTAGGACTTAGCGTTTGGTTTGATACTGAAGGTAAATTCAAAAATAAATATGCGATTAACTTTCCAATGCCCGCAGATCTTCCTTTTTCAGAGGAAAAATTTGAAAAATATTTAGCCCAATTTTCACCCACTGAGTTAAATGAGGAATTTTTAGATCGTTTTCAGCTTTACGAGGTTGTTAACGCAAAAAAAAATGAGACCCTTTCGATAAGTACACTTCAGGAAGACGATACTTATCAAGTAAAACTAAGTTCTAAAAATGAAGTTTTATTTAGTTATCACCTTCGAATACCAATGAGTGAGTTTTACTCAAAAGGCTTGTCTGGCAATGAAATAATAGGCATTGGAGTTGCAAGTATTAATGAAGCAAATGAGGAATATTATTCCGCTTTAAGCAGTAAAGAATACATTAATAAACGCATGGAAAAATTAAAAGCCGGCACCAATCAAAACCCTTATGAACTCGCGGAATGGTGGGTGAAATTTAAACTATCAACGGAGTCGGAACAGTAGCTTAAAATTTCAAATAAAAGTCTTTTGTCAGATTTATATATTCAGGAGAATAGACGTGTCTCTGTCCATTTTCCACTATTAATTCAGCGAATTGAGCTTCGCATTTTTGCAAACAAAACTCGAACAAATAACGTTTAGCAGGTTTTTCTGGATTAGGCAGAACTGAAATCTTTCTTTTTAAATAAAAACCGGTTAATCCAGCCAATTTCTGAAAATATTCCCCTTCGTCAACAGGAAGGATAACAGATAAGACTCCTGATTCGGATAATAAGCTTATGGCTCCCTTCAATAAATCCTCAAAAGGCAAATCATCTGCATGACGAGCCTGTGTTCGTGATTCACCTTTTGCTTTTAAACCATTTATAAAATAAGGTGGATTGCTTACGATCAAATCATACTTGACTGTTGCAGCTTGGCAAAATTTCTGAAATGAAAGATGAAATGCATTCAATTTTGAAGTCCAAGGGCAATTTGCAAAGTTATTCACAGCTTGTTGATAAGAGACCGATTCAATCTCAACGGCATCAATTTTAGCTCCCGAATCGCTTCTTTGAGCCATCATAATTGCAATCAATCCTGTTCCGGTTCCAATATCCAAAATTCGATTGGCTTTGGAAATATCCGCCCAAGCACCTAAAAGGACTCCATCGGTTCCAACCTTCATTGCAGAGCCATCCTGATCGACCCGAAACTGCTTGAACTCAAAATAATTATTTGCCATTCTTCTTAAAATTTCTCAAAAGCACCCAAACCAAATAAGGCATAGTCATATTTCACAGGATCTTTGGGATCGAATTTCCTAAGGTTTTCGGTTATTTCTTCAACAGCCTGCCAATCGTTTTGTTTCCTGGTTAGCAAACCCAGTTTACGTCCAACATTTCCGGTATGTACATCCAAAGGCAAATACAAATCTGCCGATGAAAGTTGATTCCACAAGCCAAAATCTACTCCCCGGTCATCTTTACGCACCATCCACCGCAAATACATATTCAATCGCTTGGCTGAGGATTTTTTCAAAACATTCGAGATGTGTTTCTGACTTCTGTCCAAATGCTCAGCTTCAAAAAATACGTCTCTAAAATAGGCCAATGCACCTTTTACAGTACCTGAATCATTTGCTCCCTTCCCAAAAACATCTTCCAATCCACCGTAGTTTTTATAGATATTTTGCAATGATTTCAGAAAAAAGATGCAATCATCACCATTAAACGTACGATGTTTAAAATCCTTAAAAACTTCAAAATCAAGATTGGATGCATTCAGAATAAATTCATGAGGTTGGTGATCCATTCTTTCGACCAGCCATTTTGCATTGCGAATAATTGTAAGTCTTTGTCCCCAGGCAATACTTGCACTTAAGAAACCGGCTATTTCAACATCTTCTTTTTTCGAAAAAGATCGTGGTATTTGTATCGGATCGGTGGTAATGAAAGATTCCCGATTGAATAAATCGTATTTCTCATCCAAAAATTCCTTTAAATCTGTAAATGAAAAATTAGTCATTCCCATCGATCAATCCATCTGAAATACTAATTTTTCGATCGGACATATCCGCCAATTCCGTATCGTGGGTTACAATCACAAATGTTTGATTGAAACGGTCACGCAAGGTGAAAAATAATTCGTGAAGCTCCTGACGCGTTTTAGAATCTAAATTACCGGAAGGTTCATCAGCCAAAATTACAATTGGATCATTAATCAGAGCCCTTGCTACTGCAACCCGTTGCTTCTCCCCACCCGAAAGTTCGGAAGGTTTATGATCCATTCTATGACCCAAATTCAGCATTTCGAGCAATTCCTTTGCCTTCGTAATGGCTTCAGATCTCGATTTCTTGGCAATATAGGCAGGAATACAAACATTCTCTAAAGCTGTAAACTCAGGAAGCAAATGATGAAACTGGAATACAAAGCCAATGTTCGAATTTCGAAATGCAGATAATTCTTTCTCATTGTATGAAGTAATATCAACACCATCATAAAACACTTTTCCTGAATCGGGTCTGTCTAATGTCCCGAGTATTTGCAAAAGTGTAGTTTTGCCCGCACCACTGGCACCAACAACAGAAACAATTTCTCCTTTTGTAATATTTAGATCGATTCCTTTAAGAACATTAACCGTTCCAAAACTTTTTTTGATTTGATCAGCAGTTATCATACAGATGAATTACTTCGTGAAAACCAAATATACATAAATCAGATAAACTGCAAGCAGTAAAAATCCTTTCCAACGATGAAGTTTCCCTTTGTGCAAAGGTAAAATCAGCAAAAACAAAAGAAAAGATACACCTAACATGATGAGTACATCAAAAGATATGATTGGCTGACTAACAAAAACATTTTTAATAATAGATGTAACTCCCAACACACCAAAAATATTGAATATATTAGAGCCAATAATATTTCCAATAGAAATATCCATTTCCTTTTTATATGCCGCAACAGCAGAAGTCGCCAATTCGGGAACCGATGTACCAAAAGCTACCAAGGTTAACCCCACTACCCGTTCACTTACTCCAAAATCGAGTGCAATATTTTTTGCACTGCCAACCAAAATATTAGCTCCAAAATACAAGCCAACCGACGAAGCAATAATTAGAAATATTGCAGCAAATATTGAATGTTTTGCTGTTTTAAACTCGGAAGACAAACCCCTGCTGTCCTTTCTTGATTTCCAAATAGTCCAGACCATGAAAACGATCAAAAGAATTACGAAAATAATTCCTTCGTAATACTCCAATTGCTGATTCAAAATGAAAATATAAAACAGAATTGATGCGCCCATCATAAAGGGCCAATCGAATTTTATAGAATTACTTCGAACAGGCAAAGGCATTAATACCGCGGTAAAACCAAGTACAAGAGCGATATTTGCAATGTTTGAGCCAATCACATTACCAATAGCTATATCCGGACTTCCATGAAGAGCGGCATCCAAACTCACAAACAGTTCGGGTGCAGATGTTCCAAACGAAACTACCGTTACTCCTACAACAAGAGTCGACACCTTAAAATGAGAAGATAATGCCACACCACCTTTCACCAACAAATCTCCGCTATATAAAAGGATAACGAAACCTATAAAGAGATATAAATAGTCCATTGAAATAAAAAAAAATTCCACGCTGTATATTGGTGGAATGATTAAACCTAAAATAATAGGATTATAACTTCTTAGTCAGGTCATCCTTAAATTCCTTGATATGATCAAGAACTTCTGTTTCCTTTCTAATTTCGGTTTTAATATCTTCCGTCGCCCGCTTGAATTCTTTCATTCCTTTCCCCAAACCTTGAGCCAATTCAGGAATTTTCTTCGAACCGAACAATAACAGAACAACAACCAGCACAACAACGATTTCACCGCCACTAATAAATAAAAGAATACGATCCATTTTTTAAATATTTTAAACAAAGATACCGAAGAAATTTTAAATCATGAATATAGATTGCAGTTCGATTTAAAGCTAAGCAAAAAAAATCCCCCGAATCTTATGATTCGGGGGATAATTTTAAAATTATTTTCTAACTATTTCTTTCTGGCAATCACTTTAGATACACGTAAACTTGTATCGTAAGAAATTGGTGTTGCAATGAAAAGTGAAGAATAGGTACCTACCAAAACACCAACTAACAATGCGAATGTAAATCCTTGAATTGAAGTTCCTCCAAAAAGGAAGATGGCTAACAAAACAACCATAGTAGATAATGAAGTACTAAAAGTACGACGTAATGTACTATTCAAAGCACTATCCACAACCTCAACACGATCGCGTTTTGGATGTAATCCAATGTATTCACGAATACGGTCAAATACAACCACGGTATCATTAATGGAGTAACCAACTACAGTAAGTATTGCTGCAATAAATGCCTGATCCACTTCAAGTGAGAATGGCAACCATCCATAGCACAATGAGAAGATACCCAACACAATGATTGAATCGTGAGCCAAAGCTACAATTGCACCTAAACCATACTGCCAGTTCGAGAAACGAACCATGATGTAAAGGAAAATCACGATCAAAGCAAATAAAATTGACCAAACTGCAGACTGACGAATATCATCAGCAATAGTAGGCCCAACTTTTTGTGACATTTTTCTATTGTTTTCAAGGAAATCAGCCTTAGTAGCACCATTTAAATATGGTTTTAAACCTGTATAAAGCAATTCTTCTACTTCATCATCAACTTCATTTCCTGCTTCCTCAATTTTATATTTTGTAGATATTTTCACTTGAGAATCACCACCAAAAGTTTTTACTTCAGGAGCATGTCCGTAAACAGTTTCCAACGACTTAGAAATATCTTCAACTGAAACATCCTGATCGAAAGCAACAACATATGTTCTTCCTCCGGTAAAATCGATACCTTGATTCAAACCTCTTGTAGCAAGAGAACCAATACTAACAAGGATCGCAATACCTGAAATCACATAGAATACCTTTCTTTTCTCAAGAAATTTAATGTGTGCATTTCGCAACCAATTATCAGTAAACTTAGTTGTAAAAGTAATGTTACGGTTACGTTTTAGAGAACCTTCAATAATTAATCGGGTAATAAAAATTGCAGCAAATAAAGATGAGAAAATACCGATAACCAAAGTGGTTGCAAAACCTTTAATTGGACCTTCACCAAAAAGATAAAGAATAATACCAGTTAAAAGGGTTGTGATGTTACCATCAATAATCGCAGAATATGCATTCTTGTATCCATCAGAGATAGCAAGACTCAATCCTTTTCCACCTTTCAGCTCTTCCTGAATACGCTCATAAATCAGTACGTTCGCATCAACTGACATACCGATTGTTAATACAATACCGGCAATACCAGGTAAAGTCAACACTGCACCCAATGAAGCCAGTACTCCAAAAATAAAGAACAAGTTGGCAATCAAAGCAATGTTTGCAGTAAGACCTGCACCTTTACTATAGAAGAAAAACATATAAAGCAATACCAAAACAAAAGCAATGATAAATGACCACATCCCTTTTTGAATAGATTCCTGTCCCAAAGATGGTCCAACAACTTCATCAGCAATAATATGAGCAGGAGCAGGCAACTTACCTGACTTTAATATGTTCGCAAGATCTTTCGCCTCAGCAATAGTAAAATTACCACTAATACTGGACTGACCACCTTTAATTTCACTAATTACATTTGGAGCAGAATAAACATATCCGTCCAAAACAATTGCGATTGCACGGTCAATGTTATCTTTGGTTAAACGAGCCCAAACTTTTGCTCCTTCACCACTCATACTCATCGAAACTTCAGCTTGTGCTTTGTTTTGATCAATTTGCTCACGAGCAGAAGTAACTGCATCGCCATCTAACGGAGCTTTTCCATCACGGCTGGTTACTTTAATAGCGAACAATTCGAATACATTACCGCCTTCATCAATAGATTTAACACCCCAGAAAAATTTCAGATTACGCGGCATTACTGATTGGACAGCTGGCATTGCCAAAATTTGATTTACTCTTGCAGTATCTTTAATGTGAGACATACCAACAACTGCTTTCGAAGATCCTCTTTGTGTAGGATTCAAAACAGAAAACAATGGGTATTTCTTTGCAATTTCTTTTGCATTAAGGTCGGCAGTCGAATCTTTAGCTGTTTCTTCGATTTTGTCCAAAAGAGCAACATCTTCATCTTTTGCCTCTTCCTTCACCTCTTCTGCAACTACTTCTTTAGCTGCTTCAGCAGGCTCGGCTACTGTATTGATAGCCGCTAATTTTTCGTTTGCTGCATTTAAATACGGAGCAACTTCATTAGCACTATAAGTTTCCCAGAATTCAAGACTTGCAGTTCCTTGTAGTAACTTACGTACACGAGCGGCATCTTTAATACCTGGAAGTTCAATAATGATACGTCCCGAAACATCAGCTTTTTGTATATTTGGTTGAGCAACACCAAAACGGTCAATACGGGAACGAAGGATGTTAAAGGTATTGTCAATCGCGGCATCAGCCTCTTGTTTAATCACTTTTAACACCTCAGCATTAGAAGCTCCAAAAGGAATTTTATCTTTCAACTCTAAAGTTCCGAAGATATCAGGAGAAGACAACTGAGCATTTGGATTGATTGATTCGAATGCTTCACCAAAAAGAACAACAAATTCTTTTTGACTATCTTTTTGCATCGCTTTGGCTTTTGCTATGGCTGCTACAAAAGTTTCATCCTTGCTATTATTGGCCATAGCCTGAATAATATCAATTACAGAAACCTCCATGGTAACATTCATACCTCCCTTAAGGTCAAGACCAAGGTTCATCTCCAATTCCTTACACTCTTTGTAAGTATAATCTTTAATCCAAAGAAAATTGTAAACTCCTTCACCCCTAATAGAGTCAAGATAAGCTTGTTCCTTCTTAATATCGCCGGCTCCGAACTCTTGAGCTTCCTTTTCAACTGATTTGGTAACGTAAGTAAATGTCAATTGATACAAACTCACTAACGCAAAGAGTATAGCGAGTAGACGAATCGCTCCTTTATTTCGCATGTGTTTAGGTTTATTTAATTCTTATTTATGTGGTATATTATATTCTTAACCGCAAATTAACGCACAAATATATTAATTTTTTTCAAATTCCTTTGTTCAATAATCTCAGGTCTTTAACCGACTTTACGTCTTTAGTGAAAGACATGAGATTTAAATAATTTTCAATTCCAGAATTTGCCTCCCATAATCGATAACTGCCCCGTGTTTTAAAAGAAAGTCGCTGCCAAGCAATCCGCAAATTTCCCGCTGACAGTGCTCCATGTACATCTCGTTTATTCCTCCCAAATCAATAAGTGCACAATGAAAATCATTTACAAGAAGATCTCCTAATTGGAATGAATCTATCTTAACCATTTCGGTATTTAAACTTCCTTCACCCAGACCCCGAGACTTAATTTCCGAGGTTTGATACTCTGAGAGAGTGTAAGCAGGAACGAAATTCCGATCTAAAACCGTTTTTGAAGCACCGGTATCAATTACCAAATCTCCTTCATGAGTATTGTTTACTTTACATCTGATCAAAAGATGAAAACTCTCGGTTTCAAGTTCGATTATCTCTATTGGGATCTCAATTTTCATGGGCTTTCAGAACAAAGGATAGCAAATATACCAAAAGAACAGAAATTTGTATCATAAATCACATAAAACCCTTAAAACATTAACAAAATAATAATACATGCAAAAATTTTATAATTCCTGATTTACGGATAATATTATTTAGAATTTAAGGTAAAATTTATTTTTGTTTGATTTTATACACAAAAAAAGGTTGTCTCACATGGAGACAACCTCAATATTTTGAAAAATAAAATCTTCTGATTAAGATAGAATGTTCATTTCGTCTAACACTTTCATTACAGATTTAACGGCCTCTGCTGATCCTTTCAACAATTCCATTTCCTCGGTGTTTAATTTCACTTCAATTACTTTCTCGATACCGTTTTTACCTAAAACAACTGGTACTCCCAAGAAAATATCTTTCATTCCGTATTCTCCGTTCAACAGAGCACATACCGGGAAAATTCTTTTTTGGTCGCGAACAATAGCCTCAACCATTTGAGCCGCCGCAGCACCTGGAGCATACCAAGCTGAAGTTCCCATCAAGTTTACAAGCTCGCCACCACCAAATTTAGTTCTTTCGATAATAGCATTCAATTTATCTTCTTCGATCAAATCTGTTACAGGAATACCTGCCACAGTAGTATAACGAGGAAGTGGAACCATAGTATCTCCGTGTCCACCCATCAACAATGCCTGAATATCCTTAGGAGAAACATTTAATTCTTCAGCAAGAAAAGCACGGTAACGGGCTGTATCCAATACACCAGCCATACCAAATACTTTGTTAGATGCTTTTTTAGCTGTTAAAAAAGCAGCATAAGTCATAACATCTAAAGGATTTGACACAATAATGATGATAGCGTCAGGAGAATGTGCAATTACATTTTCAGTAACCGATTTTACAATACCTGCATTGGTAGCGATTAAGTCATCACGACTCATCCCAGGTTTACGAGGAAGTCCTGATGTAATAACAACAACCTCTGATCCAGCAGTTGCTGCATAATCATTAGTTACTCCTTTAACTCTTGTATCGTAATAATTAATCGGAGCTGTTTGCCACATATCCAATGCTTTTCCTTCTGACAATCCATCTTTAATGTCAACAATAATTACTTCGTTTGCTAATTCCTTTTGGGCAATGCAATTTGCACAAGTTGCGCCAACATTTCCTGCACCTACAACGGTAATTTTCATAAGGCTTTAATCTTTGATTATATCTATTTATATTCGTATCAATGGAGAATTTTTTCTTTATTGGCTAGCAAATATATACACAATGCCAGAAAATAATTCAGAAAAAGACCTGCTTTTCAACAGTCTCACTTAAATATATGAAAATTAGATAACAATTATCTAACTTCTGACATATTTAACTATTTCAAAACTGGGTATAAACACCCATACAGGCTCTTCTGTTCAATAACGACAAACAGATCTTATTATCAGAAGCCACATTTAGCAAGGAGAATAGAAGTTCCGAGATAAAATTAAATTGGAATAAATCTGATTAAATCATTCCAAAAAAGCTTTAATTTTATAAGATCGAAGAAATGCAAACGATTACGGAAAATTTTCTTTTATCAAAAAAAAAAGCGCAGGAAAATTAATATCCTGCGCTTCTCCCCAAAAAAATCCTATTTGATGATTTCTTCAATCTCTGAAATAATTTTTTCTGCCAATTGATTTGCAGAATCCTCATTTTCACTCTCCGAATAAATTCGGATAATTGGTTCAGTATTTGATTTTCGAAGATGAACCCATTCCGATGAAAAATCAATTTTAACACCATCAATGTCGTTCACTTTCTCATTCTTGTATTTTTCTTTCATGGCAACTAAAACCTCATCAACATCAATTTCGGGAGTTAACTGAATTTTATTTTTTGAGATAAAATAATTCGGATAACTTGCTCTTAACTCCGAAGCCTTTTTCTTTGTTTTTGCCATGTGCGTCAAAATCAAAGCAACCCCAACCAAAGCATCTCTGCCATAATGACTTTCAGGGTAAATAATACCTCCATTACCCTCACCACCAATTATGGCATTATTTTCTTTCATTTTGGTAACAACATTCACCTCGCCAACAGCCGAAGCTTCGTATGTTCCTCCATGTTTCTCTGTAACATCGCGCAAAGCACGGGTTGATGAAAGATTAGATACAGTATTTCCCGGTGTATTTGCCAACACATAATCAGCGCATGCCACCAAGGTATATTCTTCACCAAACATACTTCCATCTTCATTCACAATTGCCAAACGATCCACGTCCGGATCAACTACAAACCCTAAATCAGCCTTGCCTTCCTTCATTACTGAAGCAATTTCAGTTAAATGCTCTGGAAGTGGCTCTGGATTGTGAGGAAACTGTCCGTTGGGTTTGCAATACAATTCTACAACATTTTCAACACCTAAAGCTTTTAACAATTGAGGAATTACAACACCACCAACCGAATTTACTGCATCAACAGCAACCGTAAAATTGGCTTTTTTAATTGCCTCAGCATCAACCAATTTAAGTGCTAAAACATGATCAATATGCTTTTGGGTATAATCATTTATATGAGAAAGCTGACCTAAATCATCAACATCTGCAAATAAAAAATCTTCATTGTCTGCAATAGAAAGAACTATTTTACCATCGATATCGTTTAAAAACTCACCTTTTTCATCCAACAATTTTAACGCATTCCATTGTTTAGGATTGTGACTGGCAGTTAAAATAATACCTCCCTGAGCCTTTTCTTCGGTAACTGCAATTTCGGTAGTTGGTGTAGTTGCCATGCCAATTTCCACAACATCAATTCCCAGCCCCAAGAGAGTTCCAACCACAAGCATGTCGACCATTTCGCCTGAAATCCGGGCATCTCGCCCAACAACTACTTTTACTTTCTGTCCGTTGTTTCTTCGTGATACCCAAGTACCATATGCTGCAGAAAATTTCACAACATCAAGAGGACTTAATCCATCTCCAACTTTACCGCCAATCGTTCCTCTGATTCCGGAAATTGATTTAATTAATGCCATACTATTTATTGAATTTTAATGTTTATCGATTCATAAAAAAGATTCTGAACAAACATTCTGTTCAAAATCTGTATGACAAATTTATAATTTCGATCAAGAGTAAAAAAGCAAAATCGAAATTGATTTTCTTTATTTCACTTTTTTAACTGATGGAATTAATATATTCTTTGATTATTAGTACCTTTGCGGGTTCAGAACAATGATCATTTACTCAAAAATGGAAGAAAAAAAATACGGGAAAGATAGAAAAGAAAAATCTTCTTTTAGATCAAAAACAGAAAACGATAGAAAACCTGGTGGTGCAAATCCTCGATTCAAAAAGGATTCAGAATCACGCAACAATCAGGGGGAATCAGAATATCCCCGACAACGAAGAGATAATTCAGAAAAACCTTTTCAAAGAGATAACGCAAGACCACAATCATCAAGAAGATCTGATGGTGACCGTTCGGAAAGAAGTTCCGACAGAAGAAGATCCGGATCGGAAGAACCAAACCGTAAATTTGGCTGGGATTCAGATTCACGAAATAGAAATACTGGCAGCAGATCAGAAAATTCTGACAGACGCAGCAGTGATTCCAACAGAACTTCACGAGGTTCTGATTCAAGATCAGGCTCGTCAAGAAAATCTGACGACAACAGATCTGAAAAAGACTCTTACAGAGGAAAACCCCGATTTGGAGACTCAACCCGTAAATTTGGCCGGGATTCAGGATCACGAGATCACAACTATGGCGACAGATCAGAAAATTCTGACAGAAGCTCCCAAAGTTCTGATTACAGATCAAGATCACCAAGAAAATTTGACGATAACAGATCTGAAAGAGACTCAGACAGAAGAAGACACAGATCTGAAGACTCAAACTTCAGAACCCGAAGAGATTCTGACCGCTCAAACAGAGGAGGAGAAAGATCAGAATTTACAGAAAACAAAAAAAGATTTGCAGACGATTTTGATGAAGATCAAGATTCTACTGCAAAACCTTATGATCGTTTTAAAAACAAACCCGATAAAGAAACTCTTCAAAAAAAGCATTACAGCAAGAAAAAACAATTGGCTTTTGCTAAACTATCAGGTCCGGAAGATGGTATCCTAAGACTTAACAAATACATTTCGAACACCGGAGCATGCTCAAGAAGAGCTGCCGACCAACGAATTGAAGAAGGCAGAATAACCGTTAACGGCGAAATTGTTAAAGAGGTTGGCTCCAAGGTAAATATTAATGATGTAGTTTGCATGGATGGCAAACAATTGGAGGCCGAAGCAAAAGTCTATTTGGTTTTAAACAAACCCAAAGATTTTGTAACTACCCTCGATGATCCACTGGGACGAAAAACAGTTATGGATTTAATTAGTCATGCATGTCCTGAAAGAGTTTATCCTGTAGGAAGACTGGATCGTATGACTACCGGAGTTTTAATTTTCACCAACGATGGCGATTTAACAAAACGTCTTACTCATCCAAGTTACAACAAGAAAAAGATTTACCATGTATTTCTTGACAGAGCAATTTCTCAAGAAGAATTAGATCAGGTATTAACCGGACTGGAATTAGAAGACGGAGAAATTAAAGCTGATGCCATTAGTTTTGCCAGTGACACCGATAAAACTCAAGTTGGAATAGAAATTCATTCGGGCCGAAACAGAATTGTACGACGCATTTTTGAACATCTGGGTTACGAGATCGAAAAATTGGATCGCGTACTTTTTGCAGGAATTACGAAGAAAAACATCCCAAGAGGGAAATGGAGATTCCTAAGCGAAAAAGAGGTAAACATGCTTAAAATATATTAACCAAGGTAAGCAGTTACCGAATATACCACATAAAAAAGGGGCTGTCCAAAAAGTAAATTGGACAGCCTTTATTTTTCTGTCCCTTTAAGATTTATTATCTTAAAGGTTTCTATGACAGCTAGATCAAATATACGATTCAAAAGTATTACTTCCCAACAGTCAGTACTGTTTCCGAGTAATTTAAGTGAAAAGATAGCGGCTAATCACCCTGTACGTATTGTTAACCAAATAGTTGATCAGTTACATATCGATGATATTTTATCGACCTATAAGGGGGGAGGCACCAGTTCGTACCATCCTCGGGTAATGATCAAGATATTGTTTTACAGTTATCTGGATAACACCTACTCTTGCCGGAAGATAGCACGCCGGTTAGAAGAAAATATCTATTACATGTGGCTCTCCGGCGAGGCAACCCCTAACTTTAGAACAATCAATAACTTTCGCAGCCAAAAGCTAAAACATAAAATCCAAAACCTGTTTGCCCAAATGGTTCAGTTGATGGCTGATATGGGCTATGTCAGCCTAAAGGTTCAATATGTGGATGGGACTAAAATAGAGGCAGCATCGAACCGTTATACCTTTGTCTGGCGCAGGTCCGTTGAAAAGTATAAAGAGAAACTGGAAACTAAAATAGAAAGTATTTTAAAAGACATAGAAGCCAGTATTACCGAAGACTCGGCCGACCAAACAGAAGAAAACTTTCCGCAAAAGATTGATACAGAAATACTGCAGGAAAAGATTAAACAATTAAACGGGCATCTTTCAGAACTGAACAAACAGCAGCAGAAACAATTAAAGCAACTGGAATCGGATGCCCTGCCACGATTGGAGAAGTACCAACAACATCTGGAAATCCTTGGGGATAGGAACAGTTACTCAAAAACCGATACCGATGCCACTTTTATGCGGATGAAGGAAGATCATATGAAAAACGGTCAGTTAAAACCTGCTTACAATGCACAGA
This sequence comes from Labilibaculum sp., assembly GCF_963664555.1. Taxonomy (GTDB): domain Bacteria; phylum Bacteroidota; class Bacteroidia; order Bacteroidales; family Marinifilaceae; genus Labilibaculum. The sequence continues at coordinate 577,223 of NZ_OY761461.1, read as the reverse complement.
TCAGTACCGAAAACCAGTTTATCACAAACTTTTCACTGCATCAGCGCCCTGGCGATACCGCCACACTAATCCCTCATCTGGATCAGTTTGAATTGCTTTACAACAAACAATCTGAAACCGTAGTTGCCGACTCAGGATATGGCAGTGAGCAGAACTACCAAAAACTGGAAGACCAGAACATTGAAGCGTTTATTAAATACAACTACTTTCATAAAGAACAAAAAAGGAACTACAAGAAGAATGCCTTCCTGCCACCGAACTTGTTCTATAACAAAGAGAAAGACTTTTATGTTTGCCCTATGGGCCAAAAGATGGCCTGTGTTGGCTGTGGAAACAGGAAAACAGAACTTGGTTTTGAATATCGGGTGAGCATTTATCAGGCTCAAAACTGCAGGACCTGCCCATTACTTGGCATGTGTCATAAAGCAAAAGGAAACAGAAAAATCGAAGTTAACCACAACCTGAACAGGTTACGACAAATTGCAAGGGGGAAACTATTAAGCGATGAAGGCATTTTTCATAGGGGGAAACGCCCTGTTGAACCCGAAGCCGTATTTGGGCAAATGAAATCAAACAATAAATTTAACCGTTTTACTCTAAGGAAGTTAGGTGGGGCAGAGATCGAATTCGGATTAATGGCAATAGGTCACAACCTTAGGAAAATTGCAGCTGTAATTATGTCCAATTTGGGGAAAAATAATGGCTTTTGTGCAATTATTGTCGTTTTTGAGCTGAATAGATGCACTCGAAAACAACTGAATGACCAATTCAATAAAATGATTATCTCCATGAAAAGGGTGGCTTAAAAAATGAGGCCGCCCTTTTGGGACAGCCTCTTTTTGACATATTGTATTCTTAAAATTGCTTCAACAAATTAGCCATCTCAATAGCTGATACCGCCGCTTCAAATCCTTTGTTTCCAGCCTTTGTTCCAGCACGTTCAATTGCCTGCTCAATAGAATCGGTAGTTAAAACACCAAAAATAACTGGTACTTCCAAATCTAAAGAAACACTCGCAACTCCTTTGGTAACTTCGCCCGACACATACTCAAAATGAGGAGTAGAGCCTTTAATTACAGCACCCAAACAAATAACCGCATCGTATTTACCACTTTTTGCCATCTTCTTAGCAATCAATGGAATTTCAAATGCTCCGGGAACCCAGGCAACATCAACATCATCAGTAGAAGCTCCATGACGGTTGATAGCATCCAAAGCACCTGCCAACAATTTACCTCCAATAAATTCGTTAAAACGACCGGCAACAATACCGAATTTTAAATCTTTAGCAATAAGCTTACCTTCAATTACATTCATTTTATTTGATTTTAAGATGTGAGAAATGAGATTTCAGTTTTGAGATTACTCTTCTAATCCAAAAAAGTAATATTTGTTACCCCATTCACTCATTGACACATTTACTTATTTTATACTTTTATCATCATTTTGCAAATTCCACTTTACATCCTGATGCAATAGATGACCCATTTTATTCATTTTGGTCTGCATATAGAATTCATTTTTTTCATTACAAGTCATTTCAATCTCTTCGCGAGCAACAATTTTCAATCCATAACCTTTTAAACCAGCAACTTTCAGTGGGTTATTAGTCATTAAAATCAAATCTTTAACTCCCAATTCGGCTAAAATAGCAGCACCAATACCATAATCACGCAAATCGGCTTTAAATCCCAATGCCAGGTTTGCCTCAACAGTATCCATCCCCATATCCTGAAGTTGATAAGCCTTCAATTTATTGATTAAACCAATACCTCTGCCTTCCTGACGCATATATAACAACACACCTCTGCCAGCCTCTTCGATTCTCCGCAAAGCTTCCTGCAGCTGATCGCCGCAGTCGCAACGCATAGAACCAAACGCATCACCGGTTAAACATTCAGAATGCACCCGAACCAACACTGGTTCAGAAGTATCAATATCTCCTTTTACCAAAGCAACATGATGCTCACCGGTAATTTTATTGACAAAACCATGAGCTCTAAATTCGCCATGTTTTGTTGGCATTGCTGTTTCAGTTACTTTTTCGATTACACTCTCTGTTTGTCTGCGATACTCAATCAAATCAGCAATCGTAATCATTTTTAAATCATGCTTTTTGATGTATTCTCTGAGCTGAGGAACACGGGCCATGGTTCCATCCTCATTCATAATTTCACAAATTACGCCTGCCGGATACAATCCAGCCATTCTTGCCAGATCAACAGCCGCTTCGGTGTGTCCTGCACGAACCAGAACTCCATTTTTACGCGCTACCAAAGGAAAAATATGTCCCGGACGGGTAAAATCTTCCGGTTTGGCATTCTTATCAAACACTTTTTGTATTGTATGCGCACGTTCGTGGGCAGAAATACCGGTTGAACAATCTGCAGCATCAATACTTACGGTAAAGGCCGTTTGCTTTGCATCAGTATTATGGTACACCATCATATCGATATTTAACTCATCCAAACGCTCCTTAACAATTGGCATACAAATCAATCCTCCAGCCTGTCGGGCCATAAAATTGATTGCCTCAGGAGTAACCATTTCCGCTGCCATCAACAAATCACCCTCATTTTCACGATCTTCATCGTCAACCACCACAATCATCTTCCCTAATTTGATGTCTTCGATCGCTTCTTCAATTGTATGAAATTTCATAGTTTATGTATTGTTGTTTTGTTTTTAATTTTACTCTTTATGCGAACCCATTCTCTTTCAGGAAATTCATCGAAATATCCGATTTCTCCACCTGAGCACTTTCCTCATCTCTATGAAGCATGAATTTTTCAATATACTTTGCAGTCATATCGCATTCCAGATTTACTTTTTCTCCCTTTTTCTTAGAAGTTAAAGTTGTATCTTCCTGTGTAAGCGGAATAATTGAAACTTTAAAAATTTTCTCATCCACATAGGCCACTGTCAAGCTGATACCATCAATAGCAACAGAACCTTTCTCCACAACATATTTTAAAATATTTTTAGGTGCGGCAATGCTAACCCAAATGGCATTATCGTCTTGCTCTTTGCCTACAACTTCACCCAATCCATCAACATGCCCACTTACCATATGACCACCCATCCGGTCGCCAACGCGAAGAGCCCGCTCCAAATTCACACGACTTCCTGCTCCCAACAATCCGAAATTTGTTCGGCTCATTGTCTCCGGCATAACATCTGCCGAAAACCCAGTAGAATTAAAGCTAACCACCGTCAAACAAATTCCATTGGTTGCAATACTATCACCCAGCTTCACATCATCCATAATTTTACGGGCCGAAACAGTCAATCGAATTGACTTGCCTCCACCTTGAATGGACTTAATCTTTCCTATTTCTTCAATTAAACCTGTAAACATTTTTTCAATTATCAGTTATTGGTAAACAGTTATCAGATTACAAAGCATCCACTATCTGCTACACTTTTTTTATTTTCCCTGTCAGCATCAGATCATTTCCAAGCTGATCGATCTTGATATGCTCCAATTCGATGGCATCTTTCATGAATTTGATTCCTTCGCCCCCAACCGGTGATTTAGAATTGGCACCACCAATAATTTTAGGCGCAATAAACGACATTACCTCATCAACAATACCTGCTTCCAAAGCCGAAAAATTAAGCGTTGCTCCTCCTTCCAGTAAAATTCCATCAATGCCTTCACTTCCAAGCTTCACCATTAAATCAGCAAGATCAACTCTTCCATTTCTGGATTTTGCAATAATAACGGAATTTCCTAAGTCCTCAATTTGTGCAATCTTTACGGTGTCAGCTTTATCTGTTACAACAACAATTGTTTTGGCCTGAACACCCGTATTCAATATTTTTGATTCCAAAGGAATCCGGGCACTACTGTCCACCACTATCCTTACCGGATTTCGTCCTTCTCCTTTTCCCAATCTGGTCGTCAGCATCGGATCATCGGCAATCACCGTATCAACACCAATCATGATTCCTGCCAGTTCATTTCTTAACTGATGAACCCGTGCCCGTGATTTTTCGTTGGAAACCCAACGGGAATCACCCGTTTCACTGGCAATTTTCCCATCCAGAGTCATGGCTGTTTTCATCATCACATAGGGAATTTTATTTTGAATAAATTTCAGAAAAACACGGTTTAGCTGATTTAGTTCTTCACACAAATAGCCGTATTCAACCTCAATTCCATTATCCTCGAGCAATTTTACGCCTTTGCCCGCCACCAATGGATTCGGATCCAGCATGCCAATAACAACTTTCGCAATCTTATTTTTCGCAATTGCCTCGGCGCACGGAGGAGTTTTACCATAATGTGAACATGGCTCCAAAGTCACATACATGGTTGCACCCTCTACAGATTCTGCAGCAGACAGAAATGCATTAACCTCAGCATGCGGGCCGCCAAAATATTCGTGATATCCTTCCCCTATGATTTTATCATCACGAACAATAACAGCACCAACCAAAGGATTAGGATTTACTCTTCCTATTCCCTTTTTAGCCAACTCAAAGGCTCTCTGCATGTATTGATATTCTTTGCTCATCTGCATAAAAACAAAAAGCCCTGAACAGTTCATTAAACTATTCAGGGCATCTATTATAGGTATAGCCAAATGGAAAATAATCCCATTGACATGAATCAATCAAATTGATCAATTGTTTTTCTTCTCCCATCCAGACTGTACTGTCGGTACTGGAATCACACCAGTTCAATCTCATTAAAGATTCGCGGACTATCACCGCCGGTCGGGAATTTCACCCTGCCCTGAAGAAACAATAAAATATGTTGGAACAAAGTTTTCATCCCTTATTCTGCTACAAATATATAGTTTTAGAAAATAAAAACAAATCGTACAGCAGTCTTTATAACACACTGCAAATTCAAAACATCAAAACTTAAGCTACACTTATGCTTCGAATTAGGTCTTTTAAACCATTAACAATGGCATTCTAAAAAAAAAACACCCACAAGTTCCTTATTCCATCTTAATGAATGGCAGACATTTTCGTAAATGGCATTAATTGTACTATCTTTGCAAAAATTTTTAAATCACTAAATTGGAGTACATATGCCTCATAAATCAGGTTTTGTAAATATTATTGGAAATCCCAATGTTGGGAAATCAACCTTAATGAATAATTTGGTTGGGGAACGCATCTCAATTATTACCTCAAAATCACAAACTACGCGTCACCGAATTAAAGGAATTGTTAATGGTGATGATTTTCAAATTGTATACTCTGATACACCAGGAGTTTTGCAGCCAAACTACAAGCTTCAGGAGTCGATGATGAAATTTTCAACTTCGGCATTGGTTGATGCTGACGTTATTTTATATGTTACCGACGTTATTGAAACCATCGATAAAAACGAAGAATTCCTTAAAAAGGTTCAAAATTCTGACATTCCGGTTCTTTTGCTGATCAACAAGATTGATTTATCTGATCAGGAAAAATTAAATAAACTGGTAGACCGATGGAAAGTCACTCTTCCTAAAGCTGAAATATTCCCAATGTCGGCAACTGAGAATTTTAACGTTCCGAATTTGTTTAACCGCATTTTGGAATTATTGCCTGAAGGTCCTCCTTTTTTCGCAAAAGACGAACTAACTGATAAACCATCCCGTTTTTTTGTAAATGAAATTATCAGAGAGAAAATACTGACTAACTACGACAAAGAAATTCCATACTCGGTAGAAGTAGTTGTTGAAGAATTTAAAGATGAGCCTAAAATCATCAACATTATGGCAGTAATTAATGTGGAAAGAACTTCTCAAAAAGGAATCATCATCGGACATCAGGGGAAAGCACTGAAGAAAGTTGGAACTGAAGCCCGACTGGACATGGAAAAATTCTTTGGGAAAAAGGTATTCTTAAAACTATACGTTAAAGTTGCAAAAGACTGGAGAAGCAAAGACTCTCATTTAAAAGATTTCGGGTACAATCAATAAGTTCAAAACTGTATTGACAAATCGGAGAAATCTTTAGGATTTTAATCAATTGAATAAGAATTACACGCAGAGATTGCGTTAGAAAAATAAAATAATGAGCAATATAGTTGCAATCGTAGGAAGACCAAATGTTGGAAAATCTACACTTTTTAATCGATTATCGGGTACTAGAAAAGCAATCGTAAACGAAACTGCTGGTGTTACCCGTGATCGTAATTACGGAAAATCTGAATGGAATGGCATAGAGTTTTCTATTATTGATACCGGCGGTTACGCTACCAATTCTGAGGATATTTTTGAAGAGGAAATCCGCAAACAGGTGATGATTGCCATTGAGGAAGCCGATTCTATTCTTTTCGTTTTAGATGTGCAGCACGGAATCACAGATTTAGATTCGGCTGTAGCAGGAATACTTCGACGCACCAAAAAGAAAGTTTATTTGGTTGCAAATAAAGCGGATAATTCGGATTTAATTTTTGCTGCCAACGAATTCTATTCTATTGGAATGGAAGGAGAGGTTTTTCCAATTTCAGCCGTTAATGGATCGGGAACAGGAGATTTACTGGATGCTGTAGTAAATGATTTTGAGATCAAACCAAACGACGATGATGAAGGTCTGCCAAGAATAGCATTTGTTGGTCGTCCTAACGTAGGAAAATCTTCAACGGTGAATGCATTGGTTGGAATTGACCGAAATATCGTGACTGATGTTGCAGGAACAACAAGAGATTCAATTCATACCCGATTTCAAAAATTCGGTCATGATTTTATCATGGTAGATACTGCCGGAGTTCGCAAGAAACCAAAAGTGCACGAAGATCTTGAATTCTATTCGGTAATGCGATCAATCAGAACAATTGAAAGCGCTGATGTTTGTGTATTGATTTTAGATGCAACACGTGGTGTAGAAGCTCAGGATTTAAGTATTCTTGACATTATTCTCAACAATCGCAAAGGAGTTGTAATCATGATTAACAAATGGGATTTGGTGGATAAAGAAACCAATACCATGAAAGAATTCGAAGAAGAAATTAGAAATCGAATTGCACCTTTTAAAGATGTTCCAATTATTTTCACCTCTGCCATTACAAAACAACGATTAATTCAAGTTTTGGAATCGGCGCTTGAGGTTTATGAGAATCGTATTCGTAAAATACCAACATCGGAACTAAACAATGTGATGCAAAAAGTAATTGCAGCTCTTAATCCTCCTGCGTTGAAAGGAAAGTTCATAAAAATCAAATATGTAACACAATTACCAACTCACGCCCCAACATTTGCATTCTATTGCAATCTTCCTCAATACATTAAGGATCCTTACAAAAGATATCTTGAGAATCAGATCCGCAAAAACTGGTCGTTTACCGGGGTGCCGATTCAAATTTTTGTGAGAAAAAAATAAGTGTTGTACACAGCACAATCATTAGCCGATTCAGTTTTTCTGAGTCGGTTTTTTTTGTCATTAAAGGGAAAAATATTTTTGATAACTAAAATTTTAGTTATATTTAAATCCTAATCATAAACCCAAGACATGAAACAAATCATCCTCCTACTTCTGTTAAGTATAGCAATTAACATTCCTGCAAGTTTTTCTCAAAAAGCAACTAAGGTAGATCAACTCCTGTATTCGGAACAATACTCCAAAGCAATTCCAATGCTTGAGCAAATGATAAAAAAAGACAGCTTAAACAGTCTCTTGTATTTTCAACTTGGCAAAGCCTTTCAAAACCTTAATAAAGACAAATTAGCCATCATCAATTATCAAAAAGCTAACTCTTTAAACAATAATTCCAAAACAATACTCTTGAATTTAAGTTCCTGTCTGTACTCATTAGGAAATTATCCCGGAGCAGAGAAATATCTTTCCAATTTACATTCCATTGATTCCTCTGATTATCAAATCAACTTACTTTTAGCAAAAACCCTTTCCGGTCAAAATAAACTCAAAGAAAGCTTAAATGTCTATAAACAAATCATCCAAACGGATTCTTTAAATCCTTTCATTTACAAACAAATAGGGAATTTAAAAGATCGAATGCAGGATTTCACAGGATCTTTGTCTTCTTATATGATTTCGTACGAACTCAACCCTGATGACTTATCTGTATTGGTTCATATCATCCAACAACTTTATGAAATGACCGCTTACCAGCAAGCATTGGAATACTGCTCAAAGGGATTGGCAACCTATCCGGACAACACCATACTGCTAAAGAAAAAGGCTCAGGTTTTAATTGGATTGGAATGGTACGACAATGCCTTAACAATTTTAAAAGATCTTAAAGCATCCAACGACCTAACTGATGCCGAACACAGGCAACTGGGAATTTGCTACATGCAGACCCGGCAATATGAAGATGCATTAACTGCTTTTGCAAGTTGTGGCCCGACCTTTGAAAAAGACCCAATGATTAATTTCCATACAGGAATTTGTTATGCCCGATTGAATCAACACGAGAAAGGGATTAAATTTTTGGAAGATGCTCTTTTTTATATCACTTCACCTATTGAGGCCTCAATGCATTTGTATTTGGCAAAATCGTACGGAGCAACCAGACAATTTGAAAAAGCGACAGCATCCTATCTGAATCTTCTTGAAATAGACAACACGAACCCAGATATTCTTTACGAAATTGCAACAACCTACGAAGAGTATGGGGAAAATAAAGATAAAGCACTGGATTATTACACCAAATTCCTCCAGCAAACCTCCGACATAGACGATCCTAAATATGAATATGCAAAATCGCGAATACTTCATATCAAGGAAATCATTCACTTCGAGAAATAATATCCCTATAAATAGGTATTGCCAGCAAATTAGGGATCGCTAATTTTGTACAGATAAAACATGCCGGCGACAACTGAAACCAAATGGTATTCAAAAAATCTTTTGCCATAAGATAATTTTTAGTGTTATTCCTCCATTTGGTTTCGGTTTCCAGCGGCATTCTTCATGCGTTTTTTGCGAATATTCCACACTTTTTATTAATTTAGATTAATTAAAAAACAAGCTATGCGTATTAAAAAGGATATGAAGCTGGCTGATGTAATTCAATTGAATTATATGCTCATTCCAGTCATTCACCGTTTTGGAATCAATTTGGGATTTGGGGACAAAACCGTTGCTGATGTTTGCAGGGAAAACGAGGTCGACATAAACTTCTTTTTACAGCTTGTAAACGCATATCACGATAAAGACTACTTCCCAAAAGAAGAGCTTCAAACTATTCCGGTTAAGGACATTGTCAACTATCTTAAAATGACTCATTCAAGTTATTTAAATGATAAATTATCAGAGATTGAACAGAAAATTATCTCTCTGCAATCGGAAGACACTGAAGATCAGAAATACATTCTGCTGATCAGAAACTTCTTTGAGGGATATAAATCTGAGCTGACAGAACACATTATGCATGAGGAAAATGTTGTTTTCCCATATGTTTTAGCCGTTGAGGAAATCATTAAAAATCAGAATTTTACAGAGAGAAACCGTGAAATTTTCGAATCATTTTCCATTGAAAAATACGAGGAAGGGCATAATGATGTAGAAGAAAAACTGATGGATTTAAAAACCATCATGATCAAATATCTTACGCCTCCGGCAAACAGCACACTTTACCATACAATTATACAGGATCTGTTCAAATTAGAGGAAGATTTGAACTATCATTCCAGAATTGAGGATAAGGTACTAACTCCTAAAGTTATCTTAATGGAAAAATCGATCTGCAATCTTATTTAAATTCTAACTATGGCAAGATCTACGATTCTTATTGCTGATAATTCGTGCATGATCCGAAAAGGACTCCGGTCAATTCTTCAAAATCTGGAGAATTCTGAGGTGATTCAGCTCATCGATAATAAAGAGGATGTATGCGGAATTGTGCACAAAAGAAAACCGGATATTCTCATTATTAATCCAGACATGCTGCCCGGTGATTGTCTGGATGCAAAGAGGGAATTTTTCAATGAAAATAAACTCTCTCTGATCTTGTTATCGAACAAGAAAAACCTTAAAAATGACTTAAAGGCAGATGGTTATATCAATTATATGGATGGGCAAAATACCATTCTTGATATGATGCAGGAAATTCTAAATAAAAATAACAAAAGTTCATTTCCTGATAAAAATTCAGAAACAATTAGTTCCCGTGAGAAAAATATCTTAAAACATATTGCTCTTGGATTAACCAACAAAGAAATTGCCGATCAATTATTCATCAGCATTCATACCGTGGTCACTCACCGTAAAAACATCACACAAAAATTGGGTATTAAATCTGTATCCGGATTAACGGTATATGCAATTTTGCACAATCTTATTTCTATGGACGAGGTAAAATAGTTACAATTCTACCTCAACTCCGGCTTCTAAATTTATCGTTTTAAAATATTTTTTAAACTCATCCTGAACAAGAAAGCTTGTGCAATGTGTTGCTCCTAATATTTCCAATTTCTCTTCCTGAAAAAAGCCTGCGGTTTTCTGAAAAACTTCATCCAGTTTCTTTAAATGAAAACCTCCCAACACCGCATAAACCTTATCCTCCCCACAAACCTCTTTTGCGTAAGCCACCGTATTGCAAATGCCGGCGTGCGCACACCCGCTGATGACTATTAATCCTTTTTCGCTCTTAATGGCAAGTGCAGAATCATCAGCAACAAAATCCGGCGATCCGTCTTCCAAAAGGAAAGTTGTTGATTGGGATTCAAAATCATTTAATCGTGGAATTTCACCCAGATAAACCATTTTCTCACTGATCCAAACCGGCAATTTTGATTCCTTTAATTCGAATTGTTCGGCAATCTCTTTTCTTGTCATTTTTAGGCCAACAGTAGTCTTGCTTTCCTTTCGAAAACGAAGAGAAAATGAATCGGGATGTGTAATCAAACGTTTCCCTGACACAAACTGCAAACCATCACCATGATCCCAATGACCATGACTCAAAACCAGAGTATTGATTTCATCCAAATCAACACCCATTTTTCCCGCATTCTCGATAAAAAGGGAATTTGGTCCAACATCAAATAAAATTTTCTCATCGGCCTCAATCACAGCCGAAAAACCATGAACTGCCTCAAAACCATCTTTCGCGGTATTATCTACCAGTATTTTTACAATCATCTTATATCTCTTTTCTTTTAGGAATCCGAACAATAAAACAAGATCCAATATGCCTCTCCGATTCAACCCAAATGCTTCCGTTAGCATTCTCAACAATATTTTTAACAATTGATAAACCCAATCCCATACCACTCGATTTTGTTGTAAAGTTAGGTGAAAACAACCTCTCTTTAATCTCCGGGTTAATTCCGGAACCATTATCAATTACACTTACCTGATAATCAGAATCTATATCCTCTAACTCAATTACAACCTGAGCCAGGTTTTCTTCCGGGATAGATTGAATCGCATTGTTAATTAAATTCACAAAAACGCGGACAAACTGTTCTTTGTCAACAAAAACACTTGCATTCTCAATGGAATTCAAATCGAGTTTCAAATCAAAATCATCGTTCTTAAACAAATCAACTGTATGTTCGAGAATTTCAACCAAATTTAAATTTTCATTTTTGGCTGCCGGCATCTTTGCAAAATTCGAAAATGCAGTAGCAATAGATGACAAAGCATTAATTTGCTCTATTAATGTTTTACTCACACGATTAAAATGCTCTTCCCAATTTGGTGTTTTGTCCTCGAAGCGTTTCTGCAGAAACTGAATACTTAATTTCATAGGGGTTAATGGGTTCTTAATTTCATGAGCAATTTGCTTTGCCATTTCCCGCCATGCAGATTCCCGTTCCGATTTTGCCAAACGGGAAGCACTCTCTTCAAGCTCAATAAGCATTTGATTATATTCCTTCACCAAACTACCTATTTCATCATTTTTAGTATATTCAATTTGCTCACCATACGAACCAAAACGTGTTGCCTTCAGTCTGCTCTGAATTAAACGAAGCGGATAAGTTATTTTATTCGATATAATTACCGAAAGAAAAATGGCCAGCAAAATCATCAATACATGAAGATTTACCCCGGCAAGAATTAAATTAAACATTTCTTTTTCCAGCTCTTTGCTTTTTAGGAAATAAGGGAGATTTACAAATGCAATGGTTTCATTATTTTCATCAACCAAAGATTCGTAAGCCGACAAGTAAGACATTTTCCCAATTTGTTCTTTATGAATAAAATGAGTTCGCTCATTAAAAAAAAGTTGATCGTAAGCGGCAAAATTCATCCTCTTCCCCTGCAGTTTTTTCTCAAATATTTCTGGTCTTGAAGTTGCAATCAACTCCCCGGATAAATTGTACAAATGAATATCCGCAAAAATCAAATTTGACAATTGTCTTAATTGATCTGTTATCACCTCTGATTTTCGTGAACTGTCTCCCGACAAATCCTGAATTACCTCACGTTTAACCAAAAGCAATTTCTCTTGCAGACTCCTGCTATTTGCTTCGTTAGCCTGGTTAATGTTGTAATACACAGTGCCGCCACCCAACAAAAGGAAGAATAGCATTAGCAAACCAATAATTGAGTATTGAATCCGGTATTTAAAACTTAGATTTATTCTGAATTTAGAAGAAACTTTTTCAAGCAACCAAATACAAAAGCCAAAAACATAAAAAAGAACAAAAACATACGGAATGGTTATCCCTCTGTTATACCATGATACAGAAGGGCAACTTACTACAACAGCATTATCACCAAACTTATATATCAAATGGTCGTACCCATCAATCTGTTTCCAGAAAAAATCGGCAGAACTAACGCCAAACCCGGCATCACTCATGAAATAATTAAATTTTCCGGAGGAAGCAATCAGTTTCCCATTCTGATATTTCCCATAAGAATATTTATGACTTACCGGACGCAAATCAACTTTTTCATCCAACAACAAATCCGGATATCCTAAACCCTCATTGCCAAATTTAGAATCGAGACGCAGGTAAATTTTAACCTCATCGGAAGCAAACGATGGATTGGAAATAACACCTAAATATGAAACCATCCCATCAAACTCATTCAAGTAGTAAAAATTACTATTTGGAATAGGTTCACCTGTTGTGACAATCATTTCTTCAAAAAACTCAAAACAATTTCTGATCTGATTATCGGGCTCAATATTTAAATCATCCATGTTGCTGCAAATTGTAACTTGAAGATGATATTGCTCCCAAAATCCTGTAAAGTATTTATTTTGAACATAATCTGCTATTTCAGGTTCATTTCTAAAAGGTCGTTTGCACAAATCTTTTAATATTGAATCCTGATCGATTTTCTCTTGAATTTCCATCAAAAAAAATTCAGAGGTTGGATCATATTCTGTAGAAAGATTCATTGCCACTACTTGTCTATCCTGTTTTTCCTTTTGACTGGAGAAAAAATTGATCCTATTGGTAACAAATATTGAAACACCTAAAAGCAAAGCCACATATAAAGAATATCTTCCTCCCTTTTCTTTCTGATAATTAATTAGACCCAAAACCAAAACCAGCAAAATTGGAAAGCCCAGAGTAACAACATCAGTTTTTACTGGATTAAAAAAATAAAATACCAAACTGAAAACCATGGATACAGGAATAACTGCGAGTAAATACGTTTTTAAATTCCAATGATCCCGGGCAATTTCTCCCAGTAGATTTGCGATTTGCCCCAAAGCATAAAATAAAAAAATCAATATAGCAAAACCTATGAAAACATAAATCCCATTATCCTGAAATACAAACATCTGCAAGCTAAAACTGGAGTCAAAAATTAAGCTCTCGAACAGATCCTCGATTGTAAAATACAGCAGATAAAACAGAATTAAATGCACAGAAATCCATCTGGAAACTTGAGATGAATTTTTAGGCTTAAAGAATTGATTGCTGACTAAAAACCTTGAATAGGTATAAACGAAAATAAACAAGAAGAACGAGTTGATTACAAAATCACCTAAGGATGGAAAGAAGAATGAACTCGCAAACAAAACAGGAGAAAAAATCTCAAATTTTGAAAAAACGGCGGGAAATCCCCACAGCAACATAAAATATCGTATAAGTACCAGACTTACTCCCCAAATAAGAAAGGCTGAGAGACCTAATTTCAGATCTTTGAATTGCCGGAGTAAAATACTGAAGAATACCAAACCAGACAGAACCGCCAACAAATACAATAAACCCACTCCTTTTTGTCCCCTTCCGGAACCCATTCCAGCATTATCATCCAATAATGAAAACATGAATTTGCCATCGGAACTGCTCACTGAAACTCCCGAATTTGGGTTTAAGGAAATATCAAAAGAGTCGGGGATGAAAAAATCTGGTCCAAAATGATCTTTCAGAAATTTATTATGATATGGATAAATCTTTTTTAAAAGTAAGAATCCATACAAATCAATTGAATCCGCCTTCTGTTTTTGCATAAAATAGAATCCATCATCCAGCTGAACAACCAATGGATTCTCTTTTTCAAGAAAGCTTTTCCCGGGTATCAGAAAAGAATTATCGCTCCAGAACAATAAACTATCTTGTTTATAAGCAATTAGAACAAATCCATCTTTTTTCAGGTCCTTCTCAAACTCTGAAAAGTTATTGTACTTCTGAAGTACTCCATCCTTTTTTGCAATTGCACTCTGAAGTTCACCGAGATCTTTTTTCAGTAACTGTTCTTTTCTCTCAATAACCTGCCGGGCATGATTAGCCACATTTACAAGGCGGTCATTTTGCCTAAAATAATACTCTGTAGAAACTGCCAACAGAAGAAACACCAACGAAAGAATGGCCGGAATATATTTGAGAAGTCTATTTTTCAATTCGGATAGTTTTGAAGTATTTTATTGCTGATACAAAATTCATGCCTCACCTCTCACAAATTAGCATAATTAGTTCAAAGCATCAAACGTGATGATAAGGCTCTCCTTTAATAATTGTCATTGCCCGATACAATTGCTCGGTAAAAATCATCCGAATCATTTGGTGGGAAAAAGTCATTTTCGATAACGAAACCTTTCCTTGTGCATTCCGATACACATCTTCAGAAAACCCATAAGGACCGCCAATTACAAAAACCAAATTTTTAATTCCACCGATCATCTTCTGTTCTATAAAATTAGAAAATGCCGGAGACGAAAACTCTTTTCCTCCCTCATCGAGCAACATTAATGTATCTCCGGCTTTAATCTTTTCTAAAATTAATTCTCCTTCTTTTTGTTTCTGCTGATTTTCAGAAAGATTCTTCGTGTTTTTTATGTCTGGAATTATTTTCATCTCGAAAGGAAGATAATGCACCAACCGCTTCTGATATTCTTCAATCCCGGTTTTTACAAAATCCTTATCTGTCTTTCCAATCACTAAAAGAACAATTTTCATTTATTTTTAATTTTCAATTTTAGACTAAGCCAATTTGTTATTTTGTACAAATTTGTGCAAAATAAAACCTTAATTTTCTTTCATTATAATAATACTCAAACTTTAATTAATTACTTACACAATGAAAGCATCTATGCGCCTGATTCTACATATCATAAGAATCAATTCTTTCTTTATTTCGAAAAAGAAATTCAGATTTTTTTTAACTTGCGATGTATTTTTCGCACAGTATTTGTGTAAAGGTATATGATATTAAATTGAAAATTATTCATATGAGATCTATAAAATACATATTTTCAGGAATATTCTTCCTTTTAGTTTGTTGCTCATCAGCAATCTCACAAAATAATGATGATTTACCTCAAGAATTAATCAATGCTTTTAAGCAAGGTAACAGTATGAGCTTGTCAAATTTCTTTGGAGAGCGTATTCAATTAACCATACAGGATAAGGAAGCTATTTACAGTAAATCACAGGCAAAACAAATCATGGCTAAATTCTTTAAGGAATTTCCTCCAACAGGATTCAATAAAAAACATGTAGGTGGAAAACCTGAAGCCCGATATGTGATTGGCAGTTTAACAACTAGCCAGGGAAACTTCCGGGTTAATTTTCTGCTAAAAAATGATACAGGAAAATTTGTTGTACATCAACTACGAATCGAAAAAAACTAATTAAAGGCTCCAATATTGGAGCCTTTCTTTTTACAGGATAACTCATCCTAATTCCAACCCGAAGCCAAATCCTTTTCAATATTTAAAAGCAAATAAAAAAAGACCTAGGCTTAAAAATAAGGGGTGCATTACAAAAATACAATCGTATAAAATTAACACACCCCAAATTCAATTAGGTTATATTTATATTTTATACTATTTTTACCAGCCAAGCGTAATATTTGACGGACTACAATCCATAATCACACCAACCGGATTTTGTACATTTTATAAATCATTATTGTGATGAAAAACAGTAAAAAATGGCTTTATGCCTTATTGCTGCTTATTGTAGTGGCTATTGTCGGAGTATTTGTCCCTAGTGTTAAATTGGGAGTTGATGATCCAAATATTGTTTCGGGCGATGTAGCATGGATGCTAACTTCAACCGCCCTGGTTCTTCTTATGACTCCCGGACTTGCATTTTTTTATGGTGGCATGGTGGATCCCAGAAACATCATATCAACAATTCTTCAAAGTTTTGTTGCAATGGGAATTGTAAGTATGATATGGGTTGTTATTGGATTCAGCTTGGCTTTTGGAGACAGCATTGGTCCGGAAGGCTTTGGATTGGTTGGAAACCCACTAACTTTCCTAATGTTTAAGAATGTAGGAGGCTACACCCACCCAGAAATGTCGCCAACCATTCCATTTGCTCTTTTTGCACTTTTCCAGTTAAAATTTGCAATTATCACACCCGCTTTAATCACAGGATCTTTTGCTGGAAGGGTAAGATTTAGAGCATATATGATTTTCATAAGCCTTTTCACGATATTTATATATGCTCCGCTTGCACACTGGACCTGGCATCCAAACGGATTTCTTCGCAACATGGGAGTATTGGATTTTGCAGGAGGTACTGTTGTTCATATGTCTGCAGGATTCGCAGCACTTGCAGGAGCCATGTTTCTCGGAAAAAGAACAAAATCGAAGTACAACGAGAAACGTTCCAACATTCCATTCGTGCTTCTTGGTGCAGGAATGCTTTGGTTCGGTTGGTTTGGATTCAATGCAGGATCAGCCCTGGAAGCCTCATCTACAGCAGTATTAGCCTTACTAAATACAAATACAGCATCGGCAGCAGCCATGCTGACCTGGATTTTTCTTGATGGTGCCCGAGGACACAAGCCATCAGGATTAGGAGCTGCAATTGGTTTGGTTGTTGGACTTGTAGCCATTACTCCTGCCGCAGGATTTGTAACTGTCGGAGCATCCATTACTATTGGTGTAATAGCATCTATCGTAAGCAATTACGCAATCACCTTACAAGGCAAAACATCTCTGGATGATACCCTTGATGTATTTCCGGCACACGGAATGGGAGGAATCACGGGAATGATTTTAACCGCTGTATTTGCTCATGATGTTGGACTAATACATGGAGAAGTCAAAACTTTTTTAATGCACATCATTGCATTGGTAATTGTTGGAGTCTTTACTTTCGGAGGATCCTACATCCTATATTGGATAACAAACAGATTTGTTACACTTAGAGTTTCGGAATACTCTGAAGCCAAAGGTTTGGATATATCACAACACGATGAATCCTATTCATTTGCATATAAAGAATAAAGAACACCATAAAAAAGTCCCGCAGCATTCGCTGCGGGACTACCCCATTTAAAAACCTAATCTTCTTTCGAATATTAAAGTGAAAACTACATTTTGGCAGATGTTTTCACGAAATCCAATAAAATTACATGCAATGAATGTAATCATTTACAATCGCCATAATCTTATCGACATTACCCAGAATACGGTCATTTAACCCATTATCTTCATATAACTTAAGTTTTTTCACAACGGCATCAAGTCTTCCTTTTGGAAAAATACCGTTTTGCTCAAAAATCTCTCTTTGCTCAAGCAAACAATCTGCACTCTCCCAACAGCAAGTTGGCAATTGCTTCAAACCATCTAATTTTTCTTTATAATGCGGTGCAAAAATATCTACATCTGCATACAATTCATTAGCCACCTGCAAGCCATCTTCCATCTTCAATCCGTATTGACCTGCTACAATCAAACCAGCCATCAATGAATATATATCTGCAGAACCATCCGGAACTCTAAACTCAAAAGTTTGCTTGCTTGAAAAATCTCTTGCATCAGCCGGCTCGAATGGATTCACACTCTTAATCATATCTGTGGTACCTACCCAACCAAGAGGAACCCGCACCAAAACAGAGCGATTACGGTCTCCCCAACAAACGTAAGTCGGAGCCTCCTGATGTGGAACCAAACGCAAATAAGAAGTCGGAATCGTATTTCCAAAAGCCGTTAATGCTCCTGACAACTTCAAAATACCAGCAATCATTCTCTTAGCGGTATCACTCAGCTTTCCATTTTCGATACAGATATTTTTGCCATCTTTCTCAACCAACATATGAATATGCAACCCACTGCCAGCCTTACCAACGGTAATTTTTGGAGCCCAGCTCACCAATGCTTTCTCACGAGCAGCCAACATTCTCACAATCCATTTTGCAACAACCAACTGATCAACGGCATCCTCTGCCTCAACCGGCAAAAATTCAATTTCATGCTGCTCATAACCATCATCACCAGATGAGAAATTCCCAACCTCTGAGTGTCCGTATTTTATTTTCCCTCCGCATTGAGCAATTAAAACCATTGCTTCACGTCTTAAACCTTCCCATTTGGTAAAAGGTTGAGAACTGTGATATCCTTTTTGATCAACGTCGGGATATAATGTATGATTTGAACTTTTAATATAATACTCGAGCTCACCCATTGCCTTAAAAGTAAGTCCTGTAGTATTTTTAAAGTTATCATGTGCCTTTTTTAGAATGTACTCAGGAGCACTTTCCATTGGTTTTCCTTCGGCCGTATAAAACGAACAAAGAATATCCAAACATGGAACTTCAGAAAACGGATTCACAAATGCCGTTTTAAATCTAGGAATCACATATAAATCACTTGAACCTGCTCCTATATAAGAGAACAAACTTGATCCATCAACACGCTCGCCGGAAGATAGAATGCTATCCAAATGATTTTTACCGGTAATAATAAAGTTTAAGGTTTTCAGTTTTCCATCCTCAGCAACGTAACGGAAATTAATCATCTTAATTCCATTCTCTGCTATATATCTTATCAGGTCCTCTTTTGTGAACTCGCAGCTTGGTTTTTGAAGGAATTGAACCAACTTATTTGGATCCATTAAATATTCATCCCTTGTCATAATACGCCTGTTTTAAATTGTGTTGTTGCTATCATTTGTTATTGAGGGATAAAATAGCTTAGTTTCAACTGAATATCCAAGCGGAAATCAAAATTTAGAACACACAACCAAAAAAGCACATAAAGCCAATAAAATCAATGCTTACAGACGATAAAGTCGATTGATTTAGCCAAGCCAAAACCTGTTTTACAGCAGTTTTTCGAAATCGTTTTCGAGCAACGAAAATAAGATTTTTAGCACACCCCCCTAAAAAATGCATACACAAGCAAATTATCTTATATTTCTCCCCTTCTTACTCCCTGAATTGATCAGGTATAAATTCAAAAGAAAAACAAGCCGTAAGAAAACACCCCTTTCTCAATAGCCCTAGCCTCAAAACGTCATTTTTTAAACGAGAAGGGTGCAGTTTTGTAAATTTTAAGACCATTTTTAGTCAATTTTACAAACTGCACCCCTGTATTTTTTATTCTTTTAAATCAAATCCATTTCAATACTGTTTAATAAGTTTCGTATACTTAACCTTTCTTTTAAAATCTCAACGATAAATGTATTCCGACAGGAGCACTCACCAACCTAAACCCATTTCTATGCTTCACAAAATACATATCTCCATTTGTGTAATATTCATTTCCATGATGCAAAACCCTATGACAGTTATCAGGTACATAAGAGAAATACAAAGAATTTGGTGCATCAACTGCAACGTATCCCACTTCAGGATAGAATCTATAATAATATCCATCAGAGAAGTAGTAATCTCCGTAACTATGTCGGATTACAACAGGAGCAACAGCAAATCTTAAAACTACATTTCCATAACGCTCATGACGATAACAATTGTGTCCATGATCATTGTAAAAGTTTCTGTAACGTTGATTGGCATGAACCATTTTTGGATAATTGTAACTTCTGCAGCGATCACCTGAGGAATGATAAGATTTGTATGCATGTAATCCACTGTTGTGATTCCGATCCCAACGCTTATTGCCGTTTACATGTCCATTTTTATATTGACTGGAATACCCTTTCGTACTCCGTTCTTTGTGATATTTTGTATTTTGCTTTTTCGAAGTGTCATTTCTTTTCTGATCTGAGTACTCCGAATAATGACTCTTGTTGTATTTCTCATTTCGATCAGCATCTTTCAAACGGGTTGATTTATTTCGTTCTTCGTAACGGGTCTTCTCATTTTGCTGCGATCTGCGCTGAGCTGAAACACTTGTAGTAGAAATTGCGATTGCTGAAACCAATACTATACTGGCTGTCAACTTATATAATACAGACTTTCTCATGGCATTTAGTTTTTAATGTGGAAGCCAAATAACCCTTTCGTGTATGATGAAATTTAAATACTCAATTTACACTCTTGAATGGCTTTCAATATTGTCATCCTATGGTAGGGATGAATCTTATACAACTCAAGTACCGGTATACTTTGACTGAATAATTGCAAAGCCTGTGCCAAAAATGAAAAAAACACCAATCTTCAGTAAAATTGGTGCTTTCAGCCTCCTTAATTCAAATTAACCGGCTCTTTAATCTGATGCCTTTTTGAAGCCCTATCCGTAAAACTTCGTTTATCCGGTCGAATTAAAACCCGCAGCGACTGATCCGAAGTCCAATAATTCCAAACCCAGTTGATTAAAATGAAAAATCGATTTTTCACACCAACAATTGCCATTAAATGCACAAACAACCACAGTATCCAAGCCAAAAAACCCTGTGTTTTAATTCCAGGCAGATCAGCAACAGCCAAATTCTTTCCTATTGTCGCCAAAGATCCCCTATCCTTATAATGAAAAGGTTTTATGCTTTTTCCCTGTTGAATATTTATGAGGTTTTTACCCAAAACACCAGCCTGCTGCAAACCAACCTGTGCAACCTGTGGGTGACCATTCTGATATTCCCCCTCTTTTTGCAAAGCCAAATCGCCCAAAGCATACACATTGTTTAAACCGCTTACCTTATTATACATGTCAACACGAAGTCTTCCTCCACGACTTGCGGCAATCTCCGAAATACCCTTAATGGAATTAGCCACAACCCCCGCAGCCCAAACCAAAGCGTATGAGAAAAACTCCTCTCCATCAGCCAAACTAATTTTAAGTCCGTCGTAATCGGCAACCCGAGCCTCCGTTTTTACAATTACCCCTAACTTCTCTAAGTAAGTTTTCGCTTTCGCTGATGCTTTCTCCGACATGCCGCTCAACAATCGATCTGACGCTTCGAACAAATACACATTCATTAAAGAAAAATCAAGCTCCGGGTAATCCTTTGGCAGGATTTCATTTTTCATTTCGGCCAAAGCACCCGCCAATTCAACACCGGTAGGACCACCTCCCACTAATACTATATTCATGTAGTTAGCCGCCTTTTTCGGATCCGATTCATTCAACGCCTTTTCGTAGTTACGCAAAATTGAATTGCGCAAAAAAATGGCTTCGGACACCGATTTCATAGGAATACCAAACTCCTCGATGTTCTTATTCCCGAAATAATTGGTATCCACACCGGTAGCCAATACCAAATGATCGTATTTCAACGACCCCAGACTTGTATATACCTCCTGCACATTTGGATTCACCTCCAACAATTCAGCCATTCGAAAATGCACATTTTTCCGCTTCTGAAAAATCTTCCGCAAGGGAAAAGCAATAGAACTTGGCTCCAAACCAGAGGTTGCCACCTGATAAAACAAAGGCTGAAACTGATGAAAATTGTTTTTATCAATTAATACCACCTGATATTTTGTTTTCACCAGTTTCCGTGCAAGTTTTAAACCTGCAAAACCACCACCAATAATTACAATTCTGGTTTTTCCATTTTCAGGGATATGCTTAATCGTATCCATATTTTTTTAATCTTTTAGTATTCAAATTAGACTATTCAGCCACTATTCCCCTCATCCAAATTTTATTTTGGATTTTCGGACTCTTTTATCCTCTACAAAATAAAGAATTATTTCTCTAATAAGCTAATTGAACAGAAACTACAACCGTTTGCAACGGAAAATATATTTTGCGAACGGGTTAAAACCCATTTGCAAGGATCAAAAAACATGCGGAAAACTCATACTTTTTAACCTCAGGCAAAAAAAAAATCTCTTTCACTTCTTCGGAATTTTTCGATAATCGACTCTTGCAATATCTTGCTTCAATCGCTTACCGGGACGAAAAGCAATCGTACTTTTCTTAATCCGATGTCGTGTTACCAGTTCTTCCGAATCTACCCCTTCGGCCGAAATATGAAGAGAAAATGTACCCAAATCTCCCAATTCAACACTCCTGTTATCTTTCAGCAACTGAGGAATTAATTGAGTAAATGCCTCTAAAACGCCAATCACATCCGACCTGTTAAAGGAAGACATGTCTGAAATCCGTTCTGCTATATCCCTTAAATTTTCCTTCCGTCGGTTAGCTACCCGAGGATAATACATTTCAGTTTTACCATTTTTACTCAATGGTGTTTTTATTTTCACTGCTTTATAGAAGACTGCCATATGCTGATAATTTGAATTGTCCCTTACTACAAGTTGATTCTTTCCTAATGAGAATATCTAACTTACATCTACAAGTTAATCATTTTTGATGTACATGAAAAATAATTTTAATGTACATGAAAATATAGTTTGATGTATATTAAACTTTCAACTTATAGTTATAGGATGATCGACTTAAGGGGAGAAGATTGTCTGATATACCCTAAGAAATGATCAAGCAATAGGCACACAACAAAAAATGCCGTTCCAAATGAATGAAACGGCATTAATACAATAGAGTATACTTCTCTTATTTCATACTGGCAATTCGCTCTTCTAAAACTTTGATTTTAGCTTCGGCATCGGCCATTTTCTTTTTCTCGATTTCGATGACTTTAGCCGGCGCATTGTTAACAAAACGCTCGTTGCTCATTTTCTTTTGAACCGAAATCAGGAAACCTTTGGTATATTTCAACTCTTCTTCCATTTTCTTCAATTCTTCCTCAACGTCGACCAAGTCGCCCAAAGGAATAAAATATTCAACTGCATTTACGATGAACGACATTGCACCAGTCATTTCTCCATTTGCTACAGTAATATCGGTAAAATTACACATTTTAGCCACCACACAATCGAAAGAAGCATCGTAATTGTCTCCCTTCAATTTATAATTCATTTCTAAAACTTCTTTAAAAGCGATATTTTTTTGCTTACGGATATTACGAACAGCAACAATCACTTCTTTTACCTGCTCGAACTTGGCTAACAAATTAGCGTCATAAGAATCTGGCTTATGCATCACTGAAACCATAATGCTGTCCTCATCGGTACGATCGGCAAGTAACTGCCAGATTTCCTCTGTTAAGAAAGGCATGAATGGGTGGAGTAGCTGCATCAACTTCTCGAAAAGAGCTACGGTTGAATCGAAAGTTTTCCTGTCGATTGGCTGCTGATAAGCTGGTTTCACCATTTCCAAATACCATGATGAGAACTCATCGCGGAATAAGGTGTAAACAGTCATTAATGCTTCGCTGATGCGATATTGCCTGAACTGCTCATCCAAAGCTTCCATGGTATTGTTTAAACGTGCATGGAAAACCTCTGTTGCCAATCGGGCATATTCAGGTTGCTCGATATCGGCAACTTCCCAACCTTTTACCAAACGGAATGCATTCCAGATCTTGGTAGTAAAATTACGTCCTTGTTCAGGTAGGTTCTCGTTGAAGAGCAAATCGCCTCCGGCAGGAGAACACAACAGCATTCCAACACGAACCCCGTCTGCTCCATATTTAGCAATTAAGTCTAACGGATCAGGTGAGTTACCCAATGATTTTGACATTTTACGGCCCAATTCATCGCGAACAATACCAGTTAAATAAACATTACTAAATGGCTTTTCGCCACGGTACTCATAACCTGAAATTACCATACGGGCAATCCAGAAAAACAGAATATCCGGTCCGGAAACCAAATCGTTGGTTGGATAATAGTATTTGATCTCCTCATTTTCGGGATTACGAATACCATCGAAGACTGAAATTGGCCACAACCATGAAGAGAACCATGTATCCAACACATCCTCATCCTGACGTAAGTCTTCAGCTTTGTATGTTTTTCCTGTTTTGGCATTTGCTTCAACAAGTGCAGCTTCAATTGATCTGGCTACTACATATCCGCCTTCAGGCAAATAGTAAACCGGAATTCGTTGTCCCCACCACAACTGACGGGAAATACACCAATCCTTCACATTTTCCATCCAATGACGGTAAGTGTTCTTGAATTTTGGAGGATGCAACTGAATATCGTCGTTCATTACATGCTCAAGAGCCGGTTTGGCCAATTCTTTCATATTCAGGAACCACTGCATACTCAATTTAGGTTCGATTACAGCATCGGTACGTTCCGAGAAACCTACTTTGTTCACGTAATCTTCCACCTTCACCAAGTTGCCTGCTTTCTCCAAATCAGGCATGATCAAATCACGAACTTCGAAACGATCCTTTCCAATGTAAAGCTGAGCAGCCTCACTCATGGTACCGTTATCGTTAAAAATATCAATCGATTCTAAATTGTGACGATCTCCAATTTCGTAATCATTTATATCATGAGCCGGTGTAATTTTTAAAGCACCGGTACCAAATTCCATATCAACATACTCATCTTCGATGATTGGAATGGAACGGTTCACCAAAGGAACGATACAACGTTTGCCTCTTAAATGAGCAAAACGTTCGTCGTTTGGATTGATACAAACTGCGGTATCACCTAAAATTGTCTCAGGACGGGTGGTGGCAATGGTAATGTACTCATCACTTCCTTCAACCTGATATCTTAAATAATACAGTTTTGATTGTAATTCCTTATAGATTACCTCTTCATCGGAAACAGCTGTTTGTGCCGAAGGATCCCAATTCACCATACGAACACCCCGATAAACCTTTTCCTTTTTATATAAATCGATAAAAACATCAATTACCGATTCGTAAAGAGATTCGTCCATGGTAAAAGCAGTACGCTCCCAATCACACGAAGCACCCAATTTTTTGAGCTGCTCCAAAATGATACCACCATGTTTCTCTTTCCACTCCCAGGCATGTGCCATAAACTCATCGCGGGTAATGTCATTTTTAGAAATGCCTTCCTGCCTTAACTTATTTACAACTTTAGCCTCTGTTGCAATTGATGCATGATCAGTACCCGGCACCCAACAGACATTTTTCCCCTGCAATCTCGCTCTACGCACCAATACATCTTGAATTGTATTGTTTAGCATATGCCCCATGTGTAACACTCCGGTGACGTTTGGCGGAGGTATCACAATTGTATACGGCTCTCTCTCATCAGGTACAGAGTGGAAGAATCCTTTATCCATCCAATACTTATACCATTTGTCCTCCGATTCTGCAGGATTGTACTTTGTTGGGATTTCCATGTGTTTAACTAAAATTTAAAAATCTATACTACTTAAAAAATTTGGCTCAAAATTAAGAAAATCTGAGAGATATATCTCCAACAAAAAGCAACAATCTATATGAAAGCGATCTGTGCCTCGTTTGTGATTCAAATAAGCGGAACAATGAAACCAAGCATTTGTTTTAAAATCACAGGTTTGACAAGCAAATTTCAGATTTTTAAAGGGATGCTGAAAAGCAATAAAAATCATTTTTTTTACATGGAAATTTATCTACTTTTGAGCAACAAAAAACTTCATTCATAAAATATATAAACACGTAACAAATGCCACAAATATCAGACAAAGGAAGATTAATGCCTGAGTCACCAATTCGTAAATTGGTTCCTTACGCTGAAGCTGCAAGAGCTGCAGGAAAAACTGTGTATCCATTAAACATTGGTCAGCCGGATATTAAAACACCTGAGGTTGCCATGGAAGCCATTAGAAATTGTACCGAAAAGGTGATTGAGTATTCTCATTCGGCGGGTAATATTTCTTATCGCAGGAAATTGGCGAAATACTATCAGAACATCGGAATTAACGTGGACGAAAATGAGATGTTGATTACTACAGGTGGTTCGGAAGCAATTACTTTTGCTTTGATGACTTGTATGAATCCTGGTGATGAGATTTTGATTCCGGAGCCATTTTACGCAAACTACAACGGTTTTGCTGTAAGTGCCGGTGTGGTTGTAAAACCAATTACATCGAGTATCGAAAATGATTTTGCATTGCCTGCAATTGAAGAATTCGAGAAATTAATGACTCCTAAAACCAAAGGGATCGTTATTTGTAATCCGAATAACCCTACAGGTTACCTGTACTCAAAAGAAGAATTGAATCAATTGCGTGAATTGATCATCAAGCACGACCTGTTCCTTTTCTCTGATGAAGTATATCGTGAGTTTTGTTACGATGGCGAAGAGCATTTCTCAGCTATGAAACTGGAAGGCTTGGAGCAAAATGTAATTCTAATTGATTCTGTTTCGAAACGCTACAGCGAGTGCGGTGTTCGTATTGGTGCAATGATTACCAAAAACAAAGAAGTAATTACTACGGCTTTAAAATTTGCACAGGCTCGTTTGTGCCCTCCTGCTTTTGGACAAATTGCTGCCGAAGCTTCTTTGGAGACACCTGCAGATTACTTCACCGAAGTTTACAACGAATACATTGATCGCCGTAACTTTATGGTGGCGGCATTAAATAACATGGATGGCGTTTACTGTCCAACTCCTAAAGGGGCTTTTTATACTGTAGTGAAACTTCCAATTGATGATGCAGACAGATTTGCTCAGTGGATATTGGAAGATTTCGAATACAAGAACCAAACTGTTATGGTTGCTCCTGCTACAGGATTTTATGCTACTAAAGGTTTAGGTAAAAATGAAGTTCGTATTGCTTACGTTCTTAAAAAAGAAGATTTGG
Source organism: Labilibaculum sp. (assembly GCF_963664555.1). Lineage (GTDB taxonomy): Bacteria > Bacteroidota > Bacteroidia > Bacteroidales > Marinifilaceae > Labilibaculum. The sequence goes on along the minus strand of NZ_OY761461.1, from coordinate 550,171 downwards.
CGAAAGCGATGGAAACTCTTGCCGAAGCATTGAAAGTTTATCCTGGAAGAACAAATTAAGAAATCTCGCAATATAGAATACAAAAAGAGGCTGTTTCGTAGATGTGAAACAGCCTCTTTTATTGCAATAATCTTTCATTGAATCTAATTTTAATCCATATCAAGAGGCGCCATCTTAGAATGACGCCTCTATTTCTAATTTATGAAACTATCCTTGCAGAAAGCTAAAACCACAAGAATCTCTTTACCTGTGCGATTTTTAAAAGCACAAGAGTATCCTATTCAATCAAGCGACTTGATTGTTAATCAATTGTTTTACCGTAAATGTTTGTGGATTATAGCCATTGGCAATCAGAGAATCCAATCACCAATAGCTATTTTAAATTAGAATTTCTGAATGAATTAATATCCTTCGTTTTGCACCAGGTTTGGATTTGAATTTATATCCGATGAAGGTATTGGAAATACATTGAATTTAGCATTTGTTGAACTGCCTTCTTTTGTATTTCCTTTCCATGGCCATAGATAATCTCCTCCAGTTAATTTACCATAACGTACAAGGTCGGTTCTTCGGTGGCCTTCCCAATGTAACTCCCTCGCTCTTTCATCAAGAAGCCACTCCAGTGTTAATTCCGATGAATTAATATTCCCAGATGCGTCACCATAAGCTCTTTCCCGAATTTGATTCACGTAAATCAATGCGGTAGCTGCATCGCCACCTGAACCACCTCTTAGAACACATTCGGCATACATCAATAATACATCTGCATATCTAAACAATGGGAAATCCGTATCAACATATTCGGCATCTGAACCTGCCTGTCCAGCAGACGTTATATTAATATATTTGACAACAGGATAACCTTGTGAGAAGGCAAAAACATCATCAATTTCCAACGTTTGTCCATCAGAATGAAAACTAGCCCTACTATCAGTTAAACCAGATGGATCGGAAAACTTATTAACCAAAGCCTTGGTAGTTCTGTTTCCTCCCCAGCCGCCACTTACTCCGTAGTCGCTGCCTTTCATAGTTCCTCCAATACCAGCATGAATCAGAAAACTCATTCCCCCATAACCTTGAGTATGCTTACCATCTGAGCAAACCGGAAATATTATTTCATTCCGCCGCAAATGATTATCAGCTAAAAACAGATTTTTATAAACAGGCTCCAATGAATAAAAACTATTCCCTGTAAATTTGTTACAGTAAGAAATACATTCTGAATATTTCTCTTGCCCGATATAAACTTCGGCATTTAAATACAATTTGGCCAATAACATCCAAGCCAACCCTCTGTCTGCCCGTCCATACTGATTGGCTCCAGGTTCAGGCAATTCATTTTCGATGGCTTTAAGTTCTGTTTCCAAATACTCAAACAAATCCTCACTTGAAGCTTGTTCCGGAAAAAAGAAAGAACCTATGGGATCAGCTTCAGTAACAAACGGAGCTGTTCCAAACATATCTAACATATGCCAATAGGACAATGCTCTTAATACTCTTGCTTCAAGCAAATATCCAGTATATTTTGGATTATCTCCAATTTGCTGGATAAGCTTGTTGCAGTATGAAACGCCCAAATTTATTCGACTGTAAATTGCGGTAATAAATTCATTTTGTGCATTCCAATCCATATCATGCAAATCTGGTAGGTTTCCATCATTCCACGCACAAATAGCCTCATCTGTTGTTAATTCCTGCATGTTAAAAAGCAACCTCAGATAAGATGAGAAATTAACATCTAATCTACTGATGTCTCTATCACTTCCCGTTTGCCCTCCAAGGATTAAATTGGCATAACACTTCGCCATTAATTGCTTGAAATCCTCATCGCTGCTTATTTCAATTTGAATGTCTTTATCCAATGGCACTGTATTCAAATCATCGGTACAAGATGTCACAAAAAAAGTGAATAGATATAATCCGATTATATATATTGATTTTAAATATTTCTTATTCATTTTTCCAAAATTTAAGATTAAAACTTCATGTTAACACCAAACAAAAATGTTCTTGGTCTTGGATAAACATTGTTATCAATCCCATTGGTAATTTCAGGATCAAGTCCATCGTAACCAGTAATCGTAAATACATTTTGAATACTGGAATACAATCTTAGGTCAACATCTTCTTTAAACATTTTTAATTTCTTAAAGCTGTACCCAAGTGATATATTATCCATTTTAAAGAAGCTTCCATCCTCCACAAAAAAATCTGAAAATTGCTGCGCATTTTCGAATTGTGTATGCTTAATCGATGAAGGCAAATTGGTTAAATAATCGTTAACTACCATTTCCTGATAACGCGCACCCAAAGCATTATTGTTATAAACATCGTTACCAAAACTTGCCCGGCCATTGAAGCTGAAATCCCAGTTTTTATAATTTATGCTTGATGAAATTCCCATGAAAACTTCAGGATCCGGACTTCCACCAAAGTATCGGTCACTTGTATTAATTTCTCCATCATTATTCAAATCAACATAGTCACCCTCAATTGGTTTACCCGCTTGATCGTAATTTTGTTTATAGACAAAAAAAGTATTAAGGGCTTGACCAACTGAGTGGATCTGAATATTATTCCCAACACCAACACCACTAATTCCACCAGTCTCAACGCCTCTATAATTTGGATCATCGTAGTTAGTAAGCTTGGTTATTTCATTCTTGTTGTATGTGATATTAAAGCCTAAATCCCAACTAAAATTTTCTTTAGCCACAAGCAATGTGTTGATGGAAAACTCAACACCTCTATTTTCTAATGCTCCAACATTTGTTGTCAATAAATCTGTAAAATTGGTTCCTGTTGGAACGGGAATGGTATTAATTAAATCTTCGGTTTCCTTAAAATAAACATCAAGACTACCATAAACACGATTATTAAAGAATCCATAATCCAATCCAAAATTGTAAGTTGTAGTTTCCTCCCACTTTAACGCCTCATCATATCCATTGGGACGCAGTGTATAAACGAATTCTGATCCAAACTGATATTGTCTGAATTCATCACTTTTGGTATAAATTCCCATATATGGATAATCATTACCAGATAAAGATTGCTGTCCTGTAACTCCATATCCCAGCCGCATATTTAAACTACTTACCAGATTAGAGTTTTTGAGAAAATTTTCATTTTTGATTTTCCATGCAAAAGCCAGTGATGGAAAAGTTCCCCATCTTTCATCTTTATGAAAGCGGCTTGAACCATCTCGACGAACTGTTAGAGTGAGCAAGTACTTTTCTTTGAAAGTATAGTTTAAACGACCAAAAAACGATACTAAATAATTTTCTGTCTCATCAGCACTAAAAGAGGGATCTGTTACATTTCTTCGTATTACAGTTTGATCTGATTTACTCTTGAAATGCTGCCACTCATACCCTGCCATAGCATCAATTCTACTATCAATACTTTTAAATTCCTTGTTGTAATTCAAATAGAAATCAAAAAGTTCATTTTTAAGATCATGATTGTATGTCCTAATCAATTCCGAATTATCGTTGGATGCGAAAGCAGCCTTATCATCAACAATATCTTTCCCATCACTTTTGGTATAATCAATACCTGTCACCATATTAATACTTAACTCCGGTAAGCCATGCACTTTATAATCTAATTTAAAATCACCGATAATTCGATTAACATCTGATTTATCACGCGCTTGCTCAAGCATAGAAACAGGATTATTCGTTCCATTAATATTCTTGGTTCCATTAAGCATCCATGTATAGTATCCTCCGAACTGATCGAATTCGGGAGCAGAACTTCTAACTGGCTGGGTTGGATCGAAACGAATTGCGGCCCCAATTGCACCTGAATCTGCAAATCGATTATCAATATCCATTCCCTTTAAGCCGATATTCAACTTTAAATGATTATCAAATAAACTTGGATTCATGTTAAAAGTATAGGTCTTTCTTTTCATCCCGGAAGTTTTAAGAACACCTTCCTGATCGGTGTATCCTATAGAAGCTCTTACAGGAATATCTTTTACAGATCCTGCAATACTGAGATTGTGGTCTTGACTGAAACTATTTTGATAGATTTCATCCTGCCAATTGGTATCCTCACCTCCCAAACGATTGCGTATTGCTTTATCAACATCGGAATCAGAAGCGTGTCTGCTATTAATGATATCTCTGAATTCGTCTCCATTTAACAGATCAAACGTTTTCACAACTTCACCAATAGAAAACCTTGAGCCATAATCTACACTTAACTTTTGCCCTTTTTTAGCTTTTTTAGTATTGATAATAATTACACCATTTGATGCTCTTGAACCGTAAATTGCAGTCGATGAAGCATCTTTAAGAACAGAAAATGATGCAATATCACTTGGATTTATAGAGCTCAGAATGTTACTCATCCCTGAAATACTTCTATTGTCAATAGGTACTCCATCTATCACAATAAGTGGATCATTACTCGCAGACATTGAAGAACCACCTCTAATTCGGATTCTAACATCTGATCCTGGCTGTCCTCCTGCGCTAACAAGATTAACTCCAGCAACTTTTCCCATTATTAAATCTTGTGGTGAACTTGTAGTTCCCTGATTAAAATCCTTCTCTCCCAATGCCACAACAGAGCCTGTTGCATCCTCCTTTTTTATCTGACCATAACCAATGACAACAACTTCCTCCATTCCCAAATTATCCTGCTCCAAAACAATTTCAAGAGAAGAAAGTTCTCCAACCGAAACTTCTTGTGTTTTCATTCCTACAAATGAAAAAAGCAGAATAATATTATCGCCTTTAACATCAAGATTAAAATTACCATCTACATCGGTAATAACTCCTCTTGTTGTTCCCTTTACAACTACCGAAACTCCAGGCAAAGGAAATCCATCCTTATCGGTTACAGATCCATTTAGAATTTTCTTTTCCTGAACATTGCTTTCCCGAAGTATTTGCTCAGGTGCCGTTGACAATACAATAGTACTGTCCTGAATATTATACTTTAAACCTCTTCCTTTAATGCATTCTTCAAGCACCTCTTCAAGAGTAGCATTTTTCATCTCAATGCTCAGGTTCTCCTTACTATTGATTTCCTCAGCATTGTACAGAAAATTAAATCCGCTTAATTTTCTCACCTCTCGAAAGACCTCGGACAAAGACACATCTTCAAAATCCACATCCATGCGAACATTCTGAGCACTTACACTTGCCGTAAGTTGAAACACACTTAATAGCATGAATAAACAGGTCAACTTCATAATTAGTAGAATTTTTCTCCACCTTCCGGAAAGAAAGGTTTTCATTCTCCATGATTTTTTCATAGTTTTGATTCGTTAAATGATACATTTAATACATTCCTGCATGAATCCTAATCATGACAGGAAAATTGATTTAGGATCGGAAAATGTTAGCGCATTTTCCGATTTTTATTTTAGTCCTTTTTTTACGTAAATCACATTCCCTTCAACAGTAAAATCAATATCTTCAGTTAGCTTTAAAATTTTCAATACTGAAGAGAAATCTTCATACTTTTTTATTTCACCTGTAAAACTAATGTTCCTTAATTCTTCATTCTCATAAACAATTCCACAGCCATACCAACGTTCCAGCTTTCTCATGAAAACTCCAAGTTTTTCATTTTCAAAAATAAACAAACCATCTTTCCATGCCGCATAAATGGAAGCATCCACAAATTTAACTTCTGATTTTTTCGATTCTTTGTTAAAGGAGAATTGCTGATTAGGAATTAAAATATTTTTCTGTTCACATCCGTTGATATTTTTGGACGTCACTTGCACTTTCCCTTCCAATAGTGTCGTTTCAACCAAATCTTCATCTCCATATGACATGATATTGAATTTGGTTCCTAATACTCTAATTTCCATTCCGTTTTCCAAAACAATGTAAAAAGGCTTTGTCTCATTTTTCGCCACCTCAAAATATGCCTCTCCCAACAAGTACACTTTACGTATATTTTTTGAAAATCGTACTGGATACCGAAGGGAAGAAGAAGAATTCAGCCAAACTTTTGTCCCATCACTCAAGGTAGTTGAATATTCACCTTTTAACGGAGTGAGTAATGTATTGAATTTTTCAATTAAATTTTGTTCTTGATTATTCTCATTCAATTGACTGTAAATAAGATTACTATTGACATTCTTAGCAACAACCTCATTCTCAAACTGAATGGATTTATTTTTTTGAGCACCCAAATCAACACTGGATCCGTCTGCAAGCATTAAAACTGCTTTCGGGCTACCTGGTTCGATTAGGGTTTCCTGTACAAGTAAACTTTGGTTATAAGTGGAACTTACAAACCAAACAGCTGCAATTGGCAGAAAAATTACGGCTGCATATTTTAAGAAATTCATAACTAAGCGACGGGTTTTCGCAGAATCAATCTTTTCATTTACCTTTTGTAGAGCTGAATTAGTTCTTACGCTTTTTCTTTTTGAGATTTGTTCTGCTAAATCTTCATCCGATAATAAATTATTCGCGAACAATTCATTTTTATTATCGCTTTCTAACCAAGTACTCAACTCAATCTCCTCCACAGGTGATAAACTTTCAATTCTTTGCTTGAAAAGTAATTCACCAACCCTAAACTCCTTACTAAATTTTTCCATTTTTTCCCTATTACTAAATATATAACACGAAAAACGAATGGAAGGGGGAGTAGAAAATGATATTAAAAAAAAGAATTTTTCTAAGTTTGTCTGAATAAGCCAAACAATGAAGAATTAATTCAACATCATCGCAAAAACGAAAACTTCAAAACCTCTTCTTAATGTTTTGTAAGCAAGCTTCTTGTGGCTTTTAACAGTACTTATTTCGATATCTAATTCTTCCGATATCTCCGATTGATTTAACCCCCTCATACTCAAACTTAAAACTTCTTGAGTTCGCGGAGGTAAAGTTTTTATAAGTTGGTATAACTGAGAATAATACTCCTCTTCTATAATTTTTTCCAGAAAAAAATCTTCAGATAAAAGTTGTTTGTATTCTTCATCTGCCAGTAAAAATATTTTTTTTGAATCACGAATATGATTGAGACACTTGTTTCGAATAACAACATGCAAAAAGCCTTTCATGGCACTAATAGATTCAATGGATTTTCTTTTTTCCCAAAGTTTTATAAAGGATTCTTGCACAAAATCCTCTATTAAATCTTGATTTGAAATATAATTTGAAGCAAACGAACAAAGCCCTGAATAATACTTTTTAAATAGCTGATTAAAAACTATTCTATTTCCATCATTCAGATTATGTATTAATTCAAGCTCCTTCATATCGGGGTTGAATATCTAAAAAATCGGTTTAAAAACCAATTTTAATATTTTCAAATGCCATTAAAAATTCTTCTTTACTCACTTAAGTATACTGTTTTCAATAAAAAAAGCCATTATATATATACATAACGGCTTATTGACAACAAAACTACAACAAATCACAAGCATCTGCAGGCATCCAATGTTTATCTTTCCCATCCCATTTTACGTTGCAGCCAATTGGGTTGGTTACCGGAACAGAAATTTCTTTTCCAGCCAAATATTCATCTATAGCTCTCTCCAAATCTCTGGAAGTAACTTTGGACGTATCTTTGGGATTATCGACTGCTCTGCCTGTATAAATTAATTTGCGTGCTTCGTTAAACAAATAAAAATGGGGTGTTCTCAATGCACCGTATGCCATTGCCACCTCTTGTGTTTCATCGTACAAATAAACCCATGGAAAATCATTCTCTTCCATTCGAGTTACCATATGATCGTAATCATCTTCCTCATAAGTATTTGCAGAATTAGAATTAATCCCCACAAATTCGACTCCATTCGGAATGTATTTGTCTGCTATCACTCTGGTATCTTCATCGGAACCGATCACATACGGACAATGATTACAAGTAAAAAAAACAACTAAAAGTTTAGATGATTTAAAATCGTTTAATTTATATCGAATTCCATCAGTAGCTATCAGATCAAAATCAGGAGCTTTATCATTAATTTGCAAGGTAAATGCCATTTTAAATATTTTATTTATTGAACACTCCTTTAAATTTACTTATTATTTTGAGAAAATCTAAATTAATTTCAAGCTATTCTATTGTTAATTTCTGCTCCTAAACCTCAAAAAATAAATAGCAATTAACACATAATTAATAACCAGTTTATACTTCTCCAATTTCTCTTTTGTAAACTTGCTCTTGTTAAGGACGAATACAAATTCAGCCACAAATAAAAGAATCCCTCAGAAACAGATCATCGGATTTGCAACCTAGTCGATACAATTTTCCTTTCACTCCGATGCTTCTGTTTCTTTTTCCATTTACTCTTCTGCAAAATCAGAATAAATCAGGTACTTCGCTCGAATTGCCATAAAATCTTTTCGATCCTTTTCCCAACTGGCTCTAATTTGTTCTTCCGATAAGGAGTTTTCAATTTGTATTCTCAGATTTGCAGTTCCAGCAAGATTTTCAAAAAAAGAATTGAAAAAATCAGGCTTCGCTTTCAATTCACAATAAGCATTTAATAAAAAAGACAAATCCAACTTTTTCTTCTTTCGGAAATCATCCGCATTAATTTTTCTTAAATCGTAAGCAACACATTTCTCACCTTCAAACTTTGGATATTTACTTGCTCCCGGAATACTTCTTGGTGTGAACTCAAAATCGCCATGAGAAAAAGACGGATGCCCGTAAACTTGAAAAGGATGATCAGTACCACGACCAGCACTTACAACGGTACCTTCAAAAAAACACAGGGATGGATATAAAATAACCGACAAATGATTTGGCAAATTGGGTGAAGGCTTTACCGGAAGCAGATATGAATTATCCCGATTCCAATTTTTAAACGGAATCACAATTAATTCGCATTGCTCCTTATTGTCCAGCCATTTTTCCCCATTAATCATTTGGGCATATTCACCTATAGACATGCCATAAACCACAGGCACCGGATGCATTCCAACAAAGGAACTGTATTTCATTTCCAGAACAGGCCCATCTATATAATGGCCGTTGGGATTTGGACGATCGAGAACAATTACCTTTTTTCCCTGCTCGGCGCAAGCTTCCATCACATAATGAAGTGTAGATATGTATGTGTAAAAGCGAACACCAACATCCTGAATATCAAAAACCACAACATCAACATCATTCAAATCAACAACGGAAGGTTTATAATGCTTTCCGTATAATGAAACAATTGGCAATCCTGTTTTTACATCTATGCCATTGGTAATTTTTTCGCCGGCATCAGCATTTCCTCTAAAGCCATGTTCGGGACTAAAGATTCGGGTAATGTATATGTCTTTTGCCAGCAATACATCAACCAAATGTTCACCATTCACTAATGAGGATTGATTGGCAACTACTGCCACTTTTTTCTCTTTAAGAAGAGGTATGTATTCTGTGAAATTTTCGGCTCCGGTTATTAACGAATCTAATCGTTTTTGTGCACAAGATGTTATGCTTACCACAAACAAAAAGCATGTACTCAGTACCCAATAAGGTATCAATTGTTTTATTTTTCTCATTTAACTAATTTTTCACATCTGTAAACCCGAAATTACTACTTTTGTATTAATCTTTAAAAAGAACCTCAATTTGAATCTAGAACTTTTTATAGCCAAGAAAATTACCATCAGCAAAAAAGGCGATGGTAATATATCTCATCCTATTATTAGTATTGCCAAAATAAGCATCGCTCTTGGTATTTCGGTAATGATATTGGCTGTAGCTATTGTTACTGGTTTCAAATCTGAAATTACCAATAAGGTTATTGGGTTTGGTTCTCATATCCAAATTACAAATTACGATAACAACTCGTCGTTTGAAACTCTCCCCATCGAAAAAAATGCAATCTCCGTAAGCAGCATTGAAAAAATACCCGGAGTTTTGCACGTACAATCCTTTGCAACTAAACCGGGTATTCTTAAAACAAAATCGGATATACAAGGAATTGTTTTAAACGGAATAGGTAAAGATTACGATTGGAGTTTTTTTAAAAACCATTTGGTGGAAGGGAAAACCATTCAACTCACCGACAGCACCAAAAGTAACGATATTTTGATTTCGGAGAAACTCTCGAAACTTCTTCAATTAAAAGTAGGTGACAAATTATCGGTTTATTTTATACAGCAACCTCCCAGAGTAAGAAGCTTTACCCTTGCCGGAATATACAATACCGGAATGGAAGAATTCGATAAACTATTCCTTATTTGCGACATACAACACATTCAGAAACTAAACGACTGGAATAATAATCTGGTTAGCGGCTACGAAATATTTATTGATGATTTTGACGATTTAGATCTTATTGAACAACAGATAAAAGGCATTACAGCAACATCATTTACCGATGATGGCGCCGGATTAAAAGTTAGGAGCATTGTTCGTAAATACCCGCAAATATTTAGCTGGTTAGACATGCTTGATATGAACGTATGGATCATTTTAAGCTTAATGATACTTGTTGCCGGCTTTAATATGGTTTCGGGTCTTTTAATCATTATTCTGGAAAAGACCAATATGATTGGAATTTTAAAAGCACTGGGAACAGAAAACTGGTCGATTCGTAAAATATTTCTTTACCAGTCTGCCATGCTTATCGGACAAGGATTATTATGGGGTAATATTATTGGAATCTCTGTGTGTTTACTGCAATACTTTTTTGAAATCATTCCTTTAGATCCAACCAACTATTATGTAGATACCGTACCAATCAATCTTAAAATCACTCACATTATTCTTCTGAATATTGGCAGTTTAATTGTTACAGTTTCGATGTTGCTTGTTCCCTCCTATTTAATTACAAAAATAACTCCTGCAAAGGCGATTAAATTTGATTAACAAATCGCTTCTTCACGCAGCTAAAATGCTTTGAATTGTTAAAAAAGTTAAGAATTGTTATAACTTTTATCTTCTTCCTTTTTGTATAATATCTTTGCCCCACACTAATTTTTTTGAATTTATTCTAAATAGAATAAAACGAACTGATATGATCCGACGTGATTTTATAAAAACCAACGGACTGGTATGCCTGTCTGCTATTTTGGGGGTATTCCCAGGATGCAGTCTGCCTTATGAATACAGTCCATATGATAATAAAGTTGAGAGTAAATTCAGAGATTTAACTTCTAAAAATCTGGATAAAATAAAAATTACCGACACTGATAATAATGAAACTTTCAAATTCGCTTTTATCACAGACACTCACACATTTTATGATGAATTTGAGGATGCTGTTGCTGCTCTAAATGCAAGAGATGATATTGATTTCGTAATACATGGTGGTGATTTAACCTTAAGTGCTCTTCACAAAGAATTTACATGGTTTAACGAAATAATATCCAGGCTGAACGTTCCTTTTTTTACAGTAATCGGGAATCACGACTACTTATCAAATGGCGAAAGATTATACCATACCTCCTTTGGTGAAAACAATTACACATTTACTTACAAAGGCTGCAAATTTGTAATGTTTGATAATATTGTATGGGAACGGAAAAACACAAATCCTGATTTTGATTGGTTCAATGAGAATTTAAAGAATGACGGCAGTGCCAATCTGGTGATTCCGGTTTCACACATTCCACCTTATGCGGATCAGTATGACGGAGAAGATTCAATGCTAAATCAAATTCTGGAAAATAACAACATTAAACTCTCCATACATGGCCATACTCACAGCTTTTATCATGGCAAAAAATATGGCAAAACAGATTTTCTGGTTGGAGGTGATATTGCCGATAATCACTATCAGGTAATTACTATTGATAATGGCAATTATTCAATTGAAAACATCGCATTTTAATGAAAAAACATATTTTACCCATTTTAGCGTGCATCTGCTGTTTTAGCCTATCAGCCTTTGGAAGTACTCTTTACGAAGATCAAACTGATACTATAAAAAGAAAGTGGTATTTACCTCGTGATGCAAAAATTCAATACGCAGGTAATATTGGCTTTCTTTCTGCCGGAATTACCTACCATCTTGCAAAAGACTGGTATCGTCTTTCTTTAATGTATGGAAGTACATCTATGCATTCTCATGTTCATACTCTAAATACGGTTGCTTTTAAGAACACATTTCTTATTAAGCAATTTCACATTGGTGATTTTGTGGTTGCTCCAACAGCAGGCTTAAGTATCAATTTTGGTTCAACCCACAATACCTACCGAAATTTGCCCAACTACTTCCCCAATGATTATTATTTTCAGAATAAAATACATTTTGCTCCTTTTGTCGGAGCTATGGTTTACCACCCTCTTCCTTATAAAATAATTAAAGGAATTGATTTTTATACCGAAATAGGTACAGTAGACAATTACCTTTTAGAAAGCATAAGAACAGACTATATTAAGTTTTATGACATATGGAATCTGGCTTTAGGCATTTCCATTCATTTTTAAATATCATTCCCAACTCACAACAGCCAGTCGTTTTTTACCATCCAATTTAACACTTAATGGTTTTTTAAACTGAACGTGACGAACGGCGCCATACTCCCCAACTAATTTCTGCTTTTTAAGTGTTTGATAATCAATAAAAGATGTTTCAGAATGGTGGTGAATGGAGCTGTAGCCAATATTCATTGAGGTTACATTGTGAAAAAAGTGAGATCCGGATGATGCCTCCAAAGGATAGTCGTCGAAGCTGGTCTCAACAATTAATTTCGAGAAAGAGATGTCGTTCCATTTTACGGGAATTCCAATCCATCGGTCGCGGGTGCCCCAACGCCCTGGACCAATCAATACAAAACGTTTGTTTTTTTCTCTCATTTCATGATTAATTTTTGAGATGGTATCCGCAATCTCAAGAGTCAAATCTTTTTTGAATAATTCGGGCACAACATAAACAACATCAACAATATCATCTACCAATCCGTTTCCCATACTCATTTCAGAAATCATCAAAAGCTTGCTTCTGTCAATTTCATTCAAATCAATATGGTAATCATCTATATTACCAACCAAAGGTTTAATCTGCAGAAGATAAAACGAAGCCTTCCCTTCTTTATCTTTCGTTAAATCGACTGCAAACTCTATCTCAATCGGTGAGCCCATTGCTTCTTTTATAATATCCAAAACAAGTTCAATCGTTTTTGCCAGTGGTATGTAGTTATATTTTAAAATATTTGCGAAATTGATGATTCTTGGTCCCATAATATCCAAACCGGGACTAATTGTATCACTCATGGAATTATAAACAGAGGCACAATGCACCAAATTACCATGTTCTTCTGCTTCATCAATATCCAGACGAATTAATCCTGCCGTATCGCCCTCCATAAGATCCAAATCTTTTTTGTTGAGGTCAACAGCATAAAATTCTACCTGCGAGTTTTTAAATTGATCTTTTGCACTGTTATTCTCAATGGTTGGGAAAACAGGAGAAAACCGAAATGCCTTTTCACCATCTACAACATATTTACCCAAACCAACACCTATCACAGCGTACCCTTCTTCAGGTTTCATGTGCCCAAAGGGATAATAATTATACGATTGAGCTACACCCGAAATGTGGGGATAAAAAGTCGATCCATACTGATTGCCCACTACTTCCTGAATGACTACAGCCATTTTTTCTTCATCAATTTTATAATTCATGGCCGAAACATTCAGCCTTGCATCATTGGAAAAAATGGAGGAATAAACCAATTTTACTGCGTCAGTTACCTGCTTAACCCTCGTATTTAAATCGGGATGATTATTAGGCACAAGATAAGTTTGAAAAACCCCTGCTACAGGCTGAAGTAATGAATCTTCAAACAATCCGGAAGATCGGATCGCCAGTGGTTGCTCAAAATTCTTCAGAATGATTCTTATTTTTTGAACCAGACGCTGCGTTAATTCCGCATCCAGAAATACCCTCTGAATTTGTTCAAAATCATCCATATCCTTAATTCGGTCTAAAAGGTTATTTCGATCTAAGAATGATTCGTATTCATCGACACCAATTACTGCAGTCATAGGTGCCTTTATATTTATTCCGGGAACAAACCGGCTCAAATTTAGATTAAAAAGCATGGAGTTAATGAAAGCCAATCCTCGCCCTTTTCCACCTAACGAACCGGTAGATAAGGTGACTATATTGTTGGAATTAAGAGCAAAATCGGCATTAAACTCCACAACCTTTCCCTTATTTTTTTCGTTCCTGTAATTTTGAATTACATTAATTAAATAATCCCGCACATCTTCAGCAGATTTAAAATCGGTGATGTGATAGGGAGCAATCATTTTTGCAACCCGGATTTCTCCCCTAGCCATTAACCATAATGAGAAATGATTTTTCTGAGCATGATAAACCAATGATTCAGCGGGAATATGATACAAATACTCCTCAAATTCTTTTAAAGATTTTGCCGTAGCAATTTCCTTTCCTTCAGCATCCTTATAAACAAAATCGCCAAAACCCAGAAACTGACGAATAAACAAACGAATATCCCCTCTAAGCGTTTCAGAGTTTTTATCGATAAAACTAGCCTTCAGCTTAAAAGCATGGCTGGCATTCGAAACATCAGAAGATTGCAATATAACCGGCATATTCGGATATTCATCTTTAATTTCTTTTACCAAACTAATTCCCGCATCATCTAAAAATATTCCATCTTTTTTAAACTTCACATCCGAAATTAAACACAACAAATACTCCCTAAACCGATAATAAATATTCATTGCCTCTTCGTAATTCGAAGCCAATAATATTTTAGGTCGCGCTCGCAAGCGAAGTATTTTATACTGAGCATCGGTGCTCACATCATCTATTATTCGCTGGGTTTGCGCCAAAACACTCTGATAAAGCATTGGCATATATCTCGAATAATACTTTGCCGAATCTTCAACCAATAAAATTACCCGAGCCAAACCAATCTTAGTGTCATTTTCTACATTTACCTTATCTTCCAAACTCTTAATCATGGCAAAGAAAACCTGCGACTCGCCATTCCACACAAATATTTTATCTACACTTTTTAGTTCAGCCCGTTGTTCTTCAAACATGGCAATATCGGCATCGTTATTCAGCAATAAAAAAATGGATATGTACGGAAATTCCTTTTTAATATGCTCACTTAAAATTATTGGTGTTTTTTTATCCACTCCAACCATTAATATAATCATATCAAAATGCTTGGAATGTAATTGTTCCATGGCTTCTTCCAAATTAGAAACACCTGTAACCCGAGGCATTGATGTTAAGTTAAGCTGATGATATTCGCTGGAAATTTGTTCTGAAAAACGCCCTTCACGCTCAATACAATAAGCATCATACAGGTTCGCAACCAACAATATTTCCTTTACTTTAAATGGCATTAAATCATGATAAATATCCCGATCAGCATTGTTCTTATTCAAAAAATCCTGTAATAATTTTCGATTTGTAACCGGAACATAAGGACCTATTATTTCCTTCTTCTCAGGATCAATTTTCCTTTTCCGACTAAGCAGTTCCTTTCCCGTTTCGCTATTGATATAACCAACAATAATATTCCCAATATTCTCAATCAAGTGCCTTTCTTCTTTCAAAAATGGGCCTTCATCTTGTGCTGGGAATTTTTTTACATAACAAACCTCAATTCTTCCGCTTCGATTATTAATCGTTAAAAATTCCTGTGTTAGTGTCCATTGCGAGAGACGAAATCCGGGGCTGAGGTATTCTTGTCCGTCAAATACAATACGGGCAACCGTAAACTCGGGATATTGCCATGCTTTAGGAAGAATAAAGCAGATTTGCTGTAAAGTATCCTCAATGGATTTTCCTTCCTTGATAATACCTGTGGTTTGATTAATTGCGGAAAGTTCTTTTAACCGCTCTATATTTTCGGCTATAATCTTATTGATTCCCTGCTCTTTACCCGGATTTGATTCCATACATTTTCGGTTTACTTACGTAGATGCATTAAAAATTGTAAAAAGATCGTAGTGATTTGGCTACTGTTTGTAGGCTCTTTTAAATTTAAACAATTTAAGTGAAACCTAAGCCCTTGACCTTGAGGGATTTCTTTTTTACCTTTAAATATGATCGCTGGTATTAGCGGTCACGTTCATTCACACCCAGTATAATTCATGTCTAACTTAAACATTAATTACCATGACAACTATGTTAAAGGCTCCTTCCAGCAAGGAATTTATGGACAAATTAAAAAGTAGAACACCAGGAGAAATTGAATTTCATCAGGCTGTTCACGAAGTGGTGGAGTCATTACTTCCTTTTTTAGAGGAAAACCCAAAGTACAAAACAGCTAAAATTTTGGAGAGGATTTCAGAGCCTGAAAGAATTATAATTTTCAGGGTTCCTTGGGTTGATGACAAAGGGGAAATTCAGGTGAACCGCGGATACCGTATTGAGATGAACAGTGCAATTGGCCCCTACAAAGGTGGATTGCGTTTCCACCCAACGGTAAACCTTGGTATTCTAAAATTTCTTGCATTCGAACAAGTTTTTAAAAACAGCTTAACCACACTCCCAATGGGAGGCGGAAAAGGGGGCTCAGACTTTGATCCAAAACAAAAATCGGATAATGAAGTAATGAGATTCTGCCAGAGCTTCATGACTGAACTTTGTAAGCACATAGGACCAGATACTGATGTTCCTGCCGGAGATATAGGAGTTGGAGGCAGAGAAATTGGTTATCTATTTGGTCAATATAAACGAATACGTAACGAATTTACAGGCGTTTTAACCGGTAAAGGTGCAGAATGGGGAGGAAGCCTTATTCGTCCGGAAGCAACCGGCTATGGCAATGTATATTTTGCCGAAGAAATGCTGAATACGAAAAATGACAGTCTGAAAGGCAAGATCGTAACTGTTTCCGGTTCTGGAAATGTTGCTCAGTTTACTGTCGAAAAAGTGAATGAATTAGGAGGTAAAGTGGTTACATTATCCGATTCTTCCGGTTTTATTCATGATCCGGATGGAATTGATGGAGAAAAACTTACTTACGTGATGAGACTTAAAAACATTAAACGAGGCAGAATTGAAGAATATGCCAGGAAATACAATGTTGCCTACTATCCAAACGCAAGACCTTGGGGAGTGAAGTGTGATGTTGCTTTGCCAAGTGCCACACAAAATGAAATAAATGCTGAAGAAGCGAAAATCTTAATTGATAATGGTTGCATTTGCGTTTCGGAAGGTGCCAATATGCCTTCTACTCCCGAAGCTGTAGATATTTACATTAAAAATGAAATTCTGTATGGTCCCGGCAAAGCGGCCAATGCCGGTGGTGTTGCTGTTTCTGGCTTAGAAATGTCTCAAAACGCAATGCGTTTAAGCTGGACCCGCGAGGAAGTTGACAATCAGCTTAAAAGGATTATGAAGGATATTCATACCACATGTGTTAAGTATGGTAAATCTTCAAATGGATTTGTAAACTACGTGAATGGTGCAAATATTGGCGGTTTTGTAAAAGTTGCCAATGCCATGATTGCACAGGGCATCGTATAGGTGTATACTCAATAAAAAAAAGGGTTGTTCTTTTGGGACAGCCCCTTTTTTATGTCGTCATAAATTAAGAGACGTTTATTTTCCCTTTCATAACATCAGGATTTTGTTAATTTTACCCACACAAACCAAAATCCAAATTAATGAACCCAACAAACAATGAACCAGCGATTAAAAGAGGATGGCTCAGAGCCATTTTAATTCTTCTTCCCTTTATAATATTTACCGGAATTTTTCAACTTATTGGTACTTTTGTATTGGCTCTTGCGTCGAACAAAGACCTTTTGGAAATGCTACAAAATCAGGCAGATAATTCTACTTCCTCATTCTTAGTAATTCAATTTTTTGGAACAATTGGAACGCTGTTGTTGATTTGGCTGTTTACCCGTTTTATCGATCGAAAAAAAATGATTGATTTGGGATTGTCCTTTCAAAAAAGGACAAAAGATATCATTTACGGATTACTGGCCGGTTTTATCATGATGGGAGCAGGCAGTTTAATTCTGTATTTTTCTGGAAACTTAACGTTTAATTCCATTACTTTTAATTTGATTGGGTTAGCTCAATCAGTAGTATTGTTTATTTTAGTTTCAATTAACGAGGAAGTATTTGTAAGAGGATATCTTCTTCGAAATTTCATGGATTCCATGAATAAATATATTGCCTTAATTTCATCATCATTGATATTTATGGCTCTTCATCTAATGAATCCTAATGTTTCACTTGTTGGTATTACAAATATTTTCCTTGCAGGATTACTCTTGGGAATTGGCTATATCTTCACTAAAAATCTGTGGTTTCCTTTGGCCCTTCATTTTAGCTGGAATTTTTTTCAGGGACCAATTTTCGGATTCGAAGTTAGCGGAACCAGTTCCTCCTCTCTAATATCACAAAGTATTCAAGGGAATGAAATTCTTACCGGAGGTCAATTTGGTTTGGAAGGATCAATTATTGCAACAGTTCTTTGTTCTCTTGGTATTGTATTATTTTGGATGGTATACAAAAAACAGAATGTTTTATCAACTGCAAACTAGTTTATTATGAAAACCTTACTTTCTCTTTTTTTATTGTTTATCCTTTTTGCTTGTTCACCACAATCAAATTCAATTTTAAACAATTACTCTTCTTCCGATTTGGAAGGTATTTTCAAATCAGAAAAAATCAACGGCTGTTTTGCAATTTATGATATAAAAAATGATGCAAAACTCAGCTTTAATTCGGAACGATTAGATTCGGCATTTTTGCCGGCTTCCACATTCAAAATAATTAATTCGATGATTGCTTTGGAAACCGGAGTGATTCAGGATGAAAAAGAAATCATTAAGTGGGATAGTATCGATCGTAGGTATAACGAATGGAATAGGGATCAAAATCTGGAAAGCGGATTAAAATATTCCGCCGTTTGGTTTTATCAGGAACTGGCTCGAAGAATCGGCGAAGAAAGAATGAAACATTGGGTAGAGGTATCAGATTACGGCAATAAAAATATAAACGGAGGAATCGATGTTTTCTGGTTGAGCGGAGATATTAGAATCAGTCCAAACCAACAAATCGATTTTTTAGAGAAATTATATCTCAACCAACTTCCTTTTTCACAAAAAAATCAAGAAATTGTGAAAAAAATAATGATTGTTGAACAGACTCCTGATTATACAATCAGAGCGAAAACAGGATGGGCTGCAAGAATAAACAAGCAAATTGGATGGTATGTTGGCTATCTTGAAAAAGGAGAGAATGTATATTTTTTCGCAATTAATATCGATATTAAAAATTCTGATGATGCTCCCAAAAGGAAAATCATAGTTTCCAAAATACTTGATCGTCTTCAATTAACTAAATAAAAAAACTCTCAGCAAATTAAAAAACCATGAAAAATATAGTATTGTTTTTATTTCTTACCCTTTCGACATCTACATTCGCTTCTTCGGGGCAAGAAACCAACACGTACGAAAAAGATTTAAAATATCTGTTTCAGATAAACGGATCACAAGCCAGCTATCAGGAATCAATTAAAGCGATGATTATTCAACTACGAAGTCAGGAATCAAATATTCCAACAGAATATTGGGACAAAGCTGAAGTTGAATTCGTGAATACTTCGGTTAATGATTTAATCAAAATGCTTCTGCCAATTTACCGACAGAACCTTTCTCACGAGGATGTATTAGCCATGATTGACTTTTACGAATCGGTTGCCGGAAAAAGAATTGCTCAGAAATTACCGAAAATCACCACTGAAAGTATGCAGGCCGGAATGTCGTGGGGACAAGCAATTGGGGCAAAAATAAAAGCAGATATTGAAAGTAAAGGCTACAAAATCAGATTGCCGTTTACACCCTAATTTCAAAATCAAAATTCATTAAAACAGGGGACAAACCTGAATTAAATCATTTCTTAACCAACAGATTATTAGTATTTTTTGGGGTTACTAAAAACTAACCCAATGAATACTATATTCACACCCAACAAAAACCATCTCCAAACCAAAGAACAAATTGGCTATGTCACCCGCCAGCAAGCCACCGAGGACGATTATCGTCGAATTGGTTTCATGTCCGGACTGGAAGTTCACCAGCAACTTGACACCAAAGAAAAATTGTTTTGTCACTGTCCCAGTGGTGTCTTTCACAAAAACGGAGCTTACGATGCTGAAATAATACGACATATGCGCCCTGCAATGAGCGAACTTGGCGGATATGACGGCACGGCGCTAATGGAGTTTAAAACCCGAAAAAACATTATATATCGTATCAACAACGAAACAGCCTGTACTTACGAGATTGACGATACTCCTCCATTTAGAATTAATCAGGAAGCTCTGGGAATTGCCCTTCGAATCTCACTTTTGTGCAAATTAAATATCGTAGGTGAAGTACATATTACCCGAAAACAATATTTGGATGGAAGTATACCTACAGGCTTTCAGCGAACCGCAATTTTAGGTGTAAACGGACAAATTCAACTAAGCAATAAAAAGGTGAATTTGATACAGTTAAGCATCGAAGAAGACTCTTGCCGCGAGATTTCAGACATAGGACATGAGCGGTATTATAAAACAGACCGTCTTGGCACGCCACTGATAGAAACAGTTACCGCCCCCGAACTAAACACTCCTGATGAATTACGGGAAGCTGCAGAATACATCCGTTTTTTAAACAGAAGCACCGGATTGGTTCGCACGGGAATGGGAGCAGGCCGCGAAGACGTAAATGTTAGTTGCAAAGGCGGATCGAGAGTCGAAATTAAAGGAGTTGCTCACAACAAATGGATTCCGGAACTTTCACACAATGAGGCTTTCAGACAATGGGCTTTGCTAAATATCAGAAAACTATTAATCGAACGGATTCAAAAAGAAGATTGGAGCATTCTCACACAAAAACTAGATTATCACGACTATAATTTCACATATGCCCCTTTAATTGAATGCAAAGAAAAAGAACATCAGATTATTGCTGTTAACCTTCCTGAATTTAAAGGATTACTATCGCATTTCACCCAGCCAGGTCAAAACTTTGCCGATGAAATTGCCCAGCGTTTAAAAGTAATTGCCTGTATCGAACATCCCAATTTAGTGCATTCAGAGCAAGAAGAAGAATTGCTGTCAAAAGAAGATTTTGGTAAAATACTTACCAGATTAGAATCAAATTCAAATGATGCACAATTAATTATTTGGGGAGCGAAAGAAGATATCCCTACAGCAATCGAAACAATAAAAGAACGTTGTAAAATGGTTTTTGATGGTGTCCCAAACGAAACACGCAAATCGTTGCCCGATGGAACAACAATCTTCGAGAGAGTTCTTCCGGGTGCCGATCGAATGTATCCGGATACAGACTCTGCACCAATTCCCCTATCGGATGAATACATCAATAATCTTGGTAAAGATTTACCAAATGATATTTGTGAGCGAATTAATCAAATGAATGAATGGGGAGTACCTAAAGATTCCCATCATTTTATTCTCAGTAAAGATCTGTATCCAATTATTAAAGAAATAGCTGACAGATTTCAATTCGACCCTAAAAGCATCTCAATATTTTTTGGCCACACTTATAAAAACATCATTGGAAAATATAGCATCCATCCCGAATTCAATTATCGAAAATTAGTTGGACTATTCAAATTTATTCATGAACAGGAATTACATCCAAACATTGCCCGCTACCTGCTCCCTATCCTCTACCAAAATCCAAGTATGGATTTTGCCTCCATGTTAATCAACTTAAAGTTTAAAAAAAGAAGTCTGGCCGAATTAATAGCCCCAATTGATTTTCTGGAAGAAAAATTTAAAGACTTACATCCATCAGAGAACAATGAGAATGCCAGTCACTGGATCATGGGACAATTGCATCGTCAGGCAATTGGGAATATTGAATTAAGAGAATTAAGAGTAAACATCGACAAACGACTTAACTAATGGAAGATATTTTTCAAGGATATAAAGGGATGGCTCTTGAGACCCTAAAAAAATATAGTGTCCGGGTATGGGGTAAAACACATATTGTTACCACCCGAGGCGAATTCGACGGAACAATTCTACCGAGAGCAGAAAATGATGATGATCAGCACATTGTGCTTAAAATAATAACCGGTTACAACATTGGGATAAATGTTACAACTATAAAAGAAATGAAGGAAACCGGATACAAAAAAGCCAATTATAAAGTTCCCGAAAAAGAATTTCCTTATACAGACGGACAACCAGCTGTAAAACTGTTTGGAACGGGAGGAACAATAGCATCCCGCTTAGATTATAGAACAGGAGCTGTAATTCCGGCCTTTTCACCTGGAGAACTTTATGGATCCGTTCCTGAACTGGCCGATATATGCAACCTATCTACCGAAAAAGTTTTTGCTGTGTTCAGTGAAAATATGGGGCCAAAACAATACATTTCCTTAGCCATTGCAATTGGAAAAGAAATTGAAAACGGAATTGATGGAATTATTATCGCTCATGGAACAGATACATTGCACCATACCGCAGCCGCCTTAACCTATATGGTTCAGGATTCACCCGTTCCAATTGTTTTAGTAGGTTCTCAGCGATCATCAGATCGACCGTCATCAGATGCCGCTTTAAACTTAATGCACTCAGCAGTGGCTGCCGGGCATGGTGATATTGCAGAAGTAATGGTTTGTATGTTTGGCCCAACTTCAGATGAATACGGATTTTTACATCGGGGAACCAGAGTACGAAAAATGCATTCGAGCTATCGATCCACCTTCCGGACTCTTGGCGATACTCCTTTAGCTACAGTTACCCGAAAAGGAGTTAAACCGATTAAAAAACAGTACAATCACCGACGAAAAGATCGAAACGTAAAAATCCTTCCTTACTTCGAAGAAAAAGTTACTATTCTATACTACTATCCAAATATGCAACCCGATATTATCGATGCCTTAGTTGACTGCGGATACAAAGGAATAATTATTGCAGGTACAGGACTTGGTCATGTTAACAAACCGGTTTACCCAGCCTTAAAAAGAGCAGTTGAAAAAGGAGTTCATATATTCATGACCGTTCAAACTCTTTGGGGTTACACTCACATGTTTGTTTACGATACAGGACGAGATCTACTCTCAATGGGAATTGTTCCTCTTGATAATATGCTGCCCGAAGCCGCCTATATTAAATTGGGTTGGACTCTTGGCCAAACTTCCAACCGACAAGAGGTAATTGACATTATGCAAAAACCCATAAACGACGAAACGACCAAAAGAGAACCTTATAATGGATATCTTCTCTATCAGGGTGGAGTTCCGGAAGTAGAACAATTTGTTAAAAATTTTAGAAAATAGTTTAAACCCCGATCTTTTTCGGGGTTTCTTTTTGCTGATCAAAAAAAGATTAATAATTTTTCCTTACTAGAGGGAAACATTATTCTTATCTTTAAGTACCATTAGAAAAAAGCCTTTATGAGTAATTTAGAAACAATATTTGACCTTGAACAATTTACCAGTATAGTAAACAATGAACTAAATAATGGATTACCTGGTTTCGAGGCTCAAAACCTAATGTCCCCGTCAATTCGGGATCATGCCCTTAAAACAAGTGATCCTAGTATTGCCCGGGATAGCAGTGTATTACTTCTATTTTATCCAAACGATGGTCAAATGTATATTCCCTTCATGAAAAGAACGACAGGAAACAACAGTCATAGTGGCCAAATTAGTTTACCCGGAGGAAAATATGAAGAAAGTGATGCAAACAGAACAATAACTGCAATCCGCGAAACAAATGAAGAGCTTGGTGTCGACTGCAAAAAAATAAAAATATTAGGCTTCTTAACAGAACTTTATATTCCGGTCAGCAATTTTATGGTTTTGCCTGTATTAGGCTACTGCGAAAAAAGACCTGAATTTAAATTGAACAAATTTGAAGTTGAGGAAATAATAGAAATGCCTGTATCTCAATTATTAGGAAAAGAGAACATTAGCCATTTCACCATTAACAAAAATGGATTTGAAATACACGCTCCTTATTTTCAAGCAAAAGAACACAAAATTTGGGGAGCTACTGCCATGATTTTATCCGAATTAAGAGAGATGTTTCTTCGAGCCGGACTAATTCAGTAATACAATGTTTTGGTAATTATTATAACGTTCCAAAATTTTATTCACGTACTGATAAGGCTCCGAACCACGGCAATAACCATATTTTACAACTGGATCATTAAAAAATTCCGGCTTCGATTTATTCAATAAATAATAGTCAACACTTCCCTTCCATTGATCAGGATTTTTACCATTCTTTTCAGCCAAACGTCTTGCATCCAGCACATGTCCTAATCCAACATTATAAGATGCAAGTAAAAATTTCAACTCATCCGTCCTGTCAGACAGAGTCTCATCCAATTTCCCTTTTAAATATTTTAAATGCCTAACTCCGGCATCAACATTCTCAATAGGAGAAGAAAGTGAATCAACATCGTATCTATAAGCTGTTTCGGGCATCAATTGCATTAAACCAAAAGCACCAACCCACGACTGCGCCTTAGGATCGAAATTAGATTCCTGAGAGATCAATGCCGACAGCAATCTCCAATCCCAATCTATTAGCTTCGCCTTTTCCTTAAGTAGATCATCAAAGTCCGAAATCTTACCACTTTTTACCGTAAAGTATTCACTTTGCATCATCTCTTCGATACGGCTGCTCCTAAAATATCGTTGGTAAATTCTTCTGTATTCTTTCGTTTTTTGAAAATCCATTAACCACATATTAACATCATGAGTTAAATGATTCGCTCCTTTTCGCAAGGCCCATGCCAGGTTCTGCGGCAAACTCACACTTGTCTTAAACTCGATACCCGGATAATATGAAGAATTAACCATTGCAACATTTTCATCTGCAATAGTATAATCAATCTCACCACTGGCAACCATAGATATCAGTTCCTCCACCTCCAACATTTCAACGACCACAATATCAACAGGCATTTCCATTTCATTAGAGAGTCTTAGCAAATGCTCTTGAAATGATGATCCTGCTTGTACATGAATTCGCTTACCTCCTAATTCAGACTTGTTTCTAATGAAACCAGTAGAATCATTAATAGGACTTCGCTGAATTAACACCTGTCGTGACTGACTATGCGGAATCGTGAAATTAAAGTTTTCCATGCGATCAGAAGTCACAGCTAAATTCATTCCTAATAGATCTACATCACCTCGTTCTAAAGAGGCAAAAGCAGATACCAAATCATTGTTTACAGTCAACTCCAACTTAACTCCCAGGTGTTTTGCCAAAGCTTCCAGCATTTCATATTGAAACCCCATCGTATGCCCCTTGTATACAAAGTAGTTGGTAGAATTGTAATCTGTAACTACACGTAACTTACCACGAAGCTTTACATGCTTTAACTCCACAACTGGTTTTTCCTCAATTTGCAATCCTACCATCTTACGGTTTTGATTACAAGTCTGAAGAAAGACCATGAAAATCACGGGGATAAATAATTTTAAATATTTGATTCCAGACATTTTTTCCTTTCCTAATTAAAAATTAGAAAAAATCAGATTTTCAACCTAGAAATATTTGATTCCAGTTCTTGGTTTTTATAATAAATCCTTAATTGTAAAAAGTCCAGATTAGTCCATATTTTAACATGGCTGGATTGAGAGGGTAGTGTGGAGCAACAAAATAATTTTTACTGCCTATCGACGCATTCATATGCTCATACATAACAAATATACGAGTACGTTTAATTCTAAAATTAAAGTACACATCAACCTTAGGATAATCACCAATTTCTTTCTGATCCTGTAAAAAAAACTGTCCTGTTGATGGCATATAATCAGGAGCAAAAAATGCTGTATTGTAATGCACGGCAAATCCTACTTGAAGCCCCAGTGCGCCTTTAAAAAATGTATTTTTATAATAATTATTACTATAGATTGAAAAAGTTGGTAATGGTAAAATTTTATCCTCAGATCCTTTTTGACCAACTAACTTTTGGTTTAGATAAAAGTTTCCCAATTTGAATCTTTTTTCCAAATATCCGGTCAATACCGTAATTCCTGTACCTGTTTGTTCGGGAATAGCATCCAGTCCAAAATAAGTATAATTATCTATTTGGTTAATTTGCCCACCTATTTTTAAATTCCTTTTCTCATTAAAATATTCAATTCCAAGCTCTAATTCTGTAATCTTATCCAAATTCAAATTCCACTGCTGGTTATTTCCATAATACTTAGAAAGAAAAAAATCAGGTGTTTTAGAATTTAATTTAGCAAGAACAGATACACCATGATGAATTGAATCTTTTTTTCCAATCCATTTTGTTAATTCATACTTCAGCTCAAAATCGTTTTGCTTATATCCTTCGAATACATACTTTCCTGTCGCATTCCAACTTAAGAATGAACCTGCTGAACTAAATAAACTTGCAAGAAGTTGATTGTTATGTATTTTCGTATCATTTTGATGAAAGGAAACTTCATTTACTGCCAACCTGGAGTTATACTTTCCAAAATCACTTATAATTCCAAACCTGGCACCTAAACGAATCCACTTGTTTTTATTTTCATTAAATACAAGCTGAAAGGTATTTCTAAGGTTTGAATATTCAACTTTATCAAACGTATACTTTGAATCAAAAAAGTAATTTGAATAAAAAGAATTATCGATTATCGTTTCCTTGTATCTCCTACTATCCGATTCAAAGGTAAAATTGTAAATGAAATTAATAGGATAAGAATAAGTTGTATCCTTCTCTTGAATAACTTCTCTTTCTTCACCAATACCATAGGAATGATTCATAAAAAAGTTAAAATTGGTCAATTTACTTTTAGCATCATCAAGCCGGACTTTTAAATTTTCCGAATCCTCACTTTTTTCAGTTAAGTCTGTATCTAAAGACAAACCTCCGTTTTCCTCATTACTTAGACTATTTTGATTCAAAACGAAATCTAAACCGTACCTTTCTTTTTTATAAGATGAAAAAAAGCTAAAATCATACAATTTTGTTTTCTGATTTTGATACTGTCCATCACTGGAAATTAAGTTATAACTAACTCCTACATTCCAGTTAGGATTTATATTCTGCGTTTGCAACACTCTCAATAAATTCTCCGCTTGTCCCTTAGGTCCACCTGTTTCATAATAAACACTTGTAAAAGGTGTGGTTGTGTTGTAGAATACTACATCTTCCGGTTTAAGCATGTAGTTTCTATAAGTAGAAAACGATAAGAACTGTTCATTGATATTACGATCTCTATAAATATTAGAAATATATGGAGAACCTAAATTGCCCAAATAAGTATTCGAGATACTATTTCTAAATATTGGATTGTAATTATGTTGAAAACCCAAAACTGTATCCAACTCAACAAACTCTCTTTTTGAAGCAAAATCAGTAAGTTTCCAACTCTTAATAACAGATTTCACACTATTATATCCCAAACTGTCAAGTTCGTTACCTTCCTTTCTTAATTTATCTCTATTTCCAAGTTTATCTCTTTGAGGATCACCAGGACCACCATCATACACTTGGGCATAAGAATTAAGACAAATCAAAATTGTTACAAATAGAAAGAATTGTTTCATAGCCAACAAAGATAAACAAACTGTTATTAAGTTGAATGGATTGATTCAAAATATAGGTTAAAAAACCTTAGAGAGAGTTAAAGAAGAGAATATTTGGGACTGCCCTGAATTGAAATTGATTCTGACTTTAAAAAATTACAATAAAAATTTACACATATAACAAAAAAAGAGTCTCATTCTCATTGGAACAAGACTCTTTTAAAAGTCGGCGTCGACCTACTCTCCCACCTTTCGGCAGTACCATCGGCGCTAACGGGCTTAACTTCTCTGTTCGGAATGGGAAGAGGTGGAACCCCGTTGCAATAGACACCTAAAATCATTAATCTAATATTGAGCTTACACCCGCAAGATTATATCATAGACATATCAAAAAAATTAAAGTAAAAATAGCATCCGAAAAAATTCAGCGATGAACCCCGCACTCAGAAGTATTAGGGTAATTAGTATTGCTCGGCTTTGATGTCACCACCTTTACACCTGCAACCTATCAACGTCGTAGTCTCCAACGACCCTTAAAGGAAATCTCATCTTGAGGTAGGCTTCGTGCTTAGATGCTTTCAGCACTTATCCCTTCCGAACGTAGCTACTCTGCAATGCAGCTGGCGCCACAACAGATGCACTAGAGGTTCGTCCAACCCGGTCCTCTCGTACTAGAGTCAGATCCTCTCAAATTTCCAACGCCCACAACAGATAGGGACCGAACTGTCTCACGACGTTCTGAACCCAGCTCGCGTGCCACTTTAATGGGCGAACAGCCCAACCCTTGGGACCTTCTCCAGCCCCAGGATGTGACGAGCCGACATCGAGGTGCCAAACCGCTCCGTCGATATGAGCTCTTGGGAGCGATCAGCCTGTTATCCCCGGCGTACCTTTTATCCTTTGAGCGATGGCCCTTCCATGCGGAACCACCGGATCACTATGCTCTACTTTCGTACCTGATCGACCTGTATGTCTCACAGTCAAGCACCCTTGTGCCATTGCACTCTACACACGATTACCAAACGTGTTGAGGGTACCTTTAGAAGCCTCCGTTACTCTTTTGGAGGCGACCACCCCAGTCAAACTACCCACCACACACTGTCCGTCGTTAGACGTTAGACTCCAGATAAGCAAAGGGACGTATTTCAAGGTTGACTCCACAGCCCCTGGCGAGGCCGCTTCGTAGTCTCCGTCCTATCCTACACATTACTTACCCAAAATCAATGTGAAGCTGCAGTAAAGGTGCACGGGGTCTTTCCGTCCCGTTGCGGGTAATCGGCATCTTCACCGATACTACAATTTCACCGAGCTCATGGCTGAGACAGTGCCCAGATCGTTACACCATTCGTGCAGGTCGGAACTTACCCGACAAGGAATTTCGCTACCTTAGGACCGTTATAGTTACGGCCGCCGTTTACTGGGGCTTCATTTCAATGCTTCTCCGAAAATAACATCTCCACTTAACCTTCCAGCACCGGGCAGGTGTCAGGCCTTATACTTCAACTTTCGTTTTTGCAAAGCCATGTGTTTTTGATAAACAGTCGCCTGGGCCATTTCACTGCGGCTCTCATTACTGAGAGCGTCCTTTCTCCCGAAGTTACAGGACTATTTTGCCGAGTTCCTTAGCCATGAATCACTCGAGCGCCTTAGTATACTCTACTTGACTACCTGTGTCGGTTTGAGGTACGGGCAACTTTAACCTGAAGCTTAGAGGTTTTTCTTGGAAGTAAAATTAGGCACACTATCTGCGCTGCCGTAGCATTGCAGTACTATCGACTTTCAGCTCAAGATGCGGATTTGCCTGCATCTATCATCACGTACGGTCTTCAACGAACTATTCCGTCAGTTCGCGGTGCTTTCATCTCTTCGTCACCCCATCGCAGTTAAAGCCGGTACGGGAATATTAACCCGTTGTCCATCGAGTTCGCCTTTCGGCTACCCCTTAGGTCCCGACTAACCCTGATCCGATTAGCGTTGATCAGGAAACCTTAGTCTATTGGCGTGCGGGTTTCTCACCCGCATTATCGTTACTTATGCCTACATTTGCTTTTCCAGAAGCTCCACAATGCATTACCACACTGCTTCTGCGCCGCTGGAATGCTCCCCTACCAGTTAGAATAAATTCTAAATCCATAGCTTCGGTAGTATGTTTTATGCCCGATTATCATCCATGCAAGATCGCTCGACTAGTGAGCTGTTACGCACTCTTTAAATGAATGGCTGCTTCCAAGCCAACATCCTAGCTGTCAATGCAATCTCACCTCGTTAGTTCAACTTAACATACATTTGGGGACCTTAGCTGATGGTCTGGGTTCTTTCCCTCTCGTCCGTGGACCTTAGCACCCACGGGCTCACTGCCAGATATAAGTTATAGCATTCGGAGTTTGTCTGGATTTGATAGGCGGTGAAGCCCTCGCATCCAATCAGTAGCTCTACCTCTATAACTCTCGACTCTGACGCTGCACCTAAATGCATTTCGGGGAGTACGAGCTATTTCTCAGTTTGATTGGCCTTTCACCCCTACCCACAGTTCATCCCAAGACTTTTCAACGTCAACGGGTTGGGCCCTCCACTCTGGATTAACAGAGCTTCAGCCTGACCATGGGTAGATCACCAAGTTTCGCGTCTACCCCCACTAACTTTACGCCCTATTCAGACTCGCTTTCGCTTCGACTACGGACCTGAAGCCCTTAATCTCGCTAGTGAGGAGTAACTCGTAGGCTCATTATGCAAAAGGCACGCCGTCACACCCAAAGGTGCTCCGACCGCTTGTAAGCGTATGGTTTCAGGTACTATTTCACTCCTCTATTCGAGGTGCTTTTCACCTTTCCCTCACGGTACTTGTTCACTATCGGTCTCTCAGGAGTATTTAGCCTTACCGGATGGTCCCGGCAGATTCACACAGAATTTCTCGTGTTCCGCGCTACTCAGGATACTGCTAGAGGCTTTTTGCTTACGTGTACGAGACTATCACTCTCTACGGTGTGTCTTTCCAAACACTTCCACTTCACGCCATTTCTCTTATTGCAGTCCTACAACCCCTACATTGCCGAAACAATATAGGTTTGGGCTGATCCCCGTTCGATCGCCACTACTAGGGGAATCACTTTTGTTTTCTTCTCCTCCGGGTACTTAGATGTTTCAGTTCTCCGGGTTTGCCTCCATTGCTGGATATCTATAAATAGATGGGTTGCCCCATTCGGAAATTCACGGGTCAAAGGTTATTTGCACCTCTCCATGACTTATCGCAGCTTATCACGTCCTTCATCGCCTCTGAGAGCCAAGGCATCCGCCATACGCTCTTAATTACTTCTTATTGTGTTAACAAAAAATAAATCTCGTTGCCGAAATTCATCCCTGTTTCTTTACTTTTGTTACTTCTACTTTAATTTTGTTTCAATATGTCAAAGAACTTTAAATACACCATTTGTATTTCTGTGGAGAATATCGGAGTCGAACCGATGACCTCCTGCGTGCAAGGCAGGCGCTCTAGCCAACTGAGCTAATCCCCCATAAACGTTGTGTAGTCCTGCGCAGATTTGAACTGCGGACCCCTACATTATCAGTGTAGTGCTCTAACCAACTGAGCTACAGGACTATTACTACCTATCAGCTTAGCGGTGAAAACACCCTAACGCTATGGGTTATGGTATAAATAAATTTATGAAAACAATCAGTCAGGAAATACAGAGCAATTCCTTATCGAACTACAATATCTATATTAATACTTCCAATCTCTAGAAAGGAGGTGTTCCAGCCACACCTTCCGGTACGGCTACCTTGTTACGACTTAGCCCCAGTTACCAATTTTACCCTAGGACGCTCCTTGCGGTTACGTACTTCAGGTCCCCTCGGCTTCCATGGCTTGACGGGCGGTGTGTACAAGGCCCGGGAACGTATTCACCGTAGCGTTGCTGATCTACGATTACTAGCGAATCCAACTTCACGGAGTCGAGTTGCAGACTCCGATCCGAACTGAGACCAGCTTTAGAGATTAGCATCCAGTCGCCTGGTAGCAGCCCTTTGTACTGGCCATTGTAACACGTGTGTAGCCCTGGACGTAAGGGCCGTGCTGATTTGACGTCATCCCCACCTTCCTCTCACCTTACGGTGGCAGTCTCGCTAGAGTCCTCAGCTTAACCTGTTAGCAACTAACGATAGGGGTTGCGCTCGTTATGGGACTTAACCCGACACCTCACGGCACGAGCTGACGACAACCATGCAGCACCTTGTAAATTGCTCCGAAGAGAAAGCCTATTTCTAAGCCGGTCAATCTACATTTAAGTCCAGGTAAGGTTCCTCGCGTATCATCGAATTAAACCACATGTTCCTCCGCTTGTGCGGGCCCCCGTCAATTCCTTTGAGTTTCATTCTTGCGAACGTACTCCCCAGGTGGATTACTTAATGCTTTCGCTCAGTCACGCACGGTGTATTGTGCACAACGAGTAATCATCGTTTACGGCGTGGACTACCAGGGTATCTAATCCTGTTCGCTCCCCACGCTTTCGTCCATCAGCGTCAATGTTAGCTTAGTGAGCTGCCTTCGCAATCGGTGTTCTACGTTATATCTATGCATTTCACCGCTACATAACGTATTCCGCCCACCTCAACTAAATTCAAGGCCTTCAGTATCAATGGCAGTTCCGGAGTTGAGCTCCGGGATTTCACCACTGACTTAAAAGCCCGCCTACGGACCCTTTAAACCCAATAAATCCGGATAACGCTTGGATCCTCCGTATTACCGCGGCTGCTGGCACGGAGTTAGCCGATCCTTATTCTTACAGTACCTTCAGTTCACTACACGTAGTAAAGTTTATTCCTGTAAAAAAGCAGTTTACAACCCATAGGGCCGTCATCCTGCACGCGACATGGCTGGTTCAGGCTTGCGCCCATTGACCAATATTCCTCACTGCTGCCTCCCGTAGGAGTCTGGTCCGTGTCTCAGTACCAGTGTGGGGGACTATCCTCTCAGACCCCCTAAGCATCATAGTCTTGGTGAGCCGTTACCTCACCAACTAACTAATGCTACGCATGCCCATCTTTTACCTCCGTAGATTTAATATCCAAACCATGCGATTCAAATATATTATGCGGTATTAATCCAAATTTCTTTGGGCTATCCCCCAGTAAAAGGTAGGTTGCATACGCGTTACTCACCCGTGCGCCGGTCTCTAAGCAGCAAGCTGCTTATACCCCTCGACTTGCATGTGTTAGGCCTGTCGCTAGCGTTCATCCTGAGCCAGGATCAAACTCTTCGTTGTATAAAAACTTTTGTTATAATTCTGCTCATGAATGTATTAAAGTTATCGTAATTCTTTATTGACAAGGTATTATTCTTGTATTTACCTAACTTGTTGTTTCCAATATTTTCAAAGAACTTTTCCCGGCCGTTTTTCCCTTACTTAAAAAGGCAACCTGTTCTAAAATTTCATTCTTAATAAGACAGCCGTTGCTGTCCCTAAAAGCGAGTGCAAAGATAAAGAAATAAATCCTAAACTTGCAAATCTTTTTTTAACTTTTTTTTTCAAGCTAATCTCACTGCAAACCCCACGTTTCCTAGTGGCTCACGAGTTCGTTAACTCTTAAAGCGGGTGCAAAGATAAATCATTTAATTCAACATATCCTAATCCCAAAGTAAAAAAATTTCAAAAAAAATAAACCAAGGCTTTTGTGAAATCAAAATCACTCCCAAAAACACTAAAAAAACCAGGCACCTTCCGTTGAAAGCGGTGCAAAGATAAACCATTATTTCTCCCAATTCCTAATCAAAATTGAAAAGTTTTCTACAAAAAGAAATAGCTGCCTGATAATCAGAAGCTATTTTTTTATCCGAAAGAGAGAAACAAAATACAAAATTCAATTGAGAATGTCCATACTAATGGTGAAGATTTTTTAATAATAGTGACTTTTCTTTATCAAAAACAATATTTGGGTATTGACTCTCTAACTTCCCCACATCACGTAAAGTACTGGTAATAAACTGCTGATGACTAATCGTGTCTGGATTAAAGGGCCGATGACTGGCCGCCGAAACAATTTTATCGACCCGTTTCATCACGGCAAGTGTTTCATTCTCCATATATGTATCAACAAAACGAGTCCAAATATAATTAACAGATGTAGTATTCATATGTAACATGTCCTCTGCGTAAAACCGATAGTCTCTTAATTCATCCATTACAATTTCGTAAGATGGAAAGTAAGACACTTGTTCAAAGAGCTCAACCAACTGCTCAATTGCCAGAAGCAATGTTGCTTTACTAAGCTGATTTCCATGAGCTCCATCCTTCCAATGTCGGATTGGACTCACCGTAAATACAATTTTTAGGTCTGGATTAAAAATTGCCAAAGAGACAATCAATTTTTTATAAAATTGTACAATTTCATCAACATCCAAGCGGTAACGATGAAATTCCCTGGCAGGTAATTTATGACAATTAGAAACTATCTCTCCAGTATCGAGCAATTCATAAACCCAGGCTGTTCCGAATGTAATGTAAAGAACATCTGAATTTGCCAAATCCAATGATGACTTTTTAATTTCAGTATTGATTGCATCTAAACATTCGTTTACATCGGCATTTGAGAATCGCCCATGATGAGAAAAACTAAACCACATATCATTAGCGAAATTTAAATCTTCCTCACGAAACTTTTTGTTCTCTATTAGTATTTTCAGACTATTGCCAACACTTATCGGATTGTATATTACTCCAAATGGATTAATATTGACATCAAATTTATATTTACTCAGTTGCGCTCCAATATTCTCGGTAAAACAAGAACCCAACATGATTGCTTTTGAATTGTAATTCAACTTATCTCTCGATTCAGAAATTTTCACCTCAGTTCTAAAATTTGCCATCTTCTAAATTATTTAGTTTTTCTCTTCCAATCGAGCTTCTAACCAATTAATAATATCAACAAAAACCTTTTGCTGACAAAATTCATTATGCAATTCATGATAAGCTTTATCGTACTGAATATAGGTGCACAAATCCTCAACTCC
Organism: Labilibaculum sp.; assembly: GCF_963664555.1. Classification (GTDB taxonomy): domain Bacteria; phylum Bacteroidota; class Bacteroidia; order Bacteroidales; family Marinifilaceae; genus Labilibaculum. The sequence goes on along the minus strand of NZ_OY761461.1, from coordinate 515,743 downwards.
CTCTGAAAAAATCTTACTGGCATTTGGATCTGTTATCTGATCACCACTGCCATGAAGCAGCAATAATGGCTTTTTTACTTTATCCGGATTCCGCAAAACACCGTATCCGGCATCATATGCGTCGACAAATAATCTGAATGAAACCATGTGATGCACCAATTCATCCTCATCATATTTAATGCACACCTCCTTATTATGAGATAACATTTTAGTATCAAAACTCGTTTTTACACTTAAAAAAGGAACTAAATTCGCCAACACTCTAAGAATAGACATTGCTGTTTTAGGGGGTGCTGCCTGTGTAACAATCCAAGGTGAAGTAGAAATGACTCCTAAATAATCCGACTTTCGCGAAATTAAATGATTTAAAACCTCTCCTCCTCCCATGCTATGACCATATAAAAAGCATGGTATATCCTCAAAATGCTTTTTTACTTCTTCCAGCGCGAAATCAACATCATCCATTAATTTTTCGTAAGAGGCAATAACTCCTCTTTTTCCATCAGACAAACCATGGCCCCGCTGGTCGTAACTTAAAACAGCAATGTTCTTTTCCACAAATTGTTCAGCCCAATCGTGATATCTGGAGGAATGCTCGCCGATACCATGCACCAAACAAATTACTGCTTTGGGTGCAGCAAGTGGTTGCCAAAGCTGGAAAAACAACTTGCTTCCTTTATCTGTATTTGCATGATAAATATAGTGCTCCATTAAAAGAATTGTTTTCGTTATTTTTTCAAAATAATAAATGTAACAAAATTATAGGGGGAATTCAACGTCCTCTTGCTCTCCTTAATCGTTCCCAAGCATTCCTTAAGGGGTCTCACCCTCAGTTTATGTGTTCTCATCTATTCCTTTCACGTTCTCTTCCATTTTTTACCGGTTCTCTTCTCTTCCTTACAGGTGATCGTGCACTCCTTGGCATTGCTTACCTATTGCTTAACGGTTCCCTTCCTCAGCTTAAGGGATGTTGTCGATTCCCGGGGTATTTTCAGTGTTTGTTTCGGTAAGAAAATCGAGATTGCGTTTTAATCCTTTGAATTTTGTTCGTTTCACAGCCGAATTTTTGAAGATCTCCGCAAATTTATGAGTATCCATTTGTTCCCATTCTGCTTTTGACAAAGAGAGCAGTTCTGGATTTGGTTCAAATTCGGGAACGGAATGAGGTTTTGCCATGCGATTCCATGGACACACATCCTGACAAATATCACAACCAAATACCCGGTTTTCGAATTTCCCATTCATTTCTTCAGGAATTTCACCCTTGAGTTCGATGGTGAAATAGGAAATACATTTGCTTCCATTAACTACGTAAGGCTCTGTAATTGCTCCGGTAGGACAAGCCCGAATGCATTTACTGCAACCTCCGCAAAAATCAATTTCCTTGGTTTCCTCATATTCCAATTCCATATCGATTAACAATTCGCCCAGAAAAAGAAACGAACCGATTTTACGATTGAGAAGCAATGAGTTTTTTCCTATCCAGCCTAAACCTGCCTTTTTTGCCCAGGCATGTTCCAATACTGGAGCTGAATCGACAAATGCTCGACCCGAAACTTCGCCAATTTCTGCATTGATGTATTCCAAAAGTTGATTTAATCTATCCTTTAGTACGAAGTGATAATCTTTTCCATAAGCATATTTTGCAATTACCGGTGCTTCGGAATCATGCTGCTGTTCTTTGGGGAAATAATTTAAACCAACAACAACAATCGACTTTGTATTTTCGACCAACAAACGGGGATCCAGTCGCTTTTCGATATTGTTGGCCATATACAACATCTCACCATGATATTTTTTATCTAACCAAGATTGTAAATTCTCTTTTTCATCCGCCAGAAAATCTGCTTTTGCGATTCCACAAAGATCCAAACCAAGCTCGATAGCTTTGGCTTTTATGAGGTTTGATTTTGCAGTGAGAGTAAGATTCATGGTGCTAAATTAAGAAATAGAACTGAAAAATTAATGTTATTCCAATTACCCTCATTTCCCTAAAGGGGACTTTGACTGACAATTTGTACAAAATACGAATTTCAAAATCATAGGAATTACTCAAAAAAAGAACCATTTTGCGTTAGGGATTGAAGTGCTTACCCCACAGCGAAGAATGAGCGAGGAGTAAAAACGGAAAGCCCGACCTGAGGAACGAAGGAAACGCCCAAAACAAAAATCAGAAACCAAATTCGTAGAAACTAAAAAAGGACTGTAAAAAAACAGCCCTTTGATATATTTAGAGAAAACCCAATTCGAGTTTTGCTTCTTCGGTCATCATATCCTTGTCCCAAGGTGGATCGAAGGTTAACACAACGGTTACATCTTCGATTTGCGGCAACGATTTTGTTCTTTCGTTCACCTCTTCCAAAATTTGGTCGGCCATCGGACAGTTTGGAGCTGTAAGAGTCATTGTGATTTTAACCTCATCTTCCTCGTACAGATCAATTTCATATATCAATCCCAGATCGTAAATATTCACTGGAATTTCCGGATCGTAAATGGTTTTTAAAACCTCAACGATTATTGCTTCTGTTTCCCTTTTTCCCATCTTATTTTGCTTGTTTGCTTACATGACTGAAAGCAATTCCATACATTTTTATTTGTTTTACCATGGAAACCAACCCATTAGAGCGGGTAGGAGATAAATGTTGCTTTAAACCGATTTCGTCAATAAATTTTAAATCGGCATTCATTATGTCTTCAGGAGTTTGATTGTTGAAAACACGAATTAACAAAGCTGCAATTCCTTTTACGATAATTGCATCGCTGTCGGCCTCCAATTTGACTACACCATTTTCGAGTGATGCATTGAACCAAACTTTAGACTGACAACCCTTTATCAGATTCGATTCTGTTTGATATTTCGCATCTAAACCGGAAAGATCTGTTCCCAACTCAATTAGATAGGCGTATTTGTCCATCCAATCTTCAAATCCTGCAAATTCTTCAATTATATCTTCCTGAATTTCGTTTATTGTCATACTATAGATTTTAGATATGAGATTTAAATCAGAGAAAAGATTCCCTATTACAAATCTGCGAACGTATCTAATTTATATTTTTTCAGCCGAAAGTTACAATAATTTTCTATCTGTGAAAATCTAACCCACGGACTATTTTACTGCAAACATTTTGCAAACTTTCAAAATGCCATTACAAAGTACATCTATTTCTTCCTTTGTATTGTAAAAGGAAAATGAAGCCCGAACTGTCCCGTCGATTCCAAAATGCTGCATTACCGGCTCGGTGCAATGTGTGCCGGTTCTTACTGCAATTCCCATTTGGTCGAGCAGCATTCCCATATCATAGAAATGAATTCCTTCCACCAAAAATGAAATTACGGAAGTTTTTTTAGCTGCAGTTCCATAAATTCGTAAACCATCTATTGAAAGTAACTTTTCAGTTGCGTATGTCAACAGTTCCTGTTCGTAGTCATCGATATTTTCAATTCCAATACTCTCCACATATTCAATTGCAGCACCCAATCCGATTGCATCGATATAATTTGGCGTTCCAGCTTCGAATTTATAAGGTAGTTCGTTGTAGGTTGTTTTTTCGAAAGTAACTTCCTGAATCATTTCACCTCCACCTTTCCAAGGTGACATTTCATTCAGCAATTCTTCCTTGCCGTATAAAACACCAATTCCGGTTGGTCCGTAAATTTTATGTCCGGAGAACACCAGAAAATCCACATCCAAATCCTGAACATCGATTTTTTTGTGCTGAACCGATTGAGCGGCATCAATTAAAACACGAACATTTTTAGCATGCGCAATCCCGATTATTTTACGGATCGGATTAATGGTTCCCAATGAATTGGAGATGTGATTTACCGCAATAATTTTTGTACGATCCGTAATTAAATCATCCAATTTCTCTATCATCAATTCCCCTTGATCGTTAAAAGGCAATACTTTTAAAGTTGCTTTTTTCCGTTCACAAATTAGTTGCCAGGGCACAATATTGGAGTGATGTTCCAATTCAGAAACAATCATCTCATCGCCTTCCGAGATAAATCGATCGCCAAATGAATTGGCAACCAGATTAATTGATTCGGTGGCTCCGCTGGTGAAAATTACTTCATGCGAATGTTTTGCATTGATGAAATTCTGTACAATTATTCTTGCATTCTCATTTCCATCGGTGGATTTGTTGCTCAGGTAATGAACACCACGGTGAATATTGGAATTGTACCTGTAATAATACTCGGTCAACTTATCAATTACCTGACGAGGCTTTTGAGTTGTTGCCGCATTATCAAAGTAAACAAGAGGCTTGCCGTAAATCAATTCCCCAAGAATGGGAAAATCTTTACGTATTTTATTAATATCTATTGTCATTCTATAAGAGAATCAAGTACATCGTACCAAAATTAATTAATCTAATTTTTGCAGGCAATCGCACATGTATTGCATTTTGATATTTCACCTCTCAATCTTGTATCAACCAATGCATCAATTCGATCCTTAAGCGGTTCAACTCTAATTTTTTCAATTATTTCGTGAGCAAAAGCAAACATCAACATCTGACGGGCTTCTTTTTCATCAATTCCTCTTGCACGAAGATAGAACAATGCATCTTCATCCATCTGACCAACTGTGGCTCCATGACTACATTTCACATCATCAGCATCAATAATCAACTGAGGTTTTGTATTGATTTGAGCGTCATCGCTCAACAACAGATTGTTATTTGACTGATAAGCCAATGTTTTTTGAGCATCACGACGAACATAGATCCGCCCTGAAAATGCTGCCGTTGCTTCGCCATCCATAACTCCTTTGAAATGCTCGTTGCTTAAGCAATTCGGTTTTGAATGATCTATCGATGTAAAATTATCAACATGCTGTTTGTTGTCCATCAAATACATTCCGTAAGTATTGTTTTCACAATGCTCGCCATCCAACAATACATGATGATTGTTGCGAATGGTTCCTCCGTAAAGAGAAATGGTATTGGTCAGCACATTTGAATTCTTATCCTGACGAATAAATGTTGAATTCAGAATAACAGAATTTAAATGCTGATTTTGCAAGGTATACAAATCAAACACGGCATTTGATGCAACATTTACCTCTGTAACAGAATTGCTTAGGTATTTATGATGTGTTAAAGTATGATCACAAACAATAATTTTAGCCTGAGCATTCTCTTCAATCACAAACAAATTACGTTGAGTTGCCATTAAATCGCGATCAGATCTCAAAAGATTCACCACTTGAATTGCTCTTTCAATCACAACACCTTTGGGCACATAAATGAATAAACCATCTTTTGCCAAAGCTGTGTTTAATGCTACAATGCCATCCTCTTCGGGCTTGGCATACTTGCCGTAATGTGCATTAAAAATATCAGGATATTTTTGTGCTGCCTCCTGAATACCACAAACGATAACTCCTTCGGGCAATTCGGTAAGCACTTTATTGTTGCCATAAAACCATCCATTCGTTAGCAATACCATATTGGTATCCAACTCAGGAACATCGCACTGAAAGATATCATTCAGGTCAACATCCACTTCCATATAGCGAAGATTCACATTATACGGATGATCGAATGCTGGTATTAGGTTGGTGTATTTGTAATTCTCGTTGGCACGAGTAGGAACGCCTAATTTCTGAAACTGAACGAAAGCTTTTCCACGAGCCTCATTCATGCAAGCAGAAGAACCATTCGAAAGCAATTCTTTGCCTTGTTCGAACAGATCAGCGAAATCCTTATTTATTGTATTTATGTCGGCCATGTTTTTTTTAGATATTAGATCTGAGATTTGAGATTTGAGAAATGAGATAAATCCAATTCCCTATACCTCCACTCTGCTCAACTATTTTCCGTTTTCTTCCTTAATCCAGTCGTATCCTTTTTCTTCCAGCTCCAGAGCAAGCTCTTTGCCGGCAGTTTTAACAATTCGACCGTTAAACAAAACATGAACTACATCCGGTACAATATAATCCAACAAACGTTGGTAGTGAGTGATCACAATTGTTGAATTATCGGCTGTTTTCAATTTATTCACCCCATTTGCAACAACTCGCAGAGCATCAATATCCAATCCTGAATCGGTTTCATCTAAAACCGCCAATTTAGGTTCCAGCATCGCCATTTGAAAAATCTCATTTTTTTTCTTCTCTCCACCTGAAAAGCCCTCGTTTACAGAACGATTTGTCAGTTTTGAGTCGATTTCAACCAATGCTTTTTTATCGCGCATCAACTTTAAAAAATCAGATGCCGTTAACGGATCCAATCCTTTGTGTTTGCGGTGTTCGTTGACCGCAGTTTTCATGAAATTAACCGTGGAAACTCCAGGGATTTCTATTGGGTATTGAAAACCCAAGAAAATTCCTTCTTTAGCACGATCTTCCGGCGCCATATCCAACAAGTTTTTTCCTTGAAATGTAATTTCACCTTCGGTTACTTCATACAAATCTCTTCCTGCCAATACTGAAGCTAAAGTACTTTTACCAGCACCATTAGGTCCCATAATAGCATGAACTTCTCCAGGCTTAATCTCAAGATTAATTCCTTTTAAGATTTCTTTTCCATCAATGGAAACGTGTAAATTTTTAATACTTAACATTTCACTTCTATTTTGTCGCAGTTATGCGTTGGGTTCTACTTATTTTATATTTATTAACCTACGGATCCTTCCAAACTGATCGCCAGAAGCTTTTGAGCTTCTACAGCAAATTCCATAGGCATTTTGTTGATTACCTCTTTGGCATAGCCATTAACAATTAAACCAATAGCATCCTCGGTAGAAATCCCCCGCTGATTGCAGTAGAAAATTTGATCTTCACCAATTTTAGAAGTAGTCGCTTCGTGTTCTACCTTAGCCGATTTATTGCCAATTTCGAGATATGGGAAAGTATGTGCTCCACATTTATCTCCTAAAAGTAATGAATCACATTGAGAAAAGTTACGAGCTCCTTCACAATTCTTGGTTACCTTAACCAATCCACGGTAGGAGTTGCTGCTTTTTCCTGCTGATATTCCTTTTGATATGATTGTACTTTTGGTATTGTTACCAATGTGAATCATTTTTGATCCGGTATCAGCCTGCTGATGATTATTAGTTACTGCTACCGAATAAAACTCACTCGACGAGCCATCACCCTTTAATATAGTAGAAGGATATTTCCAGGTAACTGCCGATCCGGTCTCCACCTGAGCCCACATTAACTTTGCATTTTTACCTTCGCAAATACCCCGTTTAGTCACAAAATTGTAAATACCACCCAGTCCGTCTTTATTCCCCGGATACCAGTTTTGAACCGTAGAGTATTTCACCTCTGCATTATCCTTCACAATAATTTCGACGATAGCTGCATGCAGCTGATTTTCGTCACGCATGGGTGCCGTACATCCTTCCAAATAACTTACGTAGCTCTCCTCCTCACACACGATTAATGTACGCTCGAACTGCCCTGTATTTTCAGCATTGATACGGAAATAGGTAGACAGCTCCATTGGACAGCGAACCCCTTTCGGGATGTAAACAAATGATCCATCGGAGAATACCGCTGAGTTAAGGGCTGCAAAAAAGTTATCCTGAATTGGAACAACCGTTCCCATATATTCCTGAATTAAATCGGGATGTTCCTGAACTGCATCACTAAACGAACAGAAAATAACCCCTTTTTCAGCCAAAGCTTGTTTAAATGTCGTTTTTACCGACGATGAATCCATCACCACATCAACTGCAACATTCGACAACAGTTTTTGTTCATCCAAAGGAATCCCAAGCTTATCGAAAGTGGCACGAATTTCAGGATCTACATCATCCATGCTCTCCAGTTTCGCTTTTTGTTTTGGTGCCGAGTAGTAAATGATATCCTGATAATCAATCGGAGGAATCTTTAAGTAGGCCCATTCCGGCATTTTCATAGTCAGCCAATGACGATACGCTTTCAATCTAAATTCAAGCATAAATTCCGGCTCGTTTTTTTTAGCAGATATCATTCGAATAACATCCTCGCTAAGACCTTTGCCTATATCATCATTTTCAATGTCGGTAACAAAGCCGTATTTATAATCGCTTTGCGTTACCTCATCTAATATTTTATCTTGTTCTTCTTTTGCCATGTTGTTTAAGTATCAGGTAGAAAGCTTCAAAATCGAATAAGATTCTTTGCATTTCCTTAAAAGAATTCAATATTTTAAATTAATGGGGAAGAAGTCAAGAGCTTCATTTTCGCAGAAAAAATCAAAACCATTCAGCTAACTCACAATTGCATGCCCCAATGAAATTTCATGCAAATATAATAAAGTATTTAGATATCTTTTTAATTGAAGCGAATAAAATACCTAGAAGTCCTTTTATTTATTAACGTAATTTGAATGGAAAGGATACGTTTACTTAAAGAAGTTTTTCCAATGCTTTTCAACACTGCTTTTTTATTTCGAATTACACGCTGCAATTTTGCATTTAGCACAAATTAAGAACAGCAACAAAATGCCTTACATAAATTAAATCCAGTATTTTTTTCTCTTCACAAACAAAACGGTAAGCCAACAAACATAAGTAATACAGAGTTTATTTTACATCCTCAACTTAAAACTTAACAATATTTAACACCCGACAGGGTTACTTTTTTAACATTACAGGAACTAATGGGTAAATCACAAACAGCCAATTAATATTTTAACACATGACACACTTAGACTTTCTTGAGAAAACGGAGTATATTAAAGAACTAATAAACACTGGTAAAACAGGCAACCCGACAGAATTAGCACAACGGTTAAATATTTCGGAACGCAGTCTTTCCAGACTGATAAAAACCTTAAAAGAAAACAATTACCCCATTAGCTACTGCCGCACAAAACAATCCTACATAATAGATTAATTACAAATAAGCTCACCGCCGAATAGTGGCGGTGAGTTTTTTTAACTTGGTTCTCAAGTTTATCAATATGCGCATACCCAAACTCAAAGTCCAAAAATCTCGTTCGAGGAGACAAGGGCAAAATTAATGTAAATTAATTATTAACACTTAAATTTTGTAAAATGAAAAGAAAAGACATAAAACCTTTAACCGTTTTTTTGCTATCCTTTAGTATTTTCATAGGAACAGCTTGCTACTCTAACAAGATCAACACATTAGCAACATCAAATCTGGCAAGCTATTACGTAGGTAAACAATTAGAGGAAGGTTACGGGCCCGCCGGAGGAATATATGGTGGTGTCGTAGGCGGAATGCTTGGTGCATCAGGCGGAGGAACTATTGGAGCTTGGGTCGGAGGAGCAATTGGTAGCGCTTTTGGACCAGCGGGCACTGTTCTTGGTGTATGGGGTGGAGAAATTGTTGGATCTTATGTTGGAGGAGCCTAAACCTCACAAATACATATTTTTTTTCTGCAGTCTGCTATTTTGCAAAACAATAGCAGACCGCAATCATTAAACTTACCATAGAAATAAACAATCACAATGACTCATACACTTATACTTTCAATTGCCATAGGATTTTTGATAACAATCTTTTTTTATATCCTAGATATTATAAAAAACTACAAACTTTCATATTTCTACGACATAAATCCTAAAAAACTAAAATATGCATTAATTGACCTACTCTGTCAAATAGGGCTATATTATCTAACAATTATAAGTCTTAAAATGTTTGAATCTACAATAACATTTATAGCCTTAATAACTAATACCTTACTTTTTTACTCTATTTATTACTACTTCAGTTCTCTTAGATATTTCCTTCTAAATATTGCATTTTTAGTTTCCGACCCAGACACCAAAAACACGATATCTTCTATGGTCCTGATACCTAATAAAAGTATTAAGATTAAAATGACTAAAAATCATTTACCTACCATACAATACAATCTTATTTTTAATAGTATCCTGATAAGTGAGAAACTAGTTGAAAATATAGGCAACGAAGCAGCATCTCTCTTAATCACACATAAAGTTTTAATGAACAAATATGACAACACTAAGACCCTTTTATTTTTTACCAGCCTGCTAATTATCCCATATACTATTGTATCACAGTTAACATTAGAACATCTCCCCGACATATTTTATGGGATTTTTGGTGTTTACGTCGTTTTCGTTTATAGAATACTTGCTAATGATTATTTTATAAAGAAACTACTTTACATCGATCTTCAAATAGCAACTCGCGCAGGCAAACTCAAATTCCTCAACGCCTTAAGGTCGTATTATCAATACCTTAACAAACAACGAAATTTTCAAGAAATCAGAAATTACACTCTTTACAAAAAGAGAATTGCAAATATAAATGAAAGCAAATAAATTAAAGCCTTTAGCACTGTGCTTATCTTTATTTTCGATAGGCATTATTATAGGAGAATTACTGTCAACACCAGTGGACTCCCAAACTATACAAACACCAAAAACTTTAATCGAAATTCAAAGTTTCAATTTCGAAGCATTCTTTAATATTCTTAGTAATAACTTACTTGTAGCATTCTGCCTATCGATACTTGGATATTTAACAGGAGGAATAATGTCATGCCTAGTGTTAATATGGAATGGGGTAATCATAGGTCTCATCACACCTAAAAATCTTAACACTGGAAATTTCTTTAATTTTATTGAATACTTTATATACCATGGGGTCATAGAAATACTTGCATTTTTTTTATTTGCGATAATTGGAATGAAAGGGTTTTATTTTTATAAAAAACTAATGACTTATCAAAGCCTCCCTAGCCTACCACATTGGAAAGAATTTACTTTACCGTTATCCTTTTTAATAATAGCAGCAGTTATTGAAAGTTATTTAATACAAAACTACACACCATGACAATATCTAACTTCACCCCAACCCTTAAGCGGTTAGGATTATTCATATTAATATCAATAATTTTTGGAGTCTTTAAATCTGAATTCATCATTTCATATGTTCCTTTTGAATTGCGTCCTATTACGAGATTAAGTAGCTACCTTAGTGTAGTAACAGGTTCAATGTTCTCTTACATTACACTGTTACTTTTATTGACAGCCTCATTTTCTATGTTATATTTAACATCCCTTAAAACTTGTATAACAACCTTTCAAAATGCCATCAAATGGTTTATTTATTGCTTAATCATAAACGAAGTCTTAAAATTTTATCTGCTTATCTTCTTAGTTAATGATGATTATATAATCAAATCGAAAAGCTCATTAGACGAACTGCTATATGATATATCATGGTTCAAGTATTCCTACTATTTTGATTTAGTATTCTTTTTAGCAGGAATACTTATATATGCATCTATCATATACAGAAATCAAAGACAATCAATATTAGGCGCTATGGCTTCAGCCTTTATTATTCTACTAGGTTTTTTAATTACTCATTCAGAAATTTTCAATATGGTTCTATAACTTAAACACCCCAACATGAAAAACAACGATTTAATCCAGGTCACATTCACCGCAGAAGAATTGACCGAAAATAATGCTCATTTGGATGCCTTGCTGGCTTTTGCCGGGAAAAGTGCCCCTCAACTATCGTCGGAAGACAGAACGAACTATGGTTCGATTAACGAAACCAACAAACTACTGGTTAATAAAGCAAAATCGTTTATGGATCAGCATCCCGATTTGGTTCCTCAGTTTGTGAATATAGACGAGTTTGAACGCGATTACAGTGCACGGGAAACTATAGAAGAAATGATTCAGAAACTCGACTTAATTAAACGCAAACTAAGTGATACTAAAATTCTTTTGGATCATGATAACTATCAGGATACAATGGCATTTTACCGGTCTATTCGATATTACGCTGCAGAACAGCAGCAAGGAGCAATCCCTATTTACGAAGAATTGAAACAATTCTTCCCTCATGGCAAGAAAAAAGAGGCCGAAGTGGTTAAATAATTACTTTATACCGATCAGTATCTAAAATCGTATTAAGCATTCATCAGCGAAAGCGAAACTCAAAACATGCGGGTTTCGCTTTTCTTTTGAAGCATTTATACATGCACAGGATGAATTGAAGCCCCACCAAGGCATCTCGAAGCTTGATTTAGATGGCTTGAAGAATGAATTTCATGCATTTTTTCACGAAGAAGATGCTTGGAGGCATCAAAGTCAAGGGTAAATGCATCATCTTAATGCTTCGAAGCTTGATTTTCAAGAGTGGAAGCACCTGCTTCATTCTTCGACCTTTGATCGGAATACATAAACCCAACGATTTGGTAAACCCATTGGGTAAATTCATGCATGGAAGCATCAGAAAACCTAAAAGTTTTGCCAATAAGTCTAAAAAATTAAAGTTAAATTCAAGTCAACCAAACCTGACCGATCCCTAAACCCGTCCCATCTCCCCTCAAATCTATTTCCATTTTTTATTTTTCAAAAAAAAAACAGCCGTCAATTGACGGCTATTCCCATTCATTTTGCAATATCTCAGATTCCTCCAATAGGATCTGCATTGCCATCAGGATCTCCATTTACAAAACCGTCGGTTACTGGATTCCCATCGGTCATTAGCAGAATACCGCACATGTGCGGAGCTGCCATTGAAGTTCCACTTATTGTATTGTATGCATCGCCTTTCCAGGTTGAATAAATACTAACACCTGGCTCGCAAAAATCAACAGGCGGATTTCCATAATTTGAAAAGTAGGCAAAATTATCATTTATATCCATTGCCGAAATAGTCCAAATATAAGTTCCGTTAACTCTTGCCGGAGAGTGATTGTTAGCATCATCACTTTCGTTTCCGGCAGCTAATGCGAAGTAAATGCCATTTTGAGAAGCGGCATATACAGCATCATCCAAAGCAATAGAAACACCTCCGCCTAAACTCATATTGGCAGCATCGCCGGGAGAAGCAGCACTTGCAACATAATCAACTCCTGCAATAACTCCGGAAGTGGAACCACTACCCCTACGATCTAAAACCCGAACTGCCACAAGATTTGCTCCAGCAGCAACTCCAACTACTCCAATTTCATTATCGATAGCACCAACCGTACCTGCGCAATGAGTTCCGTGTCCATTTTGATCATCAGCTCCCACACGAGAACCACTGAAATCTCTGCTTCTGGCAACATCAACATTTAAATCAGAGTGATCTAAATCGATACCGCTATCAATAATCCAAGCTGTTTTTCCAATGCCACTTCCATAACCAACCCGTGTAATTCCCCAGGGAATAACCTCACTAGTAGGTTCTGGTGTTGGAACAGTTCCAGGCTTTTTCAGAGCAATAATTTTATCTTGTTCAAGGTATTTTACTCTGCTATCCAATTTCAATGCTTCAACAAAATCCGGTGTTGTTTTAACACTAAAACCTTTAATTACAGTAGCAAAAGCTAAACCTACTTCAAATTCAGAACTCGATTTTGTTTGAAACATAGAATTGGCAAAAGCTTTTACTTCGGCTATTCTCTCATCGTAACTGCCTTGATTAGCAGATTTAACCGAGCTCTCATTCAGAACAACAATATACTGTCCTTCAATTGGCTCACCATTCTGAACATCGGTTAACACTAGGTTATCCCCATCATTTTCTTTAAGATCGGCGGTATTGTCATTCTGACAATTGGTAATGGCAAATAAAGCAGCCACAACCATCAATAGCATAAGTTTATTTTTCATTATAATTTAAATTAAGATTTGATAATACCTACTTAATTTATGAAAGAGATACCACAAATACAAATCTTTTTTATGTCTACAAACATCATTAGTGTCATTTTATCCGCCATTTGTCACTAAAATTACACCATTCATGCAAATTCATTCCACACATTTAAAGCTTTCCTGATATGAAAAACAAAATCAAAATTTATAAAACAATGACCTCCTTAAAATTATAAACCATGACCAATAACACCACCTTCTCAGTTTCCAATTTTTATCTACCTTTGCAGACAAATATCAATAATTTAGGAGACTATGCAGGAAAACAAGGCTAAAGGAACCGACATCGCTACGTTGGGCGAATTCGGATTGATTAAACACCTGACCAAAAATATAAAACTAAAACACGCAAGCACCAATGTGGGAGTTGGCGACGATGCTGCTGTTTTAGATTATCAGAATAAAAAAACCGTTGTTACCACCGATTTACTGCTGGAAGGTATCCATTTCGATTTAATGTACACACCGCTTAAACATTTAGGTTACAAAGCAATTGCTGTGAATGTTTCGGATGTTTATGCCATGAATGCGCTGCCAAAGCAGGTAACGGTTTCTATCGCTATCTCGAAACGATTCACTTTAGAAGCTATCGAGGAGCTTTACGAAGGAATCAATTTGGCCTGCGAAAATTACAATGTCGATTTGGTGGGTGGCGACACCACATCCTCTTTAACCGGATTGTGTATTTCGGTAACTGCAATTGGCGAAGCTGATGCTGATCAACTAACTTACCGCAGCGGAGCCAAAGAGAACGACTTAATCTGCGTAAGCGGAAACTTAGGAGCGGCCTTTGCCGGATTACAGCTGCTGGAGCGCGAAAAACGTGTTTACGACAACAATCCAGCCATGCAACCCGACTTAACCGGTCACGATTACATCTTAGAGCGTCAGTTAAAACCTGAGGCCCGAAAAGATATTTATGAGCGATTGCAGGAAGCGAAGATTGTTCCTACTTCGATGATTGATATTTCGGACGGATTGTCGTCGGACATTATGCACATCTGCGAAGAATCAAAAGTTGGCTGCCAGATTTACGAAGAGAAAATTCCTGTTGACTACGAAACGCACAAAATGGCCGAAGAGCTGAATATGAACTACAGCACTTTCTCGTTGAATGGCGGTGAGGATTACGAACTGCTGTTTACTGTTCCTTTGGATCAATTCGATGCCATCGAAAAAATAGAGGATGTGAAAATAATTGGTCACATCACGGATATCTCGAAAGGAAAATATTTGGTAACACGGGATGGTGTAGAAATTGAATTGCAGGCTCAGGGCTGGAATCCGATAAAGGAAGGTTAGAACACCTCATCCTATCCTTCTCCTAAAGGAGAAGAGAAAACAGCTCAAAAAAAAAGAAACAAAAACAATCCCCGGTCCATCTCTTCAAGGAAAAAGGCTGGGGATTGATGTAAGTTAGCAGTAGAAAACCTATCAAGCTTATATGAAGAAATATTCATACACCTACTTATCCATTGGTAAATTTCTGGTTATTTTTTTATCTACAATAGTAGTAATTCTTCTTATTGCCTTTCTACTTATTGCCTTTCTACTTATTGGAATTATAAAACCAACAATAAACTGGACAATATTTATTCTTTTTTTATCTCCTATTTTATTTGTAACAATCTCAAATTTTATCGAAAAAAAGAAAGTCCAAATTAAAACTTTTACAATAAGACAAGATGGTGTTCAATATGATAGCTGCAAAGTAACTTGGGAGCAAATTAAATGGTACCGATTTGATAGAAGTAAATATGGTAATTATGAAAAAATTATACTCCAAACACACAATCGTAAATATAAAATTCATTATTTCGATACCAAATCACACCAGAAAGAATGGAAGAAAATTAAAAATGATCTAAAAATTGCCATCGAAAATAATTGTCCTCATTTGGAGAAAGCAAAAATGTATTGACTCCTCATTCTATCCATCACCATAAAAAAGTGCCTGGAGCTTGGGAATTACATAAAAAAAGTGAGACTCTCCACTGAAAGTCTCACTTTTTTTTATATCATTTAAAACGATAGCTTACTCAGGAAAATATCCTCTCATAATACCACGCTTCGAATTTTTCACAAACAGAATAATATCATCACGCTCAGGAGAAGCAGGCATTTCGGCCTCGATAGCTTCCAAAGCATTGAAGTTATTCATTCCTTTTTGGTATAGGTAACGGTAAACATCCTGAATTTCGCGGATTTTTTCATTTCCAAATTCACGACGACGCAATCCAATTGAGTTTACTCCAATATAAGAAACCGGCTCGCGACCTGCTTTTACAAACGGAGGAACATCTTTACGAACCAATGATCCACCTGAAATCATTACGTGCGAACCAATATGAACAAACTGATGAATAGCAACCAAACCGCTAAGAATAGCGAAATCGTCGATAATTACCTCGCCCGCAATTTGTGTCGCATTACCAATAATACAATTATTACCAATAATACAATCGTGCGCCACATGCACATAGGCCATTAACAAACAGTTACTTCCAATAATGGTTTTTCCTTTGGCTACAGTACCTCTGTTAATCGTAACACACTCACGAATGGTGGTATTGTCGCCAATTTCTACAGTTGTTTTTTCACCACGGAATTTTAAATCCTGTGGAACAGCACCAATAACGGCCCCTGGAAATACCACGCAATTTTTACCGATACGGGTTCCTTCCATGATAGTGGCATTAGATCCAATACGGGATCCTTCTCCAATTACCACATCTTTATCAATGGTTACAAACGGCTCAATCACTACATTATCAGCTATTTTAGCTTCAGGATGTACATATGCTAACGGTTGCTTCATTTTTTTTATATTTCGTTTTATGCAAAACTCCCGTTACAAGAAGTTGTTGCGTAGCAGTAGTTACTAATTAATTATTTTTTCTTTGCGATTTGAGCCATAAACTCACCTTCGGCAACAACAGTATCACCAACAAAAGCTAAACCGCGCATGTTAGCAATTCCCCTACGAATAGGAGATAAAAATGACAATTTAAAAATTAAAGTATCACCGGGAACTACTTTTTTTCTAAACTTGATATTGTTTTGAGTCAGGAAATAAGTAGAATAGTTTTCAGGGTCTTCGACCTGATTAAGTACTAAAATACCACCGCATTGTGCCATAGCCTCCACCATTAAAACGCCTGGCATTACCGGTTCTCCCGGGAAATGACCAACAAAAAACGGCTCGTTCATAGATACGTTCTTCACCCCCACGATGCTGTCATCCTGAATATCAATAATTTTGTCAACCAACAAGAATGGAGGACGGTGAGGCAACAAGCCCATTACGCCATTAATGTCTAAAACAGGCTCTTTGTTTGGATCATAAGCCGGAACTGAATCTTTTCCCATTTCTTTCTTAATTCGTTTGATTAATAATTTTGCCATTTCAGTGTTTGGTCCATGACCAGGACAGGTTGCAATAACCCTTCCCTTAATAAACTTGCCGCAGAGAGCAAGGTCGCCAATCACATCTAATAATTTGTGACGCGCACATTCATTATCAAAATAAAGTTCTAAATTACTTAAAATTCCTTCCTTTACCTCAACATGCTGATGGTCGAATAAATCTGCGATGCGATCCAATTCTTTTTGGTCCATCATTTGGTCCATTATAACAATGGCATTATCCAAATCTCCACCCTTAACTAAATTGTGGTTTAATAGAAATTCCAGTTCCCGCACAAACACAAACGTGCGGCACATCGAGATTTCCCTTTTATAATCTGCTAAAGAACTTAAGCGGGCATACTGATTTCTCAACACTTTAGAGTTGAATGAAATCATTGTATCTATACTATATTCATCATCAGGAAGAATCGTAATTTCTGAACCACGGGCTTCATCCCTGTATGTTATCTTTTCTTTTGGCACGTAATACTCACGAATTGCGTCCTGCTCTACAATACCAACTTCTTCAATTCCTTCTACATAAAATTTGGCACTTCCATCTAAAATCGGAGGCTCAGAAGAATTCATCTCAATCAAACAGTTGTCAACACCTAATCCATACAAAGCAGACAATGCATGCTCAACAGTTTGAACTTTACATTCTCCTTTTTCCAACACGGTTCCTCTCGAAGTATCACCAACATATTCGGCACTTGCCTCTATAATAGGTTGACCTTCTAAATCTACCCGTTTAAACTGATAACCATGATTTTCAGATGCAGGCAGAAACTTTATAGAAACTTCCAGTCCTGTGTGAAGTCCTTTTCCTGTAAGAGTAAATTCTTTTGCTAATGTTCTTTGTTTATCTGCCATAACTTGACATCAATATTTTTAAATCCCAGGTTAACTAATTGAAAGCAAAACTTCCCTTTACTCTTCCTTTAATCTTTTTATTTCCTTTTCCAGTTCAATAATTTGCTCTCTCATCTTAGGCAAATTCTTAAACAGCACATATGATTTTTGATAAGGTCCAAAATCAAAAGCCGGTGATCCTTGCAATACAGTTCCTTCTTTCTTGATTGTTCGGCCAATACCTGATTGAGCTGCGATTTTTACTTCATCGGCAATTGATAAATGACCTACGATTCCCACCTGTCCTCCGATCATACAATTTTTACCAATCTTTGCACTTCCTGCAATGCCGGTTTGAGAAGCAATCACTGTATTTTCATCTATCTCTACATTGTGAGCAACCTGAATCAAATTGTCCAGCTTCACTCCTTTACGAATGATTGTTGATCCCATAGTAGCACGATCAACACACGTATTTGCACCAATCTCTACATGATCTTCAATAACCACATTACCTACCTGAGGTACTTTTTTATAATTATTCGCCGATGATGGAGCAAAACCAAATCCATCACCTCCAATTACAACGCCTGAGTGAAAAATGCATTCAGCACCAATCTTACATCCCTCGTAAATTTTAACGCCTGAGTTCAATATAGTGTTGTCGCCAATAGTTACATTATCGCCTACATAGCAGTGAGGATAAATTTTTACGTTATTTCCAATCTGAACATTACTACCTATATATGCAAAGGCACCAATATAAATCTTCTCACCCAATTTTGATGACTTGCTCACAAAAGAAGGCTCTTCAATTCCTGTTTTCTGAGGTTTGCTTTGCTCATACATTTCCAACAACTGAGCCAATGCCTGATACGCATCCTCAACACGGATAAGTGTGGTCTCAATCTCTTTTTCAGTCTCAAAATTCTTGTTTACCAAAACAATTGATGACTGCGTAGAGTATATATAGTGCTCGTATTTAGGATTTGCTAAAAATGAAAGAGTCCCAGGCTTCCCTTCTTCAATTCTGGAAACATTGGTTACTTTAACCTTAGCATTCCCATCTACCTCTCCGTTAAGAAACTCTGCAATATCTTCTGCTGTAAATTCCATTTGTTCTATTTTTTATCAGATCAAAAAGTGATTCACTGATATCTTAGTATTTACAATGCAAACACTAAGCGCAAATCATCCAACATAGCTGATTTATAAGAAAAAAATTTCTGCAAATCTAATAATTATTTCATGCACATGAAATTTTTTCTCCTATTGCCTGCTTTATCCATAAAGAAAGCATTCGTAAAAATGAAGATGAAAGCACCTCTTAAGAGTAAGGGAATCACACAAATGACTCCTAAATTTTAGGGTAGCAGAGATAATATTTTTTTACTGTTTTAGACAGAACAGAAGCATCCAACATATCCGAAGCCTCTCCAATATCGCACTGTGTGCCATCTTTGTATAAAATATTTATTTGATCATCATCCGAGCTATATGCATTATTGCTGATCGAATTTGAAATCACCATAAACTCGAGAGCATGATCTGAACAAGCAAAATAATGCCCCACCTTTTTTTTCACTTGATCAATATATTCATTAGTGAAGGCTGTTTTTTGAATCTCAATTTTAAACAATTGCCGATCCCGTATGCATTTACACAAATAAGAAAGAACTTTGTCGCTGTGGTTAGCCCAAACCTTTATACTAACCATGATATCATCATCATCCAGATCAGCAAATATTTCCAAAGCATTCCGACCATTAAAAATAACATTAGGATTTTCAAACTCCATTCTACTCACTTTATTATACAAAAAGTAAGTTAAAGATGGGGTCGCAAACAATTTATCCCCCCGTTCAGCAAGATATTTCGCCCTTTTCAAAATATGAACCAACATCTCTTCTGCAGCAATAACAGTCTTGTGCAAATATACCTGCCAATACATTAAGCGTCTGGCTATCAAAAATTTTTCAATTGAATAAATACCTTTTGCCTCAACAACCAACTGATCATTTCTAACATCCAGCATTTTAATAATCCTTGCCGATCCGACAACCCCTTCGGTAACCCCGGCAAAAAAACTATCCCTCCTCAAATAATCCAAGCGATCCATATCCAACTGACTCGACACCAACTGATTCAAAAACCGCTTGGGATATTCGTTTCGAAATATTTTTATGGCCACATCCAGCTCACCTTTAAATTGATTATTTAAACGATTCATAAATAATTCCGAAATCTGTTCGTGAGTTATGCCATTAACAATACTATACTCTAATGCATGCGAAAATGGTCCATGCCCAATATCGTGAAGTAGTATTGCCGCATAAACCCCTTCTTCCTCTTCTACAGTAACTACATGTCCTTTCGATCGAATAGTTTCTATTGCAAGACTCATTAAATAAGTTGCCCCCAAAGCGTGCTGAAATCTGTTATGAAATGTTCCCGGGAAAACAAGAAAGGAGAGGCCTAACTGCTTTATTCTTCTCAATCGCTGAAAAAAAGAATGCTCAACCAAATCGTACGATATCCCGGAAGGAATATGAATGAATCCGTGAACCGGATCATTTACTATTTTTTTCTTGCTGCTGGTGTTTAAATTCATACGCATTTGTATAATAGGCTGGTAACAAATGTATAAAAAGTAGCGAAAAAAGCCTATCTTAGTGGTATTCAAACCCCAATTAAAATTGGCTCGTGAATAAAAATATTTTTCTTGAATTGAAGTGGAATTGTTCAAATACGTTAAAATCATTCAATTGAACAAAAGAAGAGATCATATTTCATTAAAAAAACTCATTTTCAAGAGAATAATTTTTCATTAGCGATTAGAATACAATAATTTAGAGGGATGTCATTTGTTTTTTAGAACATTTATCTCTAATTTTGCATCGAAAAGTAAGCAAATTGTGAGCTTTAGGGGACAAAAAGTCCCCTATTTTATTGATATTAACCGACATATGATTGATAAAAAAACTATAACTGAAATTGTTGAAAATGAAATTGCTGACTCCGATCTGTTTCTGGTTGATGTAAGCGTTTCATCTGGAAATGCCATTTCGGTTGTAATTGATAGCTATGACGGAGTCCCGATCATTACATGTATTGAACTAAGCAAAGCTATCGAAGGGCATTTTGATCGTGAAGTTGAAGACTTTGAATTACAAGTTGCTTCAGCTGGAATCGGTCAACCCTTTCAGGTTTTTAAACAATACCGCAAATACATAAATAAAGATGTTGAGGTATTGACAACTGAGGGGATTAAATTTATAGGGAAACTAATCACCGTTGGTGATAATGAAATAGAAATTGAAGTTGAAGAAATGGAAAAAGTTGAAGGAAAAAAGAAGAAGCAACTTGTTGTAAAAAATTACTCTTTCACTTTAGATCAAATTAAATCAACAAAAGATATTATTACTTTTTAACAGGTAAATAGCTGAATACATGAATCTTATTGAGACTTTTTCGGAATTTAAGGAGTTGAAAAGCATCGACCGCGCGACAATGATGAGCGTATTGGAAGATGTTTTCAGAAATCTTCTATTGAAAAATTATGGCACCGACGAAAACTTTGATATCATTATTAATCCAGACAAAGGTGACTTAGAGATTTGGAGAAATAGAGAAATTGTAGAAGACGGACAAGTAGAGGATGAAAATTTACAGATCTCGCTTTCTGAAGCGAAAAAGATAGATGAAGATTACGAAGTTGGTGAAGAAGTTACGGACGAAGTAAAATTTATGGATTTTGGCCGACGTTCAATTCTAACTTTACGTCAGAATCTTTCTGCAAGAATTTTAGAATTGGAGAAAGACAATATCTTTAACCTGTACAAAGATCGGGTTGGCGAAATTGTTACCGGTGAAGTTTATCAGATATGGAAAAAAGAAATTCTTATTCTGGATGATGAAGAAAATGAATTGATTCTTCCTAAAACAGAACAGATCCCTTCTGATTATTTCCGCAAAGGAGAAACAGTTAGAGCCGTTGTTGTTCGTGTTGAGGTGAAAAATAACAGTCCTCTTATTATAGTTTCAAGAACTTCTCCTGTTTTCCTTGAGAGATTGTTTGAACTGGAAGTACCGGAAATATTTGATGGTCTAATCACTATTAAAAATATTGTTCGTATTCCTGGTGAAAGAGCTAAGGTTGCAGTTGAATCTTACGATGAAAGAATTGATCCTGTTGGAGCATGTGTGGGTATGAAAGGGTCGAGAATACATGGTATTGTTCGTGAATTACGTAACGAAAATATTGATGTAATCAATTACACAACTAACACCCAGCTTTTTATCACAAGAGCTCTTAACCCTGCGAAAGTTTCCTCAGTGAAACTTAACGAAGAAACCAAACGTGCTGAAGTTTATCTGGATCCTGAAGAGGTTTCCCTGGCTATTGGTAAAGGTGGTTTAAATATAAAACTGGCAAGTCAGCTATCAGGATATGAGATTGATGTGTATCGTGAGAAATCTGAGGAGGAAGTTGAAGAAGATGTAAACTTATCAGAATTTACGGATGAAATTGATGCCTGGATAATTGATGAGTTAAAGAAAATTGGTTGTGATACAGCAAGAAGCGTTCTTGATTTATCTCCAGAGGAGTTAGAAAAGAGAACAGATCTTGAAATAGAGACCATTAATGAGATTTTGAATATTTTTAAATCCGAGTTCGATAATTAAATTCTTCAGAATCATGATGTAAATTTTTGAAACGGGACATTTTAACAGTTAACTTTTAAATATGGTGAAAGTCGATAAAAATATAAGACTTAGTAAATTAGCAAGAGAACTAAACGTTGGTACTTCAACAATTGTTGAATTTCTGAACAAAAAAGGCATTCCGATTGATTCCAATCCAAATACCAAAGTTTCAGAAGAGGCTTATAATATCCTTGCCAAAGAGTATAGCTCTGACTTGAATCTAAAAAAGGAATCTGAAAAGGTAAATCTGAAAAGTACCCGCGAAAGAAAGGAAACAGTTTCAATCGAAAAAATTTCTGAAGAATCGGAGCCTGAAAACCGCAGTAAAGAAAAATCTGTTAAAAAAACAGAAGAAGTAATTGCGAAAAAAGAACCAGTTAAAATTGTTGGTAAAATTGATTTAGATGCATTAAAACCTAAAGCAAAAAGACCGCAGGAAACAAAACAGGAAGTCGTTTCAAAAACGGATCCAGATAAGGTAGAAAAAACTATTAAGCCAGTTCAGTCTGAGGCTCCCAAAAAGGAAGCACCTAAGGCGGAGGTTACTGCAGAGAAACCTGTAGATAAAATAGTTACACCTCCAAAAGTAGAACTTACTGAACAAACATCTGAACCTGCTAAAAATCCAGTTTCAGATGTCCAAACTGTTAAAATGGAAACCCCGAAAAAAGAGGAAAAAGCCCGAGCTCCTAAAGAGGAGAAAAAAGATGAGCTTAAAGTGGTTGGCATGATTGATTTATCTGCATTAAATCAAAAAACTCGGCCAACCAAAAAAACCAAGGCTGAAAAAGAAGTTGAAAGAAGGGAAAAACAAAAAGTTCCTGCTTCAAAACCTCAGGCACAAGAAAATTCCGGATCAGGAAAAGAAGAAATTTTTAAATCTTCTACCCAAAGACTAGCTGGTCCAACTGTAGTTGGAAAAATTGAACTTCCAGTTGAGAAAAAGCCGGGTGCGGGTAATAAAGATAAAGTATCTGCCAATCAGCGTAAGAAGCGTAAAAGAATTAAAAAGGATACTGAGAAAGTAAATTTAGCGAGTCCCGGACAAGGAAAACCAGGAAAACCAGGCACTACTGAAGTAAGACTTAAAGGAACAGGTGCAGGTGCCGCTAAGTTTAATAAGCTGAAGAAGAAAAAAGTCGTTAAAAAAGAAGTTAGCGAAGAAGATGTACAAAAGCAGATTAAGGATACTCTTGCCCGATTAACTTCTAAAGGAGGTAAATCGAAAGGATCGAGACACCGTAGAGATAAACGTGACATCGAAAGTGCAAAAAGAGAAAAAATAGCAGAACAAATTGAAGCTGAAAAAAATATTTTAAAGCTTACCGAATTTGTTACAGTTAATGAATTGGCAACAATGATGGCTGTTCCTGTTACCAATATTATTGCAACTTGTATGGGATTAGGTTTATTTGTATCTATCAATCAACGATTAGATGCAGAAACCATTGCTATTGTTGCTGACGAATTTAACTTTAAAGCTGAATTTGTAAGTGTTGAACTTCAGGAATCAATTGAAGAAGAAGTTGACGAAGAAGCAGATTTATTATCCCGTGCTCCAATTGTTACTGTAATGGGACACGTTGATCACGGTAAAACCTCCTTACTCGACTACGTTCGTCACGCGAATGTTATTGCAGGTGAAGCCGGAGGAATTACTCAGCACATTGGAGCTTACAATGTGAAACTTGACGATGGAAGAAGGGTTTCTTTCCTTGATACTCCAGGTCACGAGGCGTTTACCGCGATGCGTGCACGTGGTGCTCAGGTAACTGATATTGCAATTATTATAATCGCAGCTGACGACAACGTAATGCCACAAACAATTGAGGCGATCAATCACGCAAGTGCCGCGGGAGTTCCTATTGTATTTGCAATTAATAAGATTGATAAGCCAGGTGCTGACCCTGAAAGAATTAAAGGGGAATTAGCAAATATGAACTATTTAGTTGAGGACTGGGGTGGAAAATACCAGTGTCAGGAAATCTCAGCAAAAAATGGTATTAACATTGAAGAGTTGCTGGAAAAAGTTCTTTTAGAAGCAGAAATGCTGGAACTTAAGGCAAATCCAAATAAACGTGCTATCGGTTCAGTAATTGAATCCTCACTAGATAAAGGTAGAGGTTATGTTACTACATTATTGGTACAGGCAGGTACCCTAAAAGTTGGAGATGTTCTATTGGCAGGTAGTTATACCGGTCACGTAAAAGCGATGTATAATGAGCGTGGTAATAGAATAGAAAAGGTTGGTCCTTCAGAACCAGCTCTAATTCTTGGTTTGAATGGTGCCCCACAGGCTGGTGACAATTTCAACGTGATGGAAAGTGAAAAAGAGGCACGTTCCATTGCTAACAAGCGTGAACAATTACAACGTGAGCAAGGTCTTCGTACTCAGAAACACATTACACTTGATGAGATTGGCCGTCGTATTGCAATTGGAAACTTCCAGGAACTTAATGTTATTGTAAAAGGTGATGTGGATGGATCTATTGAAGCTCTTTCTGATTCATTAATTAAGCTTTCGACTGAAGAAATTCAAGTGAATGTAATTCACAAAGCAGTTGGCCAGATTTCCGAATCGGATGTATTGCTTGCAACAGCTTCTAATGCTATTATTGTTGGATTCCAGGTTAGACCTTCTATTGGAGCAAGAAAACTTGCTGAGAAGGAAGAAATCGATATCCGTTTGTACTCGATTATCTACGATGCAATTGATGAATTAAAATCAGCAATGGAAGGTATGCTTTCTCCTGAAATTAAGGAAGAAATTACCGCTACGGTTGAAGTTGTGGAGGTATTTAATATTACCAAAGTGGGTAATATTGCAGGTTGTCTTGTTCGTGATGGAAAAATCAACCGTAACTCTAGAATCCGATTAATTCGCGATGGTATTGTTGTTTATACAGGAGTACTTGGTTCTCTGAAACGTTTCAAAGACGATGTGAAAGAAGTAGCGAAAGGTTACGAATGTGGATTAAATATCGACAAATACAACGACATTAAAGTTGGCGATATGGTAGAAGCATTTGAAGAAATAGAGGTAAAAAAGAAATTGTAAAATATACAATTCTATAAATAGTAAAAAGCAGGCTGTTCAGCCTGCTTTTTTTATGTTCTTACTTTGCAATTAGTTTTAATGTCAGAATATTCCTAAATCAGTATTCCAGATTTTTTAAATTGCAGATTGAGAGTATAAAGGGCTACAATTTACTCTATATCGTGCAAAATTATTAATATGCCAGATAAATAAATCCTAAATTATTTTTTACACTAAAAAGATTTCAATCATAAAAAAACCCTCACACGGATGGTATGAGGGTTTCGTTACATATTGAATAATTACAATAATTCTTTGTATTGTTCTGCAGTTAATAATTCTTCCAATTCTGAATTATCAGCAATTTTAATTTTCACAATCCAACCTTCACCATATGGATCAGAGTTGATCAAATCCGGAGCCTCTTCCAATTTCTCATTGAACTCTAACACTTCACCCCCAATTGGCATAAACATGTCTGAAACAGTCTTAACTGCCTCAATAGTTCCGAATATTTCTTCTTTATCTAATTCGTCGCCTTCGGTTTCAACTTCAACAAAAACGATATCTCCAAGCTCTCCTTGAGCAAAGTCAGTAACACCAACAAAGGCTTCTTCTCCTTCAACACGAATCCATTCGTGATCTTTGGTATACTTTAAATTTTCAGGTACATTCATGATAGTATGTTGTTTATTAAGAGTATTAAATTACTGCCCAAATTTACATTTTTTTTTTAATTATAATATATCACTTCATACGTAATTGAATGTTTTAGAACTTATTCTTATTCATTCTATCTGATGAGTAATGATCACTGCAAAATCAGAATATAAGTGCATAACAGTAAAACCTTTAATTCGCAAGAGTAAAACGAATACTCGCACCAAATTCAGTAGTTGTAGTTGGGTATGAAAGTGAAACATAAGGAGTATTTACAATCCGGTCGTAATACAGTCTTAAATTAAATCTGTTACTCAAAACATAGTCAGCACTAAACTTAACTGTTACTACTTTCTGTCCTGATGTTAACTGATCCACTTCATCAACAATTTTTCTAATAATGGTATTGTTCTTACGAATTGATAGATCTCCCCGTAAATTAAGATCACTCTTATATTTTTTCTGTTTCGCCCCTGAGCCGATTATCATACCGAAATCATCAAATCGATACCCCAGACCAAAAATCACTTCATTAGAAGCTACTTCTGTTAACTGCGTGTTTGATAAACTTAGAATCAAATTTCGCGTGCGCTTAATTTCAAAACTAGTCGAGAAATTATTCTTCCAAATCATATCAACGTTTATCAAAGGATTGAATTGCTCGTTTATGGAAATTGAATTGGCTTCGTAAAGAGGTAGAAAATTTTTCGCCAGATCTTGAATAATACTATATCCGTCATCGCCTTCCTCGTAAGTCAAATTGGTATTATACGACCCCACATCATACGTGGCAGTATATGAATGACTCAAATTTATAGATTTGAAATACCTCTTAATTAACGGCAGTTTGGATAATCCTTCGAAAGTCACTCTCCAATTTGGTTTCATACGGGAAATAGCCGGGAACAAACTATTATAACCTTTTCCTCCATTACCATATGCTTTAAGAAAAGCTGGAATTAAAACTTCCTGGGAAGTTTCTCCATAACCTTCATAATAATCCGTCTCTACTTTCGTTGTTTCTGTTCCTACAACAACCTCTGTGAATATTTTTTTCGCCTCATAATTTTCACCATATCTCTCTTTTGCCAATCGTAAACTTTCTTCTTTTCTTAAATCTAAAAATTTATCGAAATATGAAGAAGAATAATCTCCAGTGTTTCCAATAGTAAAAAAGGCCGATTTCAAACTTAAAAAACTCATGCTGAAATTACCCGATTTAACAAGATTCTCTGCCGTGAAATTATCATTCCCCGAATCGTAAATATAGTATTCGCTTCGGTTCCTTGAATAATTACGATTGGCAGTTAAATCAATTTTTAAGCCTTTTACCGGTTCGATAGTACTCCTTATGGTAAAGTTTTGAGTATGACTCATTACATATGGTTCATTCAAAGCTTCATCAGTTGTAATCCAACCTTTTTCAGCGGCATTTCCTGCAAAATTATTGTCCTGCTTACCTATCAGGAAGTTAAACCCGGGAGCCTTGGTTCCGTTATATGACTCACCTCCAAAATAATTTGTTTGTGGCATATATCCAGGCAATGTTGTTGAGTTAATTTCCGAATAATTAATAGAAATATTACGAACACTCATTACTGTTCTAAGAAAATTCTCTCCTATCAAAGCAAAAACACCATCACTCTCCGAAAGCTTGCCATTGACTCTTACCCGAACATTTTTCACATTCTCGCTTGAAGTAATCTTAGCCCTGTTACCTGTTACAGATTTCACCTTAACCTTTATTTCCTTTCCCTGAGTATCATAAACCTTAATGGAGATATCCTCGGTAGATAATTTATGATATACAGAAGTAGGAATTCCAGCTTTTAGTTCTGCAACAGTACCTTCATAATTAACCTTTTTGTAATCCTCTGTTTTCTTTTTGTATTTCCGATTCGAACTATATTTTTGATTAATTCTTTTCAGCAAACCAACTTTATTGTACAAATTAACAAAGTTTAATTGCCCGTTTACCTGTATATTATTTGAGTTTCGAATGGTATTTCCCAACTCGATAGTATCGGCGGTAACTGCACCAGCATTCCAATCATATGCCCCCGCATATCGTGCTGTAACTGATGTCCAATTCAACAAAGGAATTTTATTTATCGGAACCGTATAAGTAAGATTAAAATTATGATGGTACTGAATATTTCGACCACCATCCATTAAATTATTCCAAATAGAATCTTTCCAAATGTTGTAGGTTTCACGATCTCTATCTCTATCAACAATACCTTCCGGTTCATCAATTCGAGATGTATTTGTCGCGGAGAAATCAAACTTTAGTCCTTTAGTTAAATTGTATTTTAAATCGTAATAACGATACCAAATAAAATCCTTATCGAAAGTAGGTTTAATTTTAACAGTCGCCAGCTCGGTATTTCCACTTCCTATTTCAGTAATATGCCTTTTCTCAATTTCGCGGTAATAGCGCTGCAAATCAGATCGGAAAGAAAGTTGTGTTGGCAAATAGTAAAAATTAAAATCCTTTAACAATCTAAACATCGGATTTTGAAAAGCACTAACCCTCTTAAATGGCTGGATATTTTTCGGCACATTGTTATAGTTATAGCTCAATACACCTCTGTAATTCTTCTCCAAATCACGAACCGTATTTACATCTCTGGAATAAGTTTCATTGTAGGAATAGGTAAGAGCTAAATTCGAAACATCCAGCAATTTAGGTTTTCCTTCTGTCTTTTCGATACGAACATTCGTCAAATTAAAACTCTTTCTTTTCGTATATTCCTGAGACATTTTTTCGATAGAGTCCCGTTCCATTTTAGAATTCGCATTCTCAAGTGCTACATCCAATGGAATGTCCGGATCTAACGGATTGTATTCCGGACTTATTGTTTCTTCAGAAATAGCATAATACAATGGAATTCGAACACCCGATTTTTCGGGAAAAAATTTACCTAACTCAAAACTCGCAGATAAATCATACTGAAATATATCATCTTTGTAGCGATCATTAACACCATCTTCTATACCCCCAAAACCAGATGTAATTTTGCTTCCTGCCCAAGTAACCGTACCAAAATCAGCTAATTTTGTTGTTACCCTTAGATTTGCTGCCCAACCACCGTCTTCATCAAAATCCGTCAACCGCATTTCGTTCAACCATACCTCAACCGATTTTAGTTGATTATCATCCATTCCGGTAGCATCATTGGTGGGATTTTTCACCCCAATCATAACCGTTCTGATGTTCGCCAGATTTGGATTTCCTTTTATTCTAACAATATGATCTTGGTGCTGCGGATCTGCATCATTTGACAAATCACCAACTTTTAAATCATATATGTCGGAATATTTTGCATTAGTACCACGTACTGCATCGTTTCGTAACTGCTTTATTGTTTGAAACAGACGAAGCTTAAAATCAAAACGATTTTCATCAGGCCAAACGGCTAAACGATCCTCTTCAATATCTCCATTATAAAGACCGGCAGGTGTTAACCGCATGGGAATTTCATATTCGTAGTAATTGTCCTGATAATCCGAACCCAAACGAACAAATACATTCACTTCTTCATCACGAACCGAATAGCCTTCAATCTCCTCAGCATGAACATCCATTTTAAACTTACCATATTTCCTGATGTCCATGTTAAGGGTTTTGTAGGCTCCTTTTCCTTTTCCATCTTCCAGATTAGTAACTTTCAACAATATTGCCTGCTCATTGAGTTGAATTAACTGAGGATTACTCGGATCTACAACCCGATCAATTCCCGGTGGCAAAATATAGTTTACCGGTTCTTTACTTGCATTCTCCTCAATATTTACTGCTGTAATATCAAAACCAGCTTCCGATACGATATCATCCGTTTCATTTTCATTAATAGACTGATCATAACTCCTCCAATCATCACGAACTAAATCGAGGGTAGCAAATCGCAGAACCACATCTTCTTCAAAATCCCTCAAGAACATTCTCATGAAACGAATGGATGTAAAATCACTTATGTTACCATATGTATCTTTGAATTCATCAACAGGAATCTTAAACTGATACCAATCAACCGAGCCATTTGTTCCATTTGCTAAGTCCACATTACTGGTCACTTTATCAACAATAAAGTTTTGACCTATCTGCATGTCTGCCGGCGCCAAATGTACTTTGCATTGATAGTAAGCTTCAGTTTCACTCAAAGTATTATCATGATTAATATCTTCAACATCTGGCAATGTTGTTGCAGATGTAGGGTATGCACTTCCTGATAATTCGGATGTTGGTGAATTCCCCTCCGGACCATTATACTTTTTATAACGTTCCAAAATACTTAGCTCATCACTATCGTAATCTGCACCTCTAAAATAATGATAATCATCACCTGAAGGGTCATTTTGAGCCAAAACATAGGCTTCGGATCCTGTCCCCAGATTTGCCGAAATACTAATTGCCTGAATGTATTCCTTGAAATAACTCAACTCATCACTTGAACTCAATCCATCCAATCCAACATCCTGATATCTTCTGGAGTTTGTATTATTATCGAAAGCATTTACCAGGGATTGTACTAAAGGAACACGCCCCCATTTTGTACTATCCACCAAAGTAACAGTTTCATCTGCAGGCAATCCATTCTCAAATGATTTTCTCGAATCTCTTAATATATCTTCGGAAATGTTTCCAAGATTAAAATATAAATTTCCCCCTTTGTGATCTGGTTCATACACAAATGGATCCATCATCCAAAACTCAATGTAAGCAATATTTGCAGCTTCAAAATCGTTGGTTTCGATTTTACGCATGATACCACCCCACCTTGATTCCGGGGCTTTAAGGGTTCCATCAGAATTCATCCCTTGAGAAATCCCGGATTGTCCATCTACGTCATAATTATAGGGCCCTTTTTCATCAGGATAATAAGCCATATTCAGAACCGAAATATTAGTCGGAACCCCGGAGGCCCTCTCCTTATTCGGCCAGATTTCTTCCTCAAATATCTCTCGGACAAAGTGATTTGATTGCTGATCCTTATCCGATTTAATGTGCCCTGGTGTTGCAGAGCTATTGCGCAAGAATAAAGGATCGATTACATACCAAGCCAGTTTTGCCCGGTTAAAACCATATGCTAAATCATTATTCAAATTTCCTTCTTTAAATAAAGCTTCATTATTTTGTGGCGTACTCGCCAAAACCCAGGAACTCAAACTCTTCATATCAATCGAAGTCTCTGTTCCCTCAAAATCATCGATATAGGCTGTACCCGAACTGCCAATTGCTTTATTATGACCTGGAACCAATTGCGCAAATTCACCTTCAACAGCAATTGATGAAGGCTCTTTTGTTTCAATAAATGGAATTTTATCCACCATGCGTGTCAGAAATTCCGATTCGGTTCTATAGCTGCCATTCAAACCCCAAATCGTATTCGAAATTGGTTCATCACCAATATTAACTTTTTGTGTAAGAGGCTGTTCAGAAAGATGCATCATGGTAGCACCCAGATTAAAATCATCATTAAACTGATAATCCATTTGAACCCCGATCAATGTTTTGGTCTGAATATTAAATAACGAATTATTTTCCGAAGAAATGGAAATTGGTGTACTCGATTCCAATAAACTTTGATTGATTATTTTCACCCTTCCCAGTGTATAATCCACAGTGTAATCAATATTCTCGATTAGTTCTCTACCACCAGCCTTTACACTAACCGAACCTGGTTCCACATTCAAAGCATTCAAAGAAATCTCTGAACTTGTTGATGATTTGTAACTACCTTTCAGACTATATTTATTTTTCTCTGCAATCTGCTGTGCATCATTTTGAGTCAATTTATAAAGCTCCTCAAACACATATTGATCTGCAATAGCTTCATTATTAATCATTTTTCTGAGGTGGCTGCCAAAAGGCTCAATTTCCGGGAATATGATTCGACCATTTGTTGAATAAATTGTAATCCCATCGATAAAATCGAACATTCCATCAGCACCCGGATCCAATTGAGAATTCAGGTTATCTAAATTCAATACTTCGAGCAGAATTTGGTTTTTAATGTCTCCTTCCGGTAAATAATTTACAGAAGTTCCCGCATTATCATTTTGATACAATACATTTAATATGAAATCCTCTGGATTAACCTGAAAAGCACCAATATTATAGATGTTTTTCATCATTAATTTCCATGTTGGCATTTGTGGGCTCAGATTGGTTCCTTTCAACAATTTCATAATGAGTGTTTGAGGAGCACTCACTCCATCACTGGTGAATTCTCCAACTCTAAACACTTGTCCTCTGTAGGTGTATTCATACGAAACAGCCAAAATCTCATCCGCATTTAATGCCTGATTTAAAGAAATATAACCCAATTTTTCATTCACAGAATATTCCGACTCGGACAATTTGCGGGCATTTTCAACTTTTTCGTAATCGGTTCCACTGACAAATCCCGGAGCCAAAGGCGATAATGTACTTGTAACCTGATTGATATCTCTAATCCCTGAATAAGAATTAGTCATTTTCACATAGAGATCGTTCAACTCATTATATGGCAAGGTTCCTGTTCCTGTCTGCAAAAATTCTGAAGGATTATAAATATTTGAGCCATCTTCAGCTAAATCAACAAAAGCAACAAGGTTACGGGAATCCTGAAAATTGGAAGTTTTATTGGTCACCCAAACTTCAACTTTATTGATTGCAACTCCTGAATTAATAACCGGAAGATTTCGCAGAGATCGATCGTAATTGTCGTAAAAATATTTCGAAAGAAAGAAATGTCGGTTGGCTTCATATTTATCCACTGAAATCTCAAATTCATTTTTCTGAGCTCCATTCTCCATCTCAACAACAGTGGTCTCTCCTTTTTGCTGAGAGAAAATCGAAGTTACCGATAGCTTGCCGAATTGCAATTGTGCCTTTACACCAAACAAATTTTGTCCCCCGGTAATCAGTGTATTTGAAATTGGCATTGAAACATTACCAGCTTCAATCTTCTTAATAATCTCATCTTCATCACCGGAATACTCCAGCCTCATTTGATTTTCAAAATCGAAAGTAGCCTCAGTATTGTAATTCACATCCATCTTCAACTTCTCGCCAACTGAACCAGTCACGTTCATTTGAATCTTCTCATCAAAATCGAAACTCGTTGTTTTCCTAAGATTTACAGGCAGAGTCGGATTTTCGACCTTGGTTGTATTAATGCCGAAAGTTAGCTCGGCTGATCCCTGTGGTTTAATGGAAATTGTATTGCTTCCAAAAATTTTATCGACAAATTGCCCACCTAATTTTAAATCCGGAACTAACTCGTCACCACCTGACATTCCATCACTCCGACTGCGTTCCATCCAATAATCCCGAAGAGATTTTTCTGCTTCGTATTGCTTGTATTCTTCTGCTGTCATGCTTATTGGACGACGATAATCGATATCACCAATTCGCGTCACTAGAATATAATTACCTGTAACAGCATCATACTGAATAGATGTCAGAATATTTTTGGGATCCTTAAGATACAATGGAGATTGATTTTGAGAACCAAACTCTTGATTATCGTTTACATCTTCAAATGGGAAGGGAAGTGAATTGTCTTTTGCATCAGGATTATCTTTATGAAATGGAGATTTCGAATTGACTACACGTCCTGAGTCGCTTTTTGATCGTTTGGTAGTGTCCTGTTGTTGAATTGTTTGAATGCCAAATTCAAAATTAGAATTACGGGCACTCAGGCTGTAATTACTTCTCAAAGCATTACAGAACAATACGATTAATAAGGTCAGAGTATATCTAATAAGTTTCTTCAATGGTTGATTACCTTAGGTTAGTAAAGCAATTACGTTTTTCAATTATAGTTGTTTCAAGGCCAGCTTAATTAAATCCTCCACACTTGCATCAATATTCGCGGCAAATACTTTATCAATAACTTTAGTTACTGAATTTTTTGCAAAACCTAACATCACTAAAGCAGATAACGCTTCTTCTTTAGTAGTATTGTTCTGCGGTAAAGAAAAGTCAGAGATATCAGTATCTTTTCCAAGTTTATCCTTTAATTCAATAATAATTCTTTGTGCCGATTTAGCTCCGATTCCTTTAACTCCCTGCAAGGTTTTTACATTGCTGGAAATAATTGCTGATTGAATTTCAGAAGGTGTTAAAGATGAAAGCATCATACGAGCTGTATTGGCACCAACTCCTGACACCGATATTAAATGACGAAAAATTCCTCTTTCATTAGCATCAAAAAAACCGAAGAACAAGTGTGCATCCTCACGAACAACCTGATGCAAATACAATTGTGCTTCTTTATGTCCAGATAATTTCGAATAGGTATTCAATGAAATATTTAAAAAATAACCGATTCCGCCAGTTTCGACAACTACTGAAGTGGGGGTAAGGTCAACTATAATTCCTTTTATATATTCAAACATAAAATGTGAATTGAATTTTTCTGTTTAGATCCTTAAAATATGTAAAATTATGCAATTTTTACAATCAAGATTTTGTTTTTAACAAAAAATGAAAGAGCGATTCAAATTTAACCGCTCTTTTAACTAACTTGTTAATAATTCATTACGAATTCTTTGATGATTCTGATGTTTGCATAGGGTTTCTATTAATTTCTTCAAAATTTTCCCTGTTTCTAAAAACATCAATGGCGGTATACAATGCCTGCTGAAAAGATTTTTCAGATGCAACATTAGTTCCGGCAATAGAATATGCTGTACCATGGGCAGGCGATGTTCTGATTTTGGATAATCCTGCGGTAAAATTCACCCCGGAATCAAATGCCAAAGCTTTAAATGGAGCCAGCCCCTGATCATGATACATTGCCAAAATAGCATCAAACTTCATATAATCTGAAGAACCAAAGAAACCATCAGCAGGATAAGGGCCTAAGGCCATTATTCCCTTTTCCCGAACCTCTTCCAAAGCAGGAATTATTACATCGATTTCCTCTGTTCCAATCAATCCTTCGTCACCAGCATGTGGGTTTAAACTTAAAACTGCAATTCGTGGTCTTCTAATTCCAAAATCCTTCTGCAAAGAACTATTTAAAATATTAAGCTTACTAATAATATTTTCTTTTGAAACAACCTCGGGCACCTTTGAAATAGGCACATGACCTGCAACAACCCCCACTCTTAGCTTATCGCTAATTAAAAGCATTAACGATTTACCGGAATTCAACTTGCTTTCCAAATATTCAGTATGCCCTGGAAATACAAAATCCTTAGATTGAATGTTCTTTTTATTTATTGGCGCTGTAACCAATACATCAATTAATCCCTTTTCTAAATCTGCAACAGCAGCCTCTAAAGCCTTAAACGCAGATTCTCCGGCACTACTTGTTGATTTACCTAACTCAACCTTTATATTTTCATCAACACAATTAATAATGTTTGTTCTATTAGGGTGCGCTTCCTGAGCTTCCTTAATATTATTCAAACTAAAAGTTTCTATGTCGAGTGCTTTTCGATGATAAGCTGCAACTTTTGGAGAGCCATAAATAATTGGAGTACAAATTTCATACATCCTTTCATCCATCAAGGTTTTAATAATAACCTCGTAGCCAATTCCGTTAATATCGCCATGAGTGATTCCAACTCTTATTTTAGTGTTTTTCATCTGCTGTTTATTTTATATCAGTGGACTGATATCACTTTCAAAAGTCCAATTTTAAGCCGTTACTATTTAAATAGAGTGAACTGGAAAATGATCAGCTATATTGTTACTTCTTATACTCTCTGACTTTATCAATACAATTAACAGAGTGATTAAGAAATACATTTGCAAAACATTTGTGCCTTAAATCTTAAAAAAATCATTACAAAAATAGAAAGATTCAATAAAAGAGCATCATCTTTTCAATTATTCCTACTATCGATATTGTTTAATAAATTCAAATAACAAGCGAACACCAACACCTGTGCCTCCTTTACCTCTGTAATTATCTGTTGTACTTACAAACGCCGGTCCGGCAATATCGAGATGAATCCATGGATAATTTGTAAAATGCTCCAGGAATTTCCCAGCTGTTATTGCTCCACCATCACGACCACCAATATTCTTCAAATCTGCAATATCCGATTTTATCAGCTCTCCAAATTCCTCCCAAAAAGGAAATTCTACCAGTCTTTCGTAAACTTTCTCTCCAGACTCCTTTAATTGGGTCATCTTATCCTTACTATCCTCATTTCCCATTGCCACCATGCCATATTTCCCGATGGCTGCAGCTGCAGCACCTGTTAAAGTTGCCAAATCGACAACAAATTCCGGTTGATACTGATCTGCATAACTAAGAGCATCGGCTAAAATCATTCTTCCTTCGGCATCTGTATTTAAAACCTCAACAGTTTTCCCATTATACATTTTGATAACATCACCCGGCACATAAGCATTTCCGCCCGGACGATTGTCTGTAGCAGGAATTAATCCAATTACATGAATTGGCAATTTAGCTTTCGCAATTGCATAAATTGCTCCGGCTACCGATGCTGCACCACCCATATCAGATTTCATCAAATCCATGCTATCTTTAGTTGGTTTAAGACTCAATCCTCCGGTATCATATACGACTCCTTTTCCAACAAAAACAATTGGTTTTGAATTAACCGCCTCTTTTGATTTCCACTCCAGGATAGAAAAAGTCGGCTCATCAAGGCTACCTTTATTCACTGCCAAAAGGCCACCCATCTTTAAACTTTCAATCTTTTTCTTTCCAAAAACTTCAACTGTAAATCCAGCCTTAGCACTCATTTCCTGAATTTCTTCACTTAATCTTTCTGCTGTAAGATAGCTTAAAGGTTCGTTTACAAGTTCGCGCGCAAACTTCACCCCTTCAACAACTGCCATTAGATCATTAAGTTGTGCTGAACCAACGGCATCACTATGAATAATTACCTCTTCCAAAGTATGCTTTTGTTTCTTTGTATCGGTAATATATTTCAAAAATTGATAATTTGTTAAAGCAACACCTTCTGTAAAAGCAAGTATTGCTTCTGCATCGTTCAGATAATCCTGCAAAACAATTTTGGTGATTTTACTTTTCTGAATCTTGGAATGAAACGAGAAACCCAACTTCCTCATTTTCTCCAAATCGGAATTAGTATACACTTTTTTATCTGACACGTGTAAATAAATTTTATGCGTATAACGATTCAACTCAATTAAAGTATCCTCGTCATCAATTTGCTCTTCGGCAAACTTCATTTCCTGCTCGGAAAGAGGAAGATTTTTGTAATTCCCGGCAGTTGCCAAAAAAAGAATGTTCTCGTTCTCGTTTGGCGCCTGAAAACTTTTTACTTCTATTTTCATCGAAACTCATGTTAGTGTGAAAAACCATATCAATCAAAACAGTAATTTAGCAATCCTTCGAACTTGTTATTTTCAAATTCTAATAACCAGATATTTCCTGTGGATTTTTACAGCCAAGTAAAAATAGTAAAAAACTAAGCGGAAAACATTACTCCTTGATCATGAAAAAAGAAAACCGCAGCTTAATGCTGCGGTTCTATTATAATTTATCTGGATTTTCCTTGAAATAATTCCTTATCAGTACTTTTTTGAGTTCTCTTAAAATGATTAACTCAGTAAGTAATTCTGATTTTGGAACATCAGGAAAATCCAATTCCGTTTTAACAATCTGTTTTTCACTCACATCAATCTGATACAGTAACAGAATTAAACGATGATAATCCCGATCCAATAAATGAGTTAAATGTTCATTTAACTGATTAAAAAGTTCTTCGTATGCATTATGAATTTCTCCGGAGAACTTTACTTCCAATCCAAATTGATCAAAATCTTTCTCAATCTGGGCTGCAACCTGCCGAATCACCTCTTCGCGGTTACGATAAGGTTCAATACTCAAATTTTTTAAATCGGGTAAATTCACGTTCTATTCCTTTTCTATACTTGTGTAAGAATACATGATAGCTTCCAATTCTCTCAACAATTCACGCTTATCGTGGTTTGGGTAATAAACGTACGAATCCAGGCAAACAACTCTGTTGTTCTTTTGATCAAGAAAAGTGATACTTACAAAAGGACCTCCCATAAAATCGCCGTTCACTTTCCATAAACCTCTTGTTTCCGTTGCATAGTTACCGAAAAACTCGAATTGACGGTTCGAAATTGGAAAATCCATTTCGGTACTCATATAACTACCCTCCTTAGGTCCCGGAACAAATTTCTGAAGTAATAAATTTCTCCTTTTAATCACTTCTTCCTTTGTAAATGAATCCTCGGAAATGTAATCGTAAGTGTAGATAAACATCCCCTGACTTGTTGAAGGAGTCTCCTTGCTAACCCAAATGAAATCCGACTCTTCTTTGTTTATGGTGTATCCAGCGGGGAACGATAAGGTGAAATTATTTTTCTCCTTTAGCTTTTCGAAAATATCCTGAACAACATTCTTTTTAAAAACCTTTATTTTTCTTTCTCGTTCTCCAATGTGGAAATAGGCAATAATCTTATTTTTATTTTCACTCAAGAGCTGGATCATCTCCTTGTTACTCTTGGCTTCGATCTTCATAAACGATTGTGTTTTCGCATACAATTCATTTTTTACAGAGATCTTATTCTCCTTCACTTTCGACGAAACCCTAATGTCTAAAATACTTCGGTGAGTTTTAAACATACTGGAAAACTCATTGTGAGAAATTTGCAGTATATCAAAAAGTGTCTCATCCTGCGGCAATCCAATCTGAGTATCATTTAATACCGACTTTAATGTATCCCCAACACTTCCTTCATATAAGGCATCATTTATTATCACAACTATTTCTCCTGATTTCCCGGTTACTACAGGTCGTAAACCTTGTGTTGTTTTCTTGCAGGAAGAAATACTTACCATTACAAGTAAACAAAGTAATGTTGTTTGAATTATTCTCTTCATAATTTTAAATTTACAGAGACAAATGTTTCTATTCGTAATGAACTATTTTTAATACCATTCCCGGCACTAATTTCTTAGAGCGGGTTATACTATTTAATTCAACCAAATCGGCGGTCGATTCAAGTTGAAATCTATCTGCAATCGAGCTTAAACTATCCCCAGTCTGAACTTCATACAGCAAAAATCTACTTTTTTTCAACAAAGGATCCCTTTGAGGCTTTTGAGCCAAGGTATCGGAAGGGTAAACCCAGATTTTCAGTTTTTGTCCAATAAAAATATCAGGGCTATCCATCTCATTCCATTCCTTGATATTATTTATTGTACAGTTATACTTCATAGCGATTTTATGAAAATATTCTCCCGGCTCAACACTATGGATGATACAATATTTTCCTTCAGTGGCTGAAAGATCCTTTTGGAGGTCAAGATATTTTTTAGGCTCATCCTTGATTCCGTAAATAACCTCCTCCAAATCAATAAATTCGCCCACTTTTTCTATTGGGAGAATCAGTTTGGCAGGAAGTTCACACAAAGGAATTAAATCTCGCTTGTAAATTGGATTCAACTCCCGAACTGCCTCTATGGGCAAATCAAGCACTTTGGCTACGTGTTGAAAAGAGATTGGTTTATTTACAGTAACGGGTGATATTCTGAAGTATGGATATACATTTTTAGCAGGAACAATATTGTGTTCGGAACTATAATTTATGATATAATTAACAGCAATAAATGCAGGCACGTAATTTCTGGTTTGCTCGGGAAGATAAGGTGATATTTCCCAAAAATCTGTCTTCCCGCCGGAACGTTGAATCGCTTCACGTACGATACCAGGTCCACCATTGTAAGCTGCCAAAGCAAGTTTCCAATCACCAAAAATCCGATACAAATACTGAAGGTATTTACAAGCAGCTTCTGTCGATTTCTCCGGATCCATTCTCTCATCAATATAAGAGGTGATTCTTAAATCGAACATTTTACTGGCATTATACATGAACTGCCATAAGCCCATTGCTCCTGATCGTGACTTTGCTTTAGGATCCAAGGCTGATTCTATAACTGATAAATATTTCAATTCCAATGGAAGTTGATATTTATCCAAACACTCTTCGAACAAAGGAAAATACAACTCGGAACGCTCTATGATTTTAGCAGTCTTTGCACGATGTCTAATTGCATATGCGTCAATATATCTTCTGACAATTGGCTTAAAGTCCAACTGAATCGGACTTTTTGCATTGAGTTGATTCATTCTTTCCTGATATACTTCATCAGAAAAAACGGGAATATAATTAGCATCCATTACAACATTTTCCGGAAGATCTTCTTTCAATATTTCCGAGGTAAAATGAATCAACCGTTGATTGATTTCATTAATATTCTCAGGCTTTTCTTTGTTTAAAATATTGAAAAGCGACTGTGCATCTGCCTGATTAGCAAATGCAAAGCAAATCAAAATAAGAAGTAAATATTTCCCCATATATGTCAGCATTTAAATGCTCCTAAATTTCGCAAAATAATACGAAATGAAGATATTTCATCAACAAAATAACATAAAAAAAACATTTATTTCTAAATGTTTCGCTTAAAATGAATCTAAACAACTAAAAGTTTAGTTTTCATGGCATTATTGTTTTAATCCAATCCAGAAAAAAAAGGAAGTAACAAAAAAAAGACAGGAAGTAACTCCTGCCTTTCCTTTACTATTTATTGTTGGATTCTTTATCCTTACTTTTATCCTTATCGTCATCCATGTCGGTAGCCTTTTTAAACTCTTTCATTCCCTGACCTAATCCTTTCATTAGTTCCGGAATTTTTTTTCCACCAAAAAGAAGCACAATTACAAATACAATTATTACTATTTGCCAGGGACCAACCATTCCGGCTAAAACAAAAAGGTTCATATCTATTTATTTAATGATTTAGAATACTAAGTTACTAATTTTACTGAAATTTCTATTTCATATTAGAAATCCATTTTACAACATCATTACCATTTGCAAATAGTAAGAGTCCAAACAACAGCACCATTCCTGTTATCTGAGCATACTCCATAAATTTATCACCTGGTTTTCTTCCTGTAATGATCTCATACATCAGAAACATTACATGTCCGCCATCTAAAGCAGGAATTGGAAGAATATTCATAATTGCTAAAATAATTGAAAGAAATGCTGTCAGATTCCAAAAGGCCTCCCAGTTCCAAACACCCGGAAAAATATTACCAATGGTAATAAAACCACCTATTGATTTATATGCTTTAGTTTCCGAAGAAAAAATTAATTTAAACTGCTTTAAATAGGATCCCAGCTTATCGATCCCTTTATTAAAACCTGCAGGAATTGACTCAAAGAAACTGTATTCCAATGTTTCATACTCGAACAAACCCGATTCAATTTGAGGGTAGAATCCAATTTTTCCATCATCTCCAACAGTAAGCTGAACTTGTTCAGATTTTCCTTCACGATCTAATTGAACCAGAATACTTTCATTTTTCTTAGATTGCAAAAAAGTCTGAAA
Organism: Labilibaculum sp.; assembly: GCF_963664555.1. GTDB lineage: Bacteria > Bacteroidota > Bacteroidia > Bacteroidales > Marinifilaceae > Labilibaculum. The sequence goes on along the minus strand of NZ_OY761461.1, from coordinate 474,096 downwards.
TTGATCGTAATAACTGAAACCAACAGAATCAATAGAAACAATTTTATCTCCTTTAATAATTCCGGCCTCACTTGCCGGTGATTCTTTCAACACTTTTCCAATAGAAACAGCACTGTAAGGATAACGGATATCAAACACAGGACTTAGAGAGAACCCTTTACTGCTCTTCTCCAATAGTGCCGGAACAAAAGAAGAAGGAATATCAACACTTAGCTGCTCATTATTTCTTATGAATTGAATTGACTTAGGACTATTTAGAAGGATATCTGGTACGATGTCACTAAATTTTTTTACTTTTTGATTATCCAAAGCAACAATTTTGTCACCATCCTGCAATCCAATACTCTCGGCCAAAGAATCACAAACAACACCGTACTTCACATTTTCAGCCGGCAAATACTGCTCGCCCCAGGTGTAAAGTACTGCAACATAAATAACAAATGCCAGAATAAAGTTCACCAAAACACCGCCTACCATGATCAGTAACCTTTGCCATGCAGGTTTGGATCTGAATTCATAAGGTTCAGGAGGTAATTTCATCTGCTCCTTATCCATTGACTCATCAATCATTCCTGATATTTTCACATAACCACCAAGTGGGAGCCATCCAATACCGTATTCTGTTTCGCCCTTTTTAAACTTAAACAAAGAAAATCCAGGATCGAAAAACATATAAAACTTTTCAACTCTGGTTTTGAACAATTTTGCAAAGGTAAAATGCCCTAACTCATGCAATACAACCAAGATGGACAAACTCAACAAAAACTGTCCTATTTTAACAATTACTTCCATTCAATTTCAATTAATAATTTAAACTCTTTGCCAATTAATAAGATCATTAAATTAGCGGATGCCTAAGATAGGCATTTTTTACAACATAGATAATGCCATTTTCCTTGCCTCATTATCTGTTAACACATAATCTTCGTAGCCCGGATTTTTAATAAACCCGGTTTTATGCATACAGTTTTCGATAATATCGCTCATTCGTAAAAATCCAACTTCATCTCTTAAAAAGGCATCAACAACAATTTCATTGGCCGCATTTACTATACATGGTAAATTACCTCCTTTTTCCATGGCCTGAAAAGCCAAATCCAAATTTCTAAAATTCTTTGAATCCGCAGCTTCAAAACTTAAATTTGGATAATCTAAAAAATTGAAACGTTGAAAACCTGTTTTTAATCTTTTCGGATAGGTAAGGGCAAACTGGATAGGCAGTTTCATATCCGGCAATCCCATTTGTGCTTTCATCGATCCATCTTCAAATTGCACTATGGAATGAACAATTGATTGCGGATGCACAATCACATCAATTTGAGAAGGTTTTAAATCGAACAACCACTTGGCTTCAATCGCCTCAAAGCCCTTATTCATCATACTGGCAGAATCGATGGTTATTTTTGCTCCCATATCCCAGTTAGGATGCTGCAAGGCTTGCTTAGAGCTTACATTTTCGAGAAATTTTTTATCCTTGCCTCGAAAAGGTCCTCCTGAAGCGGTCAAATAAATCTTCTCTATTGAATTATCAAACTCTCCGGACAAACACTGAAAGATTGCTGAGTGTTCAGAATCAACAGGGTAAATATTAACACCATTCTCTAAGGCTAATTTTTGAATAATTTCACCCGCAACCACAAGAGTTTCCTTGTTTGCCAAAGCAATATTCTTTTTTGCCTCAATTGCTTTTATAGTAGGCAGAAGTCCGGAATATCCAACCATTGCTGTAACCACAACATCAATTGATGACATTTGCACGACTTGTGCTATTGCATCAATCCCAGCATAAACCTTTATAGGTTCATCTTTTAAAGCTTCAGAAAGCTCGGTATATTTTTCTTCGCAAGCAATAACAACAACATCAGGATGGAATTTTTTCGCTTGCTGAATCAACAATTCAATATTGTTATTCGCAGTCAGCACATCCACAATAAATACATCAGGATTGGCTTCCACCACCTCTAAGGTCTGCGTTCCAATGGAACCGGTAGATCCCAAAATGGCAATGTGTTTACTCATCAATAATTAGAGTTTTGTTTGTAGTTAGAATTTGATATAATCCTCGGGATTTAATGCCTGTCCATTGTGCCACAATTCAAAATGCAAATGAGGCCCGGATGTAAGCTCACCCGAATTCCCCAGTAAAGCAATTGCCTCGCCTGCTTTTACATGCTCGCCTGTTTTCTTTAACAGTTCGGAGTTGTGCTTGTAAATCGACAATAAATTGTTTGAATGTTGAATCTGGATAACGTAGCCAGTATTCAACGTCCACTCCGAAAACACAACAGTTCCATCTAATACCGATGAAATTCTTTCATTCAGTCCCCCAACAACGTCGGTGCCAAAATGTTCAATCTTACTATCGTAATGATTGGAAACCATGCCGTTAATTGGCGCAAAAAAGTGAGTATTGGATAAACCACGGGCTTTGGCAGCACTTCCAAGAGATAAATTATATTTCTCATCCTCCTCATGCTCTTTCCGAAACACAGAATCGTTGGAAGAGGTACTAAAGCTTAAATCTTTATATTTAGGATCAACTATTGAATCATCAGCATTCTCCACAACATTATCGAAATCATTTCCTGAAATAACATTTCGAATTCCTTGAAAAAAGCGATCTCTTTTATCCAGTTCTGCAATCAGGGAATCAGCTAAAATCGCATTATCCTCAATGTTTTTTCGCATTTCACCATCGGGATAACCTGGAATATATTCACGCAACGGAGTAAATGCAATAAGTAAAGTCACCAAAGCGATAAGGACAATTGAAAACAATCCAGTTACGGTAAAAACATTTAAACGTGATAATCGAATCGATAACACCTCATCAAAAGTACCTTCATTGGAAATAGTTAACCTGTATTTGTTTTTTAATTTCTCAAGCAAAGGTTTTTTTTCTTTTAAACGACTCATAACGAACGGATCTAAAATATTTACGCAAAGGTAAGAGAATTAGCGTAAAATGTTTACTTCTAAGAAGCTAAAAATTGCCAATAAAAAAAGGGCTTTGGAGTAATCCAAAGCCCTTTTGCTAGTAGCGGGAGCCAGACTCGAACTGACGACCTTTGGGTTATGAGCCCAACGAGCTACCACTGCTCCATCCCGCAATATATTTTCAAAAGATACGATCTATTATGTCTTTTTAGGCTTCTTTAATCCTAATTCTTAGTAGCGGGAGCCAGACTCGAACTGACGACCTTTGGGTTATGAGCCCAACGAGCTACCACTGCTCCATCCCGCAATATATTTTAAGACATATCTTTCGTTTTGCGGTTGCAAAGATAGGAGGCTTTTGTTCGAAAACAAAATTATTGCGGTAAAATTTAAACAAATCCTTATCCACACTGCGCCAAACAAGGATGTAAGCACTGTTTACCACACAGATACAATTCAAAAAAAAATATCCAACTCAACTTACAATACAACATCTTTAACATCTAAAAATGCTTCTTCTAAAATTGTCATTTTCGAGAACATAAATTCAAAATAGCTTTTCCATTCATCTTTATTATAAATCGACGCACCTTCCAAATGATAATAAATCATACTTACCTCTTTAAATCCCTCAATAAAATGGTCTTTCTCCCATTTTAACTCCGTTCCGCAAGTATCTGTTATTACAGGTTTATACTTCTCGAACCGTTCATAAACAGAGTGTCTTTTCGAATCCAACTTACTGTCGATCTGAAGAATAACAAAAGCGCCATTCTCATTCAAGTCAAACTTTAACTGCACCTCTTTAATCTGAGTTCCACGTAAAACCCATGATGTCATCTTCCTTCCCTTTTCCTTTGAATATCTTTTAAATCCATCCCAAAACTGGATCTTAATTTCTTTAGATTCTTCTTTAGTATACATTACTCAACTTTTTTTTTACAAAAATAAGGATATCTTACAAGATATAATGATTTGAAAGAATATGAATTCGCATTTAATTAAAATGGAAATTAATCTTATCTTTAAACACTCTAAATAACGCAATCAGATTATTAATGCAAATAAAACAAGTCTACATATATTTACTCCTCCTATTATTGCTTGGTTCTTTTCAATCTCATGCATCTTTCGATCAGGATACAATTTGCAAAGACTCCCTGATTGTTGCCAGCTATGTTGAAGGTCCGCATGTTAGATATATTTCTCCAACAAGGGTTGAAGCTTTCTATATAGTACACGACAGCATCAAAAACAGAACCAGAAAAATAAGTAAAAGTTTCCGGTTTAAGAATGACACCGCATCCTTCATTGGATTTGCAGGACATGACACTTTAACTTATATTATCCCTAATAAAATAGAGCCTGAACCTGGGGAAAACCCTTCAAATAATAGAATAGTAGTACTGGGAGATATTCATGGTGAATTTGAATCCTTATTAGCTATTCTTCGATACAACAAAATTATTGATAAAAAAAACAAATGGAACTATGGTGCCGGACAAGTGGTATTTACCGGCGATGTTTTTGATAGAGGTGATAAGGTAACAGAATGTCTCTGGTTTATTTTTCAATTGGAAATACAAGCAAAAAAACAAGGAGGCATGGTTCATTATCTGTTGGGGAATCATGAAATGATGGCTCTGCTGTTTGATGACCGATATGTTATTGATAAATATCAGCATGCTGCTCATCATTTACAATTTCATTATTCTCATTTTTTCGACAAACATTCGGTTTTGGGAAAATGGTTACGGTCTAAAAACACACTTGTTCGTATTGGAGAGCAGTTATTTGTACATGGTGGTATTTCACCTAAACTTCTGGAGAAAAAAATGAGTATTAATGAAGTGAATGTTGGAATGAGATATCATCTAAATAATTACACAGCATTAGTAGATACTACATTGGTAGATTTATTCTTATATTCAAATAGTCCGTTATGGTATCGCGGATATTTATCAAGAACCCCAAAATATGATCGGATCTCTTTACAGGAAGTACTAAAGACACTGGAATTTTACCATGCCAATGTAATCATCTTCGGACACACTCCTGTTGCCAGGGTATATCCATTTTATTCATTTAAGCTAATTGCGATGGATGTTCCCATAGGTGATCCTAACTATATTGATCAGGGCTTACTTATAGAGAATCAGAAATATTATCGGATATTTGCACATAAGAAAAAGGAACGATTACAATAAAACCGAAACGACATGGAAGTTTTTACTGATATAATAGCAAACCCGAATATTCCAACATCTTTTATGTACTCGAATAATATTCTTGAATTGCTACTCCGATTCATACTTAATTTAGCGGTAACGGTTTTTGTAATCAATTACGTTTATTTTAGAGCTACAGGGAAACGATCCTACGTTTTTACGTATATCATGATAAGTACAACCGTATTCTTTCTTTGTTTTTTACTTGGAAGTATTGAATTACAATTGGGTTTTGCGCTTGGATTATTTGCAATTTTTGGAATTATTCGATACCGTACCGATACCATACCAATCCGGGAGATGACCTACCTTTTTCTTGTCATTACCATATCAGTTATTAATGCATTAACCAGAGGTGAAGTTAGTTTTGGCGAAATTGCTTTTACCAATACAGCTTTTATGGCTACTACCTGGGTAATGGAAAGAGTATGGATGAGACGTCATCTTGCAAGAAGAACCATAGTATACGATCGACTTGATTTAATTCATCCCAGTAAGCATCAGGAATTGATTAATGACATCCAAACCCGAACAGGAATGGTAGTCGCAAAATTTAATATTGGACAAATAGATTTAGCAAAAGGATATATAAAACTAATTGTATTCTACAAAGAATCAGCAACTCCTAATATCTTAACCGATGCCGAAATAAGCGAAAGGAGCTCCTGATAAATAAAACACTCAAATTATGATAAAATTATTTCGATACAAGGCTTTTCTGATGCTCCTTCTATTCTCACTAGGATGTACAAGACTACTTGTGATTGGTCAAGAAAAAATCGATTCTGTTTATCATGCTCCGGATTTATTTGAATCCGATTCACTTATTGAATTGTCAATAACTACTGATCTGAAGTCATTGGTTAAAGATGTAGGTGATAATAACAAATATCACAAGGGGAGACTCTCCTACCTACTTGGTGATTCAATTGTTTCTATGATTGTAGAACTTAAAACCAGAGGGAATTTCAGGAAAGATCGTAGTATTTGTGCATTTCCACCATTAACTGTAAAATTCAACAAAGCAGAATCAAACTATTCTCTTTTTCACGATAACGATAAGCTAAAATTGGTTTCTCATTGCCAAAATCGCAATTCCAAATTCGAACAAATGCTTATTCATGAATATCTCATCTACAAGGCATACAATATTTTCACACCTGAAAGTTTTAGAGTTCGTTTGGTAAAGATTACCTACAAAGACAGTAAAGAAGAGATGCAAGCTCTTGAAAAATTTGCATTCTTCATAGAGGATTTTAAAAAAATGGCTGCAAGGAATGGCAAGATAACCCGTTACGACAAAAAAATTCATCAAGATCGTACCAACATCAGTAAAATAACCAAACTTGCCATATTCCAATACATGGTTGGAAACACCGACTGGGGAGTGCCAACCCTCCATAACATTAAGCTTATTTCGAAAACCCCAACCTCAAGTTTGATTGCAGTACCTTATGATTTCGACTGGGCCAGTTTGGTAGATGCTCCTTATGCCATTCCGAATGCTAAATTAGATATTCAATCCATTCATGAACGGCTTTACAGGGGTTATAAACGAACCGCTGAAGAACTGGAATGTGTTTTTAGGGAATTTCGAATGAAAAAAGAACTTTTATACGACCTATACACAAATTGTCCTTATCTGGATAATAAGGAAAAAGAACGGGCCTTAAATTATTTCGATGAATTCTATGAAATAATAGACAATCCTAAAAGTGTAAAGTCAGAATTTATTGACGGATCCCGAACTATAAAACACAAAAACTAATTTAATATATGCACATTTGATTCAATAGAAAATTCGATCTATTTTTACAGTCAAATATTGCATCTATGAATGAATTAGCCTCCTATTTACACAAAAATATGATTGAAGCCGGTTGCGACGAAGCAGGACGAGGATGTCTTGCCGGCCCCGTATTCGCATCAGCAGTAATCTTACCTAAAAATTTTTCGGACAAATTATTAAACGATTCAAAAAAACTCTCTGAAAAAAACAGATATCTGCTTCGTGAAGTAATTCAAAAAGAAGCAATTGCCTGGGCTGTTGGCATTGTAAGTCACACAGAAATTGATCAGATTAATATCCTGAATGCATCATTTTTAGCCATGCACCGAGCTATCGAACAGCTCAAAATCAAACCTGAACATCTGCTTATTGATGGAAACCGTTTCACTCCTTATCCTAATATCAATCATACCTGTATCATTAAAGGTGATGGCAAATACTTATCCATTGCTGCAGCATCCGTTTTAGCAAAAACTTATCGTGATGACTATATGTTATCTGAGCATGAAAAATTTCCTTGCTACGACTGGAAAAATAACAAAGGCTATCCAACAAAAAAACACCGATTGGCAATTCGAGAGCACGGAATCAACTCCATTCATAGAAAGACATTTTCGCTATTGCCAAATCAACTTGAATTAAAATTTTAAACAAATACAGCTCATTAACAGATAATTATGAATCCTCTTTAACGAGAAAATCACAGGGTTCATCTAATTTTCAGAATCACAATCAGATTCAAAACTCTGACAAACAGATCATTAACTCTTACTATTCATTTTATGGTTTTTGATTGAAAAATGTACTCACATATTAATATTAACTTTGCTAATCGACTAAATACTTATAACATCAAATAACCAAACTGGTTTTAAAAGACCAATTCGGTTACATTAAAAATTTAAAGCAATTAAAATGAGAAAATTTGCATCATTAATTTTGGGACTAAGTTTACTACTTAGCTTTTCCAATGCAAAAGCAGATGAAGGCATGTGGCTTTTGTCTTTATTAAATAAGAATGTTGCCGAAATGAAGGCAAAGGGTTTAAAATTATCTGCCGATGATATTTACAACATCAATAACAGTAGTTTAAAAGATGCAATTGTAGGACTGGGAACAGAAGGAAGACCATTCCGTCATTTCTGTACTGGTGAAATTATTTCCGATCAAGGACTATTTCTTACAAATCATCACTGTGGATTTAATGCACTTCAATCGCACTCTACAACAGAACATGATTACCTTTCAGATGGTTTTTGGGCTTACAATAAAAAAGAAGAGCTAACCAATCCTGAAATTACGGCATCAATCCTAGTTCGTATGGAAGATGTATCGGAAAAAGTTCTTTCAAATGTAACTGACGAAATGACTGAGGAAGAACGTTACAAAGCAATTGAAAAAGTTGCTGTAGAATTAGAGAAAAAAGCTGAAGAAGGAACAGATTACAAAGCCAATGTTAAAAGCATGTTTGAGGGAAACCAATATTTTCTCTTTGTATATATGATATATAAAGATGTTCGTTTAGTTGGTGCACCTCCACAATCAATGGGTAAATTTGGCGGCGATACAGATAACTGGATGTGGCCGCGTCATACTGCAGATTTCTCGATGTTCCGCATTTATACCGGCCCTGATGGAAAACCTGCTGGTTACTCGGACAATAACATTCCATTAAAACCAAATCACCACCTTCCTGTTTCTGCCAAAGGTGTAGAAGAACAGGATTTTGCTATGATTATGGGTTTCCCTGGAACTACAGATCGCTATCTTACTTCTTTTGGTTTGGAAGAAACAATGAAAATCACCAATCAAAACCGTTATGATATCCGTACTTTAAAACTGGATATTATGAAAAAAGATATGCTTAAAGATGCTAAAGTTCGTATTCAATATGCAGCCAAGCATGCTCAGAGTGCCAATTACTGGAAGTATTCCAATGAGCAAAACAAGGCTCTTACAAAGTTGAATACTATAGGGAACAAAATAGAAATTGAAAAAGAATATCTTGAATGGGCAAATAAAAAATCAAAAAGAGAAGCTAAATATGGAAAAGCTCTTGAAATGATTGCTCAGGTTTACGCAGAACGTAAGGAAATCATGAATTCAAGTTCTTATTTAAGAGAAGCCTTGCTAAGCGGTGCAGAAATGCCCATTTTCGCAATTCAACTGGGAGGTCTGAAATCTTTACTTGAGGCTGAAACTCAAGATGCAGAAGCTATTGAAAAGACAATTACTGGCTTACGTCATGCTGCTGAAGGGTTCTACAAAGATTACAATGCTCCAACCGATCAAAAGCTGATGGCCGGCATGTATAAAATGTATGCAGCGAATATTGCAGCAGAGCAGCAACCTGAGATATTCAAAACTTTTACTGAAGAATACAACAACGACTTTAACAAATTAGCTTCTGACGTTTATTCAAACTCCATTTTTGCTACATCTGAAAGTTTCAATAAATTTCTTGATGATCCAAAACTGGAAACTCTTGAAAATGATATTGCTTTCAAAATAGGTAACTCAATCATTACTAAATACAAAGAGATTAGAGCTGAATTATCAAAAGGATCTGATCAATTACAAAAAGGGAAACGTCTGTTTGTTGATGGTTTAATGCAAATCAACAAAAAGAAAAACCTGGCTCCGGATGCAAATTCATCTATCCGTTTAACTTATGGAAATGTTGGTGGATACACTCCAAAAGATGGCGTTTACTATAAGCATTTTACAACTCTAAAAGGAGTAATGGAAAAAGAAGATCCTACAAATGATGAATTTGTTGTTCCTGCTAAACTGAAAGAGCTGTACAATAAAAAAGACTTTGGACAGTATGCCGATAAAAATGGCAACTTACCTGTTTGTTTCCTAACCAACAGTGATATTACAGGTGGTAACTCAGGTTCTCCTGTTATAAACGGAAACGGGGAATTAATTGGAACTGCTTTTGATGGTAATTCTGAAGCTATGTCAGGAGACATCGATTTTGAAGAGAATCTTCAAAGATGTATTAATCTTGATATTCGCTACACACTATTCATTATTGATAAGTTTGCCGGTGCTCAAAACCTGATTGACGAAATGACTATTGTGAAGTAAAAAACAGATGTGAGATTTTAGCCGCAAGCCAACATATTGATTTGCATAACAATACTAAAATTTTATTGAAATAAGTAAGGATGTTCGAGTAATTCGGACATCCTTTTACATTTGTACAAAGACCTAAAAAGGAACATCAAAGTTTCTAGTCTGTCTTACTTGCTGATCGCAATAAGTTGCAATCAGCAATTCAAGAAATGCCTGGAGTAAACTCCGCAGCCTTTTTCTTATGCATCATTTATCCTTTCTGCATCTCATTTTTTTCTTACTTTTGATTTGAAAACCGCAAACCAATAATATGTCGACAAAAATAACCATGTATACCGATGGAGCAGCAAGTGGAAACCCCGGGCCGGGAGGTTATGGTGTTGTTTTAATTTCGGGTAAACATCGTAAAGATTTAAATCAGGGATTCAAGCTAACAACAAACAACAGAATGGAGCTAATGGCTGTAATTGTTGGACTGGAAGCACTAAAAACACCTGACTGTGATGTTACGATTTACTCCGACTCGAAATACGTGGTTGATTCTGTAGAGAAAAAGTGGGTTTTTGGATGGGTTCAAAAGCGTTTTAAAGGGAAAAAAAATGCAGATTTATGGATGAGATTCCTGGAAGTTTATAAAAAACACAATGTGAAATTTGTTTGGATCAAAGGTCACGCTAACATTCCGGGAAACGAACGTGCCGATCAGTTAGCGGTGATGGCTTCCCAAGTGCCTAATCTTCCTGATGATGTTGGTTATAATCCTGAATAATTCGGCTTTATTCACCCTCCTTCACGCCAAAAAAATCTTCCAGATTCTTTTTCGTTTCTCCGCTGGAGATTAAAATCAAGTAATCACCCGTTGCAATCCTTGTTCCCTTAGGCGGATTCTTCATTAACCTGCCCTCCTTTACCATCCCAATTAAAATTGCGTTGTAATCCAGCTTCAGTTTCATGAAAGCAGCCATATATTCCTCATCGGAAAAATCGCAATCGGCTGTAATTATATACTGCTGAATGTCCGAATCTTCATCAGCAATACTTGTAGAAATTAAATCTTCGGTGTAGGCAGCCACATAAGGTTCAAATAAGTAGGATGCAACTAATTTTGAAGCAACTTCACTTTGTGCAATTACATGAACAATACCAGCATTCACAAAAGTTTCTCTCAAACTAGGATTTAAACAAGTAACAACTACGTTCGCCTCAGGGAATCTTTTCTTTAAATTGATCACAAAAACCAGGGTTTCCGAATCATTATCGAAATTTACAAATATTCGTTTTGACTGCTCAACATTCACTTTATTTAAAGCTTCAACATTAGAATAATCCGCAAAAAGACTAAATGTATCTTTAGAAGGAAACAAATCAGCAATTAAATCCAGATCAGCTTTATTATTGGTTACAAAAGCTACCTTTTGTCCTGCCTGAATAATTTGACTTGCTACTTTTTGTCCAAATTCATTCCAGCCAATAATGATGTAATGATTATCAAAATCACTTCCCCAAAAACCACTTTTTTTCTTTTCCATATACTGATTAAATCTAACAGTTACTTCACCAATTACAAATCCCAATATTCCTAAACTACCAATAATCACAATAAGACCAATAATTTTACCAGCAAATGTTACCGGATAAAAATCACCATATCCTACCGTAGTAAGAGTAACAATGGCATACCAAAAAGCATCTCCAATTGTCTTGATATTGGAATCGGGTGACTGCCCCTCAAAATATTTAATTCCCAGTATGGCAATTACGTATATTAAAAATGCAATGAAAATGCTTAGCCTTTTCTTCATGTGATTCTACTTATTCAGGTACACAAATTTCTACTCCATCTCCGTTCCATTTCATGTTCAGCTTACCCGCATTTACCAGACTTTTAAAATCTTCTGATTTTTTTTGGCTGCAGCTGCTCAATTCAACATACGACCATCCTTTATCAGGAAAAGTATGAATGGCCAAATGCGATTCAGCCAACAACCAAAATGCCGTATATCCCTGAACCGGAAAATAATGATCGGTAAAATTCAAAATCACAAAACCAACCTGCTCCAAATAATTTTGAAACTGCACTTGTAAAACCTTTGGTTCATATTCCGAAACCCAAAATCGAAGATTGTGAATTTTTGCTTCTAATATTTTTGTTTTCGTCTCCATTGGATCTTGATTTTTTTGATTTTAAATCAGTGCAAATATGTTGCAAAATGTTACAAGCCCACACTAATTTTAATAAAGATCCCAATTGCCTTTTAAATAATATTGATACAATACGGGATCATGAATTCTATTGATATAAACACTGTCCTTTTCCCAAGGATAAAAATCCTTGCCAAAAGATGTAATCAAGGTCATTGCTTCTTTATTGATCCAACGAGTTGGTACTTCTATATCGAGATTTTGCAATTGTTTTTTCACATTTTTGTCAGCAGGCTCTTTAACGCCTAAGCTCCATCCCCATTCTCCCAAAGTTATTACCTGATTGTGCATGGGAACCGTCACGAACCCCGCACTTTTCATTGTCTCCAATATACAGGAAAATGCCTGTGTTGCGAAATACGGACTTCCAGCCTGAGTTACAATAACACCTCCCGGCCTTAAATGCCGATAACAAAGTTTATAAAATTCATGCGAATACAAACGTCCCAGTTCAACACCTCTCGGGTCGGGTAAATCAATAATTACAACATCGTAATAATCATCAATCGATAACAAATATTTGTACCCATCCTCATTCAGCACCTCAACCTTTTCATCACTCAACGAATTCTGATTTAGACTAGTTAGAATAGGATGTGTTTTGCCCAAATTAGTCATAGCCGGATCTAAATCCACCAAAGTAATCTTTTCAACTTTTGGATATTTTAAAATTTCCCGAACAGCACAACCATCACCACCGCCTAATACTAAAACGTTAACCGGATTTGGGTGCAAACTCATGGCCGGATGCACTAAAGGTTCATGATACATCAATTCATCACGCGTACATAACTGTTCGTTACCATTTAGATACAACCAGTAATCATTCTTCCATTTTGTAATTACAATGCGCTGATATTTTGTCTGTTGTGTGTAAATCACCTTGTCGGAATATTTTTGTTGTTCTCCATACCTAATGATAGGATCAGTGACAAAAACTCCCGTTGTAAGCAAAATCATGATAAATGTGCCTAATACAATCAGCACTTTTCTCTCTGAGGATTTCAAAAGATCCCAAAGAAAAATCAACACCACAATCGAGACAGAGAAATTTACAAACCCCAGAATAAAGGGAGTATAAATCAATCCAAACACCGGTAATCCAACAAAGGCAAAAAAGATTCCTCCCAGTAAACTTCCATAGTAATCATTCTCCAGAATGTTGGAGATATTAAACTGTAATTTCTCATAATCGTCGTTAATACGGATCACCAAAGGTATTTCCATTCCAATCAACAATCCAATGCAGATTGCCAGGCTATAAATAAGAATTCCAATGGATTGAGTATATGCCGAAGCCGTATAAACCAATAAAGCTGCAAACGAAACAATGAACGATAACGCAAATTCCAATATCAGAAAATGTTTCAATAAACGGGTCTCAAAATTCTTCGTAATCCGGCTGCCCAAACCCATTGAGAATAACATGAGCGAGATAATCATCACCCAATGAAAAACAGAATTACCTAAGAAATACTGAGCCAAAGTGGACAAAATATACTCTGCCACCACTCCGGAAAATCCGGTAGCAAAAATTGCCGCTTTTAATAATGTTGATTTATTCTTGAACACTTCTTTTTTAATTATAAATTAAGAATTATTAATGATGAATTAGAATGCACAGAACGACATTACCCAACTCACAATCTTTAATTCATAACATTCAGGCACCAGTCCCTTTCCAGATAACTCCTAAAAGAGAAAAGTTCCAAAAATTTGTTGAGTCTTGCTATTTCTACCTAATCCTTTTTAAAAGGATGAATTCTAAATCATGAGCACAAAGGATATTTTTTGAATTTACCCTGAAATTAAAAACTCATAATTCATAATTTTACAAACACCAGGTAATTAGAACCGATCCACCGATATAAGCAAATGCTTCAATCAGAGCAGCTCCAACATTTGGCTTCTCCTGATTGATAATTTCATCGGTTAAGCGTTCGCCGGGAAGTAATATCTTATCCGTAATTAAACGCATTACCGGTAATAAAATCAATCCAACAACAAGCTCAAAACCTGCTTCAGTAAAACTTGGTAACCACCCTTCAAAATCTCCTATTAATCCAAAACGAATTAAATTTCCTATCGCAATTATAGCTCCGGCAAAACCAATTCCAACCGCAACATTGTCTTTTTCAATGTGCTCATGCAAATTGTACGGAGTTATCCAGTTGTAAATACGTGTAGTAACAATAAGGGCTAACTGACCAAATGCCCAAAAAACAACAGCAGTTAAAACACCAAATAAAAGTCCTTCACTCTCACCCGAAACTGCTCCAAAAATAATTAATCCCGAAGCAACTGAAACAGCTCCCTCAACAACACCGGTCCCAACATTTTGATCTTCAATGATCTCCTTACGAACTGAAAATTTCCGAAGAATTAAATAATCAGACAAAAATATGGAGATGTTCAAAAGTACAATGGCCAACAAACCATAAACGGCAATGTCAATCACATCATTTACCAAACCATTTGATGGTCCTACAATGGCACTTCCTATTGAAAACAATAAGCCGATATAATATCCCACATGGGAAATGGCAAAGGCAAAATTATCTTTCTTCACCAACTCCTCTTTCACTTTAAAAGATGGATGAAGCAATTGATAAACAAATTTTCCGATTAGGAAAATGGCAAAGGCTGCCATGATATAAACCACAGCGTCATAAACGATAAACGAAATTTCTGATAATGATATCATAAGTTTTAAATCTATGAGTTATACAATGGTTTATTTGCCAAATCCACCGCTGCGTGAGCGAGTTGAACTTGTGCGGTATCTTGATGAACTTCTTGTTGTTTTGCTCGAAGATCTTGTGCTGCTTGAACCTGAAGAACGACTCACCCTACTTCGAACTTTATCTTTAAATGTAGAAGGTTTGCTTCCCCATTTACTATT
This sequence comes from Labilibaculum sp., assembly GCF_963664555.1. GTDB lineage: Bacteria > Bacteroidota > Bacteroidia > Bacteroidales > Marinifilaceae > Labilibaculum. The sequence goes on along the minus strand of NZ_OY761461.1, from coordinate 458,957 downwards.
GGTTCCCGAACCGGAAGAAGTATAAGATTTTGTGCCATAAACAGGGCTGCTTCCATTTGGACCGTAGTATCCTCTGGAACTTCCGTAATATCCTCCTCCACGGTAATCATCCCAGTAAGAACGTCGGTACGATCCCATATTGAACATGTGCGACATAAAAGCATATTGTCCGTAGAATGCCCAGAAAGAAGCCCCCCCCCGATTTTCCCATCGTCCGTATTTCTCATTTCCAACATAGTGATTGTATCCTGCAGGCACAGCTTGCTTCGTTACAATTCCATCCTTTTTAGAAGCAATTTCCATTCCCATATTGTTCAGATTCTGAGAGAAGAAAGCCGCACTCACATTTTTCCAGGCAGACTTTTGTTCCACAACGGTGTCCGGACGCTGAACAATCACCTGATATTGATGACGATAATCGTCAGAACCTTCATTAGCATCCATATCAAATAAGATTATCGAGAAGTTCTGTTCATCATTCAACTCCTTAATCAAATTATCAACAGGAGATTTTTGCCATGTTTCAGCAACTGAAGAAGAGGAGGAAGATCCTGATCGTCCACAAGTCTTTGCTATAAAAAACACCACAATAATCCCAATGATTACTTTAGTTACTGTGTTCATAAATTATAGTTTATAATTACGAATTAAGAGTTATCGATGAAAGTCAGATGCTTTTCACCAATAACTCTTACTAACTTATTTAGGCAAAATATTAGATATTTCGAATTCCTTAATTGCCTTACCGGCCGAAGCTTCAAATTCTTTTTCATCCCATTGCTCAATGGTAACAATATATTCTCCGGACTCATCAACAAAATCCCATGATATAAATTCCACCCAATCCTCTCCACGGGCTTTATCATTAAAGTAACCCGGTGATTCCTGATCAAAGAAATATTTTTTATCCTTATAGATTACACTCTTTGGAGGTTTCTGATCCGTTAATAAATCTGAAAGCACATTCTCGCCCAATTCACGAACCTTAATCTTATCGCAAACCCCCAGGCTTATTTCATCATCATCTTCTACAGAAAGAAAAAGTGTCTTGCTGCCATCATTAATCTTGTATTCCTTTGAGAAATAATTATCACCCCAATCGTACTCATAACTCGCCTGCACTTCCCAGCTCGACAGATCATATTCAAAAACAAAACCAACATCCAGATCGGTAACCCGGATATTGGTAGTGTCATATTTCGGCTGTTTTCGTTTAAAAAAATCGGTAAATCCCATTTTTAATTTCGTTCAAATTTGTAAAAACAGCTATTCTTTATTCTTCATTTTCGCTTTCAACTCTTCCAATGCATTGGATGTTTTCACATTGCTTTCGTTTAAAGTTGCATCAATTTCATCATCTAAACTACGGTTTTCAAAAGCAATGTCACCGTATGCTTCGGCCATTGCCTCTTGCTGCGCCACTTTATCTTTCATTTTCTCCAACATCCCAACTGTTCCCGAACTATCAATACCAGAAAGTTGTTTGTTAATTTTTTGAGTAGCCTGACTAACCCGGGCACGGGCTTTTAAAGTCTTCAACTCATTCTCGTAACGAGTAATCGTCGATTTCAACTTCTTCACATTCGTATCCAACTGACTAATGCTGGCATCAAATTTAACAACTTCTTCCTCGGATCTTACTACCGCAGAAACCGCATCTTCTTTTTTCGCTAAAGCTTCGGTTGCCAAACGTTCTGCTTCCGACATTTCAAGCTCACCTCTTTCGGCCTTTTGCAATAATAATATTGCTTTTTGCTCGTAATTTTTAGCTACTGATTTTTGCTCATTTAATTCTCTCTTGCTTCGAATCGCCATTGCCTTAACCTCAGCTAAAGCCTGCAAGCTCTTATCCAAGTCATTTTTCAAATCTCTGATTCCCTGCTCGGTCATCTTAATCGGATCCTCTAATTTATCTATAGCGGCATGAGCTTCAGCTTTGCCAACGTTGAATAATCTACCAAAAATTCCCATTTGTATATTGATTTATCAGGTTACAATTTTGAATATGAAATAATCTCTTCCGAGTACTCACTTAACAGCATTTCCAATGAGTTAAGTGTTGCCTCTAATTCATTCTGATCTAAATTCTCTAATTGCAGAGTATCTCTAAAAAGAACTTTTTTTCCTGATCCGTCGAGAACAAACGCACCATGAATAATTTCCCTGTTCTTTTTCAGTAAAGCTTTATAAATTTCAGGATTATCACTTGTCAACTCAAACAGTACACCTTCAACAATCAAAATTGGATCTTCACAATCAACAATCAGATTTGCAATTCCACCTTCCGGATTTTCAACCACAAACAGCTCTTCTGCCTTATCTTCTTTAATAATAGTGAATTCTAAATTCAACAGGTAATCTTTTACCTTGTTATAATATGTGCTCATATTTCCAGGCTTTTAAATTTCTGATTAAAATTAAAACAAATAATCAATCTAATAAAACATTTACCATCATTGGCCACATTCGATAAACATCTTTCCATTACGAATTTTTTGCTTTGAGTTTGAAATTACTAAATATGAGAGGTTCTTCCCTAATTTTATCGGGAGAATCTTCATTTTATTCGATAAATGCAAGTTTTTACATGTTTTTTGGTTCTCAACTTAGTTCAGCTAATTTTCAACCGCTCCCGGCACTCCAAGAATTTAGAAAATAAAAAGATTCCAAACTCTTTTAAATTTACCGCAAATGTCCTTTTTATTTCATGCAGATATTTATATATTTAGGTTCGTCAAAAAATTAACCATTTATATATTAATAGCTACCGACTTGCTTACCTGTTCAAAATCAATCAAAACAATAAACACTGATCAATAGCAGGTCTTTTTCAAGCCTAACAAAAAAATTATTAAGAATGAAGATTCACGAATATCAAGCAAAAGAAATTTTACGGTCGTTTGGTGTACCCGTTCCCGAAAGCAAAATTGCTTTTTCGGTTCAGGAAGCTGAAAAGGCTGCTGCCGAAATTGGTCTGCCCGTAGTAGTAAAAGCCCAAATCCACGCAGGTGGAAGAGGAAAGGGCGGAGGTGTTAAATTTGCACCAACTGCACAGGATGTAACTCGTTACGCAAACGATATCTTGGGAATGACTCTTATAACACACCAAACCGGTCCGGAAGGAAATTTGGTGAAGAAGGTTTTAATAGAAGCCGCTTCGAATATTGATCGTGAGTTGTATGCCGGAATTGTAATGGACCGTGCGACCTCAAAAGTTACCTTTATGGTATCAACCGAAGGGGGAATGGAAATCGAAAAAGTTGCAGAGGAAACTCCTGAGAAAATTGTAAAAGTTGCCGTTGATACCGCTGTTGGCTTACAAGCATTTCAAGCCAGACAAATGGCGTTTTCTCTCGGCTTAACTGGAGATGCTTTTAAAAATGGGGTTAAATTCCTAATGGCTCTTTACAACGCATATATTGGTACTGATGCTTCAATTTTTGAAATCAACCCATTGGTAGTAACCAAAGAAGGTTATGTAATTGCCTTGGATGCAAAAGCTAATTTTGATGATAATGCATTGTATCGTCACAAAGACATTACTGCTCTTCGTGATTTAGATGAAGAGGAGCCTTTGGAAATAGAAGCAGGCAGGTCAGGCTTAAATTACATTAAACTGGATGGAAATATTGGCTGTATGGTAAACGGCGCCGGACTGGCAATGGGAACCATGGATATTATCAAACTAACAGGTGGTGAACCGGCTAATTTCCTTGATGTTGGAGGTGCTGCTTCTGCAGAAACAGTTGAAAAAGGCTTTCGAATTATTCTTTCTGATGGAAGTGTAAAAGCAGTTTTGATCAATATTTTTGGTGGTATTGTGCGTTGCGACCGTGTTGCAAAAGGAGTTATTGAAGCCATTAAAAATATCGATACTAAAGTGCCTATTGTGGTTCGCTTACAGGGAACCAACGCTGAAGAAGGTAAGAAACTTTTGGAAGAATCAGGAATGAATATTATTGCAGCAACAGAATTACGAGATGCCGCTGAAAAAGTAGTAGCCACCCTTAAAACAATTAAAGCATAATGAGTGTATTAGTTGATAAAAATACTAAACTGGTAGTTCAGGGAATCACTGGTTCCGAAGGGGCTTTCCATACCCAGCAAATGATAGAATATGGAACAAATGTAGTCGCTGGAGTTACTCCTGGTAAAGGTGGCCAGCTGTTCATGGATAAAATTCCGATTTACAACACCATGAAAGGTGCTGCTGCAAAAACCGGAGCAAATGCATCTGTAATTTTTGTTCCGCCACCATTTGCTGCAGATGCCATTATGGAAGCGGCAGAAGCTGGTATAGCTTTGGTTGTTTGTATTACCGAAGGCATTCCTACCATGGATATGCTAAAAGTTCATGAGTTTCTAAAGAAATATCCTAAAACAACACTGATTGGACCTAACTGTCCGGGAGTTATCACACCCGGTGAAGCCAAAATCGGAATTATGCCGGGATTTATTCACAAACCTGGTACAATCGGTATTATTTCCCGCTCTGGAACATTAACCTACGAGGCTGTTCATCAGTTGTGCGAAGCTGGACTTGGACAATCCACTGCCATTGGTATTGGAGGCGATCCAATTATTGGAACCAAACACATTGATGCTGTTAAACTTTTAAATGATGATCCTAAAACAGAAGCCATTGTTTTAATTGGTGAAATTGGCGGATCGGATGAAGAAGATGCTGCTGCTTACATTGCGAAACATGTAGACAAGCCAGTTGTTGCATTTATAGCTGGTCAAACTGCACCTCCCGGGAAAAGAATGGGCCATGCCGGTGCTATTATTGCCGGTGGTAAAGGAACTGCCGAAGAAAAAATGAAAGCCTTGGCTGCTGCCGGAATTCATGTAGTAAAATCACCTGCTGATATCGGCAAAAAAATGAAAGAAGTTTTAGGAAAATAAAAACCTGACAAATAGCAAAGAGCTTGATTCAAAGGTGAATCAAGCTCTTTTTTTGTATTACCGGCTTTATTACAACTCAAATAAATTTAAGTATTCCCACAAATAGAAAACTCTATTTCTTCGGGCACCGGCATATTCTTTAAGTATGTTATGCGTCTCAAACTCTTTTACCAATAAGTTCGCAGATTGAAAACTTAGCTGCAATTTTTCCTTCACATCACCAACCGACATAAATGGATTCGAATAAAACGCCGAAAGCAATTGTTTGGCTGATTGCTTTCGTTTTTTTCCCAATTTTTCTTCAATAATCGATTCATAATACGTGGTAAGAGCTTCTACATTTCCTAAAAGATTCTTACTGTGCAAAGCCGTTTCCTTTACTCCGGTAAGTACAAATTTAATCCATTGTTCAATATCATTTTTTGAACGTATTAGATTCAAACGGTGATAATATTCCAAACGATTCTTTTCAAAGAAAACGGATAGACAGAAAATTGGACGGGCAACAAATTTTAAGCTTATAATTTCAAACAAAATTAAAGTTCGGGCAGTTCTTCCATTTCCATCCAAAAAAGGCAGAATATTCTCAAATTGATACAAAGAAATAGCCATTTTAATCAGCTGTGGCAATTCCAAATCATCATTTCTCCAGAATTTTTTCCCATCATTAATTAATATTTTCAATTCATGTTTATTGGGTGGCGAATAATTCGACTCCTCTTCAAAGGGATTCACATGAGCATGAAAAAAAGATCTTAGCTTTCCTCCAAATTCTTCCTTGGCAGGAAGATCGGAACACAGGATTTTATGTGCCTCTTTAACCAAACGAACAGATAATGGAAACTTTTTCAGTTCATTTACCCCCCAGTGAATCGCTCTAATATGATTCGCTATTTCTTTTTGTGCATACTTACTTTTAAACGATTGGGAAACATCAGGAACGAAAGCTTGATACAAGTCACTTTTATTTCCCTCAATTAAATTGGATGCAATAACTTCCTGAGCTATAAATAATGGAATATGATTATCGATTCCGGGAAAAAATTTAGAATAGGCATTTAGCTCCCCCAATTCAAGCATGGCAGACTCTAAAAGTATATTTATTTGTTTATCGTTCCATTCAAACGAACGATTAATTAAGGAGGGCGTTACGCTTTTGTAGCCTTCCTTAAAACTTTGATAAACGAAATCACCTCCGATTTTTTTATTCAGCTTAACGCTCATATAATTGAATAAGGAATTATTATTCAGGTTAAAAGTATTAATAATTTAATAAAAACTAATACAAGAAGCAAAACCATATATCTTACTTATAAATTTAGATACATCTATACGTGCTGATTTCAGTGGAACACAATAGATTTGTCTGTTCATTGTTTTGATATTTTACTTGCAATACCTATAATTTGGATTATATTTCTCCTGAATTAATTAATCATCTACTTATGATAATAAAAATATGTTTGGCTGTCGCGATAACTGTAATGGCTATCAATGTAAAAGCTGAAGGTTACGCTGTTAATGTTCAAGGCAATAAACAAACTGGAATGGGACATGTTGGTACTGCATTAAATTTTGATGCAAGTAGTATGCAATGGAATCCTGGGGCTTTAGCCACACTAGATCAAAAATATAGTTTCTCCGTAGGAGGGTTTGCAACAATAATTAAAACTGAGTTCACCGGAGCTTTAGGGAAAGAGGAAACAGATAATCCAACAGGAACACCATTCTATTTATATGGATCAATGAAAGTAAATGAAAAACTTGCAATTGGTTTGGGTGTTTATACTCCTTTTGGAAATAAAGTAGATTGGGGTAAAACATGGTCTGGAAAATATTTAATTCAAGACATTGAATTGAAAGCTATTTATATTCAGCCTACCATATCCTATCAACTTGCTGATTGGATTAGTGTTGGAGCCGGACTAAATATTGTTTATGGTGAAGAAGATTTGAATAGAGCTCTTCCTTTGGCTTCACTTGGAGCTCCTGACGGAGAAGTAAATATTAATGGTAGTAAAATACAATATGGTTACAATTTAGGTGTTTTTCTGCAACCAACTGAAAAATTAAATGTTGGTCTTTCCTATCGTTCTCAGGTAGATGTAGAATTAGAATACTCTGATGGCGATGCAGATTTTACTGTTATTGATCCTGTTTCTCCATTATTCCCAGATGGTGGAGTTGCTGCAACACTTCCTTTACCAGCCAGTTTTAATATTGGTCTTGCTTATCAAATCGATGAAAAATGGTTGATTTCTGCTGATGTCAATTTTGTACAGTGGAATAAGTACAAATCACTGGATTTTGATTTCGAAAAGAATACAACCACAATAGTTTCTACTCCAGGTGGTCCTGTAGAAGTCCCTGTACTTGTTGATTCAAAAAGTACAAGAAATTGGAGTAACTCTAAAACATACAGGATTGGAGCTCAATATTCTGCAAATGAAAAGCTGGATATTCGTGCCGGTTTCTATTATGATGAAACTCCAACCAACAAAAAGTTTTACACTCCTGAAACTCCAGGTGCAAACAAAATTGGTATTTCAGCAGGTTTCTCTTACATGTTAACTGATAAGTTAAGCGTTGATGCTTCTTTATTGTACATTGAAGGTAAAAAAACTACCGGAACCGACCCAAGTGGTAGTTTCACAGGAGCATATAAAAATACTGGTTTTTTACCAGGAATTGGAATCACTTACAACTTGTAATTCCATACAGATCCCATTATATTGAAAAGCCTGATCGAAAGATCAGGCTTTTTTTGTAGACAAGACCCAATACTCCAAGAATATGTCTTTCCTCAAATACAAACTGATATGATTTTAATTCATTTTAAATAAAACATTAGTATTAATTATCTAAACAATTTCTTTATTTTGCACTAAAATGAAATTAGCATACGCTACTGATTTCCATCACTAAATCCTATAAATATGAAGCTATTTCGGGTTATTCTGTTTTTTATAGTGATCTGCTTTGGCTCATCTGTATATTCCAACAAACTAGTTGATACTTATCAGCAAGATGAAAATTCAGTTACTCAGCAAATACTTCATTATCTGGACTCATCTGCTCATTTACGCAACGTATCTTCTGAAAAAAGTATATTGGTTTGCCAAAAAGCCATACTATTATCTGAGGATAGTCAAGACCACAATTTACTTTCAAAATCTTATAAAACGCAGGGAATCAATTATTTTTATGCCGGGACTTATGATTCCGCTTTCATTTATTACGAAAAATCAATTCCTCAATTCGAAGCCATCAACTCAAAGGTTGATATTGGTAAAGTTCTTGGTAATATCGGATTACTTTACAGGAAACAAGGTAAATATGACAAGGCTCTGGAGTACTATCTGGATAATCTGAAAATATACAAAGAAGGCAATTACGAAGAAGGTCTGGGCAGTGTTTTCAACAATCTCGGAAATTTATATTTTGAAACAAAGGAAATTAACAAGGCTGAAACCTATTACCATTACGCCCTCCGGAATTTTAAGAAATTTAAAAAAACAAAAGAAATCGCAAATGCATATTGCAATTTAGGTGCTATCTCCGAACTCAGGAAAGAATTCACAACAAGTCTCGATTACTACAACAAATCTTTACACGAGAATTCTAAAATTGGAAATATTTTATTTGAATCAAAATTACTTTTTAATATCGGCTTTTTACTTCATTCACAGGGCAAGCTCGATTCTGCCATTATTTATGTGCAAAAAGCTGAAGATATTAGAATAAAAATAGGTGATAAAGATGGTGTTATTAGCACCAAATTGGAACTTGGCAGAATTGCAATTGACCAGAAAAAGTACACATTAGCAGAAAAGCACCTACTTGAAGCAGATAAAATTGCAGTAAAGAATAGTATGCTCAAATGGAGAGCGGAAATACTAGAATCTTTAACTACAGTCTATCGAAAAACCGGAAATTACAAAAAGGCCTATTTTCATCAAAATGAAATGATTCAGATATCTGACTCTTTAAACGAAATTCAAACAACGAATCGTTTTGCTGAACTTTCAACAGCTTATGAAATCGAAAAAAATCAAAAAGAGCTGGAATTATTACAGCAAAAAAGTCAAATTCAGAACCTTGAATTAGGTAAGAAAAATGCATGGATCATTATTCTAATGATCGTGATGATATTGGGTGCTGTTGCCATTGTGGTCTCCCTGCGAATTAACCGATTACGGGCAGATCATAAAATTATGGATTTGCGCCAAAAAGTTCTGTTAACTCAAATGAATCCTCATTTTTTATTCAATTCATTAACGGCAATTCAGAGTTTTATACTCGATAAGAAGAATGTAGAGGCCAATAATTACCTTTCCCGATTGGCAAGTTTGGTAAGGGGAATACTGGAAAACTCGAGAGAAGAATTTGTATCTCTCAGAACAGAGCTTGAAACTTTAAAAGATTATATTGGCTTGCAAAAACTACGGTTTGAAAATGAAATAAGCTATGAATTTGAAATTGATAAAAATATTGATCAGGATCAGGTTCTTGTTCCTCCGATGCTTGCTCAACCATTTGTAGAAAATGCTTTGGTACACGGAATGCTCAGAAATAATCCCAATGCAAAAATACAGGTTAAGGTTTCGCTTACAAAAAATATGGATTCGTTACGATTTCAAATTAAAGACAATGGAATTGGTATCGATGAAGCCAAAAAGAACAGGCAAGCTAAAAATCATAAATCTATCGCTACGTCAATAGCTCTTGACCGGGTTAAGATTTACAATTTTAAATCATCTAAAAAAATGTATTTCGAAATACTGGACCTTAACCATCTTGATCAAAATTCTCATGGTACTCAAGTCAGTTATACAATCCCTTTGCACCTCAACTGCAGCAGATCCTAATTCATAAAATTTTTAGAGACAAAACTTATTTCATCTGCGATTTATGCTCTCGTTATTTCATATTTTTTTAACACCTGCAAATGTTTAATAATATAGAAATAACAATATAATTATTGCTATTTTCCCTTTATCGCTATTACTTTTGCGAGATGAAACGTCTTATTTTATTATCCCTCATATATTGCATACTACCCAGCAATTTATTCTCAAGTAATTTTTTCACTACTGACGAGACTCGCAAAGTTCAATCGCAAAGTGAAATACAAGTAATCAGTATTTTAAATAAGGCTGAAAAATTAAGAGACTCATCATATAACCAGAGTGTTAAAATAGGAAAACAAGCCCTTGAATTAGCTCTTGAAACAAACAATTCCAACATTTTAGCAAGCACCTATAAATCTTTAGGAGAAACCTATTTGCGTCAAGGCGTTTTTGATTCATCAGAATATTATTACAGAGAGGCTGCAGCACAATATAAAATAATAGGTGACAGTCTGAATATTGGTAAAATTACTGGAAACATTGGAATTATTTATCGAAGAACAAGAAAATACAACGAAGCTTTAAAACAGTACTTTAAAGCTTTAACGATTTATAAATCTGTAAACTACAAAGAGGGCACAGCAAGTACCTATTTCAACATTGGTGGGGTATACCAAACTCTCGGAGATTTTGACAGAGCGCTGGATTTTTATAAGTATGCCCAACAAATTTATGAGAAATTAGGAAACAGCAAAAGATTAATAAATATCTTTATCAATATGGGTTCTCTTTACAGCGAACTCGAAAATCATGATCAAGCGCTTTCTTATCGCCTTCGTGCCTTACACTTGAATGAAGAAACAGGCAATACGCAACTTAAGTCAACTATTCTTATGAATATTGGTGAATCATATCAAGCAATTGGCCAAGCTAAAAAAGCATTGGATTATTACGATCTTTGTGAAAAACTGCGAATTCAACTCAACGACCAATGGGGACTAAGTAAAGTATTTTTACTCAAAGCTACCACTTACGATGAGATTGATGAAAATAAAAAAGCTGAAGAGTATTATCAAAAATCCATTCAATTAAGCAAAGAGAACAACTTGTCTGACGATTTACTGGAAAGCTATTTCTACTACTCTCGTTTTTTAGAAAAACGAAATCAACCAAAAGAAGCAATCAATTATCTGAAAAAATACCATTCTATTAATGATTCGTTAATTAATGTTTTTCAAAACAAAGCTGTAAATGAACTGACAGCAAAATATGAATCCGAACAGAAAGAAAAAGAACTTGAACTTTTGACTCAGAAAAGTCAGATTCAAAATCTTGAAATAGGCAAAAAAAATTCATGGATCATCATTTTAGTAATCGTGATGATATTGGGCGCCGTTGCCATTGTGGTCTCCCTGCGAATTAACCGATTGCGCGCAGAGCATAAAATTATGGATTTGCGCCAAAAAGTTCTGTTAACTCAAATGAATCCTCATTTTTTATTCAATTCATTAACGGCAATTCAGAGTTTTATACTCGATAAAAAGAATGTAGAGGCCAATAATTACCTTTCCCGATTGGCAAGTTTGGTAAGGGGAATACTGGAAAACTCGAGAGAAGAATTTGTATCTCTCAAAACAGAGCTTGAAACTTTAAAAGATTATATTGGCTTGCAAAAACTACGGTTTGAAAATGAAATAAGCTATGAATTTAAAATTGATAAAAATATTGATCAGGATCAGGTTCTTGTTCCTCCGATGCTTGCTCAACCATTTGTAGAAAATGCTTTGGTACACGGAATGCTCAGAAATAATCCCAATGCAAAAATACAGGTTAAGGTTTCGCTTACAAAAAATATGGATTCGTTACGATTTCAAATTAAAGACAATGGAATTGGTATCGATGAAGCCAAAAAGAACAGACAAGATCAAAATCATAAATCCATAGCTACATCTATAGCTCTTGACCGTGTTAAAATTTATAATTTCAAATCTGCTAAAAAAATGAATTTTGAAATTGCTGATTTAAAGAATAACGACCCAAATCAATCTGGAACCCAGGTAACATATAGCATTCCTTTACATATTTGTGAGAGCTAGTTTTTAAGTTGAATTAGCGTTTTAAAATGCATTTCAAACTTTAACAGAAATCTATTTTTCATTCTCATACACAGTCACAATATCGTATCCCTTTTCAAGTAACAGACCCTTTGTGGTGGAATAATTTCTGGTAAAACCCAATAAATAGCCTCCTCCGCCGGATCCACATAGTTTCAGCCAAAATTGCTGTGAGCTTAATCCTTCAGTCCATAAATCAAGGAAATTCTCTGGAATCATCGATTTAAATTCACTCAATTGAAACTTTGATAATTGACTTAACTCTGCAAAAAAAGAATCCGCATTTCCATTCACCAATTCCTGAATACACTGATTATTCATTGGAATTAACTGCTGCTCCATTAAAGACAGAAACTCTTTGTTCTCGCAATTCTTCAAAAATGAACGAACCAATGGTTCTGTATTTCCCGATTTCTGAGAATTAATTAAAAAGATAGCACTGTCTTCTCCAAATTTTTTCCCTGGCAAACTTACCTGTTCAATTTCATTCTGATTGTATATTAGCAAAGGGACTTTCAGATAAGAATTCAAGGGATCTAAACCAGAACTTTTACCATGAAAACCAGATTCCAACTGAGCCAAAATATTCTTCAATTGAATAATTTCACCATTTTTTAATTTTTTACTGTTCCCAATTGGATTGATTCCATATTTTTTATAAACAGAGGCACACAATGCTCCTGAACTTCCCAAGCCATAACTCTCCGGAATACTCGACTCAAAATACAATCCATTTCGAATGTCTTTTTCAAAAGCACTCAAATCAAGTAAATTATCAAATTGCCTTGCATTATTTTTCAGATAATTTAAAAACTTAAGCAACTCCAAATTAGACCGCCTGGCAAAATTCCGATCGGTATATTTATCATCACCAATAAAATTTAGCTCTCCATTAAAATGGGTATAAGGAATACTTAAACCCATCGAGTTTAGTAAAACGCTATACTCACCAAAGAGTAATATTTTTGCATAAAATAAGTCAGGATGTATTCTCACAGCTCTTTACATTTTTATTTTTTGTGGTCCTTCCCCCTTTTCATCAACAATATACTTTCCATTTTCCAGAAACTGAGATAATTCTGAATCGATAAAAGGAACTACTTTTTCCTTTTCTGATTTAGGATACAGCAAATGTATATTTGGTCCTGCATCCAAAGTAAATCCAACAGGAATTTTAGTATTTAAACGAAAAGATCTAATTCTCTCAATTAATTCAAGAGTATTTGGTTTCAACAAAGTAAACGAAGGAGTGGAATTCATCATTAAACCATGTAAGCTTAAAGCTTCATTTTCCATGATTTCAATAAACTCCGCCAAATCACCTGATCTCAAAACCCCCAACATTCTTTCAAAATTTGAATTAGCCTGAGCAAAACGGGCCATTGCATAAGGATGATTTTCCATTAACTGATGACCAACAGTACTGGAAACTTCTTTCTTTTTAGAACTCACCAAAAGAATAGCATCCTGAAAATCCTGAAAAACCGGATGTGTGTATTTCGAAAAAGGAACAGCATATTCATCGGAAGATTTGGAAAAAGAATTGCTTTCTCCCCAAGCAACAAAACCGCCATAAACAGATCGAGAAGCACTTCCGGACCCTAATCGGGCAATAAAACCAGCTTTTCGGTAAAACTCATCCTCAGCCATTTTCACTCCTGAAATTTCCTCTTCCATACTGCACAAACAAAGAGCAAGAGAACTCATAGCCGAAGCAGAGCTTGCAATTCCTGTTGAATGTGGAAATGTATTTTCTGAGGAAACGGATAATTGATAATTGGTAAGGAATTTAAAATGATCTGATAAGTTTCCGATGAATTTTGTTATTCGCTGCTCAAATGAAACTTGTCTTTTACCTTCAAACAAAAAACTCAATTGATCCCCATTACCTTTTGGCTCATAAGAAAGTACAGTTCGGGTAAGCGAGTTTTTTAAACTCATACTTATGGAAGGATTGCAAGGCAATTGATTTCCTTTCTTTCCCCAATATTTAATTAATGCAATATTTGAAGGGCTTTCCCAGCCAATCGATCCTGAATTTTTATAATCTGTCATCGCTTAGCCGTAAATTAATTTGTTCCCAGTATCATTTCGTTCCAGGAAAAAATACTTGTAAATCCCGCTCTGTAAAAATAGGATTGTATTTCTTTCTTAGTCAAATCACTTCTTACCATTACAAAGTCTCCTCCCCAGGCTCCAAGTGATTTAACAGATCCCTTGAAATCAGAAAATAACTTTTCTTTCACACATTCCTGCCCTAATAATTCAGACACCAAAAGCTCGTGCATTTTAATCACATGATCAAATTCCTTTGAATCTTTAGAAGAAAGAATATCCTTACTGAATTGAGTAATTCTATCCAATTCTTCCTCAGTACACTTACGTTTATTAAGAAAACTATTAACAGAATCAGCACTCTTTTGCTTTCTACCCAAGTAAACAAAGTGCAGTTGAGTCACAAATTTTTCCGGAAAATCCACAGGATATATTAAAGGATGAGCACCATCTCTACGAAACAAGATTGGTTTGCAGTAATTTGCACATGCAATATCAAAACCAGATCCGTTTGAAACCAAGGAATGCAAATTGTATGGATTCACATCGGCCCATTGAGCAACATTATTTATTAATGTTGAACTGCTGCCCAAACCCCAGTTTCGATCAAAATCGAATTCTGTTCGTATTTTAAAATTGCAGCTATTCAAAAAAGAAGGATTTAAACTTTTGGCTCTATTCAAAAGAAAGCACACAAAATCTTTTTCTGTTTCTCCTTCAACGGTTTGATTTGTAATGTCCTGATTTGAAATTGAAAAGTTGAGCCATAGTTTCCCCTTTTCGTAGGCCAGCCATTCTAAATCCGGTTCCTCAGATTCAAAAACTTCCAAAACTTGCCCATATTTTAAGGGAATTGCAAGAGCCAAAGCTCCGTGCAATACAAGATATTCGCCTGTAAGCAAAAATTTAGCGTTCGAATAATATTTATATATAGGCTTCAAATTCTATTGTAGCTTAGTTCTCAGTGATTTAATAAATGCTTCCACTTCACTGTAAGAGACAGTCTTGTGAGCAAAATATTCCAAGGCCTGTTTCTTTTCTTCGCAATCTGCTTTTAAAGTATTCAACAGGTTCGACAAATGCATTTTCATATGTCCTTGCTGAATTCCTGTTGTTACCAAAGATCGCAAAGCGCCAAAATTATTAGCCAATCCGGCGGCAGCCGTGATCATCATTAGTTCCTTCGCCGATGGTTTCCCGAGCAATTCCAATCCGAACTTTGCCAAAGGATGTAAGCTTGTTAAACCGCCTACAGTTCCTAAAGACAATGGCATTGTTAACTGATACCGGAATCGGTTATGCGATATGCCAGCCTGAGTCAGACTCTTATATTTTCCTGTTTTGGATGCGTAAACATGTCCGTTTGCCTCAATGGCCCGAAAATCATTTCCTGTAGCTAAAGCAACAGCATCAATTCCATTAAAAATTCCTTTATTATGAGTCGCAGCACGATAGACATCCAATTCTGCTATTTTAGAAGCTTTCTGAAATTTATCTGCAAATTCTTTTCCACTAAGCCCCGGGTGAATTTCATCCAACTCATCAAGGCTGCATTCCACTGAACATTCTACAATACAATCAGGAGTATAATTGGAAAGAATTGACATGATTACTTCGCATTCCCGTTCCACATCCGAAAGTCCTTCGTAGTGTTTAAAGAATCGCTTCATTTGATGAGCCATTTTCTCCAAGCAGGAATTAATAAAATTAGCCCCCATGGAATCTGCAGTATCAAAAGTCACATGCAATTGGTAGTAGCTTTCCATTTCATCAGTAAGATTCACCAACTGAATACTTTGAATTCCGCCACCTCTTTGACGCATATTTCTGGTTATTTCTTTGGTTGCCCGATACAAATCGAATTTTAATTCGGGCAATAAGTCATTCAACTTATTCGAATCACCCTTCCAAATAAAATGAACTTGCCCTGATTTCACAACTGAAACAACACGAGCGGTGAATCCGCCATGACTTGCCCAAAATTTAGCTGATCTGGAAGCTGCTGCTATCACAGAGCTTTCTTCTATAACCATTGGAATGTGATACAACTGATTGTTAATCAGAAAATTTGGAGCAACACCAAAAGGAAGGTAAAAATTAGAAAGAGTATTCTCACTAATCTCATCCAACAAATCTTGCTGCTCTTTATTTTGCAGGCGAAAACTATCCAACTGAGATTTAATTCGCTCTGCACTGCCAGTTAACTCACCCATTTTTTCCATCTTCTCCTCACGGGTCAATTTGGAAAATCCTGAAATGATTACTTTCCGCTTCATATCTTTTTCATCTTAATTCTTTCGCTGATTTGAATCAACCAACGAAATAATAAAATACTTCGAAGTCCTAAATTACATTTTTTAAATAGTTGTCCCAAAAAACAAAAGGTTTTTTAGGTAAAACTCTTATTTTCGAACACGTAAGAAACTCTTTGATAGCTGTAATCCTTTCCTTTGCGATTCCAAATAAGCTCTCAACTCTTCGTATGATTCTTTTGCATACTTCAAAAGAGTAGATGCCTGACCATAAATTGCAGGAAGTATCGATTTCTCCATTAAATAGTATCCATCCAGAAAGTTCTGAATTCCTCCCGAAATAAGGATTTCCTTACACTTTACCTGATCATCATTGGCAACAATCTCATTCACCCAGTCCATCATTTGATTGGCCGAATGTCCAATTTGAGCTAAAGGCCCGAACAATTGAGTTTGAGAGTCTGAATTACGCATCATTTCTATTTTTGCAAAATTAGTTCCTCCAAACGCAGCAAATTCAATTGCCTGAAGTGGAAGGTGTAATAGAGCCCGTAAACTTTCAGGTCCCATTCCCTGGCCAACTTCTTTAACAATAATTGGAAAATCAACCTCATCAAGCAAGTGTTCCAGACTTTCTATAGGTGATTGGTTAATTCGATCGCCTTCCGGCTGCAGCCATTCCTGCATAGGGTTGATGTGAATAATCAAACCATCAGCACGTAAACGACCAACCAGCCTTATGATCTTACTAATTTTTTTCTTCTGAATTAATTCTTCGAGCTGACAGATTCCCAAATTAGCGTACAACGGCAGATCATCACCAATAATTGATCGAACATCAAAATCAGAAAAATACTCATCACTATCCAAAAGAGAACGACAAGAACCCAGTCCCATTCCCATTCCAAATTCGGCGCAGGCACGCGCCAAATTTCGATTGATCTTTCCTGCCAATTCAGTTCCTCCGGTCATGCTCGAAACCCATATCGGAGTCTGCAGATCTTTCCCTAAAAAAGTAAAAGTTGTGTCGTCGGCCTTAGGATGAGAACTAAGCATAGGCTCGTAATAAAAACGTTCATCAATCAAAGCGTCCTTCATTTGAGAACGAAAAGCCAATTCAATGTGATCTTTTTTTCTATCTGTCATAATTACAAATTAACAACCAATATGTCTTGAAATCACCAGTCTCAGAATCTCTGATGTTCCTTCGCCTATTTGCAGTATTCGCTGATCGCGGTAAAAACGCTCCACTTCCGAATTCTTAATTAATCCGTGTGCACCATGAATCTGAACGGCTTCATTTGCTACTTCCTGTGCTGTTTCAGAACAAAATAATTTCGCCATAGCTGCTTCTTTCCCAAATGAATAACCATTATCCTTCAACCAACATGCATGATACAATAAATGTCGGGCCGCTTCAATTTTGGTCGCCATATCAGCTAATTTAAATCCGATTGCTTGAAATTTCGAAATCGGTTTACCAAATTGTTCTCTTTTTTTCGAATAAGATAAAGCCAGATCATAAGCTCCCTGAGCCAAGCCAAGTCCCATTGCAGCAATCGTTAATCGACCGGAATCAAGAGTTTGAAGCATTATTTTGGCTCCATCCCCTAAATTTCCCAACAAATTTTCTTTCGGAACTTTGCAGTTCTCGAAAGTTAACTGAGCTGTATCCGAGGCTCTCCACATCATTTTCCCTTTTACTGGCTTAGCCTGAAACCCTTTTGCACTTCGCTCTACTAATATAGCAGATAATTCCTTTTTTCCATTATCATTAGCTGTTACAACCTGCAAAGTTACTCCTAGTGACAAATCGGAAGATGCATTTGAAATGAATCTCTTACTTCCATTAATCACCCAATCATCATCCAGTAAAATTCCAGTTGACTCTGTTCCCCGAGAGTCAGAACCGGCATTGTCTTCTGTCAATCCAAAGGCCCAAACATTTTCACCAACTGTCAATTTTGGAAGATATTTCTGTTTTTGCTCCTCACTTCCAAAATAATAAATGGGACCTATTCCTAAAGAATTATGAGCCGCCAAAGTAGATGCCTGCGAAGCATCCACCTTGGCAATTTCTTCAACAGCTATCAATAATGAAAGATAATCTTTCCCTTGTCCTCCATACTCTTTAGGCAAATATATTCCGAATAAGCCCAACTCACCCATTCTTTTGGTGAGTCTGGAACTAAATTTCTCTTTTTCATCCAATTCAAAAGCCAAAGGTTTCACCTCTTTTTGGGCAAATACCTTCACTTTTTCACGAATTATTTCATGTTCTGATGTTAGGTATGAATTCATGCTTATGTACTTAATAATGTATTTTAAGACCTTCAATTCTTAAATAAAAAGCAAACCTAGTTAAAAAGTTCATTTTATTGAAATTATTTAGAACCATTTTCAATAACGATAAAAAATACAACCTGTCTCCTTATCCTAAAAAAACTATAAACCCCTTGTTAATACAAGACCTTCCCGATTTAACAAAACTATTCAGGCATGAAATTGACAAACTTGGCACACTTGACACTTGTTATTAACATATTCCAAATGTAAATTTACTTTTACCTTAAAAAAAATATGAAATGGAATTAGAACTTTGGCACATTTGGTTGTTGCTGGCAGTAGGTCTTTTTGTAATCGAGATCTTTATATCAAACTTTGTTTCTGTGTGTTATGGAATAGCCTCCCTGATAACCGGAATAGTTGCCTATTTGGGATTTTTTATCCCGGAACAATTACTTGTGTTTATTGCATGCTCAGCAATCGGCTTGCTCATTCTAAAACCATACATTACAAAACACTCCATAAGTAAAGCATACCAACCCAATAACGACCACAGAAATTTAATTGGTAAAGAAGCCATTGTTATGGAAGAAATTAATGACCGAAAAAACACAGGGAGAATAATTCTTTCCGGATCAACATGGAAAGCCAGATCCCAATTCGGTGAAACAATTGCCAAAGATTCATTTGTTAAAGTATTAAATATAGACTACTCTGTTATTATTGTAAAAACTATTTAGCAATCAAAAAACACTCTAAAACCCGAAAGGTTGGATGCTCGCGTCCAGCCTTTCTTTTATTTTGCTTAGTTCACAATAATGATTAATTTATTCCGCTCAAAATAATTCATAATCAGCCAATATTTTATGGAAAAAGGATTTCTATTTAAAGATATATACAACAATCAATTAGTCGCCAACATGGCTTCCAACATTGTCAAATCCTGGAGTGAATTCAACACCTCTTCATTCGTCAATGCAATCGTATCTAAGCTTAAGCCTCTTAGCTTAAAGGAGCGTTCTCAACTTATTTGTACCGAATTATCCAATCATCTTCCAGCATCCTACCCGAAAGCTCTCGCTATTTTAATAAACTCAATTACCGAAGAAAACAATACAACTGATAAAAACGAAATTGATGGATTCTACTATATGCCTATTGCTTCTTATGTATCTCAATTTGGATTGCAAAAGGAAGATTTTCATCTTTCGATGAGAGCTTTGATGGAAATAACAAAAAAATTCACTTCGGAATTTGCCATACGCCCATTCATTAGAAAATATCCGGAAGAGACCTTAGCATATCTTCACCTCTGGACAACAGATGCAAACGTACATATACGCAGGTTGGTTTCGGAAGGAAGCCGACCTAAATTACCTTGGGCATCACCTCTCAAAGAATTTCAGAAAGATCCATCACCGGTGCTGGAATTATTAGAAAAATTAAAAGAAGATGATGAACTATATGTGCGCCGATCTGTTGCCAATAGTTTGAATGACATTGCAAAGGATCATCCTGATTTAGTTATTGAAACCTTAACTCGCTGGAATAAATCCAATAACAAAGACACGCAATGGATTATTGGTCACGCTTCCAGAACTTTACTTAAGCAAGGCCATCCAAAAGCATTGGAGCTTTTAGGATTTCCGCAAAATATACAAATAGCTGTAAATAATCTAAAAATCAATACACCTACATGTCAATTAGGTGATGAAATTGAATTGTCTTTCGAGATTCAATCCTCATTTTCTGAAAAGCAAAATTTGATGATTGATTTTATAGTTCATTACATGAAAGCAAATGGCAGGACAGCTCCAAAAGTTTTTAAGCTTTCAAAAAAATCAATCCCTGCCAATGGAAATATTTGTTTCAAGAAAAAAATCTCTTTTAAACCAATTACTACAAGAAAATACTATTTTGGACAACATGAAATTGAGATTCAGATTAATGGAAGAAGGTATGGAAAGGTGAGTTTTGCAGTAAAATGAGAATTTTGATTTTAGATCCAGATTTCACAAAATCCACCAACTACTTCAATTAGTCTAACTATTTCGCAATCAATCATATTATTTATATCAATTAAGTATAGCAGTTATTCTTTACATTTTAAACTTTTTTATATTGTATAATTATCGACTCTGATAATTTATTATAGTTTACTCATTAATAATATTTTATTTATAAACTTAAAATATTACTTTTAGTAAAACCATTAACTAAACCTCTAACCTCATGTCCCCTATAAAATCCCCGTTTTGTTGGGCTTTGGCACTAATACTGCTAAACGTATCTTGTACTGAAAAATTCTATCCTGAAATTGACTCTGATGTTTCAATTTTAGTTGTTGACGGTAAAATCACTAATGAATCAGGCCCTTATGAGCTTAGATTATTCAGAACTGTTGACCTTATAAAAATTGACACTTTAGAACCAGAGGTTAATGCTGAAATCATACTTAAAGATGATTTAGGAAATAGTGAACTTTTTCAGGAAATTCAACCGGGTGTATACAAAACTTTAAACAATATAATAAAAGGAACAGTTGGACAAACATATTGGATTGAAATAGAAACTGCGACAGGAGAGAAGTATGAATCAACTCCGGAAAAAATGCCCCCTCCTTTTGAAATTGAATCGATCTACGGAAAAGAAGAAGAGGTAATTATTAATACCTCCGAAAAACAAAACGCAGTAAAAATCTATTTTGATGCAAAAACAAATAGTACAGATGCCAACTACATAAGATGGGAATACCGCGAAAGTTACGAATGGAGATCTCCTGAAACTTTAAATTCTGAAAAATTTACCGAAAACCCGAGTAAAGTATGCTACCCTGTTACCACTTTTCCTCTGGTAAATATTTTTGATGCCTCAAACCTAAGTTCAAAATTCATTTCTCAACAATCTACTTCAACGATATATACTGATGAAGTAAAATTATTGTATAATTATCTGATCGACATCACTCTACTTTCAACAACACAAACAAATTACGAGTTTTGGAAAAAAACAAAATCTGTCAATTTCTCAGAAGGTGCTCTTTACGATATCACCCCCGCAAATATTGAAGGTAACATAAGCGGATGTGATGAGAGATGTAAATCATCTGGATATTTTGAGGTTTCCTCAGTAAGTAGAACAACAAAATTCTTTCATGAAAATGATTTCACACTTGAATTTGCAAATTATCCTGAAGAATGTCAACCTTTCGAAATGAGAATGGAAGACAGCGCTCCTGA
The DNA here is from genome assembly GCF_963664555.1 of Labilibaculum sp. Lineage (GTDB taxonomy): Bacteria > Bacteroidota > Bacteroidia > Bacteroidales > Marinifilaceae > Labilibaculum. Next base: position 437,256 of record NZ_OY761461.1, on the reverse strand, counting down.
CCCTGCCAAATTTCATATTCTTTCAAGCTATACTGAAGGACGGGCCACTATTTATGTTGTTCGAAGAAATGAATGTTACGAATGCAATGTTGTTCATCCATCTAATAAACCATCATTTTGGCCTAAACTCTAAAAAATACAAATATGTCCCAATTTAAAGTTGCACTTCTTTTTTTTAGTTTTCTACCCGTATGCCTTTTCTCGTGCACTGAAAAATTTTATCCCGAAATTGATTCCGATATTTCAATTTTAGTTGTTGACGGTAAAATCACGAATGAATCAGGCCCTTATGAGCTTAGATTATTTAGAACTGTTGACCTTATAAAAATTGACACTTTAGAACCAGAGGCAAATGCAGAAATTGTGCTTAAAGATGATTTAGGAAATAGTGAACTTTTTCAGGAAATTCAGCCGGGTGTATACAAAACTTTAAACAACATAATAAAAGGAACAGTTGGACAAACATATTGGATTGAAATAGAAACTGCAACAGGAGAGAAATATGAATCAACTCCGGAAAAAATGCCCCCTCCTTTTGAAATTGAATCGATCTACGGAAAAGAAGAAGAGGTAATTATTAATACCTCCGAAAAACAAAACGCAGTAAAAATCTATTTTGATGCAAAAGCAAACAGTACAGATGCCAATTACATAAGATGGGAATACCGGGAAAGTTACGAATGGAGATCTCCTGAAAATTTAAATTCTGAAAAATTTACTGAAAACCCGAGTAAAGTCTGCTACCCTGTTACCACTTTTCCTTTGGTAAATATTTTTGATGCCTCAAACCTGAATCTAAAATTTGTTTCTCAACAAGCAACCACAACGATATATACCGATGAAGTAAAATTATTATACAGCTATCTGATTGATATCAATTTACTTTCAACATCACAAACCAATTATGAGTTCTGGGAAAAGATAAAGTCGGTCAACTTCTCAGAAGGTGCTCTTTACGATATCACTCCAGCAAATATTGGAGGGAACATAACTGGTTGTAGTGAAGAATGCATGGCTGTTGGATACTTCGAGGTATCATCATCAAGCAAAAAACATCAGTTTTTCTCTGATAATAATTTTACCCTTGAATTTGCAAAATATCCTGTAGAATGTGAAAGAATCGAGTTCTTAATGGCAGAAGGGAAACCCGACCCTAAAAAATACCATATTATTACCACAAGACCTGCAGGTAGATTCGCTACTATATATGTTGTTCGCAGAAATGAATGCTATGAATGCAATGTTGTCCATCCAGCAAATAAACCATCATTTTGGCCATAAAGTATAAAGAAATATGATGATCCGAAATAAAATTATTTTTCTGTTTTTTAGCACTCTATCTGCATTACTTTTCTCATGCACTGAAAAATTCTATCCGGAAATTAATTCTGATGTTTCTATTTTAGTTGTGGATGGTAAGATTACAAATAAACCTGGTCCGTATGAGGTAAGATTGTTTAGAACTGTTGATCTCATAAGAGTCGATACATTGAAACCGGAAAAAGGAGCAATTATAATGATTAATGACGATCTCAGAAATTCTGAAATTTTATGGGAAACATCTCCCGGGGTTTACAGGACTCAAAATTCAAATTTTCAAGGTCAAATAGGTCGAAGCTATTGGATTGAAATTCAAACAAATTCCGGTGAGAAATATGAATCCAATCCGGAAACAATTCAACCCGAGATAATCATTAAATCAATATATGGTGAAGAAAAAAAATTATTATTAGAAGATGCAAGTACAGTAAATGCTGCCAAATTATATATTGATGCCTCTGATCCAACAAATCAAAGCAGTTATGTTAGGTGGGAGTATCGAGAAAGTTGGGAATGGCGAAATCCTTATTTCGAACCAAAAACTGCAAATCCATCCAAAATATGCTATCCTTTTCTGCGTTCAGATAATGTTTTCGTTTTTGATGGATCTGGTCAAAAAATAAAGAAATTCAAGCACCTCCCAACCTCTTACATAACAGAAAATGAAGTTAAACTAAATTATGAATATTTCATCAATGTAGCAATGTATTCTGTAAATTTTGAAAACTATGAATTCTGGAGAAATATTAAAGAATCGATTCAACAAAACGGAGGCTTGTATAATGTAATTCCAGCAAATACGATAGGAAATGTTTATGCTTGTGATTCAAAAGCTACCGTTCTTGGATATTTTGAAGCATCGAGTGTAAACACTATGACAGCAAAATTCTCAACGCAAGATTTCCAGATGAAATTCATTGATTTCCCTCAGGACTGCAAAGATATTGAGATGAGATTTAGAGATTGGCATCCCGATGAAAGCAAATTCCATATCTTGAAAGATTATTTCGAAGGTGAAGTACACGTTTTTATTGTAAGATACAATTATTGTTACGATTGCAACGTAAAATATTCTCCCACCAAACCTTCATTTTGGCCCTAAAAAATATACCATGAAAACTAAATCACTAAGCTTGATCACATTTATTCTGCTACTTGCAGGATTTTGTCCAAACACATTTGGGCAACCCAAATTATCTACAAATCCCGAAACAATTATAAACGGGAAAATCTGGATACCAACATTCTCTGTTGCCCAAGGGAAGCAATTTTTCTTAAAAAAACTGGAGTTAAACGGAAGTTTTAAATTTAATGGACAGAATTTCAATAATCTGAAGTTCTTCTACGACCTCTCAAAAGAAGAAATAATAACCCCCATTCAAACCGAGAACAATACAACTTGCAATATTGTTGTAAATCCATTCTTTTTAGAAGAATTTACAGTTTTAGATAACCAGATGATTTATCATTTTAAAAGAGGTGATTTGATTCATAAAAAATTAAGTCCGGCCAACTACTACCAAGTTTTTACTGCTTCAAAAATAACCTACGTTATTAAACGTACTCAATTACGAGTTCTTAGTTCAAAAACAGGTTCTGAAAAATTCAACTATATAGATGATACTAATATGTATGCCATTTATAAAAAAGAGTTAAGCACGATAAAAAGCAAAGCTGATCTCATCAAATTCTTTCCATCCCAAAAGAAAGAAATCAAGCAATTCGTTCGCTTCAGTAAGTTAAAGATAAACAGACACAATCCATTAGATGCAATCCCTCTTTTAATAAAATTTGACCAATAAAATTACGGAAAATGAAAAAAGCACTCCTACTACTATATAGTTTGTTCATACTTTTACCTTGTTTGGCTATTGGCGAACAAGAAATAAGTATTGGTCACGAAGGAATGACATTTGTTGAGTTCGCAAATGATCTGAATGAGAAATATCAAATAAAAGTATTTTTTGATAAAAATTGGGTTGAAAACATTCGCCTAAAAAAGTCTTATTCAAATGAAAATATTACAGCTATACTAGATGATATCCTAGCTGGCACTCAATTTCAATTTCTAGTTAGAAATAATTCAATTGTTCTCTCGAAATATGAAAACATTGGAAACGAATTTAGTCTTCGGGAAAAAGTGAATCACACCACAAAAGAGGTCGAATCAGTTGAGGAAGATAAAGACATTTCGAACCTGCAGGAGCAGGAGTACAGAATTCATGAAATTGGAACTGCCCTAGGTAAGAAAAAAGTAAAACTATTTGGTAAGGTAAGCCATTTTGAAAGCTCTCAACCACTTAAGGGCGTTTCAATATTTCTTCCTAATCTTACTAAAGGAGTAACATCTGATAAAGATGGCTATTTTGAACTTGATCTTCCTCCTGGATTTTACACTTTAAATTTTCGATACATGGGACTTAAACCAAGTTCCAGAAAAATTAATCTTCGTGGTGATGGTCGAATTAATGTTCAGTTAATGAGTGAATCCCAAAATCTTAAGGAAATACGTGTTTTAGCAAAAGATGACAAAGTAAAGCGAATATCAATGGGTTTAGAACTTATTCTGGCAAAGGATATTGAATCTTTACCTTCAGCCCTTGGTGAACCTGATATAATAAAAAGCACGACAATGTTACCAGGTGTGGAAAGCGCTGGGGAAGGATCAATTGGTTTCAACGTTAGAGGAGGTTCTGCCGATCAAAACCTAATACTAATAGATAATGCACCTATTTACTATCCTGCTCACTTTTTTGGATTCTTTTCTGCATTTAATAACGACATGATACAGGAGGCCAGTTTATATAAATCAAGCATTCCTGTTCAATTTGGAGGTCGAATTTCATCAACTTATGATATTCATTCAAACAATAAAATAGCCGATAAAATAAATGGTAAAGTTGGAATTAGTCCGGTTACTACAAAAGCATTTTTGAATTTACCAATACTCAAAAACAAGCTGTCAATAATGAATTCTTTCCGATTCACCTATTCCGACTGGATAGTTGATAAGATAGACTCAAAAGAATTAGTAGACTCTAAATCGAACTTTCACGACCTTCATGGAAAAATTCTCTACAAACCCAATTCAAACAATCAATTTGAGTTAAGTTATTACAAGAGCAAAGATGAATTCCAATTGCATTCTGACACAATTTATAACTTCAATAACTTTGTTAGCTCACTAAATTGGAGATATCGATTTTCAGAAAAGCTAAAGATGAATAACAGTGTATACTTCACAAGCTTTTCTTATGATATGAGTTCAGCAGAGATAGCAAGTAATGCTTTTAAATTAACTCACAAGGTGAATGAAGGCGGATTTAAATCATATCTAAATCTTGAAAAAGATTTATACACAACAATCGATCTGGGTACTGAGCTTAAATATTACAACATCAGTCCGGGAGACATGAAACCTTATTCTGAAGCTTCTGTAGTAAGTAATAACAATTTGCCAGAAGAAAATGGTCTTGAGTCTGCCTTATTCTTAGGTTTTAAAAGGGAATTTATGAGAAATATTACTGCAGAAGCAGGTATTAGATACTCATTATATGGCAATGTCGGAAAAAGGGAAGAATTAACTTATTTAGATGGAATTACGAGTCGTTATAATATTTTGGACACCATTACATCTACTGGTTTGAATAACATATATCATGGTCCTGAATATCGTATTTCGGTTAATTATGCATTAAACCCAAGCACATCTATAAAAGCAAGTTACAATAGAACCCGTCAGTACATACATCTTTTATCAAACACAACATCTATTTCTCCAACAGATACATGGAAACTTTCTGACAAGTATTTAAAACCTCAAATTGGGGATCAGATTTCTTTAGGTTTTTACAAGAACATTTTCAATTCTAACTTTGAATTATCAGCAGAAACCTATTTTAAAAAGGTTCAAAATGCTAAAGATTACAAGGATGGTGCACAACTGTATTTAAATGAGCATACGGAAAATGAGGTGCTTAACGCAGAAGGGAAGAATTACGGAGTAGAACTTTTCATCCGAAAAAACAAAGGCAGGTTTAACACAATGGTGAGCTATACTTATTCGAGAAGTTACCTCAAATCAAAAGATAATACGGGCGAGTTTGCAGTTAATGATGGTGATTGGTATAGAGCACCGTACGACAAACCACATAATATCAAAGCCTTTTTCAGCTTTAAACTTTCCAGACGGTTTATATTCTCAACTAATTTAGTTTATCACACTGGTCGGCCTGCTACCTATCCTATTGCTAAATACAGCCTACAAGGAATTCCAATTATTTACTATTCCGAACGAAATGAATATCGCATTCCAAACTATTTTAGAACCGATATTTCTCTGCTGGTTGAGGGAAATTTACGCAAAAACAAACCCTATCACACATCCTGGACTTTTGGTTTGTATAATCTTACAGCACGCAATAATGCTTACTCCGTTTATTTTAGATCTGAAGATTCTTCTGTAGCTGGATATAAACTATCTGTATTTGGAAACGTGATCCCTACAGTTTCATATAACATTGAATTTTAAAGCTATGAAAAATAAAAACTATATATACATATTGCTTATTTTGACTGTTTCACTAGCTATTAACTTTGCAGGCAAGGGAGAAAATATTAGCCATGAAAGTGAACGAATTCATGTTCACATTCAAAAGAATATATTTCTTGCCGGAGAATCAGTCCTATTAAAATTGTATTGCATCAATTCTGTCACACAGAAGCTGTCCGATTTAAGTAAAGTCGCCTACCTGGAATTAATTGACGAAAATGGCTATGCTGTTGCTCAGGAAAAGATAATCCTGAATCAAGGAATGGGAGCCGGTGGTTTTCTAATAACAGATCAATTATCAACAGGAAACTACGCCATTAATGCCTATACGCATTGGATGAACTCTACTTCAAAAGAATTAACAAGCGTAACCCCAATTTTTGTTTTTAATAATTACAAGCTTGCAGAAAATAGTATCAACAACCAAAAAATCACAAACGGATCAACTCAATTCTATGATTTGAAAGATAATGACCGAACTATATTGCGAACTAAAAGCAATACGAATGAGGAGAAACCATATACGATTACTTCTTCAGTTGAAGATCTGGATCGATACATCCGTTTTACAGTTTCATCAAACAATGCATCATCGGTTCCTGATAAAGGACTCAAATTTCAAATCTTTTCGAGCAAAGGAAATGTTGTAGATCAATCATTTAAGTTAACTAATAACAATTGGGAGTTTCGAATTCATAAAAAGGAATTAAACTCTCCAAGTTATGGAATCTGTGTTAAAAATCCAGATGGAGAAATTTTAACAGAAGCTGTCTTTCATTTAGCAAGCAATAACAAAGGAGTATTTTTTGAAAATCCACGTATTACTGTTTCCCCCCGAGAGAAAGTTCAATTGAATCTTACAAGTAAGGATTTTACAAAAAAAGCTGAATTATTATATCTCTCAGCAAGTATCAAATTAAAAGAACCTTTTCATACATCGGCTAATATTATTGAATTCTTCAATATCTACAGTAATTTTGGTGCTTCAATGAGTAGCTATTTTGAACAACTCAGTAAAATACCGGAACAAGATTGGATTTCAAAAGATGGACTTAAATCCTTATACTTACATAGTAACCCCAATTATTTCGTTAATTCAAGTCAGTATCCTGAAGAGGAAGCCTATATTTTGGAAGGACAAATAAAAAGTCGCAAAACAAAAGAAGCTATTGCCAATAAAAATGTTTACCTGTCAAAAATTGGTGAATATGCTGATATAAGCACATTTAGAACACATCAAGATGGTAAATTTTTCTTTCAGCTTCCATTAAAAAAAGGATTGCATGATATATCCATTCAACTTAACGATAATAACTTCGAAGAATGCTCTATCCAACTAAAAGAAAAATTCAACCAAAAAGGTTTTGCATCTGTACAATGGAAAAAATCTGATTTAAATCAAGACCAAATAGACTTTCTAAAAAAACTTTATGAAAATTATAGAATCCGAACCATCTATAATCAGAAAACTTATACAGAATTAAAAGATACATGCTTGTATCGCGGAGAGAGTAACTTCTTTGGGAAACCATATTCTTCAACAAAAATCGACAACTTTATTCGTTTGGACTCTTTGGAGGAATACTTCCATGAATTTATTTCTCCCGTTAAAATTAGTTACCGAAAAAAAGAAACCTTTTTCAATGTATATAGTCCTGATCAATTAAAAGTTATGAAGCCTGCTCCATTAATTCTTTACGATGGATTAATAATATCCAACCCAAGAATTATTCTAAATAAAAGACCCTCGGAAATTGACAGGATTGAGGTGATGCCATATGAATATTTTTATGGAAAATCCCATTTTTACGGAATCATACATGTCATTTCCAAAGATAAAGATTGTAAGATAGACCAATTGCCAATAAACACAGAACGATATTATCTGCCTTTATTCACATCAAGTTATTCTTTAGCTAACAAACCAAGTTCTTCTGATAAATTTATGCCCGATTTCAGGACTGATTTACTCTGGGAGCCAAATATTACACTGGGCAAAGAACAGGATTTTAAGTTAGAATTTACAGCAAGTGATGTGAAAGGTGAGTATGAATTAATTGTTGAAGGAATTTCTGAAAATGGTGAACCCATTGTTCTCAAACAAAGCATATTTATAAAATAGAAACCACAGCATAAAAGAGCCTCATTTCAATTATGAATGAGGCTCCTTAAAATGTATACTTTATCGATATCTCTGAACCTTTGGATCCACCTCAACCGACCAACGATCAATACCTCCTTTTAAATTAAATACACGGGAAAACCCATTTTTTCGCAAATAATTCATCACCTGTTTACTGCGCACTCCCATGTGACAAAATACAAACAAATCCTTATTCTTAGGCAAATCTTCCAGTTTATTAGGAATTTGTCCCATAGGAACGTGCATTGCATCTTTCAAATGACAAATTTTTATCTCTGTATGCTCACGCACATCAAGCATCAGAAGATCCTGCCTTTTTTCCATTTCCTGTGCCAATTCCAAGGGTGTATATTCCAGCTTATCCGATGAATCATTATTAAAAAAAACTCTCATTGTCGTTCCTGTTGTTTGTTATTAATCTTAATAAAGATAAGTATAATAAACAAAAAGAAGGAAATCTATTAAAAAGATCTCCTTCTATTATTTTCACAATCAATAATCAATTACTCCAAATTAATTATTGTATTAATGCTGTAGATGCAAATCACGGACATGATCACAAGCAAGATCAATTTCCTTTTTAAAATCATTAAAATCCAGCTGCATTCCATTAATATAAGCACTCCAACCTGCTGATGCTTTTGCAAAATGAATGGCTTCCTCAATTTCCTCATCTGTTGCTCCATTTAATCTGGCCATTTCAGTATGGAAATATGCACAATAACGACATTTTGAAACTGCTGCGATTGACAATCCTATTAACTCACGATTTTTAACACCAATTGCACCATCTTCCAGTTGAAGTCTTTTAAATAACTCCAATTCCAGTGTTGAATCAGGAATTGATTTGAACATTGTTGGCACTAAACCGAACATTTGCTCAATTTCGTCATAAATCTTTCTCCTCTTCATGATTTCCTCCTTATTTTTAATAAGATTAAATTTACAACTTTACTCACTGAAAGTCAATGAGATAATCAATTCTAAATTAGACACATACACCACAACCACATTACAAAAAAAAACAATATAACACAGAATATATTCTTTTATCCTTCAAATAACAATATTTGTTTATGAACACTTCCCATTCCTAACATTATAATCATAATATGGCAATCAAAAAAAATCATTTTCCGCCAGCTATTTAGAATAGCTGAATTTAACTCCGCTTAAATAAATATTATTCCAATTCTATCTTATAATTGAAAGAAGATTAAATTAATAAAATCTGTAACCTATTGTTCGCATTTCTTGTCTCATACTTTGTGTAGAACAGGTAAACTATCCTGTTTATCGAAAAACGAATGGATGAGAAAGCATTACTAAGCATAAATTGTAAATTTGATCGATAGACAAAAATTTATTTAAACCTTATCTACTATTTATTGTCTAAGATTATTCTAGCTTATTTACTTTGAAACCAACAAACAGATGCAAATCAATATTCAGGAACTAAGTAAAATTTATCCAAACGGAAAAAAAGCACTGGACAATGTAAATCTGGAAATTGGTACTGGAATGTTTGGACTACTGGGTCCAAATGGTGCGGGGAAATCAAGTTTAATGAGAATTTTAGTGACTTTAATGAAACCAAGCATGGGTTCTGTTTCCATTGATTCGTTTGATTTGGAAAAAAACCGAAAAGAAATCAGAAGCATGTTGGGCTATCTGCCACAGGACTTTCGTTTTTTCTCAAAACTGAAAACATGGGAATTTTTGGATTATGCCGCCTCACTCTCCGGAATAAAAAATAAAAGCACAAGAAAAGATAAAGTTGATGAATGGCTTGACAAAGTAGGTTTATTTGATGTTCGGGAACGGGATGCAAATAAACTCTCCGGAGGTATGAAACGAAGATTGGGAATTGCCCAAACCTTGATTGGTGATCCAAAAATCATCGTAGTTGATGAACCAACAACCGGTCTTGATCCGGAAGAAAGAATTCGGTTTCGAAATATATTATCGGACAACGGACAAGTTGCTTTTAAAGGAACACCTGAAGCTCTTATCGAAAAAGCCCGCGGACATGTTTGGCAAGTAAATACATCTGGCTATGAATACGATCTGATAAAAGATAAATATCCTGTAGTTTCAACGATTCCAACTCAAGAAGGTTGGGAAGTTCAACTAATTGGAGACGGCAGTAAATTTACCAATGCAATTGAGCTGGAACCAAATCTGGAACATGCATACGTTTATTTCATGGAAATGTCTTCGGCACTAATCTAGCAAATTAAAAATGATCTCTCTCAACACCATACGCACTGTAGCCAAGTACGAAACCAGAACTCTTCTTCGATCTTGGTTTTTTAGAATCTTTGCCGGACTCTCCGTCCTGTTTATTGGAATTTTTAATGTTGTAGCATTTGTAGAAAATAGTGGAGCACCTTGGATCTACCGCGCACTCCCTGCCGCAATACCTTATGCCAATCTGATCATTCTAAATTTGGGTCAGGCAATTGTAGACAGTAAAAACGATACCGTAGAAGTAATCTATGCGCGATCGATGACCAACAGTGAATATATTCTAGGAAAAACCCTCGGAATTATAAGCGTTTTCGTCATCCTCAATTTCATTATTTTATTAATGGGAATAGGATTCTCTTTTTTAAGTAACGATTCTTCACAAAGTGCATGGGTAGTATTTTACTATCCACTTTTAATATCAATACCTACCCTCGTTTACATTCTCGGTCTGGCGTTCTTTTTAATGATCATTTTAAAAAACCAAGCCATTACTTTCATCATTCTGTTAGGATACATTGCTCTAAGTATCTTCTACTTAAATACCAAATTCTATCATCTGTTCGATTACATTGCCTACCAGGTGCCAATGATGAATTCGACCATTGGTGGATTTGGAAATTTAAAAGAAGTAGCTATTCACCGGGGAATTTATTTTTTCCTGGGAATCGGCTTTATCCTCTTTACCATATCCAAATTAAATCGCTTGCCTCAATCGAAAAGATTGGTTTCCCTTCCTATATATTTGGCTTTATTCAGTTTTCTGATTGGGGGATTATTAACTAAGAAATACATCGATATTAACATCAGCAATCAGGAGTTTAAAAACGAAATGATTGCTCTGAACAACAAATATATTGCATTCCCTAAGCCTGAAGTTACCACGTGCGATATAAATTTTACTCACACAGGTGAAGAAATCGCTGTAAAAGTCAAACTTGAAATTCGTAATCATTCCGGTTCAAATTTGGACACGCTTCTTTTTAGTTTAAATCCTGATTTGAAAGTAAGCTCTGTTCTTCAGAATGGTAAGAATCTGAATTTTACAAGACAAACTCATCTGCTGAAAATTGTTCCGGGCCAACATTTGCTAAAAAATGAAAGCACAAAATTAGATGTTATTTACAGCGGATCGATAGATGAACGAACTCATTTTTTGGATTTAAATCCTGAATTAACCAAAGACAATTTTACAGCAGAAATGTTTCGCATTCGAAAGCGATTCTCTTACCTGAAAGATGATTTTGTATGTCTCACCAGTGATGCTTTATGGTATCCTATTGCAGGAGTTGGATATGCCTCCAATAATCCAGCATTGCATTCTCCCGATTTCACAAATTTTACTTTAAAAGTTAAAACATCGAATAATCTGATTCCCGTTTCGCAGGGAGAGGTAACAAAAATTGAAGATGGTGTTTTTGCATTTCATCCGGAATCAGCCTTACCCAAAATCAGTCTGCTGATTGGTAATTATCTTCAACACAGCATTCAAGTTGATTCCGTTGAATATTCAATTTACAACATTAGGGGAAATGAATTTTTCCTGAAGCATTTTGATGTGATACAAGATAGTTTGCCATCACTAATCAGAGAATTAAAAAATGAGTACGAAACCCAGATAGATTTAGAATATCCGTTCAAACGATTTGCATTGGCTGAAGTACCAATCCAATTTGCATTGGATAAACACATTTGGTCGATAAGCAGTGATGCTGTGCAGCCCGAAATCATTTTTTATCCTGAAAAGGGAGTTGTGATGGAAGAAACTGATTTTAAAAAGCGAAAGAACCGATTCGAAAAAAGAATGAAGCGGGATAATGAAGAAGTCTCGGACGAAGAACTGCAGACTCGCATTTTTAAAAGGTTTGTACGTGCAAATTTTATGCCTCCTGCAACAGAATGGTATCAGTTCGATAATGTTGATAGAAATACCTATTCTCCTTTCCCCAACTATTATGGCTACTCAACCCAGATGTATTCGCAGGAATTTCCGGTTCTGAATATTGCGTTGGGAGTTTATCTGAAAGAAAAAAATGCCGGTTCTCAATCACAAAACCGTTGGCAATTTGATGGAATCAGTAAAGAAGAGCGCATTAATCTTGAACTAAAGAAAGCATCATTAACAGAGATCACAAAATCAGGCATTAAAGCATCCAAAGAAGAGAATGAACAGATCTACCTAAATGATATTTTTAGAGTAAAGGGCATTCATCTCTTCTCTATTTTTAAAGCCAAATACGGGGAAGACAAATTCAATTCCCTGCTAAAAAATTATATCGCAGAAAACCAACATCGGAAATTTAGCTTTACCAGTTTTGATAGTCTGCTTATCGCGAACAACGGCGAATCAATTCAAGCCGATGTGAAAAACTGGTATACAACGAACAAATTACCAGGCTTTTTAATTAAAGATCTGCAAACCTACAAGGTGAAAGAAGGCGATCACATTAAATACCAGATTCGATACAAAATCTCCAACCCCGAATCAGTAGATGGAATTATTTCAGTTAGTATCGAATTAAATGATCAAAACCGAAGACGAAACCGAAGAAACCCGGGGGAAGACAAACCGGCTTTTACAAAAACAATTCTTGTACCGGCGAATTCAGCTCTCGAAGTGGGATTTGTATTCCCTTCGCAACCAGGCAGAATGAATGTATCAACACATATCTCAGAGAATCTTCCCAATAGTTTAGTTTATGATTTCAGTTCGTTTGACGAGACTAAAAAAGGCAGTTTCTTTAATGATATAAGAGCCTGCGAAGCCTTTGACGGGATTTTAGCCACGAATGAATTTGTAGTTGATAACGAGGATAAAGGCTTTGAATATGTACAGGTCTCGAACAAAAGTTATTTAAAACAATGGATGGACGACAAACGAATTACTGAACATGAATATTCAAGACTGCGCACATGGAATCCTCCTAATGAATGGAAAAATGTTTTACGTTCCGGCTTTTTCGGAAAATATGTAAGATCTGCATTCTTCACAAAATCCGGACAAGGTGAACGTTCGGCAATTTGGACTGCTGAACTGAAAAATAGTGCTCAATACGATGTTTACTGTCATATCGAGAAAATTGAACAATGGGGAAGACGAAGAGGACAACAGAAAAAAACGGATTATAATTTTAAAGTATATCATGAATCAGGAGTTGAAGAAATCAATAAAAGTGATCAGGAACTGGAAAACGGTTGGAATTATCTGGGCACTTTCTTTATCACACCTGAAAATGCAAAAGTAGAACTGAACAACAAATCGGCGGGCTCTTTTCTCTTTGCAGATGCAATTAAATGGGTTGAAAACAAATAAAATATACTAATTATATAAGGCATGATCACAACTATACCACAACAAAAATTGTTACGAATATTTATCTGTGCCGGAGCAATTCTATTCAGTTCTTTCTACTCGCAGGCACAGAAGAATATCACTCTGGATGAGGCTCTGCTCATAGCCTTTGAAAATAGTCCGGACATTAAAAAATCGAGAATAAACATGCAGCAAAACAAAGAACAGCTGAATGCCCAGCTGGCCTCTTTACGCTCTCGTTTTTCTTTTGATGTTACTCCTTTATCGTACGACAAAACAGAATCGTACAATGAATATTTTTCCACCTGGAATACTTCTGAAAATAAAAAAGCAAGTGGAACATTTACCGTTTCTCAGCCAATTAAATTAACTGATGGTAGATTGTCCCTGCAAAATGAGTTTGGCTATCAGGACAATTACTCTGAAGCCAGCAGTTCAAATTATGCGGGATACAACAACTCGCTTTACTTGCAATACGATCAGCCACTGTTCACTTTTAATAAAACCAAAATGGATTTGACCCGAAACGAGTTAAATCTTGAAAATGCAACTTTGGCCTACTCCATACAATTACTAAATATGGAAAGACGTGTAAACCAGGCATTCTATTCCATATATCAGAAACAAATGGCTTTGAAAATCTCGGAAGAAGAATTTGAAAACCAGAAAGTAAGTAAAGAAATCATTGAAAGTAAAGTGGAAGGTGGCTTGTCTGCGAAAGAAGAACTTTACCAGGCTGAATTAAACTATGCAACCAGTAAATCGAGTCTCGATAATAATCGTGTTGAATTGGAAAATGCCAAAGATGAATTTAAATTTCTGCTGGGAATTTCCCTATACGATGACGTATCTGTAAATACAGATATCCAATACGTTCCTGTAATTGTAAATCTTGAGAAAGCCATTGAAAACGGATTAACACAAAGGTTGGAATTAACACAAAAAGAAATAGACCTAAACAATGCCAAATTTGATTTGATTCAAACCTCAGCAACCAACGAATTTAAAGGAAATGTGAGTCTTTCGATTGGAATCATGGGAAACAATGAAAATCTGGCCGATGTTTACGACAAACCCACCAAAAGTCCGCGGGTTGGAATCACTTTTTCTGTTCCAATATTTGATTGGGGAGAAAGAAAAGCACGAATCAGAGCGGCCGAATTGGAAATAGAAAGCCGCGAAATAGATAAAAACAGCCTGCGTGACGACATCACCATCAACATTCGGAAAATATATAGGAATCTTCAAAATTTGATTCAACAGATCGAAATCTCGAAGCAAAACCAAAGAAATGCCGAACTGACTTATGATATTAATTTAGAGAGATACCGAAACGGTGATTTAACCAGTATTGATTTAGAACGCTTTCAAAATCAGTTATCCGAAAAGAAAATGAACCTGGCTAACTCTTTAATCAATTATAAATTGGAGTTATTGAATTTAAAAATACAATCACTTTGGGATTTTGAAAACGACAGATCCTTTGTACCACAAGAATTGCAGGAAAATTTGATCATTGAATAAATACAAACTCAATCATGATATACCATACTAAGTCCATAAATATGAAACGAACCGCATTTTTTATTTTAAGCATTGTACTATTTTCTGCTTGTAACGATCGGGAAACTGATCTGAACAAAGACATCGCAGTTCAGGTATCCGTCCAGGAAATTACATCCAGGAGCATTGAAAAATTCATTAGCACAACAGGAACCGTGAATCCTATAAAAACGGTTGCAATAAAAAGTGAAGTAGCCGGAAAATACCACTTGCAGATCAATCCAGCAACCGGCCGCCAATTTGCCTTGGGCGATTTCGTTAAGGAGGGAACCAACGTTATTCTTTTGGAAGATAAAGAATACGAGAACAACATTAAAATCAAGTCTTTGGAACTTCGTTTGGAGATATCTCAGCAAGTATCCGAAAAGCAGCAATCCTTATATGAAAAAGGCGGCGTTACCCTTTCGGAAGTAAAAAATGCTGAAATCGACCTGATCAATGCCAAATATTCTTACGAAGACGCCATATTTCGATTAGCTAAATTAAAGGTGAAGGCTCCATTTTCAGGAATCATTACCAACCTAAACTACTATACCGACAATACACGGGTTGAAGCCTCATCGGACATGCTAAGTATCATGGATTACAGCAAACTGCATATGGAAATTAATTTGGCCGAAAAAAACATGACTTCGATCAAAAAAGGACAACCGGTAAACATTATCAACTATACGATTCCCGGTGATACACTAAACGGAGTTCTGGCTCAATTATCGCCGGCTATCGATTCTGAAACCAGATCTTTTAAAGCGGTTATTAATATTGACAACTCTAAACTTTTGCTGCGCCCCGGCATGTTTGCGAAAGCTGAAATTGTAGTTGCAAGAGCCGACTCGACCATTGTGATTCCGAAAGATGTGATTCTGAACAAACAAAAAGGGAACACTGTTTTTGTTGTAAACAAAGGCTTGGCAGAAGAGCGTGTGATTGAATTTGGATTGGAAAATCCTAACGAAGTACAGGTAATTTCCGGATTAGAGAAAAAAGACCGACTGGTAGTAAAAGGCTTTGAAACTCTTCGGAACCGATCAAAAATAAAGGTGGTAAAATAATCGATCTACAAATTTTAATTCACATCCAATACCTGATGGCAAGCTATGCCATTCAATTATAAATTGCTTTCAAAATGAAGAAAATAACTCAATTTTCGGTCAATTATCCGGTAACAGTTTCCATGATTGTTATGGGAATATTGCTTTTGGGATACGTGTCCCTTGGCAAATTAAATGTTGACCTGTTTCCGGAAATGAATGCACCCCGCATATTTGTGGAAATTAAAGCCGGCGAGCGTCCTCCGGAAGAAATCGAAAAGCAATTTATAGAAAGCATTGAAGCACAATCCATTCGACAAAAAGGCGTAAGTCAGGTTTCGTCGGTTTGTATGGTTGGTTCGGCTCGGGTAACCGTGGAATATTCCTGGGGGAGTGATATGGATGAAGCTTTTTTGGAATTACAAAAAGCATTAACAGCCTACAGTCAGGATGCCGAAATTGATGAATTTACCATTACACAACACGATCCCAATGCATCACCCATTCTAATTATCGGAATGCTTCATCCGGAAATTAAAGACATGGATGAGCTGCGAAAAGTGGGTGAAAATTACATCCGTAACGAATTGATTCGTTTGGAAGGAATCGCTGAGGTAGAATTGACCGGAACACAGGAAAAGGAAGTGCGCATCGAAACCAGCCAATACCTTTTGGATGCCCACAAAATAACCATCGATCAGATTGTACAGAAAATAAAAAGTCTGAACCAAAATGTTTCAGGTGGAAGCATTGTTGAGATGGGAACCAAGTACATTATTAAAGGTGCCGGTTTAATCCGAAACATTCAGGAAATCGAAAATATAATTGTCGGAACCAAACAATCCTCGGCCTCATCGTCTGCTCCTGTAAATACTGGCACTCAGGTTTTAGTGAAAGACAAAGTCCCAATTCTTTTAAAAGACGTAGCTAAAGTAAGTTTTGTGGCAAAAAAAGCACAAAATATTGTCCGTATCAATGGCCAAAGATGTATCGGTTTGTCTATTTACAAAGAAACGGGATCGAATACAGTTCAGGCAGTTGAAGATTTCGAAAAAACAATGGTTTCTATCCGTAAAGCCTTGCCTGGATATCAGTTTATCGTGGTTCAAAACCAAGGTCAGTTCATTCAAAAAGCAATTGATGAAGTAGAAGAAACCGCTTTAATTGGCGTCCTCATCGCCATTTTGGTTCTTTTTGTCTTTTTGCGAAGAATAAAGGTGACCGCAATTGTAAGTTTTGCAATTCCTGTCTCCATCATCGCCACCTTTAATCTAATGTATTTTAATGGATTAAGTTTGAATGTAATGACACTGGGCGGTTTGGCATTAGGAGCCGGAATGTTGGTCGACAATGCCATTGTAGTAATCGAAAATATCTTTCGGAAAATGGAGCTTGGGCTCTCGGTGAAAGATGCCGCCATAGAAGGAACTTCGGAAGTTGGAGGTGCAATTGTAGCTTCTACTCTTACCACAATTGTTGTGTTTCTTCCTATTGTGTATATGCACGGAGCATCCGGCGCACTTTTTAAAGATCAGGCCTGGACGGTTGCTTTTTCGCTGATAGCCTCTCTTTTTGTTGCAATTTTAATGATTCCCATGTTGTTTCATTATGCCTACAAGGGAAAAGGAAAAAATGTAAAATTCAAATCGGTTAAAATAGGCTGGTACGGAACTTTACTGGCCAATTTACTAAACAAACGAAGCCTGGTAATTGGATCCGCAAGTTTATTAATTGTACTGACAGGACTTATTTTGCCCTATGTTGGAAATGAATACTTACCCAAAAGCGGAGTCGGCGAATTCAGTCTGGATATTCAATTGAAAGAAGGAACTCAACTGGAAAGAACCTCTCAAACAGTTGAAGCCATCGAATCCATGCTGAAACAATCTATGGGAGATTATTTCGAAACTGTATACACTCAAATTGGTCCGGGAAGCAGTTCTGCTGCCGACAAAGCCGTATTTCAAAATGAAAATACCGCCAGCATAAAAATTCGTTTAAAAAGCGAATACACTGCTCAATCGGAAGCAATACTCGAAAACGTAAGTCAATTGGTTGGTGATATTCCCGATGCGGAAATATCCATTATCCATGATGAAACAGCTTTACAATCGACCATTGGAACAGAAAGCGCTCCCATTGAAGTTGAAGTGAAAGGCAAGGAAATGAAAGTTCTGGAACAGCTTTCTGCCGAAATTAAGGAACTTCTGACTGAAGTTCCCGATTTGACAAATATAACAACCAATATTGAAGAAGGAGCTCCGGAAGTAAATGTCGTGATTGATCGCTACAAGGCAGGTCTGTTTAATTTAAGTACAGAAGGTATTGCCAGTCAGCTGCAAGATATTTTGATGGGGAAAAATGCAGGCAAATTCGAACAAGGTGGAGAAATGAATGACATTACCATTCAGATGCCTGAAACGAGTCTGTCCGAATTAAATACGCTTCTGCTAAAAAGCGGAGATCAGGAAATACCACTCTATGAAGTAGCGCACATCGAAAAATCCTCTTCTCCGAAACAAATGTTAAGAAGAAATCAGACAAGAATTGGAAAGATCAATGCCGATATTCGCGGAGAAGTTGCTTTCGATCAGGTAGTCGATAAAATAAACACCAAACTCGCAACTATTGAATTACCGCAGGGCTATCAGGTAAATCTGATTGGCGAAGAGCAGAAACGCCAGGAAGCACTTTCCAATTTAAGCTTTGCTTTGATCCTTTCAATCATATTGGTATATATGGTTCTGGCTTCTCAATTCGAATCACTCATTCACCCTTTCACCATTCTGCTCACGATTCCATTGGCTGGAGTTGGTGCCATTTGGGCATTTTTCCTTTTGGGCATGCCTATGAACATCATGGCCTACATCGGTATTATTATGCTTGGAGGAATAGCGGTGAACGATTCTATTATTCTGGTTGATGCCATTAATCAATTTAAAGAGCAGGGAAATTCCTTACGTGATTCGATAATTATGGCCGGTGAAAACAGAATTCGCCCAATTGTAATGACCAGTATCACAACCATCTTAGCCCTACTTCCACTAACCATTGGATTTGGTGAAAGTGCCGCTTTACGGGCGCCAATGGCAATAGCTGTAATTGCAGGTTTGATCACCTCAACCCTGCTAACACTGGTCGTTATTCCTTGTGTGTACTATATTTTCGATAGTATGCAAAGCTATTTTTCAAAATCCGAAAATAGAACATCAAACAATACAGTGAAATAAACAGATTTAAATAATAATCTGACAGAACATCAATAAACAGGAACAAGCTAACAGCTAATTAAGCTTAGATTATATGAACTTCATTATAAAAAGAAAGGTTTTAATAGCAATGCTCTTCACCGGACTTAGCATGTTGGGATTTTTTTCCTACAAACAATTGCCGGTTGAACTGATTCCAAATGCACAGCTTCCTATGTTGTTTGTAGAGGTAGGAACTACTATAGAAGTAGATCCCCGCTATATGGAAAGTGAAGCAATCATTCCTCTGGAAGGAATTGCAGGAGGAATGGAAGGCGTTGAAAAGATTGTCTCTACTGCCGGACAGCAACGAGGAAGTATTGAAATTTCATTCGAACAGGGAACCAATCTTAAATATGCTTATTTAAAACTTGCTGAAAAAGTAGAAGAAAAGAAAAAAGATCTTCCAAAAGAGTTCAGGGTTCAGGTATTTAAATTCGATATGGAACAACTCAACAACATGTTCATGAATATTCAGGTTCGTGGAAGTGGAGGTGTTGACCGGGTTCGGCAAATTACTGAGAATGAAATCGTCGATAAAATTAAAAATATCGATGGCATAGCCAATGTGGCTCTTTTTGGCGGGCGCGAAAAATCCATTGATATTCTGCTAAGAGATGATGTTTGCAAGAGTTATGGCATCAGTCCGTCGGATGTTCGTTCCGTTCTAAGCAAGAACAGCAACATGCGAAGTTTTGCCGGGAAAGTGATTGAAAATAACAAAATGCACTTTGTGAATATTGTCTCCGAATTTACTGATATCTCAGAATTAAACGAGCTTGTTGTTAAAGAAGCAGGCACAGACAATATAAAACTGAAAGATATCGCAAGCATTCGTTTTGGAGTAAAGGAAGAAACCTCATACAGCCGTGTAAACGGAAAAGAAGCAGTAACCCTTCAGTTAACCCGCGATTCTCAATCGAACATCATTGAACTGGCCGACAATGTAATTGCGAAAATTGAAGAAATCAATCAGGAACTGGCAAGCAAAGATATTGCTGTGGTGGTGCAAACCAACACTGCCGAAACCATGAAAACCAATATCGATTTAATTATTGAACTGGCATTAATTGGAGGCCTTCTGGCAATTTTCGTTCTCTGGATATTCCTGAAAAACCTTCGTTTGGTCACCGCAATTGCACTGGCAATACCCATTTCGGTTTACACAGCGTTCAATTTTTTCTATGCTTACGATATCAGCATCAACACACTCACCCTTTTGGGGATGGCACTTGCCATTGGGATGCTTCTCGATAACAGCATTGTGGTGCTCGAAAATATTTACCGTCTGGCCGCCCAAAAGAAAGATCCGGACACGGCAGTTATTCAGGGAACCAAAGAAGTATGGCGATCCATTTTTGCTGCCACACTAACAACAATCACCGTATTCCTGCCTTTTCTGTTTACATCCAATTTCTTTATCGGATTATTGGGCAAGCACATTGGTGTTTCCATCATCTCTACCTTGCTGGTATCGCTCGTTGTTGCCCTGCTTTTAATTCCCATGATTACCCACACTTTTCTGAAACGAAAAAATGCCGCCCGTGCCGTTAATTTCCAAAACATTTCGCTCCACAACCGATTGGTGCAGATTTATCTGGTAACGCTGAAATCGTGTATGCGGTATCCGGGAAGAACTATTCTTGGCGCCTTAGGACTGTTTTTTGTCACCTTACTGATTAGTTTGGGGCTAAGCATGATTTCGACAGAAGAAACTGAAACGAAAGATTTGAATCTTTATGTAACACTTCCCGGCGGAACCACTCTCGAAAACACCGATTTATTCATTCGGGAAGTAGAGCAAAAACTTGATTCTGTTCAGGAGAAAAAAGACATCACCAGTCAGGTTTATGAAGAAGAAGCTGTTTTAACAATCACATTAATTGACGATTATCGCGAGAAGCAAAACCTTTCCATTCCCGGCATTAAGAAAAATATTCTGGAACGTTTGGATGATTTGCCACGTGCATCTTTCAGCTGGGATCCTCCGGCTACAGGTCGTCGTTTTGGCGGTGGCGGAGGTTTTGGCGGCGACAATCCATTTATGGAAATGTTGGGCATGGGCAGTCAAAAAGAAAAACTGATTATTAAAGGTCAGGATTTTAATAAGATGCTCGACGTATCGGAAGATTTGGAATACTACCTAAATCAATTGACTTCCATTAAAAATATATCGGTTCGAATTCCTGCCAAACGTCCCGAAATGGTCATGGAATTAGACAAACAAATCATGGCAGTATACGATATTCCTGTTACATCGGTATTGTCGGAATTAAATTCCTTTCAGAAAGAATTTTCGAGTGGTGTAAAGTTCAAACAAGGCACCGAAGAGTACGATATTATTATTAAAACACTTGGTGACAATACCGAGCAGCAAACAAGAGATGCAAAAGATCTGCGTAAGCTTACCGTAAGAGGTACACAAGGCGCTGAATTCGAATTGCAAAACATCAGCAATCTAAATTTCACCGACGGATTATCAACGATCAAAAGAACGAATCAGGAAAAACAACTCGAAGTTGAATATCAGTTTATTGATGAAGTGAACGATGAGAAAGACCTCTTAACTGCATCGAGGGTAGAAGTTGATGAACTGGTTGAACGAATGAATATTCCATCAGGAATAGCACTGGAAATTGTTCATGAAGAAGACAATCTGGCTGAATTTGGCTTTCTGTTTCTGATGGCCATCATTCTGATATTTATGATTCTGGCATCGGTTTTTGAATCGTTCACCATGCCTATTGTTATGATGTTTTCCATTCCTATGGCTGCAATCGGATCGCTGATTGCCTTGATCCTTACCGGAACCTCTCTAATGAACGCCAATGTATTTACCGGACTAATTATTCTTCTGGGGATCGTTGTAAACAACGGAATCATCATGATCGATTATTCAAACGTATTGCAGAAACGCGGCTACAGAGAATCCAGAGCTCTTATTATGGCCGGCCTGGCACGTATCCGCCCTATCCTGATCACAGCTATCACTACCATTATTGCCTTAATGCCACTTGCTCTTGGTCGTGCCGAATATGTAACAACTATTGGAGTTCCTTTCGCCATAACCGTAATTGGCGGGCTAAGCCTCAGTACAATTCTTACCTTGGTTTTTATTCCAACACTATATGCCGGATTGCGAACCAGCTTAAACTGGATACAAAATCAGCCTGTTTGGGTAAAAACTATTCAAATTGCTATTTGGATGATAGGAACCTACTTCATTTACATGGAAGTAGACAGCAAAATTTGGCAGATCATCACATTCCTGATTTTGCTGTTATCGGTACCGGCATGCATCTATTTTATTCAGGCCAGCTTAAGAAAAGCCAACGAAAAGCTAATTGCTCCTGATGACGCTTTACACATCGAAATTAGAAATTTGGTAAAAATTTACGAATGGGATGGTCGGTTTATCAGGGAATGGAAATCGGGACTTAAAATTAGAGAGCGATTGGGTTTAAAGGAATCCTATTCATCTATCCGAGATTTTGTGACCTTAATCTGGCAATTGCCTTTGCTTGCTTTCCTGTTCTTTTTCATTTACATCCATCTCGAAAACAAATACTGGTTACTTGGCTTGTCCATACTATTCCAAATTCTGATTTTGAATTTTATGGCTCCCGTTATGGAATACCGTAATCATCTAAAAAAAGAAAGCAGTAAAAAATGGATGCCCCGATTTATTTATGCACTGCATAAAATCATATACTGGTTGTTCCCGGTACCTGTGTTCGTATATTTTTATCAGCAATACGAACTAATCGGACTCATTGCTCCTTTGGCCTTTTTCTGGTATTTGGCTTTACTGATCAAAGTGTCTTCTGATAAAATTTATCATGAAAAAATAAACATCAACCGGGTGAAAGGCCGATTTAGCAGCATCCGCAAATTCTTCTACCGATTTGTTTTAATCATCCCAATAATCGGGAAAAAGAAAGTTCCGTTTAAAGCCGTTAAAAGTGTTTCCTTTGATATTAAAAACGGGATGTTCGGATTGCTGGGACCCAATGGTGCCGGCAAATCAACCCTGATGAGAATTATTTGCGGAATTCTGGAACAAAGTTACGGGCAAATAACCATTAACGGCATAGATGTTCGCGAAAAGCGTGAAGAACTGCAGGGATTAATCGGTTATCTTCCTCAGGAATTCGGCATGTACGAAAACATGAGCGCATGGGATTTCCTGAACTACATGGGAATTCTGAAAAAACTAACTAACAATACCGAACGAATGGAACGTGTGGAATATGTTCTTAAAGCTGTTCATATGATCGATCAGAAAGACAATAAGATCGGTTCCTTTTCGGGAGGCATGAAACAACGAATCGGCATTGCTCAGATTCTTCTTCACCTACCAAGAATTTTGGTGGTTGATGAGCCTACAGCCGGACTTGATCCACGCGAGCGAATTCGATTCAGAAACTTGTTGGTAGAACTAAGTCAGGACAGAATCGTGATTTTCTCAACCCACATTATCGAAGATGTAGCCAGTTCGTGTAACCGGGTTGCTGTGATGAAAAAAGGAGAACTAAAATACTTGGGTGAACCGATTCACATGGCAGGCATCGCCGACAAAAAAGTGTGGATGCTGACGGTATCAACCGAAGAGTTTGAAGATTTAAAAACCAAACATGTTATTATTCATCACATGCGCGACAAAGATCAGATTCGGGTTCGCTGTTTGGCCGATGAAAATCCGGGTTACGGAGCTGTAAATACAAAAGCAAATTTAGAAGATGCTTATTTGTGTTTGCTGAACGAAAAGGAAGAAAGGGATTAACCCAAAAGGGAAATGAAGGAATAAATAAAAAAGATTTAACCACGAAGATCACAAAGAAAATAGAAGGTGCACTTTACGGTAAAAAACAATAATCATATGAAAGAAAAACTGATACTCACAGCCAATTTTATTCGCTACAACATCAAGATTATATTTGCGAATAAATTTATCTATTTTCTGATTGCAGCTTTCGCCTTTTTCCTGATGGTAACCGGTATCATGTTGTTTACTGATTCGAGTCCCGATGAAGCAGATATTTATGGAAGTTTGATATTTCCGGGAATCCTGATCTTATTCTACCCTGTTATCTACAACATACAAAGCGATAAAGATACCCGAATGCTCGAAATCCTATTTGGAATACCCAATTACAGATATAAAGTGTACTTGATACGTTTTGCACTTAGCGTATTACTTTTGCTCTTAATGATGTGTTTGATGTCGTGGATAACGGTATTTGCAATTATCCGTATATCCGTTTTTTATATGGTTTACCAACTGATGTATTGTCTGCTGTTCTTAGCCAGTCTGGCATTTCTGCTGGCCACTCTACTCAAAAATGCGAGTGGAGCTGCGGTTGTTATGGTAATTATCGGCCTCGTCTTTTTAATCCTTGCAGAACCTCTCGGATCAAGCAAATGGAATATTTTCCTAAACCCATTTAATGTTCCTGGAGATATGAGTTACAGCATATGGCAAAACGTGCTTTCTCAAAACCGAATGATGCTGGTAATTGGTTCGGTCATATCAATTTTATGGAGTTTAATTAACATGCAAAAGCGGGAACGATTTGTATAGGATACCCACAAAGGTAAACTACGGAATTCACTAAGAACAAAAAAAAACTCAATAACCTAAATTATTGAGCCTTTTCTATTTTATATCTGCAAACTATTCAATATCAGTAAGTTGACTGACTTTCTGTTTCAGCTCTTTATTCCAACTGTTCAATCCGCCTTTTAAATGCGAAGCTCTGTGATAGCCCAATTTATGCAGGTAATTTCTTACTTGCTTGCTTCTAAACCCTACATGACAAAAAATCACCATGTCCTTATCCTTTGGCAAAAGAGGAAGCTTATCGGGTATTTGATTTACGGGAATGTGCATGGCATTTTTAATCCCATCTTTCGCCAATTCATGAGGCTCACGAACATCAATCAGCAAAATATCATTTCGCTTCTCCATCTCGTTCATTAACTCAGTAGCTGTGTAACTTGTTTTAGGGCCGTTATCGTTATTTTTAAAAAAGAACATATGCTTAAATTTTAAATTAAATGTTTATCGTGTCGATGAAATATCAATTTAGATATTATCAACATTAGGTCTAACAAATATAAAAAAATAAGCCACTATCAATCATCTTAAAATCAAAATATGATAAAGCAGAGACTTAAAGTTTGTTAAAAACATGATTTAAGCTTAATTCACAATTCATTTTTAAATAAAACATAACTCCTCCATTCACTTCACAAATGGGCTTACGTTAGACAATAAGTCTTTGTTCTATTCTTTCACCAGTTCCCTGATAAAGCCTTCCATCCTCTTAAAATGCGATCCTTTCCAGTAAATTTTGTCACAATTTGGGCAGTGGTAGAATTGATTGAATATTCGGGCAATATCAGGCCCAATTCGACCAATGATTGACGCTTTATCAATGGTCTTTAGTTTTTCGTTGCAACTCATGCAGCGGGTAAAGGATTCAAACTGCTTGTACAAGTCGAACTTTCGAACCACCTCTTTCAGTTGTTCATGTTTTGTAATTGCACGCACAAAATAGCCATGTGTAATTTTAATCGATTTTAACAACAACTTATCGCGGGTAAGAATAACTCTCCCCTCTTTGGCTGCAATCTCAATAATCTCCTCATCGCCTATCTGATTTTGATAGAATGAATCGAAGCCTAACATGCGCAAGTATTTGGCCAACTTACCCAAATGGCAATCCAAAATAAATTTAGTGTCCCGCAAGGGTTTCTCCCTCAAGTTTGTTACTGAAGTAATATCCAGACTCTCAAATTTGGGATAAACAGCAATCCGGTCATTCTCTTTTAGTTTGTGATTCATTTGTACCGAAATGCCATTTACCAAAACAAGATCAACTTCCGAAAAAGGAATTCCCAGCGAAACCAATACATCATTAAGAGTGATAGGAGTTTTGAAGTATTCCACAAAAGACTTTTGCTTCCTGTGTTCAGGAAGGAAATCATTCAACTCTGCATAAAAGCGAAAAATGAAGCATTTCTTGGTATTATTCTCTAAAGTCATGGCTCATGAATCTTCTTACCAATTTACAAAAGAATGAGGATTTTAAAGTGAAATATCTATGATGTTAGAATCCCTATCCGTGAACTTCACAAATGAAACTAATTATCTCTCACATTTACTCTTTAGCAGGCTTTCGCATTTTCATAACTAAGATCCGCCGTAGCTTATCACTCTCGTTTTTCCAGCCATATCAGAAATTGCAGGACTCTCGATTAAGGTACTTGCAGAATAGTATCTTTATAAATAATAATTTACTGTTTGAGAAACAGTGTCGTATTATGAATAAAAAGAACCCCAACGGGCTTTTGAACTGCACCCCAAATGTTGTGTCTAACTTTTGGGGTGCAGTTCAGATTATCAATGTGACTTTCTTGTATTTTACTTTTCTTAATTTTATTTACTTTTTAAAAATACGATCTACATGTTTGCACTATAATTTTGAAATTAAAAATGACTTAGCATGAGAAAAAGAGTATTCTATTGTATCATTTGTATTTTGATATTGTTAGGCTGTCAATCCTATCAAAAAAGAGTTCTTATTCCTTTAAATTTAAATGGTGTCGTTGAAAGTACTTGGATAGATTACAATAATCATGCGACCAGAGTAATCATAGTTCAGGGGAGTGATAGTTTGAAAGAGTTCTATGTAATACGGGAGGAAAATATATCTTTCTATGAGAAGATACAAAAAGGTGATTCCATTTTCAAGGATGCCAATTCGTTGAAATTTTATCTGCTCAGGAATGGGAAGAAAATGAAATATGTCTTTAACAAATATCCATAATAAATCTGCAACAAGTTATTTTCCATAGGATGAAAAAGAAAAAATTCATTAAGCCAGACAATCTGGGAAAAACAGAGAAGAAAATAGTCTATGTTTTTTTATTTATTATGTTGCTCATAGGATATTTTTTTGTCGATTACATAGTTTCAACAAAAAAAGAAAAAAACTTTCTATTAGCAACAGATTCGAAAATTGTTACATGTCAGGTTACAAGACATTGGCATACTCATTTATCAGGAAATATTTTTGAATATACTGTCTCAGGTAAGTCATACAAAACTCATAACCAAAATACAATCAGATTTAAAAAAGGTGAATATTTCAAAGGAATATATGCAAAGAGTAAACCTGAAATCATACAAATAGATTTGACCTCTCCTATTCTTTCAGATACTAAGTACTTCAAAGAGACTTTGGGGAAAATTCAAAAAACAGATGCCAACTCTGAACCTAATAGTGTTTTGTTTACCTATCAATTCTTAGGTGAAAATTACAAAAGAGAATTGTACGTTGAAAATGCAAATATCTACGCTAAAGGGAAAAGCTATCCTATTCTGGTAAATGAAAAGAATCCTATGATCTCCTATTTAAAAAGAGAAATTGAATAGATTCCCTGTACTATTTAGATTATTATTTTCTTCTAAAATATCTAATACAAGAGCAAAATTAATAAAGCGTCAGGTGTGAAAAACAAAACGCTTAACTTTCAGCAAGCTAAGCGTTTTTATAGAGGTCTCTGGCGGACTCGAAAATACCTAATTTAATGTTTTCACAAACCATTATTTACCAACAATAAAACACCTCAAACCTAACAATTACAACACTTACAGAACACCACCCAGATTAATGTAAATAAATCAAAATAAGATTCAATTAAGAAAAACCGGCAACAAAACCGGCAACACAATATAAATACCTTATATTTACAAAGTCTAATAAATACATTCACAAATGTCAAATGTTCGATTTTCTTTAAGGTCTCCCAAAAGCGATACTGAAACCCCAATACATTTAATCTATCGCCTTAAAACAGAAAAATTGGTTTATCCGCTTGGTGTAAAAGTTCATCCTTCCCATTGGAAAACCGAAACCCAAAGAGTGCGAAATGTAGCTGCCGCAAAAAACAAGGTTGCAATAAACACTTTGCTTAATAATCTTGAAAATAAAGTATCTGCTTTCGTTGATGGATGCATAGTAGATGGCTTACCATTATCAAAGTTCAGCTTAAAGAAATTCCTTGATGATTATTTTGCCCCAGTTAACGAACAGGAGAAAAGCTTTTTTGGTTTTATCGACAAATTGATCCTAAGCTATGAGGGCAAGATAAATCCCAGTACCGGAAGACCAATAACTAAAGGAACAATCAAAAGTTTAAAGGGAACAAAGGCAGTTTTAGAACTATTTGAAACGGCAAAATATCGTCTTTCATTTGATGTTATTACACTCGATTTCTATTATGATTTTATTGCTTGGTGCAATACTAAAAACTATGCTACCAACAACACAGGCAAACATATAAAAAATCTAAAAATGTTTATGGGTGAAGCTGTTGAGCAAGAATTAACCAACAACATAGCATTTAAAAGCAAACGTTTTGTCGTTCTTAAAGAAGAAGTAGATAATATTTACCTAACGATTAACGAGCTAAAGAAAATGTATCAGCTTGATTTATCTGCAAAACCGCAACATGAAAGAGCGAGAGATTTATTTTTGATTGGTGCTTTTACCGGTTTACGGGTTTCTGATTTTAACGATTTAAAACCCGAAAACATTATAAAACGGATTGATGGTTACAGGCTAAAAGTTGATACTAAAAAAACAGGACAGAAAGTAATTATTCCTTTGCATCCCATTGTTGTAGAGATATTAGAAAAGAACGGTGGAAAACCTCCAAAAACGCTACCTGACCAAACGATTAACTATAAAATTAAGGCCGTAGGCGAACTTGCAGAGCTTGACGATATAGAAACCTCTAGCAAATCTAAAGGTGGCTTAAAAGTGAGTAAACACGTACCAAAATATATGCTTATTAAAACCCACACAGCAAGGCGTAGTTTCTGTACAAATGCTTATCTGGCTGGTGTTCCAGTTATCGACATAATGGCAATTAGTACACACACTACCGAAAGCTCATTTATGAAATACATCAAAGTAACCAAAGAACAACAAGCTGATAGAATGGCACAACATCCATTTTTTACAGGCAAGGCCATTTAATTTAACTTATCAATCAAGACTTTTTTAACAAGGCACAAACCCTTTAAAACATTAACTTTTATATCTGGTCACCTTATTCATGAGGTGACCAAAACACCAACCCAAATAATAGACAAAAAGAATAAACCCAACAAACTAAACTAGCAAGAATATTAACTCTTCTTTTGATAATCGAAAAAAAATAGGTGTACCCCTTATTGTGTCTAGTTCTATTTGATGGTTGTTCAATAAACAATTTTCAAAAAGCCTTAAACATCTATAAACAATGACTTTCCTTATTTGATGGTTATTTGATAGAAGAAACAAAATTATAGCTGAATACTAATTATCGTAATTCATGAATAATAGCAATATGTAATCACATTTCATGCTAAGTAAATATTATTCATGAGACAATCTTATAACAAAAACGATGAAAACAATTGATGAACTAACACCATTTATTCCAACGCATGCGGGTGAAGTACTACAGGATGAATTGATAGCTAATAATATTTCAATCGAGGAATTCGCAAAGCTTATTAATATTAAAAAGTCCCAACTTAATAGAATTATAACAGGAAAAGAGATGATTAATAAAAAATTAGCCAACAAGTTTGAGAAAGTGTTAGGCATTGATTCTGATTACTGGCTAAGCTTACAAAATAAATATATAACAGACAAAATAAATATTGCGAGATTTTAAACAAATCTCGCAATATTAACAAAAGACAACTTACACGCTGTCTTTTATTTTTTATAAATTATGAGTTTTCATTATTTTGTCAAAGCTTGTTGACTTTATAAAGTTTTGCTTCTTTTTATTGACTTGAATAATCTCAAGAAACCCTAATTCAACAAGATTTCTTAGGTCAGCCCTAGCCGTGTAATTGGAAATACTAAATCTCGATTCTATTTCCTTAGTATTAAGAACTCTATCTGAATCATCATAAATGATTTTCAATATTTGAGCCATTCTATCATTAACAGACGGTATTTTTAAAAATTTCGAAGCTTGGGAGACCTCTTTTTGCTTTCGGTTAATGTATATTTTTAAAGCATCTATGGCTTTTTCCATAGTCCTTATGTGGTATGTTATAAAATAACTCAAATCATTTCCGTCTGACTCTGTATAAAGAAAAGCTTTTTCATACTGGTTTTTCGACCCCTTAATTATCCGTGAAATTGACAAATATTCTGTCATCCAGTAGCCTTTTTTCAGCATATACCAGTAAAATAAAGCCCTTGATGTTCTACCGTTACCATCAGCAAAGGGATGAATCCATGCTAACATAAAATGAATAATACAACCTTTAATAATTGGGTGAATAAAATCATCTGTATCATGATTAAAGAATGAACAAAGATCATTCATCAAATCAGGAATTTCAGTAAAATCAGGTGGAGTGTGTACCGTCTCACTACTTGCAGTATTAACTACAAAAATATCGTTATTTTCCCTAAACTTACCCTCGTCCGTCTTATTATCTAAAGTGTTATTAGATATCAAACGATGGATAAAAAGTATTTTTTCAGGTGTAATTTCTTCCATCTTGCACTCCGCTATTTCTTGCATTGTAACAAAATTGTTCAGAATCATTAGTTCATCTTTAC
The DNA here is from genome assembly GCF_963664555.1 of Labilibaculum sp. Taxonomy (GTDB): domain Bacteria; phylum Bacteroidota; class Bacteroidia; order Bacteroidales; family Marinifilaceae; genus Labilibaculum. The sequence goes on along the minus strand of NZ_OY761461.1, from coordinate 406,197 downwards.
TTTTAGGTTTTTGATCCTTTTGGATCATTTCTTTCGCCTTTTTCCGAGTAGTATTAGCCCCCTCTATTTGACTACTTGAAATTGCTTCCTCTATTAATGAGCTAATAATAAATTTTTCCTTGTCTGTTTCGGCAATCCCGATATTACTACTCAAAGTACCGCCAAAATGCATATCAAAACGATGCAAGCTTCTTTGTATAAAATCAGTTAGCATAAAAGAAAACTTATACCCTCCAAATCTAACTGAAGTGCTGTTAATTAATCTATGAAGCTTCACAGCATTCCATAATTTTTCAGGCTCATAATCTTTAGATTTATACTTGACTTTATCCCAATACAAATAGCTATCCTGAATGTTTTTTAATAACCCATTATTTTGCAATTCAATCATTAGATTCATTGCATTAGCACTTTGCTTAAATGTTGGAGGTTGCTCAATCATATCTTTCCCATATTAATTGTTAAAATTGCGAGATCTTACACAAATCTCGCTTTTCTATCAATAAACGAATATAGTTTTTAATAATGTGATTATAAAAAAAAACATCTTAAAATTGCGAGATCTTACACAAATCTCGCAATTCTAGCAATAAACTAATTTTATTTAAAATCATGGGATTCAAAAAAAACATCTTGAAATTGCGAGATCTTACACAAATCTCGCAATTTTAATAATAAACGAATATCATCTTTAATTGTGGAATCAACGACCGATTAATTTATTTGGGCGTTTCTGCTCTCATTTAAAGAAAAACCGATTTTCTTTAAATGAAAACATCCTTATTTAAAATTTCGGTACTTTTTTTTAATTAAGAGAAAAGCCTATTTAAAATTTGCGTGTTATTTTTTATTAGGCGAAAGGCTTATTTAAAGTACCGGAGATAACAAAAGATGAAAAAGCCACATCAATAATCTTACAGGTGTGACTTGTATTTTATAGGATATATTTAAGACTATAGCCTCACACTACAAGACGTAGTTTTTGCACAAATACTTATTTAACTGGTACTCCCATTATCGAGCTAATGGCAATTTGCCCCTGTTAAGTTTTATTATAGGTTGTAATTATTTTCAAGAGTTTTAATAATTGTTTGTATCCAATTAGAAAATCGAGGACATTTTTCAAGCATTGCCTCTATTCCCACAGTTTCAAAAATCATTTCTCCATCACCAGTTTTGTCGTAATTATATATTTTCATCAATCTTTTTGATGGTGCTGTCTCTGGCGAGTTATTAATATCTTCTGGGTTTGGATATGTATCAATTATTTGTTGTGCTTTGTTGAGCTGATCCTGTTCGTCCATTACAAAGTCAAACCCCTTCATACTTGAAAACATCAGACTTTCAACCTCATGTCTTTGTATGTAAGGAATGAAATTTGGGTTTTTATTAAAATCATTGTGAATTGCTGTTTCGATATCATCAATACGTTTTGAGTCTTCAGAATAAGCAGGAAAATCAGTTGGTAGCTTATAATAATCAACTAATGTAGTCACTATAACATTTCCTTGTGATAATGTGTTTTGAACCTCTTTTCTATATTTTCCATAACTGCTAACGCCTCCCTTTTTGAACTGTTTCCGGTTCGTGGTTATTGTTTGACAATTGTAAGCTACAGTATGTCCCAATTTTTGCAAATAAGGCATGATAACCTTATTGACTAACAGAATTTCAGTATGCCCCTCTACAATAAATACCAGTCTACTCATGCTTACATGTTATAGGGTTGTGCTCCGAATACGTTCTTTCCCCAGATATCACTTAACGTGTATTCCTTCAACCAAGTATCCAATTCATCTGAATTTAGCCTTCTGAAAGTTGAGCTACTGTCCTTTCTATCGGTTACGATGATATTTTCAGGCTTGAAATTATCAATGAAATTAATTGACTGTGTAGAGACAATTACCTGACTTGTTTTTGAGACTTTTCGTACTAAAGAAGCTAACTTATTAACTGCAACAGGATGTAGACCTAATTCAGGCTCATCAATAATAATTGTTTTAGGTGGTTGTGGTTGCATTAGAAGCGTGGCCAAACAAATAAACCGCAGAGTACCATCCGATAAATGATAAGCATTAAAATAGGCATCGGGAAAGCCTAATTCTTTCCATTCCAATTGAATGATTTGCTCATTTAATCGGGAAGGTTGTAGATCAAAACGATCAAAAAATGGCGCTATTGATCGGATAGTCATCTCTATTCTCTTAAAATTCTTGGGGTGTTTTTTCTGTAAATAATAAAGAAAAGCTGCAATATTAGAACCATCGCTCTTCAACCTGAAGTTCTCATCAATATTACATTTGCCTTTCATAGGAGATTGGTCGCCTGTATCATGGAAGTGATAAACATCAAATTCCTGTAAATAATCATTGACGTACCAAGCTTGACCTTTTCTGATATTCGCAAAATTTGATTCACGAACATTTAGTTCATAATTGTGCGGATGCCAATTGATTTCTGGCTTAAATGCAGTATCAATAGATTTGATAATTAAATCGTTTTGTGTACTTTCTAGATTTACAACAAATCTATTCATATCAATATTATTTTTTCCAAAATAAATATCAATATTAATACTTTGGGTATGTTTTTTTCCAAAATGCAATAAACTATCCGAACCTCCTTTTATTTCAACATAATTCTGAAAATTTCGTTGGTAAATATTTCTTAATAAAGAAAACAAGGATATAAAATTACTCTTACCAACTCCATTGCTACCCAATAGGATATTTATGGATTCTAATCGGATATCAAGTTCCTTTATAGATTTGTATCCTTCTAATTTTAATCTTGTGATCATATCAGATTTGTCTGTTTTGGTCTAATGGCGAAGATATAAATAATACTATTTGTTATGAAATTACAAAAGATTTTGAACTTTAATCATAGCTATATAGAAAGGTCACATTGATAATCTTATCAGTGTGGCTTTCTTGTGTTATTCTTTTGCTTTATCCTGTTGCTTTAGGAAGTTGTTTATTTGCTGTTCCAATCCTCCTAAATAGTTTTCTATATTGTCGTAATATATTGGCACAAGTGACTGTAAAGTATCAGCATCTGATATATTAATATACCTAGTCAATTCTTGTACTTTTTTTAATACCTCCCATAGTTGGAGGTCAATAATTCTAGACAACTTCAATCCAGTTTTATCAAACAAACTATATTCCGTTTTAGTTTTAATATTATTAATTAGCTCGGTAGTTTCTGATATTTTATCCATGCCTGTACGTATAGCCTTAATACGCTCATAGGTTTTACTATCTTTTTGAGCAAAATTTTCCAAAGATTCTATAAACGGCATAAAGTGTGTTAAGCAAGGAGTTAGCATTGAAAGTTCACGCATTCTTCTTAAAATCAGCTCTTCACTATCATTACTCACACCTACATCGGAACCAAACAACACCCAATCAGCTGAAATATTAAATTCACTTTTTAGAGCTTCAAGTACTTTTGTATTAACCTCTCTTTTTCCCTGTTCAATTAACATTAGAGTTGATCGAGATACATTTAACCTTTCCGCAAACTCATTTTGAGATAATTTTTCTTCAATTCTAACTTTCTTAATGCGCTCACATACAGTCATTTCTCAATAATTATTAAAAATAAACACAATACTACTCTCCGATTGAGTTGTTTTGTAAGCTTATTTTGCGTTGTTTTGTAATACCAAATAGTAGTATTGTTTGCAATTTGTTAACTAAACTATCACATAAAGCTATGCAAAATAAAATAAAATTAAAAGAACTTGAGAAAACGCTACCAAGAGGAGCAAAAGCTAAGATTTCAAAAAAATGCAAAATCTCAAGAACCACTGTAACACAGTTTTTTAAGGGGAGCAAGATACCATCAAACGAAACCGTTCGTAAAATTCTCATTGCAACCCAAAATATTATTGAAGAATACCGAAAAGAATCAAATGACATTAATATGATGATCGACAAAATGAAACTTTAATGTAGTCAATTCAACTCATCTTAAAATTTATAAAACCAATGACCGAAAAAATATTACAAGTATCAGAAATGAGTTCAGCCGATATCCTTAAACAGTTTATGGCTATGAATCAAAAATTATCAGAATTGGCACGGTATGTTAAGCCTAACAATTCAGCTACATTATTAAGTCCAAAAGAAGTAATGGACTGGTTGAGTATTTCCCCTCCTACTTTAAATGAATGGGCTAAGAAAGGCATTCTGAACCGTTATAAACTTGGAAATAGAGCCTTTTATAAAAAAGAGGAAATCATGGCAAATCTTGACGGTACAAAATACGCTGACAAGCTATAAAAGCAATACACTAAAATCGCAGGAAACACTTTTATTTACAATCATCACAGAACAAAAAACGCAGATAAAAGTGTTACGAATGCACAGGTTTTTTCAAGCCTGTTTTTTTTCGAAAACTGCTCAAATAAGCAAAGGAAACGCACGTATTTGTGTTACGCATACACATACTTTTTCAGACAATTAACTCACCTCTATTTTAGCCCCCTCCTCCATTGATCGACGGTATCAGCATAGAACTAACGGATTTTGATTTTAGCCTTTGGGAAACACACCCAATGCTAAAATTCTCCGTGCTTACCGATGTTGATTCAAAAGAGGAAATTGGCAATAGAAGAGCACATTACAAAGGATTAGATTTCATTATTGAACCCAAAGGAAAAGCGAAAATAAAAGGCTCTATTCACAAGTTCTTTAATAATGGTGAGCACAATGCAAACCGCTTTACCTATGAGGACTTCATAGAAGCCGTTAACAGGTTATCGGCTTATGGTGTAAAATCTGAAAGAACAAGGCTAAAAAGCTTTGAAATAGGCTTAAACCTTGATACATCCACCTGTAAGATTGATACTAAAACCTTTCTGGATAGTATTCTGTACTGCCGAGGTGCTCAACGTTCCGAGATGGAATTAAACGGGAAAACAGGTTACGGGTATGCCTACAAAACCACCAATGCGACTTACAAATTCTACGACAAAGCGGAACAATCTAAATTACAGGCTGAACTACTGAGAGTTGAAACAAAGTTCATTCGAATGCGAGCCATTGAAAACTACGGAATCAAAAGCCTAGCCGATTTACTGGATAGTGAAAAATTAAGCAAGCTAATAGCCGATAAGTTCCTGAAACCCATTGATGAAACAATTTTCTTTGAATGGGAGCAAATCAAAACATCCAGACGACTGCCAACCAAATACAAAAGCAAATTTAAAGACTTACGTAATCCCAATTGGTGGATTAAAGACCAAAGGAGTAACACAGACCGCCAACGAAATAAAGAATCACTGGAAAGGCTGATAAAAACGTATGCAAAACGGGACATTAAAAACATTCTGAAAGGCTTGATTTTATTGGAGATTTCAGCTTTCACACGCAGTAAAAAGTGTTACGAATACACAGGGTTTGAAAACCTGAAAAACTGGAACTGCTTAGATACGAACGCAAAAAAAAGTGTTACAGATACACAACGTATTGTATGTGCGGATTCAACCGACCACAGGGAGGGAAAAGAGAAAAAGAAATACTGTTTGACGTGCGGAAAAGAGATAACAGGTCAGAAAAGCGATTCCAAGTATTGCAACGATCAACGAAAATGCAGGGATAAAGCTTATAACCTGAAAGTATCCAAGAAAAAGCAAGCCAAACGAAGCCAAAAGGAAAAAGAAATATTACACCTGATTAAAGATTTAGGAAATGAATTCAACCTGATAAGAACCACCAACCCCAACCGAAAAAAGATAAAAGGAGTTCCGAGTCGAAAAACATCGATCATAGCAACCATAGGAGGAAAGAAAAAATATTACCACGGTGCTGATGCCCGTTTCTTCCTCAATGAATTTGATAAGAGAACCAAAACCGAATTATTAACCCAATGCCCTGATGATACAAGGCTTGAATATGCACAATGATAAAATGAGTACAAAAAAAGAAAACATCATTATTGATCTGATAGAAGATTCTGTAATCGCTTCCCGAATTTTTGACAATATCGAAAAGATTCTGGATTGTAACGGTCTTATTATAAACAGCTGGTATCCCATCGTGTATTTAATGGGTATTGATCTTGACAAGATGATTACTAAAAATCAACACCTGCAAAATGAATACCTATCAACATTTGAGATGTATATCAAAAAAGAAAATACCAACAGGGATACTGCGGTTTTAGTCTATAAAAAGTTTAATAATCTGATCAAGGAACACTTAAAACAGTTTCCCTATTTAAAAGCATCCTAGTTTATGAGTATGCTTTAAACTAAAATCACAAGAAAAAAGGTGGTGCAAATAAGGTATACCTAAGCGAAACCACAGATATAATGGTGCATTAAGGACAAAAATCAATGTTTAATGCACCATAATTAAAGAACTACATAAAATGCACTAAGTAATGAGAGTATATGGATATTTAAGAGCATCGACCAAAGATCAGGATGCAAATAGAGCTAAAAGCACATTAATTGATTTTGCAGGGAATTTGCAAATAAGAATTTCAGGTTGGTTTGTAGAAAATGAATCAGGTGCAAAATTGAACCGTCCTGAATTATTTCGATTGTTAGAAATGGCAGAGCCGGACGATGCAATTTTGATTGAACAGATAGATAGGATAACAAGATTGTCTGAAAGCGACTGGCAAAAGTTAAAAAGTATCATCATTAACAACAAGCTAAAAATAATATCAATGGATTTGCCTACCAGTTACAATTTTGCCAAATCTACAGATGAATTTCAGAAACGAATACTTGATGCCATTAATTCTATGATGCTGGATATATTGGCTGCTACGGCTCGGAAGGATTATGTGGATAGGAGGCGCAGACAATCCGAAGGTGTACAAAAGGCAAAATCATTAGGTAAATATAAAGGTCGCCCCGAAGATATTGAGCTTCAAGGAAAAATTGAGAGTTTGCTCATTGATGGCAAAAGCTACAATTATATTCAGAACATGCTTGGATGTTCCCGACATACCATTTCAAAGGTTAGTAAAAAAGTAAGCGCAATTGATAAGAGAAGAGAGTTTTTATAAAGCTCTCTTTTTATTTTCCCTTGAAAATACACGCCTTAACAACTATGTTTTGATATAATTTATCTCAATACTACAGGAAACCCTTTTAAAGCAGGTTTAAACCGGTTTTCTGTATATTGCACTTATTCGCTGAACACCCCTATTTATGGGGCAAAAGCGAAGTTATTTTCCAAATAAACATGCTTATTTTTTACTGAAGAATACCGTAAACCCGTTTAGACCCGTCTTAAACCGGTTTCCTGTAGTATGCACTTATCCGCTGAACACCCCTATTTATAGGCAAAAGAGAAGTTGTTATTCCAAATAAACATGCTTATTTTTCACTTAAGAATACCGGAAACCCGTTTAGACCCGTCTTAAACCGGTTTTCTGTAGTATGCACTTATTCGCTGAACATCCCTATTTATAGGTGAAAAACGAAGTTGTTTTCCAAGTAAACATGCTTATTTTTTACTTAAGAATACCATAAACCCGTCTAGACACGTTTAAAATGGCTTTCTGCACTATGCACTTATTCGCTGAACGCCCCTATTTATAGGCAAAAGAGAAGTTGTTATTCCAAGTAAACATGCTTATTTTTCACTTAAGAATACCATAAACCCGTTTAGACACGTCTTAAACCGGCTTTCTGTATGCAGCACTTACTCGCTGAACACCCCTATTTATAGGGCAAAAGCAAAGTTGTTTTCTAAATAAATAAGCTTTTTACTGGCTTAAAAATACCGGAAACCCGTTTAGACCCGTCTTAAACCGGTTTTCTGTAGTATGCACTTATTCGTTGAACATCCCTATTTACAAGGCACAAGCGAAATTATTTTCCAAATAAACATGTCTATTTTTTACTTAAGAATACCGGAAACCCGTTTAGACCCATCTTAAACGGTTTCCGGTTTAAATACCTCCTTTAAAAAATGATTGTTGGGATTGTAAAAACGTCCATTTCAAAAAAATTTTGACAAGAAAACAAGCTTTAGTAAGTATGTTTTGGTATATTTTTAGTCTATCGCAATTTAGGTTCTTTAGATGCCATATGTAATCCTATTTAAAATTGAAACAGTTTTTGAGTGCGTTACACTAGTAGAATTTCTTTAGAAAGCTCACTATCTTTCACTACTTAATGTCAATATGTTAACCCAATTAATTCTGCCACATTACAGAATCTGAAAGAGGTTATGGATTGGTTAAGTATCCCCTTTAGAATACCCACCAGAGCTTCAATCATACCTAAAGCTCAAGCGAATTCCTTTCCCTTAAGGTAATTAAATGATATTTGAATCAATTTTTCACCTGTTTTGTTTCGGGAATAAAATTAAACCAGAACAAAATGAAATAGAGCAAATATCCGAAAATGGGAGACTTCATTGTGAAGTCTCCCAAGAACAACTATTTAATTTAAATTACTTTGCCACTTTCCTTAAATGGGTATTTGTATCTATTATGCGTTACAAACTCATACCAGCGCCAATATTTTAATGGATTTCGACCAAAGGTTCTATACAATTTAGTTCCCTTATATTCAGGATTTTCATTTTGGAAAAGCTCAAACCTATACTCCATAGTAGCTACATCAGTTCCTTTGTGTGGCATTGTAATAAATTCATGTTTACCATCATATGTTTCAAACTGGTAGGTTTTATATATTCCCTGAGGTTCAATTAATGCTATATAAACAAAAGAAAAGATATTACTTAAGACGATAAATACCAGCACGATTAATATCATTACGATTCTAATTACTTTAGTTTTTTTCATATATTATGGGTTACATGATTTTACATTAGCTGGAGCTTTCCCCCCAACCGGATCAATACTTATAATATCTGTAGTCGACATATTTCGAATATCCTGCCCTAAACATCCTGGATTTGTACCAGACCCATTTGGCCAAGTTCCTTCTGTATCTGGCAAATTCATGCCACATTTATTTGCTACGTCAATAGCAAAATCGGTACAGTTGTACGTATCTAAATTATAAACTAATGGTGGATTCTTTATATAATTCAATATTATTCCAAGTTTATCTTTCGCTATATTCATTGATATTGAAACATCATAATCATGTCCTTCATCATTATTTAAAACACTAACATGAATCTTACTTGATGGTTTTGCTGCCCCTTCAGGATAAAAACCGACAATAGAAGTATTTCCATTTTGAATAATTCCAATAAATGTATGTACTGCAGTTCCCGACCATAAATCATATGTATCATTACTATTAGCAGCAGGTTGATCTACAAAAACAGTAAGTACTGCGGGATAGTCTGAATTAATGCAATCTAAATACAGCACTATATCTGATATTTTATTCTCTGGAACTCGTACTTTTGACTGGACAATGAGTTAAGATATGTTTATATTTGTAATCGAGCCAACTTATATTTTAAACTTCGGGAAATTGAGACCTGAACCACTAAAATATTAATTGGCTTTTTTCATATCCTCCGAAACGGATAAGCGATCTAGTTAAGATCGGGATAGAAACTAGATAAGACCTAGATAAACACCCCTTAAAACCCCTTTATAATAGCTCTATTTGCAGGCTTCACTCTCTGTAATGGCTTATTTTCCTAGAAAATGGGAATTTCCGATAATTTGATTTGTTTGGCTTTCAAAAAGATCGTTTGAGTAGGATAAACGATCGAGATAGAAGCGGGATAAGTGATCGAGATAGGAACTAGATAAGATCGGAATAAATAGTCCTTAAGAACCCTTTACAATAGCTCTATTAGTCGGTTATACTCTCCGTGTTTGCATATTAATCTACTGCTATGGTCTTTTATTCCCGAATAGAAATACATTATTTTTTGGCTCAATATTCAGCTTATACCGCTATCGAGATAACAACTTCTTTAAAATGTGGTTTTTTAGTATCGAATACTTGACAGTATGAATATCAGTGGAAATTTGATACTTTAGCACGAGTTTAGGTCTCATTACATTGATGACACAAATCTCATTTATACACTTACACATGTAAATTAGCTGTGTAAGTGTATGTTTTAAGATTGATAAAAGAAATTTAAATGTACATTCACAGTCGTTGTATGCAATTTTAAAAAACCGACAATTACCAAATAAAAATGAAACATTGGACAGAACCAAATGGTATTTTTATTGTAAACATTCCGATTGAATGGCAATATAAGAATGTTGTGTTTGAGAATATTGAAGAAAAATCTCCTTTCAGTTTTCAACCATATGAAAATTCATTAGGTTGTTTTCAATTAAGTTGTTATCCTCTTGAAGAAAAAGGAATCAATACTAACTTACCTTTGCAAGAAAACAACTCCAAGATTGACTGGTTGGTTTCAAGAATGGATGATGAAGAGTTTGATGTTTGGCTTTTTCACGCGCAAGTCGATGATTTGCTTTGTATGGCGAAATATATTTATGACTCAGAAAATAGAAATAAGAAAGAAATCTCAGAACAAATCAATAAAGTAAAAATAGCACTAGATTCTTTTAGGGTTATTCCTAAAAGTGACAGATTATTAGCTTCACATTTGAATAAATATGATAACTTCCAAAGTTCGCTAGCTGCTTCCTATGATTTATTGGAGAATGCCTATTCAACTAATTCACATATCGAATTAGTTGTAATTCTTGCAAATCAAATTGATGCTTTTTTAAGATTATCCATCATATTACAACAGCAATTAGAAAATAAAACCAATGATATTAAAATAAAGTATCTATTTCAAGGAGACAATAAAAATGGGATATTTGAAAGAACCATCTATTCAAAAGCCAAGGAGTTAGGAATTATTGATGAAGAATTATTCAAAGAATTAAATAGTCTATATAGTTTGAGAAACAGAGTTATTCACAGGTATATTATTTCATTTATTAAGACTCGTGACATTGCAAAAATCGCTTATGACTATACCTTCCTAAATGAAAAAACAAGGTTGATTCTGGGAACTATAGAAGAAAAGCAATTTGAAACTGGATTTGGGATTTATGGCAAAGGCTACAAAAAAGACGATGTGTTTACTGAACATGAATATCGTAGAGCCATTTCTTGGATTAATGATAAACATTTATTAGAAAAACTAAAACGAAAGATATAAAAAACTGCACATCATACCATCAAACGTTAGCAGTTATTAAAGAATACTAATGAACATGAAAAAATGCCTTGATTTAGAATATGATGTAGTGCTATCCTTTGCTGGAGAGGATAGAGGTTATGTAGAGAAAACGGCAAGCTTTCTGAGACGCTCTGGAATAAAGGTTTTTTATGATTTATATGAGGATGTTGACTTATGGGGTAAAGACTTATATCAACATCTTGATGATGTATATCAGAATAAAGCAAAATATGCTGTTATTTTTATTTCCGAGCATTATAAAAGAAAATTATGGACAAATCATGAATTAAAAAGTGCACAAGCAAGAGCATTTTCTGAAAGTGAGGAATATGTTTTGCCAGCGAGATTTGATGATACAGAAATACCAGGAATACGAAAAACAATTGGTTATGTTTCATTGATTGATTTGCCACCAATTGATTTAGCTAAAAAAATAATTAAAAAACTTGGTGATGTTGAGCCAGAAAAATTTCTCCCAGATGATATTGTTTATATTAAAGAGTTGTTCGATTCTTTATTTGAAGATTTTGATGAAGAAGAAATTGAGAGTTTAGTTCTTTATGTTTTTAGTAAGCTAAAACTAACTACTGATAAAGAACGACAATTCTTAACGGGATTAATGATGTATTCATGTCGTCATGATATAACCGAAGATCTACATGAAGATATTTCTCTTTTTGAAAGGATTACAGGTTTTACGAGAGAAGAGATAATTGATATTTTGAAAAGCTTGTCCAATCTAGGATTTGAATATAAAATTGATAAATCGGGAAGCGAATGTTTTGAGAATGGAGATGAAAAAGTCTATGAGCAATTAAGTGTTAAAATGATTTCTCGAGAACCAGAATTAGTACTAGATAATGTAACTATGGTACTTGTATTTATGTATTCTGGAGCAATGAATGGTAAATGTGATATTTGTTGTAAAAACACTTTACAAAGACTTGATTTCTCAGATTTGAAAGATAAGCTTGATAAAGAAGATTTGGAATTTTTCCAAAAATGCATTCCAAGTTTTGAAGATGATGAATAATAACAACTGCTAACAACTAAGCTAAATTATCATGCGCGTTGATGAGCAGTTTGAAAGTTTAGTTCAATTAATAAATATCAGAATTTAAGCGAGTTGCTTTAGCTTGTTAAACAGACTGCCGTTACCGCAAATTCGCCACATCAGCGTAACCAATTAATTACTATTGCTAACGAATAGAATCCTTAATAAAATTTCCTGCTATATTTCGAGAGACTCTTTGCATAACCGATTCTTTAACTGGTGCATTCAAAGCCCGTGGCGCATTCTGGTTGAAATGTAAAAGCCTTCGAAGTTGTGATTCGAAGGCCTGTTGATAATTACAGTGGTGGCTCGCTTTAGCGAAGACCCCGTTCAGAATAATTCTCGAATCAAAGATACATTTCCTTAGAGTCATTTTATTTATTTAAAGTGTAAATAATGGCAAGGAAAAAGAAAATTGAAATGGAGATTATCAATACCAATGCAGCAGGTATTGATATTGGCAGTAGATCACATTTTGTAGCAGTAGGTCAATCCTTGGAAGATGTAAAAGAATTTGGGGTATATGCAGAAGATTTGATTGAATTATGCGAATGGCTGTTATCTTATGGAATCACTTCTGTAGCTATGGAATCAACAGGAGATTACTGGCAAAACTTATATGTCGAGTTACAAAAGCATGGTTTAGAAGTGATTTTGTGTAATGGAAAATTTACAAAAAATGCAAAAGGGAAAAAGACAGATGTCAAAGATAGTCGCTGGATTCAAAAGCTTCATTCTTTAGGCTTATTGACTAGCAGCTTTTTGCCGGATGAGATGACAGAGATATTACGTACATATTGTCGACAGCGAACTAATTGGTTAGACTTAGCTGCAAGTGCATCGCGGAAAATGCAGAAGTATTTGAAATTTTTAAACTTTCGATTAGATGTAGTAGTAAATGATATTTGTGGGCTTACAGGAATGAAAATAATAGAAGACATCTGTAATGGAAATCTTGATCCATATTCATTAGCAGAGCATCGGCATTATAATTGTAGAAAACCCAAAGAAGAAATAGCCAAAGCATTACACGGAAATAACAGAGAAGATTTCTTATTTGGGTTGAAACAAGAATATGAAAGCTATAAATTCTTTCAACGAAAAATAAAGGCTTGTGATATAGAAATTGAGAAGCTTGTACGGAAAGAAATAAAGAAAAATCCTGAAAAGCTAAAGCTTAAAACAACAGAGAAGCCTTATAAAAGAATCAATAAAAATGCTATTGATATCAAAAATTTCAACCAAGTAGCTTATCAATACTTCGGAGGAGTTGATTTAATGGCAATCGAAGGTGTTAGTCATGCAACAGTAATGGCAATAATGAGTGAAATAGGAATTGATGGATTTAAGAAATTTAAGACATCAAAAGAATTCTGCTCATGGTTGCGATTAGCTCCCAATAATAAAATATCAGGTGGTAAAATATTGAGTAATCGAATACCCAAAGGGAGTAATAGATTAAAGATTGCTCTACGCCATTCAGCCAATGCTATTGGCAATTTAAAAGATACGCATATGTCTGACTTTTTTAAACGGATTGCCTATCGAAAAGGTCGGCAGTCAGCAGTAAGTGCGACAGCAAGAAAGTTGGCAGTAATAATATGGACAATGATTACTCAAAAGGTGCCCTATCAACCACCCACAGATTATCTGTTTTTAGACCAAAAGAGAAAATTAAAGCTTGTTTCAAGAATAAAGAAAAATATTATTAAATTTGACATAAAACCAGAAGACGTTGGGTTTTGCAACTTGCCTAATTTGAGTGCAGAATTTTGACGTTAGTCAGAATTAAAAAGAAGAATAAATGGATACCATTATTATTAATAATCAGATTCATCTAATGAAAATGGATTCAATCAAGGTGGATGCGGATTATTCTATTATTGCCAATGGTCTTGATTCATTAAGAATTCAAAATAAATCCAACTTTAACGATTTAAGACAGACTATTTTAATTTCAAATCAAAAAGACAATCTATTAACGTTTGTTTCTAATGATGCTTTATTTACGACTCTTTCAACTCTCCTTGTTTTTTCTTTGGGAATAATGTCGACTATAATAATAAAAGAAATTGGAAAGTATAAACATAAGAAGAAGATTAGAGAGTTTGTAAAATACCATTTAGATAATATTATTACAACCTTTGCTCCAAATTTGAAATTTGCATATTCTGATATTGCAGATAAAACGACAATCGACAGTGGGATTCGATTGACACCTCCAAAAATTTTCTCAAATGATTTTCAACGAATATTGCATATAGATTCAAAAGAGTTATTTGATTCAGTAAAAATGAAAACGGAATTATCCAATATTATTAGTCAGGTTGATATTATAGACACTTTAATTTCAGATGTTCAGTCATATCATAAACACGCCCTTAATGAGAGTGGAAAGTATAGAGAAAAGTTAGTTGTTTTATCTAAGCAATATGAGGATGCACTTGCAAAATTTGTTGAGTATGAAAGACAAAACACTGAAGATTATGAAACAAATATTCATTATATAACAATAAATAATTCAATATTAAAGTATTACAAGGAAATTTCCGGAAAAAGGGAATTGCAAAAATTTCGTAATGAAATACTTCGTCCAAATCAAAAATATTTAGTTTTATCTAATTTATTCAGGACACATAAATTTGGAAAGGAGCTTGCCGAAAACGGTAGGAATTTGTCATTTTTACTTGTTGACTTGGATAATTTAATAAATGAATTCAAAGAACAATACATTGAGTTTTCAGAGCTTATTGACAATGCTACAAATTCAATGATCAGTAATATTGACAAAATTAACTGGGGGACAAATAAGGGTATATCTATTCATTTAAAACAGATCAAGTAGCAGATAGTTAGTAGTTTGTGAATTTAAAATTGGGTTCTGTTGAAGCTACCATGAAACCACCTTAACTACCTAACGAACAGGGCATTAAGATGGTTTTTCTGTTTATTGTTAAGATAATTTTCAAAGTATTTTACTTCAATTGTTCTATATATAGGGGTATGATGAAGGAAAAGATTTAAAAAATTGAAAAGCAAAGATTGGAGTTGAGGCGAAAATTACCTGAAATTAATGATCCTGGAAATAGCACTTACACACTTTGCGGGACAGTGTCATAAAAATTAGTATTTCCATAATTCAAACTCTTCCCAAAGCCTCTTTGCTTCTTCATAACCATTTTCATAAGATTTCCTTGCCCAATAAGCAGCTTTCTTGTAATTTTCCAAAGCTCCAACTCCTGAGCAATACATAAGAGCCAAACTACATTGGGCCGCAGAATTATCTTGTTCAGCACTTTTCTGATACCAATAGAAAGCTTGTTCATAATCTATCGAAACTCCTATTCCAAATTCATACATATGGGCTAAATTGTATTGCGCATCCACATGGCCTTGTTCAGCACTTTTCTGGGACCAAAAGAAAGATTTTTTATCATCCTTTAAAGTTCCTTTTCCTCTGTAAAACAATTGAGAAAGATAAAATTGCGCTTTTACTTCACCTTGCTCAGCACTTTTCTGATACCAATAGAAAGCTTGTTTTTCATCCTTTAAAGTTCCTTTACCCAAAGCATAAGATTGGGCCAGCATGTATTGCGCATCCACATGGCCTTGTTCAGCACTTTTCTTACACCAATAGAAAGCTTGTTTTTCATCCTTTAAAGTTCCTTTACCCAAAGCATATATACATCCCAGTTCCAATTGAGCATTAGCATCACCTTGTTCAGCTTTTATTTTTACAAAATCAAAATTTTGAGTAAAACCGTTAAATTTTGAAACCATAAGAAGCAATACAACAAGTAGAATTCGGGTACTAAATTTCCAATATTTATACATAGAGTTTAATTATTAAAAAGTAATATTAATAATTAAAATATAAAATTCACACTAAACGCTATGCTATCTTTTTTGGATCAGGAGATAATTGGGTTTCAATTATTTCATTAACTTTTAAATGGTTGGGGTAGTTATTTTTTACTCGTTTTGTTTTACTATTCCAATATCGCTCTAAAATAGGATAATCAACATTTTGCTTTTCTATTTTGTGTTATCCTTATTTTGATTGGATGTTTTCCATCTTTATTTTTTCTTGACCATAAACGAGCATCAATTTTTTTCATGCTTCATCAAATTGTTAAAACAATTTTAACTGTATTTTCATTAATATCGAAACCATTAATTTTAAAGCATTCAAAGTGAGTGTTGTGAAAATATGTATTTTTTGTGTATTAGTCCTATTGGGAACTATTACCTCAAAATAGCATATTTCCAACCGCTCTATTCTAAGTTTTTAAGGATTAAAAAACAAAACGGCAACAAAACCGGCAACACATAAAAACAATAAAGCCCCAACTCGTTAAGAATTGGGGCTTTATAAATTTACTTAGAGGTCTCTGGCGGATTCGAACCGCCGTAGACGGTTTTGCAGACCGGTGCCTAGCCACTCGGCCAAGAGACCCTATCTTCCGTAAAGGCGTTGCAAAGATATATATTTCTATATTACTCGTGCAAACTTTTCTCAAAATTTGTCACAAAAATTTTAAACTGATTCTACAAATCAGGAGTAATCAAAGAATTAACGAGACAAAGTTAAGCTCACTTTTTCTATTTGTCCACCCATTGGAGGGTTCATTTTAGATACTTTTACTGTTGCATGCTCCAATTCGGGGAAATTTTTATACAAAACATCTAAAATTCTCTCCCCAACATGTTCAAGCAAATGAGATTTTATTTGCAGTTGTTCCTTTATCATTTCATACGCACGCTGATAATTCAGAGCATCGTCTATAGAATCAGATTTCACCGCCTTTTCAGCATTATATTCCATGCGAACATAAACGGTAAATTTATTCCCAACAATTTGCTCTTCCTTAAAACAGCCATGATAGGCGTAAAATTCCATGCCTTCTAATTCAATAATTCCCATTTTTTTTGTTGTAAATATTGTTTGGCGAAAATAAGAGATTAAATTACAAGTACAAAATCTCATTTTTTTACACTCTTAACCAAGCATAGCTAAGTAATATTGAGGGAATTTCCATACTTTTGTTTTTCGTTTCATAATGTAGCTGATCAATCAAATTATTGTAAATTTATTGAATCGCATTTCGACTCGAAAAGCAAGGCAGGATTCGATTCCGAATCTCAGGCAAATACATGTATCATTTTAAATTGAGTAGTATGGATAACAAAAATGTAAAAGAAGAGAATGTTAACGAAAGCAAATCTCTTAATTTTATCCAGCAGATTATTGAAGAAGATCTGAAAAACAATGTGAATGATGGTAGAGTACACACCCGATTCCCTCCAGAACCAAACGGGTACTTACACATCGGACACGCTAAGTCGATATGCCTAAACTTTAGCCTTGCCCAACAATATAAGGGAAAATGTAATTTACGTTTCGACGATACTAATCCTGTTAAAGAAGACACTGAGTATGTAAATTCCATTATGGATGACATCAAATGGTTAGGATTTCAGTGGGATGGGGAGCCTTTGTATACTTCTGATTATTTTCAGCAATTGTATGATTGGGCAGTGAAGTTGATTACTGATGGCAAAGCCTATGTGGATGATCAGACAGCTGCGCAAATTGCTGAGCAGAAAAAATCACCAACCGAGGCAGGTATAGAAAGTCCTTATCGTAATCGAAGTGTTGAGGAAAACTTAGATTTATTCGAAAGAATGAAGAATGGTGAATTCAAGGATGGAGAAAAAGTTCTTCGTGCAAAAATCGACATGACTTCATCAAATATGCACATGCGCGATCCATTGATGTATCGTATCATGCATGCGCATCATCACCGCACAGGCGATCAATGGTGTATTTATCCAATGTATGATTATGCTCATGGCGAGTCGGATTATATAGAAGGAATTACACACTCTATCTGCACTTTAGAATTTGAAGTTCACCGTCCGCTATACGAATGGTTCGTGAATAATTTAACCGATACTGATTACCGCCCAAAACAGCGTGAATTTGCTCGTTTGAACTTAAGCTACACCGTAATGAGTAAGCGAAAGTTACTGGAATTGGTAAAAGATAATCACGTTAATGGATGGGATGATCCACGAATGCCTACTGTTTCAGGATTGCGTAGAAGAGGATATACTCCTGCTTCAATTCGTAATTTTGCGGATATAATTGGTGTTGCAAAACGAAACAATGTAATTGATGTTTCACTTTTAGAACATTGTGTTCGTGAGGATTTGAATAAAACTGCTCCACGTGTAATGGCTGTTTTGAATCCTGTAAAATTAATCATCACCAATTATCCCGAAAATCAGGAAGAATTTTTGAGTATCGAAAACAATCCTGAAGATCCGGAAAGCGGAAATCGTGATATTCCTTTTTCTCGTGAATTATATATCGAGAGGGAAGATTTTATGGAAGATGCTCCAAAGAAATTCTTCAGAATGACTCCGGGACAGGAAGTACGATTAAAGGCTGCTTACATTGTAATGTGCGAAAAAGCTGTTAAAGATGCTGATGGAAACATCACTGAAATTCACTGTACTTACGATGCAAAATCTAAGAGTGGTAGTGGATCAGAGGAAAGCAAACGCAAGGTAAAAGGAACACTTCATTGGGTTTCTGCCAAGCATGCTGCTAAAGCCGAAGTTCGTATCTACGATCGTCTTTTTAACCACGAAGCTCCTGATTCCCAAAAGGAAACGGACTTTAAAGAATTTATTAATCCTGATTCCTTACAAATTTTGAGCGAGTGTTACGTTGAACCAAGTTTAAAAGATGCTAAAGCTGAAGATCATTTTCAGTTTACCCGACTAGGCTATTTCTCTGTAGATAAAGATTCTACTGCAGAAAAATTAGTTTTCAACCGTACGGTTTCTTTAAAAGACTCATGGACTAAAACCCAAAAGAAATAATCCGCTACTTAAAATACATCAAACCTGACAGGACAAAATCTTGTCAGGTTTTTTTATTAAACAAGTCTTTTTTACTCCCAAATAGAAAAACAATATTAAATATTTCAAACACTTCTCTAATATCAAAAACACGTTCTATTAAAACACTCCTTTAAAATTAAGTAAGACCATACAAGCAGAACAAATAATTGCCAAACCACCTGCTAATTCACACAAAGCAAGACTATTAGCTTAGCCCCCAACTAATTGACCCTTTAACTTGTCAGCCATTCAACACCTTTGTTGATTTTCTTTAAACAAAAAAACCACTCCCCGAAGGAAGTGGTTCATCTCAATGAGAAAAAATCTCAATTATATTTTGATATTCTCCAATGCATAATCCAAACGTGCAATGGTTTCCTTTTTTCCAAGTATTTCAATGATATCGAACATATGAGGCCCTTTACCGGCACCTACCACAGCCAAACGAAAAGGATTCATCACTTTTCCAAAACCAATTTCTTTGGCAGTGATCCATTCTTTCACAACCTCTTCAGAATTCGCTGAAGAAAAATCTTCAATGCTTTCCAAAATGTCTTTCAATTCAGTTATCAAAGCTGAAGTATCCTCTTTCCAACCCTTTTTCACTGTCTTTGCATCAAATTCAACAGGTGCCTCAAAAAAGTAATTTACATGCTCCCAAAGTTCCGAAACAAAGTCTACACGATCTTTTACCATACCACAAACCCGGTTCACAGTTTCCTGATCAGCATCAATTCCTTTTGCCTTTAAAATTTGTTCCGCAAACAAGATTCCAATCTCTTCATCCGATTTAGTCATCAGATACTGACGATTGAACCATTTGGTTTTCTCAGGATCGAACTTAGAACCCGATTTACCAACACGTTCCAAAGAAAATGCCTGAGAAAGCTCTTCCATTGAGAAGATTTCCTGCTCTGTTCCAGGATTCCATCCTAAAAAGGCCAGCATATTTACGAATGCTTCAGGAAAATATCCACCTTCACGATATCCTGATGAAATTTCATCTGTTTTAGGATCAGTCCATTCCAGTGGAAATACCGGAAATCCCAATTTATCTCCATCACGCTTGCTTAGTTTTCCTTTTCCTACCGGTTTCAAAATTAATGGAAGGTGAGCAAATTTAGGCATGTCGTCTTTCCATCCAAACGATCTGTATAGTAATACATGTAATGGCATCGACGGCAACCATTCCTCCCCGCGAATTACATGTGAGATTTTCATTAAATAATCATCCACCACATTCGCCAGATGATAAGTTGGCATTCCATCTGATTTAAACAATACCTTATCGTCTAAAGCAGAAGTGTTAAACACGACACGACCTCTTATTTCATCATCCAATTGCAATTCCTCACCAACAGGCATTTTAAATCGTACCACATAAGCTTCGCCGGCCTCAATTTTATTTTGAACTTCTTCTGCTGATAAAGCCAGGGAGTTATTCAAATTTTCGCGGGTTGCATAATTGTAGGTAAAAGTTTTCTTCTCTTCTTCATGCTGATTACGAATAGCATCCAGTTCTTCAGAAGTGTCAAAAGCGTAATAGGCATTTCCCGAAGCAATGAGCTGATCGGCATACTCACGATACATCGGCTTACGCTCCGACTGACGGTAAGGTCCGTATTCACCACCTACGGTCGCTCCTTCATCAATTTGAATTCCACACCATTTTAATGATTCCGCGATGTATTCTTCCGCACCAGGCACATATCTTGTCTGGTCAGTGTCTTCAATACGCAATAGAAAATCACCATTGTGTTTTCTCGCGAATAAATAGTTGAAAAGGGCTGTTCTAACACCACCCATATGAAGAGGCCCCGTAGGACTAGGAGCAAATCGAACCCTTACTTTCTTATCGTTCATTGTAATATCCGTTAATTTGGCAACAAAGATAAGAAATAAGAAGAAAAGTAAAGGGGAGAAAAAACCAGAAAATTAACTTAAAATAGAAATCGGTCAATCATATCTTTTAAACCACCAATATCAATTGGTTTGGATACAAAATCATCACAGCCGGCTGCCATTATTTCCTCATAAGCTTCACCGTAATGATATGCCGTTTGAGCAATTATTGGCATATTTTTATTTATTTTTTTGATATTTCTGGTTGCATCATAACCATTCATAATTGGCATTTGCATGTCCATTAACACCAAGTCTATCTCCGGAACCGACTGTATAAAATCAAGTGCTTCCTGCCCATCTCTGGCACGAATGATCCTGGCTTTAGTGTCCATGAGTATTTCTTCCAAAAATATGAAATTAAAATCCTCATCTTCCGCAACCAGCAATACTTTGCCTTCCCAATTATAATTTGTTGAAAAATTCATAAATAACTACTGTATACGTCTCACTGTTATCTAACCCTAAGTTAATTCAATTATCAGTAACACAAAAAAGAAATTACAAAGATCTGACCCTTTTGTTTATAAAATGAGTAACTGCGTAGCTTTAATCAGTAACTATGTAATTTATAATAACATATTACAATTAAAAAAAGAGGATGTCTCATAACAAAGTAGACATCCTCTTTTTCATGATCTTTTGTTTTTTTGAGATTAAACTGCCTTATACTGCTTATTTGTTTTTGGAAGTCTTTTTTACCTCCAATATGCAAAACAGAGGTTTCATATAGAGGAAATAGGACTTCAAAAGAATTAAGAAAGGCCGTTAGGCCACTTTTCTACTATTCATTTTCTTAAGATTTATGGCTAGAGCCAATAATCCCATTTCGATTTCTACTTTTTCTTTGCCACGAAGTAAAAATCGTTTAAATCCTTTATTGTGTTTAAGGTTACCAAAAGCGGCCTCTACATCAACCGGTCTTTGACTCCTGTGCTTCAATCCTTCTTCTGAGGTTAAATGTTCTCGTGCTTTACTTCTTAATTCGTTGAGTCGGTGATTAATCTGAATCGTTCGATTACCTTTTGCTTTGTGACACATCCCCCTAAGTGGGCATCCGTTACAGTTTTGAGCTTGATAAACATGGATTGTCTTAAAATGACCGGCTTGGCTTTTTTCCTTTTTTATCTTCTTAAGATTCATTACTTGTCCCATTGGGCAGTAGTAAATATCCTGTTTAGAGTCGTAGAATAAATTGTTGGGGTGAAACTCGCAATAAGTTTTGGCTCCCTTCTTTTGTTCTTTATGAAAGTAATTGTATTTCACAAAAGAGGTTAATCCTTCCGCTTCAAGAAATTCATAATTCTCCTCAGACCCATAACCGGAATCTGCACATACGCTGTTTAGTTTGTCTGGATACAACTGTTGAACCTCTTTCATATGAGGTATAAAGGTTTTTGTATCGGTTGGATTATTATGGTTTGAATAATTTACAATGAATTGATTTTGTGTGCTAAACTGCAGGTTATATCCTGGTTTTAGCTGACCATTTTGCATATAGTCATCCTTCATTCGCATAAAGGTTGCATCCGGATCCGTTTTTGAATAACTATTTCGCTCTTCCAATATCTTTAGCTTTTGCTCGTTTTTTCGGAGATTATCAGCATAATTCTTCTTGGCATAGTTGAGTTGCCGGCGTTTCTTAGCATCCACTTTCTTATCCCTCAAGGCCTCATTAATTGTCTCAATGGTCTGCTCTATTTTTTCTGGATCAACATCACTTAAATCGGGCTTACTTACATTTGCTAAATCCGATTTGGCTACCTGCTCTGTATAATCCCAAAGTTCCCCCAACCGATCCTTCATGCGTTGGATATTCTTTTGAATGGCTTTACCCCAAACAAACGAAAACTTATTTGCATTGGCCTCGATCTTGGTGCCATCGACATATATGGTTTGTAGATCAATATGTCCGGAATCTACCAGTAACAGGACTACTTGACTGAACACTTCCTTTAAAACACCTTTTAATCGACTGCTTCTAAAGCGGGCAATCGTATTGTGATCTGGCTTTTGCATCCCTGACAACCACATGAAATGTACATTTTCTGATGCCGCCTGCTCTATTTTTCGAGAGGAATATACATTACACAAATAGGAATAAACTAATAACTTAAGCATCATTTTGGGATGATAGGCCTTTGCTCCCGTATAACTGTATTTTTCAAGGATACGATCTATCTGGACACCATCAATAATACTGCTGATGGTACGAACAGGGTGTTCAGATGATATGAAATCCGAGAGAGAAGGCGGAAAAAGAATCATCTGGTTTTGATGATAGGCTTTGAAATGAGATTTTTGAGGGACTAATTTCATATCTCTAAAATAAGAAATCAGTGATAAATATAAAAAACTATAAAACGAAAAAGAGACTATCTCATTTGAGACAGCCTCAAGTTTAAGTGGTTGTTATAATAGATAGGTTATCCACATTTTGAAGTGCCACACGACTGACAAATCAGACATCCTTCCTGATAGATGATGTGCTCTGACCCACAACTGGCGCATATTCCACCTTTTACTTTGGTTCCATTTGGAATATATTTTTTAAGAGCACGCTCAACACCATTTTTCCAAGTGTTAATGTTCTCACTATCCAACTGTAAACCTGCAACTAAATTTACTACTCCTTCGATTGGCATTCCGTGGCGAAGTACACCTGAAATTAACTTAGCATAATTCCAAAACTCTTTATCAAATTTATATGACAATCCTTCGAATGTTGTTTTAAATCCACGTTTATTACAAAATTGAAAGTCATAACGAGAACTTCCGTCCTCTTCTTTTCTTTTGATAATTACTCCCTTACTTACTGATTTAGGCAATAAAATACCTTCCTCATCGTCAACAATACCCGTAAATACTTCATAGGGTTGTCCATTATACAATCCAATAAAAGCAATCCATTTTTCCTTGTTGTTTTGGAACCGAACAACTTCAGCTTCCAATATTTCAGGACGTTTTTCCGGCATCCCTGTATTTTCCTCCTTCGTGTCGTTGGCAAGCAAAACACCCGAACGGGAACCATCACGATAAACCGTACAGCCTTTACATCCACTTTTCCACGCTTCGATATACAGTTCACCTACTAAAGATTCAGGCACATCGTTTGGAAGATTAACTGTTACACTAATCGAATGATCAACCCACTTCTGTACTTTCCCTTGCATGCGGACTTTCTGCAGCCAGTCTACATCATTAGAAGTTGCTTTGTAGTATGGAGACTGTTTAACCAATTCTTCAATCTCTTCATTTGTAAAATGCTGCGCTGCATTGATACCATTGGCTTCCATCCAGGTAACAAATTTGTGATGAAATACCACAAACTCTTCCCAACTATCGCCAATCTCATCAACAAAATCAACACGAACATTTTTATCATTAGGGTTTACTTTTCTTCTTCGTTTGTAAACAGGCATAAACACAGGCTCGATACCCGAAGTCGTTTGAGTCATCAAACTGGTTGTTCCCGTTGGTGCGATCGTTAAACAAGCAATATTACGCCGACCGTATTTAGCCATTTCTTTATAAAGGCTTTCGTCGGCTTCTTTTAGGCGTAAAATAAATGGGTTTCTACTCTCACGCTCTTTGTCATAGATTTTGAATGCACCTCTGTCTTTAGCCATATGCACTGAAGAACGATAAGCTTCAATAGCAATTGTCTTATGAACTTCCACAGAAAAATCAATCGCTTCATCAGTTCCGTAACGCAGGTTTAAACCGGCAAGCATATCTCCTTCAGCAGTAATTCCCACTCCGGTTCTTCTTCCCTCTTCTGCTTTAGTCCGTATATTTTTCCAAAGATTACGCTCTACTCTCTTAATCTCTTTATCTTCAGGATCTTCTTCAATCTTATCAATTATTGCATCAATTTTCTCCAGCTCCAAATCAATGATGTCATCCATCATTCTTTGTGCCATTGCAACATGCTTACGAAACAGTTCGAAATTAAATTCAGCCTTCTCTGTAAATGGATTTTCAACGTAACTATACAAATTGATAGCCAGCAAACGGCAGCTATCGTATGGGCACAATGGAATTTCGCCACAAGGATTCGTAGAAACCGTTTTGTATCCTAAATCGGCATAACAATCAGGAACCGACTCTCTTTCGATAGTATCCCAAAATAAAATTCCCGGCTCTGCTGATTTCCAGGCATTGTGAACAATTTTGTTCCAAAGCTTACCAGCATCTATACTTTTGCTGTAGGTAGGATTCTTTGAATTGATTGGATATTGCTGAATAAATTCTGTTCCGTCAACGACGGCCTGCATAAACTCATCGTGCATTTTTACCGAAACATTAGCTCCTGTAACTTTGCCTTGCTCCATTTTCGCATCAATAAAATCTTCCGAATCAGGATGACGAACAGAAACACTTAACATCAACGCTCCACGACGACCATCCTGAGCAACCTCACGAGTCGAATTGGAGTAACGCTCCATAAAAGGAACAATTCCTGTCGAAGTTAAGGCAGAATTCTTAACCGGTGAACCTTTAGGGCGAATATGAGAAAGATCGTGCCCAACACCACCTCTTCGCTTCATCAACTGTACTTGTTCCTGATCGATCTTCATGATTCCACCATAAGAATCCGAATCACCATCATTTCCAATTACAAAACAGTTCGACAAGGATGCAATCTGATATTTGTTTCCAATTCCCGACATGGGGCTTCCTTGAGGTACGATGTACTTAAAATCTTTTAGTACTGCGAAAATTTCTTCTTCGCTTAGTGGGTTTGGGTAATTTTTTTCAACTCTTGCAATTTCGGATGCAATTCGTCGATGCATATCATCCGGAGTCTTTTCATAAATATTTCCATAAGAGTCCTTCAACGCATACTTGTTTAACCAAACACGTGCTGCAAGCTCATCTCCATTGAAATATTGAAATGTTGCCTGAAATGCTTCTTCGGGATTAAAAGTTTCGTTCATTTCCGTTGCCTGTTGCTTATGTTCCTGTACTTCCATTAAGATCGTAAAAAAGTGTGGTTAATTATATAAATTTCTTTGCTTCATTATCAATAATTTGACCTTGCCAAACAGGCCGAATTTTGTAGTATGCAAGTTACACAAACGCATCACATCGAACAACAATAAATATAATATTTAAATGAAAGTTATCCACAGTAACATGTTAATATATTGATTTTGTGCTGTTTAATTTTTTATAAATATCAAAAAGTTATCCAAAAAGAAAATAAATCTCAATACCCACATAGGAAAACGAATTGATTTTACAAATATTTTAGTCACCGCAAAACGACCGTTAATAAAAACAATTGCAACAAAACGCGGCACCCTCAATAAACATTGAGAATTCAGAAACCAAACTAATATTCTGGTTGAATAATGATTAAATTATGGAGAGAATTTGAGCACTTGCCCCTCTTTTTGAATCAACGTAATTTTTCGATTTATCACCGGAAAATTGTCGTTCTTTTTCATTTTCGAAGTAATTATCCAATAAAATTTTCAAATCTTCATATTTTTCATAAGAATATGAAGCTCCCAATTTGATAAGATCTTTTGCCTCTTGAAATTTGTGGTAATTGGGTCCAAAAACAACAGGCAAACCAAAAGTTGCCGCCTCTAAAGTATTGTGAATACCCCGACCAAAACCACCTCCTATATATGAAACATCGCCATATCTATACAAAGAAGAAAGAACGCCAATACAGTCAATCACCAAAACCTCGGCAATTTTAATTTCCTCTTTTGAGGCATTGGTATAACGAACCCAAGGCTTTTCAATCTGATCAACAATACTCTTTATATGGTTTTCATCCACCTCATGGGCAGCAATAATGTATTTGTAATTGTTTTCAGAGGAATTGATGTACTTGATCAAATTTTCTTCATCTTTTGGCCAGGTACTGCCGGCAATCAGAACCAATCTTCCCTGACTAAAACTTTCGACCTCAGGCAAAGTTTTCGATCCTGTTGCAATTGAATACACTCTATCGAATCGAGTATCACCAGCTATTGACACATTTTTTAATCCAATGCCATTTAGTAAATCTGCTGATTCCTGATTCTGCACAAAAAAATGAGTGAAAGCTAAAAGCATTCTTCTGTAAAATCTGCCCCAAGGCTTAAAAAACAATTGGTTGGGTCTGAAAATAGTAGAGAATATATAGGTTGGAATATTTCTTTTTTTCAGCTCCTTCAAGTAATGATGCCAAAACTCATACTTAATAAAGAATGCCATCTTTGGATTTACCAAATCGACAAACTTACGTGCATTGGAAGGAAAATCAGGTGGCAGATAGAAAATAAAATCTGCGCCAGCGTAATTCTTACGAACCTCGTAACCCGATGGAGAAAAAAAGGTGAGTACTATTTTATATTCCGGATGCTCCTCTTTGAACTTTTCGATGACCGGCCGGCCTTGCTCAAACTCGCCCAAAGAAGCAGAATGAAACCAAACCAGATTCTCTTCTCCTTTAATCGCCTCCTCTATTTTAGGCAATAAGTTTTTTCTGCCATCAACCCATTGCTTTGCTTTAGGGTTAAAAAAAGCTGCAATTCGCACTATTAAGACATAGAATCGTATCGAAAGGTTGTAAAAGAGAACCATAATTGAAATTTGTTACTGTTAACCGGAATAGCTTCCTTATATTTATTCTCTGCAAAACTAATAATTTTAGGTGGAGGATTTCGTTTTAACACCAAGCGATTTCATTTTTGCAGATCGGAACCCATTACTAAAATAGATATACTCATTTGAGATTCCAATTCCTTTTCATATTGCTGATTTTTTCTGGTTTTAAAATGCTTGGACAAACTCAAAGCAATTTAAGAAGCCAAATCGTGTACCTGAATCGGGATACAATTCAATTGGACTCGATGATGATATTGCCGGGAACCGTAAAAGTGTATCAGCAAAACGATCTGGTAAACAAAAATTGGTATCAGATTATTGTTGGCAAAGGAAGCTTTATTCCTTCGCCGGAACTGAAACAAAAAAGCGAATCGGTAAAAATTGAATACCGTGTATTCGATTACAACATAACAAAGCCAAGATACAACCGGAATTTATCGCAGCTAAATCTCTCTGGTGATCAACGACCCAATACTTTCGCAATAAATTCTTCCTACAAAAGAAGAGAATCCTTTTCGGGCGGACCATTGGAGAAACAGGGCAATTATACCCGCGGGATCTCTTACGGCAACAATCAGGATGTGGTGGTGAACTCGAACCTGAACCTACAACTATCAGGAAAACTAACCAATGAAATAAGCATTTTAGCAGCCATCTCCGACAATAACATTCCCATACAACCCGATGGGAACACACAAACCATTAATGATTTTGACCGAATCTACATTCAATTATACGACGACACCAAAGAGCTAACTCTGGGCGATTATGAGGTACAATCTCCAACAGGGAAATTCATGCGTTTCAACAAAAAAGTGCAGGGAGGAAAATTCTCCGGTCTGCTGGCAAAAGGAAAAAAGAGCAAAGCCGAATTTCGATCGACCATTAGTGCCTCCATTGCCAAGGGCAAATTCAACAGAATGGAAGTGCAGGGCTCGGAAGGAATTCAAGGACCTTACCGGATGATTGGCGCCAACAACGAAAGCTATATTATTGTTTTGGCAGGAACTGAAAAAGTTTTTGTGGATGGAAAGCTCCTGAACAGAGGAGAACAAAACGATTACGTAATTAATTACAACACTGCCGAACTTAGCTTTACAACAAAACAGCCAATCACCCGAAACTCCCGAATCATTATCGAATTTGAATACTCGGAAGAAAACTATTCGAGGTATTTGCTTTTTAACAGCAATGAGCTGAAAACCAGAACAGGAAAATTCTGGTTCAATTTCTATCACGAACAAGACAGCAAAAGTCAGTCTATCGATCAGTCGTTAAGCGATGAAAACAAACTACTGCTTAGTACTATTGGAGACAATCTGGAATTAGCCAAGGTTCCCAATGTTGAAGAAGTTGACTACTCGAACGATTTTGTTTTGTACAAAAAAATCAAGCGAAGCATTGAGAACATTGAATACGACGTTTATCAATACTCCACCAATGCCGACAGTGCCCTTTACCGCGCCAACTTTTCTTTTACTGGAGCAAATAACGGAAACTATCAGCAAGTAAATGGTACTGCCAATGGTCGGGTTTACCAATGGATTGATCCGGTAAACGGAGTTCCGCAAGGAGAATTTGAGCCCGTTGTTCAATTGATAGCCCCACAAAAACAACAGCTGTATTCCTTTGGCGGCGATGTAAACCTGACTGAAAAGCTGAATTCGAAATTCGAATTTGCGCTTAGCAATCGTGACCTGAACACCTTTTCGTCGCTTGACGATGGCGACAATCAAGGCATTGCTGTGGATTTTTCGCTGGAGAAAAATTCCAACTTTACGGATACTCTTACACTTCTGAAAACGAAACTGAGTTTTCACCATATCAACCAAAACTTTTCGGAAATTGAGCCATTCCGATCGGCAGAATTTAAACGGGACTGGAATTTACAAAATGACTTTACGGATTCTGATGAGAATTTTTATTCACTTAGCAACGTTTTTTCGAACCAAAACTGGGGACAGGCCGGATACGAATTCTCTGTTTTGAAAAAAGACAGCGATTACCAGGGAAACAAACATTCTTTGGGTTTACAGTTTTCAAAAAAGAATCTGGCAATCAATTTTACAGGAAATGCTTTGGCTACCGATCAGGAAAATATTGAAACCAAATTCTACCGGCACCAGCTTAACGCATCTTATGCACTAGGCTTTGCCAAAATTGGTGTGCAAACCGAAAGCGAAAACAATCAGTGGGAAAATAAAACCAGTCATGATCTGTTGGCAAACAGTGCTTCTTTTCATTCCTATAAAGTATACATTACCAACCTTGATTCATCCGAAAATCAATTTCAGACCTACTACCAGAAAAGAAAAGATTTTCTGCCCAAGGCAAATGACCTGAAAGCACAAAGTGAATCGCAGGACTTTGGGGCACAAGTCTGGCTGAAGAAAAACCGGAAAAATCAGTTGAAAATAGAAACGATTTACCGGAAACTATCCATTCTGAACAACAGCTACACCGACGAGAAGCCCGAAAATACTTTTTTAGGAAAACTGGAACATCAGGCACGAATTAAAAAAGGATTACTGCAAACTTCGACCTACTACGAACTGGGATCGGGTTTGGAAAGCGAAAAAGAATTTTCGTTTGTGGAGGTAAACGAAGGACAGGGAATTTATCGCTGGACGGATTACAACGGGAACGAAGTGAAAGAGATTAACGAATTTGAGGTTGCCAGTTTTAAAGACGAGGCCAATTACATTCGTGTGGGCACCAATACCAACAATTATCAAAAGGTGTTTACCAGCGAATTCCGGCAGACATTCAATTTGCGACTGAGTCAAATTAAATCGAAACAGAAGTTCGTCTCTTTTTTGAAACGATTCAACAACCGCTTTGCCTACCGTATTTCGAAAAAGAGTTTGGCAAATGATTTTAATCTGTATGCGAATCCTTTTCTGGCTCATGCTGCGAACGAAAACCTCATCACCATCAATTCGAGTTTTCAGAATACCTTTTCGTACCGTAAACCCAAATCGAAAACCAATTGGGATCTTATTCACTTAAGCAGTAACGGCAAACAATTGCTTACCCAAGGATTTGAACGCCGAAAATACATGCAGAACGGCTTTCGTTTTCAATGGAAAATTGGCGACTCGAACCAGTTGAGCAACCGGACCGATTTTGGTGAGAAGAATTTAAACAATGAATCGTTCGCCGATAAAAATTACTCTTTGCAGGAAATTAAAAACGAATTAAAGCTTCAGTTTCAGCCAACACTGGCCTTTCAGTTCGGATTGAACTACACCTACAACAGCAAGGAGAATGAATTGGCTGCCGAAAAATCGAACACACACAACATAGGCGCCGACTGCCAGTATTCTTTGGTTAAAACAGGTAAATTAATGGCAACAGTCAACTATTTACTAGTCGATTTTAATGCCGATTCGAACAGCTCGATAGCCTACGAAATGCTCGAAGGATTTTTGCCCGGCAACAACACAACCTGGAGTCTGAACTACAACCAACAACTAAGCAAACTATTTCAATTGAGCGTTTCGTACAATGGACGCAACAGCGAGGGTGGCAAAACCATTCATGTGGGCAGTATGGAAGTAAGGGCTTACTTTTAGGGTTTAACCTACTCCTAATGGACTTCTCCACCTTTCTACCCCTAAATCCCCTAAAGGGGACTTTCCCAAACCGCACCAGCAAGCCCCTTTAGGGGTTTGGGGTAAGCGTATGGAATTACAACTGACAATAATTGTTCTCCAGAAAGTGCAATTTGCCCGAGAATACAGAAAAGTATGCGCTGCAAGCTTGCAATATATACTTTTTCCCGGTAGAATATAGTTTGCAGGCATGTAACCATTCCTCTACCGAAATGGGGAACTCTTTGCACGCATGCAAAGCATATTCTTTTTAATTAAAAAATGCATTTGTATATAACCCATCAACTCCTATAGAATTGTCATTCTAAATCAGTAAATTGAAAATTCTTCAAAATTTTTCGTTTATGACTCCAAAAATAAAAATCGTAGTTACCGATTTAGATGGCACGTTGCTTCCTTCTCAGGGTTGTATTAGCAAAAAAAACTACAATACACTGGTGAGTCTTCGTGATAAAGAGATTATTAGAGTGATTGCCACAGGAAGAACCCTTTATTCAGCCATGGCAGTATTGCCGGAAGATTTTCCAATTGATTACCTTATTTTTTCATCGGGAGCAGGCATTATTCAATGGAATACAAAAGAACTGATCTACTCACAGCAAATAGAAGCTGAAGAAGTTTTGGAATTATCGAAAATTTTAATCGATCATGAGATTGATTTCATGATTCTCGACCCCATCCCTTTGAATCATCAGTTCTGGTACTATCAAAGCGGAAACAAAAATTTAGATTTCGACCGGAGACTGGCACTTTACAAGCAATTTGCAACACCTGTGGGCAAACTGGAAGATACCAAACGGGATGCCTGTCAGATTTTAGCCATACTGCCCAATAAAGTAGATTGGTTTGAGGAATTAAAGACAAAATTTACAAATATTAAAATCATTCGGGCAACATCGCCACTCGATCATGAATCGATTTGGATGGAGATTTTTCCCGAGCACATTTCGAAAGGACTTGGATGCCAATGGCTTTGCAGCAAATTACAAATTAAAGCAAGCGAATCGATTGCCATAGGGAATGATTACAATGATTTTGATCTGCTGGATTGGGGTGAACACAGTTTTGTGGTAGCCAATGCTCCCAAAGAACTGCGGTTAAAATATCAGGTAACTGACAGTGTTACTGAAGATGGGTTTTCCAAAGCTGTAGAATGTACACTCGGGAAACAAACTACATCGCAGCAAGCAGCAAATCGATGTCTTTAGCCAAAATACCAAACGAATCGCCCAAACGACGATTGGTTAGAATTCCTCTGTAAATATACGTTCCATGCCGCAAGCCAACATCATGTTTAATAAACTGATGCACGCCTCCGTTGTTTCCAATTTGCAATAACAATGGCGAGCAGATATTGCTTAAGGCAAGAGAAGCCGTTCTGGCTACATGGGAAGGTACGTTGGGGACACAATAATGCAAAACACCAAACTTTTTAAATACCGGATCTTTATGTGTGGTCATCATTGAGGTTTCGAAACAACCACCCTGATCGATACTCAGATCGATAATGATTGAACCCGGTTTCATCTTTGAGACCATATCTTCGGTAACAATAAACCCGCTTACATTTTTTTCGTAACGCAATGCACCAATTACTACATCGGCCGAAGCCAATGCTTTTTCCAAAACATGAGGATGAAAAATTGATGTGAATACACGGTGCGCCAAATGATCCTCGAGTCGTCGCAAACGGTAAATAGAATCATCAAAGACCTTAACCATAGCCCCCAATCCCATAGCGGCTCTCGTTGCATATTCTGCAGCTGTTCCTGCACCCAGAACAATCACTTCGGTGGGAGTAATTCCGGTGATTCCACCCAGCATAACCCCTTTTCCTCCATGAGCTTTACTTAAATACTCACCGGCAATCATTACTGCAGAAATCCCCGCAATCTCCGACATAGACCGAACAACCGGAAAAAAATTATTCTCATCTTTAACAAGTTCCATTGCAATGGCGGTCACTTTTTTTTGCATCAATTTGCGAATATTCTCACCGCACTGACTTTTGATTTGAAGAGCGGAAAATAGAATTTGATTTCCGCGAAGCATATCAATTTCCGCATTCGAAAAGGGAGACACCTGTATCACAACATCACACTGATAAATCTCATTCTTACTGCTGACTATCTGCGCTCCGTTTTCGCTGTATTCCTTATCTGTATAATTGGATGCAAGTCCTGCACCACGCTCAATCATAACATCGTGGCCATTGCTTACCAAAACTTCTACAGACTGAGGAGTCAAACAAATACGATTTTCACCTTTTCCATCCTCGCGGGGAATACCAATGGCCAATTGTTTGCGTCGGCGTTCAACCTCTAACATTTCTTCTTTAGGCTGGTAAAACTTCTGCCCAATCGGAAAACTCCTCGATCCTTTACTAAGTGGCGCCATATAAAAATTGTAATATTAAAGAAGCTTATAACGAGTATAATTAATCTACAATTTAAACAATTTTTTATTATTATGCAGATTCCTTTAATTACCGAATGGTAATTGAGCGACTGCCATCCATTTCTTCCATAAAAAGAACCTCTACTGTATCGTTGGGTAAAATAGATTCAATTTTTTCGGGCCACTCGATAAAACACATTGCATCTCCATAGAAATAATCCTCGTAACCAAAGTCATAAGCCTCTTTAACATCCTCAATCCGATAAAAGTCGAAATGATAGATAATGTCGTCATTCGGTGTATGATATTCGTTCACAATAGAAAACGTAGGACTATTAATGGTATCCTCAATGCCCATTTCATCACAAATTGCTTTTACAAAGGTGGTTTTCCCCACACCCATAGCTCCGTAGAGAGCAAACACACGCTTTTTTCCCACTAAGGAAAGAAATTCTTTTGCTGCTGCATTAATCTCTTTCAGCGAATTAATTTTTAATACACTCATTTTCGAAAACAATTGAAATCTAACTTCTAGCGCGGATTTAGTGTTATTAACGGAACTAAAATTTCCTCGAGCGAAATTCCTCCATGCTGAAAAGTATTTCGGTAATAGGAACTGTAGTAGTTAAAGTTATTTGGATAAGCTAAAAAATCCTCGCCAAATGCAAAGATATAAGAAGAACTTACATTTACCTGAGGCAGAAGTGCTTTTCGGGGATCGGTCACCTCAAAAACATGTTTTGGATTGTAATTCAGATTCTTACCCATTTTATACCGCAAATTTGTATTTGTTTGTCTGTCGCCGATTACCTTCACGGCATTCTGAACCCGGATGGAACCATGATCGGTGGTAATGATCAGCTTTACGTTCTTTTCTGCCAGCTTCTTAATTAATTCCAACAACATGGAGTGTTCGAACCAGGAAAGAGTCAAAGAGCGATATGCAGACTCATCGGGAGCCAAATCACGAATCATATCACTTTCGGTGCGGGCATGCGAGAGCATATCCACAAAATTATAGACAAAAACGCTCAACTGAGATTCCAGAATAGAGCTGATATTCTCCATTACTTTGGTGCCCATTTTTTCGTTGTTTATTTTCTCGTAATGGTAGCTTACATCCTTGTAATCACGTTTAAACTGAAATCCGATAAACTCCTCTTCGTGAATGTTCTTACTTGATTCCTCATCCTCATGAATCCAGTGTCCCGGATGCTGCTTTTGAATGTCCAAAGGCATTAAGCCTGAAAACATTGAATTTCGTGCATATTGCGTTGCCGTTGGTAAAATGGAATAATACATATCATCATCTACCACCGAGTAGTAATTGTTAATTACCGGATACAACGTTTGCCATTGATCGTAGCGCAGGTTATCAATAAGGATAAAAGCTACTTTTTGTCCTTTATCAAGCAAAGGGTAGACTTTTTCTTTGAACACAGCAGGAGTCAGCAGTGGTTTTTCTTTATTCCCGGGCTCCAGCCAGCCTAAGTAATTCTTTTTGATAAACCGGGCAAACAAATTGTTGGCTTCGTTTTTTTGCATACGAAGAATTTCATCCATCCCCGATTCTTCAATATTGGCAAGTTCCAATTCCCAGAAAACCAATTTCCGGTACATTTTCATCCAATCAGTGAAATTCCGACAATCGTTAATCTCCATTCCCAATTGACCGAAGCGCGACTGGTAAGCAATAGTTGTTTTTTCCGAAACCAATCTTTTTTTATCGATGTGCTTTTTAATGGCAAGCAATATCTGGTTCGGGTTTACAGGTTTTATCAGGTAATCAGAAATTTGCTTTCCAATTGCCTCATCCATAATGTCCTCTTCCTCACTCTTGGTGATCATGACAACCGGCAGAGCCGAATCGATGGATTTAATTTCACTCAAAGCTTCCAAACCGCTCATGCCAGGCATGTTTTCATCCAGTAAAACCAAATCGAAATGATCCCCGCGAACCATATCTATTGCATCATGAGCGTTATTGCATGATTTTACAATGTATCCTTTTCCTTCTAAAAAAATAA
The DNA here is from genome assembly GCF_963664555.1 of Labilibaculum sp. Taxonomy (GTDB): domain Bacteria; phylum Bacteroidota; class Bacteroidia; order Bacteroidales; family Marinifilaceae; genus Labilibaculum. The sequence goes on along the minus strand of NZ_OY761461.1, from coordinate 370,559 downwards.
TGTGAGGTTTTAACAGCTCAATCTCATCATCCACCCAAAGTATCGTAATATCTTTCACAAACGTTCATTTTTAGTTCAACCGGGAAATAACCAGGCTTAGTACTAGAGGTAACGAAAAGTGAAACCTTTTATTTCGCAAAGTTTACTTCAGATACCACTTTTTAAAGAATTCCAGATAAATAGCTGGATCACCATCCTTCATGAAAACATCTAAATTTTCATCGGAAATCACAAAGTTTCGGTAGTTAACCTTCTCAACGGGTTCAAAAAGAATACGATTCGTGACAATCGCCCTAAAATACATCATAGCCTGCTTTTTGTTACGCATATTGGCAACTAAAAGAATATCCCGATTCTCATCCAAGGCACGAACTTCGACTTTTAAATTTTTTGTGTTGTATTTTTTAATTCCGTTCAGGAGCTGTTTTTTATTCACATTATCTGTAGAATAAACCAATGCAAAATAGTGTGGCACCTCTTCTTTGTAAGCGTATATCCCTTCCTGAACCAATTTCTCCTTTGGTTTAACTACCTCGGTTTTTTCATCATTCAGATAATTCTCTTTGAAAAAATCAAGATACGGGAACAAAGTTTTACTGATGTAGAATTTATTAAAATTCTCTTCGGTGATTACAAAGTTTCGATATTCGACATTTGCCAGTTGTTCATACACCAATTCATCTTTTATCAGATTTCTAAAATAATTCATTGCCTCGGCCTTGGAGCCAACATTATTCACAACAATCATATTCAAATCATTATCATACTGATCTCTTAAAACGGTAAAATCTTTGTCATGATTAAAAATATCAGTCCTTAATTTGCCAATATTTACTTTTCGTACCGGCACCAAAAGAATAAATTTATGGTTGCCGTCAGGATTATCAGCAAATTTTGTTGAATCCAAATTAGAGTTTACCGAAACCAGCTTATCATTCCGCCTAACAGTTATCTTGCTATCTGTCCTGCTAATATTAAAATAGCTTTTGGTATAAAAATCCAAATAACTTTCAACATCCTGATTCTTCTTGAAGATTTTAAAATTAGAGGCAGAAATCACAAAATTCCGATAATCCGCATTCTCTAAACCTGTAAAAGCGTTATCATTGGTAATTACTCCATTAAAATAATTCAAAGCATCTTCTTTATTCTCCAAGCCCTTCACCATGATCATGATTTGCTCTTTGTTTAAGGAGAGTCTATCGACTTTAAAAACGCGGTTATTGTATGCCTCCGAATTGTATTTGGAAATATTAAACAATGTTCGGTTAGGATCCACATCTTTCTTGTCAAACAACAAAACAAAATAATGCTCTTCTGTTTCAGTAAATTTATATATTGGCTTCTCTTTTACCTCTTTCTCATTTCGGGCAAGTGCTACAGCAGCCTGATCACCTTCAATCCGCCAATTTCTAAGCAACCGATTCTGTCGGGCCTGTTCCATATCCAATTCAGTATACTGCATCGGAACAGCACCATCATCAAGTCCCTTTAAAATAGCTTTTGCAGTATTTGCTATTTCAGGTGTAGGTTTCGACTCAATCAACTGATCCAATGATTGTCGAAATTGTGATATGTCTTTTGTCCGGCCAATACATAGGGCTCGTAAAAATAAAAATCGGGGGCGCAATTCACTTTCCGGATATCTCAGCAAACCTTCGTTACAGCCTTTTATTACTCTTTGGTAGTAAAAATTCTGATAATCCTCATAGGCTGCAGCATACAATTGATTTACCTTTTGACCTTCTGCTTCAATTTTAGCAAAGAAATTAGGATCGCTAAGCGCTTTGGCGTAATCACTTCCCTTAAACTCCGTTAAAATCCTATTCTTATAAACATCAGCTTTCGAAGAATTTCCCATCTTCTTATTTAATGAATAGATATGGTAGTATGCTGACAACAGATATGGATTATCTGGAAATCTCTGAATGAGTATTTCCATTGTCTCCAAAGCCTTTGCGGGATTATTCAATTTTTCCTCATATACCAATGCCGCCTGATACAAGCCCAACATGATTCGTTCATTGGACTTTTCCATTCCCCCTTTTGTAACCGGCAAATCAACCAGATAATAATCTTTCGATTTAGGATCCTTTTTAAGTGATGGATCCACAGAATTAGTTCCTGTAGTATCTTCTAATGCAAGCTCTACATCCTCAAGACTAAAAGCCGATTTATTTTTCCGTCTCCAGTTATCTTCCAATTTGCGTCGTCCCCACTTCCGTTGGAAATCTGATTTGCCCAAACCAATATTGGTAGGATTGTAAAAATACCAGTTGCCCTGACTTGTAGTGGCTCTGTTAGAGTTTCCCAACATATTATTCTGACTAAAAAAGGCTCTTTCGGAAACTGCCTCTGCTTCTTTTTGCTTTTTTTCTCTTTCCTTATCGTTGATTTTCTGAATGATTCCCTGAATCAATCTGTCTCTATCAGCAGAACTCATGGAAGCTACCCTTTGCAAACTATCTTCCCTTTCAACCAAATTAAGATTATTCACCAATTCGGTCAAATTTCCTATTCGAACTGATATTTCAGAATAGTTGGGATAATCTTTGCCCAGATATGTCATGGAACTATCGTAACACATTTGGGATTTTGGATAATTCAAATCTTCAAAATAGTAATCTCCTAATTTTAAGAATGATATTGCCTTTTGATTTTCATTGTAAACAGTTCGTTTCGTCGATTCCCAATAATTTGGTATAGCAGAAGCCATATCGCCGTCCTTCACATCCATTTCTGCAAGAGCGTAATAAATCTGATCCTGATATTCTGTATTCTTTTCATCGCGAAGCATTTTTCGCAAACTCTTACGGATTTCTTCGCCATTCTCATTTCCAGTGTATGACAATGCACTGCTGATTTTGGCATTAAATGTCATCTCATAAGATGCATTTAAGTCAATCAGTTTTTGCAAGGTTCGCAGCGAAGCGTCTGCATTTCCAAGCTTTTGATAAAGCTGTGCGGTTAGATAGTAGTATCTTGCTTTTTTATATTTAGAGTCTACAAGAACAATTGCTCTTTCCAGTTCGTCAATTGCCCTTTCATACTTTTTTTGCTGAATTGCAGTGTTTGCACGCAAAGTTGAAATGTGAAGAATAAAATCTTTAGGAAGTTTGGAATCATCCGTTAAACGGTCCAGAATTTCATTGCCGGCAATCAGCTCTCCTCTATCAATTAAACTACGGGCCAAACCCAGTTTTGCTTCCGGAATTAAATCCGATTCAGGATATTCTTTCAAAAGAAACTCAAATGCTTTTTCAGACACACGATGCTCTCCTTTGTAAAACTTTGCTTTTCCAATTAAAAGGTAACAGTCATCTATCCAATCATTGTATTCCTTCTTTTTTCTAAATTCTTTGTATTTCTCTGATTGATTGTCTTTTTTACGTTTAGGTTTACGTGTAATGGAATGTATTTTTATTGCCTTGGCGGCTTTCTCAAGCGTTCTGTCCATATCTGCAAAAGACAATGCTCTGGCAGTTGAATTCTGGTACTCAAAAACAGGAAGAAGCAAAGAATAATTCTCATTAATTCCATCTTCAATTTTCTTTTCACCTTTCTTTAGGCTTTCTTTCCCATTAAAATATACATTGTAATGTGTGGTTAATGCATGGTATTGTCTGCTTACAAATGTATTTTTCTGATTAGAACAACCAAATACAAAAAGTAAACAACAAACTCCAAAATACCCTTTCTGAAAAAATTTACTTACCAAGACTTATCGTTTTGTTAGATAACAGTTAAAACTGAGAATTTAGTATACGAAGGAACAATAAAAAGTAAAATTTCATTTACAACTTCTTCATAAACCATATGAATCAAACAGTTAATCTAAATCTGATTATAAATAGTAATACTCTCGAAAATTATTAAAACTTTCTGAATATAAGCTTATTTAAGCGAAAATAAAAAAGGAGCATCAGATGCTCCCTTTTAAATCATAATATCTAATACTTTATCGAGTAATTTCTACACGCTTTGTTGGGTCTTTGTCTGCGTTTCTTTGATCAACAACTGACATCAGTTTTGCAGCCAAATCGGCGAAAGCCATACCCGTAACTGTGTCTGTATTAACAGCAGCCGGAATTCCGTTGTCGCCGCCCTCTCTAATACTCTGCACGATTGGAATTTGTCCCAATAAATCAATGCCTTTTTCTTCAGCAAGATTTTTACAACCATCTTTGCCAAAAATGTAGTATTTATTCTCTGGCAATTCAGCAGGAGTAAACCAAGCCATATTTTCAACCATTCCCAAAACAGGAACATTCACACCCGCTCCTTCGAACATGCTGATTGCTTTAACTGCATCAGCCAGGGCTACTTCCTGAGGTGTACTAACAATAACAGCACCTGTAACCGGAACTGTTTGAACCAAAGTAAGGTGAATATCACTTGTTCCCGGTGGCAAATCGATCAATACAAAATCAAGCTCGCCCCAGTTTCCTTCTTCAATCATTTGTTTTAATGCATTCGAAGCCATTGGTCCTCGCCAAACGGTTGCCTGAGCAGGATCTACAAAGAATCCGATCGACAACATTTTCACGCCAAATTTTTCATGAGGCTCAATTCTGTCTTTGTCGTCTATCTTAATTAAGCTCGGACGTGCTGCTTCAGAACCAAACATTTTAGGAACTGAAGGACCAAAAATATCTGCATCAATCAAACCAACCTTAGCACCGGCATTGGCCAAAGCTACAGCCAAATTTGAAGCTACCGTTGATTTTCCAACGCCACCTTTACCGGAAGCAATTGCAATGATATTTTTCACGTTGGGAAGAACTCCAGGCTCATCAACAATATGAACCGCTTTCACCTTGATGTTTCCTTTAATTTCTGCGTCTTTATCAACAAATTTCAAAATGGCAGAAACACAAAGTTTTTTTAAGGTAATAATATTTGGATCGTCTGATTTTTGGAAAACCAGATCAAAACCAATTTTTTTTCCTTCAATTTTAATGTTACGGACCATATCCAGGGCCATGATATCCTTATCGGAACCTGGAAACTTTACCAATCGCAAAGCATCCGTAACCTGTTTTTGAGTATAACTCATGATATATTAAATTTTAAGTCTTTGAATTATTTAAAGAATACGTACAAATGTATATATTTAGATTCTATTTAAATAGTTATCCCGCCGAGTTCTTTGAATGGATCCCAAAAAACACGATCGAAATTTTGTATTTGATCGTCGATAACCACAATGCCTTCACTTTCCAAAAGTTCCTGCATTACATTTTCACCCGGAAAGTGATGTTTTCCTGACAGCATTCCCAATCGGTTCACCACCCGATGTGCGGGCGTGTATTCTTTGTGAGCATGACACTGGTTCATAGCCCAACCTACCATTCTCGATCCTCGCGGAGAACCAACAAATCGGGCAATTGCTCCATAACTGGTTGCTCGTCCTGCGGGAATTAACCGCACTACATCGTAAATTCGGGAATACAAATCAGACATTAGCTATTCTTTTTTCTCCCTGCCAAAGCTTCGGTACCAATCCAATTCAATTTCTACATCAGGTTCAATAAACCCGGTTTTACCCTCAAGCATAAATTTATGATACTTAATGGAAATTCCCCGATTCAAAAATTGCTGCTCGTAGAATGTTCTAATGGAGAGAATTTCATCAGCTTTGCCGGAATGATACAAATCGTTGGTATCAACAAGAACTTTTAGATTGTTCTCCTCGATAACATATTTAGTGTATTCATACAAAAAGTTACTATCCGTTTTTAAATGAACAATTCCCTCTTTAGAAAGAAGATTACTATACAACTTTAAAAACCGGGTTCCTGTCAATCTCTTGCCAACTTTTTTCATTTGAGGATCAGGAAAAGTAATCCAAATTTCGGCAATTTCTCCTGCTTCAAAAATAGATTGAAGCAACTCCGCATAGGTTCTGATGAAAGCAACATTACTTAAACCATTATCGAGTGCTTCTTTTGCACCGCAATAGATACGGGCTCCCTTTATATCTATTCCAATAAAATTTTTATCCGGAAATTGTTTTGCCAAACCAACTGTATACTCACCCTTTCCACAACCAACTTCAAGAACTATAGGATTATCATTCTTAAACACATCCTTGTTCCACTTTCCCTTAAACTGATAGTTCGTTTCCCAAACTTCGTTGTGGGTTGGTTGAAAAACATTATCAAAAGACTTCATTTCAGCAAAACGCTGTAATTTATTTTTTCCCACTTTTAAAACCTCTTATATTATCTATTTTCCTTCTCAATACGAATTCCAACATTCACTATTCCCTTCAATTTCTGATCGTACATTCCCTGAACAATTTCAAACACATATTTTCCTGATCTTGGAAAAACTACTTTTTGTTTAAAAGGAACCTGTAAATCAAAAATATCACCAAATCCGCTTCCATACCAATCACCGGTTTCATCGGCTAATTCAATTTCAACTTTCTCCTCATTAAGCTCATTATCAGGAGATGTTACTCTTACAAACACCCACAAATTACTATAGGCATAATCTCCGGAATTGCGCAGATTAATGAAGATATCATTTGCATGAATCGTATCTGTTATTTCCACTTCAAAACGAAGAATATTTTCCTGATCCCATTCAAAATCAGGAATATTCTCATACTGTTCGTACACTCTGTTTGAATCACAGGAAAGTACAAGAACTCCCAATAATAATGTGCAAAGAACCCTCAACATCTTCATGATTAGGACGGATTATTTTTTCGTGGTTTACGTCGGAATTTACGCTTCGCTTTTTTCGCTGCCGGTTTTTCCACCGAATCGAAACGGTTCAAACTATCCTGACCAACTACATTTTCGTATTCTAAAGTTTTCTTAGGCTCTGCAACAAACTCTGTTACCAATTTATTAACCTTAATGCCCTTTTTATTCTGTTTGATAATGTCTTTAACGGTATCAACCGATAGCTGAACCATATTCATGGTATTGTATTTATCATACGAATACCACATCAGCCTCTTAAAAATATCTGTTTTCTGATGGTAAGCTGTACCATCTTTTGTTTCCAACGGAATATTTGTATTCGGAAAATCTTTTTGAGCATCGATGTAACAATCCAATTCAAAATTCAAACAACATTTAAGCTTACCACATTGACCGGCTAATTTCTGCGGATTTAATGAAATCTCCTGATAACGAGCTGCATTTGTAGTTACCGACACAAAATTAGTAATCCAGGTAGAACAGCAAAGTTCTCTTCCGCAAGGACCAATACCGCCAATTCTTCCAGCCTCTTGCCTTGCTCCAATCTGACGCATTTCAATCCGAATTTTAAACTGCTCGGCAAGCACTTTAATCAATTGACGAAAATCAACCCGATCGTCGGCGATGTAGTAAAAAATTGCTTTGGTTTTATCGCCCTGATATTCTACATCACCAATCTTCATATTGAGTTTTAGCTCTGCAGACAGCTGACGGGCCTTAATCATTGTTTTGTGTTCCAGCGCAATGGCCTCATGCCATTTTTCAATATCCACCGGCTTAGCCTTTCGGTATATTTTTTTTGCCTCGTATGTTTTCGGATTCAGTTTCTGCTTTCGCATTTGCTCTACAACCAAATCTCCTGTTAGCGTAACAATTCCTATATCGTGTCCGGGTGATGCCTCTAAAGCAACAACATCGCCTCTTTGCAGTCTTAATTGATTCGAATTTGAGAAGAATCCCTTTCGGGTATTTTTAAATTTTACTTCAACGATATCCGGACATAACACACTCTCAGGAACATCACTCAACCAATCATAAACATCTAGTTTTCCATACAGAAGTCTATCATCCTTTTTATTGGAAGCACAACCTCCGCACTTCCCTTTTGGTTCCTTATTTTCTGTCATATGTATATTGATTATTAGTCGGTAACCGACCGCAAAAATAATGATTTTAATTTATAAACTTTTAAAGATACTAATTCGCCGAATTAATAGCCTCTTATGGCCTTAATAATTTAACCAGTTTCAAGCTTAGATCGAGAAAAACAATTTTAGCATTGGCATTTCTACCGATATCCGAATGAGCTTTTGAAAGCTCATCAGCAAGAATCCATACGTTTTCCTCATTGATGAAAGGCGAAAATCGCTTGGAAAAATTCATTTCCTCGCCATTCAGAAACACCATTTCAGGCTTTTTTAAATTTAAAATGAAATTCTCGCGCACCATACGAACACAATAGTTTAAAAAACTCTTTTGACGTTCCCGTCCAATCCCGGCAATTTGCTCCGACCAATCCATTATTTCCAACACCTTACGCGCATAGCTCAATCGCATAATAGTAACAAAATTCTCGAAATTAAAAGCGTTTTCATCTGAATTCTGAATCAATATCCGGGCTTTACGATAGCTGCCGCCAGCCAAACGAACCACATTGCTTAACTCGGTTCCCGATAAATTAAATTCGGATGTAAGCGCCTGCGATAAATCTCTGGATTCAATTTTTGGAACTTTTACAATCTGTGTTCTGGAAAGTATTGTCTGAAGAATTTTTTCCGGCTCTTCCGAGACCATTAAAAACAGTGTTTTCTTTGGTGGCTCCTCAATCATTTTAAGCAACTTGTTGGCACAGGACCGATGCATCTTTTCCGGCAGCCAAATCACCATTATTTTGTAATCAGACTCGTAAGTCTTCAGATTTAACTTGCGGATAATTTCATTACTCTCCGAAGAATATATTAAGCCCTGAGAATTGTCAACACCCAGAGTTTGGTACCATTCGCCCAAATCAAAATACGGATCACTTTCAATTTGAGATCTCCAGCTGCCAATAAAATTATCGCTCACCGGATTTGTAAAACCTTTACCGGTTACTACCGGGAACACAAAATGTAAATCGGGATGAATTAATTTTTGATATTTTTTGCACGACGAACAAACTCCACATGAATCATTCTCCTTTTGATCCAAACAGGAAACATATTGTGCAAAGGCAATCGCCAAAGGTAATTTTCCAACTCCGGCCGGTCCAACCAATAGTTGAGCGTGACTAATTCTATTCTCTTTTACTGTTTGTATGAACTGACTCTTTACCGATTCAAGTCCAATTATATCTTTGAATTGCATGAAATTAATTTCGATTCTGTTACAGGCATCCTAATGTCATCAATCACTTAACATTGATTTCCGAGCGATCACTAAAATGCAAAATTAGCTGCAAAAACTCATTAGGCTACCCAAAGTTAAAAAAATATCAGAGTGCTTTGCTAAAAGTAATCATCTAGCAATTAAGAAGTCTCCAAATCTGACGTTTTAGCTCCTATTATTCAAATTTATTTTTTTATGCAATCGTTTCAAAACTAATGCCTCATAACACCTAACCCACTGCATTAATTACAGATACAATAGTTTCCCCTATCTTTTTTGCACTCATTTGCAGAAAAAGCTACCTTTGGATACACGAAAAAAAAACTAAAGACAATTATATCATGCAAAGTATTGACACTTACAATTTTTCAGGTAAAAAGGCTATTATCCGAGTAGATTTCAATGTGCCTTTGAACGAGCAATTCGAAATTACTGACGACACACGAATTCGTGCTGCTCTGCCTACTATCAAAAAAGTATTAGATGGTAATGGTTCTGCTATCCTGATGTCACATCTTGGTCGTCCAAAAGGTGTAGATGAGAAATTTTCATTGAAGCACATTGTTGCTCACCTTACAAAATCGATTGGTGTTGAAGTAAAATTTGCTGATGATTGTATTGGTGAAAGTGCAAAAACTATGGCTACTAATTTAAAGCCTGGTGAAGTTCTTTTATTGGAGAATCTTCGTTATTACAAAGAAGAAGAAAAAGGTGATGAAGAATTTGCTAAAAAATTAGCTGATTTAGCTGACCTTTGGATCAACGACGCATTTGGAACGGCTCACCGTGCACATGCTTCTACTGCTGTTATCGCTAAATTTTTCCCGGAAGCCAAACTTTTCGGATATGTAATGGAAGGCGAATTATCAAGCGTTGATAAGGTATTGAAAGATACCAAGCATCCGTTAACTGCCATTATGGGAGGAGCTAAAGTTTCTTCAAAAATTGAAATCATCCAAACATTAATGTCAAAAGTTGATCATTTGATTATTGGTGGTGGAATGACTTACACTTTTGTGAAAGCAATAGGTGGAACTATTGGAGACTCATTGGTTGAAGATGATAAATTAGAAATGGCCCGAGAAATTCTTCAGAAAGCAAAAGAGAACAACGTGAAACTTCACCTTGCTTCCGATGCTTTAATTGCTGATGCCTTCTCTAACGACGCCAACACTAAAGTGTGTGATGTAAATGCAATTCCTGAAGGATGGATGGGACTGGATGTTGCTGATGCAACTATCGCCAGCTTCTCAAAAGTAATTGAAGAATCAAAAACTATTCTTTGGAATGGTCCTGTTGGAGTATTCGAAATGGATACTTTCGCCAAAGGAACCAAAGCAATTGCTGATGCTATTGTAACTGCTACCGAAAAAGGAGCTTTCTCGTTAATTGGCGGTGGTGATTCTGTTGCTGCAATCAACAAATACGGTCTTGCTGACAAAGTAAGTTATGTTTCAACCGGTGGTGGTGCTTTATTAGAATACATCGAAGGAAAAGAACTTCCTGGAGTAACAGCTATCAGAGGATAATATTATTAAGATATACCTTTCCTTAGGGAAATATGTAACGCAGTTCTGTAATGGAACTGCGTTTTTTATGAAGTCATCAAAGTTAATTTATCAATCTGTCAAGCTATGTCAGGCATAATTTAGCTGTTGATGATCTTGTGCTTATATTTCCATTAACCGACAATGGTCATCAAATAATAAAACATCAGAGAAAGCAACACCTTATTTTATAAAAAATAATTTGCTTTTAAGAAGCAATGTCTTATTACAAATAAAAAAAAGCCCTTTAGGGCTTTTTTTATGACTTATTCTGAGAGGCTTTTCTTTTTCGCTGTGCTTTAAAGTATAGAATCTGACTACGCAAACTCCATAATCCTCCGGCAATAATCGCAAAAAATATCCATTGTTTTCTACCCCATCCTGCATCTCCCAAAAGACCTTTCGACAGCATCAAAACAGACATGACAACTAATAAACTTGTAACAAGTGCTGCCACGTGTCCTATTGCGGCATTCTCATTCTGAATACCTGCGGTACAAAAGTATAGTACAAGGCCAAAAAAAGTAGGAATCAAGGCTGTTAACTGCCAATCTCCTACCTCAAAGTATCTTGCTGTTATTCCAATTAATCCGGCTAATATCAGGATTATAGAATAAACCTTATTGATTTGATATGCATCTTTCATGAGCTTTATTTTTATTTAAATCAAATTAAGACACTAAAATACAAAAACTCATTAATAATCAAAACAGTTTTATCATTTGAATATTACTTACAAATTAGAATGCATAAGAAAGGCCGCCACTCCTGACAGCCTTTCTTGGACAACCTTAAAACTCAACCATGTATTGATTATCGTACCGCTATTACCAAATACTTTGAAGATTTCCAGAATTCAACTGGATCTAGAATTGTAATACCTTCAACTGTTTCAACTCCCTCAACCTTATAAGAGCTGCTTGGATGATTTGTTACAAAACTAATCTTCTTCCCAATTACAGGAATCGTAGTAACTTTGGTGATATCAATTTTTTCAAATTCACTTGTGTTAAAATCCTTGTTAAGAACTGCAGTTTTTCCAATTCCGATAAATCCACCGTCTTTGGTAATTACATTTTTCTCTTGCAGTTCTTTGCTGGTTCCAAATACATAAAAAGCAGTATTTAGTTCATTTGTTGTGTTTTCAATTACTTTAGCTTTGATTTCATTTTCAGTATTCAAAGCCAACACAGTTCCATTCAACTCGCTTACTTGTCCATTCAAGTTGTCAACTTCAATGTTCAATTTTGCTACCTTATCATTCAAAATAATTACTTCACCTTCTTTGGCTTCTAATTCTGTTTTTAAACGATCAGTTAATTTGCGTAGTTTCGAGTTTTGATACCAGCTATTATTTAATTTTTTGTCTAATTCTTCAATTTTCAATTTATTTTGTTCTAACAAATTATTGATTGAAGTTAAATCGCTTGCAATTTTTTGTTTTTGAGATTGATTAGGATTCTCAGAGTTAACTGCAATAATATTTTCCTTTTGCTTAATAATTTCAAGGTTTTCTTCAATTGCATTTAACGATCCAATGAATTCATTAATTGAAGAATCTTTTTCCTGAGCCATTACAGTTAGTTGCTGGTTTTGCTCTCTTAGTTGTTTTAACTCTTTTTGATTACATGAGATAAACATAGGAACAATTAGCAATGCTATAAGAATACGTTTCATAAATTAGTTTTTAGAGATTAGGTTTCATTATTTTGTTTGTACTATATATGTGAATATCATGCCAAGATTTTGTTTCAATACATATAATATAATTTATAATGCTAATTTAAAGATAATCAGACATAAAGATGTTTATTGCCTCTTTGAAACGAATGCACATTTTAAAATTTATAAATTGATTGTGTGGAAAATTTCCCCATTTTTTGGGTATAAAATCCCCAAATACATCCGGAATTCTAATAGAAAAGGCGCAATTAATTTTATAATTGACTAAAAAAATTCTTACTAACTTTAGCTTACCAATTTTAAAATGCACGTTAAAATAAGTAGAACAATTTAAATGGTGACTGAGAATAAAAATAATATAAAGGTTAAAGTTGTTTTAGGGTACATATTTGTGTTCCTGGCTATTCTTGCTTCTGTACTCATAGCCTACCAATCGTATAATAAACTCTTGGATTCTGTTATATACTTATCAAAACCAGATGCTGAGATTGCCAGAATGAACCGAATTTTAACGAATTTATCGGAAGCGGAAAATAAAATAAGAATTTACTCATTAACAAAAAAGGAACGATACCTGGCTAATTATGCCGAGAATATTATAGAAATTCAAAATGATTTGGATTCATTGAGATATTTTAGTGATGATAGCAGTAAATCATTTTTATTAATTGATTCAATGAACTATTTGTTGGAGGAACGTGCCGATAAATTAGAGAAATTTGTTGAATTAAAAAGAGCAAAAGAAAAAGAAAATCTCTCCCAAAAAGCTATGGAGGCGCTCAGTGAAGTTTCTGATGCGGCTAAAACAAAAATTAAGACTACCACAACTACCACTACTTTTTTGGATACAGTCGTTAGTCCTGCTGAAGTAAAGGAAAAGAAGAAGAAAGGATTTGTCGCCAGACTGTTTAGTGGGAAAAAGAATGAGACTAAAATAGATTCCATTGAAACTGTAATTCAACGAACACAAGTGCAGGTTGATACGAGCTATTTGCCACAAGCCGATAGTTTATTAAGAAGTTTGGAGAATATGCTGCTTACAGCTCAGGCCAAAGAACGATTGAACAGAGAGATTGTATCGAATGAAGAATTGCGGTTGGTTGAAGAAAATTCTTTAATGTGGGACAAGATTAAAATTTTATTGCGTCAGTTGGAAAAGGAAAGATTGCAGCAATTAACTCATGAATCGGATAGTGCAAAAGAAATTGCCAGTAATTCAATATTTGTGATTTCTGTGATCATTATTGTTGGATTCGTTCTGGGTATCCTGTTTATCATTTTCATTCTTACCGATATCACCAGGAGTAATTTTTATCGAAAAGAATTAATTGTTGCCAAAGGAAAAGCAGAAAAGTTGGCAAAAGTGAAAGAAGATTTTTTAGCCATAATGAGCCATGAAATAAGAACTCCTCTTAATGCCATTATTGGTTTCACAAATCAGCTAAATAAAACAAAATTAGAAGAGCATCAAGAAGGATTTGTGCGCGTTCTTAAAAACTCATCGACACATTTGCTTGGCTTGGTAAATGAAATTCTTGATTTGTCGAAAATTGAAGCTGGAAAACTACATATTGAAAATATTCTGTTTCAACCTTATTCTCTGGTTTTTGACGTATACGATATTCTGAAAATTAATGCTGAAAACAGAGACATCAATTTTACTTGGGAATACGAAGGTGATTCTCAAATTAATTTAGATAGTGATCCATTTCGGATTAAACAGATTCTATTGAATTTGGGTAGTAATGCCATAAAATTTACGTCAAAGGGGTCTGTTAGAATCAAATCATCGGTTACTCAAATCGAGAAGTACTTTATGTTCGAAGTAAATGTAATAGATACAGGAATTGGAATTGATAAGAATAAATTAGAAACGATTTTTGAAGATTTCAGCCAGGCAGATTCGTTTTCTGCAAGGAAGTATGGTGGAACAGGACTAGGTTTGGCAATTAGCAGAAGATTATCACGATTATTAGGTGGTGATTTGTATGTGGAAAGTAAGCTGGGTGAAGGATCCTGTTTTACTTTGCGAATACCATTATTAGAATCGAAAGAAGTGGCCTCTGAGTATAAAAAATCAAAGGAAGTTCCAAGTACTGATTTTTTAAAGCAAAAATCTTTTTTGGTTGCAGATGATGATCCATACAGTTTGTTACTATTAAAAACTATTTTTTCCAGCTGGGGCCTGCAGGCAGATTTTGTGGACGACGGATCTAAAGCCTTCGATTTAATCAGGCAAAAAGATTACGATCTGATTCTTACAGACATTCACATGCCGGAAATGGGTGGAATTGAGCTGTGTAAAAATATTAGAAAGCTGGAACAAACTCAAAAATCTGAAATTCCAATAATTGCTTTAACCGCAAATGTAAGAGATTCGGATTTAAAACAATATATACAATCGGGAATGACTGAGTGTCTTGTGAAACCGTTCGATGAGGCTATTCTGATGGGAATGCTTCGAGATTTATTTAGTAATGCGAAAGAAGAGAGAATTGAATTAAAAAGTTCTGACAAAACAATGTCGGATGATCTTTTCGACTTAACTCAAATCAAACAATTTACCTCCGATGATCAGGGATTAGTTAATCAGATATTGGAGCAGTTTATTGTCTCGGCAAACGAAAATGTTGATTTATTGAATAAAGCTTTGATTGATAAAAATTATCCGGCAATTGGTGAAATTGCTCATAAGATGCTTTCTTCATTTAACCAGCTTAGGGTTGTAATTGTGGTTCCTATTTTAACGCGGTTGGAAACCATTCTTCATAAAAAAGAAAATGCTGAGCTAAACCACGAAGAGATAAGAGAGTTGGTTGCAACTGTTACTGCCAACACAAATCTAGTAATAACATCTATTCAAGATGATATTCTTGCCTAATTGTATTTTTAAATATTGATTCCGTATTGTTTAATCTTATTGTATAAGGTTTTTCTGTCGATATTAAGCATCCTGGCGGCTTTCGATTTGTTATAGTTCACCTTTCGGAGCGTGGATACAATTAATTCCTTTTCGTTTGCGGCCTGAATTAATTTAAGATTGGAACCTTCCGCAACAAAACTACTATTGGCATTGTCATTTAAGATTTCATTGGGTAAACTGGTTAGTTCTACTTTCTTTTCAGGACTAAGCAAAACAGATCTTCTTATAACATTTCGAAGTTCTCGTAAATTACCGGGCCATGAATAAGATTTGAATTTTTCCAAAACCTCGGAGCTAAATCCTGTGATTTCTTTATTTAACTCATTGTTTGACAATTCGAGAAAATAATTCGAAAACAATTCAATATCTTCAATTCGGTTTCGTAAAGCAGGAACTGTAATTTTAAATTCATTTAAACGATGGTAAAGATCTTCTCTAAAATCTCCATTATTTACTGCTACTGATAAGTCTTCATTGGTTGCGACAACAATCCGCACATCAACATCAATATCTTTGTTGCTTCCAATTCTACGAACTTTACGTTCTTGCAAAGCCCTTAATAGCTTCATTTGAATTTCATAGGATAAATTCCCTATTTCGTCCAGAAACAAGGTTCCTCCCTGAGCTGATTCAAACTGACCTTCCTTATCGTTTATTGCTCCGGTAAATGAACCTTTTATATGACCGAACAGTTCGCTTCCTGCTAAATCTGTAGATAAAGCACCACAATCAACAGCAACAAAAGCCTTCTTTTTTCTTCTACTGTCAAAGTGAATTCTTCGGGCTGCAATTTCTTTTCCTGTACCGCTCTCTCCTTCAATAATAACTGACATATCTGTGGGTGCCACCAATTTAATATATTGGTCAATCTGTAAGGAATTCGGACTTTTTCCATGAACAAATTCAATCACTTCTTTGTTCTGTTTTTCTTTTGAATTTTTAGAGCTCTTAGGAACTTCTGATTTAGCAAGAGCTGAATTGATTAACAAGAGAATTTCATCTGGGTTAAGCGGTTTGGTTACATATTCAAACGCGCCCATTTTTATTGCACTCACAGCAGTTCTTATATCAGCATAAGAAGTCATAATGATAACAGGAACATGTGGATGCATTGATTTTATTTTTTGGAGAAGCTCCAATCCATCAAAATCAGGCAAACGGAAATCACTTAAAACAAGATCAAATTGATTAATCTCCAACTTTTTTAATGCTTCTCCGGCAGAAAACACTGTATCTGCATCAAAGTTTTTACGCTTCAGCAAACCTTGAAGCATCAAGCATATAGTTGGATCATCATCAATTATTAATATCTTTTTCATGCGGAACCTTACCTTTCTTAATGTGTGCTGGTTTCAATCAAAATTACATAAAAAGAGTGGATGAATGAAATGATGCCTCTCATTTTATCATTTATTAAGAAATGTATTTTATTAAGTTAATTAATAGTAGCAAAAGGTCGGATTTCAAAAAAGAGATCCGACCATTCTTTACGTTTTTTTTGAATTATTTATTTTTCTTTGAATCAGCTAATACGAAATCAAGTTGTTTGGCAATCAGATTAGCTTTAGCAACCAAAATTTCAACTTTATCTCCCAATTGATAAATTTTACGATGATTGCGTCCAACAATACAGTAGTTGTCCTCGTCGAATTCGTAAAAATCATCTTCCAACTCACGAATTGAAACCATTCCTTCGCATTTGTTTTCATCCAATTCTACGTAAAAACCCCATTCAGTAACACCTGAAATAGTTCCAACAAACTCTTGACCAATATGTTCCTGCATGAACTCCACCTGCTTGTATTTTATAGATGCCCGTTCAGCTTGTGCAGCTTTTTGTTCCATTTCACTGCAATGTCGGCAATACTCTTCGTACTTCTCTTTATTAACCGATTTAGCACCCGCAAAGTATTTTTCCAGCAATCTGTGAGCCATCATATCGGGATACCTTCTAATTGGCGATGTGAAATGTGAGTAATGATCAAAATGCAACCCGTAATGACCAATATTTACAGTAGAATATTCGGCTTTTGCCATGGAGCGAATCGCTAAAGTTTCCACCAGATTTTGAATGGTTTCACCTTTTACATCGTGCAATAAAGCGTTTAGCGAACTGGATATTGCTCCTGGATTTGTTGTCTTTAAACTGTATCCAAATTTTTGAATAAATTGATTGAAAGTATTTAATTTTTCAGGATTTGGCTGGTCATGGGTTCTGTAAACAAATGTTTTAGCCGTTTTTCCTTTTGGCACTCGCCCAATAACTTCAGCAACACGCTTGTTGGCCAAAAGCATAAATTCCTCAATCAGCTTGTTGGAATCTTTTGATTCTTTAAAATATACACGTGTCGGTTTTCCTGTTTCGTCAATTTCAAATTTTACTTCGAAACGTTCAAAATCAATTGCTCCTTTTTTGAATCTCCTTTTACGCAGCAATTTAGCCAGCTTATCCAATTCAAGAACTTCCTCACTAAAATCTCCTTTTCCAGTCTCAATAATATCCTGCGCTTCTTCATAGGTGAATCTTCGGTTCGAATTAATTACCGTTTTACCAATCCAGGTATTGATCACATCTGCATTCTCATCCATTTCGAAAACAGCAGAAAAAGTTAATTTTTCCTCATTGGGTCTCAGGGAACAAATTCCGTTCGATAAACGTTCCGGCAACATTGGTACAACTCTATCTACCAAATAAACAGAAGTTGCTCTATCAAAAGCTTCCTGTTCAATGATGCTCCCTTTTCTCACATAATGTGTAACATCAGCAATATGAACACCAATTTCCCAATTGCCATTCTCAAGTGCCCTAATAGACAGGGCATCATCAAAGTCCTTTGCATCGTGCGGATCGATGGTAAAAGTTGTAGCCTCTCTGAAGTCTCTGCGAAGAGCAATTTCTTCTTTTGTAATTTCATCAGAAATATCTTCTGCGGCCACGTTTACATTTTCAGGAAAAATATGTGGAAGATCAAACTCAGCCAGAATCGCATGCATCTCAGTGTTATTATCACCGGGTTTACCCAAAACAGTTGTAATCTGACCAACCGGATTTTTCGATTTTTTAGGCCATTCGGTTATTTGTGCAATTGCCTTATCGCCATTTTGTGCACCATTTAACTTTGCCAAAGGAATAAAAATATCGTACGGCATTTGTTTGCCCGATGAAACCAGGAATGCATAGTTTTTAGAAACATCTACGATTCCTACAAAAGTGGTTTTCTTTCTTTTAACGATTTCAACCACTTCGCCTTCGGGTTGCTTGCTTTTTTTACGTGCATACAAGGAAACTTTAACGATATCTCCATGTAAAGCTCTGTTTAAATTTGCCTGCGATACAAAAACATCTTCTTCAATTTCTTCCGAAACGATAAATGCAGATCCTCGGGCAGTCATGTCAACCTTGCCCGTTATGTTGCCGATTTTCGATTTCAATTTGTATTTTCCTGTCGAAATTTCACTTAAAACCTCTAAATCAACCATATCGCAAAGAATTCCGACTACAAGCTGCTTTGTGCCCATGTCTTTAATTCCCAATTCACTTGAAATTTGTTTGTAATTAAGTGTTTTAGTTGGGTTTTGAGCGAATATTCCATCAATTAGTTTTGAAAGACTTTGGCGGTTATGTGCTGGTTTTCCTTTTCTATGTTCTTTTTTATTTTTTTTTGACATTCTTTTAATTTTGTAATACTACTATTGGATTGATCCTGTATGAGCTTATAGTTGAAAGTAATAATAAAAAATATATTTTGATTGTTTAAAACAATATTACATGATTAAGATTTTATAATTAGTCTATAAACTGTATTTATTCTATCCAAATTCGATCAATCTCTATATAATTCTTGTTGTTATTTCCTTTTGTTGATTTTCCTTTACATTCAATGAGGAAGGTGAATGTTTTCAAGTAATCTTGCTGATGACGGCAATCGCAATTCAGGATATTGGATAGAATATTTTATGTCACAAAGATAGTGAAGGAATCTATATAGACAATAAAAAGAGTAGATTATGATTGAATATACAGTTGTATGGTCTGTTTGGACCCCATTTTTTTAAGTTGAAAAGAGTTTTATTCACGTAACTTACTCCTTAAGGAAGTCGGAAATTAGGAGTAAATTGAGTCTATCTATCAGAATTCTAAAGTTATTCGCAAGATATTTTATGGCGAGCAATAATTTTTTATAATTTTACACTCCCAATAGAATTTCGATTATATTACAGTTATGGAAAATAAGTTGTTCATTTATAATACACTAAATCGTAAAAAAGAATTGTTTGAACCCATTAATGCTCCCCATGTTGGGCTGTATGTATGTGGTCCTACGGTATATGGTGATGCACATTTGGGGCATGCCCGGCCAGCAATCACATTCGATTTGGTTTTTCGTTACTTAACGCATCTAGGATATAAAGTACGCTACGTTAGAAACATTACCGATGTAGGACATTTGGTGAATGATGCAGATGAGGGCGAAGATAAAATTGCTAAAAAGGCTCGTTTGGAACAACTGGAGCCAATGGAAATTGTTCAGTTTTTTACCGATCGCTATCACAATGATATGGCTGATTTGAATGTATTGAAGCCAAGTATCGAGCCTCGTGCATCAGGACATATTATTGAACAAATGGAAGTGATTGATAAATTATTTGCGAATGGGTTTGCTTACGAGAGTGAAGGTTCTGTCTATTTTGATGTGAAAGCATACAGCGAAAAATATGACTACGGCAAATTATCAGGAAGAAAAATTGAAGAGCTGCTCTCAAATACACGGGATTTAGAAGGACAAAGCGAAAAGAAAAATAGTTTTGACTTTGCTCTTTGGAAAAAAGCGACTCCTGAGCATATTATGCGTTGGCCTTCGAAATGGAGTGATGGATTCCCTGGCTGGCATTTGGAATGTTCTGCAATGAGTCAGAAATATCTGGGCGCTAAATTTGATATTCATGGTGGTGGATTGGATCTGCAGTTTCCGCATCACGAATGTGAAATTGCTCAATCCACAGGAGCTAACGGACACGAAGCCGTAAAATACTGGATGCATAACAACATGATCACCATCAATGGTCAGAAGATGGGTAAATCATTGGGAAATTACGTGAATTTATCTTCTATGTTTTCGGGAGAGAATGATGTACTGGAACAGGCGTACAGCCCGATGACGGTTCGCTTTTTCATGTTGCAGGCTCATTACCGCAGTCCGTTGGATTTTTCGAACGATGCGCTTCAGGCAGCAGAAAAAGGTTTTAAACGTTTAATGACAGCTGTTGCAACAATAGATAAAATACAAACATCGGATTCCTCTTCCAATTCTGTTGAGGAATTAAAAGCGAAGTGTTACGAGGCATTAAATGATGATTTTAATACACCGATATTAATTGCTCACTTGTTTGATGGCGTGAAGATGATCAATTCATTAGCTGTTGGAAAGGAAACGATTACTGCTTCTGACCTTGCTGTTTTAAAGGATTTGTATCACAATTTGGTGTTTGACGTGTTGGGCTTGAAAGATGAAGGAGATACAGGAGGGAATAATGAAATACTGGATAAAGTAGTTCGTTTGCTGCTTTCGACCCGCGATGAGGCCAAAAAGAATAAAGACTGGGCTACTGCCGATAAAATAAGAGATGAATTGACCAATTTAGGCATTGTTGTAAAAGACACCAAAGATGGTTATGAATGGGAAATCTTAAAATAATACAAACTGTCCTGACTGATCAGGGCAGTTTTTTTATTTTTTAGCTAATTTTAAAGCTTGTAATACTAAAACTAATTGTTGTTTTCACTGATCGTTTTATCCTAAAAGAATTACCATGAATACTCACTCTTTTTTATCGCTTGTTTGTTTTTTGCTGTTAGTCTCGTGTAATGGCAAGAGTGTAAACAATAATAAGTTTGCCGATAAAAACTTTGATGAGCAGACAGAAAAAACGACAGTGATTGTTAATAGTTTGCGCTTAAAACAACCGCATCGGGGTGATTTATATACCATGGGAGGAGATGTTGAAATTGAAATGACTCCCAGAAATAGGGCGGCCGGAATTGATTCTGTTCAGTTTTGGGCTGATGAGACTTTAATTGGAAGTTTGACCGATGAGCCATGGACAATGACTTGGGTTCCTGAGGATCAAAAAATGGGGAAACACGATCTGAAGGTGATGGCTTATCATGAAGACGGGACAATTGGTATTGTTTCCACATTTATAAATTTGAAAACGAATATCCCTCCTGTTGAATATTCATATGAAATAATTAATGAGTTTCCCCACGATAGAGGTGCTTATACCCAGGGATTGTTTTATCATAAAGGATTTCTATATGAGGGAACAGGGCAAAGAGGCGAATCTACTTTGCGAAAGGTAAAACTTGAAAATGGTGAGGCCCTGTCGGTTAAGAATTTAGAGCAGGAATATTTTGGCGAAGGCATTACGTTTTCCAAGGGAAAAATTATTCAATTGACCTGGAATGCAAAAAAAGTTTTTGTTGTTGATCCTGTAACTTTTGAACAGGAGGATACTTTTGAGCCAAATACAACCAATCATCAGGGCTGGGGAATTACATCAGCTAACAATGAGTTGATTCTTTCGGATGGGACAAATGTGCTGACAGTTCTTGATGCTGACAATTATAGCAGGAAGAGAATAATTGAAGTGTATGATAATTCGGGAATGGTAACCAATTTAAATGAATTGGAATATATAAATGGAAAAATTTATGCCAATGTTTGGCTTACCGACCGCATTGTAATTATAAATCCGGAAACGGGAAGAGTGGAAGGAAATTTAAATCTAGGTAAGATTTTAAAACTAGCCGACAAGAGAATATTGATAGAGGGAGATGAGGTATTGAATGGAATAGCTTGGGATTCTATTAATAATCGTTTGTTTGTTACAGGGAAAAGATGGCCTAAACTTTTTGAGATTAAAATAGATAAGAAATAAGCTCTTTTTTTCAACCTGTCCCAATAATAGTAAGTTAAAATTCTCCTGATTTAAGCTAACTTACCAATGATGACAAAAATTATTTTAGCTCCGGATAAATTCAAAGGCTCTCTCACCGGAATGGAATTTTGTGATGCTGTTGAGAGAGGGATCAGAAAACACACTTCTGATGTTGAGATCATCAAACTACCGTTGGCCGATGGCGGCGATGGTACGATTGAAGTCCTGAACTTCTATCTGGAAGGAGAAATGAACTCCATCGAGGTTCACGATCCGCTGCATCGAAAAATTACTGCTTTTTATTTGTATTCTGAAAAGAAGAAGACTGCTTACATTGAGATGGCAGAAGCTTCGGGAATTCGTTTGCTGCAAGGCGATGAGGCAAATCCGATGCTGACAAGCACTTATGGAACCGGCGAATTAATTAAAGATGCGTTGGACAAAGGTGCAGAACACATTATTTTGGGTATTGGCGGAAGTGCAACCAACGATGCCGGTTTGGGCATGGCGCGGGCATTGGGTTATGTCTTTTTCGATGAAAATAATAATGAGTTGAAAGGTGCCGGCCAGGATTTAATTCAACTTTATTCTATTGATCATTCAGTCGCACATCCAAGATTAAAAGGGGTGAAATTCGAAGTTGCCTGCGATGTTGATAATCCACTTTACGGAGAGAATGGGGCAGCTTATATCTATTCTCCACAAAAAGGAGCGACACCCGAAATGGTGCGGGAATTGGATGCCGGTTTACAGCATTTTAACGAAGTAGTTAAAAAACAATTCGAACTCGATTTACAGCAAATAAGTGGTGCCGGCGCAGCAGGCGGATTGGGTGCCGGTTGCATTTTGTTTTTAAATGCAGCCTTGAATCCGGGTATTGATTTAATTAAGAAAGAGGCCAATTTTGATGCACTGATTAAAGGTGCTGGCTGGATAATTACCGGAGAAGGAAAGTTGGATGAGCAAACATTCTCGGGAAAAGTAATCCGCGGTGTATTGGATTCCGTTACTGATCAAAAACTGGCAATTTTTTGTGGATTGCTTGATTTGGATGAGGCAAGAGTAAAAGAAATGAATATCGATTGCCTGTTCGAAGTAAGCAAATACGCTGCAAGCACAGATGATTCTATAAAAAACGCAGGTATTTATCTTGAAAAAGCAACGGAAGATTTTGTCTTAAAGTTTTTGCAATAAACCGGACCACTACTGCTCCGGTAATGGGACTAGTACTAGTCCAGCAGTCGGACCACTACTTGTCCATCAATCGGACTACTACTAGTCCGGGAACCGGTCAGAAAAAATCTTATTTCGCAATATCAAGAATTCCATAGCTTTTCTCTATTGGGATGATTTCCATTGAGTAAGTAGCTTGTTTTGAACAAAAGGGGGTATTTGTGAAGAGTTGTCACCTAATTTGGTGCAAATATCTTCTAACCAAACAGGAAAAGTTGTTTTTTGCATGATGAAGTTTAGTGGTTTTGCATTTTTACCAATATTGTAAATTATAGAATTGTGCTAGGTGGGTGTGAAGATAGAAAACCTTAAATCCATCCTTCTTTCAAAGCTCTTTTAAAGTAGAATATCAAATAGAAAGCTGTCAAAAATAGTATAAGTACAAATCGCACCATATTTTTATCAAATTTAGCCCACAAATAAATACAATATATCCATAGAATCGCTGTTAATACAGATAATACACTTCTTATAGACAAACCTGTATTAGTAGTCATGAAGTCAAGTAAACTATTTATCTCCAGAAAGCTTGCAACGGGTAATAAAATTATCAGTGCCACCAATAGTATATTGGCAATGTAGCAAGTTTTTAAAATAACATTTTTCATTGTCTTATTTTAGCAATTGTTCAGCTAGCGTCTTTCAATTCCCCTCTAGCTTTTTATTCCGCAATATCCAGATTCCCTTTGTTATTTTTGAAGAAAGAATTTTTGGTGTTTCGCAGGCCTTCGTAGCTCTCCAGAATTCCCTTAACGCTGCCAACCAATACTTTTGCTTCCACCATAATTGGAATTCGGTTGTCGTCGTTGCTTAGCCAAACGGTCATGTCTTCGCCGCCTTTAAACATGGTGCCTTCAACCAAAAGGGGCGAGAATTTGAGGCATTCGAAACGTTCGCCTGAATTTGCCTTGATGGTTTCCAATCCGCGATAGCGAATATAGAGGGAGTGAATTTCGTTATCGATCAGCATCGAAATCGGAATTTTATCTCCTTTCTTGTATTTCGAGAAATCGAGATTCCGAACGTAGTACGCAACCGATAAAATATCGAAAGTGCAGGGCTTGTTTTTTAGCGTATCGTGCTTTACAGGCTTATCTCGTTTCTGAATTTGCGACCTAATCTGATTTTTTTTGTAATCAAACCAATACTCGTGATGAGCATCGTATTTGGCTTCATGAGTTCGTCTGTCGAAGTAGAGTGGAGCAAGAGTTTTAGCGTCGGCATAGCAGGTTAATGTGTCTCTAAGCTTAAAAAACCAGTCAAATGCTTTTGTGTTTCGGCCTTCTCCTTTTATTTTGAATACCTCTTTATTTTGAAAATGGTCTTTTTTTACAGACAGTTCAACTTCACCCGCAGCAACCCAAATAAATCCCCAGTTGTAGTAACCTCTGAAAACTAATTTTTCACCCGATTGAAAAGCGAAATTTTTTACCACACATTGTGCATTCAGACCAAATGTCCCCATTAGCAGAATTAGAACCATAATTGTTCTTCTTGAAAAAATACGGTACTTAAGTGAGGCTAAAAATTTCATTCGTGAATTTTCTTGATACTTAATACTTGATCCTTGACACTTGTTCCTTTTTCCTTACTTATTAACCTTGCCAATCTTATTTTCGATTGCTTCTACTTTGGTTTTTAAGCGATTGTGTTTGTTCTTCTGAATATCGATCGTTATAGTAGTATAAACACGTTCTGAATCTTCCGCTAAAAGATCATAACAGCGGTTTACAAGCGCTAAAGCTTCCGGTAACGCATCGGTCTCAATCAGCGTTCCCATTGCTGTTAGCTGGTAGCTAATACCGCTTTCGCGGATCAACTCAATAACCTGACTAACTTGTTTGCTTACGCTATCACCTTTGTCGGTTGGGAAAATAGCAAATTCCAGAAGTACTGACATATCTAATTGTTGTTTTTGGTTCTTGTTTTCTTTTTATTTTTTTCAGCATCTTTTAGTAATGCTTTTTCAAGCTTCTTCTGCCTTTTTTGCTCAAGTTCTATTAAATGCTGATTGAAATTGATTTCCGGACCATTTTCCGGAATATAAATACGATCTTCTACATCGAAATACGAACGGACTTTAATTTCTTTTCTAAAGTAATGAACCATTTCAGGCTGAAGACCTTCTTTGTAATTACCGGTGTCCCATTTACCATTGTCGTTTTCATCAACAATTAATTTAATGATATAGGTGTCAGGAGCTAAATAATCGAATATTACGGTTTGATCGGAATAAATCCTTTTTGCCTGAACAATCCCTTCACTTTTGTTGTTCTTTAATAATTGAACAATCATCGGCTTTTTTACATTGGATACATTCAATAATATTTTTCCGTAATATTCTTCTTCCCGGGTTGTAATTTTCCCATTGTATTTATCGCTGTACAAACCATAAATATTTCGAAATGCCGTAGAATCAAACTCTACTTTATATTGCGTTTCCGGCTTCCAGTCTATTTTAACATGGTAACGAAGAATAGCTGCAGAATCTTGTTCTATTTTATAATCAACAGGTATTAGTAATGTATCCTGAACTTGATACAAATGAATACTGTCTTTGTTGATTTCGGCAAGAGGCTCATTAAAATCAAGAATCACATCCTTATTTAAATCCTGCGAACTACTGACATTTAATTTAAATTCATACGAAGGAATTTTAATTTTTGCCTGCTTCTTTTTGTTCTTCGAAGCTTTTGCTTTTTTCGGAGCCTTATAATTTAACTTAACCGTATCAGTAAAATTTACAAGTTGTCCCAACGAATCAGTTTTAAAATATTCCAGTTTGGCCAAAAGAGTATCTCTTTGGTAAATAGTCGAATCGGTTATCCAGTAGGAAAGAGTATCATTTGTTTTATTTTTCTGAAGTAAGAACCAATTTGGATCTTCATCAACATTGATAAAATCAATCTTAAGACTATCGGTTCTTTTCGAGTTAAATTCAAAATGGATTTTTTCTCTTCGCTCTCTTTTATAAGTGGTAAGGTATTGAAGAGGATTATCTTCATCAAACATTCTAATATAAATATTTGACGGTTCTGTTGCCATCATTTGTCTTACAACAACGGAATCGGCACTAATGCTGTCCAATTGTTCGTAAGTATGCATTTTTGGCGTAATAATATCATTGCTGAAACCGATCATTTCACCGGGGCCATTGTAAAGAAAATCGCGGTTTCCATCAACAATTGCAAATAGTTTGTAATCTCCCTGACTCAAATTGTTCAGCTGAAAATAACCTGCCGAATCGGTTTTAGCAACATAACTTGGAATAACTGTAAAGGGCACAGAATCATTCGTATTCAAGTAAGCCATTACCATTGCTTTTTCAACCGGCAACTGATTGAAGGAATTATCTAATTTTCCTTTAATGCTTAATGAATCCAGTTGATTGCCTGTTGAGAATACAAATTGATATTCTCCCAAAGGATTCCCTTCATTATTGTCTGCAATACCTTTTCCAAAATCGAGAGTATAGGTGGTGTTTTCGCGAAGTTTCTCTTCTAGTTTCACGTAAATAGAACGACCTTTCAATTTCACCAAAGGTTTCTTTTTTAGTGGCGGGGAAATTGTGAAATTTGAACTTATATCTTTTAGCTGAACAAATTCATCAAAGAAAATTTCTACTTTTCCACCTTTAAAGTTTGTTGAATAATTTAGAGGCTTGGTTAATGTAACCTTAGGAGGCGTGTAATCAAGAGGCCCTCCGGTAGGTATTCCTTTTCGTGCACAAGAATATAGTAAGGTTGAAACTGCAAATCCCAAAAGGATATAAAAAGCTATCTTTTTCAAATTGATTGGTTTTGATATTTGATTATTAGGCAACAAAATTACAAAGATTCAAAACAAAAATAAGTTAATAAAAGTAAAATGGAGGACTCCTTACAATATTCCGTGTTAAAAAGAGATAAATTTCTTGAAACAGTTGCAAATACTAAGTTCGATTTTGTGGTGCTAAGTATTGGTATAAAAGAGGTTCTGTTTGCTCTTTTGGCTGGTATTAACGGATATAAATGCGCCATTTTAACCGAAAATGATTTTCAAGAATCTTTACATCCGATCGTTGATGCTTCGGAAAGCTCTCATTCGTTGGTTCTTGCTTTTCGAAACCGCTTTCCTCATTTAATTTTGCCAGATGAATATCTGAATGTAAAACGAAATATTTCAAAATGGGAAAAAATATTTTCGGGAAGTATTCGCGATAAGGACATTTCAAAATACGAACCGACTCTTATTACAGAAGCAGATGATGCTGTTTACATTGATAAGGAATTTAAGATCTCAACAAATCGCTTGTTACTTTCTTTACTGAAAAGTGCAGTTCAACAAGGAGCTGTAATTCTAAATCATGTTACAACTGAGATTAAAAGCAACTCTGAAATTGTATGCTGCGATAAAGTAGATGCAAATTCTAAAACGTATACCATTTCCTATCAATCTTTGCTTTCCTTTTCAGCGATAAATAAAACAAAAACCAAGACCGAAATCAGGTTCTGTTTGCATAAAAAAGGCTTATTCTTAAAACGAAGTCTGAAGTTTAGTCTGGATGGAGTTTTGATAAGAATGGTTAGATATCAGGATTATTTTATGATTGTTTGCGATTCACAATCGGATAACAAGCAATTTGTTAGAATGATTCTTCAGGAAATAAACCGAATTGTGAAATGGGAGAATGAATTTAATGAAGATGATATCATCAGCTCAGAATTAGTAGCGACCACATCAAATGATTCTTTGAAAAATCACCTTACGGATTTTGCCAAAGTTGTTGAAAATAAGCTTTCCATTTCTTTGTCTCAATTGCAAAAGCAAATTTCATCAATGCCGGTTATCGATGCACAATTTGAAGGGAAAACAGAAATACAGCAGTTAATTGAATTTGGAGATTACCGTTTTGATGAGGCAAAGCAAACCGGTGTGCACCCGGTTCCTTTTAAAAATATGTTTTACCGGTTTGGTTCAGAAATAGAGGAGCTTACAGAAAAAGCTTACGAATTACGCGCTCAATTTGGACCCGGAAATGATTTGTGGGTTTACGTTCAGTTTTGGTATTTGTATCAGAATGAGATGGTTTGCTCCAAAGAAGATTATATTTCCCGAATCAGAAAATCTAAGCCTGTTTTGGACTCCGATTTGGTTGCTTCTGAAGATGTAATAAAGGAGTATTTCAATCTCTTTAATAAGAAACATGTTAAGTAACATAGTTGGAATCAATGAATACCAACATATAGGTATTGTTAAACGAATCCCGACTTTCTACTTTT
This sequence comes from Labilibaculum sp., assembly GCF_963664555.1. Taxonomy (GTDB): domain Bacteria; phylum Bacteroidota; class Bacteroidia; order Bacteroidales; family Marinifilaceae; genus Labilibaculum. The sequence goes on along the minus strand of NZ_OY761461.1, from coordinate 341,890 downwards.
GAGCCGTAATGTTAATGCCAATTTAATTCGGTAATGAACGGTTTTCGAAAAATTAAAATAGCGATTGTAAGTATACTGCTTCCGGCAATGATTTTGTTGGCGGGTAATGCTGTTTTTAATTGGCACGTTCATAGACAAGTTGATGGAACTTTAATCGTTCATGCTCATCCCTATCAAAAACCAGGGAGTTCTAACGGAACAGCAAATCATCATCATTCTTCTCATGAATGTTTTTCATTGCAGCAATTTACGAGTTTCCTGTTCTTGCTCGGCTCAGTTTTATTTATAGCTGCATTAATAGGAAAATCTTATGAAATTAGTAATGTTTACCACCTTTTTATTAAGAAAGGAATTATAAGTTCTCTTCTTGACAACAGGGCTCCGCCTGTTTTCCAGTAACACCTTTATTATTATTATTACCTGAAAAGGTCCATTTAAAATTTGAGTATGTAACTGTTTCCTGATACTGTTTGATAGTATGAGGGAGTGTTGTGTATATCAATAAATACAAACATCAAAAAAATATACCTTATAATGAGACTACTAACTCATCTAACTATTGGCATTGCTATGCTAATTAGTGTGGCATTTTCTGTTTCTGCCGAAAATATTACTTCAAGTGTAAAAGGCAAAGTGATTGACAGTAACAGCAGCAAACCCATTCCATATGCCAGTGTTGCTCTTGAAGGATCGAGCATGGGAGCAGTAACAAATTTCGACGGCGAATTTGTAATCGAGAATGTTCCTGTGGGGCATTATCATGTAATTGCTACTTGTGTGGGATACAAATTGGACAAGAAGGAATTGGAACTAAAAGGAGGAAAGAACTCTGTTCTTGAATTTAAAATAGCAGAAGATTTTATTGGCTTGGATCAGGTTGTGGTTACGGCCGATCGAAACAGAATTCAACGTAAAGATGCTCCTGTTGTAGTAAATTCTATATCTACTAAGTTGCTGGAACAAATATCATCAGCAAACCTGGCTGATGGTTTGGTTTTTTCTCCTGGTTTGCGTGTAGAGAATAATTGTAACAATTGTGGTTTTTCGCAAGTAAGAATGAATGGTTTAGAAGGACCATATACGCAGATATTAATTAACAGCAGAGCTATTTTCAGCGGATTGGCCGGAGTATACGGATTGGAACACATTCCGGCAAGTATGATTCAGCGAGTTGAGATTGTACGTGGAGGTGGTTCAGCTCTTTTTGGAGGGAATGCAATTGCCGGTACAATTAATATCATTACAAAAGATCCTGTTGCCAATACTTTTAAAGCAGGAGTGAAATATGGAGCTGTAGGTATTGGTGTTGATGGTGGTGGAGATGCTGCCAGTGATATGACTGCCGATTTTAATGCGTCAGTTGTTTCTGAAGATCATAAAAGCGGGATGTTTATTTTTGGGATGAACCGTGAGCGCGGTGATTGGGATGCGAATAAGGATGGTTATTCCGATATGGTTAAATTGAAAAATATAAGTGTCGGTTTACGTGCTTATCATCGTCTTTCAGATTTAGCCAAATTGACTTTGGAATATCATGTAGTTGATGAGTACCGAAGGGGCGGAGATCAGCTAAATTTAAAGGCTCATGAAGCTACTGTTGCCGAAGAAGTAAGTCATCGTATTAATTCAGGAAGTTTGGCCTGGGATCAATATCTTAATCAGGATCGAATCAGTAAATTGTCTGTTTATGCTTCGGGACAAAGTATCGATAGGGATAGTTACTATGGAGCTGCCACTATTTATGACGACAATGGTGCGGAATTATCTACACCAATTCCTGATTATGGTGCTTATGGTCAAACCGATGATTTGGCTGTTTCTGCCGGAGTGCAATTCTTTACAAAGTTTGATAATTTATTTTTCGCTCCTGCAGATATCACTCTTGGATTGGAGAATGTTTACAACAGTCTGAAAGATGATAAATTGGGGTATTATGATTTTACAAATAATGAATTTGTGAAAACAACCAAAATTGCCGATCAAACATCAAATACTATAGGTGCATTTGCTCAAAGTAAATGGGATTTAGGTGCTGTAAAATTTCTATTGGGTGTAAGAATGGATTCCTATGAAATTAAAAATTCTGCGGAAAATTCCAATTATTCAAATACAGTATTTAGTCCCAGAGCTAACGTGTTATTCGATATCTTTAAAGGTTCGCAATTGCGGGTTAGTTATGCAAGAGGTTTTAGAGCTCCGCAAATTTTCGATGAAGATTTACACATTGAAGCTTCAACGGCCAGAAGAATCACACACGAATTGGCTGACGATTTAACAGAAGAGAAATCAAACAGTTATACTGTATCCTGGGATTACACCAAAGCCTTTGGTAAAATGCAGACCTATTTTCTTGCAGAGGGTTTTAATACTCAGTTAATCGATCCTTTCTTTAACGAATTTAGTGAGGTAGATGCAACTGGAAACATGGTTATGCTTCGGAAAAATGCCAATGGAGCGGTTGTTCGGGGGGTAAATTTTGAATGTAAACTGGCTCCATCCTATAAGTTGGATTTCCAAATGGGACTAACCTTGCAATCCAGTAAATACGATGATGCTGTTGATCAGGGAGAGGATGAGGATACAGCCAATACTACTACTGATGATATTTTGAGAACACCAGAGCAGTATGGCTATTTTGCAATGAACTGGAAACCTCTTCATGAGTTTACTGCTACATTATCAGGATCATATACCGGACCAATGAATTTGATTCACTTAAGTGGAGGAGATGATAAATATGGAAATGAGATTCAGGAAAGTTTAGTGAAATCAGATCGTTTTATGGATTTGGGAATCAACTTTGCTTACCATTTCGATTTAGGCAGTGATGTGAAATTACAGTTTGATTTGGGGATGAAGAATATCTTTAATTCTTTTCAGGATGATTTTGATTTTGGCCCGTCCCGTGATGCAGGTTATGTATATGGTCCATTAAATCCAAGAACAATCTATTTTGGTGTGAAATTGGGTAACATCCTGTAGAAGAAATCTACTTCATAAAAAAAACATAAGGTTAGTTTGGTAACGGGGCGCATTCTTTAACAAGATGTTAGCCCCCTTGTTTTGTTTGCAATTTAGAATTTTAAAATCTGGTTTGGTTATTGCAGTGGTTCAATCGGCAATAGTATTTGGTTCTGCAATGCATTGATTCTATTTATTATTGTGGAGCAGTTTGCTTTTAAACAAATAGGCGTTAGAGAATACTATTTAAAAAAAAGATAAGTAAATTTGTTCGAACTAATTAAGCAGAGTTTTTATGGCAGAGAGTAGAGGTAAAAATAAAAAAGACAACATTTATATTGGAGTGTTGGCAACTTTAGGGGTAATTCTTGTGATTTTAGCGGTAATGTATTACATGGAACATAGAGATAATAAGCGCTATATCTCCGAAATTACTACTGAGAAAATAAGTTTGGAAAATGAATTGAAATTACTTTCGCAGGATTACGATTCTTTGCAAACGAACAATGATACCTTGAATGTTCAGCTAAAAATGGAACAGGAAAAGATAAATGAACTTTTGGATCGAATGAAAGTATTTCGAAACAACTCTTATTTTGAAATTAATAAATACAAAAAAGAATTAGGAACTTTAAAAGGAGTACTAAGAGATTATATTGTTCAAATCGACTCACTAAATACACGCAACCAATTGCTTACTGCAGAAAATGTACGTGTTAAAAAGCAAATCGATTGGGTGAAAGATCGCAACACCAAACTCGAGGAATCAACCGAAACAATGAAAGAGGTAATCAGTAAAGCGGCTACTCTTACGCTTGTGGATCTTGCTTGTTATCCTATAAATAAAAAAGGCAAAGACGTGAAAAAGATTTCCAAAACGGAAAAATTAGTCACCAATTTTACCATTCAAAAAAATGTAACTGCATCAACCGGACTTAAAGCATTATTTGTTCGTATCACCCGACCAGATGAAGTTGTTTTGGGTAATCCGGAAAACCTTTTATTCGATTTTCAGAATACTAAACTTAGCTATTCTGCAACGCGGGAGATTGATTACGAAGGGGAACAGCTCGATGTTGCGGTATTCTGGGATAATGATGGAAGTCTTATTGAAGGAGAATATAAAGTAGATGTTTTCGCTGAAGGAAACCATATTGGGTCAGCTAAATTTTTGTTGAAATAACCGATAAAACTGCAGAAATAAAAAAACCATCCAGCAAAGGATGGTTTTTTTATTTTGTAAGTTTCGCCTCAGAAAATGATCATTTAAAAATAGTTCTCGATCCAAAAGCTCTGAAACCAATTGAAATCGAAACACAGCCACTTTCAATTCTCTCCGTTTTTTGATTTTCAGGTATCAATACCCGAATTACAAAATCATCGGTGCTCTCAACCATAAAATCCCACAAATTTGTGTAATCTTCATCAGCATTATCATACAATAAGTTGTAGTCGGTATCAAAAAGCTGAAATTGAATTTTACCAAGATTATCTTCTCCTTCGACTAAAATTCTATATTCCTGATCCTTATAAAAAGTAAGTTGCAATTCAGCAGTTTCACCCTCCGATAACACCGAATTATTTAATTGTCCATTAAAGGTGTAAGGCGTAAGCTTCGGGATACATTCCTTTTTGGTGTATTCGTTACACTGGGCAGGCACAATATTTGGCAATGCGAATAAGTAAAAAATAAGTAATATTGTTTTTATAGTCATTTTCATCCCAATCGTTTTTCTATAATTCGGTAATCATTTCCCTGATTTTGCTATTAATTTCTTTAATTTCTCTGATTGTTTCGTTCGAAGCAGTTAGAGTAACCTGATTTTTAATAACTGTTTTGCCGTCTTTTGTTTTAATGCTCGATGCAGAAGATTTAGTTTGCGATATTTCCTGAAATTTTGCATCCAGCTTCTTTAAGTCTGGCAAAATCTGATTTATTTTATAGTTATCTCTATATTGATTTAGTAAACCAATAAGGTTTTTCACAGAATGTTTTTGCTGTGAAATTAAGTTGACCATTTCTTTTTGAGGATTTTTTAAATCTACAATATTTGTTGCCAGATACAAAGTCTCAATCCATCCACCAAAAACAATTAAAGCCGCAACACCACCTCTTTCATTTTCTTTCAGATAACTGTCTGATTTCGTAAACGTTTCGGTAATTATTTGCAGTAAAGAATCTTGATTTTCAATATTTTCTTCCATTCTTCGGGCAGTAATTTTTTCCTGTTCTTCAGGAATGCCCAATTCGCGTGTAAATTTCTTGATTACGGCTAAATATCTTGCCGCATCCTGAAACTGTTCATAAATTCTAATGTAACTTAAATCCGCACCGTAAATACCAATGTTGATAGCCACATCCGCTTGTGACAAATAATTATCTGCATTAGAAACCGGATTCATTAAATCGGGCTGATAAGGCAGGTTCATTTTTTTTATAATCCCACTCACCTCAATCGGACTTGGCACATTGTAAAACAGAGCTTTAACCGATCTTAACTCCTTTTGTTGTGGTGCAGCCATTTCAGGCAGCTTATCAACTGAGGCTTTCTTATTCTGACAACCAAAAGTTAGCACTGATGACGTGAAAAAAAGAATGAAACAGCTTAATTTAATAGATGTTCTAAACATAGATTTATTGTTTTCTCGTGGGTTTTATTTCGTAATAAACTTAAAGTTATACTTTTAGGGAGAAATTGCAAATAAAAAGGAGATATAAGCAATTATTGAAAAAAACTCCTGAAATGAAGAAACAAAAGATATTTGCAGACGTAGAAATCAAGTTGAAACCTCACTTCAAAATATCAAAAGTTCCTTTTATAAAGGGCTTTCTGACAAATTGTTTTTTTTGAGGACGATTTTTAAGATATAACTTACCTACCCTTAAGCATTAGAAATAAATTTCGGGAATCGATATTTCAGGACAATTTTACAAAATTAATGTATTAACCGCTGATTTGTGTTTTAAATCCGGCCTCTTCTACTTTTTGCGCAATTTGCTTCAATTCTTTCATTGATATTTTCTCCAGATTATCACTTGGAGTATCCCTCGAAATAGTATAAATCATCACTTCTTTCGGTTGTATTTTTTGCAGGTGTGTAAGCCATGCATCTATTTCTTCCCTAGTAGTGTTGTCAATAACTTTACCCCCGTATTCTCCTCGAATAAAAAGGGTTTGAATGATTAAATTGCCATCAAACTTAGAAAGAAGTTCAACCAAATTATTTAGATTGAACTTTCCAACGGGCTGATCTAAATTGATAATTGTTTCCTCTGTTCCGCCATCCAGCTTTAAAATATTATCATCGACCTTATTTAAAGCATCAAATACCGACTTTTTGTGAATCATCGATGAATTGGAAAGGACAGCTATTCTTGCCTGCGGAAATACTTGATTTCGAACCTCGATTGTGTAATTAATTATTTCACCAAATTCCGGATGAAGCGTTGGTTCTCCATTTCCTGCAAAGGTAATTACATCCAAATCTTCATTATTGGCTTTCATCTGGGTCAATTTCTCGAATAGACTCTCTTTCACCTGATTTTTTGGGTGAAAATTAATTTTCTGTTCATATTGATCCGGATTCCATCCACATTCACAATAAATGCAATTAAAACTGCAGAGTTTGCAATCATTAGGCAGTAAATTAATACCTAACGAAACACCAAGTCTTCTGCTTTTTACAGGGCCGAAAATAATTTTATCGAAGAGAAAAGTAGCCATTTACACAGTTTTTATTGCGCAAATTTAGATAAATTCCTGAGTTGATCTATCAAATTGAGAAGTTAATTAGTCTTGATTAAACAAGTATTTTTATTGTGCTTGCCGCGTTGAATTTCTGATTCGGATAATCAAGATTTGTGAGTAGGTTCAGTCCTGGTTTTTTGCCAATTTCAAGACTTCCAAATCTATTTTCGATCTGCAAATGTTTTGCTCCGTTTATAGTTCCCCATTTGATCAATTCCCAAAAAGTAAGGTCCGGCAGAATTTCTTGCAGAGCTTTTAATTCCTCAAAAACAGATAGTTTCAAATGCATTCCAAGCGATCCTGTTCCAATGCAGTATCGGTTCATTTCACTTTCAGCCGGTGCAAACCCATTCAATTTTTCTACGATCATTCGATTTAGCAGAATTGATTGGTTTGGATTTAATTGCTTGTTTGATATCGGAAGTTGCAGGGAACAGTTTGATTCTACAGCATTCATGTCAGAAAAAGACAACTTCGATTTTCGCTTTTGATCAGCATGATTATTTAAAATAAAATAATCGGCTGCAGCAACAGTTCCATAAGCTTCTAATTGATTAATTCCTCTTTGTATTGTATTGGCAGTAGTATCTTTCTGGAGTAAACTCTTTTTAAGTGCTGAACCAAAGTCATCATGCAGACAATCTTCAAAATCTTTTCCTGAGAAGGATGAAAAACTGAGGAGTGTAAATACATCAACAAATCCGGGAACAATTATCCCACTGTAGAATTCCAGGTTTTGAATTTCTTTAATCTGTCCCTTCGTATCAATTATATCGACAATATAATTATTCTCATCAAGTACAATAATTCCATTTTTTAAAGGAGTCGCTATAACAGGAAAAATGTAGTTCGCCGCTATTTTTCTCATTGCAGACTCCTACGTTTTAGTTCCTCATCTTGCTCCAATTCCTTAATAACCTGCAACGAATCAGGTCTAATTTGCGGATTGAAAATCAAGATGTCCTTTATTTCGAAATGCTGAGTAAACTCAACAAGATCATTCTCCCCGACAAATAAGTTCCCACGGAGTTCTGTGTAACTCGAATCCGGATAGGACAAACTTAATTCATAAGTGTTGAATTTTAACTCTTTAGTAATTGGTTGCGGCATAAACCTTACTTTATGCTCTTCGCCTAAACTATCCTGTTTCCAAAAATAAGCCTCTATTTTGGGCTGATCAGTTTGATCATCCTTAAATATTTTAATTGAAGCTTTAATGGTGTAAATACCTTTTTCTTGAACTGGAATCGCAAAGTCAACCTGATTTTTATCTTTCTCAGGAATTCTCCAATGCTGCTTTTTTGTCCAGAGGTTTACGGTGTCTTGTTCCAGTTTTTTATTTTTAACCTCAATACGATATTGCGTTTCAAGTCGGTTAAGCGAATCGATAATTACATCGTAAATTTGAGTGAATCTTTTTGTATCGTAAGAATAAAAAGATACGCAAGAATCAAATTGCTCACGGGTAATATTATACTTCTGAAAAATAGAATTGTAGTAGTGGCTGGGACGATAATTATCTCCCGAGCGATAAATATTTTGCGATTCTAAAGTTCCATCAATAATGTGAATATCAATAAGCATTTTAGTAAATTGATCTTCATTTAGCTGAGGAGTATATTTGTTATTTTCTTTGCAGGATATCAAAAAGATGAATGCGCTACAAATAAAGAAAAATAGTATTTTATTCATGAATTGTTTCTTGTTGATCTGAAAGCAAAGATAATAAATCGAATAGAATGTACGAGCGTGATTTCTACTAGCTTATTTTTTTAATCTTTTTATACAATTCCGAAGCAAAAACAAAATCGTTTAAATCCTGATTGTCGGTATCAAATATTTCATCTTTAGATCCTTCCCATACTTTGTCCCCCTTGCTTATAAAAACAATTTTCTCTCCAATTTCCATTACTGAATTCATATCATGAGTATTAATAATGGTAGTCATATTATACTCTTTTGTAATTTCCTGAATAAGATTATCAATCAAAATAGCTGTTACAGGATCTAAACCGGAATTGGGTTCGTCGCAAAAAAGATATTTTGGATTCAAAGCAATTGCTCTTGCAATGGCAACACGTTTCTGCATACCACCACTAATCTCGGCAGGAAACAGGTGATTTGAATTTTGTATGTTAACACGGTTTAAGCAGAAGTTTGCACGATCTTTTTTTTCTTTTTCACTCATATCCGAAAACATATCCAAAGGAAAGAGTACATTTTCTTCAACACTCATAGAATCGAATAAAGCACCGCCTTGAAATACCATGCCCATTTCCTTTCGAATCTCTTTTCTTCCTTTCAAATTCAAGGAAGTAAAATCTCTGTCGTTATAGAAAATACTACCGGAATCAACCTCATGAAGACCGATGATGGATTTAAGTAAAACTGTTTTACCGGATCCGCTTTGTCCTATAATAAGATTGGTTTTACCAGCCTCAAAATTGATTGAGATATCATTCAACACTTTTAAGTCGGCAAAGGATTTATTTACATTACTTACAGTGATCATTTTAAAAGGATTTGTGTGAGAATCACATTAGCAAGAAGAATTAGAATACTGCTGTTTACAACAGCTTTTGTGCTTGCTCTACCTACTTCCAGTGCACCTCCTTTTACGTAATATCCGTAGAAGGATGGTATTGCTGTTATTATAAAGGCAAAAACAGCTGTTTTTATTAGGGAATAGGTAATGTAATAAGGAATAAAAGCATATTGCACGCCATCAATATAGTCGGCTAAATTAACTGTATTTGTCAGATAACCGGCAAGTAACCCACCAGTTATTCCTACAAACACACTTAGTACGTATAGAAATGGATTAATAAAAATTGCCGCTATAATTTTGGGTAAAACCAAATGATTGGCAGAATTGATTCCCATGATTTCCAAAGCATCAATTTGTTCAGTTACCCGCATCGAGCCAATTTCAGAAGCTATGTTTGAACCAACTTTTCCAGCTAATATCAAACCAACTATCGTCGATGAGAATTCAAGAATCATTGATTCTCTTGTTGTATAGCCAACCAAATAATCCGGAAGTAAAGGATTAAGCATATTGTATGCCGTTTGCAAGGTGATAACGGCCCCCATAAATAATGATATAATAACAACAATCCCAATGGAATTGATTCCGAGTTTATCAATCTCACGGATTATTTGTGAAAATAAAGTCTTGCCTTTTTCTGGTTTTGAAAATACCAATACAAGAAATCTTGAGAATTTTCCTACGTTTTCAAACAAGTTCATAGTTATTTTGCTTTACGATAAAATTACAAATTATTTGTTTACCATCTTCCAGGATAAGTGTATCTATTGAAATTTCTATTCTTTTTTGATTTAATAAGGCTTTTCAGTATTTTAGGGTGTAATTTTACTTCTCTTGAATTCATACTTAAATAGGCATAGATTCAGATAAATATTTTCCAATGGATAAAAATAATTATTGCGTAATTATGGCTGGGGGCGTAGGCTCACGTTTTTGGCCTTTAAGTAAAAATAATAAACCCAAACAATTTCTTGATATTCTTGGTACAGGTAAGACTCTAATTCAGTTGACTTATGAACGTTTTGCGTCTATATGCCCGGCAGAGAATTTTTTCGTTGTAACCAATGCTAATTACAAGAATCTTGTTCTTCAGCAGCTCCCAAATATAAATGAAGATCAGGTTTTGTTGGAGCCGATCAGAAGAAATACAGCACCTTGTATTGCTTATGCCAATCATAAAATACAAAAGCGAAATCCGAATGCATCAATTATTGTAACGCCTGCAGATCATTTAATATTAAATGAGACTAAGTTTTTAGGAGTTTTGTCGGAAGGAATTCAATTCGTACAAGATGGAAATAAATTATTGACATTGGGTATTACTCCCTCAAGACCGGAAACCGGTTATGGTTATATTCAGGTTTCAAATAAAGCAGTTGAGAATTATTCTGATGTGTATCCTGTAAAAACATTTACAGAAAAACCACACCTTGAATTGGCAAAAATATTTCAGGAATCGGGCGAATTCTTTTGGAATTCAGGGATATTTGTTTGGAAACTTTCAACAATACAGGATGCATTCGATAAGTTTTTACCGGATATAAAAAATCTGTTTGAGGCCATATTAGATAAACTTGACACTGGGGAAGAACAAAGTTTTATTGATCAGATTTATCCAAAATGCGAGAATATTTCTATTGATTACGGAATTCTTGAAAAGTCTGAAAGTGTATTTGTGTATTGTTCTGAATTTGGTTGGTCCGACCTAGGAACTTGGGGCTCACTTTACGAGCATACTGCTAAGGATAATAATCAGAATGCAATTCAGGGCGAAAATGTGATGCTTTACGAATCAAAAAATTGTCTGGTAAATGTACCAAATAACAAATTGGTTGTTGTGCAGGGCTTAAAGGATTACATTGTTGTTGAGACTGATAATTCTCTGCTCATATGTCGTAGAAGGGATGAGCAGGAGATAAGGAAAATTGTTACTGATGTGAAAATAACAAAAGGGAAAAAATTTGTATAATAAAAAAGGACCTGTAAGGTCCTTTTTTTATATCAGTATATTTTTTAAAATTCCCAAAGATCATGTTCAAATGTGAAAATCTCATTCTTAATTCGTTCTGCTTCAAGCATTGAGTTTAATCCCACAGTGTATTCACTAATCTGACGATTGTTGTGAACATTGGAGATTTGTGAAATAAAACTCGAAAAATGTCTTTTTAAGAACAAATCATCGAATGAATAACGAGCTGCATCGTTATTTGGATTAAATACTTCGTGAGAAGCAAGCAAAGGCCGGGCTTCAGGAAAATAGATCCAAAACAGTTTTTTCTGTTGAATACCATCTAACTCTGAATCGCCATCTTTTATGTATTCTCGAATTGGACAAATTCCAATGATCCGAACCTGTAGAGTCGATGTTTGTTTGTCGAAGAACCACTGTTCTTTCACCATATATCTTTTTACATCATCTGTATGCATTTCACCGGGAAGAATTTTTTGTTCAAGTTCTCCTGTCAATCTATTGCGTTGCATGATCGTATCATTTTGGGCATCAAACTTCGAACGAATCTGATCAATCGTCATAGGAACCTTAAATTCATCATCGTTTGTCTCGTAAGCAGTTAAGCCTTCATTTTCAATCCCATACATCAATAGATCGATTAAACTGTAGCGGTCATCTTCTGGTGTTGTGGGATAATACATAGGAAGGTTCATTTTTTCCCGTAAATCCACGAATCTCCAAACTAACTTCGACCACATCACATCCGACTCACGTATATTTGAGTAAGGAATAGGTTTTCTGTTTTTAATATGATCTTTTGAGTATACACTTGTTGCATTTGTCTGTGCACTGGAATAGGAAGCACAAATCAATACAAGACCAATTATTAGTAATAAGCTTTTCTTCATCATATATAAATTTTATTACTCAATTCTAAATGAAATTGTCGGTAAGTTTCTGGTCACACCATCCGGACCAACTGCCCTAATATCTTCAATATATAGTTTCTGACTTCTTTTTAGATTTCGAAACATCTCAATTTGTTCCTTGGTAAATACATCCGATCTGGATTCCTGATCAACAGTAAAGTTTTTTACAATTGTAGAAACGGTAAAACCGGTAATCTTAAACTTCAAGTCGAAATCAAAATTATCCATGACTGCATCAACACCTGTTTGCGCCAAGAGCAGATTCTTTTTAATTTTACCTCCACTTAAACCTGCCACTTTAGCAACAGGATCTGGAATTGGTTTTACTCTAAAATCAACAGTTCGCAATGGTCTCCAACCATCCTCAAATTGTGCTTCAACCAGTACCTTTGCATTCTTAAATGCAACTTTTGGTCTTGCAATATAAGCATCTCCTTTTTTAACCAAACTACCATTGTCCATGCTGGCACGTACTCTGTCCGATGAAAATCCCGGAGCAGAAACACTTACCGGATTGTCAACACCTACATAGAATACATTCATTTTGGTAGCAGATACAACAACATTAGGCTCTGCTACAATATAACTTGATTCAAAGTCATATTTTTTGTCAATTCCTGATGGACTTGTATAAGTGATCACACCACCCCATTTCACTTCACCAACCTTATCTGCTTTTGCAGTATAAATACCCCGGCCCTCTTTGAATATTCTAATTGGACCTGTTCTATCTACTACTATTTTAGGGTTTTGTGTCGTATCAATAGCAGCAAGAAAAACCTGAGCTTCGTAGGTGTCACCTTTTAAAATATAATTCGAAGGTGAAAATACTTCTGCTCTTAATTTATTGAATTTAAAGGATTCTGCTTCAATTTGATTGAATAAATAACTCACGATATCCGATTCAGTACTGCGGATATCTGTCTGAATTTTAGAAAGAAGTGTGACTGCTCCAATTAATGGCGTATGTGAAAATTGTAGAGATTCCCAAGAATAATTAGGATCACCTTTTGTCATCTTTTTTGGTTTTTCTGTATTCAGAGTTTTCATAATTGCTTTACGCAGAGTAGAATCTTTTCCTGCAACGTGACTTAATACCAAATTACGATAGGAATCAATGGCTTCTCTTAAAATTTTACCCTTTCCTCCAATAATCATAATTTCAGGAGGCACATCCAAGTTGTCTCTACTCTCGATGTTATTCATATCGTATTCAGGACCATCTGCAGTTTTAACGATTCTATGTTTCAGAGAATCGATTAAATTGTACAATTTATTTGATTCGAATTTTATGTTGTTTGCATTATCCCAGGCATCCTGAACTTTAGCCGGGTTTGCTTCCAGGGCAATTTGGAAATCCTTGTATTTATTTTCATTTTTTTCTTCGAATGTCTGAATGGTTTTCGACAAACCATTATCTATAATCGTGAAAGCATTAAGGACTTCGTTTGATACATTTATCGCTAACATCGCTGTTAGGAATAAATACATCATCCCAATCATTTTTTGCCGTGGTGTTTCTTTACAATTCGTTGCTCCCATTTCAGCTCAGCTTGACAGTTAAATTAATTTTTCTTTCTTACATCCATGGCGCTCAGCATATTACCATAAATGGTATTAAGTGCGGCAAGGTTTTCGTTTAACTGTTCGGTTTCTTTTTTGTAAGCTTGTGCATTTTGTAGAGTTACAGTAAGAGTTTCAAGAACTTTACCCAAATCCTGATGTACAGTTTTTGAGTTTGTCATTTGTTCGTTACCTTGTTTCAATTGCAACTCATAAATTGCGTTTAGTGATGACAGGTTGTTATTCAAGGTTGACATGGAACCATTAAACGTATTGCTGTTTTCAGAAATTTTATCAAATCCGGTTTGTAAAGATTTGTCCAAATTTTGATAGGACTCTAACAACTGATTTCCTGACTCGTTTATATTTTTAGCAAAATTTTCACCTGATAAAGAGATTGTATTTGCAGTTTCTTGATAAGACTCTACTAATTTATTTCCTGACTCATTAACATTTTTAGCAAAACCTTCACCTGAACTACTAATTGTATTAGCAGTTTCCTGGTATGAATTACTTAGTTTTTGAGCTGAATTGGATAATTCTTCGGTTGATTCAGCGTATTGGTTAGAAAATTCACCAACAGAGCTTGCTGCTTTCTGTATACTTTCAATATAACCATTGGTTGCAACAGCTGCTTCTGACAGGTTTGAAAGGTTTTCTGCAGCATTGGTTAATTTTGCAAGTCCTTGACTTAAATTCGATATTTTATCCGGATGAACACTTATTTTCTCCAGAAATGATTGTAATTGTTCCAGCCCTTCAACCTGGACACCAGCTCCGGTACCACCTTCTCTTGGTTCCAATCCAATTAATTCTGGATATACTAAACTCCAGTCTGGTTGCTCGTGTGGCGGTTCAAAAGCCGAGAAGAAAAAGATAATAGCCTCCACAGTCATACCAACAGTAAGAAGTTCTCCGGCATATGGGTAATGCTGTATTTTAAATAATGCACCAATCAAAACTACGGAAGCACCCCAGCCATATACATAGCCCATAAATTTCTTCCATCTAGGAGATTGAACAAGTTCGGTAATATTCATGATCAGTTAAGTTTGAAAAGGTCTAAAATAAATAATTTACGGGTAAATATTAATTACCTAAATGAGTTCTAACACAACGGAATCCAATATAAGATTTTGCAGTATCCTGATACTCGTAAGTTCTGGTTGCACACTGCAAATAGTATCCTATATCTTTCCATGATCCTCCTCTGGTTACTTTTCTTTTTAAAGCTGGCGGATCATCTGGTAATGCATTGTATTCATAATTAGGATTCATATCGTGAGTAAACGAATAAGCCGACTCATCGTAAGCTCCTGAAGTCCATTCTGCAACATTCCCGGCCATATCGTACAATCCAAACTCATTTGGCTCATAGCTGCCAACAGGCAGGGTTACAAGACCACCATCATCTACGTAATTTCCCCGAAGAGGTTTAAAATTAGCAAGAAAACATCCTTGGTCGTTTCTTGTATAGGGTCCACCCCAAGGGTACATATTTAAAGCAATGCCTCCTCTGGCTGCATATTCCCATTCTGATTCAGTAGGCAAACGATAATCCTGAACGGGATAATCACCTTCTGCTTTTAATGCAGAATTGTGAAAACGGGTTCTCCAAATAGAAAATGCAGACGCTTGCTTCCAGGAAACACCAACTACAGGATAATCATCATAACCAGGGTGCCAAAAATATTGTTTTGTCCAAGGTTCGTTATATGAGTAGGTAAAATCCTGAATCCAGCATAAGGTATCCGGATAAATATTAAGGGCTTCTTTCATGATAAAAGAAGACCGGTCTTCAATTTGTTTGCGGCCACCTTTGTAATCATCAACCATACCTTCGTATTCTCCCGTTTCATAATTGTACCGGTTTGATTTTTTTGCAGCCTGCTGAAGATCAACCCACTCGTACTGATACTTTAGTTTACGGGAATCAATTTCTTTATTTCTGAAAAATCTTTCATTAACAGGCAAATACATGTCTTCCAGAATTTCAGCATATTCTTCATTGTCCCATTCCAATCTTTCGTTCCAATTAATAAAAGGAGGATCTATTGGATTGCCATTGTCATCTTCAGCAATTAAGAACTCTTCAAATTGTTGTCCTAATAGTTCTCGTGCCATAGAATCTCTAACCCAATATACAAACTGACGATACTCATTGTTTGTAATTTCGGTTTCATCCATCCAATAAGATTCAACGGATACGGTTTTTGCCGTTGCATTAAGTGCCCAAGCAACATCCTGATCATTTGGACCTACAGTAAAGCTTCCACGTGGAATCAATACCATACCATATGGTTTAGGTTCAAACCATTTACCTCTCTGACCCGCACCGGTAAGTTCTCCGTTCCCAGTGTTTTTACCACAGCTGGTTAAGAACAATAAAACAATTACACAAAGTGTTGTAAGTAGTTTATTCATAGTGGTTTTATAAATTATACTGATTGTATAGTTTTTCTAATTAATATTATAAAAATCGTATGCTCTTATATTTTTGATGTTGTTTTTCCAATTTAGTACTGAATCGATAAGCCAATAAAAACTCATGTGATCCTCTTGCAATTTTTGAAGTTGAAATGTCATAAGCATATCCTATTTGAATACCATTATTAAACAAAACTCCTAACATTCCAACAATAGCGTCATCAACCCTATATGAAACGCCTCCCCAAATCTTTTTATTGTATCTAATGTTCGTATTTAAATCAAATTGAGATACTACGGCATCAGTTTTATAAAAAACCGAAGGTAAAACTTCCCACGATTCATTTAATTCGTATCGATATCCTGCCATTACATAATAATGGCGGGCAAGATAGGTTTCAATATTCTCATTATATCCAATATTTGGTTTGTTCAGATGGCTTACGGAAGTTCCTACATAAAAGTTGTCAGTTTTATAATAAATTCCCAGCCCTAAATCAAAAAACATTTTACTGTCATCAACAGCTAAAGAACCAAAATCTTCTTCAGGTGTTGAAAAACCATCTCCTTCGGGAACAAACCATTCCCCTTTAAGGGAATTGTTTTGAAAACCGAAACTAAACCCAATATTTAAAGAACTTTCACCTGTTTTTTTTTGATATGCATAGCTAAAACGCATGCCGGTATTCTTTTCAAAACCTAATTTATCACTTAGTATGGTCAATCCAATTCCATGATCTGCGCCTAAAAATGCAACTGGTGAGCTTATATTAAAAACTGTAGTAACAGGGGCATTTTCGAAACCAACCCATTGTTGACGATTAATTGCTGATACAAAAATATCTTTATCTGCCCCGGCAAATGCAGGATTCACAGAGAGAATATTGAACATGTTTTGACTGAACTGCGGATCTTGCTGAGCCTTTATTAATAAGGTATAGCAAAACAAAAATATGAAGAAAATAAATTTTTTCATGCAAAATATTATGGTTCAGTAACGGTCAAAAACTGTGAGGAGTAAAGTAAATAAAAATAAATGTGCCTTACAAGTTTTATCAGAGGTTCAGGTGCATTAATCAATATTTTTTATGTTTCTATTTAAAATTTATTTTTTTTGATTGTAACATTATATTAAACATTGAGAGCACTATCTACTTCCGCAGATTAGAGATTCCTTCATTTTATTGTAAGTCTTATTTACGTGGGTTTTATTGTTTTGTTAAGAGTTTTTATAAATTTTAATTTGAAATTAACAATAATATAACATTATAGATTATTTGAATTTAATTGTAAGGCAATAAAAAAGGGCTGTCTGTATAAAAAGACACCCCTTAACTTTTTTATTATTTTTTTTTTATTTTTTTGCCTTCTTTGTTACTGCAGTCTTCTTTATTGCGGCAGTTTTCTTTTTGACTGGTGCTTTTTTAGCTGTTTTCTTCTTAGGTGCCGCTTTAATAATTTTTAAGCAATCCTCATAACTCAGTGTTGTTGGATCTTCCAAATCTTTAGCCAGACGGTAATTTTCCTTTTGGTAAGAAATATAAGGCCCCCAACGACCATTAAGGATCTGCAGATCTGCATCTTCATCAAAAGACTTAATATGCTTCAATCTGTCTTTCTCCTTTTTTTCCTCTATAAGAACAATTGCTCTTTCCAAATCAATTTCCATAGGATCATCTACATCTTTCTTTAAAGAAGCAAATTTTCCATCGTGACGAACGTATGGGCCAAATCGACCAATTGCTACAACTACTTTCTTGTCTTCGTATAGGCCAAGATCTCTGGGAAGCTTAAATAAGTCGATGGCTTCCTCAAGTGTGATTGTTTCCAAGTGCTGGCCAGTACGAAGGCTTGCAAATTTTGGTGCTTCAGCCTCTTCATCATCAGAACTTTCTCCTAGTTGTGCCATTGGACCATATCTTCCAATACGCACAAGTATCACTTTTCCTGTCACCGGATCTTTGCCAAGAATTCTTTCTCCAGTTTCTCTTTCCGATTCTTCAAGAGTTTTTTCGACGTTAGCATGAAATGGATTATAGAATTTTCCAATCATTTCGTACCACACTAACTTCCCTACAGCGATATCATCGAATTCTTTTTCCACATCAGCAGTGAAATTGTAATTCATTATTGTGGTAAAGTGCTTATTTAAAAAGTCAGTAACTACCATTCCTATATCCGCAGGAAAAAGTTTTTTGTTTTCTGCTCCGGTTATCTGAGTCTTGGTTTCTTCCGATATACTATTATTAACCAGTGTTATAACCTCATAATTTCTTTCTATTCCATCACGGGATTCTTTTACAACATATCCTCGATTTTGAACAGTTGTAATTGTTGGAGCGTAAGTGGATGGCCGGCCAATTCCCAGTTCTTCTAATTTCTTCACTAAGCTGGCTTCGGTATATCTTGCAGGACGATAAGTGAAATTCTGAGTGGCATTCATCATTTCTTCGTGGAGTAAATCGCCAACCGTAACTGTAGGCAAAAGTGTTTCTTCTTCTTTCTGATTTTCATCATCTGAAGATTCCATATACACTCTAAAAAATCCGTCGAATTTAATCATTTCGCCAGATGCTATCAACTCCTTCTTGTTTGTTGAGATACCAATCTTGATATTTGTTTTTTCAAGCTTTGCGTCAGCCATCTGTGATGCAATGGTTCGCTTCCAAATTAAATTGTACAAACGAATTTCATTAGACTCTCCCGAAATTTCTTCCTTATTTAAATAAGTAGGACGAATTGCTTCGTGAGCTTCCTGCGCTCCTTTATTTTTTGTTTTATATCTTCTGATTTGGACATATTCAGAACCATGACGTCTGGTGATTTCTTCTTTAGCTGCTGTAAGTGCAGTTTCCGAAAGATTAACCGAATCGGTTCTCATGTAGGTAATGTTTCCAGCTTCATAAAGGCGTTGAGCAACAGTCATTGTTTGTGCTACCGAAAAGCCTAGTTTTCTACTTGCCTCTTGTTGCAAAGTCGATGTGGTAAATGGTGCTGCCGGTTTACGAATTGATGGTTTTTTCTCGATATCATTAACCCGGTACTCAGCATTTTTACAGCTATTTAAAAATTTAAGCGTTTCCTCTTTTGTTGAAAATCGTTTGGGAAGTTCTGCTTTAAGCTTTTTTTCATCACCATTACCATCTGTTACGGTAAGAAGAGCTATAACTTTAAAATAAGATTCAGAGGTAAAGTCAATAATTTCCCGTTCTCTTTCAACAATTAATCGTACAGCAACCGATTGTACACGTCCGGCAGATAATTGTGGTTTAACTTTTTTCCATAAAACAGGAGAAACTTCAAAACCAACCAATCTGTCTAAAATTCTTCTGGCCTGCTGCGCATTTACCAAATTTACATCAATATCACGTGGATTTTCAATAGCATTTAAAATTGCCTCTTTTGTAATCTCATGAAAAACGATACGTTTTGTATTTTCTTTTTTAAGCTTTAATACTTCATATAGGTGCCATGCAATTGCTTCTCCCTCTCGATCCTCATCAGATGCGATCCAAACCGTAGTAGCTTCTTTCGCTAATTTCTTTAATTCAGCAACTACCTTTTTTTTATCTGTAGAAACAATATAATTGGGGGTGAAATTATTCTTAATGTCAATTCCAAAATCTTTCTTCTCTAAGTCTCTAATGTGCCCAAAGCTAGACTTAACAACAAAGTTTTTGCCTAAAAACTTTTCGATGGTTTTTGCTTTTGCAGGGGACTCGACTATAACTAAATTCTCTACCATACTTGTGTCTTTACTTTGGAAAGTTTAGGTTAAAATTTTTGCAAAGTAAAACAATAAGGATGCTAACTTCAAAATTTAATGGTGATTATTTTGAAATTACCTTTTTCTTATATCTAAAATAATTCTAAATCATTAGATGATGCACCTCAATTAATTGTTCGAATAATATTTGCTATTTTTACAGCACAAATTAAATTAATTGATTTAAAATGTTAAAAAGAAACACTGAGTTTAACTCGGATACCGAACCAATTTCGAAACTGCAAATGTTTAAAAAACCACTAATTATTTTCTGGTTCGTTTTTTCGATGGGTATATTAATTGTAGTACTTTTTTTTGCCGGTATTTCAAATGGAACATTTGGCTTTATGCCTTCGTTCGAAGAATTGGAAAATCCTAAAAACAGTTTGGCTACAGAAGTGTATACTGTAGATGGAAATTTGATTGGTAAATTCTATTTTGAAAATAGATCATTTGTTGAATATCATGAATTGTCTCCATTTTTGGTAGATGCATTAATTGCTACTGAAGATGTGAGATATAAAGATCATTCGGGAATTGATGTTCGTGGTTTGGGTCGGGTAGCTAAAGGATTGGTTACTGGTGATAAAAGTGCTGGAGGAGGAAGTACAATTTCTCAACAATTGGCAAAAATGTTATTCCCCCGTGAAAGTTTCGAGAAGAAAATAGAAATTGTTTTCAGGAAATTTCGTGAATGGGTGATTGCGGTAAAGCTGGAACGAAGCTATACCAAAGAGGAAATTATGACCATGTATTTTAATAAATTTGATTTCTTGAATCTGGCAGTTGGAATTAAGTCGGCTGCAAACGTATATTTTAATACAACACCGGATTCTCTTAAGATTGAGCAAGCTGCTATGCTTGTAGGTATGGCAAAAAACCCATCATATTTTAACCCGTTGCGGCGACCTGAATTGACATTGAACCGACGCAATGTTGTTTTATCCCAAATGGTAAGATATGATTACTTATCGAAAATGGAATTTGATTCATTGAAAAACCTTCCTTTAGGAATCGATTTTCAGAAGGTGGATCACAAAAGAGGAATGGCTCCCTATTTTAGAGAGTATTTGCGTACATCTTTAACTGCAAACGAGCCATCAAGAGACAGGTATCCATCTTATGCTGATCAACAATTTATAAAAGATTCGATAGAGTGGGAAACCAATCCTTTTTATGGATGGTGCAATAAAAATGCGAAAGCAGATGGAACTCCATACAATATATATAAGGACGGACTAAAAATATATACAACCCTTGATTCCAGAATGCAGCGGTATGCCGAAGAAGCTGTTGTTGAGCATCTTGGTTTCGATTTACAGAAGGCATTTAACCGGGAGAAAGAAAATCACAAATACCCGCCTTTTTCTGATGATTTATCTAAGGAGGATGTAGATCAAAATATCGAAACTTCCATGAGAAGAAGTGAAAGATATCGTGTTTTAAAGAAAAATGGCATGAGTATGGATTCCATTCGATTGGTATTCAAAAATCCAACGAAAATGAAAATTTTTACCTGGAAGGGAGAAAGGGATACCATCTTAAGTCCAAATGATTCCATGCTTTATATGAAGGGATTTTTGCGTGCGGGATTTATGTCGATGGAACCTCAGACTGGTGAAGTACGTGCTTATGTCGGAGGGCCAAATTACGAACATTTCATGTACGACATGGTTACTATTGGGAAGCGCCAGGTGGGGTCAACCATCAAACCATTTTTATACACACTCGCAATGCAGGAGGGCTTAAGTCCTTGCGATAAGGTTCCCAATATCCCCCAGACTTTCATTTTGCCTGATGGATCTCCATGGACATCAAGAAATTCAACTAATGCCAGGGATGGTGAAATGGTGACTTTAAAATGGGGATTGGCTAATTCGGTGAATAATATATCCGGATGGGTATTGAAACAAACCACTCCTGAATCTGTTGCCGACATGGCTTATAAAATGGGTGTTATCAGTAAAATTGATCCGGTTCCGTCAATATACTTAGGAACCTCAGAAGTGTCTGTTTATGAAATGGTTGGCGCGTACTCGACTTTTGTAAATAAAGGCGTTTACATTAAACCTAGTTTCATAACAAAAATAGAAGATCACAAAGGAAATATACTCGCTCAGTCAGTTTCCAGAAAACGCGAGGTGATGGATGAACGAACAGCTTATTTAATGACAAATCTACTGCAAGGTGTTGTTAGAAGAGGTACAGGAGTAAGATTGAGATCTAAATATGGTTTGATCAATCCTATCGGAGGCAAAACCGGAACAACTCAGAATCATTCAGATGGTTGGTTCATGGGAATTACACCCGAATTAGTTTCCGGCGTATGGGTTGGCGCTGAAGATCGATCTGTTCATTTTGAAGGAATTTCGCTGGGACAAGGAGCAAATATGGCCTTACCAATTTGGGCTCTTTATATGCAGAAAGTTTATGCCGACAAGAGTTTGGGAATTACTCAGGGTGATTTTGAAAAACCTCGTGGAGTAAATGTCAATTTAGACTGTGACGAAGTTTCTAATGAATCAAATAACAACGATTTAATTGAATCTGATGAAGAAAATTTCTTTTAATGTTTTAATTGGAGGATCAATATATTTTTTTTAAAATTGTAGAGAGATTCAGGTTCCCGAAAGGGAATAATAGGGAATCCTGTTTAAAGCAGGAGCTGTCCCCGCAGCTGTAGATTCCGGTTCGGTTTACGGATCAATATTTTAAGTAATTAAACCACTGTTCTGAAGAATGGGAAGGCACTTAAGATTGGAATAAGCCAGAAGACCTACCTGAGATCATGGATTTTAGCTTTCGGTGGAAAAAGCGGGAAGATTCAGTTTATTTCTTTCTATTTCCGACGCTATTCGATTCGAACTGCCATACTCGGATCAACAAAATTCATAGTAACTGTTAAAGGCCGAAACTAACGTTTCGGCCTTATTTTTTTATCTGAAAAGGGTTTGGAATACTTCTCCAACCTTGCTGACCAAATGAATTTTTATTTTAAATTTTGAGGTGTCAAGTCCTTTGGAATTGTGCTTTGGAATAAAAATTTGCTTGAATCCTAATTTTTCAGCTTCGCCGATACGTTGATCTATTCTACTAACAGGTCTAATCTCTCCTGACAATCCAATTTCCCCGGAAAAACAGACTTCCTTAGAAATAGAAATATCTGTGCTTGATGACAAAACAGCAAGAATTACTGCCAAATCGATAGCTGGATCATTTACCTTAATTCCTCCTGCAATATTTAAAAATACATCCTTGGTCGAAAGTTTGAAGCCCGCGCGCTTTTCCAAAACGGCTAATAACATATTTAAACGACGAAGATCAAAACCTGTAGATGAACGTTGAGGTGTTCCGTAAGCTGCTGAACTAACCAAAGCTTGTATTTCTATTAGGAAAGGACGCATTCCCTCTATTGATGCAGAAATAGTCACACCACTCAGACTTTCATCTTCCTGCGACAGAAGAAGCTCTGATGGATTAGACACCTCACGGAGTCCATTGTGCTGCATTTCATAAATTCCCATTTCGGAAGTGGAGCCGAACCGATTTTTTGTAGATCGTAATATTCGGTACATGTGGTTCTGATCTCCTTCAAACTGAAGAACAGTATCCACCATATGCTCTAAAATTTTAGGCCCGGCCAAACTTCCATCTTTGGTGATGTGCCCAATTAAAATTACAGGCGTAGATGATTCTTTAGCAAATCTTAATAGTTGAGATGTACACTCTCTAATTTGTGATATGCTCCCCGGTGCTGACTCAATGGTTTCCGTCGCAAGAGTTTGAATAGAATCAATAACTATAATATCCGGAGAAGTGTTTTTCACATGAGAAAAAATATTCTCCATAGAGGTTTCGCTAACGATCAGACAGTTTTCATTATTCGAATTTATTCGATTCCCACGCAATTTTATCTGTTGGGCACTCTCCTCCCCCGACACATATAAGGTAGTATAACTTTTTAAATTCAGGGCAATTTGAAGAGCAAGTGTTGATTTACCAATTCCCGGTTCACCACCAATTAATATTAACGATCCGGGAACTAAACCGCCCCCTAAAACTCGATTTAATTCACCGTTTTTAGTGTCGAATCGGGACTCTTCAGACGAAGGTATTTCAGATATTTTTTGTGGCTTGTTTTTTTTGCCCTGTCCATTTATTCCAGCAATTACAGATACCGTTGATTTTACAACAACTTCCTCAACGAAGGAATTCCATTCTCCGCAAGAGGGGCATTTCCCTACCCATTTTGTAGATTCTACTCCACAACTCTGACAAAACCAGGCACTTTTTGTTTTTGCTTTGGTGGCCATAAATCTGAATAATTATTTATTGGTAGTTTTAATTATCTTATTAATAATACCCGTTGAAGAGAATCCTTCGATAAAATCAATTGTTTTAATTTCTCCTCCTTTGGCTTTCACAATATCGTATCCAACAATATCTTCAGCATTGTAATCGCTTCCCTTAACCAGAATATCCGGCTGAACAAAATTAATCAGCTCATAAGGGGTTTGTTCTTCAAAGTAGATTACCATATCTACAAAGCCTAATGATGCTAATAAAAAAGCTCTTGAATATTCATCAATAATGGGTCGGTCAGGACCTTTTAATTTTTGAACAGATGCATCCGTATTTATACCAATAACCAGTTTATTGCCCATAGAAGCTGCTGACGCCAAATAATCTAAATGTCCGCGGTGAACCAGATCAAAACAACCATTCGTGAAAACAATTTTATTTTCCTTGAATCTCCAGGTTTGAAGTAGGTTAAAGGCATCTTTTTTATCAGAGATAATTTTATTTTTTACAATATCAAGTTTATTCATTGGGCTGACATTTATTTTGAAGCTAATAATTTACAAGTATAGAGTATCGGAAACAAAGTATCAAGAATCATGATCAAATTGTTCAATCTCCAGCCGGAAGAAATTTTAATGATTGGATAAATATAGAATGGCAAGTCCACAAAAAAGGGCTGATCGGATAGAACAGCCCTTGTACTTATTAAATAAGGTAATTTAAATCAATTTGTTGGTAGCCGTATCAGGAAAAACCAAGCTCGGTTCCCACGATTTCGCTTCCTCAAATTCCATAGATGCATAAGAGATGATAATAACAACATCACCAACAGCACATTTTCTGGCGGCAGGGCCATTCAGGCAAATGGTTCCAGAACCTCTTTCACCACGAATAACATAGGTCTCTAATCGTTCTCCATTGTTTACGTTAACAATTTGAACTTTTTCGTTTTCAATTAAATTGGCAGCATCCATCAAGTCTTCATCAATGGTTACACTTCCAACATATTGAAGATCAGCACCAGTTACTGACGCTTTGTGAATTTTCGATTTACAAACTTCAATGTACATATCGTTTTTAACTAATATTAAAAAGTAACGTTATCTATCAGGCGGATCTTCCCAACCTGAACTGTAATACAACCAATCTTATTATTTGACTCATTCCAGTCATTAATTACCTCAAGGGTTGTATCATTAACAATTTCAAAATACTCGACAGAAAGATAAATGTTTTTATTGATTTCTTCAACAACCCATTCTTTCAACTGAGATACGCTTAATTCCGCGGCTAAGTTACGAGCTTTAAATAAAGTTTCAGAGATTTTACAAGCATTTTTTCTCTGATCTTCCGAAAGTAAAACATTCCTTGAGCTCATAGCCAAACCATCATTTTCCCTGATAATAGGGCAGGAAACAATGTTTACATTTAACTTAAGATCTTTAGTCATCTGCTTAATAACAGCTACTTGCTGAAAGTCTTTTTGTCCAAAGCAGGCATTATCAGGCCTAACGATATCGAAAAGTTTGCTCACAACCTGGGCAACGCCATTGAAATGGCCCGGACGATTTTTTCCTTCCATAACCCTATCGAGCATACCGAAATCAAAAATTCTGGTGTCAGGCTCAGGATAAATCTCGTTTACTTCCGGAATAAAAATTAAGTCTGGCTGGTAAACCGAAAGTTTCTCCAAGTCCTTTTCAATAGTTCTTGGGTAAGTCGATAAATCCTCTGGATTATTGAACTGCGTAGGGTTAACAAAAATACTAACAACCGTAATATCATTGTTTTTTACAGACGTATCGACAAGAGACAAATGCCCCTCATGAAGAGCCCCCATTGTGGGAACAAATCCGATTGTCTTTCCTTCTGCCTTAAACTTGCTGATTTTACTTTTAATCTCAGCAACAAGCTTTACTATTTCCATTCCTTGAATTGTGTCTGTAAAATCTAATTGGTTTTTATTTAAGACTGCAAATAAAATAAATAAATATAAATTGGAGAAATATTAATTGCATTTAATTGTATTGTAGGAGCTTTAAGCTTCCCTTTCGGGCAGGTATGTTAATTATTTTTACTAATTTTGCGCAGATAATCTGTATTATATTATTAGCGACTATATGGAAAAGACAAAAGTATTGTTTGTTTCACAAGAAATTACCCCTTATCTTCCTGAAACTGAAATGTCTGCAATAGGTAGATATCTACCTCAGGGAATTCAGGAAAAAGGAAAAGAGATCAGAACTTTCATGCCTAGATATGGATGTATCAACGAGAGAAGAAATCAGTTGCATGAAGTTATCCGCCTTTCGGGAATGAATTTAATAATTGATGATACAGATCATCCATTAATTATTAAGGTTGCCTCGATTCAAGCGGCTCGAATGCAAGTTTATTTTATTGATAATGAGGACTATTTTCACAGGAAAGAGATTCTATTGGATGAAAACGGAGATGCTTTTGAGGACAACGATGAAAGAGCTATTTTCTTTGCAAGAGGAGTACTTGAAACAGTTAAAAAATTGAGATGGGCACCAGATGTTGTACATTGTCAAGGTTGGTTCACGGGTTTAGTTCCTTTGTATTTGAAAAAATCATTTAATGAAGATCCATTATTTACTGACACAAAAGTAGTTTTCTCCATGTATGATGATGAATTCTCAACAAAATTCAGCAGTCAGTTTAGAGAGAAATCAATTATTGAGGGAGTAAATCAGGAGGATGTTAGTATTTTAGAAGATGCTAGTTATGTTGCAATTCATAAATTAGCAATTGATCAGTCTGATGCCTTGATTATGGGGAGTCCTCAGATAAATGAAGAAGTGAAAGCATATGCAATTGCCTCAGGGAAACCTTTTCTGGAGTATAAAAACAAGGATGAATATGTGGTAGCTTATTCAGAACTTTACGACGAATTAGTAGCAGAATAGTTACGATTTACAATATATTCAAAAGGTGTATTTAAGCATTTGCTTACTTACACCTTATTTTTTATTCTTTAATTATACATTAAGAAGTTTGGAGAGCGTTCTAACTTATCGTATTTTTATCTGGATTTATGATAATTCAATCGTCGATGCCTGTTTTAATGCTATCTCATTACTGACAAAGCATGTATCGTTATTTTATGAATTGTTTTTTAACAAGTTTCGCGTGGTACCGAAACTGAAATATTTGTATTTATGTGTGGAATAGTTGGTTACATTGGGGATAAGCAAGCTTATCCTATACTCATTAATGGCCTGAAAAGATTAGAATACCGAGGGTATGATTCTGCTGGAGTGGCTCTTCGTACAAATCGAACTCAGGTATTTAAGTGCAAGGGAAAGGTTCAGGATCTGGAAAATCATGCAAAAGGAAATGATATTTCGGGAACCATTGGAATTGGACATACACGTTGGGCAACTCATGGGGAACCTAACGATGAAAATGCTCATCCTCATAGTTCTATGAACAATAAATTTGTAATTATTCATAATGGAATTATTGAAAACTACTCAACTTTAAAAGATAAGCTGATTAAAAGAGGATATACTTTTCAAAGTGATACCGATACTGAAGTATTAGCAAATTTGATTGAGTATATCTATTTGAAAGGTGAAGTTTCAGCAGAACTTGCTGTACGGTTGGCTTTAACAAAAGTGGTTGGAGCATATGGTTTGGTTGTTATGTGTGAAGATGAATCAGACAAATTGATTGCAGCCAGAAAAGGAAGTCCATTAGTAGTTGGAGTTGGAAACGGAGAATATTTTCTTGCTTCGGATGCCACACCTATTATTGAATACACCAACAGTGTTATCTATCTGAATGACAACGACGTCGCCATTATAAGCCGAGATGAATTGGTTTTGAAAACCATTCAGAATGACAAATTAACTCCACATATTCAACAACTGGATTTGGATATTGAGCAAATTGAAAAAAACGGATACGATCATTTCATGCTAAAAGAAATTTTCGAACAGACCAGCTCTATTCATGATACTATCCGGGGAAGAATCTCTACAGCAAATAAAGAAGTATTTTTAGGTGGAATAAATGATGTTATTCCGCAATTGGTGAATGCCCGCCGAATATTAATTATTGGATGTGGTACATCCTGGCATGCTGGAATGGTAGGTGAATACTTGTTTGAAGAATTTGCCAGAATTCCTGTTGAAGTAGAATATGCATCTGAATTCCGTTACAGAAATCCTGTGATTTTTAAGGATGACATCGTCTTGGCGATCAGTCAGAGTGGTGAAACTGCCGATACCCTGGCTGCCATTAAATTAGCTAAAGAGGCTGGAGCAACTGTTCTTGGTATTTGTAATGTAGTTGGATCAAGTATTCCCCGTGAAACTCATGCTGGTGTATATACTCATGCCGGCCCGGAAATAGGAGTGGCTTCTACAAAAGCATTTACAGCACAGGTTACCGTTCTTACCATGATGGCAATGCTTGTTGGATACCGCAAAGGATCTCTGGCCAAGGATGTATACGAAGAGCTTATAGCGGAATTTGCAAATCTTCCGGAAAAGATAAAAAGAATCCTGGATAAAGAAGATGACATTAAAGAATTATCGAAACAATACATGAATTCTACCAATGCTCTTTATTTAGGACGAGGTTTCCTATTTCCGGTAGCTTTGGAGGGAGCTCTAAAATTAAAAGAAATTTCCTACATACATGCCGAAGGATATCCTGCTGCAGAAATGAAACACGGACCAATTGCTCTTATAGATGAACAAATGCCGGTTTTTGTTGTTGCCACTAAAGATAAATCTTACGAGAAAATTGTAAGTAATATTCAGGAAGTAAAGGCAAGAAAGGGACATGTAATTGCTATTGTTACTGAAGGCGATACTGTAATTAGTAAAATGGCCGATTTCGTGGTAGAAATTCCAGAAACCTTGGAACCATTGGCACCATTGTTAACGGTTATTCCTTTCCAATTGATTTCTTATTATATCGCTGTTTACAGAGGCTGTAATGTTGATCAACCAAGAAATTTAGCTAAATCTGTTACGGTAGAGTAACCTAAGATTAAGAATTATAAAAAGAGCGATGTGATTTTTTTACATCGCTCTTCTTTTTATCGGTTGATATATTGTTGTTCGTAGAACTTTTCGTAGTCACCCGACAGAATATTATTCATCCAGTCTGAATTTTGCAGATACCAGTCAATTGTTTTCTCAAAACCTTCTTCGAATTGAATGCTTGGCTTCCACCCTAATTCCTCTTTAATTTTTGAAGCATCAATGGCATAACGCTGATCATGACCTGCTCTGTCCTTCACAAAAGTGATCAATCTCTGAGAACTTCCCGTTTCTCGATTCAGCTTTTTATCCATAATATCACAAAGTTTTTTCACCAAATCCAGATTAGTCCATTCGTTGTCTCCTCCAATATTATAGGTCTCTCCTATTTTCCCATCATGATAAATGGAATCAATTGCTAAAGCATGATCTTCGACAAACAACCAATCTCTAATATTATCTCCTTTGCCATAAATAGGCAATGCCTTATAATTTTTAATGTTATTGATTACCAGCGGAATGAGCTTTTCAGGAAACTGATTTGCACCGTAATTATTGGAGCAATTCGACAACACTACGGGAAGTTTATAGGTGTGAAAATACGCCCGCACCAAATGATCTGAGCTTGCTTTTGAGGCAGAATAAGGACTTCTCGGATCGTAAGAAGTTGCTTCGGTAAATTTCCCTGTTTTCCCTAAAGAACCATATACTTCATCGGTAGAAATATGATAGAATTTTTTACCCTCCATATCATTAGCCCAACATTCTTTAGCCGCATTAAGAAGGTTTACAGTTCCTACAATATTGGTCATAATAAAGGCCAAAGGATCTGAAATTGATCTATCGACATGAGACTCTGCTGCTAAATGCAGAACGCCTTCAAATTTAAAATCTTTAAATAAATTGGTTACGAATGCTAAGTCTGTGATATCACCTTTTACAAAAGTGTAATTTGCTTTGGAGTCAATATCCTTTAAATTTTCAAGGTTTCCAGCATAAGTGAGCGCGTCAAGGTTAATAATTTGATAATCTGGATATTTGTTCACAAACAAACGTACCACATGCGAACCGATGAATCCGGCACCTCCTGTAATTAATATATTTTTTTTCACGTTCAGATAATTTTTATAATTACTTCACCTTAAAATACTCATAATATTTTCAAAGGAAAAAAATATTGAAAGCAGTTTATGTATTATTTTGATTGATTTCAAAAATACAACAATTTACTTAACAGCTTCTCTATCAAAAAGGATAAATAATTATTTTTACATTACGAAAAGCTTGGTTTATAGCCACTTAATTTTTTAAAGATAAATTCGATTTGAGTGGTATCTAATTTTGATTATATTTGTGTACTATGCTGGAAGTATCAAAATATATAAAAGACCTCTTATTTATTCACAACTGCGTAATATTACCTGGGTTTGGTGGATTTGTTGCCAATTATAGCCCTGCTAATATCGACAACAATCTGAATGTTGTTTTTCCTCCATCCAAAGCTATTGGATTTAACCGTAATTTATCAAAAAATGATGGCTTGCTGATTAATAGATTGGCTGAATCAGAAAATATAAGTTATTCAGAAGCTGAAAAATCTGTTCTGTTTTTTATTGAAGATATCCGTGTGCGAATTCAGCGTGGCGAAAGAGTTGTTTTGAATCAGGTAGGATGTTTTTACAATGACAGAAGGCATAACATGCTGTTTGAACCTTCAAAGGAGCTTAATTATTTGGTAGATGCATTTGGTTTAGAACAAATAGAGCTTCCCAGACTTTCATTATCTGCAGAAGAAAAAATTCATCCGGCAATTATATCCCAGGCTAAAGTAAGGACACTTTTTACAACAAAACGTTTGTGGTATGCTGCTGCAACTATTCCTTTTATATTGACAATAGCCTTGATTCCAATGAATTCTGAACGTTCATTTTTAAGTAATGAAGCTTCTTTGGGAATGATGGAAGGCAAGAAAGAAATTACTGAGAAAATTGTACAATTAAAACCTGTAATTTCGCCACCGGAAGAAATGGTGACATTTGAGCCTAAGCTTACTAAAAAATTGAAAATGAATGAGTTACATGAGGGAAGATTTTATTTGATATCAGGTAGCTTTACTTCAATGAAAAATGCAGAAATATTAAAACAGGAATTGATTTCTAAATCTTATCCTGCTGTGATAATTAAAAATAAAAATTTGTATTCTGTCGCGATCAATCAATTTGAGAAGAGAGCTGATGCAGATCAATTTAAAAAAAAGGTAATTGCTAAGAACTCAAAAGCTTACTGCTGGGTTCTGAAAAAATAAAGATCTAAAAAAAACGCTTCCCGATGGAAAGCGTTTTTTTTAGATCTTAAATTTTGAGTTCTGAATTATCTGATTTCAGAACCTGGTTTTATTGCTTGATCCGGAGAAACGAAAGATAATTTTCCATCAGCATCTTCAGCCATCAAAATCATCCCCTGAGATTCAATTCCTTTCAATTGTTTAGGCTCCAGATTCATTAATATACTAACCTGCTTTCCAATGATTTCCTCAGGCTTGTAATGCTCTGCAATGCCCGAAACAACAGTTCTTTGATCAATTCCTGTGTCAACAGTTAATTTCAAAAGTTTTTTTGTTTTTGCTACCTTTTCAGCAGCTGTAATTGTTCCAACACGAACATCAAGCTTCATGAAATCATCGAAATTAATATTTTCTTTAACCGGCACAACTATTTTTTTCTCTGCTTCGTTAGCTGCTTTTGTAGCCAAAAGCTTGTCTACCTGAGCTTGTATTGTTTCATCTTCAATTTTTTCGAAAAGTAAAGATGCAGTATTTATTTGATGATGATCTGCAATAACATTAACACCAATATTTTTCCAGTCCAGAACTTCTATGTTTAGAAACTCACGAAGCTTGCTGGCAGTAAATGGTAAAAACGGTTCAATTAAGGTCGATAAATTAGCTGTAATCTGAAGGCTGATATTCATGATGGTTTTTACTCTTTCTTCATCTGTCTTAATCAGCTTCCAAGGTTCAGTATCTGCTAAATACTTATTTCCCAAACGCGCTAAATTCATTGCTTCTTTTAATGCTTCGCGGAAATGGTAGGTTTCAAGATTCTTCTCAACCTGTTCTTTAAAAACAGGAATCTGGGCTAATGTTTCTTTATCGAAATCGGTTAATTCTCCTTGCGCAGGAATTATTCCATTGTAGTATTTATGAGTAAGAACCAAAGCACGATTCACAAAGTTTCCTAGAATTGCTACCAGCTCGTTGTTGTTTCTTGCCTGAAAATCTTTCCAGGTAAAGTCATTATCTTTTGTTTCCGGCGCATTTGCAGTCAAAACATACCTTAGTACGTCTTGTTTATCAGGGAATTCTTTCAAATATTCATGCAGCCAAACCGCCCAATTTCTACTTGTCGAAATTTTGTCCCCTTCCAGATTTAGGAATTCGTTGGCAGGAACATTTTCTGGTAAAATATATGATCCTTCAGCCTTAAGCATAGCAGGGAAAATGATGCAATGGAATACGATATTGTCTTTTCCAATGAAATGAACCATCTTCGAATCATCAGCTTTCCAGTATTTTTCCCAGTCGGGAGTTAATTCTTTTGTGGCCGAAATATATCCAATCGGAGCATCGAACCAAACGTAAAGAACCTTTCCCTCTGCACCCTCAGCAGGAACAGGAACCCCCCAATTTAAATCGCGGGTTACTGCTCTTGGGTGCAATCCGGTATCCAACCAAGACTTACATTGTCCGTAAACATTAGGTTTCCATTCTTTATGATCTTCTAAAATCCATTTTTTTAGCTGATTCTCATATTTATCTAAAGGCAAATACCAGTGTTTGGTTTCTTTTAATTCTGGCTTATTTCCGGTAATTGATGAGGTTGGATTGATTAAATCAGTTGCATTTAGTGAAGTTCCGCAACTTTCGCATTGATCGCCATATGCACCGTCGTTATTACAATGAGGACAAGTTCCAGTAATATATCTATCGGCAAGGAATTGATTTGCAATAGCATCGTAGTATTGCTCACTTGTTTTTACGACAAATTCGCCTTTTTCGTTTAAAGTCTTAAAAAATTCAGAAGCCGTTTCGTGGTGTGTTTCTGAACTTGTTCTGGAATAAATATCAAATGTAATTCCAAACTTCTCAAATGATTCTTTTATGATATTGTGATATTTGTCCACAACATCCTGTGGAGTAACACCTTCCTTTTGCGCCTTAATAGTAATAGGTACACCGTGTTCGTCTGAACCTCCAATTAGTAGTACATCCTCTCCTTTCATTCTAAGATATCTTGTGTAAATATCTGCAGGAACATATACTCCAGCCAAATGACCAATATGAACCGGTCCATTTGCATAAGGTAAAGCCGTGGTTACAAGCGTTCTATTAAATTTCTTCATTTGTGATTATATTTTTTCTTAAGGAATTGCCTTTTATTGTTTTGAGATGAAGGATTCCTCTGTTAATTTTGTTTACTGATTATTGTTCAAAATTTTGACCCTCGGTCGAATTGTTTGCAAAGATAAGATAGAATTGGCAAAAATGTAGTTATCCATTTGTATTTTATTCTTAATTTGTTCTTACTTCAAAAAAAACTAAATAGATATGTATCAGCCGGCTGCTTTAGTAAAAGGAGATAAAATAGGAATCATCTCTCCTGCAGGAAAAATTGATCCTGAAAAGGTGGGAGTTGCTGTTGTTAAATTAGAGGATGCAGGTTACAAAGTCGTTCTGGGAAATCATGTTTTTGATGTTGAAAACCAATTTGCAGGTAGTGACATGAATCGGCTGTGTGACTTTCAACTCATGTTAGATGATCCTGAAATAAAAGCAATTCTTTGTGCCAGAGGCGGATATGGCAGTGTGCGGATATTAGAACATTTAGATTTTGATTTGTTCATTCGCAATCCAAAATGGATTATTGGATATAGCGATATCACAGTATTTCACAGCTATTTGAATAATATATTAGGAGTAGAAAGTTTACATGCAACTATGCCGGTTAATTTTTCTTCCGAAAAGGAGGAGGATAAATCAGTATCAACTCTTCTGCATTCATTAGCTGGTAATTTGGAAAATTATGAAATTTCTTCCCACGAATTAAATCGAAATGGTGTAACAGAGGGAGAATTAGTTGGGGGAAATTTATCTATTCTTTATAGTTTACGAGGAACCGTAATGGATTTTGAATCGCATGGAAAAATTCTTTTTATTGAAGATGTTGGAGAAGAATTGTATCATTTGGATAGAATGATGAAGAATTTTAAAATGGGAGGTAAATTATCAGAACTTCAGGGATTGATTGTTGGAGGGATGAGTGATATGAAGGCAGGAGATCCTGATTTTGGGAAAACTGCTTATGAAATCATTTTAGAATCCATTGAGAATTATTCTTATCCGGTTGTCTTCGATTTTCCCTCTGGTCATATTAAACAGAATTGGGCTTTGCCGTTTGGAAGATTTTTAAGGTTGGATGTAAATGAAAAAGTAGCC
Organism: Labilibaculum sp.; assembly: GCF_963664555.1. Lineage (GTDB taxonomy): Bacteria > Bacteroidota > Bacteroidia > Bacteroidales > Marinifilaceae > Labilibaculum. The sequence goes on along the minus strand of NZ_OY761461.1, from coordinate 307,182 downwards.
CAGTTTACATGGGATAAATAGTAAGGAAATAAAATAATTATGGCCGCACACAATGACTTAGGGAAATTGGGAGAAGACCTTGCTGCGAAATATCTGCTTAAAAACGGGTATAAAATTCTAGATCGTAATTGGATCTATCAAAAGAAGGAGTTGGACATTGTAGCTGTAAAAGATGATTTTTTAGTTGTTGTAGAAGTCAAATCGAGATCCACCGAATATTTTGAGCACCCAGCTGATGCCATTACACTCTCAAAAATTAAATTTTTGGTGCGTGCAACGCAGGGTTATGTAGATTTAAAAGAAATGGAGCAAGAAGTACGATTCGATGTTATCAGTGTAATAAAACAAGATTCAGAATTTATAATTGAACACATCGAAGATGCATTTAGTGCACCAGTGGATTAATCAGCAAGATATTTATCAATAGTTGCCAGAAGCTCCTCAAAACGAATAGGCTTGGACAGATAATCATCACATCCGGCATCCAATATACGTTCCTTATCACCTTCAAGTGCATAGGCCGTTTGAGCTATAATAGGAATTTCTTTATGCTTTTTTTTGATTCTGCGGGTGGCTTCACACCCATCCATTATAGGTAATCTAATATCCATTAAAATAACATCAATATCATCTGATTCTTCAATTATATCAACCGCTTCTTTCCCATTTTTCGCCCACAACAGTTTCGACTCCGTTCTACTTAGAGCCGCGTCAAAAAACATGTTATTTATCTCTTCGTCTTCAACAATGAGAATTCGTTTGTTTTTCCAATTGTACTTTTGGGCGTAGCCAGTTTCTTTCATGAGTATATATCTATCAATCGATTTTTTACTTTTCTGTGAACTAAATATACAAAATTGAGAGAAGTAAAAAAAACATTTACATCATTGTCAAAAACATTTTTGAAAAGTTTAAGAAAAGCTTTACAAATACTGTAAATACGGTTATTCCGTATATAGTAAGGATATTTATATCAGTAAAGTTGCAAGGACAACTAAAGAACCACATTTTTATTTATCTTAACATATAGAACCTTAGTCTTTTATTTAAAAATATTTATATTTATTTTCACCGTTAAAGTTGCAATCTAACAAATATATACAAATGAATATTGAGGAGTTAAGAGAGTATTGCCTTTCGAAAACAGCTGTAAGCGAAGGATTTCCATTTGATGAGGAAACCTTGGTTTTCAAGGTGCTTGATAAGATGTTTTTGCTCACAAATATAACAGGTGAGCTTCAAATGAATGTGAAGTGTGATCCCGAAAAAGCCATTGAGTTACGAGAGATACATTCGTCGGTAATACCTGGATATCATATGAATAAAAAATATTGGAATACTGTAGTAATAGATGGCAGTGTATCAGATCGACAGCTGGAACAATGGATTGATGATTCATACCATCAGGTTGTTGCTAAGATGACCAAAAAGAAACAGAATGAGCTAATGAATTTGAAATAGACCAAATAATATGTTCCTTTAAATACAATTACTAACAACAATTACTTACTAAAAACGATGAAGAAAATAGTTTTAACAATCATTATTCTTGCCATTTTTAGTGTTAATCTGACGATGGCACAGGAAACAACGAAAGAAGAAAAGGTTTATTCTACAGTGGTAGATATTCCTACAACATCAGTTAAAAATCAGCAAAGCACAGGTACTTGTTGGTGCTTTGCCGGAGTCTCGTATATAGAAACAGAGTTACTACGCTTGGGAGCTCCAGAAATTGATTTATCAGAAATGTATATTGTTCGATTGGCTTATACTCAGAAAGCCAAAAGATACTTTCGTTATCATGGCAAAGGAAACTATAGTGAAGGCGGACAAGCTCACGATGTTCTAAATGTGGTAAAAGAAAATGGATTTGTTCCGGAAAGTATTTATTCAGGAAATAAGTATGGCAGCGATTTTCATATCCACAAAGAGATGGTACAATCGACGAAAGCTATGCTGGATGAGGTTGTTAAAAACCCAAATAGAAAAATTACACCTGTTTGGGAAGAATCTGTAAATGCAGTGTTGGATACTTATATGGGGAAAACACCAAGTAATTTCGAATTGGATGGTATTGAGTATACTCCTGCTTCTTATGCAGGGAAATTTGGTTTTAATCCGAATGATTACATTGAATTAACTTCCTACAGTCATCATCCTTTTTATCAAAAGATTAATCTGGAGATTCCAGATAATTGGTCAGATGATTTGTATTATAATGTGCCCATGGATGAGATGATGTTGGTAATTAATTATGCCCTAAACAATGGGTTTTCAGTTTGCTGGGATGGAGACGTTAGCGAAAAAGGATTTTCTCATCGAAATGGTTATGCTGTTTTACCATCAGAAAAAACTGTAGACATGACTGATTCTGAAATTGCAAAGTGGGAAAAAGATCTTGCAAAAGATGAAAAAGGAAATACGAAAAAAGATATTGAGCCTGAAGTGAGTCAAGAGCTTCGTCAGTCCACTTTTGATAATTTTGAAACGACTGATGATCATTTGATGCATTTAACTGGAATCGTAAAGGATCAGCATGGAACAATATATTACAAAACAAAAAACTCTTGGGCCGAAAACAGCAATCAGTTTGGTGGCTACTTAAACATGAGTGAAGCTTATGTGAAACTTAAAACTGTTGCGATAATGATTCACAAAGATGCAGTACCAAAAGAATTGAAAAAGAAACTGGGTTTATAATCAGGATTGGTAAATAAGTGAAAGGATGTTCGTTGGACGTCCTTTTTTTGTATCTGCAATTTAAAAATTTGAATTTTATTTTCTTCGATAAAAAGTGAATTTTGGAACGTTTCCATAAAATAATTAGTTCATAATATGCATTATTCTGAAAATAATTTATAATATTGTTAGCCCTGTTTTAATATTATTAACCACCATAAACTATGAAAACCTTTGATCAAACTTTCCTGAAATTATTTAGGAATGGTAATCAGGAATCATTTAAAATCTTGTACAACAAGTATTTTGATGCATTATTTCTGTTTGGTCATAAATATATTCCGGCACAAGATGTTGTTGAAGATATAATTCAGGAAAGTTTTATTAAAATTTGGGAAAAGCGATCATCCTTTTATCATGAAGCGGCGATGCGTGCATTTTTGTACAAAACAGTTCGTAATTCATGCTTAAATCAAATTGAACATCAAAAAGTCCGTAAATCTTACGAGGGGCAATCCGATAAAAATATCTGTGATGAGGATTACTTTCTTCATAATGTGATTGAAGAAGAAGTGAGTCGAATTATTAAGGAAACAGTTCATAAATTGCCTGAATCAGCCAGATTAATTTACTTATTAAGCCTAAAGGGATTAAAAAATGCTGAAATAGCTGAAGATTTGGATATATCTATCAATACTGTTAAGACGCAAAAGCAAAGAGCAAGTAAATTTTTAAAAGAGAATTTAAAGAATTTGTTCTCGATTCTATACTTCATTTAGAATTGAGTAGAAGCGAAATATTAAAAAGGGTGGTAAAAGTTAAAACTTTTGTCACCCTTTTTTTCATGTCACCTGTTATAATAAATGTTAATCGCACACAGAAAATTGTAATATGACTAATTTACCATCTGGTTTTAAAATTGCAGATTTAATTGTAAAGAGGCTTGAGGGGAAGCTGAACGCAGAAGAAGAGCAGTTTTTGGAGAAATGGAAATACGCGAGAGAGGAAAATCTTGTGCTTTTTCATAAACTTGCTCAAAACCCGGAGAAACTGTACTTCACGAAAGAAGTAAAACTTGAAAGTGCAAATAAAGAAGATGTTTGGAGGCAAATTCAAACTAAAGTAATAAAAGACAAGCAAATTCAATTAAAGCAACAGGTAATGAAGATTGCCGCAATGCTGATTGCTGCAATAAGCGTTGGAGGCTTTTTGCTTACTATCAGCAACAACTCTGTTCACAATGAACCCGTCGCGATTTTGCCCGGTAAAAATCAAGCCATGCTGGTATTAAGTGGTGGTGAAAAATATCAGTTGAGCGAGAAAGTTAATCTGGAAGAAAAAGGTATGCAGATATCTAATAATTCTAAAGAGTTGGTATATAGTAAAGTTGCAGAAAAGGTAAGTGAGGAACAGACGTACAATACCATTATTATTCCCAAAGGTGGTGAATACAAGCTAACTCTTGCTGATGGAACCAAGATCTGGTTGAATTCAAATTCTAAATTGAGATATCCTTCTCAATTTGGCACGGGAGTACGAAAAGTACAATTGGAAGGGGAAGCCTTTTTTCAGGTGGCAAAAGATAAGGAACATCCATTTATCGTTGATGTAACGACTGCTGAGATTAAAGTTTTAGGAACGTCCTTTAATGTAAATGCATATAACGATCAGGATGAAATTTTCACCACTTTGGTAGAAGGCAAGGTTGAGGTTAAGGATGATCTTCGTGGTGTTAGTCAGGAGTTATCCCCAAATGATCAATTGTGCTTTAATAAGTTGAATGGTAAAACTTCGAAAAAAATTGTTGACACAAGATTATATACGGCTTGGAAAGATGGTCGTTTTGTTTTCGAAAACCGGAGTCTGGAGGATATAATGATTAGACTGTCAAGATGGTATGATGTTGATGTATTTTTCTTGACCAATTCCATAAAACAATTAAAATACACAGGAGATGTCGCCCGCTACGATAATATTAACAGCATTCTTGATATGATAGAAGTAACCAAAAAAGTAAAATTTACAATAAAAGATCGTAGTGTTATGATCGAAGAAAATTGCAAATAAAAAAAGCCGGAGTTTGCAGCCACAAACCCCGGCAAAGTCAATAAACATTTCTTTTTGAGGAGAAATGTAGTACTAACCAAATCACATTCAAAATTATGAAAAAAAATCGGGAAAAGTCTTTTATGCAGAAAAGAAAACCATTTCTTGCAAAAAGACTCTTGCTTTTGTTTCTGGTAGTTAATGTCTTTAATTTTCAGACATTAGCAAATCTTCAGGGAGAAATTCTGGAGTTGGAAATGACAGGAGGTTCTTTAATTGAGGTTTTCGCAAAAGTTAAGGAGAAAACCAATTACACATTTCTTTACAATGTTGATGACATTAAAGATGTGAATAACGTTACTATAAGCGCTTCGCCCAAAAGCGTTCAAACCATATTAACGGATTGTTTAAAAGATACCGGACTTACGTACGAAATTAGAGACGAGGTCATTATCATTAAACCAGTAGCTAAACCTGTAACTCCTGCAAAGGAAGCAAAACCTGTTGTGGAGGAAAAAAAGGTTGGCGGTGTTGTAACTGATAATACAGGTGTCGGGTTACCAGGTGTTTCTGTTTTTATTAAAGGTACCAGTATTGGGACTACCACAAATATTGATGGAAAATACAACATTCAATTGCCGGATGTATCAGAGGCCATTTTGGTTTTCTCATTTATTGGTATGGACACTCAGGAAATCACAGTTACGAATCAAAAAGTAATAGATGTTGTGCTTACTGCCGGTTCAGAACAAATTGATGAGGTTGTTGTGACTGGTATGGCCGTATTTGATAAGCGTTTGTTCACAGGAGCAAGTGAGAAATTAAAGGGTGACGAGATAAAATTGGCTGGTTTAGCTGATGTAAGTAGAGGATTGGAAGGTAGAGCGGCAGGCGTATCTGTACAAAATGTATCGGGTACATTTGGTGCAGCACCGAAAATTCGCGTACGTGGTGCTACCTCTATTTATGGTAGTTCAAAACCTTTATGGGTAGTTGATGGTGTTATTCTGGAAGATGTTGTTGAACTGAGTTCCGACGCTCTTTCTTCGGGAGATGTAAATACATTGATTAGTTCAGCTGTTGCAGGATTAAATGCAAATGATATTGAAAGTTTTGAAGTGTTGAAAGATGGTTCAGCAACTTCAATTTATGGTGCCAGAGCTATGGCTGGGGTAATTGTAATTACCACTAAGAAAGGTAAAGCTGGAGTTAGTAGAATAAATTATACAGGAGAATATACTTATCGATTAACACCATCGTATAATGATTTTAATATCATGAATTCGCAAGAGCAAATGTCCGTTTATGAGGAAATGCGCGAAGGTGGTTGGTTGAATTATGCTGATGTAGCCAATGCTAATGAGAGTGGGGTTTACGGAAGAATGTATCAAATGCTTAATCAAACTGATGCTTCTGGAAATTTTTTATTGGCCAATACTAATGAGGCAAAAGCAGCCTTTCTTCGTAAGGCAGAATATAGAAATACAGATTGGTTTAAGGAGTTGTTCAATACCAATATTATGCAAAGTCATTCGGTGAGTATGTCATCAGGGACTGAAAAATCGACTTATTATGCTTCCATTAGCGCATTGGTTGATCCAGGATGGACTCAATCGAGTAAAGTAAACCGTTATACTGCTAATTTTAAGTCGAATTATAAAATTTTGGATAATTTGTCAATTAATACAATCAGTAGTGCGTCCTATCGTAAGCAAAAAGCACCGGGTACTTTGGGGCAGGAAACAGATGAAGTTACAGGAAAAGTAAAAAGGGATTTTGATATTAATCCATATTCTTTTGCCTTAAACTCATCTCGAACCCTTGATCCAGATGCTTTTTACACTCGCAACTATGCACCATTTAGCATCAAAAAGGAATTAAATGAGAACTATGTAGATTTGAACGTCGCTGATGTAAAATTTCAAACTGAGTTGAATTGGAAGGTAACGTCTAAAGTTGCTTTGAGTGCATTAGGTGCTATCAAGTATTCGTCAACTTCACAAGAACACAATATTACTGAGTTTTCGAATCAAGCAGAAGCGTATAGGGCTATGCCAAATTCAACCATTCGGGATAAAAACTCTTTCCTATATACAGATCCTGATGATCCGTATGCGTTGCCAGTAAGCATTTTACCACAAGGAGGTATTTATAAACGTACCGATTATAATATGATTGGTTATGACTTTAGGACTACTGCTTCTTACAAAGATGTATACAATGATGTTCATATCTTGAATCTGTATGGAGGAATGGAGATCAATTCTGCTGACCGTAAAAGAACAAATAATACAGGTTGGGGAATGCAATACTCTATGGGTGAGATTCCTTTTTATGACTATCTGTTGTTTAAAAAAGGAATTGAAAACAACAACCTGTACTATGGTATGGAAAATACAAGATACCGTAATTTGGCTTTCTTTGGGAATGCTACTTATTCGTACAAAGGAAAATATACACTTAATGGTACCCTGCGTTACGAAGGATCCAACAAATTAGGAAAATCAAATAGTGCCCGTTGGTTACCAACATGGAATATATCTGGAGCATGGAATGCTCATGAGGAGGTATTTTTTGAGCAATTAAAACCTGTTCTTTCGAATTTTACATTGAAGGCATCATATAGTTTAACTGCTGACAGAGGACCTACTAATGTAACAAATTCTTTAATCGATATCAGAAGCAAGACCCCTTGGAGACCAACTGCTGGAGTTAAAGAAAGTGCATTATATATTAAATCTTTGGAAAATAGTGAACTAACTTACGAGAAAAAGCATGAATTTAACATTGGTGCAGAGATTGGGTTTCTGAATAACCGTATTAACACGACAGTAGATTGGTATACCAGAAATAACTATGATTTGATTGGTATTGTAAATACTCAAGGTCTTGGAGGTGAAGTTGAAAAATTTGGTAATGTTGCTACTATGAATTCGCATGGTTTTGAGTTTTCTATTTCTTCAAAGAACATAAATACTAAAGATTTTTCATGGATAACTAACTTTGTTTACTCAAAAGCCATAAATAAGATTACAGATTTGACAACTCAATCGAAGGTTATTGATATGGTTAAAGGAAATGGATTTGCCCGTGAAGGTTATGCGGTTCGCTCTATTTTTTCAATTCCATTTAAAGGTCTTAATGATCAGGGATTACCAACATTCTTAGATCAAAATGGAGATATTACTGTTAGCGATGTCTATTTTCAGGAAAGAGAGAATCTTGATTTCTTAGAGTACTCTGGTTCTGCAGACCCTACGGATATTGGTAGTTTAAGTAATATATTTACTTATAAAGGTATTTCTTTAAATGTTTTCATGACCTATTCATTTGGAAATGTGGTTCGTTTAGATCCTGTCTTTAGTAATTCGTATTCAGATCTTGTTGCTCTTCCTCGTGAATTTAAAAATCGTTGGGTAAAACCGGGTGATGAAAAATATACAGATATTCCTGCTCTGGCTACAAGTAGACAAGAAGATAATATTGGTAGATCTGATCTGGCTATAGCATATAATGCTTACAACTATTCTTCGGCTCGAATTGCTAAAGGTGATTTTGTAAGAATGAAAGAGATATCAATTGGATATGCATTTCCAAAAACTCTAGCTACCAAGATGGGAGTGAATACTTTATCTGTTAAAATACAGGCAACCAATTTGTTTTTATTGTATTCTGATGATAAATTGAATGGGCAGGATCCAGAATTCTTTAATTCAGGAGGGGTGGCAACACCAATACCAAAGCAGTTTACTTTTACTTTAAATTTAGGTTTATAAAAGCAAAAAAGTTATTAACATGAAGAAAATAAATATATTATATATTGCCCTGCTTTCTTTGTTTGCCATTTCGTGTGATAGTTATCTTGACGAAACCCCAGACAACAGAGCAGAGGTAGATAGCCAGATCAAAATTAGAAAATTGTTGGTTTCAGCCTATTCGGAAGGGAGTCCTACATTAGTTACAGAATTATCTTCGGATAATATTATTGACATGGGAAGTTCTAATCCAAATACGACTCGTTTTTATGAGCAATTGGCTAATTGGGAATCTGTAACAGAAACAGATAACGATGATCCTAAAAGTGCATGGGAAGCTTCGTATGGCGCAATAGCCAATTCGAATGAAGCCTTGGCGGCTATTGAAAAACTTGGTAGTGAGAATTTGTTGCCAGAAAAAGGTGAAGCCTTAATAACAAGAGCTTACGCTCATTTTGTTTTGGTTAATGTGTTTTGTAAACATTACAATTCACAGTCGAGCGCTACTGATTTGGGAATTCCTTATATGGAAAAATCAGAAACAACCCTTAATCCAAAGTATGAGAGGGGTACGGTAAAAGAAGTCTATGAAAAAATAAATGCTGATATTGAAGCTGCATTGCCTTTAATTAGTGATGATATGTATGAAGTTCCCGCATATCATTTTACAAAAAAGGCTGCTTATGCTTTTGCTGCTCGTTTTAATTTGTATTACGAACAATGGCAAAAAGCAAAAGATTATGCAAGTATTGTATTAACGACAAATCCTTCTACCCAATTAAGAAGTTGGGATGACTTAGGCGCCCTGCCACGCTCACCAGGTCCTGTTACAAATGCATATATTAATAATTCGGCTAATCTGTTAGTTCAAACCGATGGATCCAATTTGGGATTGTATTTTGGAGCATATTATACAGGATCTCGTTTTAATCACTCAAGAAAAATTGCAGATGAGGAAACCTTATTTGCTCCTGCTCCTTGGGGTGGGGTGGCTAGTTCCACCTATCATTTGAGGCCTTTTGTATACTCAGGTAACAATTTGGATAAAACTCTGTTCATGAAAATCCCTTATCTGTTTGAATATACTGATCCTGTAGCTGGAATAGGTTATCGAAGAACTGTTGTAGTACCGTTTACAACGGATGAAACTTTATTGGTTCGGGCAGAAGCTGAAGTAATGCTGGGAGAAAATGATTTGGCTATGACTGACCTAAATACATGGAGTAAGAATTTCTTTGTAGATAAGGAGACAACATTGGAAGCTGTGAATACGTTTTATTCAAATTTGCCTTATTCAACAGCTGATGTTCCCACGCAAAAAAAAGTGTTAAATCCCAAGTTTACGTTAGCTGCTGGTGTACAAGAGAATTTAATTCACTATGTACTTCAGTGTCGTAGAATTTTAACCTTACATGAAGGTTTGCGTTGGTTCGATATTAAACGTTATGGTATTGAAATAAATCGTCAGCAAATTCAGTCTGATGGTACTACAGCCATTGTTTTGGATGTGTTGAAAGTGAATGATTTACGTAGAGCTATTCAGTTGCCTCAAGATGTGATTGATGCAGGTTTGGTTTCAAATCCACGATAAATAATAATTCTTAAAATAAATATTATGAACAAAATAAAATATTGGTTGTTCGTTATGGTTATGGTATTCGTTTTGAGTGCTTGTTCCGAAGATGATGAACCAAATCCAGATGAAAGTGTGATTAGCGTTGAAGCTGCTGAAAAAAATGATTTTGACAGATATTTAGAAAAAACGTTTGTTGATACTTATAATATCAGTTTTCAATATAAATTGCAGGATATAGAATCGGATATGAATTATGCCTTAGTGCCTGCATCTTATGAGAATTCTATTAAAATGGCAAACTTGATTAAGTATTTGTGTCTAGATGCTTATGAAGAAGTTGCACCTGAAGGATTCTTAAAGAAATATTTTCCTAAAATGTTTATGATGGTTGGTTCTGCTGGTTGGCATAACAATGGAACTTATACACTAGGTACCGCTGAAGGAGGATTGAAAATCACACTGTACTTAATTAATGATTTAGATGTTACAGATGTTCAGACTCTGTATTCACATTATTTTCGAACTATTTTTCACGAGTTTTCTCATATTTTACATCAAACCAAAGATTACACAACTGATTTTGATAAAATATCAGTAACAGATTATGTTGGAGATTCATGGAATGATGCCTGGGATGGACAATCTTCTTTAGCCAGAGGTTTCATTAGTGATTATTCCAGCAAGGAAGCAAACGAAGATTTTGTGGAGTTGATCGCTCATTATATAACCAATACACCAGAGTCTTGGGATGCAAAAATTGAATCCGCAGGTGATACAGGTAAAGCAATCTTAGCGCAGAAGATGGCGATTATAAAATCTTATTTGAAAGAGGTTTGGAGCATTGATATTGATGCTTTGCGCAATGCAATCCAAACTCGGGCTGAGAAGTTGGGTGAACAAGATCTTGATAATATAACTATAGAATAAGAACTATGAAAAAAAATATTTATATAGTACTGTTTGGTTTGTTATTAAGTATGGGTGTTGTTTCATGTGACAATAATACCGATTTACTTTTTGATGAATCTGCAGCACAGCGAAAAACAACTGCTATTACTGAGTATAACGAAGCCTTAAAATCTGCTGATCAAGGATGGTTATTTCAATATTTTCCAGAGGAGACTCAAAAATATGGCGGATATAATTATGTGGTGAAATTTAATCAGCATGATAGTGTTACCGTTTGGTCTGAATTAATGTCGGATGTAACCAAACCAGAAATATCTTTTTACGATGTGATTTCTTATGGTGGGCCAGTGTTAACTTTTAATACTTATAACCCACTTATGCATTATTTTGCAAATCCTTCTGCCCAGGAGTATCTTGCAAAAGGGGGTGATTACGAGTTTTTAATCATGTCGAACGAAAGGGATGTGATGACTGTAAAAGGTATTAAGACTGGGAATATAATGCGCATGGTTAGAATGACCGAAACGTTTGATGAGTATTTTAAGAAAACTCAGGTTGTATCTGATTTCTTATCCGGTGCATCATTAGGTACTTTAATTGATGGAACTGAGGTGAATATTATTTTGGGTGGTCGTCAGTTAATATTGAACTATTCAGAAAATGATGAGGTTATTTCAGAAACTGTAGCTTTTATTTATACAGATAAGGGAATTCGCTTGTATGAAGAAGTTGATATTTTAGGGATAACAGCTCAGGATTTCACACTTAATACTGAAGCGAAACAACTTGTATCTACTGATGGCAAAATGACCATCGATATTGCCTTTGCCCCTGTTGATTTAACCTTGGCAAGATGGTCTTTTGATACCAGTGTTGAAACCGATCGATCTGCTGCTATTAAAGAAGTTTGGGATCTGGCAAACGATGCGGATGCGAAGGCTTGGGGAGAATCATTGTACCCGAATATATTTATGGGGCTTTGCTACGCTGCTTATGGCGATATTGGTATTTCGATGTATTCTGTTACACCAGCAAATAAAATGTATCGCTCTCATTATAATTTAGGCTTTGGAGGTGTCGTAGGGCACGATGATTATTTAAGTATAACCAAACTAAGCTCTGGTCAATATTGGCAATATTACGGGCATTTTCAACCAATAGTAAACGTTGTTGTAGATAATGCACCATATAAAGTAGAATTGGATGATGCAAATAATCCTTCTGTTGTTAAATTAACCAGTGTTGCAAATCCAGATGTTTGGTTTGTTCTTAGGAAATAAGCTTTTATGATTTATAAATAAGAACTTTTATAAACAGTTTAGTATGTAGTTAAAAAGACAGTCCTTGTGGCTGTCTTTTTTTTGGGCTATAATTTTATTGAATAAATCGACAAGCTCACCAACCAGTACCCAACAGTTGAAAAAATGATTATATTTGTTTTTTCAATTACGATCTAAATATCAATGCAATATGCCTTCAAATATCTTTTCGGTCTCTAATGAATCAGGAGTTCCAAAATACAAACAGTTGATAAATTCTTTGTATCAATCTATTGAAAATGGGGATGTTGCTATTGGCGATCAGTTGCCTTCAATCAATGCGATATGCAAGGAGTTTAATTTATCCCGGGATACTGTACTGGTTGCCTTTAACGAGCTAAAGGCGCGGGGAGTTATTTCATCTGTACCGGGAAAAGGTTACTATTTGGAGAGCAATATTACTCAGCTAAAGCACAAGATTTTCTTGCTTTTCGAGGAGTTTAATACATTTAAAGAAATTTTGTACAATTCCTTTCTGAAGAGTTTAAAGGGGCTGGCTACTGTTGATATTTACTTTCATCATTTTAACGAAAGAGTATTTAAAGAGTTGATTGAGAATAACAATGGGAAATATACGTCCTATGTTATTATGCCGGCAAAATTTACAGATGCCTATTCGGTGCTAAAACAGTTGCCTCAGGATAAAGTGTACATTTTGGATCAAACCAATGCAAATTTAAAGAAGCATTATCCTGCAGTCTATCAGAATTTCGAAAAAGACGTATTCTCTGCACTTTCCTCGGGATCTGATCTGTTAAAGAAATACAGGAAGTTGTTTTGGGTTTTCCCTGGGGGAAAAGAACCGGTCGGACAGATGAAGGGATTTAAGAAATTCGCAAAAGAGTTTGCAAGCCAATGGGAATTTAAAGTGATTGAAAGTATTCAGGGACATGCAATTAATAAATCTGAGGCGTACATAGTTTCCAATGACAATGACCTGGTCTATTTGGTAAAAGAGGCAAATAGGAAGCAATTTAAAATAGGAGAAGAGCTTGGGATTATTTCTTACAATGACACACCGCTAAAAGAAGTTGTTGCCGATGGTATAACAACAATAAGTACTGATTTTAAAGAGATGGGGGAAATATTGGCAGAAATGGTGTTGGGATCGAAAAAAGACTTAATAGAGAATAAATCCCGTTTGATTCGAAGAGGATCTTTGTAGGGAGGTTAAAACAGAAGAATTTCAAATAGTAAAAAGTTTTTTGGGAATTAATTAAAAACATCTATATTTACCGACCAGTACCAACCAGTAAGAAAAAGTTATGCGTGTTGATAATTTGAAAAAAGAGTTTGAAAATTTTTATGGAGCCGGTGATTGTAATGTATATTTCTCGCCGGGCAGGGTGAATTTAATTGGAGAACATACTGATTATAATGGGGGGTTTGTTTTCCCATGTGCATTATCATTTGGAACCTATTGTTTGATTCGTAAAACTGAACGAAAGTCTTTCCGTTTTCGCTCTTTGAATCAGGAGATTGTACAGGAAATTGATTTGGATTCTTTATGCAATCCTTTACCTAAAGGAACATGGGTAAATTATGCAATTGGCGTAATTGCTCAGTTTGTGAAGAACGGACAAAAGCCGGATACAGGTGCTGACATTTTAATTTGGGGAAATGTACCCAATGGTGCAGGATTGTCATCCTCTGCTTCATTAGAGGTAGTAACAGGTGTTGCAATTAATGAGGAATTTCAGTTTGGTCAGGATCGATTGACCATCGTAAAGTACAGTCAGAAAGCAGAGCATGAATTTGCAGGTGTGATGTGCGGAATTATGGATCAATTTGCTTCCGGAATGGGAAAAAAGGATCATGCAATTTATTTGAACTGCGATAGTCTTGAGTACGAATTGGTGCCTGTAAAACTATCTGGAGTTAAAATTATTATCGGAAATACAAACAGTCCGCATAGTTTGGATGCGGGAAAATACAATGAACGGGTTGATGAATGCCGGGCTGCTGTTGATGCAATTACCCCCTCAAAGTTAATTGCCAACTTGGGTGAATTAAGTCCGGCAGAATTCAACTCTTTATCAGCAAGGATCGAAAACGATATTGTACGAAAAAGAGCCCGCCACGTGGTTACTGAAATTGAGCGTACTAAAAAGGCAGTGGAAGAATTAAAATTGGGTAACTTGTTGGCTTTTGGGGAATTAATGAACCAGTCGCACAATTCGCTTCGCGATGATTATGAGGTGACAGGAAATGAATTGGATGCAATGGTTACTGCAGCCCGAAAGATTGAAGGAACTATAGGTTCACGGATGACCGGTGGTGGTTTTGGTGGTTCAACAGTAAGTTTGGTAAAAGATGAATTTGTTGATGAATTTATTGAAAAAGTGGGTGCCGAATATTTCGAAAAAACCGGAATTAAAGGAGAGTTTTATGTTGCTGAAATTGGCGATGGAGGCAAACGTGTAGAATAATGAGTGTTGAATTATGAACTAAAGAGAGTTGTTTTTAACAGATGAGTAAAAGCTTTCTATTTAGTTCATAACTCATAATCAATAATTGATAATGATGGATAAGTTTGATTATATAGAGAATCCTCACAGAAGGTACAATCCTTTAACCGGAGAATGGATATTGGTTTCGCCTCACAGATCGAAACGACCTTGGCAGGGACAGGTTGAAAAAGTAGTGGAAGATGTTCGTCCGCCTCACGATCCAAATTGTTACCTATGTCCGCGTAACGAGCGTGTTGGGGGTGAGAATAATCCTGATTACAAGGATGTTTACTCTTTTCAGAACGATTTTAGTGCTTTACTGCAGGATACTCCGAAAGGGAAATTTGAAGATGGTGAACTTTTTAAAGCAGAGAGCGAATCAGGAGTATGTAAAGTGCTTTGTTTTAGTCCTGATCATAGTTTAACAGTTCCGGAAATGGAAGTGGATAATATCCGTAAAGTGGTTGATCTTTGGTGTAAAGAATACGACGAACTCGGATCCAGAGAGGACATTGGCTATGTTCAGATATTTGAAAATAAAGGTGCTATTATGGGGTGTTCGAATCCGCATCCGCATGGTCAAATATGGGCTTCGGCATTGGTTCCTTTAGAAACATCGAAAGAATCAGAAACTCAGAAAGAATATTTCGATAAGCACGGAAGAACCATGCTGTTCGATTATTTGAATAGTGAATTGGAGAAGAAAGAACGTATTTTAGTTGAAAACAATTCATTTGTTGCTCTGGTTCCGTTTTGGGCAGTATGGCCTTTCGAAACCATGATTATTAGTAAAAGACCAGTTTCGAACTTATTGGAATTAACCGATGAGGAAAAAACTGATTTAGCAGATATATACAAGAAACTGACAATAATGTACGATAACTTATTTGAGGTTTCTTTTGCGTACTCAGCAGGATTGCATCAAGCACCAACCGATGGTGAAGAGCATCCGGAGTGGCACTTGCACATGCATTTCTATCCACCATTATTACGCTCGGCTAGCGTTAAAAAATTTATGGTTGGATACGAAATGTTGGGCACGCCGCAAAGAGATATCACAGCCGAAGGTGCAGCATTGCGATTACGGGAACTTTCTAAAGTACATTATAAATCAAAAACTAATAAACATCCTTAAATATGGAAAATACGTTTTCAACTCTGGATTATATCATCTTTATTTTATATGGATTGGTAATTGTTGGAGTAGGCTTATGGGTATCCCACGATAAAGAGGGACATCAGAAAAATGCCGATGATTACTTTTTGGCTAGTAAATCCTTGCCATGGTGGGCAATTGGAGCTTCCTTAATTGCTGCAAATATTTCTGCAGAGCAGTTTATCGGAATGTCTGGTTCCGGTTTTGCAATTGGTTTGGCAATTGCTTCCTACGAGTGGATGGCTGCTTTAACTTTAATAATTGTAGGTAAATACTTTTTGCCAATTTTTATCGAAAAGGGATTGTATACCATTCCTGAGTTTGTGGAGAAACGATTTTCGACCAATCTGAAAACCATTCTAGCAGTATTTTGGATTGCATTGTACGTATTTGTAAACCTAACTTCTGTTCTTTATTTGGGAGCATTGGCTATGGAAACAATTATGGGAATTCCTATGATGTATGGAATTCTTGGTTTGGCTTTGTTTGCTGCCAGTTATTCTCTTTACGGTGGACTTTCTGCTGTGGCATGGACTGATGTTATTCAGGTTGTATTTTTAATTATGGGAGGTCTGATTACAACCTATTTGGCCTTAAATAATGTATCCGGTGGTGAAGGTGTCATTGCAGGATTTAAACACATTTATGAAGTTGCTCCGGATAGTTTTCAAATGATTTTGGATAAGGCAAACAGTCAGTATGTAAATCTTCCTGGAATTGGAGTAATTGTTGGGGGTTTATGGGTTGCAAATTTATATTATTGGGGATTTAATCAATACATTATTCAAAGAACATTAGCTGCAAAATCTTTGGGCGAAGCTCAAAAAGGAATTGTATTTGCAGGTGTTCTGAAATTGATCATTCCTTTAATTGTTGTAATTCCAGGTATTGCTGCTTTTGTAATGGTTAACGATCCGGAAATTATGGCTCGCTTGGGTGTGGGATCAATGGACAACATTCCAACAATGGATGCTGCGGATAAAGCATATCCATGGTTATTGCAATTTCTTCCATCAGGATTGAAAGGGGTAGCCTTTGCTGCTTTGGCAGCGGCTATTGTGTCTTCCTTGGCATCTATGTTGAATTCTACTTCAACTATTTTTACAATGGATATTTACAAACCATATATTAATCCGAATGCTACCGATAAGGAAACTGTAAATGTTGGTCGTCTTTCTGCTGCAGGTGCTTTAATAATAGCTGGAATTGTTGCTCCATTATTGGGAGGCATAGATCAGGCATTTCAGTTTATTCAGGAATATACCGGTGTCGTTAGTCCAGGTATTTTAGCTGTATTCTTGTTAGGATTGTTCTGGAAAAAAGCAACGAATAAAGGTGCTATTGTTGGTGTTTTGTCATCAATCCCGATTGCGATGTTCTTTAAAGTTGGTCCCAAAGGCTGGTTGGCTGGAAGCTCTATTGAGGGACTTTTCCCAAATGTACCTTTCCTGGATCAAATGGGATATACTGCATTGTTATCAGCAGCGGTAATTATTTTGGTTAGTTATTTCCAAAACAAAGGTGCCGATGATGAAAAAGGGATTGAAATTAGTAGAAAAACATTTGTAACAGGTAAGGTTTTCAATATAGTATCTTATGCGATCTGCATTGTTCTTGTTGTTTTATATGCAATGTTTTGGTAGTAAAATTAAGTTGTACATCCGATATTTTTAACAAAAATTGAATGTATACTAATATAGGCGAAAGAAAATAATTCTTTTAGAATTTAGATTATGACGAATAAAGTATTAGTAACAGGGGGAACCGGATATATCGGTTCCCATACTGTAGTCGAACTTCAAAATAGTGGTTGCGAAGTAGTGATTGCAGATAATTTATCAAATTCTAAAATTGAAGTTTTAGATGGTATTGAAGCGATTACCGGTATTCGTCCATTGTTCGAAAAGGTAGATTTAAGTTGTGCAAAAGAATGTACAGAATTCTTCACGAAACATACAGGAATAAATGCAATTATTCATTTTGCAGCCTCGAAGGCGGTAGGGGAATCGGTTGTGAAACCATTGTTGTACTACAGAAACAATTTGAATTCTTTGATGAATATTCTGGAAGCAATGAAGGAATTTAATGTTCCAAATTTGGTTTTTTCTTCATCGTGCACAGTTTACGGACAGCCTGATAAATTGCCTGTAACAGAAGCAACACCGCGTAAAGAAGCTGAATCTCCTTACGGAAATACAAAAACGATTTGTGAAGATATCATCAGAGATACTACGAAAGCAAATCCTGAATTAAAAGGAATTGCCTTGCGTTATTTCAATCCGATCGGAGCTCATCCATCAACAAAAATTGGAGAATTGCCTTTGGGTGTTCCCGGTAATTTAATTCCGTTTTTAACACAAACAGTTGCAGGAATGCGTGCTGAGTTAAGTGTATTTGGAAATGATTACAATACGCCCGATGGTTCTTGTATCCGCGATTATATTAATGTTGTTGATTTAGCTAAAGCTCATGTTGTTGCAATTAATCGTTTGATTGAAGAAAAGCAAAAATCGAATTATGAGTTTTTTAATATTGGAACAGGAAAAGGTGTTTCGGTATTGGAACTTATTGAATCGTTCGAACGGGCTACAGGAGAAAAAGTACCTCATAAAATTGTGGGACGACGCGCCGGTGATATTGAACAAATTTATGCAGACACTACTTTTTCAAATAAAGAATTAGGATGGAAATCTGAAAAAAGCCTTGACGAAACCTTGCTTTCAGCTTGGAATTGGCAGTTAGCTTTAAATAAATAAGCTGTAAAAATTTAATCTTAAATTCCTTTTGGTAGGGGAATTTTAAACATCAAATAGAGTTGGTTTACATTCATTAAACTCTATTTGGTGTTTTCTTTTATTTTATTCATTTACCAGCAAATTACAGCCTCTGATATCGGAATGGTCAAAACGACCCAGAATTTCGAAGCTTCCATCTCCATGAATACGCCCCAAATCCTGTGTTTCTATAAAAGAACAAGAGTGTATGTTAGCCAAATCGATTACATTCACTCCTCCGCTTCGGCCTTGCTGTTCGTAAGAAAAAGGATCGTAAATATCCCGAATCAATATCTTCATCCAGCCTGGCGTAAAAAACAAACTGTCCCCTTTCGAATAAGCCTGCGATAAAAGTTCTGTCATTCCATATTCCGAATGAATTTTTTCGACACCCAATCGTTGGGTCAGAAAAGCATGCAACTCCTCACGGGTAATTTCCTTTCTGCGCCCTTTCATTCCTCCTGTTTCCATCACTATTACACCATCCAAATCAAGTTGATACTGCTCAGCTAAATCAAGTAAGGCAAAACTTACACCAAGCAGTAATATTTTTTGATTCTGTTTTTTAAGATCAGCAATCGCCGCAATCAATTCTTCATGATTGTGCAGATAGAATCCACTCTGTTCATGCTTACTGTCCTCTACCAGCTTCTCCATCATGTAAATAAGAGAAGAGCCTTCCCGTTCCAAATAAGACGGCAAGAGAGCCAGAATACAGTAATCACTTACCGGTCCGTAGTATTGCTCAAATCCTTTGGTAAAGCTGGCTTCATAAATTTTCAGGTCGGGCACGTAGTGCCGACTGGTTAAATTTCCAGTTGTTCCACTGCTGGTAAAAATGGCCTGTGCTTCTTTATTAATCGAAACTACTTTATGCGATTTAAAGAAATCAATAGGAAGAAAGGGAATTTGAATAAGGGTTTTAACTGTTGAAATATCAAATTTTAAATGCTCCAGATATTCTTTGTAAACAATATTATTCGTTGCCTGATATTGAAAAACCTGTAGTGCAAGTTTTTCAAATTCCAAGTCATTTGTACAGTTGAATATTTTTTCTGTTTTTATCATTCTGCTTTCTTGATTTTTCCTAAATAGTAGAGCTGTATCAGGAATTTTGCTCTTAATACTGCAAAGATAATTGAAAAAATCAAAGATAAATGTGACTTAAAATAAGACAAAAAACAGGCCCGGATAAAACGAAAGCATTTGTCAATAGCAAGGCCGGTAAACTTATTATCAAGGACCAGCCACATTTCTTTTAAATTATAAACCACCAAATCCAGATAAGGCTTCCCTAATTCTAATTAATGGTTCATAATTATTAATCACTGATATTACCAACTCCCTTACTTCTGCTGCACCATCTGTTTTGTTGGTTTGGAACTGATAATTATACGGTATGCAGCAAATCAAACACATTGTTATAATAAGTTTTTGCAACAGTAATGGGCTGACCATCAATCATGACCATTTTCCCTTCAAAACCATCAATTTTAGTGACATTAACTATGTAAGATCTATGTATTCTTACAAACTGATTTCCTGGCAATTTAGCTGTAAATTTCTTGAGAACAGTTGAGTATAGATAGTCTCCCTTTGTTGTATGAATTACCGTATAGTTATTCTCAGCTCTTAACCAAAATATCTCCTCAAAATTAACCCTTTCAAAATGATTGTTCTTTTTTAAAAACAAACAATTATTTAGCTGATCCAAGCTTGAATTTTCTTCTTTATTTTCGCCCAAAGAGGAATTCAACTTCTCATTGTTAGTAACTGCCAGTATTAATGAGAAATGTATTTGATTTAATGTCGGGTTTTGCAATACTATTACACTTGGATTTGTCTCCGTTAGCTTTTCAATACAAATTTGCCTGTCTGTTGAAATTAGAAATATAAATGGTATTCTGAATTCACATTTAATTATTTCTGCCAATTGAAATCCATTGAGATCATCATTCAAATTTACATCAATCAAAACAATATCGATTTCAGCATTTACTAGATATTTAAGTGCTGATTTAGAATGATATACCGTTTTAACAATCTCATAATCCAGATCATTTAAGCAACACAGAATTCCTTCATCAATAACATATTCATCCTCAACTATTAAAATTCGGATCTTACTCTTCATGCTTCTAGTCAATTAAATATAACAATTGCAAAATAGCAAGTACCTCTTTTGCATACAGAAGTATTCTCACCCCATTCAAATGAAAATTTGATCAATAACTATCATTGAGAAAGTATTTCCCATTTGACAGGAATGAATGGTTTTTTCATAATTCCACAATTGCCAGTCGTTAGTAGTAGTCATAATCAACACATAAACAGCTCAACCACAACTCAATGAAGAAGTAATATTGCAGATATGAGTTTAATAATAAATATAAGAAAATCATGAACAACCAACAAATAATATTTTATGTTTTGTCTTGAGAGGATTGAAAGTTCAAGGAAAGCTTCACCTCCATGTTTCCAGACACCTCAATTAAATTGAGAGTTTGTTGAGGAGTATTTCTTATTTATAACAACAAATAAAAAAAGCCCTAAACGGGCTTTTATTCTTATGATATCGATATAAATTATTTCTTATTTTTCTTTCATGAAATATTTTCGCTGAAACAAAAGGATAAATGTAACACCAATTGTTATGTATGAATCAGCAATATTAAATACCGGACGAAAGAAAATATAATGCTCTCCGCCCCACATGGGTAACCATTCAGGAAATCTTCCTTCCAAAAGAGGGAAATATAGCATATCAACTACTTTGCCATGTAAAAAAGATGCATAGCCACCTGCTTCGGGCATAAAAGTTGAAACCTGATAATAACTATCATTAAAAATTAATCCGTAAAATGCACTGTCGATAATATTTCCCATTGCTCCTGAAAATATTAAAGCAATTGAAACCACTAATCCCAAAGGCGCTTTTTTAGCCGAGATATCGTACAGATACCAACCAATACCACAAACAGCAAATATTCGAAACAAACTTAAAAGAATTTTTCCCCACTGACCTTCTAATTCCATTCCGAAGGCCATTCCATTGTTTTCAATAAAATGAATTAAGAACCAATCCCCGAATACCGAAAACTCTTCTCCAAGCATCATGTGGGTTTTGATCCAAACTTTTACTACCTGATCCAAAATCAGGAGTACCACAATAAGTGCTATCGATTTTTTAAATAAAGACATATTGACTATTTAATTGTTGACTGCTAATCTATTTCAGATTCCAAATAAATAAAAACCTTGACTTATAAACAAAAATGATTGGAAGAATATTCTTCCAATCATTAAGATATATTTAATAACAGATCTTACTGTTTGTTTTTAGCCTCGATACTTAATGTAGCATGGGGAACAGCGCGAAGCCTTTCTTTAGCAATTAAATTACCTGTCTCCCGACAGATACCATAGGTTTTATTTTCAATTCGGATTAAAGCTATCTCCAGATGAGAAATAAACTTCGCCTGACGTTCAGCTAAACGTCCTGCTTCCTCTTTCGACAATACAGAAGCTCCCTCTTCCAATACCTTAAAAGTAGGCGAAGTATCTTCAGTATCATTTCCAGAACTATTCGAGATTACTGCTTTTAAAGTCACGTAATCCTTTTTTGCTTTCTCAAGTTTAGCAATGATCAATTCTTTGAATTCCTGCAACTCCTCGTCGGTATATCGTTTTTTTTCTGCCATTGTTTCTATTTTTTTTAAAGATAACAAAAAATCGATTATTCACTAACTTTTTCAATCTTAATAAAACTCTCTACACCCTGTTCAATCTCTACTGCTTTAGCCTCATTATCAGCTAATTTTTCTACCAATTCAATACTAACAGCTAAGGTTTGAGCCCCAATGTATTCTTTATGAGCAAGTACGGCATCATTAATAGAATCATGCATCATAATTTGAAGCTTTATTTTATCAGTTACTTCAAAATCAGAGTCCTTTCTTAAATTCTGAATTCTATTGATAAACTCGCGTGCTATTCCTTCCTTGCGTAATTCATCGGTTATATTTACATCCATTGCAACGGTAAGTTTTCCTTCATTGGCTACTAACCATCCTGGAATATCTTCAGAAACAATTTCAACATCCTCAGGAGTTAAGCTGATATTTTCATTGTTTACAACAATTGTATAGCTACCTTCTTTTTCGAAAGCAACAATATCTTCCTGAACCATTTTACCAATTTCAGCAGCAATTTGTTTCATTATTTTACCATGCTTTGGCCCTAAGGTTTTAAAGTTAGGCTTGATATTTTTCACTAAAACTCCTGTTGTATCGGTAATGAATTCCATTTCCTTCACATTGATTTCTGAAAGAACAATATTCTTAATGGCCTCTAACTGAGGAACCATTGTCTCATCAAGAATAGGAATAATAATCTTTTGCAAAGGCTGACGAACACGAATTTTCACCTTACGGCGCAATCCTAATGACATAGAAGAAATTTTCTGAGCCATATCCATTCTTTCTTCCAATGCAGAATCAATTACTTCTGTGTCGTATTTAGGGAAATTCACTAAATGAACAGACTCTTCGGTATAACGTCCTGTAACGGAATTCAGATCTTTAAACAATTGATCCATATAGAAAGGAGCAATTGGCGATGCCAAAACAGAAACAGTCTCTAAACATCTGTAAAGAGTTTGGTAAGCAGAAATTTTATCTGTAGAATATTCTCCGCCCCAATATCTCTTACGGCACAAACGAACGTACCAGTTTGATAGGTTTTCATTTACAAAATTCTGAATTGCACGTCCGGCTCGAGTCGGCTCGTAGGCTTCATAACACTCTTCAACTTCTTTAATTAAGGAATTCAAAAGAGAAAGAATCCAACGATCAATTTCAGGACGTTGTTCCATTGGTACGTCAGCTTCAGAATACGTAAATCCATCAACATTCGCATACAATTGAAAGAAACTATAAGTATTGTAAAGTGTGCCAAAGAATTTACGACGAACTTCTTCCACACCACCTAAATCAAATTTCAAGTTATCCCAAGGCTGAGCATTGGTAATCATATACCAACGCAATGGATCCGAACCATATTTTTCAATGGTAGAAAATGGATCTACTGCATTTCCAAGACGTTTAGACATCTTGTTTCCTGTTGCATCCAACACCAAACCATTAGAGATGATATTTTCGAAAGCAACACCATCGAATACCATGGTTGCAATAGCATGCAAGGTAAAGAACCATCCACGGGTTTGATCAACACCTTCAGCAATAAACTGAGCTGGAAACAATTTATCAAAATTATCTTTGTTTTCGAAAGGATAGTGCTGCTGTGCATATGGCATCGCACCTGAATCGAACCAAACATCGATCAAATCAAGCTCACGAAACAATTTCTGGCCTGTTTCACTCACCAAAATCAAACCATCAACGTATGGACGGTGCAGGTCGAATTTTTCGTAATTCTCTTTGCTGTTATCCCCCTCAACGTAATCAGCCAGAATATTTTCAGTCATAAAGCCGGCAGCAATCGACTTTTCAATTTCAGCCTTTAATTCAGCAACTGAACCAATACATTTTATCTCTGAACGATCTTCACTCACCCAAATTGGAAGTGGTGTTCCCCAATAACGTGAACGCGAAAGATTCCAATCCTGCAGATTCTCCAGCCATTTCCCGAAACGACCTTCACCAGTTGATTTAGGTTTCCAGTTAATGGTTTTGTTTAGCTCAATCATTCGATCACGTACTTTTGTAGTTTCGATAAACCAAGAATCCAATGGATAGTAAAGAATTGGCTTATCTGTTCTCCAACAATGCGGATAATTATGAATGTGTTTCTCAACTTTAAAAACCAGACTTTCTTTCTTTAAGGCAACAGCAATGTCAATATCTAAAGTTGCATCATCATCTGTTAAGCTTGGATCGTAAGCGTTTTTCACAAAACGACCGGCATACTCACCGTAAGCCTCAACATTTACAAATTCTTTTACAAATTCTTCACTCAGGTCTTCAATCTTGAAAAATTTACCGGTACGATCAACCATTGGCTGCATTTTACCTTCTTTATCGCGAAGAATTAATGGCGAAATACCAGCTTGTTTAGCTACCCTGTCATCATCCGCACCAAAAGTTGGAGCGATATGAACGATACCTGTACCATCTTCGGTAGTAACAAAATCACCCAAAATAACACGAAATGCATCACCTTCTGGTTTTACCAAAGGCATTAACTGCTCGTAGCGAAGACCTTCCAAATCGGCACCTACGTGCTCTGAAAGAGTCTTAAACGTTAAACGCTTATCGCCAACTTCGTATTCGCCCAATTCAAGTCCTTCGTATTTTTTATCAAAGAAATTGTAGAACAGGTTTTTAGCCAGAATAACCACACAAGGAATTCCTGTATATGGATTAAAAGTTCGAACACGAACGTATTCGATTTTTGGTCCAACAGCCAATGCTGTATTAGAAGGAAGGGTCCATGGAGTTGTTGTCCATGCAATAAAATAAGCATCACAATCTATTCCTTCGTAAATGAATTCGCTTTTCTCATCGCGGGCCACCTTAAACATACCAACAGCTGTAGTATCTTTCACATCCTTGTAACAACCAGGCTGATTCAGCTCATGAGTTGACAAACCGGTACCTGCCGCTGGAGAAAAGGGTTGGATTGTGTATCCTTTGTATAATAAATCTTTTTCAAACAGTTGTTTCAACAACCACCAAAGTGTTTCAATGTAACGGTTATCGTAGGTAATGTATGGCTCTTCCATATTTACCCAATAGCCCATTTTAGTTGTTAAATCTTCCCATTCTCGGGTATATTTCATTACATTGGTACGACAAGCCTCGTTGTAATCATCAACTGAGATTTTTGTCCCAATATCTTCCTTGGTAATTCCCAATTCTTTCTCAACACCAAGCTCTACCGGCAAACCATGAGTATCCCATCCTGCTTTACGGTTCACCTGAAATCCCTTCAAAGTTTTGTATCTGCAAACAATATCTTTAAGAGCACGTGCCATAACATGGTGAATACCAGGCATACCATTTGCAGAAGGAGGTCCTTCATAAAAAACAAAAGTTGGATTTCCCTCACGAGTCTCCAAACTCTTCTCAAATGTGTTATTTTCGTTCCAATTTTTTAGAATATCCTTGTTGACCTTTGATAGATCAAGATTCTTGTACTCTGGGAATTTAGTGCTCATTTATAGTAATATTTATCTTGAATTCGCTAATACTAATTCACATTCGTATTCATCATTATCTGTGCAAACCTGATACTGATTGTCAAATGCCTATCCGTATTATTCCGACTTAAATTATCTTATCTTTTCTAAAAAGTTTACAAATATAGAAAAAATACAAGAATTGATGGTCATAGTGTTTGCAGAATCAAGGGACTAAGCTCTATTTAATCAGCCAATAAAAGTTGACTTATTAAGAGACATTGCAGATTGCTTATAATTCGAAATTATTAGCTCTGATTTCGGTTTGAATCTGAAAGCGGAAACAAAAAAAAAGATCTCCTAAACATTACTGTTCAAGAGATCCATTTATCATGTTTTACTTCATTTAAGCAGAACTTTATTCTATAGATTTTTTCTTATATCTAGGAAACCAAATATTTTAACAATTAATAGAACAAAAACAATAATTCCACTTTGAATCATAGCCTCATTCCATATTTTCTCTCTCTCAAATAAATGGAAACTAATTTTATCAAAAACAGATGACACACACGATTAATTTTCTTGATTACCAGCTTCAAGCTATTTGTTATTTTGACGGTAAACCGTAAATTCACAAAACTAAAATTGCTTACTACACACTTCACTAAATAGATAAACAGCATGACAACTATCAAATCAAAATACCTGGGCGATTTACGGACTGAGTGCATTCATTTGCAATCGGGCAATAAAATTTTCACCGATGCACCAACTGACAATCAGGGAAAAGGAGAAGCATTTTCGCCTACCGATTTACTGGCTGCCTCACTGGGTTCCTGCATTATGACCATTATGGGAATTGTGGCTCGCGATAACAATATTGATATTGTGGGAACCGAATTAAATATCACCAAGATTATGGCGAGCGATCCCAGAAGAGTGGATGAAGTAATTGTTGAGTTCAACTTTCCAAATAAAAAATATACTGCAGAGGAAAAGCAGATTATTGAAAATGTAGCAGGAACCAGCCCGGTACCGTTAAGTGTTCATACTCAAATGACACAAACCATTAAATTAAACTGGCCAAAGTAAGCTTCATTCTTATATTTCATAATCCCAGGCATTTAAAGGATGCTTATTAATTAATATTACATGATTTTAGTTACCGGCGGAACGGGGCTTGTTGGCTCACATTTATTATTTGATTTACTTTCGAAAGGCAATAAAGTTCGTGCGCTAAAACGAAAAAGCAGTGATACCGAATTGGTGCGGGCCACTTTTTCTTATTACACGCAAAATGCCGGTAAACTGTTTGATACCATCGAATGGTTTGATGGAGATATGTTGGATCCTTTCTCGCTGGAGGATGCTCTCGATGGTATTGAAGACGTATACCATTGTGCTGCACTTGTCTCATTCCGAAAGGAAGATCGCAACAATATGCAGGACATAAATGTAGAGGGAACCCGAAATTTGGTAAATGCCTGTCTGGAAGCCAACATCAGAAAATTTTGCATGGTAAGTTCAATCGCGGCTTTGGGTTCTCCGGAAGAGAAAGACAATACTGTTAATGAGAAGACTCCCTGGAGTCCGGAAGAAAAAAGATCAGGTTATTCAATCAGTAAATTTAAATCGGAATTGGAGGTTTGGAGAGGAATAGAAGAAGGATTGAATGCTGTGATTGTGAACCCGTCAATTATTATTGGTCCCGGACAATGGGATAAGGGAAGTTCTCTTCTGTTTAAAACCGTTGCCAAAGGTTTAAAATACTATACCAAAGGAATTACCGGTTATGTTGATGTTCGTGACGTAAGCCGCAGTATGATTGACCTGATGGAAAGTGATGTTGTAAATGAACGCTTTATTTTAAACAGCGAAAACTGCACTTTCGAATTCATTTTTAAAACCATTGCCAAAGGTTTAGGTATTTCCGGACCTACAAAATATGCGAGTCCCAAAATGACCGAAATTGCCTGGAGAATTGCTTACCTAAAAAAAATATTTCTTTTTACACCAGCTGGCTTCACGAAAGAAAATGCGCGATCGGCTCACAATATCAAACACTACTCGAACCAGAAAATAAAAGAGGCTTTAAATTTTGAGTTTATTCCTGTTGAGAAGAGTATTGAGGATACGTTGAAGCACTACCCCAAACAAAAAGTCGTAACAATATAGCAGCAGTTATTCAAAAATAATTTTGAGACTCCAATTAGAATCAATTCGCCTCCCCCGCCATCTTGCAGTAGTCCATTTAAACGTATCAACCATATATCTGGCCAAATATTCTTTATTTATCTTGTCATCACAAATAATATCAATGAGCTTAGTTTGTCCAAATTTATCAATTACGAAATACACTTCTGCTTCACATTTTCTCAGTTTCCTTTTACTATTTAAAGATGATACTAATGTTACATAGGAATTTCTCAGACCTCCAATCGCAGAAGGTAAATTAGAAATCAATGGATTAAAATTCGAAAACTCACATACAAGCCAAACATTAATCTTCGAAGAATCTCTAACCTTTGGAAATTGATCTAGGTAACAAATTGAATCAATTTGAATTTCACCGCTTTTAGCAACAATTAAATCGGGTAGATAATATGTGTTTTTCTTTAGCTTAAAATTGATTGTTTGATCTTTATTATCTGTGACTTTTATGGTTTGAGGTTCATAATTAAAATTGAAGACATCAATTTTTTTAATACTATCGATCTCGAAATAATATTTTCCATCAAAATCCGTAATATCGTAATATTTTAAAGAATCAAATTGATTATAAGCTAAGAATAATACTCCTGGTAGAGATTCTCCTTCTGTATTTCTGACCTCTCCTTTTAATGTTTCTATTTTTAGATGTTTATCCCAACTCTTAGGATGAAAATGAATTGACTTAATTAAAAGACTATCGAGGTTTTCTTTAACAGTTAAATGAATCCCTACTTTTTTATAAACAGCCACATTTTTTTTCTGTTTATATCGCTGTTCTTTTATGAATCCTAAATCTAGTATTCCCTTTTTAGTAAACTTATTTGCATTCAATCCATCCTCGAAAAACAATGAAGTATTATTGGTGTTTTTAATTGAAATTGTTTTTAATATATATTTATTCAGTGAATCTTGTATGTAAACAATTTCATGACTATTTGTTTCAATCCAGTACTCATAGTCTGTCCCTGAATCACAATCTCCATCCCAATGCACGATACAAGGCGAACCTAAGGAATCTATCTGTGACTTTGTTAAAATATTACTCAACTCTGTCATACCAATAACCAACGTATCTTGATTTAAGATGACAGTATCATTTTTGATCAAAATTCGATTCTGAATTTCTTGCGAAGAAACCAAGAAGAAAAAAAAGAGGAAATAAGAAAGACACAATAATTTTCGGCCCATATAATAAATTTTATTTCCTTACAAAACTATCAATTTTATAGTTAAATGAATAACAAACTAAAAAAAGCCGAATCTAATAATCTGGCTTTACTGTTTCTAATTGTACTATTGTTTTACGGTAACACAGCATGTCCAAATCTTAGTTTGAATTAAACACACCAAACAAGCACATATATTTGAATGCAACTTGTGATTTACTTGTTACCACCCAAAAGTCGAATTACCTCCTTAAGAGTTTTATTTTCTTGTTGTAGTTGGTTTATTTGAGTATCAGCAGGCTTATTAATTTTTATTTCATCAGCCAGAATTTTAAAGAAATTCAATTGTAAAACTTCACAGATATCCCAAAGTCTATCGATTTGCATGCTTGGTCGTTTTAGGATATGATACATAGAATTCATGCTAATTTGTAATTTTTGTGCAAAATCGGCCGCACTTAAGCCTTGCCGATTCATTTCGGATAGTATCAGTTCGTTAATTGCAATTGGACTTTTAACTTTTGCTTTCATATCTATTGACCTCTTAATGTAATGCTTAAATTGATTTCAATTTATATTATAGATAAACACAAAATTAATATTTCTTATTATTTTATTGCTATAAATTAATATCTATTCTGCTTTTTAATAATTTATATTTGCAATAATAGCTACAGTACTTTCTTTATTATTACAAAATATTGCTTTTATAGCACAGGCTTTTGCTTTTATAGGGATCTGTTTTGCATTTTTATTTATTTTACTTGTATAAGCCTAATAATAATTGGTTTTTTATTGGGTTAGGGATTGAAGTGGAAACCCCACAGGGAGGAACGAGTGAGGAGTTGGAACGGAAAGCCCGCCCCAGAGGGGAACCCCCAAATGAATTTTACCCCTTGAATAGTTGGCGTAAAAAAAGCCACTCCAAATAAATGGAATGGCTTTGTATATTATTGTACCTGTCGTTGTCTACAAATTGAAGGCTTCTTTCACCTTTTCAATATAGTCTAATTTCTCCCATGTGAACAACTCTACCTCAAGCTCTACGCCTTCAAAATAGGGAGATTCGAATTTTTTTACTACCGTACGGGGTGTGCGTCCCATATGACCATAGGCGGCAGATTCTTCGTAAATAGGATTACGCAATTTCAATCGCTGCTCGATAGCTGCCGGACGCAGATCAAATAGCTCGGCTACTTTATCGGCAATTTGACCATCACTTATACTTAGATTCGATTTTCCGTAGGTATTTACATAAATCCCTACAGGCTCGGCAACACCAATTGCGTATGAAAGCTGAACCAACAATTCATCAGCTACTCCTGCTGCAACCAAATTCTTAGCAATATGACGGGCAGCATACGCTGCTGAACGGTCAACTTTCGAAGGATCTTTTCCTGAGAATGCACCACCCCCGTGAGCGCCTTTTCCTCCATAAGTATCAACAATTATCTTACGGCCAGTTAAACCGGTATCACCATGAGGTCCGCCAATTACGAATTTTCCTGTTGGATTTACGTGCAAAATAAAGTTTTCATCAAACATCACCTGAATACGCTTCGGCAATTGCTTAATTACACGAGGTATCAAGATATTGCGAACGTCTTTCTTAATTTTAGCCAGCATCAACTCATCGTTCGGGCCAAAATCATCGTGCTGAGTAGAAACCACAATAGTGTGTACTCTTTCGATGGTATCATCATCGGCATACTGAATGGTAACCTGCGATTTTGAATCGGGACGAAGGTAGGTCATTTCTCTTCCTTCGCGGCGAATAGCTGCTAATTCTATCAGCAAACGATGCGAAAGCTCAAGAGCCAAAGGCATGTAATCGTCGGTTTCCCTGCATGCATAACCAAACATCATTCCCTGGTCGCCTGCTCCCTGTGTCATTGGATCTTCACGATCTACACCACGGTTAATATCAGCTGATTGTTCGTGAATTGCAGACAATACACCACAAGATGTACCGTCGAACTGGTATTCACTTTTGGTATAACCAATGCGGTTAATTACCTCACGAGCTACTTCCTGAGCATCGATATAGGTTTTGGTTTTTACTTCACCGGCAAGAACCACCTGTCCGGTAGTAACCAAGGTTTCCAAAGCAACTTTTGAGTTTGGATCGAAAGCCAAAAACTTATCTAATAATGCATCTGAAATTTGATCAGAAACCTTATCCGGATGTCCTTCAGAAACTGATTCTGATGTGAATAAATATCCCATAATATTTTAATAATAATTAGTTGTGATGCCGATATCATCAATTGCACCAATGAAATCGACAGGCAATGTTGTTTAAGATCATTAACTAAATAATGATGTACACGATACAGGAAAGCAATGGTTGGTTGTCTACATGCAGAAAAGCACATAGTTCACCATTTAGCATTTTTTTCTGTGGTTGCAAGCAGCCAAATCTTTCCACTTATTTCGGGGCAAAGGAAAGTATTATTTCGGAAAGAAACAAAACTAAAGACTCACTTTTACAACATTTTAACAAAAGCTTCAACTGAAAAACAGGGACTTCCGAGCCAATAAAGAGCTATAAGTCTTAATTATAGTGAGGATTTCAATTTTTGCCACAGAGACATAAGAATTAAACCAATTCGTTTTTTTTCTCTGTGATACTCCGTGTTCTCTGTGGTCAGTCTTTTTTTACAGAAAGGTGAAAGCTAAGTACAAACCAACCTTTTGCCACAGAGAATACAAAGACACACAGAGGAAGAACAAAACTTTAAAAAAAAAAGTATGAGAATTAAACTCCTTTTCTCTGTGATACTCCGTGTTCTCTGTGGTCAGTCTTTTTTTACAGAAAGGTGAAGCTAAGTACAAACCAACCTTTTGCCACGGAGAACACAAAGACACACAGAGGAAGAACAAAACTTTAAAAAAAGCATGAGAATTAAACCAATTCGTTTTTTTTCTCTGTGATACTCCGTGTTCTCTGTGGTCAGTTTTTTTTACAGAAAGGTGAAAGCTAAGTACAAACCAACCTTTTGCCACAGAGAACACAAAGACACACAGAGGAAGAGCAAGACTTAAAAAAAGTATGAGAATTAAACTAATCCTTTTTCTCTGTGATACTCCGTGTTCTCTGTGGTCAGTCTTTTTTTACAGAAAGGTGAAGCTAAGTACAAACCAACCTTTTGCCACAGAGAACACAAAGACACACAGAGGAAGAACAAGACTTTAAAAAAAAAGTATGAGAATTAAACTCCTTTTTCTCTGTGATACTCCGTGTTCTCTGTGGTCAGTCTTTTTTTACGGAAAGGTGACTAAGTACAAACTAACTTTTTAC
Source organism: Labilibaculum sp. (assembly GCF_963664555.1). Lineage (GTDB taxonomy): Bacteria > Bacteroidota > Bacteroidia > Bacteroidales > Marinifilaceae > Labilibaculum. Next base: position 274,699 of record NZ_OY761461.1, on the reverse strand, counting down.
CACAGAGAGCACTGAGGTACACAGAGGGCAAAAACAGCTAAAATTCAAATAGCTACTAATAGAAACCGGGATAGAAAGATTAATACCCATTTATAACTCTCTTTATGCCATACTTTAACTTTTCAACGTTGAAATTAATCATCAGTCCAAGTCTTCTATCGGCAAGTTTTAAATAGGTTAGCGTTTGTGCCAAATGAATATCTTTAAATGAGTCAATTGATTTTAACTCAACAATAACCTGATCCTCCACAAATAAATCAAGTCGATAACCACAATCCAGTTTTACACCATCATAACTTATCGGAAGAGCTTTTTCTTTCTCTACTTTTAAACCTGCTTTTTGTAATTCGTAAAACAGGCATTCTTGATATGCTGATTCTAATAATCCCGGCCCAAGAACAGTATGTACTTTCATTGCAGCCTTAATTATCTTTTCGGTAATTTCATTTTCCTTCATATTGTTTTTTCTGTAAAATTAAAGCTACATCAAAACAAACAAAATCACAAAGTGAGTTCATGGAAAATATCCTCTAAATTCTCCGATCGGGTTTTCATCTCCAAAATCACCAGACTTTTAGATACGGCAAATTGAAATACATCTTTACGGATATCTCTTAGGGAAACAAAACAGTAACGATTTTCGCCAAGGACTTCAATTTCATTCACTCCGCTAATTTCCTGCAATAAGTCTGAAGATACTTCAGAAGCAAATTCCACTTCAACCACATGAGATGATTTTGCGGACGCAAGAAAATCTATATTCCGATCGGCCACCAACTTTCCTTTATTTACAATTAAAACCCGCTGGCAACAAGCTTCTACTTCCTGCATGATATGCGTCGAAAGCATCACGGTTTTTTCCCTGCCGATATCAATAATTAATTTTCGGATTTCCAGCAACTGATTTGGATCCAATCCGGTAGTCGGCTCATCCAATATCAGCACCTTCGGATCATGAATTAAGGCCTGAGCAATTCCAACTCTTTGGCGATATCCTTTCGAAAGAGCAGCTATTTTTTTATTCTGTTCGGTTCCCAATCCAGTCAAATCGATCATTTCGGCAATTCGCTTTGCCTTACTTTTACCTAATTTATAAATAGATGCCACATGACCGAGATATTCTTTCACATACATTTCCAAATACAATGGATTGTGTTCGGGCAAATAACCAATTTGTCTTCTAATTTCAAGAGAATCCATGCTAACATCCAGTCCGTTTACCTCTACCAAGCCTGAAGTTTGGGGAATATAACCAGTAATAATTTTCATCATTGTTGATTTTCCCGCTCCATTTGGTCCCAAGAATCCAACAATCTCGCCTTGAATAATTTCAAAACTCAAATTGTCCAAAGCTTTTTGTTTACCGTATAATTTGCTTACTTCCTGAACTTTTACTGACATAGAATCTGTTTCATTTTTACCACAAAGGAGTCGCCAAGTGCAACACAAAGTTTCCCAAAGCAAATTATTGTATTTCTTGCAAAGCTTCGTGCCAAAGGTTCACCAAATTTATAAAATTTATCACTTACCTTTGTATTTCAATACTAAAACCTAAAAAATGAGTTTCCCGAAACATCAACTTTTTTGCAAAGACCTGTTTAACTACTCTCGACGCATATCATCAGAATCCAAAATCGGAAACACTGCGCTGGGTGGTACAAATCCAATTCGAATTCAATCTATGACCAACACCGATACCAATAATATTGAAGCGAGTGTTGAACAATCCATCAGAATGATAGAATCGGGAGCAGAATACGTTCGATTAACTGCCCAAGGAACAAAAGAGGCCGAAAGTCTGAAGTTCATCAAAGAAGAATTGGTAAAAAGAGGATACAATACTCCTTTGGTTGCTGATATTCATTTTAATCCTGCTGCCGCATTAATTGCCACAAAATATGTTGATAAAGTACGTATTAATCCGGGGAATTTTGTTGATAAACGAGCCGATTTTACTAGTATTGACTATGGAGAAACTAAATATCAGGAAGACCTTGAAAAAATAAAAGATAAATTCATTCCCTTACTTCGCATTTGCAAGGAAAACAATACCGCAATTAGAATTGGAACCAACCATGGCTCTTTATCTGATCGGATTATGAGTAGGTTCGGAGATACGCCACGTGGAATGGTGGAAGCCACTTTAGAATTCCTGCGTATTTGTAAGGAGCAGAATTTTCAGAATGTTGCCATCTCGATTAAATCGAGCAATACAGTAATGATGGTAAAAACTGTTCGTTTGCTGATTTGTGAAATGGAAAATGAGAATATGCATTATCCCCTGCATTTGGGTGTAACCGAAGCTGGTGAAGGTGAAGATGGCCGGATAAAATCGGCCGTTGGAACAGGAGCATTATTAAATGATGGAATTGGCGATACCATTCGGATATCACTTACCGAAGATCCGGAAATAGAATCTCCGGTAGGAAAAAAACTAGTCGATTACGTTTCTGAAAAAGTTGGTCATGCGCCAATTTTACCGGTTAAAAATACAGACATCAATCTCTTTGATTTTTATAAAAGATCCACATCTCTGATTGGGAATATTGGAAGCCAAAAAGTTCCTGTAGTGGTTACGGATGCCAGCCATGAAAAATGCATTTCAACTGATCTGCCAGAAAAAGCCGGCTACATTTTAAACGAAGATACATTTGAATGGGAAAAAGGCAAGTTAGCCAGCGATTATTTGTTTGTAAATGGTTTCGATGCCATTTTTGCCGACTATCCAAAAGAATTAGGAATAATTGTAGATCAGGAATGCTGGGAAATGGCCAATAATTATGCTGAAAACACCTATCCTCTGTTTCAGGCAAATCAATTTACAAATACTAACCTTTCCTTCTTTCACACAAATATCCTTTTTGTAGAATGTACCTATTCAGATTTATCTGATGAATTTATGAATCAAATCATCAAGAATCCAAAAGTCGTTTTGGTTTGTTATTCGAAACATCAAAATGCATTTGCAGAGCAGCGAGCATTTGCCTTTCGCTTGGTTCAATCGAAATGTAAAGCGCCTGTAATCTTTAAGAGATCATTCGAAGAATCCAACCTGGAAGACATTCATTTAAAAGCTTCTGCTGATTTGGGCAGTTTGTATTTTGATGGATTTGGGAATGGAATCTGGCTTGATAATAAAGGAGAACTCTCCCATGAAGATATCAACTCAACAGCATTTGGGATTTTGCAGGCCGCCAGGGTAAGAACAAGTAAGACGGAATTTGTCTCTTGTCCTGGTTGCGGAAGAACCCTATTCCAGCTTCATGATGTTGTTGCAGAAGTCAAAAAACAATTTTCTCACTTAACCCATCTGAAAATAGCTGTAATGGGATGTATTGTAAATGGACCCGGCGAAATGGGTGATGTAGATTATGGTTATGTAGGAGCAGGGCCGGGAAAAGTATCATTGTACAAAAACCGCGAATTAATTAAGAAAAATATACCGAGGGAAAATGCCATTCATGAACTTACAGAGATCATTAAAGCTCATGGAGATTGGATTCATAAATAAACCATTTCAAACTTTTTTTTATCACTCTTTGTTTTAGTATCTTGCAGTTAGATCAATATTATTTTACATAGTGAAAAACAAAGTCATACTATTCATTTTTCTTTTCCTTTTTAATTTTGCTTACGGAGATAAACTCGAACTAAGCGGAATCTTTCTAGGCAAAAATGTTTACGTAATGAACCCTTTCTCTGACTCAGGAGTGGGATTTTGTGTTTTCGAAGTAACTGTAAATGGCCAAACCACTAATGATGAAATCAACAGCAGTGCTTTTGAAATTGATTTATCTAAATTCAATTTCCAAATAGGTGAAAAAATTAATATCACACTCCATTGTAAAAATGGATGTCTACCCAAAGTTATTAATCCTGAAGCAATTAAACCCGTAAGTTCATTCAGCTTGCAAAACGCTGTAATTGACAAAAAAGGAATTCTAAATTGGACTACTAAAGATGAACGTGGCTCCTTGCCGTTTATCGTTCAGCAATATCGCTGGAACAAATGGATCACAATTGGTGAAGTGGAAGGAATTGGAAATCCTCAATTGAATAAATATCAACTTGATGTTCGCCCGCATTCGGGGGAAAATATTTTCAGAATTTATCAGGTCGATTATACTGGAACTCCAAAGTATTCGCCAGATATTAAATATCAATCTGCCTTAGCTACAATTACATTTGGTCCCGAAAAAGTAAAAGATGAATTGCTATTCACCCATAAAACTCTTTACGAAATATACGATAACTATGGAAATATTGTCTTTAAAGGCTTTGGCAATAAAATAAAATTAGAAGGATTGCAAAATGGATTGTATTATATCAATTACGACAATACAATGGGAAGCTTCCGCAAGAAATAACAGTCCTTTATTTTTAAAACAAATCAAGAATCGTTTCTCCCTTTTCTAAATTCAAATGGTGTGCTTTCATACCTAGCAATTTAGCCGCTTCAGTATTAACCATCATATCATCAATAAATAAAGTTTCTGAAGCAATTAATCCTTCATTTTCAAGAAGGGTTGTATAAATTTTAGGATCCGGCTTTCTCAATCCCATATTGTGAGAATAATAATCTTTTTCGAAGAAATCGGAAAGACAGACACCATGAACCTTTTTAATCATTCCCATATAAGCTTTCCAGTGAATTATATTTGTATTGCTAAGGAGAAATATCCTATGATTCCTTTTAAGCATTTCAAGCATCTCTAAACGCTCATAAGGAAGGTCTAAAAGCATAGAATTCCAGGCCATATCAATTTGTTGATCGGTAACCTTCCTATTAATATGCTCTCTGATTTCAAGTCTAAACTGATCAGCACTTATTGTTCCTTTTTCCAAACGATCAAACAAACCATTAGTTCGATATTCATTTTTCACCACGTTAATATCAGTTAGTCCGATTTCTTTAAAACTCCTAACTGCCTGATCAGTATTAATATTAAGGAGCACACCCCCAAAATCGAAAACTATATTTGGAACTGAATTGTATTTTTGCATAAAAAAAGTGGTTTTAAATATTGAATTATTCAATACAAATATGTAATATTGCACACCGAAAACAAAGATAAAACATTGCTTTTATTGTACTAGTTTTTCGAGGGCCTATAGCTCAGCTGGTTAGAGCACCTGACTCATAATCAGGGGGTCCCTGGTTCAAGCCCAGGTGGGCCCACCCCCAATATCAAGCAGTTACAACAATGTTGTAGCTGCTTTGTTTTTTTTTATTGGAATCTGTTTCCGGATTCATAAAAATAGAGGATCAAGTCGCAATGTTGTGGGTATTTAATTTTAAGCATATATTTTTGATCGTTGAAAAAGAAAAAAGTCGACATCCCTCAGCCCTCTAAACACAGGATTTAAAGCTTTAAATCCTACCTCTTCAACCTTCAGTACCATTGAGCCTAAAAAACATTCTGAACGTCTTTTCCAACTGATTGAAGATTATGAAAGCAAATTCCCAATATAAAGATGATTGACTGTTATTTTTACGCTTCACTTATCGTATCAAAGTTTATATTTGGCATACCAGCAATGACTATTTGCATTTTCGTCCATTCATCATAAGCTCAGATTTGAACATGAAATTCATCAATAATTACTTTTGCAATCACTAAACTGGAAAATATCACTTCTGGAAAAATAACTGGAACAGCAGTTTGTAATCATCTTTGTTTGAATTCATGCCACAAAAATTGGAATTGTAATTTATTGATCAAAAAATAACTCCTACACCCTTAAAATGAATCCAAATCATTGGATAAGAAACACGACTTTATATAATAAAAAAGTCCTGCACCTTCACGGGCAGGACTCTTTAAAAGTCGGCGTTGACCTACTCTCCCACCTTTCAGCAGTACCATCGGCGCTAATAAGCTTAACTTCTCTGTTCGGAATGGGAAGAGGTGGAACCTTACTGCAATAAACACCTTAATTCTTTTGATCCTTTTTTGACTTTTATCAAAAAAAGATATATTGTTCCAATTGCACCGGTTACTCCGGTACAAAAATATATTTCATAAAAAAAGAGTCTCATTCCCATTGGAACAAGACTCTTTTAAAAGTCGGCGTCGACCTACTCTCCCACCTTTCGGCAGTACCATCGGCGCTAACGGGCTTAACTTCTCTGTTCGGAATGGGAAGAGGTGGAACCCCGTTGCAATAGACACCTAAAATCATTAATCTAATATTGAGCTTACACCCGCAAGATTATATCATAGACATATCAAAAAAATTAAAGTAAAAATAGCATCCGAAAAAATTCAGCGATGAACCCCGCACTCAGAAGTATTAGGGTAATTAGTATTGCTCGGCTTTGATGTCACCACCTTTACACCTGCAACCTATCAACGTCGTAGTCTCCAACGACCCTTAAAGGAAATCTCATCTTGAGGTAGGCTTCGTGCTTAGATGCTTTCAGCACTTATCCCTTCCGAACGTAGCTACTCTGCAATGCAGCTGGCGCCACAACAGATGCACTAGAGGTTCGTCCAACCCGGTCCTCTCGTACTAGAGTCAGATCCTCTCAAATTTCCAACGCCCACAACAGATAGGGACCGAACTGTCTCACGACGTTCTGAACCCAGCTCGCGTGCCACTTTAATGGGCGAACAGCCCAACCCTTGGGACCTTCTCCAGCCCCAGGATGTGACGAGCCGACATCGAGGTGCCAAACCGCTCCGTCGATATGAGCTCTTGGGAGCGATCAGCCTGTTATCCCCGGCGTACCTTTTATCCTTTGAGCGATGGCCCTTCCATGCGGAACCACCGGATCACTATGCTCTACTTTCGTACCTGATCGACCTGTATGTCTCACAGTCAAGCACCCTTGTGCCATTGCACTCTACACACGATTACCAAACGTGTTGAGGGTACCTTTAGAAGCCTCCGTTACTCTTTTGGAGGCGACCACCCCAGTCAAACTACCCACCACACACTGTCCGTCGTTAGACGTTAGACTCCAGATAAGCAAAGGGACGTATTTCAAGGTTGACTCCACAGCCCCTGGCGAGGCCGCTTCGTAGTCTCCGTCCTATCCTACACATTACTTACCCAAAATCAATGTGAAGCTGCAGTAAAGGTGCACGGGGTCTTTCCGTCCCGTTGCGGGTAATCGGCATCTTCACCGATACTACAATTTCACCGAGCTCATGGCTGAGACAGTGCCCAGATCGTTACACCATTCGTGCAGGTCGGAACTTACCCGACAAGGAATTTCGCTACCTTAGGACCGTTATAGTTACGGCCGCCGTTTACTGGGGCTTCATTTCAATGCTTCTCCGAAAATAACATCTCCACTTAACCTTCCAGCACCGGGCAGGTGTCAGGCCTTATACTTCAACTTTCGTTTTTGCAAAGCCATGTGTTTTTGATAAACAGTCGCCTGGGCCATTTCACTGCGGCTCTCATTACTGAGAGCGTCCTTTCTCCCGAAGTTACAGGACTATTTTGCCGAGTTCCTTAGCCATGAATCACTCGAGCGCCTTAGTATACTCTACTTGACTACCTGTGTCGGTTTGAGGTACGGGCAACTTTAACCTGAAGCTTAGAGGTTTTTCTTGGAAGTAAAATTAGGCACACTATCTGCGCTGCCGTAGCATTGCAGTACTATCGACTTTCAGCTCAAGATGCGGATTTGCCTGCATCTATCATCACGTACGGTCTTCAACGAACTATTCCGTCAGTTCGCGGTGCTTTCATCTCTTCGTCACCCCATCGCAGTTAAAGCCGGTACGGGAATATTAACCCGTTGTCCATCGAGTTCGCCTTTCGGCTACCCCTTAGGTCCCGACTAACCCTGATCCGATTAGCGTTGATCAGGAAACCTTAGTCTATTGGCGTGCGGGTTTCTCACCCGCATTATCGTTACTTATGCCTACATTTGCTTTTCCAGAAGCTCCACAATGCATTACCACACTGCTTCTGCGCCGCTGGAATGCTCCCCTACCAGTTAGAATAAATTCTAAATCCATAGCTTCGGTAGTATGTTTTATGCCCGATTATCATCCATGCAAGATCGCTCGACTAGTGAGCTGTTACGCACTCTTTAAATGAATGGCTGCTTCCAAGCCAACATCCTAGCTGTCAATGCAATCTCACCTCGTTAGTTCAACTTAACATACATTTGGGGACCTTAGCTGATGGTCTGGGTTCTTTCCCTCTCGTCCGTGGACCTTAGCACCCACGGGCTCACTGCCAGATATAAGTTATAGCATTCGGAGTTTGTCTGGATTTGATAGGCGGTGAAGCCCTCGCATCCAATCAGTAGCTCTACCTCTATAACTCTCGACTCTGACGCTGCACCTAAATGCATTTCGGGGAGTACGAGCTATTTCTCAGTTTGATTGGCCTTTCACCCCTACCCACAGTTCATCCCAAGACTTTTCAACGTCAACGGGTTGGGCCCTCCACTCTGGATTAACAGAGCTTCAGCCTGACCATGGGTAGATCACCAAGTTTCGCGTCTACCCCCACTAACTTTACGCCCTATTCAGACTCGCTTTCGCTTCGACTACGGACCTGAAGCCCTTAATCTCGCTAGTGAGGAGTAACTCGTAGGCTCATTATGCAAAAGGCACGCCGTCACACCAAAAGGTGCTCCGACCGCTTGTAAGCGTATGGTTTCAGGTACTATTTCACTCCTCTATTCGAGGTGCTTTTCACCTTTCCCTCACGGTACTTGTTCACTATCGGTCTCTCAGGAGTATTTAGCCTTACCGGATGGTCCCGGCAGATTCACACAGAATTTCTCGTGTTCCGCGCTACTCAGGATACTGCTAGAGGCTTTTTGCTTACGTGTACGAGACTATCACTCTCTACGGTGTGTCTTTCCAAACACTTCCACTTCACGCCATTTCTCTTATTGCAGTCCTACAACCCCTACATTGCCGAAACAATATAGGTTTGGGCTGATCCCCGTTCGATCGCCACTACTAGGGGAATCACTTTTGTTTTCTTCTCCTCCGGGTACTTAGATGTTTCAGTTCTCCGGGTTTGCCTCCATTGCTGGATATCTATAAATAGATGGGTTGCCCCATTCGGAAATTCACGGGTCAAAGGTTATTTGCACCTCTCCATGACTTATCGCAGCTTATCACGTCCTTCATCGCCTCTGAGAGCCAAGGCATCCGCCATACGCTCTTAATTACTTCTTATTGTGTTAACAAAAAATAAATCTCGTTGCCGAAATTCATCCCTGTTTCTTTACTTTTGTTACTTCTACTTTAATTTTGTTTCAATATGTCAAAGAACTTTAAATACACCATTTGTATTTCTGTGGAGAATATCGGAGTCGAACCGATGACCTCCTGCGTGCAAGGCAGGCGCTCTAGCCAACTGAGCTAATCCCCCATAAACGTTGTGTAGTCCTGCGCAGATTTGAACTGCGGACCCCTACATTATCAGTGTAGTGCTCTAACCAACTGAGCTACAGGACTATTACTACCTATCAGCTTAGCGGTGAAAACACCCTAACGCTATGGGTTATGGTATAAATAAATTTATGAAAACAATCAGTCAGGAAATACAGAGCAATTCCTTATCGAACTACAATATCTATATTAATACTTCCAATCTCTAGAAAGGAGGTGTTCCAGCCACACCTTCCGGTACGGCTACCTTGTTACGACTTAGCCCCAGTTACCAATTTTACCCTAGGACGCTCCTTGCGGTTACGTACTTCAGGTCCCCTCGGCTTCCATGGCTTGACGGGCGGTGTGTACAAGGCCCGGGAACGTATTCACCGTAGCGTTGCTGATCTACGATTACTAGCGAATCCAACTTCACGGAGTCGAGTTGCAGACTCCGATCCGAACTGAGACCAGCTTTAGAGATTAGCATCCAGTCGCCTGGTAGCAGCCCTTTGTACTGGCCATTGTAACACGTGTGTAGCCCTGGACGTAAGGGCCGTGCTGATTTGACGTCATCCCCACCTTCCTCTCACCTTACGGTGGCAGTCTCGCTAGAGTCCTCAGCTTAACCTGTTAGCAACTAACGATAGGGGTTGCGCTCGTTATGGGACTTAACCCGACACCTCACGGCACGAGCTGACGACAACCATGCAGCACCTTGTAAATTGCTCCGAAGAGAAAGCCTATTTCTAAGCCGGTCAATCTACATTTAAGTCCAGGTAAGGTTCCTCGCGTATCATCGAATTAAACCACATGTTCCTCCGCTTGTGCGGGCCCCCGTCAATTCCTTTGAGTTTCATTCTTGCGAACGTACTCCCCAGGTGGATTACTTAATGCTTTCGCTCAGTCACGCACGGTGTATTGTGCACAACGAGTAATCATCGTTTACGGCGTGGACTACCAGGGTATCTAATCCTGTTCGCTCCCCACGCTTTCGTCCATCAGCGTCAATGTTAGCTTAGTGAGCTGCCTTCGCAATCGGTGTTCTACGTTATATCTATGCATTTCACCGCTACATAACGTATTCCGCCCACCTCAACTAAATTCAAGGCCTTCAGTATCAATGGCAGTTCCGGAGTTGAGCTCCGGGATTTCACCACTGACTTAAAAGCCCGCCTACGGACCCTTTAAACCCAATAAATCCGGATAACGCTTGGATCCTCCGTATTACCGCGGCTGCTGGCACGGAGTTAGCCGATCCTTATTCTTACAGTACCTTCAGTTCACTACACGTAGTAAAGTTTATTCCTGTAAAAAAGCAGTTTACAACCCATAGGGCCGTCATCCTGCACGCGACATGGCTGGTTCAGGCTTGCGCCCATTGACCAATATTCCTCACTGCTGCCTCCCGTAGGAGTCTGGTCCGTGTCTCAGTACCAGTGTGGGGGACTATCCTCTCAGACCCCCTAAGCATCATAGTCTTGGTGAGCCGTTACCTCACCAACTAACTAATGCTACGCATGCCCATCTTTTACCTCCGTAGATTTAATATCCAAACCATGCGATTCAAATATATTATGCGGTATTAATCCAAATTTCTTTGGGCTATCCCCCAGTAAAAGGTAGGTTGCATACGCGTTACTCACCCGTGCGCCGGTCTCTAAGCAGCAAGCTGCTTATACCCCTCGACTTGCATGTGTTAGGCCTGTCGCTAGCGTTCATCCTGAGCCAGGATCAAACTCTTCGTTGTATAAAAACTTTTGTTATAATTCTGCTCATGAATGTATTAAAGTTATCGTAATTCTTTATTGACAAGGTATTATTCTTGTATTTACCTAACTTGTTGTTTCCAATATTTTCAAAGAACTTTTCCCGGCCGTTTTTCCCTTACTTAAAAAGGCAACCCGTTCTAAAATTTCATTCTTAACAAGACAGCCGTTGCTGTCCCTAAAAGCGAGTGCAAAGATAAAGAAATAAATCCTAAACTTGCAAATCTTTTTTTAACTTTTTTTTTCAAGCTAATCTCACTGCAAACCCCACGTTTCCTAGTGGCTCACGAGTTCGTTAACTCTTAAAGCGGGTGCAAAGATAAATCATTTAATTCAACATATCCTAATCCCAAAGTAAAAAAAATTCAAAAAAATAAACCAAGGCTTTTGTGAAATCAAAATCACTCCCAAAAACACTAAAAAAACCAGGCACCTTCCGTTGAAAGCGGTGCAAAGATAAACCATTATTTCTCCCAATTCCTAATCATTTTTAAAAGTATTTTGAAACATTAACTTAACTCGCTGGAAACCTGAGCAAATGTTTTTCGATAAAATCAAAAAAGAAAAACTCTACTGTACTTTTTGCCCCAAACATGCATTTTTTTAACCTGGAAATGAAAATGATTTAATCTCCGAAACAAAAATACAGCCTGTATTTATAAGTTGTATTAAGAAGTGCTAATGAAAATTTAAAAAGCAAAACTTGAAATGTACTGGGTTAAGGATTGTAGTGGATACTTCACTGCGAAATTAAAATGAAACAAATAATTGGAAATGGATAAGTTTTAAGAAAACAGCAACAATACAGAAAAGAGTATAGCGAGGAGTAGAAACGGAAAGCCTGACCCGAATTTATGAGGGAAACGCCCTAAACTAAAAAAAACCTTCCCGAGATGAGAAGGCTTGCTGTATTATAGGTCTTTTTAAGATTCTTTATTGTCTCTTTTCATTTGCCAGGGGAAATTGTTGCCATGCGGCGCACCAAATTCCTTAGCGGTAATTTCGTCAATTTTCATACGGTATACTTCTACATTACGAACGGCTGGCGTGTTGTAGGTGAATTTGTGATCTGTATAATTAGCCATGGTAATGTTCAGCGCATCAACTTTTTGATCCATATCGATAATGAACTCGATAGGACCACGTGCCACAACACTTTTTCCTTTCATGCGGTAACTGCATGCCATGTGCACATCCTGATAAGCCAAAACTGGAGGTGTGCAAAAAGTAACACATGCTTCCGGGTTCAATTTTAAACAATCTATTAGTTTTCCAAAACCTGCTCCGTGTAAATAAATGTAATTATCGTGAAAGCCAAAGTTCATAGGAATAACATATGGTTTGTTTTCCGGATCGACTACTCCCAAAAAGCAGGTATCGCATGAGTTGATAATTTCGTCGATTTGCTCTTTAGATTCAATAAATATGGTCTTCATATATATGTGTTTTATTAGATTCTATGATATGGTTCGATTTCCCAGTTCTTTTGAAATCGCATTTTTTATTTGATCGAGCACCATTTTTTGCTTCATCAGTTCCATCATTCGATCGGCATTACCGGTATCCTGAGCTTTCTGCATTTCCTGCATAACCTCCTTCATTAACAAACGAACCTTTTTCCCTTTGTATTCATTCACCAATTTAGGAACGATCTCTTTCAGTTTCATTTCCTCTGATTCGACAACACTTTCGTTACGGGTCCACAAACCGCTTAATTGATGGGGTTCGCTAAGAATATCGGCAGCTAACTGATTTACCTTCTCATTGGGATGATCGCGAAAGAAGGTTTTTGTATTGAAATCTTCTTTTTCCATATTTTCACCGTACTGATCGAATACCAATTGATACAACGGATTGACTGATTCCAGTTCATCATTGGAGAGCTCTGTAATAATATACTGTCCAACCAGCAACTGCTCTTCATTTCCGGCTTCGTCTTTCTGACTATAGAGAATTTCACTTCCAAAATTGAGCAATATTCGAACCAATGCCCGTTCCTCCAAATCACATTCATTTGCTGAACGCAGAAATGCAGAATTCTCCGACAACTTATCTGTAGTCTGATCTTCCGGTAAATTGGATCTTTGTTCATTCTTCCAGCTATCTTCTTTTACTCTATGAATTATTTTATTGATTTCGGTATACAATACTCTTTCATCCACATTTAATATATTACTGCACTCCCGCACATAAACCGCACGAACAATACCATCTGGAATTATGGCAATGGAACGCACAATATCGATAATAAGATTGGCTCTCTTTACCGGATCATCTTTTGCATCTTTTAAAAGAAGATTGGTTTTGAAAACAATAAAATCACTCTCATTCTTCTCGATGTATTCCATTAATTCACTTGCTCCCATAGTTCTGGAAAATGAATCAGGATCTTCGCCTTGAGGCAATAGTAAAACTTTTACGTTCACTTCCTGTTCCAATACCAAATCGATTCCCCGAAGTGAAGCTTTAATACCTGCGGCATCGCCATCGTATATAATGGTAATGTTATTGGTAAACCGTTTAATCAAACGAATTTGATCGGCTGTAAGAGCCGTTCCCGATGAAGCAACAACATTCTCGATTCCTGCCTGATGAAATGAAAGTACATCGGTGTAGCCTTCAACCAAAAAACACTTTTCGTTTTGAACGATGGATTTCTTAGCCTGAAAAATGCCGTACAAAATCCGGCTTTTGTGATATACTTCTGATTCGGGGGAATTTAAATATTTGGCTGCTTTGGCATCATTTTTAAGTATTCTACCACCAAATGCCTGAACCCGGCCTGCAATTCCGTGAATCGGAAAAATAACTCTTCCGCGAAAGCGGTCGAGCAATCGGTTTTCTTTTTCGATGCTTAATCCGGTTTTCACCAGATATTCCTTTTTATAACCACAATCAAGAGCATGATTCGAAAAAGCATCCCAAGCATCTAAACAATAACCGACCTGAAACTTCTTAATAATATCATCTCGAAATCCGCGTTCCCGCATATATCCCATTCCTATGGCCATGCCTTGAGCATGCTCATACAAATTCTGGGTAAATGATTTTTGAGCAAAAGAATTCACAATCATCATACTCTCCCGATCATTCTTTTGTCGTTCCTGTTCGGGCGAAAGCTCTTTTTCAACAACCTCGATGTGGTATTTTTTCGCCAGATATTTTAATGCACCCACATAATCGAGATGCTCATGTTCCATAATAAAGTTCACGGAATTTCCACCTTTTCCACAACCAAAACACTTGTAAATGCCTTTGGCAGGAGAAACGGTAAAGGATGGCGACTTTTCGTTATGAAAAGGACACAATCCCAGGAAATTAACCCCTCTTTTTTTTAGAGTCACGAAATCGGAAACTACTTCGGCAATTTCGGCAGAGTCGAAAATTCGTGCAACTGTTGACTGATCAATCATAGCAACAAAAATAGGAAACAAGATTGATAAAAATGGAAAGATCGGCAGATTTTAGAAATTCTAAATTAAACCCAATCAGAAAAACCATGTAATCATTCTCTTGAAAATTCTTCCGGAATCGAAAATAATACCAACAACAATTCGCTCTACATTTTGATGGACATAATTTATTTGATTAAATTCAATACTTGAATTTGTATTAAAACCATAAAAAAACAAGCAAGTCAACACATTATCAAGATGTAAACCCATGAATAGAATCATTATAACAATCGCAATTTGTCTGGCAGGAATCCAGTCATTCTCACAAGAACACTTGCCAAGCGCATCTGACTACAATAGATTTCACAACACAAAAACACTTGTGGTTTTGGAAGATAATCTGTTTTCCGATTTTAATGACAAAATAAAAGAAGCGGTTAAACAAAACTGGACCATTACCGAGTATGAATTTATTTCGAACGCAGAATTCGAAAAACAACGATTCAATCCTAAGTATTCATTTTTAGTAACAAGTATTGTTACTTTTAATAAAGACAAAACCAATGCCAAGTACAATTTTTTAAGTCTGCTTTTGGGAGGACAGGCAAATGTTATTGGTGATATGCCTGACCTGTGTTCAATCCCATTATCGTATGTGCAAGTTGATGAAGAAAGTTACATTTATAAACTCACCTCTTTGGTTCTGTTTATGCAAAACCATATTGCACTGGTGACTAAAAATTCTGACATTATATCTGAAAACATACTGAAATACTACAATAAAAACAGTTCCGAAACTAAAGACAAAACTCTCTATTTGCTAAAGAATGAGATGGATGATAACGTTAATTCCACAGCTAAAATACGAAAGATATATCCTGGCAAAGTGAAATTGGTAGAAGCCAATGAAATTGAGGAAGCCATTCGAAATAAGAACAACGATATTATCTTTTTGCATAAAGTTGGCCCCGAAAAAACTAAAAACAAGGCCAGATGTTTTAAAATACTTATTGGTACCGACGACTCAAAGTTTTATTATTTCGATTACCATATGGTAAAAGGCAAGCGAACCGACAGATTTTTGGGGAGTGATTTTAAAAAGTTAGCAAAATAAATATATGCTCATATTTGCTTTAATTTGTTTAAAGAGATAATTGCCTGAATTGATAAATTTTGAACGACCTTATTTTATGACTAAATTGAGTCGAAAAGATCTATTTATTGTATGAAAAAGTTAGTTGTATTAAGCGGTGCCGGCATGAGTGCTGAAAGTGGTATTCGAACATTTCGTGACATGGGTGGTCTTTGGAAGCAATACGATGTAATGGAAGTTGCCAGTCCTCAAGCATGGAAAAAAAATCCAAATTTAGTACATCAATTTTACAACGAACGTCGTAAACAATTGTTTGATTGCTTGCCTAATAAGGGGCATTTTCTTATTGCAGAACTTGAAAAACAGTATGAGGTTGAAATTGTTACTCAGAATGTTGATGATTTGCATGAACGAGCCGGAAGTTCAAATGTATTGCATCTTCACGGTGAGTTAAAGAAGGCTAGAAGTACAGTTGATCCTAAATTAATTTATGATCTAGATCATTGGGAACTAAGTTTAAACGACACTTGTGAAAAAGGTTCACCATTGAGGCCTCATATTGTGTGGTTTGGAGAAAATGTTCCGGCAATTAGCGAAGCGGTGGCTATTGTTAGTAAAGCGGATGTTTTTGTGATTGTTGGAACTTCATTAAATGTGTATCCGGCAGCAGGTTTAATCGACTATATTCCAAATAAAACACCTGTTTATGTTATCGATCCTAATCAGCCATTAATGCGATCAAACAGAAATATTACTTATATTAGAGAAAAGGCGAGTGTTGGAATGGAAAAACTGTTCGAACTTCTTCATTAAATACCATTGAGTTATGAAAAAACAAGTGCTGTTACTACTATTGGGAATTTTAGTTTTGACTTCTTGTAATCATTATGAATCGAAAGTACCAATATCGCCTTCGGGTAATTCTGTAATCGAAAAAAGTTTATTGGGAGAATGGATTCTTAGTTCCGAGAATAAAAAAGAAGAAGCATCAGGTTATATCGAAGTGATTCCTTTTAATGATACCGAGTACCTTGTTCAATTAAAAGAAACCGCAGACTCATCCAAGTATATTGAATCAATTATCAACATTAGAATGTTTTCATCGGAAGTTAACGGGAACGTTTATTTGAACATGGAATTTATTGGTTCTGAAAATGATAAAGGCTTTATGATTTACCGCTACAAGCCAATTGCCGGGAATCGTTACAAAGTCTTCTTTTTATCAAAAGATCAGTTTAACAAGGTGTTTCCCAACTCGAAAAGCTTTAAGGAGTATATTGAAACACACTCGAAAGAATTTGATAAATATTTTGAGGTGGAAGGCATTCTCGAGCGAAAAATAAAATAAAAAAGGGTATCCAAAAAAATCGGATACCCTTACTATGTAATCTAATAATATTCTAATTACAAATCGTCATTCTCCAAATCGCCCGCATCATTTCCTGTAGTAAAATCGCGGGATGCTTTCAGAAGATTTCCTGAATAAAGCACAAGATTTTTGGTTTCATTGATAATTCCCAAATAAAGAACCGAATTTCTGGTTCCAACTTTCTCAGCCTTAATTCTTCTAATTTGCTCTTTTCTAAACTTATTTAAAGATGACAACAAATCTTTTTGCTTTCCAAAAGCCTTTTCAATTTGATCCAAATCATAGTTGTTATCATTTAATAAACGATTTATGGTTTTGAAGAAATCTTCAAGTTTTGCCTGGATTCTATTTAGCTCATCGATTTGTTCAGGAACCAATGATTTATGATTGTTGTCCACATAATCGAAAGCAGGTTCAGCAATAAAATTAATCGAGTGAGCAATTTCTCGCAAGTAATCAAGCAATTGAACGTAAAATGGTCCTGTTGTAATGCTGTCCTCAGAAAGTTTTTGAACAACCAAAGGAACCTTGTCTTTCAGCGATTTAGCTTCTTTATCGAGCTTCCTAACCTTTTTTAGAGATTCTTTAAGAGTACTGCGTTCTTCAAAAGCCAAACCATTAACAATTTTAGCATAAACCTTAGGAATCTTAGTAGTTACAACCGATACTGCATGAGTAAGCTGTTCGAAAATCTCTCCTTTACTAATAATAGAAGCATCCTCTTCGTCTATTTCTTCGACTGAGTCTTTACTCTTCGATTTGCGTTTATGAAATACATGAGAACGCACAACGAAAGCAACAGCTACAGCTAATAAAGCAACAATAGCGTATCCTCCAAGCCAATTAATTAAACTTGCAAAAATAAACGCCGCGGTAAAAGCAAAAAAAGCTGTAAAAAACCAACCTCCAATTACAGTAAGTACTCCTGTAATTCTGTAAACTGCAGAATCTCTGTCCCAGGCTCTATCGGAAAGTGAAGAACCCATTGCAACCATAAATGTTACATAAGTTGTTGACAAAGGTAATTTTAGAGATGTTCCTATCGCAATTAAGATACTTGCAACAGTAAGGTTTACCGAAGCACGAATCATGTCGAAAGCTGGTACATCCTTTTTATCAATACCTGCCGGAGCTGAAGGCTTGGTAAATCGTTTTTGAATCCCCTGCTGAAACTTAACTGGTAATATACTTTTAAAACTACTATTTGCAGACAAAGAACGTCTCACCAAAAGACGGGCAAAAAAGGATGATCCAAATTTTTCATCGCCTTCATTCTGATTACTTAATCCGATTTCTGTTTCAGTAACTGTTCTGGCTTTTTTAGAAAACCAAAGAGTAATCGTCATTATTAAGCCGGCAATAATCAACAAATAAGTTTCTGTTTTCACTTTGTCGCTTAAAATCTCCATTGTCATTCCATAAGGATCGGTACCTGGATTTGCTATAAATGCCTGAAACGATTTGAAACCCGCCAATGGAACACCAATGAAGTTAACTAAATCGTTACCAGCAAAGGCCATCGCCAAAGCAAAAGTTCCAACCAAAACAATTACTTTTAAAATATTTAAACGAACAAACCATACCAAAGCCTGCAAAACGACTGTCCATCCAACAAAACAAACCAAAATAATTGTCAGTGTGTTTTCTTTGATCCAAGTAAGTGTTTCTTTCGTAATAAATGAAGAACCCTTAGCTCCCTTGATTAAAATAAAATAGGTAATTGCGGTAATTGCAAACCCTCCAAAAAGGGCTCCAAAATACTTAAAAGTTTTTTCAAACTTGTAAGTAAAAATCAAGCGGCTAATGTACTGCACCAGAGCACCAGAGAAAAAGGCTATAACCACACTCAACAGGATACCTGTAATAATCGCCAATGCTTTTGCCGAATTGATGTAACTACCTAAATCAAGCATTGTCTGATCAGAAGAGTTCATGATCTTGACAACGGCCACAGCCACAGCAGCACCCAGTAATTCGAAAACAATCGATACGGTTGTTGATGTTGGCAAACCTACGGTATTGTAAAAATCCAACAGAATAATATCTGTTAGCATAACCGCAATAAAGATGATCATGATTTCTGCAAAGTAGAATTGATCGGGATGAAATATCCCTTTACGGGCAACTTCCATCATTCCACTTGAAAAAGTGGCTCCAACCAAAATTCCAAGACTGGCAATTGTTAAAATAGCCCATCGAGGGGCTGCCTTGGAGCCAAATGCAGAGTTTAAGAAATTAACGGCATCATTACTAACCCCAACAATAAGGTCAGAAATAGCCAGTGCAAAAAGCACTACTACAATAATTAAGTAAAAGTTCTCCATGTTATAAGTTCGTAAATTCTCCGCAAACATACAAACACATGGAGACGCTAATATTTCACAAATATTATCTTTGTGTTAATTTAATGTTAACACTTTTACACCTCTGATTTATTAAGCTTTACTAAATAATCTGCGGTAGCTAAATTTAAAGCCATTGGTACATTATTTATTACGCATGTTCTTATTAAGGTTTGAATATCATGCTCATGTCCGTGCGGTGTTTCAGCATCTATTAAGAAAATTACTTCATCTACTTTCCCTTCCAATATCTGAGCGGCTAAAAGAATATCCCCGCCATTAGGACCATGACCAAAACCTTTAACCTCGAGATCCAAAACTGAATTCAATAATTCTGATGTATTTGTAGTCCCAATTAATTTATGCTTTTTAAGCTCATCCTTATGCCTTTTTACCCAAGCAAGCATAACACTTTTCTTTTGATTGTGAGCAACCAACGCGATTGTCTTCATACATTTATTTTTAAATTGTTTTGTAATTTAATATATTTCACAAAGTATGATCTGATAATCCTTTTTTAAAGCAATAATTCATACTTTTATTAGCGTTTTGTCAAAGCATTCGGGTATTTATTAAAAAGCCACTGCGAATAAATTGATCCAACTAATGAAATAACAAATAAACGAAGTATTATTGAAATCATTAATAAAATTGTAAATTTGTTACTATAATATTAATCCTACCCTTATGAGAAAATATATTAAAACCGCATTTATTGTTTCACTTATTCTTTCAATTAGTGTCTCGGCCTGTAAAGATGAAAAAAAGCCTCCTGTAAAAAAAGAAGTTACTGAAAAGGTGAAAGCAAAAAAAGAGACTTCAAAAGCTGAACTCAAGGCAGAGCCGGCAGTAGCTAAAAAGAAACTTGAACCTGTAGTTGAACAAGTTCCAAACAAATATTTTTTAATTTTAGCTAGTTTTCAAAATATAGAGAATGCAGAACGTTTGCAGCAAAAATTAATTAAGGAAGGATATCATTCTGAAATTTTCAAAGCTGCAAATGGTTTTCACCGGGTTTCCTATAAAGCTTTTTCAGATCGCACTCTTGCTTTTCAGGAACTAAAATCAGCAAGAGCATCCGAGGAAAATAAAGAAAATTGGCTTTATATTAAACGATGATTTGAAACTTAAAATCGAAATGGTAAAATTTAACTTCTTTTTAATTCTTGTATTTCTTCTTTTTTCTGGATGTAAAGATAAAAAAACAGTAACTCCGATTGAAAAAGGGAAGCTTGCTGAACAGACAGCAAAACGATTGGTTCCTGAATTAACCCCTGAACCTGACAAGCCTGATCCAAAACTTACAAGTGAGCAAATTGCTGAAAACAGGAATTCTTTTGATTATCACATTGTAGCTGCCAGCTACAATAATATAGGTCAAGCTGAAAATTTTAAAGATAGATTGTACCAAAAAGGATACCCAAGTATTGTAATGGAAAAAAACGGTAAGTTTCGTGTTGTGATGCAATCATTTAATAAAAAAGAAACGGCAATTAAAGAACTGATTCGCTTACGGAAATTGAATAAAACACCGGATTTGTGGTTGTTACGCCAATAAATAATAGAATTTTACAGTAGAAGCATACTAGAACAAATCGTTACTAAACCAATTATAAAACCTGCGTAAACCTGAGATGGAGTATGCAGGTTTAATTTTAACCGGGAATAAGCAATTAGTCCTGCAAGAATAATTCCCACCATAAATACAAGTTTCAGAGAACTGGAATAAAGTATGGTAAAGGCAATTACCATTCCTAAAAACCCCCCAATACCTGCCATATGCAAACTAATTTTCCACTTTAGTGAGATAAGAGTTACAATAAAGATGGAAATAATAGCTGCCAGTTGTAAATTAGCGATTACCCTTGTGATTGGAAATTTAAGCAACATGTAATAACCTAAAAAATAAAATAGTATTGTCAATACCAGGGGAATGAGTCTTTCCTGACGTTTTTCCAAACCAATATCTGAAATTATATTCTGATTCTTCAGTAAAGGCAAGATACTTAGGGGCAGTAATACCGTTGAAATTGCTACAATCATATAAATAACACGCACCAATTGATGGGGCGCAAAGTCAAGGTAGGTTCCTGAATGAAATATTACAAAAACAGAAATCAATGGCATTAACATTGGATGTGCCACTCCTGATATTATTCGGGCGAAATTCATATATAGTAGATTTGAGATGCAGGATAGAAGATGTGAAAAAATATTTACATCATTTATCCAAACTCTTTAATAAAACAAAGGTGCAAAGATAATTGTCTTTGCACCAACTCGTTTATTCTTTAACAAAATTTATAATTCTTTTCTTAATCTGGCCACAGGAATATTTAATTGTTCCCTGTATTTAGCTACAGTACGCCTTGCTATCATATAGGATTTCTCCTTTAAAATAAGCGCTAACTTATCATCCGTTAATGGCTTTTTTTTATCCTCATTATCAATACATTCATGCAGTATTTTCTTTATCTCACGAGTCGACACCTCTTCTCCCGAATCGGTTTGCAAACCCTCGGAAAAGAAATATTTTAAAGAAAAAATACCAAAATGAGTTTGTATGTATTTCGAATTTGAAACCCGTGATATTGTTGAAATATCGAGTCCTGTGATTTCAGCAATATCTTTAAGAATCATTGGTCTGAGTTTACGTTCATCACCTTCTAGAAAATATTCCCGCTGAAAATCAATAATCGCGTTCATACTTATCAACAATGTATTTTGTCTTTGTTTAATTGCATCAATAAACCATTTTGCTGAATCGAGCTTTTGCTTCACAAACATAACGGCATCTTTATTCTCTCTTGACTGATTTTTTTTATTCCCGGAATAATCCTCAAGCATTTCGGAATAAGCTCTGCTAATATGTAATTCGGGAACATTTCGTGAATTCAGGCTAAGCATCAAATCACCATCTTCCTCTTCCAATATAAAATCGGGAATGATAGTAGGCGATGCTTTATCTAATGGGTTATTAAATGTGCTTCCCGGTTTTGGATTTAACTTTAAAATTTCGTCAACAGCACATTTAAAATCTTCATCGCTTGCGCCAACTCTCTTCTGAATTTTATCGTAGTGCTTTTTGGTAAACTCTTCAAAATTCTTTTTCAGAATCAGCTTAGCTAATTTTACATCTGGATTAAATTTGCCTTTGCGTTCAATCTGAAGAAGCAAGCACTCCTGCAGGTCACGTGCACCAACTCCTGCGGGATCAAAATCCTGGATTACCCGCAACAATTCCACTAATTCTTCATAGGAAGTCTCAACCCCCATAGAGAAAGCCAAATCATCCACAATGCTTTCAATCTCTCTTCGAAGGTATCCGTCTTCATCAATATTTCCAATCAGATACTCCGTTAAAGCATATTTTTCAGGAGTAAGAATGCGCAATCCTAACTGTGATATCAGTAATTCATGAAAAGTTGTTCCTCCCGAAAAAGGAATTTCTTCGTGCTTATCGTCTTGCGAATAATTTTGTGCAGAAAGCTTATAAGATGGAGTGTCTTCATCATTCATATAATCTTCCAAAGAAAACTCTTCCTGGTCTTTGTCTTTCTCGGGAGTTTCATCAGATTGATTGTCATCATGATAATCTTCTTCATTATTTCCTTCTTCCAGAACAGGATTCTCTTCCAACTCTTTTTTAATTCGCTCTTCAAGCTGCAAAGTTGGAAGCTCCAACAATTTTATCACCTGAATTTGCTGAGGTGATAATTTCTGTAATAACTTTTGCTGTAAACTTTGCTTTAGCATACTGATTCCGTTCTTTTTTTTGAATGAAGCAAGGTACATATTCTCTTGTGAACTTACAAGAAGATCATCGTGCAAGAACAATTTTCAAGCCAGAATAGGTAAGTATCAAAATCTTAAGCACAAGAGATAGTCTCAAAAGGCTCAAAATAAATAGCTTACTTCATTGTTTTTTACAAGCAATTCCACCAAATATTACCTTAGCGGGATAAAAAATGCAATAAAACCCCGAATTTTAATATTAAAAATATAAAGCACAAAAAAACCGTACTACATATGTAATACGGTTTTCTATATCATTTGTTTTTACCCTTTTAAAACTCAGCATTTTTAGGTGTTCTGGGAAAAGGAATTACGTCACGAATATTACCCATTCCAGTAACAAACAACATCATTCTCTCAAATCCCAATCCGAAACCACTGTGTGTAGCTGTTCCAAATCTTCTGGTATCCAGATACCAGTCCATATCTTCAGAAGGTATACCCATTTCTTTCATACGGGTTACCAATTTATCGTAGTCTTCCTCACGCTGCGAACCTCCAATAATTTCCCCAATTCCAGGAAATAGAATATCCATAGCAGCTACCGTTTTTCCATCCTCATTTTGCTTCATATAAAAAGATTTGATCTCCTTTGGATAATCAATCAAAATAACTGGTTTCATGAATTTTTTCTCTACCAAATATCTCTCATGCTCCGATTGAAGATCAGCTCCCCAACCATCAATCAGATATTGAAATTTCTTCTTTTTATTTGGCTGGGAGTTACGAAGAATATCAATTGCCTCAGTATAAGTTAAACGAACAAAATCATTCTCCAAAACAAATTTCAACTTCTCAATCAATTCCATTGATTGTTCATCAGCTTTCTTTCCTTTTTCCTCTTCTTTTAATCTCTTACTCAAAAATTCAAGATCTTCCATACAGTTGTCCAAAGCATATTTAATCATATACTTCAAAAACTCTTCGGCCAAATCCATGTTATCGTTGATATCATAGAATGCCATTTCCGGCTCTATCATCCAAAACTCAGCCAGGTGACGGGTTGTATTTGAATTTTCGGCACGAAATGTAGGACCAAATGTATAAATCTCACCCAAAGCCATTGCTCCTAATTCACCTTCCAGTTGACCGGAAACTGTAAGGTTCGTTTCTTTTCCAAAGAAATCTTCCTTATAATTAATGCTTCCATCTTCGTTTAAAGGTGGATTTTTAGGATTTAAAGTACTTACTCTAAACATTTCTCCGGCACCTTCAGCATCCGAACCTGTAATAAGTGGGGTATGCATATAGAAAAAGCCTTTTTTATTAAAGAATTCGTGCACCGCAAAAGCCATTGCATGACGAATACGGAAAACCGCACTAAACGTACTGGTACGAAAACGTAAGTGTGCTTTTTCCCTCAAAAATTCCAAAGAATGTTTCTTTGGTTGAAGTGGATATTTCTCCGGATCTGCAACACCTAAAACCTCAATTTTTGTTGCAGAAACCTCAACACTCTGTCCGCTTCCCTGCGATGCGATAACCTCTCCAACAACAGAAATAGCTGCTCCTGTAGAAATTTTCTTTAATAAATCCTCATTAAAATTAGGAACATCAACAACAATCTGAAGATTTTGAATCGTAGAACCATCATTTAAGGCGATAAAATTAATTTGCTTATTTCCACGCTTAGTTCTAACCCAACCTTTCACATTTACTTCACTGCCAACTTCATTCGAAACCAACAGGTTCTTGATCTTTATTCTTTTCTGTTCCATTTTATATTACTGGTTAATGAGATAATAAGTTTACAAAAATATAAAATTGGATTCAATTATGGTCTTATTAAATAAATAATCACCTAAAATCGTAAGACAAACTGGATATTAATTCCCTTAATAAACCTAAATACCTTTTTTTTTCAACATTAAAACGCCAACGCAAACGATTGATTTGATGATACTTATTTGAACCTCAAAGGAATTTAATGCAAGTATCATTATGATTTTTTATTAGGAATAGTATCTTTAAGGCCTTCAAACAATCTAGTAACTATATGAATCAGAATAAGTTAATAAATTCAATTAGCAAAACTATACATAAAAACTGGGAGCAACCTGCATTTACTAATTACCAGAAAGATACTATTACCTATCAGGAAGTAGCCCAAAGAATACATTGGATGCATCTTCTTTTTAAGGAGTTAGGAATAAAAAAAGGAGACAAAATTGCAGTTATTGGTCGCAATTTAAACAATTGGGCCGTTACTTATTTAGGAACCATAACTTATGGAGCTGTAATAGTACCCATTCTCCCCGATTTTAATTCCAGCGATATTCATCACATTGTTAACCATTCCGAATCTACATTACTTTTTACAACCGAAAATATTTTCAATAAAATTGATGATTCAAAAATTAAAAAACTGAAAGGTATCATTTCATTGGAAGACTTTAATGTTTTTTGTTCATCATGCGACAAATTGAAAAAAGCAGTTGAAAAAGCCAATGCAGAATCACTAAAAAATAAGGTAGATAAAAACAAACTGGATTACGCCAATCCTAAAGATGAAGATATTGCTGTTTTATCGTATACATCAGGAACATCGGGATTTTCGAAAGGAGTAATGCTGGCCTATGAGTCACTGTATTCGAATATACAAATCGGCTTCGACCATATTGATTTACGCCCGCAAGACAAGGTAGTTTCATTTTTGCCATTGGCACATGTATTCGGCTGTATGTTCGAATTCCTTACCGAATTCTGTTGTGGTTGTCATGTTATATTTCTTTCAAGAGTACCAACTCCACAGTTAATCACCAAGGCTTTTCAGGAAGTGCAACCTCGCTTAATCTGCTTGGTTCCTCTTATTATGGAAAAGATCTATAAAAAAAGAATATTACCAGCCCTGGAAAGCAGAAGAGTGAAACTGATGCTTAAGATCCCATTATTGGAAAAGAAAATTTATAAGAAAATTCGAAATTCACTCACAGAAACCTTTGGCGGGAAATTTATAGAAGTGATTATTGGAGGCGCGGCCTTAAGTAAAGAAGTGGAAGATTTTCTTCTTAAAATAGAATTCCCATTTTCTGTTGGTTACGGAATGACGGAATGTGGTCCACTAATTAGTTATAGCCCAAACAGTAAATTTCGTGCACATTCTTGTGGGAAAGTAGTTGATCGTATGCAGGTTAGAATCAAATCTGATGACCCATTTAATATTGTTGGTGAAATTCAGGTGAAGGGCTCCAACGTAATGAAGGGCTACTACAAAAATCCTGAAGCTACAAAAGAAGCCCTTGATAAAGACGGTTGGTTGGGAACAGGTGATCTTGGAATCATTGATAAAGACGATAACATATACATCAAAGGCAGATGTAAGAATATGCTGCTTGGTCCATCAGGACAGAATATTTATCCGGAAGAAATTGAAGCATGCTTAAATAATATGCCGTTTATTCAGGAATCAATTGTTACTGATGATAAAGATCACAAGTTAATTGCACTGATCTATCCGGATTACGAAGCTTGTGATGCGGAAGGATTAAACAAAGACGAAATTGAAGAAGCTCTTAATAAGGACAAGCAAATTTTAAACAAAAGCTTTCCTGCCTATATGAAAATATCACGGGTTATTGTATTTCCCGAGGAATTTAAGAAAACTCCCAAAAGAAATATAAAAAGATATTTGTACACTAGTTTGTATCACGAATAAAAATAGAAATCCATTCCTTTAAAGAATGGATTTCTATTTTTTAAATAAACCATTCTGAAGGCGGGTTGTGTGATTCAATTTAAAGACAAAATCGATAACCGGCATCGCTAAAAACTGGGAGCCGTAACTGGTGTCTAGGTAGCATAGTTTATAACCACCCGAAACAGAAAATTTGCTGTCGCGGTGCCAATGGATCTTCCCTTGACTCTCAGCAGCCCATTCGCCATTAAAATTGATAGAATAAAGATCTGCATTAAGCGAAAAATTAAAATTCCGGTAAACATTCCCATCCAACTCTACTCCCATAAAATAAAGCTTTTGATTGTTATGATAGGATGCTGTTCTGTGATATAAAAAATGATAATCCATTAATGGTAATTGAGAGTCTCCTGTTGTTAACGAAAAATCAAAACCAAGCCTTCCTGTAAGTACTAAATCGGGAAGTTTAATAAAACAATCTTTAGGCTGGGGATTAATTATATGACTAACAATCAATTCATTTCTAAAGGTGAAAATATGCGGAATTACTGCCGACTCGGGGATTTGATCTTGAAATCCACTATTTCTTGCCCATTTAAGACCAGGCGTAGGATAATACAAACTGTGTTGGGTCGAAACGATTGTGTTTTGTCCGAACCATTCATGCTTTACTCCAATATTAGGAGCAAATGGAAATAGTAATAACTGAGAATTAATTTCCGTTTTGGGATAATTTCCATATCTACTTACAGCCAATGCACTTAGATGTATTTCACCCGAGGGAACCACCTTAGCTCCCCGTTCAGTCCAACTGCTGAAATAATCAATACGTTCTCCTCCAACCAAGGAAACTTGAGCCATGCTGTTGCCGACAACAAGCAGCAAAAAAAGCCATAATAAATTCTTCATACAAATCATCTTTCCTTAAATAACCACAAAATTCACGTTTTAGTATTTAGTCTGCCAATACAAAAAATCCTTTTCTGCAAAACAGTTTGTATCAATCCTTTTACCGATAAAATATGAAGTGTTACCTAATAAGTTGATCTGAAATAAAACAAGATCTATATTTTTATTTTTACAACGAAAAACCTATGCATTTAAAATAACTTAAGTGTTAACAAAATTTAACGGACGAGCTGGAAACTTTTAAAACTAAAATAGTTTCCAAAGTTTTTAATTGATTTATATTTGCATCATGAATGAGCAAAAAATAAATATCATTACAACTAGCTGGGCTTTATTTTTTCAATATGGCATTAAAAGTATAAGCATGGATGACATTGCTTCAAAAATGGGTATGTCTAAAAAAACATTATACAATTATTTCACCAACAAAAATGAACTAATAAATGAAACCTGCGAATGGGATATTAATAATCCCCAGTTTTCGTTCAAATCTGATCAGATTATCAATTTAAACGCCCTCGATCAATATTTTGAATTTTTTAGTTTTATTAATGAGAAGATTCTTAAAAAATGTGATTCTCTGGACTATGATTTGAAAAAATATTACCCTGAGATTTGGAATAATTTTAAAGATGAGAAGATAAAACTATTTCAAAGAGAATTACTTTATAATCTGCAAAAGGGAATTAACGAAGGCTTATACCGGCCTGAATTAAATATCCAATTTGTTAGTAAGAATCTGGTGAGTTTTTATTTGAATCTTAACACAACAGAATATCAGGTATTTTCGAGCGAAGAAGTTTTTAATAAAGATATGCACAGAGAATTGACCCTCTATCATCTTTATGGTATTTGTACAAATAAAGGAATTGAATATTTTAAAAATAAATTTAAATAATACAATGAAAAATATCCTACTATCACTAATGGTGATTTTTATTGGACTCGGTACTCCCACAAAAGCACAAACTGAATCCAACTTAAAGCTTACCTTAGCCGAAGCACAACAGTACGCTTTGGAGAATTCATACTCGGTAAAAGCAAGCGAATATGATTTACAAGTGGCCCGAAAAAAGGTTTGGGAAACAATTGCCGATGGTTTGCCTCAAATTGATGCTTCACTTGATTACAACAATAATCTAAATTTATCTGTTTCCTTACTTCCTTCTGAATTTTTTGGAGGCACACCGGGAACTTATACTCCAATTAAATTTGGTCAGCGATATACCAGCTCTGCTTCCCTTAGTGTTGGTCAGAAAATTTTCGACGGATCTTATATTGTTGGAACAATGGCTGCCAAAGTTTTTGTACAACTTTCTCATAATCAAAAAGAAAAATCAGAAATTGAGATTAAAAATACTGTATCTCAAGCCTATTTTACCGTTTTGGTTGCCGAAGAAAATTACAAAACCATTCAGGAAAATCTCGAAATTAATCAGAAACTCCTAACCGAAACTGATGCATATCATCAAAATGGTTTTAGAGAAGAATTGGATGTAGATCAAATCCGTCTGATGCTTAACACCAGTAAAAATCAATTAGCAGATGCCAAAAGAGCTATTCAAACTTCACTAATTATATTAAAATTTGGCTTAGGGATAGAAATTGATGGAAAAATTGAGTTGACCAATAGCCTGGAAGAACTGGTTGATCCTATTAGAACAGAATCGCCGGTAATTTCGAATTTTAATATGTCTGATCATATTGATTTCAGAATTATTGAGACCCAATTAAAAGCACAGGAATTGATTATAAAAAATGAAAAAGCGGCTTATTTACCAACTATTTCTGCTTTTTACAACTATGGTAAAAACACCAGTTCAGATTATACCAATGTATTCAAATCTGATGTTCCCTGGTTCAAATCTTCAGTTCTTGGATTTCAATTAAAAATGCCGATTTTTTCGGCAGGCCAAAAGCGTTCAAGAATTAAGCAAGAGAAAATCAATTTTATGAAGCTGGAAAATCAACAGGAGATGACTCAACAAAATCTTAAAATGGATGTAACTCTATCTTTTACCAACTTGTTGAATGCTCAGGAGAAATATGAAAATGATATTGAAGGCTTAAAAATCGCCAAACGAATATTCGATAGAACCCAAATCAAATTTAAGGAAGGAATTTCTACCAGTACTGAACTATCTGAAAATGAAAAACAATATTTGGATTCGCATTCCGCATATATTAATTCGACACTCTCGCTTTTAAACTCGAAAATTGCATTTGAAAAAGCCTTGGGTAAATTGTAATACTAAAATCCCACAAAAAATATTATAAAATGAAGAACTTACTTATAGCCTGTATTATTCCATTACTTTTTGCCTGTTCTGCAAAGAACGTGGAAAAAAATGAGAACAAAGCCGAACAATTAAAACAGTATAAATCAGAACTCTCAATTTTAAAAACCAAAATCTCTGATTTGGAAAATGAAATTCGAAGTTCAAATAACAAAGAAGAAACAATTAATGTGATTGTTGAAAAATTAGCAACATCAAAATTTGAACATTACATACAAGTAACCGGTAATGTGGAAGCCGACAAAAACATCACAATTACGCCGGAAACATCGGGAAACATTATTTCGATTAATGTCATTGAAGGTCAACATGTGAACAAAGGAGATATTTTAGGAAAACTGAATACTGCTCAGATACAAAGAAGTATTGATGAAGTAAAAACTAATCTTGCTTTAATCACAACTATCTTCGAAAGACAAGAGCGCTTATGGAATCAAAAAATAGGTTCTGAAATAGAGTACTTGCAGGCAAAAGCCAATAAAGAAAGCTTGGAGCGTAACTTAGAAGGCTTAGAAGCACAAAAGGATATGGCAATTATCAAAGCTCCTTTTGCCGGTATTGTTGATGAAATACATCAGAAAAAAGGAGAATTAGCGGGCCCTTCTATTCCATTCGTACAGTTGGTAAATATCGATAAAGTCTATGTTGAAGCTGATGTGTCTGAAACATTCTTAAACTTTATTAAAGCAGGAGAAAATGCCCAACTGGATTTCCCGGCTATCAATTACCAAACCAAAGCAAATATCAATCGCACATCAAATGTAGTTGATCCTGCAAACAGAAGTTTCAAAATTCGAATCAACCTTAACAATCCAAAACACATGATCAAGCCAAATTTGATTTCAGTAATTAAAATCAAAGATTATGAAGTTCAGGATGCCATGGTTGTTCCTTCAATCATTATTAAAAAAGATTTTGAAGGAAACTACCTGTACATAGCTAAAAAAGAAGGGGAAAACCTTGTGGCAAGAAAAACATATGTTAATGTTTCCAAAACTTACAACAATGTTTCGATGATTGAATCTGGTCTTTCGCTGGGTGACCAAATTATAACAGATGGGTTTTCTCAAGTTGTGAACGGATCGCTGATCAGCACCAAATAATATCAAATAAAATGGATAACATCAAAGATACAAACTCTGCCGAAGAAAATAAAAGGCAGTTTAAACCAACATTCGGGGCATTAAAAAA
The DNA here is from genome assembly GCF_963664555.1 of Labilibaculum sp. Classification (GTDB taxonomy): domain Bacteria; phylum Bacteroidota; class Bacteroidia; order Bacteroidales; family Marinifilaceae; genus Labilibaculum. The sequence continues at coordinate 243,552 of NZ_OY761461.1, read as the reverse complement.
TAAGAATTCCATTTTTATTCTAACTGCAATTCTCTGCATGTTTGGTTGGTTTTCGTACCAAAGCATGCCTCGGGAATATTTTCCCGAAGTAGTAATTCCGAACATTCTAATTTCTACTCCTTATCCAGGGAACTCTCCTGTTGATATAGAGAATCTGGTAACCAGGCCAATAGAAAAAGAATTAAAATCCTTAAAAGGAGTAAAGAAGATGTCTTCAGCATCCTACGAGGATATGAGTTTAATTGTTGTTGAATTCAACACCGACGTAGACGTAAAACAGGCTCTTCAGGACACTAAAGATAAGGTAGATAAATCCTTAAGCGAATTGCCTGACGATTTGGACGTAGATCCAATTGTTGAGGACATTGATATAGCCGATTTTCCCATTATGAATATCAACCTATCAGGTGATTTTGGCTTGGATGACCTAAAAGGATTTGCCGAAGATCTTCAGGATAAATTTGAAGCCTTGCCTGAAGTCTCTGAGGCTGATATCAAAGGAGTTGATGAAAGAGAAATCAAGATCAATGCCGATTTGCACAAAATGGAAGCAAATGGTGTTTCCTTTCAAGACATTGAGATTGCCATTGGCGATGAAAATGTTACAGTTAGTGCAGGAACATTAATCTCTGATAATACCCGACGAAGTATCCGCACCAGTGCTGATTACGCCAGCATGCAGCAAATCGAAAATACCATTGTAAAAGTTACCAATGGTAAAGTCGTTTACCTTAAGGATGTTGCCGAAATTGAAGATGGATATGAAGAACTTTCCTCCATTTCAAGATTGAATAACAATCCTGTTGTTTCTCTTTCAATATCTAAAAAATCCGGTGAAAACCTTTTGGCTGCAACCGATGAAATTTATAAAATTATCTCGAAAGAGAAAGAGTTGGGAAACTTACCCCGGGGATTGCTGGTGACTGTTACCGATGATACTTCAGAAGATGTTCGTGGTCAGGTAAGCGATCTGGAGAATTCCATTATTATGGGAATGTTACTGGTTATCCTGATCCTGTATTTATTTATGGGGTTACGCAACGCACTCTTCTCTGGTCTGGCCATTCCCATGTCCATGTTTATCTCATTTATTGTTCTCAATCAAATGGGTTACACTGTAAATCAAATGGTTTTGTTTTCTTTGATTTTAGCCCTAGGTATGCTTGTAGATAATGCCATTGTGGTAGTTGAAAATGTATATCGGCTGCATGAAGAAGGCCTTTCGAAACTAGAAGCAACCAAACAAGGAGTGAGCGAAATTGCAGGACCAATTATTTCGTCAACAGCAACAACCCTTGCCGCATTTTTTCCATTATTGCTTTGGAGTGGAATCATGGGCGAGTTTATGAAATACCTGCCTATTACCTTAATCATTGTGTTGTCATCATCGCTATTTGTTGCTTTAATTCTTAATCCTGTATTTACAGCCAGTTTTGTAAAAATCGACAATATTTCGAAAAAGCTTGCCATAAAAAAGTACCTTATTATTTCAGCATCTTTTCTTATTGCTTCACTTCCATTTTATGTATCTAAAGTATTTGGACTGACAGAAACCTTTCTCATGGCAAATCTTCTGTCGTGCATAGGCATACTAATTTTAACAAATTTGCTGGTGCTAAAACCTTTTGCGCGTTGGTTTCAGTTAAAATTTCTGGTTGCACTCGAAAACTCTTATGAAAAAACCCTGAGGTATGCACTTAAAGGCATTCGTCCCTTACTTTTCTTTCTGGGAACTTTTGTTTTAATGATTGTGTCCATCATGTTTTATTTTGGCAGCAAACCTTTAGTCGTTTTCTTTCCGGATAACGATCCCAAATCTGTTTACGTTACCATGGAACTTCCATTGGGAACCGATATTCATAAATCCAATGAAATATCTGTAGAAGTAGAAAAGATTGTAAAGGAAACAATGGCACCTTACAAAAATATCATTCGTTCCATTTCAACCAATGTTGGATCAGGAAAGGGGGGTATGTTTGAAGGATCACGTTCAGCAAATAAATCACTAACAACTGTTTCTTTTGTTGAATACAAACAAAGAGGCGGAATTAGTACTTCCGAATTAATGAAGCAGTTAACCGCCAATTTTAAAGGATTTGTTGGCGCCAAAATTTTTGTTGAGAAGGATTCGGAAGGACCTCCGGTTGGATATCCTATAAATATAGAAGTTTCGGGTGATGACTTTGAACAATTACTTATTCAGGCAAATCGAATTAAACAGAAATTAGATGACGAAAGAATTCCTGGAGTTGAAGAATTGAAACTCGATTTGGATCAGGGTAAACCCGAAATGCTGATCAATATTGATCGCGATAAAGTGAGACGATTTGGTTTATCTACCAATCAGGTAGCACGTGCACTTCGTAATTCATTATACGGTTTGGAAGTATCCAAATTTAAAGATGGCGAAGATGAATACGATATTATGCTTCGATTAGCAGATAAATACCGTTACGATGTTCCCTCGCTAATGAATCAGAAAATTAATGTAATGAGTCCGATTAGCAACACAATGGTTCAAATACCCATTTCTGCAGTTTCGACTTATAACTACGGTTCAACTTACGAACGAATCAATAGAATTGATAATACTCGTGTTGTTACCATTTTTTCCAATGTTGAAGAAGGATATAATGCCAACGAAATAAATGCAAAAATAAGAGAGGTATTAGCCGATTTCGAAATGCCAAAAGGTTATACACACAAATTAACAGGAGAACAGGAAGAGCAGGATGAAACATCAGCATTTTTAACTCAGGCTTTACTAATTGCACTTGCTTTAATCACTTTGATTTTGGTTACACAATTTAATTCGGCAGTTAAGCCGCTAATTATAATGATTACCGTACTATTCAGTACAATAGGTGTATTCCTTGGTTTAGGTATTTTTAATATGCCATTTGTTATCTTAATGACAGGAATTGGTATTATCTCACTTGCTGGAATTGTTGTAAACAACGGGATCGTGCTTGTCGATTACATTGATTTACTGCGAAAGCGCAAAATAGCAACTATTGATAAAAGTCAACGTAAATATTTGACTTCTGTCGAAGAGGTTGATTGTATAGCCAACGCAGGCAAAACCAGATTACGTCCGGTTATGCTAACAGCAATCACAACAGTTCTTGGTCTGTTTCCTCTTGCCGTAGGTATGAATTTTAATTTCTTTACTTTGTTCAGTGAATTCGACCCGCAATTATCATTCGGTAGTGATAGTACTGCATTTTGGGGGCCTATGTCGTGGACTGTTATTTTTGGACTTAGTTTTGCAACTTTTTTAACCCTAATTATCGCTCCGGTAATGTTCCGCCTTTCAACGCAAATCGAACATCGTTTATACGATATGTTTTCGAAAAAATAGTTTATATTATTTATCCAATTAAAGCTGGCCAAAGAGTCAGCTTTTTTTTTTGAAATAAAATATCACATATTCATACTGTTTAATTGAAAACAACTAACATTTCATTTAAAAACCAAAATTAAGAATGAATACCCAGAAGAAAATGATACAAATTACAACCTGTAAACATAATCGCTAAAGCTCTGATTGTATTGATTTTACTGGTAAATTTATAAAAACTTAAAATCATTTTTTAGTCTCGAAAAACAGACTGTTAGTCCAACAAAAACATCGATAAATAAAAACAGACATTCTTGTTTTGTGTAAGAACATAATAATTCGTAAATTTTTAATTACAAACTTGTTACAGACATTCTACTATATTTAACCATCTTTATAATAATACTACTCATGGAAATCGCTTCAATCATATTACAGATTTTAAGCTTGGCAGCACTCGCTTTCTTAATTTCTTTTTTAATCCAGGAAAAGAGAAATACCACAAGGGATTCTGGTGAGATAGAATTAAAAAATGTATCTGGCGAATCCCATACTTCAGCAAACAATTCTAACGAAAAACGGGAGGAATTTCTCCGGATTAATGCATTTTTCATGAAGATATTGTGTGAAAAGAAAAGTAAAAGTAATTTTAAAAAACTACAGAAAGAATTTCTGGAATTAGGAACCAGATTGTATTATTTAGCTTCAGAACGAACCATCAAGAAATTTTTGGAATTTAAATCCCTAAGTTCATTTGTTGAAGGAACCGTTCATGAACACAAAATTACTTTATTGTGGTTTGCCGAATTCAACCTGTTGCTAAGAAGCGATCTGGGTCTTGAAACATCTCCTGAACTAATTAAAGATTACCTTAACATCATCCTTACTTATTGGGATGAAGAAGAAATGGAAAAAGAAGAATTGGATGACCTGAAATCTCAACTTGCCGATTCAATAGATAACTACTTTAGTGTATTTAATGTTGGAACATCATTAAATTAAAAAAGTGCCCGCAACCGGGGCACTTTTTTTATTCCTTTATTTTATAACATCTTACCCAATCTATTTCGAGGGAAGCATTTACGTTTGCTTGTTCTTTAGTAATACCTATACTAAAATTTAAATACATTGGGTCTTGCGGAACACCTTTGGTCTGCGTTCCTATCACCACATCATTTATCTTCCAAACCAATTCATTTTTATTCCAATCCAAGGTGTAAATAAAATAACCTTTTGAAACATCAACTCCTTTAATCTTAACATGCTTTGAATCGATTTTATTTTCATTGCCCCAATAGTTTCCTATCAGCAATTTCCCATCGCCGGAAGTCTTTAAAACATCTATATGAGGTAAATTTTTATTACCAACCATCCAAAAGGAATGAGCAACCTGATTTGGATTAGTCAGCTTAATTTTGGCTTCGAAACGACCGTATTTTTGGCGAAATGATTTTCCGGTATTAATAATTGCCGATGTATAATCAAATTCTTTAGGCACAAAACCAATTGTTGGATTCCACAACAAACCTTGATGTTTTTCTTTTCGCGCCTGAAGCAGAATTGAAGAAGCCGAGTGATCGATATTTTTACCTTCGGTGAAAGTGTGCAAATCTGAATTTAAACTATATCCCTTATTCAGCAGTTCCTCACCCCAAAAATATTTATTGATCCATTTCTCTTCGTCCAATTGTTTGGAATCAAATTCTTCAGAAAAGCTAAGTTCCCATTTGTTTAATTCTCCAAAAGGATTTTTATTTTTAAGATCAAAGTACTTTTTGTATCTGTCGGATTCTTTCAGAGCCAGGTATTCCTGAAGTTTCTTATAATCATCGGTCTTTTCGAATCTCTTTTTATCCAGCAAATCAGTTTTTTCTTCCCGGAATTCATCAGAACTAATCTTTTCCTCTAATTTCAAATACTCTTCCAGTTCTTTCGAATCCTCAAGCTCTTTATAAATTTTATACGATTTCGATTTTTCAAACTTAAAAAAGTCCTTAATATGCTGAGAATTTTTCATCAACTTGAACTCCTTTAATTCTTCCAATTGCTCCTTCTTATTAAAATTCGCCGAGTGAACAATAGAATCCAATTCCTTGAATCGGGAAATTTCTTCTGATATTTTGGTTAGTTCAAAAGAAGATAATTCATTAGAACCTTTTAACCGAAAATAAGTTTTGAATTTTTTAGATCGTTGAAAACGTTTAAAATCCTTTTCATACTTACAAAGATCACTCTTTTTATAGCTCTTACTTTCTATTGATTTTCTGTTTGATTTGAATTTTTCAGACAAAACATAGTCTTCAAGATTGTAATAATCTTTCAATTCTTCCGAAACAGAAAAAGCTTTAAAGTCTTCAAAGTCTTTTCTAAGAGTATCTCTTTTATTTTCAATACCTACAGTATCAGAAGATTTACGAAGTTTGTATGCTAAAAAAAAGGCCATAATGAAATTATTTTTTTTATAAAATGAGTTTCCAATTTATATACTATTAATTAATAATCAATAATATATTTTTATGCTTTATCAGTAAACTAATATCACAAGCTTATTGCTTTACAAATTGATAGGTAATTGTACCAATTTGCTGTTGAGGGCTGGTGGTACTGATATTAAATCTGGTTTTTCGGGAAGCTTGCAAGGCAGCATCAAACAAACAATCATCCTGCACTCCTGATGCTTGTTCCAAAATCTTGGACTGAATCACTCTTCCTTCCTGATTAACTGTTATTTGCACAACAATTAAACCTTCCCCTTCGCATTTAAAAACCGGAATAGGCAAATAAATTTTATGCCGGCCTTCTAAATTGTAATAAACACTGCTAGGACCGCTGTAAGAAATACTTTCCAAAGAATCTAAAAGTTTCTGCTTTTCTTTTGCCTCGGCATCAGTCAAACTATCTTTTCTAAACTCTTTTAACTCCCCTGAACCACTCGCTGCATCATCAGAACCATAATCTTCCAAATCCTTACGAATCTCTTCAATCATTTTATCAACGTTTCGTTTCGGATCCGTTTTTGATTTTGCAGCATTTTGGTTTACGGCAATTGACCGAAGAAGTTCGTCTACATTTTTAGATATTTCAGATTTTTTTTCTTCAAGGGCTTCTTCAATTTTCTCCTTCTCTTCTTTGAGAAATTGTTCAGCCACTTCGGGTGGGATATCTATTAAAATTTCCGATTCTAAAAATTCTCTCTTTGTATTCAATTTAAATGCAAGCAGTAGTATTATCAGAAGCATATGAAAAGCAAGTGTTCCCATCACACCGTATTTATTTCTTCTCAAAAAACCAACGAATTCAGAATAAAGAAAGCTGAAAAATTGAACAAGCCAGTTTTTAATATTTCTTACTATTTGAAAAAAGGAATTCATTAAATTTTATTCTATTTCTAATTACTATTGTAATGGGTAACGCTTCTATTACAAAATTATTAACAATTTTCATGTATTCATTACAATCAATTAGAATAAACAAAAAAAGCCGCTTAATTTTCATTAAGCGACTCCAGAGAACTATTATTGTTGAATTTACTAAAACTTTCGTTCTTTTAAAAGATTTCCTTTTTCATCCCAAATATACCAGGTTCCAACTTTTTCTCCCTCACTATATTCCATCTCATATCTTTTAACGCCATTATCGTCCCAGATATACCATTTTCCGTGTTTTTTGTTCCGTTTGTAAGTTGCTTCTGCAATTTTTACAGAATTATCGTTCCAGGTAATCCAGGTACCATCCATTAATCCGTCGGAATAAGAACGAACCTCCTGAATTTTTTCATTTTCGAAGTAAAGCGTAATTTTTCCATTTCGCTTTCCCTCCGCTAAATTCATTTCTATTCGTTTGTTACCATTCTCGTAAAATTCGGTATAAGTTCCCGTATACAAATCTCCCGTTGTATTATAATACAATCCTTCAACTTCCTTAATCACCTGGGATATGGAGTGATTTGTTAGCAGACAAAATAAAATGCCCAAAACAACTGTTAACTTCCTGCTCATTTATAAAAATTAATCCTTTTTAAGAACCAGGCGAATAACATTGTTTACACCATTCACATTCACATCCTTTAATTTATTGTCATTATACGAAATATAACTCGACAAAATGTTGTAATTACCCGGAACAACATTGGAAATTCTGAAATTTCCATCAAAATCCGTATAAACTGTTTCATTCGAACCTTCGAAACGGATAGCAACTCCTGTTAATGCTTCACCAGTTTCATTATCCAAAACAACACCAGTTAAACTCGTTGTTATCATTGCTGCCATTTCGGCAACTTCTATTTCTTTATCGCCCACAGGCGTAACTACTTTTACTGCCTTACTTTCAAGACCTAAAACAAGCAGTATGGCAAAAAGGAATATTAATTTTTTCATTTTTCTGTTTTCGATTTAAGAAGATTACTTTATCGCTATGTGTTTTTTTAATTAACTTAATTTCTTTATTTTTGAGTAGGATTAAAAATCTGATTGATTGTCCTTCTCTTACACAAGCAAATGTAGGCTGGTATAATCTGAAAGAGATTAGAATAAGCTTATTAAAATATTAAGTATGAGTTAACTTTTTATTGAGAAATTATTACAACCTACCTTGCATGACTATAAAAAGCTACATATCAGAATGTATCAACGATTTTATTAACTTATTCTACCCAAGATTATGTGAGGCTTGCGGTAATTATCTATTTAAAAATGAAGCAACAATTTGCACCAAATGTTTATTTCATTTACCCAAAACGGATTTTCATCTGCATAAAAATAATCCTGTCTCAATATTGTTTTGGGGTAGAGTAAATATTAATTATGCCGCTTCGTATTATACATTTAGTAAAGGAAGTCAGTTTCAGAAGTTAATTCACAAATTGAAATATCACAATAAACAAGAAATTGGAATTGCATTGGGAAAACACTTTGGTGAAAGTCTAAAAAATTCAGAATTTTTTAAAGATATTGATGTTATTATTCCTGTTCCACTGCATCCAAAGAAAGAAAAAATAAGAGGATACAATCAAGCAGAATTAGTAGCTCTTGGCCTTGGAAAATCTATGCTGAAACCTACTGATTCAAAAAATTTAATCAGAAAGATTCATACCGAATCACAAACTAAAAAGAACAAATTAGAACGATGGCAAAATGTGGATAACATCTTTGAGCTGATAGAGCCATCGAATCTAATTAACAAGCACATTTTATTGGTTGATGATGTAGTAACCACAGGATCAACCCTTGAGGCGTGCGCTCATGCCCTATTAAAAGCCGAGGGTGCAAAAGTTAGTATCGCCACCCTGGCATATGCTTAATCTACATCAACAAATTTATATCCTACTCCTTTAATTGTTTGAATAAAACGATCGCCAATTTTTTCACGCAATTTTCGAATATGTACATCTATTGTACGATCTCCCACAATAATTTTTTCGCCCCAAATGGCCGCATAAATATCATCGCGGGTAAATACTTTTTCCGGACGCGATACCAACAATAATAACAACTCAAATTCTTTTCTTGGCAATGAGAACTCATTTCCATTTTGAATAATTAGATAACGCTCCCTGTCGATCGATAAATTCCCAATCGTAATTAATCGGGTTGATGGATTCGAAGTATCATCAGAAATTCGTCCTGATCTTTTTAGAAGAGCATTTACCCGGCTTATAAATACCTTTGGTTTAATTGGTTTATTGATATAGTCATCAGCTCCTGCTTCAAAACCAGCAATTTGAGAATAATCTTCTCCACGTGCAGTTAAGAAAGAAATCAACACATCTTGAAAATCGGGTATCGAACGGATTTTTTCGCATGTTTCAATTCCGTCCATTTCCGGCATCATCACATCTAAAATAATTAAATGAGGATGAAATTTTTTAGCTTTTTCAATGGCTTCAACGCCATTTCCAGCTGTGGCAACCTGAAAACCTTCTTTTTTCAGATTATAACTCAAAAACTCAAGAATATCAGATTCATCGTCTACCAATAAAATCTTGTAATTACTGCTTTCCATTATACTTTTGGTTATTTAGTTTTGTTTATCTTGCTTTGTCCAGTGTAAATGTAAAACTTGCACCCTCACCATACGTACTGCTAACATTAATAGTTTGGTTATGAGCATCAATAATGTGTTTAACGATTGCAAGTCCTAATCCCGAACCACCCATATTTCGGGACCGGCTTTTATCTACTCTAAAAAAACGTTCAAAAATCCGGGGAAGATTATCAGGTTCAATTCCGATACCATTATCCCGAATTTCAATCAGAAACGTTTTATCCATACTCATTACTTCAATATGCGTTGTTCCTTTGTTTTTTCCATATTTAATAGAATTAACAAGCAGGTTATTTACAACCTGGAAAATTTCCTTTTTATCTGCATACACAAATTTAGAACTATCATTCTCTTGCGCAAAAACGAGCTTTATATTATTCTTTTTAGCTCTAATTTCCTGCATCTCCAGCACCTCATTTATCAAATCGACGATATTAAACCGCTCAAAACACAATTTTAATTCTCCTGATTCCAGTTTTGAAATAACTTCCAGATCCTTAACAATTGTAATCATACGATTGATACTTTTCTCAGTTCGCTCCAAATACATTCTGTTTATGGATTGATCTTCCAGACCTCCATCCAACAAGGTAAGAACATAACCTTGAATATTAAAGATAGGTGTCTTAAGCTCATGAGAGACGTTACCAATAAATTCTTTTCTGTATTTCTCTTGTTTTTTTAATTGTGAAACCAGCGATCCCCTGTTTTCGCTCCATTCCATCACTTCCATTTCCACGGCATGCAAAGCATCAGTATTTTGAACTTTTTCAGCTAAATCCTTATCAATTAACTGAGTATCATGAATTGTTTTATAAAGTATTCTGATTTTAGAATATAAAAATCGATCAACGAGATACTTTGTCATGAAATAAACCAGCAAACCTGTAATAATTGTAAATATAATCAGATACAACAAATTAAAGGGTAAAAAATAGGTGAGCCCGTATAGTAATATACTTAGCAATGCAGTAAATAAACTTAGATAGACTGTAACCTTTTTTGATGAAATCAATTTCATATGATAATAATATGTTTTTTAATTGCAATATAGCCTGTCCCGAATTTATCGGGAGAACTTGCCATGTACCAATAATTATCCCTCGTGTGTCAAAATATCCTTGTCACAGACGTTTCATATAAATTTTAAAACGCTATTTAAAGTAAGTAAACCAACAATAATGACGTAAAATAAGGATTACTGAATCACTCTTTTTTCGATCAGCAAATATTTAAATAAAAGTAAGATAATCTTTGAAATCTATGTTAAGTTTTCATTAATCTTATTGTAGTTCAATTGTTTAAATATTAATAAAATCTTAATAATTAAGACATAAAAATAATTAAGCCCGATAATTTCGTCTTAAAAAAGTGAGAAATATTTCGTGAGAAATTTTCGATCATTTTTACTCGAAAAAATAAATAAATCAAAAAAACTGTCTTAAAAAAACACTGTAATAATTTCGCAATCTCATTGTAATAATAACGAAGCAAATATAAATAACACACTAATTACATTTGACTTACCTACTGGCTCAATTATCAATGTAAATATCATCTTTACATTCACTTCACATTTGTTTTACAAACGAATCAATCCCTAACTTAAAATTAACACCAGCAGTTTAATTTGATAATTTTTATTTAAAACGCACTTATCATTCTAATCACAGTTCTTCCCTAACATCGCAATGTGATTAGAAAGTAAAAACGTATTGACTTATTTTTCAAAAAATGATTAAACAAGTAATCTTAGTTTTATTACTAAGCATTTCATCAATTAGTGTATTTGCGCAAAAGGGAAGCGCAACAGGAAATGTGAAGGATGGAAAAACCGGAGAAGCATTAATTGGAGCATCGGTATATGTAGACGGTACTACTATTGGAACCGTAACCGATTTTGACGGTAATTATTCACTGCCAAATATTCCAGCTGGCGTTGTAACTCTTAAATGTTCCTTTATTTCCTACGAAACCTTATCAAAAGAAAACATCTCCGTTAATGAGGGAAACTCGGTGAGTGTGGATTTTGTATTGGGATCTTCAACAGTAGAGTTAAATGATGTAAAGGTGTTTGCCAAAGCGAAACGAGAATCTGAAGTTGTATTGCTGTTGGATCAGAAAAAATCTGCAGTAATTAAACAATCTATTGGTGCTCAGGAATTAGCCAACCAAGGTGTTTCCGATGCTGCTGCTGCAGCTGCTAAAATTACGGGAATTTCAAAACAAGAAGGAACTAATGGTTTAAACGTTCGTGGATTGGGGGATCGTTACAACTCAACCACCCTAAACGGATTGCCTTTACCATCCAACGATTCTCAGTTTAAAAATATCGATTTAAAATTATTTTCAACCGATATTATTGAATTTGTTGATGTTCAAAAAGTTTCAATGTCGAATTTATCAGGTGATTTTGCCGGTGCCAACATCAATATTGTTTCGAAAAAGCATAGTGGTGAAAACTTTTTTAAGGTAGGTGTAAAAACAGGTTTGAACTCAAGCACACTGGATGCCGATAAATTCTATATGAGTGACGGACCTAATTTGACAGGATTTTATAACTCAGATTATCCAACTGATTTTTCAAATTACAAATTTGAGAACAAATGGAATCCTGAGGAGAAAACAATCTATCCGAATTTAGGATTAGCCATATCGGGAGGAAAAACTTTCGATTTTGAAAATTCAAAGCTAAATGTTTTTGGAACATTGTCATTCGATAACGAATACTACTATGGAGAACTTGCCGAAAGAAAAATAAACGGCAGCAATGATTTAAGAAAGGATTTAACCGGTGAGGAGTACCAATACGATACTCAAACAACCGGAATGATCAATTTAAATTACAATTGGAGCAATTCCAATATTTATTTGAACTCAATGTTCTTAAATACTTCGGAAGATTGGATTGGAAGTGGCACAGGATACATTAAAGATTTGGCTGAAGAGGGTGCACTTGTTCGTAAAATGGAATATGAAAAAAACACCGTACTCGTAAATCAGTTGCTGGGAGATCATAAACTGAATTCTAAAACAGATATTCATTGGGGAGTTACCTATAACAACGTAAACAACGTTGTACCTGACAGGAGATATATTACCATGGAAAATGGTACTGATACAGAAAAAGAATTTGCAACCAACGATCCGGCCAATAACAGCAGATATTATCATGACTTGGTGGAGGATGAAATAGCTGGGAATTTTAATCTGGATTACAAATTTGGAGAAGGATTTGAAGATGCCGGTTACAAAGGAAAATTAAGTGTAGGTTATTCTGGAAAATTCAAAACAAGAAGCTTTGAAGCCGTTCAGTTCAATCATAAAATTTTGAACAATAGACTTACTAATGTTGATGATATTGATTCCTATTTTAACAATGAAGGTCTCCAAAATAAACTGTTTGACTTAAGGGTTAGATCAAGTCATTTTATAGTGTTTGATACCTACGATGGAAAACAGACTATCAATGCCGGATTTGCTTCCTTAGAATACAACTTTACTGCCCGCTTGTTGCTTTTATTAGGAGTCAGACTTGAAAATGTTTATCAGCAAATTGAATACAATACGGCTTTAGGAAGCGATAAAAATGATTTTACGGAATTAAACGTATTACCGGATCTATCTTTACGATATGCTTTAACTGATAAATCGAACCTGCGATTTGCAGCAGGTGTAACTTATACGCTTCCGCAATTTAAAGAAACTGCCTTATTCTCATTTCAAGATAAAGACGAAGAATCATTAGGAAATCCATATTTAACTCCTTCAAAAAACTACAATGGAGAATTGAAATGGGAAGTATACCCGAAACCAAATGAATTATTTTCTGCTGCTGTTTTTGGTAAATACATCGTCGACCCAATCAACAAATTTGTAATGGCATCAGCCAGTAACGATTTTACCTATGCAAATACAGGAGATTGGGCTTATGTATATGGAGTAGAGCTGGAAGCTAAAAAAGATATTCTCACAATTTCTTCCGGAAATTCTGCTAAAAAATTATACACAACTGCCAATCTTACCTTAATGAAAACTGAGCAGACATTGGATAGTGAAAAAATTAACGAACAATCTCAAGGTCTTGTAAATGCAAATTTCAATAAAGATAAAGAAGAATTACAAGGTGCTGCTCCGCTTATTGCAAATGCAAATTTAAGTTATAAATATTCTTGGAACACTGTTAATTCAATAACCTCTACCATTTCCTACAATTATGTTTCTGACCGATTAAATCTAATTGGATATGCATCACTGGGAAATCAGGTAGACAAGGAAATTCACAATCTTGATTTTGTTGTAAAATCAAAATTAAAAAAGTTCGGTGTAAGCCTCTCTGTAAAAAATATATTAAACCAGAATATAGATAGAATTCAGGAAAACGAAACCCAAAACTGGTTAGTTAAACACCATAAAAAAGGAGTGAAATTCAGTTTGGGAGTAAACTATACATTTTAAAAAAATTCCATTTTATAATTAAAAAAAAAGAAAAAATGAAAAATTTATTGTTATCGATGTTAGCGATTTCTATAATTGCTTTATCAAGTTGTTCAGATGATGACAATGGGACTGACAACCCGCTTGATAAATTTACAGTTGAAAATTTTAAGGGGGATGTTACCGAAAGCATGACATTAGATGCCAGCAAAGTTTACAAGTTATCAGGAAAACTTCTTGTAAAATCGGGAGCTACTTTAACAATTCCTGCGGGAACAAGAATCGAAGCCACAACACCAACCTCTGCAAACAGCGAAGTTCGCTACATCGCTGTTGAACAAGGAGCAAAAATAAATATTGATGGTACTGCTAATTCACCTGTTGTAATGACCAGTGATGTAAAAGAAGCTGAAGCCTGGGGTGGATTGGTATTGTGCGGATATGCTCCAACCAACAAAGCTGATGCAAGTGCTGGTGCTGAAGTTTCCGGTTTAACTTATGGCGGCGATGTTGCTGATGATAATTCAGGAAGTATTACTTACCTGCGTTTGGAATATACAGGTTATAAATATACCGATACAAAAGAATTCAACGGACTTTCTTTATTCGGTGTTGGTTCTGGAACTACTTTAGATTATATCGTATCTTATAAAGGTGGTGATGATGGTATGGAGTTCTTTGGTGGAACCGTTAATGCTTCTCACTTTGTTTCTGTTGACAGTGAAGATGATGGAATCGATTTTGCTGACGGATGGTCTGGAACCGGAGAGTACTGGGTTTCAATCAACTCAACAAAATCAGGTATCGAAGGATCAAACAACGGCGATAACGGAGCAGCAACTCCTATGACCAATGCTACTTTAAAAAACCTTACTGTTTACGGAATGGGCGAAAAACCATTCTATTTGAAAGAAGGTGCTGGTAAAATGAATATCAATAATATCGTTATTGGTGGTTTAGCAGACGGAAAAGCTCAAGCTTATTTTTATGCTGATGATGCATCAAAAGATGATGCCGCACATGCTAGAATTGATGCTGGTGATATTAAAGTTACCGACGTTAAATTCGTAAACATGGGTGAAGGAAATACAGTTAAGACTGTAGCTGGTTTAACCGTTTCAGAAAACTTTTCTGCCAGCGGAGCTGGTAATGGTATCAACAAACCAGACTGGATGCCGGACGCATTAAATACAATTAATGCAACAACTACTGTTTTTGGTGATGCAGTAAAATCTACTTTGGTGTTAAACGAAGATATCACATCAGATAAAACATTAGATGCCAATACTACTTATATTCTTGATGGTCCTGTAATTGTTAAAAAAGGTGCAAAATTAACTATCCCTGCTGGAACTGTAATTATCGCTTCGGAAGTAACTCAGGCCAATGCTGCAGTTCGTTATATCGCTGTTGAACAAGGTGCTCAAATCTTTGTAAATGGTACTGCTGATGCTCCTGTTGTTATGACTTGCGCAAAAGAAGAAGCAGAAGCATGGGGTGGATTGGTATTGTGCGGATACGCTCCAACTAACAAAGCCGATGCAAGTGCTGGTGCTGAAGTTTCCGGTTTAACTTATGGCGGCGATGTTGCTGATGATAATTCAGGAAGCATTACTTACCTGCGTTTGGAATATACAGGTTATAAATATACCGATACTAAAGAGTTTAACGGACTTTCTTTATTCGCTGTTGGTTCTGCTACTGTTCTTGATTATATCGTATCCTATAAAGGTGGTGATGATGGTATGGAATTCTTTGGTGGAACTGTAAACGCTACTCACTTTGTTTCTGTTGACAGTGAAGATGATGGAATTGATTTCGCTGACGGATGGAATGGAACCGGAGAGTATTGGTTATCAATCAATTCTACAAAATCAGGAATTGAAGGATCAAACAATGGTGATAACGGTACTGCAACTCCTATGACCAACGCTACTTTAAAAAACCTTACTGTTTACGGAATGGGCGAAAAACCATTCTATTTGAAAGAAGGTGCTGGTAAAATGAACATTGATAACATTGTAATTGGCGGATTGGCAGCTAACAAAGCTCAAGCCTATTTCTATGCTGATGACGCAACAAAAGATGCTGCCGCACATGCTAGAATCGATGCTGGCGATATTGTTGTAACCAATGTTAAATTTGTTGATATGGGAACTGGTAACGATGTAAAAGCCATTACTGGTCTAACTGTTACCGAAAATGCTGATGCAACAGGTGCTGGTGCTGGTACTGCAAAACCAACTTGGTTGTCGGATGCTTTGAACAAAGCTTACAACGGAACTACTATTGTACAATAGTTCACTATAAATACAGATAATTAGGAAAGGCAGATCCGTGAAGATCTGCCTTTTATTTCTATTTCTCTGTTTAGAATTTTCCAATTTTTTGAAAGACATCTCTAATTGCCGGATCTATCTCAGTCCTATCCTTCAAACTGAAATAATATCAATTCTCAACTTCTTTTCCCTCCTTAAGCCAGGCATCCAATCCTCCTTCCAGGGAACAAACAAATATCCTATATTTTTCATAGATCATCTTTCCGGCATCAATACTTCGTTCACCATATTTACAATAAATAAGATATACTCTGGTTGTACCAAGCGAATCAATCAAATGAAATAATTCCTCTGAATTTACAGCTAAATGAGCACCTTTAATATGAGCTTTTTTGAATTCCTTCTTTGGTCTTACATCAATAAGTACAGCGTCAGGATTTAGCTGTAAAACCCTATTGAAATGGTTTGGAGTTAAAACCTGAATTGAATAGTTTTGAGAGTATACATTTGAAATGCCTAGCACAATAAACACAAATAAAAAAGAAGTAAATGCTTTCATCAAAAATAGAATTGTAATTCGAGTATACTTTAACAACGTTTGTATCTGCATTCTATTATTCTTCATCAATCCAAAAAAAATCGGACATAATATCATTGGAAACAAACACACCTTTATCATTTAAAATGATACAATTATTTTCTTGTCTGACATGATCCGATAAAAGATATTTTTTAGATTTTGTTACACAGTGCTGATAAAGTTCTTCACCAAAATCTTTACGTACCAATTCTAAATCCATTCCCCAGTAAGTCCGAAGCGAAGTCAAAACAAAATCATTGAATCGATCATATTCGCTCAACTCTTCCTTTTCAGAAAAACTCTCACCTTCCCTAATTGCCTTTATGTATTTGTAATTGTTGGCAATATTCCATTCTCTTTGCTCCAAATTGTAGGAATGTGCTGACGGACCAATTCCCAGGTATTTTTTCTGCTTCCAGTAACTTGAATTGTGTTTTGAAATATATCCTTCTTTCGAAAAATTAGAAATTTCGTAGTGAATAAAGCCATGTTTTCTGGCTTCATCAATCAAATAATTAAACTGCTCAAAACTCTCTTCTTCATCCATCTCAACCAGCTGTCCTTTTTCCAATTTTTTTGTGAAAATTGTGTTTGGATCATACATTAAATGGTAAGATGAAATGTGCTGAACATCCAAATCAAAAACAAGATCTAAATTCTCCTTCCATTTTTCCATACTTAAGCCGGGAACACCATAAATCTGATCAACTGATATATTATCGAAGCCTAAACTTTGCGCTCTGCGAATAGCTTCAAAAGCCTCTTTACCGGTATGTCTTCTGTTCATCAGAATCAAATCTTCATCATGAAACGATTGAATTCCCACACTAAGTCTGTTTACCCTGGTTTTACTCAGCTCCTGCAGGTATTTTTCAGTAAGATCATCAGGATTGGCTTCCAATGTAATTTCAGCATTAGCATCAATAGTAAAATACTTGGCCACTTCATCAATCAACGATTCAATTTCTTTTGGTTGATACACCGATGGTGTTCCTCCTCCAAAATATATGGTATTTAAACTTGTATCACCTAAATATCCTTTTCTAAGTTTTAATTCAAGCTTTAAGCATTCCAACATATCATCTTTTGCCTGCAATGAAATACTTTTGTGAAAAGCACAATAGTGGCAAAGTTGTTTACAAAATGGAATGTGAAAATATACTCCCGACATATCAATCTATTTTTCTGCAAGGTAAATTCATTTGACAAATTTTCCTCTTCAACAAACGAATAATTAAAAATCTTGTTAACTTTTGTTAGTTATTAAAACAATCAGTTAAGAAAAAATGCAACACTTATATTCCCAAAACGTCTTTATATCAACAAAGCTAAAGTGAACTTATACCTAAAAATAATAGTTATGAATCCAATTAGAAAAATATTTTCATTAGTATCGATTCTGTTTATCAGCTTTATATGTATACTTCCTGCTAAAGCAGATGGAATAAAAGGCAATGGCAATGTGCAAACAGAAGAAAGAGAAGTAAGCCCTTTCGAAACCATTAAAGTAAACGGTGCCTTTACTATTATTCTTTCACAGAATGATGATTACAGCTTAAAAGTTGTTGCTGATGAAAATCTTATGGAGATAATTAAAACCAAGGTGAAAGGAGACGTACTTTATATCTCAACCGAAAAAAGTATATACAAATCAAAAGAATTGAAACTATACATCGGTTTTAAACATCTTAGCGAATTAAAAGCCAATGGTGCTATTTCTTTAAAAAGTGACCAAATGCTTCGTTTCGATGAATTAGATATAGAAATAAACGGTGCATCTTCTGCCGATTTGGAACTTTCAGCCAATCGATTAACAATTGATAATAGTGGTGCTTCAACCATTAAATTGGCTGGTAAATGCGACGAGATTTCAATTGATATTTCCGGTGCAGGAAGTGTAAATGCCTACGATCTGCTTGTAAAAAGAGGCAGTATTGATATTAGTGGGGTTGGAAGTGGAAAAGTTTGCGTAGAAGAAGATCTTCGGGTAAGTATCTCAGGAATTGGTTCGGTTAAATACAAAGGAGAACCTAAAATTACAAGTGATATTTCTTTTCTGGGCAGTTTAAAAAAATACTAATTAAAACAGCATACTAACTTAAAAAGGAATCAATTTGATTCCTTTTTTTGTGTGTTCTATAGTTACACGAATACTTAGTATATTTTACAGGCACTTAAGTAATTATTTGTTCTTTAAAACTGCCCATCAAGTGAATATTCTCTATTCAAAGAAAAGAAAGTATTTCTCTGAAAAAATAAAAATCTTAAAAATGCGTATTACCTTTGAATAAAATTCAGCAATACTTTATGAATACTAAATTATTTTGGCGTAACATTCTATGGGCAGTTGTCATTTTCATTCTGTGTTCGATTCCTGGAGATGATCTTCCCAAAACTTCAATAATAACAATACCACACTTCGATAAGATTGTTCATTTCGGAATGTTCTTTATAATGGGAATTTTTCTCTTCGCAGAGTTAAGTATTCAAACCAAATTAAGACGGGTTTATAGTGCAGGAATTATCCTATTATTAATTGCCCTATACGGAGGTCTAATAGAATACCTACAGCAAAATTATTTCGTACATAGAAGCGGCGATTATTGGGATTTATTCGCGGATATTTTTGGTGGTGTAATCGCAATATTAATCTATCCCTGGCTAAAAAAACAAAAAGACCTACTATTAAATAGTAAGCCCTTTTGCAACATATCTTTTTTAAAGAAAATATTATAAACTAATAAATTCTTCAGTTGTTCCCATTTCATCGATTAATTCACCAATTGTTTTGCCGTTAAATAAATCATAAATGGTTTGTCGAATACTTCCAAACTGATTGTGAACCGGACAAGGAGATTGTTTATTTGTATGTGTCTTACAGGGTCTCATACCAATTAAACAATTCTCGAACATATCCAATCCATCAACTATTTCAACAATATTCATCAAAGTAATTTCAGATGGTTTTTTTCCCATACCAAATCCGCCATGAGGTCCCTTTGTTGAAGTAAGTAATTTTTGTCTGGCTAAACTTTGCAATATTTTGCCCAAAAATGGAGTTGGAATATCTAAATCTTCAGAAATTTTTTTAATCCCAATTTTCTTTCCTTCTGTGCCATTCAGCGATAAATAAATTACTGAACGAATTGCATATTTACAGGTATTCGATAACATTTTTTCTATTTAGTATTACTCTCACATTTATCTAACAATCAGCACAAATATAACAATATTTACTACTAATAAAGCATCTTTAATTCTTTAATTCCTTATTTAGATTCTGTTTATCAAAAAAATAAAATTCTATTTTAAAGGAATTTTATCAATTCTAATTTGGTGTCTACCACCTTCAAAATCAGTAGCTAAAAACACTTTTGCAATTTTTTCTACTTCCTCGTAAGAAATAAATCGAGCCGGAATTCCGCACACATTTGCATTGTTATGCAATCTCGCTAATTCTGCAATTTCTGAATTCCAACACAATGCCGCACGAATTTTTTGATGCTTATTTGCTGTCATGGTAATTCCATTGCCACTACCACAAAGAGTAAATCCAAAATCAAATTCCTCTGCTGCTACAGCCTCTGCTAATGGATGAGCTGTATCAGGATAATCCATACTAGCTTCCGAATCAGTTCCAAAATCAGTTACCAAATAACCGTTTTCTTTTAAAAATTCTCCAAGTTTATTCTTGAATTGATAACCTGCATGATCTGATGCAATGGCTATTTTTAGTGTTTTCATATGTTTATAATTTCTTTTTTAGTTACCATATGGAATTTCCTTGCTGAAATCATTATCTCTCTTTATGTATGAAAATCGATTTAGATTGGACGTTTCATATTTGTAATTTTTCAAAATAAAGTAGATTAATAATTCAATATTTCTTAACCTATTCTTTAAAATCAGCAAAACTATTAATTCTTTAAGGATACAAAACTAATTAAAATTACTCATTAGCTTAATAAAAAGATATTTTAATAAATCCCTATTCGAATGAATAATGACAATGAATATTATAACTTAAAATCAGGTATTTACATTAACTTTTCACTGCTATCAACATTTTTATTCACATTCAGTTAACATACTGTTGATTTTTCCTTACTAAATTTTAGAATCTTTTCTTTGGATCATACAATTTCATGATTGTATAGAAAAAATATTATCCCATTACAACTTTATTTTTCATTTGAAGATTCACATCTCTCAACAGGTTTTCAACACACTGTTAATATTATTTAAACAGTTTTTTATTAAAGTTATACGTTATCAACAACATGTTAATAAACTCAGTATTCTACTGAAAACCATATATGATAAAATTAACAATACCTGTTCATTTCCTGTTATCAGGTTTAATTTAAATCAAAAATCAAAAAAATCCCAAAACTCTTACCAACAGTATTAACAGGATATATTAATCATTATATTCTTTTAAGAAATTTTAAAAAATAAATAATAATATTAGACTTGTTGATAAAGGTGAATTGCCTTGTTTATCTTGAATTGTATTCAAATTATAGTTCGTTCAAATATCAGGTTATTGCAATGATTTTATTATCTTGCATTGCATTGAAAAATCCATGAAGTAAAAACATGAGCTGGGAAACTAAAAACTATTCCATTTTATTAGTTGAGGATAATAAATTGAATCAAACCGTTGTTAAGTTTACTTTAAAACGATATGGTTATTTAATTGATGTTGCCAACAACGGAATAGAAGCAATTGAAATGTTTAAACAAGGCGATTATGATTTTATTTTAATGGATATCATGATGCCGGAAATGGATGGATTAGATGCCACCAAAGCAATTAGAAATCTAGAGAATGGTAAGAAAATTCCAATTATAGCTTTAACAGCAGATATCATGATTGCCAACGAAGAAAAATGTCTTGAAAATGGCATGAATGCGCATATCGCAAAACCTTTTGAAATTGATAATTTGTTTAAAGTGCTAAAAAGTTTAGATCTTTAAATAAATTTGCAGTTTCAGTTTTATCTTTGAAAAAGAATTAATCTTATTCGGGATGAGCCTATCGATAAATTTCCGTAACCCTTTTTTGTATAAATCAGTTCATTCTTTACCAATGAATGTAGTCAAATCTTGCTTCTAATGGAGGATCATCTGGATATCAGAGATAATAATTTTTCGGACAACGAAAAAGAGTATGAAAAGAAATTACGTCCTCTTGAATTTAGTGATTTTCGAGGTCAAAAAAAGACCGTTGAAAATCTAAGTATATTCGTTAAGGCTGCAAAAATGCGTGAAGAGGCTTTGGATCATGTGCTGCTTCATGGACCTCCGGGATTAGGAAAAACAACACTTTCAAATATTTTAGCGAACGAATTAGGTGTTGGACTAAAGATAACATCGGGTCCGGTAATGGATAAACCAGGAGACCTTGCCGGGCTTTTAACCAATCTTGAACCTAACGATGTGTTGTTTATTGACGAAATTCATCGTTTAAGTCCGATTGTAGAAGAGTATTTGTATTCTGCTATGGAAGACTTCAAGATCGATATAATGATTGATAAGGGGCCCGCTGCACGCTCCATACAACTGGAATTAAATCCATTTACATTAATTGGTGCAACAACTCGTTCGGGTTTACTAACCTCACCTTTACGTGCCCGCTTTGGAATAAACTGTCACTTAGAGTATTATGACCTTCCTGTTTTGACTAAAATTGTTGAACGGTCTGCTAAAATTTTGAACGTCGAAATTTCTCATGAAGCTGCAGGCGAAATTGCTTCTCGAAGCAGAGGAACACCACGAATTGTAAATGCACTTTTAAGAAGGGTTAGGGATTTTGCTCAGGTAAAGGGAAATGGAAATATTGATTTGGAAATAACTAAATTCTCCTTAGAAGCTTTAAATATTGACAAACATGGTTTGGATGAAATGGACAATCGGATTCTAAATACAGTGATTGATAAATTTAATGGAGGACCGGTTGGTATTTCAACCATTGCAACAGCTGTTGGTGAAGATAGTGGTACAATCGAGGAAGTTTACGAACCGTTTTTAATCAAAGAAGGATTTATTAAAAGAACTCCTCGGGGAAGAGAAGTAACTCCTCTGGCTTATTCTCATTTGGGCAAAAATAAATTTACTGATCCGGGACTACTTTTTTAATCACAAAAACAGATGAATAGAATATTATCAATTGTTTATACCAGCGCAACAATTTTAATTATTATTGGTGCCTTATTTATTTTACAAGCTGAGAAATATGGATTGGCTGTTTTAAGTCTGGGACTTGTTCTTAATGTATTTTACAGATTAAAAACACTAAATTATGATTGTGTTAAATCATTTAAAATTTTGGATGTTCTGCGTTTGGCAAATATTCTATTTATGATTGTAGCTTGTATAGGATTTTTTTATGATTGGAATCAAAAGTTTAATTTTTTGATATTAACAATCGTATTTGATCTACTACTTAATTTGAAAGAAATATCCTTTAAGTCTAAATAAAAAAAAGGAGTTTGTGACCAGCAAACTCCTTTTATGTAACCTAGTAATTTTCCTAAATAGCAATATTCTTTTTAATAGTAGATAAAGAATATATATCGTTAATATTAAGCTTTAAAATAGCTTCTATTTTTTCTTTTAAAACGATGTTTGATTCTGTATATTTTAGAGGAATTGTAAAGTAAAAAATGGAACCTTGTCCAAGGTGAGAATCAATAAATAATTTACCACCTAAAAAGTTTACAATCTCTTTACATAAACTCAAACCTAATCCGGCACCTGAATAAATTCTTGTGTAGGAATTATCCACTTGCGTGAATTTTTTAAATATTTTTTCTTGTTCTGTTTTGTTAATTCCAGGACCTGTATCTTTTACGTAAAAAAGAATATTATTTCTATCCTGAATTGCACAACCAAAATCAATTTCTCCGTTTTCAGTGAATTTTACCGCGTTTTCGAGAAGATAGGATAGAACCTTGGTTAATTTGTCAAGGTCTGTGAATATTTTAATTTCTTGTAGATCTTCAGTAAAATTTAAGATTATATTTTTCTGAGAATCACTAATGTTTTGTCCGAATATAGAATACAATTGAATAAATAAAGTGTGAACTGATATTTCCGATTCCTGGAAATGCATAGAACCACTTTCTAATTGGGAAAGTTCAAGTATTCTATTAAATAAATCCAACAATTCTTTACTGCTGGTATTAAGAATGTTAGTAAATTCATTTCGCTCTATTTTTGAAAGAGAATCATCACGTAATAATTCTGAAGCACCGATAATAGCATTCATTGGTGTTCGAATTTCATGTGACATATTTGCAAGAAAAGAATTTTTAAGCACTTCTGCCTGGGCGGTTTTGGCTTTTTCTTTTTTTAACAATTGCTCCAGTTCTTTATATGTAGGACGTCTCTCCATGCAAATGAATTTAGTCTCAATAATAGAGTCAATTAGTATTTTGTTTTTACACTACTTAAAACAAAACAGACTAATTTTTATGAATAAAATGTTTTATAGGATATGTGTATTGGGATTACTTTAAACAATGCAATCATCACAAATGCATTTGTCCGTCATTTCGTTGATACCGCCTTTAAGAAGGTATAGCTCTTGTGTGGATATTTCTTCAAAATTTGTCATGGGATCAGTAAATATAAGTTATTATAATCTCTTTGTCAATCTTTTTGAAGAGATACTTTCATTTACACGATACATTCCTCACAAGTACATTTGTCAGTCATTTCATTGATACCGCCTTTGATGTTCTGTAATTCTTCCTGGGATACTATTTCAAAATTTTTCATTTCTGCTTGGTCTTATTGGTTACTACTAGGTTTTATTTATTAGGAAAATGGAATATGGTCAATCTGGTCATTAAACGATACATTCCTCACTAGTACATTTGTCAGTCATTTCATTGATACCGCCTTTGATGTTCTGTAATTCTTCCTGGGATACTATTTCAAAATTTTTCATTGCTGTTTGGTCTTATTGGTTACTACTAGGTTTTATTTATTAGGAAAATGGAATATGGTCAATCTTGTCATTAAACGATACATTCCTCACAAGTACATTTGTCAGTCATTTCGTTGATACCGCCTTTGATGTTCTGTAATTGTTCCTGGGATACTATTTCAAAATTTTTCATTGCTGTTTGGTCTTACTGGTTACTACTAGGTTTTATTTATTAGGAAAATGGAATATGATCAATCTGGTCATTACACGATACATTCCTCACTAGTACATTTGTCAGTCATTTCGTTGATACCGCCTTTGATGTTCTGTAATTCTTCCTGGGATACTATTTCAAAATTTTTCATTGTTGCTTCGTTTTTTTTTAGATTATAGCTGTTTAAGTTTTTTATGGATTACACCCCTTTATTCCCCTTTTTTGAAAAAGGTAACCCTGGAAACAGAGTTTTTTTAATAAAAAATAAAAAAAAACTCTATATTTAAACTTTTATTAGGCTTTATTCTTATTGTAATAGATTGTTTGTGAGAACATTAAAAAACTTTACCTTAGCGTGAAAAATTTCCTAAAAAAGAATCTTATTTTTCCTCTTTTTCCTCTTTTTCTTCTCTTTTTATTTAGTGGGAGCACTAATTTTAACTCAAAATCAGAGTTCGAAAAGAAGATTAATTCGGAAATAAGTAATCGTGATTCTTTACTACAAGAGCAGTTTAATAGAGCGGTTGGTTTCTTACGAAAAGGTGAATTCGATTATTCTATTCAATCTTTTGAAAATGCAATTGGTACTATAAATCAGGGTGGATTAGTAGATAAAAACTTAGTGTACAGAACCTATGTGAATTTTGGTGTCCTATTAAACAGAGTAGGAGATTGGAAAAAATCCTTAAAATATTATGATTTTGCTGAGAATTTTACTGTCACTGAGTTTGGTGATGATTCAGATAAATTGATTCCTATTTATGTTAATAAAGGAATTATTTTCAATAATTACGGTGATTTGGTTAGAGCTCAAACTTATTATGAAAAAGCTTTATCCTTAATGGAGATCCAGAAAGAATCAAGATGGTTGTCTCAGACTTATCAAAATTTAGGGATTACCTTTTATAAAAGAAATAATTACTCTGAAGCTCTTTCTTATTTTTTAAAAACACTCGATTTAAAAATAAAAGAAAATGTTGGAAATACTTCTATAACAAGAAATACAATTGGAAATTGCTATAAAAAGTTAGGTAATTATGTGGAAGCGGATAGATATTATCAGAAAAGTATATCTGAAGTAAAAGAGATAAATGGTAATGATTATTACTTGCTGGGAGATTATTATTTGAACTATGCTGTATTTCAGGATGAAATTGGAAATAATGATAAAGTTCTTGCCTATTTGAACCTTGCATATGATGTATATGTTAAAAATTTTGGAGACAAACATCCGGATACAGCTCATTGTTTAAAGAATTTTGGGGATTACTACTTTAAAAAGAAAGATCATTTAAATGCTTTGAAATATTATCAAAAGGCACTTATTTCTGATTTGGATAATTTTAACAACAGCACGGTTTACATCAATCCATCCTTAGATGAAATAGATCCTCAGCTTTCTATTTTGGAGATATTAAAACCAAAGGCTGTTACGCTTCGTTATTTATACGATAAAACCAATAGCATTTCAGATTTAGATTTTAGTCTGCAGACCTATGATCTTTGTTTGGATATTATTGATAAAATTAGAATTGCCTATCAGGATGAAGAAAGTAAATTTGCTCTTTCTAAAAATGAAAAAGAAACTTATAATCAAGCAATTGAGATAGCGGTTGAATTATATCAACTTACAAAGGATGTAAAATACAAAGAAAAAGCTTTCATATATGCTGAGCGTTCAAAATCAGCTAGTTTACTGTCTTCATTAAACGATGTGAATGCAAAAAATTTCGGGGGTATTTCTACAGAATTGCAGGTTCTGGAAAGAAATTTGAAGTTGGATATTGCGAAGTACCGTGAGTTGGTTCATGACGAAAGAAGAAAGCAAACACCAAATCGAGATTCTATTACTAACTGGCAAAATGTACTTTTTACATTAAATGATGAATACAATCAAATGGTTCTTCGTTTTGAGGAGGATTATCCGGAGTATTACGCACTGAAATATGATACCAAAACTATTGATATAAAAGAATTACAGAGAAGGTTAAATGATAATGATTTATTGATTGAATATTCTATCTCGGATTCTGCGTTATTTTCTTTCGTAATAACAAAATCGGGTTTTGAAGTGGAGCGGGAGAAAATTGTGAAAGATAGCTTTGATTATCATTTAGAGGAGGTTCGTAATTGTTTGAAAACGAATGACTTTTCCAATAGTAGTGCTGGTTATTATAAAAGGTATACAAAATCAGCACATATATTGTATCAACATTTATTAAATGACAAAGACAGTTTAATAAGCGGAAAAAATCTTCTCATAGTTCCTGATGATAAAATGGCCTATATTCCATTTGGTGTGCTTTTGAAAAAGGAAGCGGATTCTACAACGATGAATTATAGAAATCTGGAATATTTAATAAAAGATAATTCAATTACTTACCACAATTCAGCTACTCTTGGGTTCAAAAATCATTCGAGCAGTTATAATTTTTCTTCAACCAAATCAGTTTTAGCTTTTGCACCTTCTTATGATGGTGTTGATGATTCAATTTTACTAACGGAAAGAGCTTATCGGGATAAATTATATCCCTTACCGGGGTAAAGGAGGAAGTTACAAATATATCAAAAGTTATACCCGGTGATTTGTTTATTGATGATATGGCCACGGAAGCTAATTTTAAAGCGAATTCGGGTGATTATGATGTGCTCCATTTGGCAATGCACACTATTATTGATGATGAAAATCCGATGTATTCAAAACTCGTTTTCACACAAAATTCTGACTCTTTACAAGATGGCCTTCTAAACACGCATGAAATTTACAACATGAATTTTAATGCAAGAATGGTTGTTTTAAGTGCTTGTAACACTGGTGATGGTAAGTTATTGAAGGGAGAAGGAGTAATGAGTTTAGCACGTGGTTTCTTCTATGCAGGCTGTCCAAGTGTAATCATGACTTTGTGGACCGTAGAGGATAAAACAGGATCAAATCTAATGAGTAATTTCTATACCTTTTTATCTCAGGGATTGAAGAAGGATAATGCTCTTCGTCAAGCCAAATTGGAATATTTAAAAACCGCAGATGCATTAAAATCACATCCTTATTTTTGGTCGGGATATGTTACATTAGGAGATGTGGATCCGTTATATGATAATGGGATATTTAATAAATTAATATACTTTACTTTCGGTTCTGTTGGATTAATTTTATTCTTATTTTTCCGAAAAAAATTTAAAGGTAAAGCTGTTGCATAGAATCACGCTATTTTAGTTAGTGAAAATCGCCTAAAGTGGTGCTCAGACTCTGAAGATATAAGAGCAGGAAATGGATGTTTTTTACGTTAGAGTCTTAAAAGCTTTCCCGGCCTATATCTCATTATTCAGGGGCAATAAATCTGATTGAACTACAATTACAAAAGTAAAAGCCACCCAATTTTATTGGATGGCTTACTTTATTTTGATGAATGATGAAGTGATCTATTCCAGCCTGTTAATTATTTCCAAAGCCTTTGTCTTATAAAAACTATTTCCCTGGGCAATTACATGGAATTGCTTAAGAGCTTTTTCTTTCTCGTTGGTCATTAGGTAACAAAAACCCAAATACCATTCAGATTGCTCTATAAACAGGTTATTCTTATGCTTTAATACTCTGCTAAAGTTTTTATTTGCTTTTGAGTATTCATTAATTTCGATATTCGAAATGCCCGAATAAAAATTACCTGTGATGTTCGTGCTGTCTTTATCCAATATTTGTTTAAATAAAGTTAAAGCGGTTCGATAATCTTTAGTTTCATAGCTTTTTAAAGCTGTAACCAATAAATTATCTATCATGATATCAGACGAACGTGTGTTGATTACAACGTTGTATGGTTTATAGTAGTTGCTAAAAACTTTATCATTTGAATAAGCAGACTGGTTGTTCATGATGTACATTAAACTCCCAAAGCCAATAGCTAAAGCAAGGGATGCAGCTACAATATTCCACTAGTCAAAAATTTCAGTTTTCGCTTCTGAGTAGGATTAGAAGGTATTTCAATAGCCTCTAATTTTGCTCTAAGATCCATAACGTCTTGTTCCATTATGGCCTCATTAACCTCCATATGAAGGTCAAGTTCCATTTGAAGTTCAGAATCTTCGAGTAATTCCTTCTCAAATTCCTTCAATTGGCTTTCTGTTAGATCACCGTCAAGAAAATCCTCGATACGGTCAAAATTCATTTCATTCATCATATACTTCTTTAAATTCATTATCACTTTTAATACTATCCATCAATACTTGCTTGCATTGATACTTTTTCTTTTTTGCGTACTTCTCACTCTTGTATCCCATAATTTCGGATATTTCCTTTAAAGAAACTTTTTCAAGAGTTAATTGAAGCACCTTTTTACAATCTGAGCCAAGAAGTTTGAAGTGCTTTTGATACAGCCTGTACCTTTCGGTTTGATCGTAGGTCTGTGTTGCTTCATCCAATCTATTGTCCAAAATAGCATCTGAACTAATTTCATTGCTATTTTTTCTTTTCTCAAGTTGCTTCAACCATAAAAGTCTACAAATTGAATAGATATAGGTTTTAAAATTACAATTCAGAACCAAAGGTTCTTTTTTCATTTTACGGTAGATTACAATAATGGCTTCTTGAAAAAGATCTCTTGCATCTTCTTCACTTCCGTTATTGTTTTCTATAAAATTCCGAATACTTGGGAAGAACTTGCTGTAGATGTAATTTAATACATCATTATTGCTCATGCTGATCCCCTCAAGTATCGCTTCCGTAGTGTAATCCATATTTCCTATCCCTTTATTCCCTTATTGGCTAAAAGGTAACCCTTAAAAAGTAAAAAAAAAGTAAAAAAAGTGCACTTTACAGTGTAAGTTGCTGATTAAGTGGCCGATAAAATTTAAATTAAATAATGATTTTTAATGAAAATGATAATTTTTTAACATAAACCAATCCAATATACAATTTTCTTTCAAAATTGAATGTTCCTAAAAGTTATTTTTTTTGATTAATCTGAATTTATATACGGCAGATGTCATAAAAAGATTTATGAATGCATAATTTATGGTAAAAAAAAAGATCAGATTTTCTAATGAAAATCTGATCTTTTGGTGGGCGATATAGGATTCGAACCTATGACCCCTTGGGTGTAAACCAAGTGCTCTGAACCAACTGAGCTAATCGCCCGAATTATTGGGAATATGTGCTTTTTATAGTGGGCGATATAGGATTCGAACCTATGACCCCTTGGGTGTAAACCAAGTGCTCTGAACCAACTGAGCTAATCGCCCTTGCCCTTAAAAGCGATGCAAATATAAGATGGAAATATTATATCTGCAAGAAGAATAATTAAAAAAGTGAAAATATATTTCAAGAGAGGTATAAATAGATACAAAATGCTTTACTTTTAACAGGCATAAAAAATTGATACTATGGATAATAATTTAGAAAGAGACTGGAATAAACTTTTATATAAAATTTCTGAAGATTTTAATGTGGATGCCGATTTAAACGGAACATTACTACTAATTGGGAT
This sequence comes from Labilibaculum sp., assembly GCF_963664555.1. GTDB lineage: Bacteria > Bacteroidota > Bacteroidia > Bacteroidales > Marinifilaceae > Labilibaculum. The sequence goes on along the minus strand of NZ_OY761461.1, from coordinate 213,244 downwards.
TCAGGAGCGAGGAAAAGGTTTTCAGGAGAAGTATGAAAAGGATGAAAAAATGGATCACATCAATTTAGCGACATGTACTTTGTTGATGAAATGGAATTACTATCAAATTGATGGTTATGATGAAAATGATTGGCCGGTTTTCAAGAAAAATAAAATGGTTCCCCCTTTTTCTAAGGAAAAAGAAGAATTATTGCTTAAATCTTCGATAGTAGAATACTTTAAAGACAATGATTATTTAGAAAAAGATAATTAAAAGCTAAATTCGAAATTTAAAAATTTCTTAAACACTTATGAAAAATCTTATTTGTATTGCCATTGTTTTTCTTTTTATATCCTGTCAGGAAAAATTGGAGTTAGGAAAAAAAGATAGAATCGTTGAAATTGAAACCGAGTATGGAAATTTAAAAATCCGTTTGTATGATGAGACACCAGCTCACCGCGATAATTTTGTGAAATTAGCACACGAAAAATATTTTGATGGGACTTTATTTCATCGGGTGATAGATGGGTTTATGATTCAAGGTGGAGATCCGGGTTCGAAAAGTGCAAAGCCTGGGCAGCGATTAGGCGAAGGGGGACCGGGATATCAGATTCCTGCAGAAATTAAAGTAGGATTATTTCACAAGCGTGGTGTTTTGGCGGCCGCCCGTGAAGGAGACGACGTGAATCCTGAAAAGAAATCAGCAGGTTCTCAGTTTTATATTGCTCAAGGTAAGATTTATACTCCAGGCGCATTGGATACTTTACAAATGAAGATGAATGAAAAATTAAAAAGTTCTATTTTCAAAAAGGTTCAAGAACAAAAGGCTGAACTTCTTTCCAAATATCAAATGGAGGGTGAGTTGGATAAACTAACAGATGCAATTGATGGTATTAAATTGGAAGTAGACTCAATATTTAATAGTGAGAAAATTGTATTAAGTAAAGAACAAATTGAAGCGTATACTACTGTTGGTGGAATTCCTCATTTGGATGGAAACTATACTGTTTTTGGTGAAGTAATCGAGGGAATGGATTTAATCGATTCAATTGCCGGTGTTGAAAAAGACAATTTTGATCGTCCGTTAAAGGACATATCAATGAAAATGAAAATCTTAAAATAGACAACATTACATGTTGTAAATGGAAGCTTCGTAATATATTGCGAAGCTTTTTTTTTGGCTTTCAAACTCTGGCTATTTATCTTAGTCCAAATTTAAAAAGATATCGTTGAATGAAATTTGGTAAGAAAGTCCTATTTGGAATTGCAATTCTGCTAATAACGAACCTGTCATTTGGACAAACCACCAACTCAATTATTTTAATAGAGACCAATATGGGCAATATTAAATTGATGTTGTACAAGGAAACTCCAAAGCACAGGCAAAATTTTCTGCAGTTAATTGAAAACGGGCATTTTGATGGAACGCTGTTTTATCGTGTAATAAAGGGGTTTGTGGCTCAGGGCGGATCGCAGGATTCCAGAAATGCGCCGGCAGGAAAAATGATAGGTTACGGCAGTTCGAACAGAACCATCGAATCAGAATTTAATCCTAAATACTTTCATAAAAAGGGTGCAATTGCTGCACCAAGAAAGCCGGATAAGGTAAATATTTTTAAGGAATCAGATATTTCTCAGTTTTATATTGCTCATGGAAGAGTGTTTACGGATGAGGAACTGAGCCTGATGGAAAAAGAAGTGAATATTCCTTTGCGAAAGCGAATTGTAAAAAAGTTTTTAACACCTGGTAAACGGGAGTTGCTTGATTCTTTAAAAAAAGCTGATAAAGTGGAAGAATTCAGAGCCATTGCGAAAACAATTAAGGAGTCAATCGAATTTGAATACAATAGCTCCAATCAGAGACTTGAATTCTCTGAGGCTCGTCGTAAAGCTTATACAACGGTCGGCGGAGTTCCGCATCTTGATGGTAATTACACTGTTTTTGGGGAAGTGATAGAAGGGTTGGATGTTTTGGATAAAATTGTAAACCTTAAAACGGATGCAAATGACCGGCCTTTTCGGGACGTTAAAATGAATGTAAAAATTTTGGAATACTAGAGATTAGTGAGATCTGTTTAAATTATTATGGAATCTTCCGGCTAAAATAGAATCCTCAGTAACAAGGAGAAAAAACTTTTTGTAACTTTGCCGACTATTGGATTTCAAAAGATTAAAAATATGTTAGACAAAATAAAGAATTTACTTGAGGAGCTGAATGGATTTTCGGCAACTACACTAGAGGAAGTTGAACAATTTAGAATCAAACACCTTAGTAAGAAAGGTAGTATTGCTGTTTTGTTTGCAGATTTTAAAGATGTTCCAAACGATCAGAAAAAGGCTGTTGGTCAAGCGCTTAATGAGTTGAAGACAACTGCATTGGATATAGTAAATTCCCTTAAAGATAATTTTACCAATCTTGATTTTGGAAAATCAGGTTTGGATTTGACTTTATCGGGTGATCCGGTTAAGTTGGGCTCGCGCCATCCGCTTTCTTTGGTGAAAAATGAAATCACAGAGATCTTCTCCCGTTTGGGATTTACTATTTCCGAAGGTCCGGAGATTGAAGATGACTGGCATAATTTTTCGGCTTTAAATTTTCCGGAAGAACATCCTGCCCGCGATATGCAGGATACTTTCTTTATCGAGAAAAATCCGGACGTAATTTTGCGCACACATACTTCTTCGGTTCAGGCACATGATATGTCTGAAATGGAATTGCCGATTCGTTGTTTAACGCCGGGACGTGTTTTCCGTAACGAAGCTATTTCGGCACGTGCACATTGTATTTTTCACCAAATTGAGTGTTTGTATATCGATGAGAACGTTTCATTTGCAGATTTAAAACAAACACTGACTTATTTTGCCAAAGAATTTTTTGGAGAGAAAACCGAAATTCGATTACGACCATCCTATTTCCCGTTTACCGAGCCATCGGCCGAGGTGGATGTTACCTGTTCACTTTGTGGCGGAAAAGGCTGTAATGTGTGCAAAGGAACCGGTTGGTTAGAGATTTTGGGTTGCGGTATGGTTGATCCAAATGTTTTGGAATTAAACGGAATCGATAATAAAAAATACACAGGCTTTGCCTTGGGAATGGGAATCGAAAGAATCACCATGCTGAAATACGGTATTAAAGATCTTCGTTTGTTCTTCGAGAACGACATTCGCTTTTTGGAGCAGTTTTCTGCGGCAGGATTCTAGAAATTAGATATGAGATTTTAGATGTGAGACATAAGATTCTCTTACACCGATATAAATACAAAAAAGTGCCTTCCATTGCGGGAGGCACTTTTTTATTTCATTAATCCCAGGGCTAAAGCCACAGGGCAAATAATAAAGGAGTTGTTCTTTTGAAATTGCAGCTTTTCAATAGAAAACTACGTACTGTTTGACCTTTCGACTATTGGACTCTTCGACCTTTCCAGACTTTTCAAGACTTTCTCACTCCTCATGATAAATAATCTCTGATGTAACAGGAATTACCTGCTTGTATAAAGCGCTTACCCCACATTGCGATTCTTCGGATATTTTAACCGCCCGCTCCAATTTTTTACGGGGAAGATCCTTGCCAAAGAATTCATAAGTAATGTGCATGTTTTTATAGTAAGTAGGCTGAGTTTCGGTTAACTCTCCTTCAACAGAAACTTTAATATCCCGGATGTCGAGCCTCATTTTCTTTACAATTAATGCCGTGTCGATGCCCGTACATCCCGCTAAAGCTGTTAACATTAGCTTTTTGGGGCGGAATCCTTTGTCTTCACCACCCACTTCGGTTCCGGCGTCGGTAATCATTTTATGACCATCCATATTTGTTTCGTAAGCCAGGTTTCCCAGCCACGATAATTCTACTTTGTGCTTCATAATTGCAGTGTTTTTAGTCTTTTAACCTTTTGGATAAGTAAAACTTAAATTTGTATATTTGACCTGATTACAAATTGAACGTGATTTGTAATAAAAGTAGGAAAAACCCTTCGAACCAAATAAATTTTTTAAAAAGTTTATTTCGCCTTGAGGTTCTACTGAAGGAATTATTATTGAGTTAGTAGTATTGATTTCAGTTTTAATATAATTTTTAATGAAGCAGAATCCAATTCTTCCAAATTGCAATCAATTGGCCGAGAAGTTCGGTGAAAGATTTCAAAATTTGAAGGTAGAAGATATGAATCTTTTATTTTGGGGTGAAGATGTACATTTCTATAAAAGAGGTAGTATTATTTATTCTGAGGGTGATTCCGCGAAAGGATGTTACTTTCTATTTTCGGGTGTTTTAAAAGTATTTAAAACAGGATTGGAAGGGAAGGAACAAATTATTCGTTTTGCAAAGCCCGGCGATTTAATCGGTTTTCGTTCTGTGCTGAGTCAGGAGCGGGCATGCACTTCAGCTAAAGTGATTGAAGATGCCACTGTTTGTTTCATCCCTGGTAATGTTTTAACCAAACTAATTCAAGAGAACTCCAATTTTGCGATGGAATTAATTCAACTTACATGCAAAGAACTGGATGAGGCAAATGATTACATTACTGATATTGCTCAAAAAACGGTACGGGAACGTTTGGCCGAGATTTTAATTCAATTGGAAACAGCTTTTGGATCTACCGAGGATGGCACTTTAAAAATTGCCCTCACACGCGAAGAATTGGCCAATATGGTAGGAACAGCAACCGAATCGGTAATACGTTTGTTATCGGAGTTTAAATCAGACAAACTAATTGAACTAAATGGCCGAAAAATAAAAATACTAAATACCAAAGCACTTAAAAAAGTCGGCGGAATTTTGTAATCCCTGTTTGCAATAATATTTCAACCCCATCTGGTTCGTCCGGATGGGGTTTTTTACATCATTTTTTTGGGGAAGCGATTGGTATCTGGAAGTATTATTAACACTCGTTTTTTGCTATTGTTAATCCATAACAGCATGTTTAATTAACATTAATTCACGTTTTTTATTTGGATGAATCTGACAATATATTTACTTTCAGTAATCTTTTTTAATAGTTACAAACAAATTGTTTTCTTTTTTAACCCTAAAACCCACTTAGTAATGAGTAATAAAGAGAATTTTGAAAGTTTAAAACCAATGTATTTAGCCTCTGCTAAAAATGAGATTAAAGAACCCAATCAGCCTGTGGATATTGTCATAGATGAAGCCATGGATTTATCGGTAATAGCCGACAAGGATCGGGAATTGTTAGCTACTTCGGATTTGGATGTGAGTTTAATCGACGATCTGCCAATTCGGGCCGGAGGCCTGCGTTATGCACAAACAGTTTGGGTACAGGTGCAAACGGAGAATTCGGATGCAGAGGAGCAATGGAAGAGCCTCTCAGTTGAGGCTTTTGAATTGCGCGATGAGCTTTTGCATTTTAGCAGGTATGCTTATCGTAAGAATCCTAGATTAATGGATGTTGTGAACCGGATTGCCGAAGGATACGGGAATGCTGATATGGTTCAGGATCTTTCGGATTTGGCCATGCTGGGAACAAACAATCCAGAGCCTTTGGCGGGAGTGAATTACCCAATGGAAAAACTCGAAAGAGCCTCTGAGTTATCGGATATATGTGGAGCACTGCTGGCTAAGGTGAACGGTGCCAGAGTAGATAACGACAAACCTGCAAAAGAGATGCGCGACCGTGCCTTTACCCATGTAAAACAAGCCGTTGATGCCATTCGCGAAGCAGGGCGTTTTGTTTTCTGGAAAGATGAAGTGCGGTTGGAGCAGTATGCCAGTGCCTACTTTCGAAAACTAAGAGAAGCCAGAGAAAAGAAGGTGGAAGAGGAGGCCTAAGCTTCTGAAAGCCCCGGGAAGAGCGCTTACTTTTGCGAAGGACGGGTCACAGACCCGAAGATTTGGATAACTATTGCGAAGGAGGCCTCCCAGGCACGAAGGGAGGCCTCCTTTATGCGAAGGGCGACTCCCAGAACAGAAGGGCCAATAGAATGGGGCTTTTTGGCAGAATTAGGAAACAAAAATTGAGAGCATGAAAAAATTTCAAAACAAATACCGCATTCCCCCGGCACGTGCTGTGTGGTGGAATTATTCCAACGAAGGCAGCTATTTTGTGACCATCTGCACCTATAAAAAGCAACTGTTTTTTGGTTCTATTACTGATCAGAAAATGGAATTGTCTGAAATTGGGAAGCTGGCCCATCAATTTTGGTGTGGGATTCCCGATCATTTTCCATTCGCAAAATTGCACGCATTTGTGGTGATGCCCAATCATGTGCATGGTATTATTGAAATATTTAATTCTGAAGAGACGTTGCATGCAACGTCTGTACATGCAACGTCTGTATACAATGGATTGCATGCAACGTCTGTACAGGATGTGCGGAATGAATCAGATTCCAAAAATGAAAAAATGGCGGCCATATTCCCCAAAAAAGGATCATTGGCCAGCATCCTCCGATCCTACAAATCGGCTGTAACAAAAGAGGCGCGAAAAACAGATCCCGATTTCGAATGGCAGGAACGATTTCACGATCACATCATTCGCGATGATCAGGAATACCATCGAATTGAAAATTATATCAATAATAATCCCCGGAAATGGGGCGAGGATAAATTTAATGAATAATTTCTACCGTACAGATGTAGTACAGACGTTGCATGCAACGTCTCTATCGAAAAAATAATATGAAAAAAATACTACTACTTGCTTTCGTATTGATAGCAATTATCAGCAAAGGAATTTCACAATCCAACTACTCCTTAGCAATCCCAAATCCGAAATCATTATTAACCAAAGAGCAACTGATTAAAGATAAAGAGGCTTTAAAAAGCTATCACCCAAATCCTTTTAACTCCTTTCCTGAGAGGGAATGGGATTCTTTAATCGAAGTGATTGCAAAAGAATTGCCTTTGGAACCAATTATGGAAACTGAAAAAACACTGATTAGAAGAAAGTTATTGGATAGAGTTACTTTTGAAGATCCTCATTTACGGTTTATTCCTGTACTAGGGAAAACGGGTACTTTAAAAGTGAAAATGAAGAAGATAAAGGCATTGCCTTTTACCTTGATTAGTATTTCGGATACCCTGCTTATTGATAAGAGTTTTGATGAAAAAATTTATTCTGGAGATCGAATATTAAGTATTAATAATGTTGATGCAGTTAGTTATTTGGAAAGTTCGTATCGCGATCGTTATATGTCCGGTTACGCCTTGCAGACTTTTCATCATTTCAGTTTTGCTTCTGATTATAGTATTAAGTTGGTTCGGAATAATCAACGTAAAGAGATCTTTATTAAAGGAATACCTATGGATAATGGTTTTTTTCCAAAATTATATGGGGATATCGAGGAAAAAATAATTGACAAAAACAAGACGGGATATTTTAGTATCAACAATTTCGATTACAATAAGTATTTGGTAAAATGCTTAGGGCGTTACCTTGATAAGGTGAAAAAAGAGGGGTACAAAAATGTTATTATTGATATTAGAAAAAATCCCGGAGGGAGTGGTGATCACTTTGATGAATTGTTTTCATTACTATCGAATAATAAAAAAGATTCCTTATCAGTCAGGCGTTAAATTAAAAGTATCTAAAGCCACCTATAAAGATTATTCTTACACGGAAGATGATTTTGGAAGATTGGTTGACTTGCCGGATTCTCTTATTGTGAAGGAGTGCCCACTGGATAGTTCAATATATAAAGGGGATTTTAATTATTACGTTTTGATAAGTCAGCAGACAGCATCGATGGCAGCTACTTTTGCTAATGTGATACAGTATAATAAAATTGGTTTGCTGGTTGGAGAACCTCTTGCCCATAATGCCTTAAATTATGGGGAGACAATTACAGCAGAGAGAGATAATTCCTTTTTCACAATTTCTACGGTAGAGAATTTTGAGTATACAAAGGCTGAAGAGGGAATTTTAAATCCGGATATTTCGATACCTTTTTTTTGCGAGTGAGTTTATGAAAGGCGGAGATCCTGTTCTGGAGAAGTGTTTGGAATACATTAAAAGTCACAGTAAGTAGGCACAGAAATGCATCTAAAGGATTCTTACAATTGGGATGAGCATAAAAATAAATTTTTCGAATTTAAATTGTAGTAAAGATTAATATAAATCGACTGTTTAGTCCATTCCAACAATTTTCCCTATTTTTAGCTTGACTATAATAAATTGACTAACTACCATTCTGCCTTGAAGAAAAAATTCCCCCATTTCCGCCAATTGGATGCCATGGATTGTGGCCCGACTTGCCTGCGCATGATTGCCTCACATTTTGGTAAAAACTTCAGTCTACAGTCCTTACGTGATAAATCGCACATTACCCGCGAGGGAGTTTCGATGTTGGGCATTGCTGATGCGGCTGAAAGTATTGGCCTGCGCACCATGGGCGTTCGCATTAGCTACGAGCAGTTACAGGATGATGCTACGCTTCCGGCTATTTGCCATTGGGGGCAAAATCATTTTGTGGTGGTGCACAAAATCGAGGTAAAAAAGAAGACAACAACGGTTCATGTTGCCGATCCGGCATCTGGATTGCTAAAGTTTACCAAAGAGGAATTTATTAAGTCGTGGGCAAGTACACAAAGTCAGGGGGAACTGAAAGGCTTGTGTTTGTTGGTGGAAACCACACCCGATTTTTACGCGCAGGGCGACGAGGATATTTCCAACAAAAAGAGCATTGGTTTTCTGTTAAAATATCTAAGGCCGTACCATAAGTTTTTGGTGCAATTGGCACTGGGAATGTTGTTTGGGAGTATGCTGCAACTGATTTTTCCATTCCTTACCCAATCCATAGTCGATGTAGGTATCAATACGCAAAACCTGAGTTTTATCTATTTGGTTTTAATTGCTCAATTAGTGCTGTTTATCTCTCGAATGTCGGTGGAATTCATCCGAAGCTGGATACTTTTGCACATCTCAACACGAATAAACATCTCATTAATATCCGACTTTTTAATCAAGTTGATGAAATTGCCCATTGGCTTTTTCGATATTAAAATGATCGGTGATTTATTGCAGCGGATACAGGATCATACCCGAATCGAAAGTTTCCTTACATCATCAACCTTAAGCATCCTGTTTTCGATGGTCAATCTGGTGATTTTTGGAATTGTTTTAGCCATTTACGACATGCAAATCTTTTTTGTTTTTGTAATTGGATCGGTTTTGTATCTAATATGGGTGAATCTTTTTCTGCGAAAACGTCGAGAATTGGATGGGAAACGATTCGCTCAGTTATCGAACAATCAGAATTCATTGGTTCAGTTAATTACCGGAATGCAGGAAATTAAGCTGAACAACTGTGAGAAACAAAAGCGTTGGGAGTGGGAGCAAATACAGGCTGAATTGTTTAAGGTGAGAACCAAAGGTTTGGCTTTGAATCAGTATCAGGTTTCCGGTTCTATTTTTTTCAACGAAACTAAGAATATCATCATCACCTTTTTAGCGGCCAAGTCGGTACTCGATGGCGGCATGACTTTGGGTATGATGTTGGCGGTGTCGTACATTTTGGGTCAATTGAATTCCCCGCTTGATAATTTGGTGCAGTTTATTCATTCGTGGCAGGATGCTAAAATTTCGCTCGAGCGTTTGGGTGAAATTCACGAGATGAAGGAGGAAGAAATGCCAAATGAGGATCGCTTAACAGAGATTCCCGAAGAAAAGGCCATTGACATCGAAAAGGTATTCTTTCAGTACGAAGGTCCACATTCCGAAATGGTTTTGGATGATGTTAATTTGAAGATAGAAGATGGAAAAACCACTGCAATTGTTGGTGCATCGGGTAGTGGAAAAACCACTTTAATTAAGCTGATGTTGGGATTTTATCCAACTACAAAAGGAAGAATTTCCTTGGGCGGAGTTAGTCTCGAAAATTACAGCTCAGCCATGTGGCGGCAGAATTGTGGTGTGGTGATGCAGGATGGTTTTATCTTTTCGGATACCATCGCCAAAAACATTGCCGTTGGAGTGGAGAATATTGATAAAAAGAGATTGTTGTATGCGGTTCAGGTTGCCTGTATCGATCTGTTTATTGAAAGTTTGCCGTTGCGCTACAATACACGAATTGGTGCCAATGGTCATGGTTTAAGCCAAGGGCAAAAGCAACGGATTTTAATTGCCAGGGCAGTCTATAAAAACCCAAAATTTTTGTTTTTCGATGAAGCAACCAATGCCTTGGATGCAAACAACGAAAAGGCAATCATGAACAATCTGGAGGAGTTCAATAAAGGAAGAACTGTTGTTGTTGTGGCTCATCGCTTAAGTACTGTTCGTAGTGCCGATAAAATAATTGTTCTGGATAAAGGAAAAATTGTTGAGGAAGGAACTCATACTGATTTAACAAAATTGAAGGGAACTTATTATCAGTTGGTGAAAAATCAGCTGGAACTCGGCAATTAGAAATTAATTAATAATTTGGAATTAATAATTAGAAATTTAATATGAAACCGAACCCGGTTAAAGATAAATCTTATCAATTTAGTGTTCGTATTATTAATTTGTATAAATTTTTAAAGAGTGATAAAAATGAATATATTCTGTCAAAACAAATTCTAAGATGTGGGACATCGGTTGGTGCAAATATTGAAGAAGCTATAGGAGGAATATCTAAAAAAGATTTTATTGCAAAATTGCATATCTCATATAAAGAAGCCCGGGAAACACATTATTGGTTGAGATTATTAAAAGATACTGAATATATTGACCATAAAATGTTTGAATCTTTAATTGTGGATTGTGAAGAAATTTTAAAGCTTTTGTCAAAAATTTTAGAAACTACTAAAAGTAATTTGAGTCAAAATAAATAAGAACTTTAGAGCTCTGTTTAATTATTAATTACTCATTATTAATTGTTAATTGATGGATAAGGATACAAACATAGAATTACGTTCAGATGAAGTTAAGGAGATTTTGCAGCGCATGCCTAATTGGATCATTCGAAGCGGAACAACTCTTTTTTTCGTTGTTATTTTTGCCCTGCTGATTGGGAGTTGGTTTTTCCGCTACCCGGATATTATTCATTCCAAATTGGTTCTTACCACTTTAAATCCGCCTGCCGAATTGGTTGCACGATCATCCGGACAGATCCAAAATTTGTATGTTAATGATAATCAGGAGGTGAAAAAGGGAGACCTTTTGGCCATTATCGAAAATCCTGCTGTTAATGATGATGTGTTTGTTTTGAAAACAAGAATGGAGGAGTTTCATGAACACCTTACGGGTGTGGATGGCATTAAATCAAATTTGTTGGAAGGCAATTTTCGATTGGGAGAAATTCAGTCGTACTACAATGGATTTTTAAAATCATATGTTGATTATCAGCGCTTTTTTGATTTGGACTATTACGATCGAAAAATAGAATCTTACAAAGACAAAATCAGTAAGTACAATTTGTATTACGACCGGCAATACCAGCAAAAAGTGATTTCTGAAAGTGAATTGGCGATATCAAAAAAGCAGTTTATTCGTGATTCATCTTTATTTGTCCGGGGCGTAATTTCGCAGTCCGATTTTCAAAATGCACGTAAAAAATATCTCGAACAGAGTTATGCTTTTCATGGCACACGTTCTTCGCTTGCCTCTACTCAGATTAGTATTTCGGAGGTAAATCAACAAATCATAGATTTGGAATTGAACAAGGAAAATGAGCGAAAGGAATTACAGAATCTACTCATTCAATCATTCGATAACCTAAAGGCGCAGATAACCATTTGGGAGCAAAAGTATGTGCTTACAACACCTATTGATGGTAAGGTTAGTTTTAACCGGTTTTACAGCTCCAATCAAAATGTTAAAACAGGAGAGCGGGTTTTCACTGTATTGCCTTCAGATTCCACCAAAATTATTGCCAGAGTTGAATTGGGAGTTCAAGGAGCGGGCAAGGTTAAAATTGGACAGCGGGTGAATATAAAACTTGATAATTATCCTTATCTTGAATATGGAATGCTGGAAGGAACCATTCGATCCATATCAAAAGTACCTGAAGATCAGAAATACAGTTTAGATGTTGATTTTTCTAAAGGTTTGGTTACCAATTATGGAATTGAGTTGGATTTTGCTCAACAAATTGAAGGTCAGGCTGAAATAATTACTGAAGATCTTCGGTTATTACAGCGTATTTTTAATCCGATTCGATCATTACTTAAAGCACGTTTGTAACTTTATTACTGAAATTTGATCCGGTACCGATTGGTTTCTTTCCCATGCAATAAATTTTGATACAAAAACAATTGATATGCAAAAGCTGGCTGTTGGGATAGATATTGGCGGAACAAATACGGTTTTTGGTTTGGTCGATAAAAGGGGAAATATACTTGCTGAGGATTTCATTTTCACGAAAAAGTATGCGGTATTTCAAGCTTTCATAGATGAATTATGTGATAGAATTCAGTTACTTGCTCAGAAATTTAATTGCGAATTGGTTGGAATAGGAGTAGGAGCTCCAAATGCAAATTATTTGGATCAATGCATTCAGGATGCCTCGAACCTGCCGTGGAAAGGAAAATTTGAACTGGGTAAGCTTTTGAGTCAAAAATTAAGAGCTCCTGTTTTCGTTACAAATGATGCAAATGCATCCGCAATGGCTGAGATGTTGTTTGGTGGAGCTGTTGGCATGAAAAATTTTATGGTTTTAACCTTGGGAACAGGATTAGGATCGGGAATTATTGTTAATGGCGAATTGGTGCACGGTCATTCAGGTCTTGCCGGAGAGATGGGACATATAATTGTTCGACCTGAAGGCCGGCATTGTGGATGCGGAAGATTGGGTTGTCTGGAAACTTATGTGTCTGCAACAGGAATTAAGAGAACTGTCAGTAAATTGTTTGCAAAATTTTCTTATTCAAGTGAATTGAGAAACATACCGTTTAATAAAATGAGTGCCAGGAGGCTGGCATCAGAAGCTTATGCCGGGGATCAAATTGCGATTGAAGCCTTTGAATTTACGGGTATGATTCTTGGAATCGCTTTAGCGAATGTAATTGCTTTGAATAATCCGGAAGCTATATTTTTGTCTGGAGGTTTATCGAAAGCCGGCAGTTTAATTTTGAAGCCAACACAATATCATATGGAACAGAATTTACTATCTGTTTTTAAAGGGAAAACACAGTTAAAACTGTCTTCTGTTGAAGGAAATTCTGGTGTAATGGGATCAGCAGCACTCGTATGGAAAGTTGTTGAATAATTTGTAGATTTGATCTTGTTGATCAAATTAACCAGGCCAGGAATATTCATGAAAAGCTTATCAGTATTTTTTGTTGCAGTTGTTTTATTTTCTAATTACACTCTTGGTCAGAAATTGGTAAAACCATTTCAAACTCATAACCAAAGCCCTTTGGTTCATTTTTTTGGGATTCCGACTAATCCCGGAGGTTCAGTTCTTGATAAAAATGCATTTTGGTTCGGGGACTATTTTAGCATTGCCAATAATGCTACCAGTTCTCAAATAAACGAAGAAGCCATTTACCTGGATGGTGAAATATTCAGAAATGAGCTGTTTCTAAGTTATGGTTTGTTTTCGAAAATGGAAATAGGTATTGTTATTCCAGTAGTTGAGCATTCAAGTGGGGTTATGGATTCTTTTATTAGTAATTGGCACGATGCATTTAATTTACCTGGAAAATCAAGAGATTTAATGCCCAATTATAGCTTAAATTACTTTTTCATGGAAAAAAAGGAGATTATTTTCGAAATGAATGAAAGTAAACTTAGTTTCGGAGATATTAGTATTTCTTTGGCGACTCCTATTCTGCGAAATCCAAACCACGTTCTCTCTTTTCGCTCCTTCATAAAGTTTCCAACCGGAAATAAAATAAATTTAGTGGGTAGTGGAACCAATGATTTTGGATTTCAGATGACAGGAATGGTTAATTCAACTCCTGAAACGAAGGAGTTCACCTTCTATTATTCAGGAGGTTATCTGCGGATTGGTAAAGGCGCATTACTCGCAAATAAAGTGACCAGAAATGTTGGTTTCGGAAGTGCAGGTTTGGCCTTCCATGCCACCGATAGTTGGTATTTAAAGTCACAATTCGATTTTCATACGAGTTTCTACGAGAAATCATATACTAAACAATTAGGGAAAGCATCTGCACAATTGGTTCTCGGACTGGATTATTTTGTTGCAAATAATTTAGCTGTTTCGTTTGCCTTTGTTGAGGATATCATTGTTAATACAGCACCTGATTTTGTTCTTCAGGTGGGAGTGTCATATCAGTTTTAATATTTATAAAGCATTTAATTATGAGTTTAATTGGCAATATTATTTGGATAATTTTTGGGGGAATATTTATTTTCTTTGAATATATTATCTGTGGTTTACTAATGTGTTTAACTATCGTTGGAATACCATTTGGCTTGAAAATCATACAGTTATCGGTGTTAGGACTTGCCCCTTTCGGTCAAAGAGTGGTGTATAACGAGCATGCCGGAGGATGCTTAAGTATTCTTTTAAATGTAATCTGGATTTTTATCGGAGGATTGTGGATTGCTTTAACTCATTTGTTATTCGCGCTGATTTTTGCCATCACAATAATTGGAATTCCCTTTGCTCTTCAGCATGTTAAGTTAGCAGGTTATGCCTTAACACCATTTGGAAAAAGCATTCTGTAGTGTCTGTCTAAATCACAAACGCACATAAAAAAAAATCCTGACCGAGAAGTCAGGATTTTCACAAAATACTTAAACAACAAACACTAACATAAACGTTCCTTAACGCGTATGTCAACAAAAGTGGAAAAAATAATTGGGATAAAAAAGTGTTTCGTGAGCTTATAAGACTCAAATTATCAAATATTTCCACCGAAATCGTTTGTGTACCCCTTATTTATTTTTGATATAAATATCGAATAGTCTTTTTTTCCGAAAGAAAATGGAATTGCTCCACGTGGAACATCTATGAATTCATTTTCAGACACTTTAGAAAAATGAAAAATAAAATTATCATATATTTGCCAGTTCTAACAAACTAATTCACTTGATTTGAATCCTCTTAAAAAGCTTGCCGGAGAAACTGTTATTTATGGTGTAAGTTCCATATTGGGCCGATTACTTAATTGGCTGTTGGTTCCTTTGTATACGAATTTATTTGTTCCTGAAGACTATGGAATTGTTACAAATCTTATGTCGTATGTGGCCATACTGCTTGTTGTTCTAACCTATGGCATGGAAACCGGCTACTTTCGTTTTGCAAGCAAAGAGACGAAGAGCGATATTACCTTTTCAACGGGTTTTATTTCTTTAATTGCAACAAGTATTTTATTCTGGATTATCGTTGCAGGTTTTTTAAATCCATTGTCTGTTTTTTTAGAAGTGCCTGAAAACAAGAGTTTTATTGTATTGCTTGCACTTACATTGGGATTTGATGCTATAACAGCTTTGCCATTTGCAAAATTGCGTAAAGAGAACAGAGCAGTTCGTTATGCCGGACTAAAGCTGATTAATATCGGAGTTAATTTGGGAATAAACCTCTTCTTTTTACTATTATGTCCTTGGATTCACAATAACTTTCCTGAAATACCAATCACCACAATATGGAATCCTGAATTTGGAATTGGATATATATTTATGGCCATATTTGTTTCAAGTTTCACAAATTTACTACTACTGCTTCCGGATATTTTAAAGGTTCAGTTAAAGTTAGATCAAAAATTACTGCTTAAAATTCTTGCTTATTCTTCACCCATCTTAGTGGTAAGTATATGCGGAACACTCAATATCAATTTGGATAAAATGATTATGCCTGAGTTGATTCCTGAATCACAAAATCCTTTCTACCAGACAGGAATTTATGGAGCAAATTACAAGCTTGCAGTAATCATGACTTTATTCATACAGGCATTTCGATATTCTTTCGAGCCATTTTTCTTTGCTCAGGCAAAAGAGCAGAGCTCAAAGCAGGTGTATGCTGATGTATTAAAATATTTTGTAATACTTGGTCTTATTATATTTCTTGGGGTAATGTTTTATCTGGATATTGTAAAAATATTAATTGATTCGCGTTATCATGAAGGACTGGGAATTGTACCTTATGTACTCTTAGCTAATCTATTTTTTGGAATTTTCTTCTCTTTATCTTTGTGGTACAAGCTAACAGATAAAACTCGGTTTGGAGCCTATATTGCTATTGTTGGAGTTATAGTAACGCTTGTCCTGAACATTCTTTTGGTGCCAATATTCGGGTACATGGGGGCAGCGTATTCAGTTCTGGCCTGCTTTTTAGTAATAACTGCAATCTCCTATATCGCAGGTCAAAAATACTATCCTGTTCCATATGATTTAAAGGGAATACTTTTTTATTTGTTGCTTGCAGCAATCCTTTTTACAATTAGTACTTATTTAAACCCGGAAAATCAATGGATGAAAATGGCAGGAAAAACACCATTGTTATTGCTTTTTATCATTGTGGTTGTTCAAAAAGAGCATTTGTGGAGTTCTTTAGGAAAGATAGTTGGTATAAACAGGAAAAGGAAGTAGTCAAGACCTAATTATCAACCTTTCATAAAAGTTTTGAAAAATGTATCTTAGCCATTCGAAAAAAAAATGAAATATTCTTCCAGCAATTGTTATTCATTTGAAACGTCCATGACAAAGAATTCTGAAAATCAAGGAGATGATTATTCCAGCATGGTAAGTTCCATCTGAGCATAAAATAAAAAATACAAACAGATGAAAGTAAAAATCGTTAACAAGTCGAAGCACGATCTACCTAAATACAGTACAGAATTATCTGCAGGTATGGATCTTAGAGCAAATCTTGACGAACCGGTATTATTAGAATCATTGGAGCGTAAATTAATAAAAACAGGACTGTTTATTGAATTACCTGCAGGATACGAAGCCCAAATTCGTCCGCGTTCAGGCATGGCCTTAAAAGAAGGAATTACTGTATTAAATACACCAGGAACTATTGATGCTGATTACCGGGGTGAAATAGGTGTAATTCTTGCAAATCTTTCAAATCGTGTTGTGGAGATCAAAGATGGTGATCGGATTTGCCAGATGGTTGTTGCTGCACACGAAACAGTAAATTGGGAACCCGTGGAGGATCTGGAGACATCAGAAAGAGGTGCCGGAGGATTTGGACACACCGGAAAATCCTAATGCGTTAAAAATTATTAATTTGGATCAAAACAAATTGTAAAAGGGTACATTTGATCCGTTTTTTAGTTATTTTACAATTCACTACTACTAGATATTTTAACAGATGAAAATAATTGTTCCAATGGCAGGAATGGGGAAACGCATGCGTCCTCATACATTAACAGTGCCAAAACCTTTAATTCCAATTGCAGGAAAGCCTATTGTTCAGCGTCTTGTCGAAGAAATTGCAAAAGTTTCTGAAGAAGCAATTGATGAAATAGCATTCATTATTGGTGATTTTGGCAAGGAGGTTGAGGAAATATTATGCGGTATTGCTAAAAATATTGGCGCTAAAGCCAGCATTTATTATCAGGAAGAAGCATTGGGAACAGCTCATGCCATTTATTGCGCGGCACCTTCTTTATCTGATAAGGTTGTAGTTGCCTTCGCAGACACTTTGTTTAAAGCAGATTTTGTTTTGGATGCCGAGGCAGACAGCGTGATATGGGTGCAAAAAGTTGAGGATCCTTCTGCTTTTGGGGTTGTTAAAATTGATGATAGAAATAACATTACAGATTTTATTGAGAAACCTAAAAATTTCGTATCTGATTTAGCAATCATTGGAATTTATTATTTTAAAGATGGTGATAACCTACGGGATGAATTGGAATATCTGATGAAAAATAAGGTGCTTGTAAATGGTGAATATCAGCTTACTAATGCCTTGGAAAACATGAAGAACAAAGGACTTTCTTTTAAACCGGGACAAGTTATTGAATGGATGGATTGCGGCAATAAGGATGCAACCGTTCATACAAATCAAAGAATATTGGAATACCACAAGAATGATGATTTGGTTTGCTCTTCGTCTTCATCCGAAAATTCCATTATTATTCCTCCATGTTACATCGGAGAACATGTTAAAATTAAGAATTCGGTAATTGGGCCCCATGTTTCGGTAGGTTCAAATACAACAGTAAGTAATACTTTGGTTCGCAACTCAATCATTCAGCGTAACTCAAATCTTGAAAACTTAAACCTTGAAAATTCTATGATAGGTAATTATGTTGATGTTCAGGGTGAAGTTTCGGAATGGAATGTTGGAGACTTTGCGACCTTCTCAAAATAAAGATAGATGAAGGTGGGATGTAAATTTTGTTTGGCAGTTCTTATTGGTTGTTTGGTGTCGGGCTCTTTGTTAGCAGGGGGAATTGCGCCAATGCCTAAAAAAGAGATAGTACAGAAAGAAGTAAAGTTGACAGAGGCGCAAAAATTAGAGTTTGATTTTGCCTTTACGGAGGCAACAAAGGCTGTTTTGCTGCAGGAGTTGGATAAAGGGCTTTCTTTGTATGCAACCTGCCTTAAAATTGATCCATCGAGCGCTGTTGTACGTTACGAATTGGCGAATATTTATATGAGTCAAGAAGATTTCGGTAGTGCCCTGGAACTTTCCAGAGCTGCCGTTTCATTACAGCCGTTAAATATTTGGTACCAAATTCAGCTTGCAAATATTTACCAGAAAAAGGGGATGATGGATCAGGCTTGTGCTGTGTATAATGAATTGGTGAAACTGCATCCGGAACGAAACGATTTTTATTATTTGCAAGCTGCGATATTTGCCTCCGTAGAAAAGTTTGGCGAAGCCATAGAAGTCTATAATCGTTTAGAGAAAAAGGTAGGAATACAGGAAGGAATTTCTTTGGAAAAAGAGCGTTTATATCTTGCGGCAGGGAACCGAAAAATGGCCTATTCCGAAATTCAGAAACTGATAAAAAAGAATCCTTACCGGGCTGATTTCTATGGAATGTTAGCCGATCTGTATATGGAAGACAAAGATGAAGATAAAGCTTTTGAACAGTACGAAAAGATATTGAAAATTGATCCGGAAAATGGTTTGGTTCATTTTTATTTAGCGGATTTTTATCGAAGAAAAGGCGAAATTGAAAAAAGTAATGCTTCCCTTACAAAGGCTTTCAGCAATTCAGAAATTGAAGCGGATCAGAAAATTCAATTTTTAATTTCCATTCTGATGAATGGAAATAAAGAAGGCATGTCTGATGAATATTTGAAAGAATTATTGGACATATTGGTTGAAGTTCATCCGGGACAAGTAAGAGTACATGCACTTTATGCTGATTTTCTTAGAAAAAGAAAAGATAATGAAGGCGCACGATATCACTTAAGGAAAGTGCTTGAAGAGGAAAAAACAAATTATGTAGTTTGGGAAGAATTGCTTTTGATAGACAATGAAATGTTGGACTTTGAAAGTATGTTTAATGAAAGTTCGGAGGCATTAAAATATTTCCCGACTCAACCTATTTTATATATTTTTAAAGGGGTTGCGGCAGCTCAAAAGCAGGAGTACAATGCCGCAATTGAAACATTGGAAGAGGGTTTTTCTTATATCGGTGAAAATGTTAAGTTACGGGTTCAGTTTCAGACTTATTTAGGGGATGCCTACTATCAAATGGGCGACGCAGAAAAAGCATTTAAAGCTTATGATGAGGTCTTATTGTTCGAACCGCAAAATGTGATCGTGTTAAACAATTACAGCTATTATTTGTCAGTTAAAGGTCTAGAGCTTGAAAAAGCAAAAAAAATGAGTTCTCTTTGCATTAAACTCGAAGCAGAAAATTCTACTTATCTGGATACTCATGGATGGGTTTTATACCAAATGGGAGAATATCAAGATGCTAAAAATATTTTGGAAAAAGCTATGGAATTCGGAGGTGGAGAATCGGCTGTAATTGTCGAACATTACGGAGATATTCTTTTTCGTTTAGGCGATACGGAAAAGGCTCTTTCAGAATGGAAAAAGGCAGTTGAAATTGGCGAAGGTTCAGAGTATTTGGCAGAAAAAATAAAGACAGGAAGTATTCCTGAAGAGAAGAAACAAAATGAACAATAGAAAATATTCAAAAATTGTTTTAAGGGTTCTGATCGTTATCATTGCCCTTTTTCAGTTTTCCTGTAAATCATTTTATGAGTTAGGTGTTGAGAAGGCAAAGCCAATATCAGACAATAAGCTATATAACGGATTAATAGACAGCAGTTTAAATTATCAGAGTATATACGTAAAACGCTTTTCGGCAAGCTTTTCGGTTGATGGAATAAGCAAAAGTTTTAAAGGTTCTATTAAAATAGAAAAGGATAGTATTATTTGGATTGATATTACTGCCTCTGTAGGGATACCGGTAGCCCGACTGCTCATTACACCAGATTCTGTAAAAATGATCGATCGGCTTAAGAAAACTTATTTTATTGATGACTTTGGGTTCTTTTCGGATAAACTAAATATGGATTTGGATTTTTATTCTTTCCAGAGCATCCTTACCAATTCAATTTTTAAAATTGATAACGAAGAGAAAGAAAAGGCTTTTATTCGATCTTTTGATGGAAAAATAATTGACAACAAGTATGTTTTTATATCTGACAAAGCGAGAAAGATTGATCGAAAATTAAAGAAGGATAAGCTGGAAAAATTAAATAGGTTTAACTATCAAAGAGTAGATATTGATCCTTCTTTAATGAGGATTACAGATATATTGGTAAAAGAATTTGATGCTGCGAGAGACATAACTATTAAGTATCGGGATTTCACTGTTTTTGAAAACAGGAAGTTCCCCAAACGATTGGCTTTTGAAGTAAAGGATCCAAAACATTTATTATCTTGTAACATTAAATTTAATAAGATAACATTTAGTGAAGATCTGCGCTTTTCGTTTACAATACCTGACAAATACGATCAAATTTATCCATAAAACCACTATGGGATTTAGCAAATTAACATTTATTAAAATATTTTATATAGTAATTGCTCTTCTGGTTATATCATCAGCAGATGCTTTTTCTCAGCATGATATTTCTACTCTTAAGAAAAGAAAAGAGCAGAATGCTAAAGACATAGCGTACACCAATAGTCTTCTCACCAACACTTTGAAGAATAAGAATGTAACATTGGGACAATTAAACCTTCTAAATCAAAGAATAAAGGCCAGAAAAGCTTTGATTGAGTCCATTGAAAATGAAATTTCTTATCTCAATTCTCAGATTGGTAAAATGAATGCGGATGTAAAGGGCTTGGAAGATGAATTGAATAAGCTGAAGCAACAGTATGCAAAGTTGATTCAATATGCGTACAAGCAAAGAAATTCGCATGAAAAACTGATGTTTTTATTGTCAGCTAAGGATTTTAATCAAGCTTACAAGCGATACAAGTATCTTCAGCAATTTTCGGAATACAGCAAAGAACAAGGCAAACAGATTGGCTCCAAAAAAGATTCGCTGAAGGCAAGCTTACTTCGTTTGAAAAAGGCAAAGAGCGAAAAAGTTGTTTTGCTATCAGATAAAACAAAGGAAAATCAGAGCTTAGCTCAAGAGAAATCCCAGCAATCTGAGATAATTTCAAAATTGAAGCAGCGTGAGAAACAGCTTAGGGATGATTTAAAACAACAACAGCAGTATACTAAAAAGCTGGAAAGGGAAATTCAGAAAATCATCGAAAGTCAGGCTAAACTAGCGGCTAAGAAAAATAAGGGAGGAGGCAAATTTGGCTTAACTCCGGAGGAAAAGATACTTTCAGAATCATTTGATCAAAATAAGGGGAAGCTTCCCTGGCCTACAAAAACAGGTTTTATATCTGAAAAATTTGGGGAACACAAACATGCAGTGCTTAAGCATGTTAATGTTCGAAATGATGGTGTAAATATTACGACTGACAGCAACGCCGAATGTCGCTCTATTTTTAAAGGAGAAGTCACACACATCCTATCTATGCCGGGTCTTAATAATGTGATTATTATTCGTCATGGTGAGTTTTTCTCTGTTTATTCAAACCTTTCTTCGGTTAGTGTAAAAAAAGGCGACACGGTTTCGTCCAAAGAAAAAATTGGCGAGGTGTATACCGATCAGGCGCAAAGCCAAACTGTTCTTAAATTCCAATTATGGAAAGGAAGTACGAAATTGGATCCTTCATTGTGGCTGTATCGGAATTAACTCTTTTACGTAGTAGTTGGTATGGGTTCTAGTCAGGAAATTTTTATCGGAAAATTAGATCGGTTTATTCGAAAATACTACCAAAATCAGCTCCTAAGAGGTTTGCTTTTGAGTATTGTTCTGATTTTGTCCTATTTCTTGATTGTTTCATATACAGAATACTTACTGTATTTTTCAGTTTCGGTTCGAACATTTCTCGCCATTTTTTCGGTACTGTTTTTTTCTTTGATAATTGTGAAACTAATTATTTTACCCATAATTGGTTTGTTTCAAATTGGAAAAAGAATAAGTTACAGACAGGCTATTGCTATCATTACCCAATATTTTCCGGATCTGCAGGATCGGTTGATTAATACATTGGAATTAACCGAGCTGTCAGCTAAAAGTAATTCATCCGGTGACTCTCTTTTAATGGCCAGCATCAATCGAAGAATGGAATCCATTCAATTGATTCCTTTTAGAAAAGCGATATCATTCAGATCGAATCTTAGCTATTTAAAATACCTTGTAATCGTATTCATTGCAGTTGTGGGGACTTATATTGTCTTGCCGGATATGTATTCCGGCAGTGCGAATCGTTTGGTTCATTTCAGAAAGGAATACATCGCCCCAGCCGACTTTAAATTTAAAGTAAACCAAGATTCCATGAAAGTGGTTCGAGGCTTTGATTTCTGCCTGAAAGTGCAAACAGAAGGTAAATATGTGCCGGCTAATGTCTATCTGATTTCTGAGGGGAATCAGTTCCTTTTAAAAAAGATAGGAAGCAATAGTTTTAGCTACCTTTTCAGGAATGTAAATAGAGAAGTAAGTTTCTTTTTAAAGGCCGGCAAAATAACATCATTAACTTATCAGCTTGAACTTTTATTTAAACCTGAAATTAAGTCTTTTGAGCTTTCCGTAAAATCACCATCTTACACAAATGTACCTGAAAGAAAAGAGCAAAATTTGGGGGATATTAGTGTCCCCGAAGGATCTTTACTGGAATGGACGATTGAGGGAGAAGATACCAATTCAGTTCAAGTTGTTTTCAATGATTCTCTAAATCAAGTCAATTCAAAAAATAAAGGCAATATATTTTTATTTTCAAAAACGATCTTTCAGAAAAATAAATACCAGATTTATGTGAGTAATGAGCAATTTAAAAAACAGCTTTTTGCCAATTATACGATTGATGTAATACCAGATCTTTATCCACAGATTCAGGTGTCAACCATACAAGATACTTTATTGGCTAAAGCTTACTATTTTAAAGGTATCTTAAAGGATGATTATGGATTTACGAAATTACGGTTTTGTTATCTGATCAATGATCAGGAACCTGTTTACATTCCAATAAATATAAATAGGAATATTAGTTCTCAGGAGTTCTATTACGCCTTCGATTTTGAGAATGTCGATGTAGGTGAAGGAAGTCATGTACAATATTATTTCGAAGTTTTCGATAACGACGGAATAAATAAGCCGAAAATGTCCCGGTCCCGGCAATTTTCGTTATTAGTTCCCGATTCGAAGCAGTTGTACGATTTAAATAAAAACATTCAGGATAGTATCTCGGATCGGATCAAAAAAGGTATTGATCTGAGTCAATCCATACAGGAAGATATAAAGCGTCTTCAGAAAAATATGTTGGATGGCAACGGAGACCAATGGCAACAACAACAAATATTTCAGCAAATCGATTCTAAAAAGAAACAATTGGATGAGTTGCTAAAAAATATCAGGCAAGAGAATGCAAAAAAAGATCAGTTGTCAAATTCTTTGGTACAAAAAGATTCTTTACTAATCGAAAAGCAAAAGCAAATTGAAAAGCTTCTTGAAAATGTAATAGACGATGAGTTGCAGAAATTATTTGAAGAATTTAGCAAATTAGCCGAAGATTTTAAATCGGAAGATTTAAATAAGCTTGGGAACCAATTAAACTTGTCGTTTGATGATTTTCAGAAACAAATGGATCGCAACTTAAGTTTGTTGGAACGATATGATATTGAGACCCGTATGAATCAAATCATCGGCAGAATTGATAAAATTGCGGATACTCAGGAGGAAATTAGTGGCCTGGGGCGCAAGCAGGAGGAAAAAATGAATTCTCAGCAAGTTGAGGAAAGTCAAAAATGGGATGATTTGAAAAAAGACCTCGAAAATCTTCTTGAAAAAAATTCAGGCATTAGTGATCCGTATCAATTTCAAAATCCGTCTGAAGAACTTCAGTCGATTTCTGAGATGATGAAAGAATCAAATTTTTTTTTAGAAGAAGGGCAAAACTTTAAGGCTTCAAAAAATATGAAGGCAACTTCTAAAAAACAAAAAGCTCTTGCTCAAAAGTTGAATAGTAATCTTTCAAAAAGTGTAAGTGCACAACTTACCGTTGATATTGATAATTTAATTCGCTTGATGAATAACCTAATGGAATTTTCATTTCAGCAGGAGGCCGTACTGACAGATTACAAAACTGTGGATTATCGAAATCCGTTATTTTTTAAAATGATTGAAGAGCAGGGGGGATTAAAAGAAGAGTATTTACTCATTCAGGACTCTTTGTTTTCTCTTTCATCTCACTCGCCTCAGGTTGCTGCTTTAATTGGAACAAGAATTTTTGATATTAGTAATTATCTTGATCAGGTTCTTGAAGAGGCCAATAACAGAAGAAAAATTCAAGCGAATATTACTCAACAAAAAGTACTAACGGAAATTAATGAATTATCGTTGTTTCTTTCTGAAGCATTAAAACAGCTAATGGAACAAATGGCGAATGCCATGCCTGGTGATCAAATTGGTGATCAAAAAGGAGGAAAACCATCTTTTTCAGGCATGCAATCGGAGCAGCAATCCTTAAAAAAGATGTTGGAGGAGATGATTCAGGAAATGAAATCAGGAAAAGGTAAAAATAATTCCACAGAAAAATTAGGTGAGTTTTTACAAAGACAGGAAATGTTTCAACAAAATTTGAGTGAAATTCTTCAGAAAGGTGGTGTTGGAGATGAGACCGAGAATATATTACGTGAAATAATGAAAATGATTGATCAAACGCAATCAGACATATCTAATTTTTCCATAAATTCGAATACAATAAATAGGCAAAACAGAATAATTTCCCGTTTGTTAGAAGCTGAAAATGCCCATAGAGAAATGGATTTTGATAAAAAAAGAGAAAGTAATTCTGGAAATATAATTAAATTGAGTAACCCTACAGAAATATTTGAGTATAAAAGAATACGAACAGATTTCGAAGGTGTTTTCGATGACTCTTATGTAAAAATGATTGACTACTATAATAAATTGTATTTGGATTACATGATCAAAATAAATAATGACTAAATCAGAAAAATTACTAATCTTTCCATCCGAATTAGAGAATATAAGTAGAGTTGAAAAACTTATAGATGAAATTTCTTCATCTCATAACCTTAGTTCTGAAATTTATGGGAAAATTTCAGTTGCCCTCATTGAAGCCGTCAATAATGCTATCTTGCATGGCAACCAACTTGACGTTACTAAAAAGGTGAAAATTGAATATAATATTGATGACGAATCGATTAGTTTCATTGTGTGGGATGAAGGCAAGGGATTCGATTTTTCAAATATACCTGACCCTACGCTTCCTGAAAATCTGGAGAAAACACATGGAAGGGGAATTTTTCTGATGAATCATCTGGCTGATGATATTGAATTTGGAGAGAATGGTGCTATAGTAGAAATGAAATTTATTTTTGGATAAAAATGTTGATTACTTACGATACGTGTGAAGCTAGTATTCCCGCGATTGATCAGAAGCGTTTAAGCGAATGGATCAATCGCGTTGTTGTTAATAATGGTTTCGAAATTGGAGAGATAAATTACTATTTCTGCTCTGATAATTACCTGCTTGAGATGAATCGGGAATACTTAAATCACGATTATTTTACGGATATCATTACTTTTGATTATACTGTTACTGATATTGTATCAGGAGATTTATTTATAAGTGTTGATACTGTTCTTGATAATGCAAAAGAGTATGGATGCGAATACCTTCAGGAATTGCATCGTGTAATGATTCATGGAGTCCTACATTTAATGGGCATTGATGATAAAACTGATGAGGATCAGCAAATAATGACCCAAAAGGAAGACGAATCGTTAGCATTACTTTCCGATATTGATTAAATTTGTGAAATTTTTTTAGTTTATTGATTTGAATTCTAGATGATTAGTATAGTAGAGTCTGTGCTAGTTTATTGGTTTTCAGTTTTTTAAATAAAATAATTATCTTTACACAAATAAGAATAACGAATATAAATATCTTTTTATTATATGTTGCCAAAGTATGATGTTATAGTAGTGGGTGCCGGTCATGCCGGATGTGAGGCGGCAACAGCTGCGGCAAACCTTGGATCTTCGGTTCTTTTGGTTACCATGGATATGAATAAAATTGCTCAAATGTCATGTAATCCAGCTATTGGAGGAATTGCAAAGGGGCAAATTGTTCGTGAATTAGATGCTTTGGGGGGGTATACAGGTATAGTTACCGACCGTTCATCCATTCAATTTCGAATGCTTAACCGCTCTAAAGGGCCTGCTATGTGGAGTCCAAGATCACAATGTGATAGAATGATTTTTTCTTCGGAATGGAGAAAAATCGTTGAAAATACAAATAATCTGGACATGTGGCAGGATGCCGTTGTACAAGTGATTATAGAGGATGGCAAAGCAGTTGGTGTGACTACAAAATTGGGAATCGATATTACTGCGAAATCCGTAATACTAACCAATGGAACTTTCCTTAACGGATTAATGCATATTGGCCGCAAGCAGGAAAAAGGAGGTCGCACAGCAGAACCAGCTTCTGTAGGAATTAGTGAACAATTAAAAAGTATTGGCTTTGAAGTTGGGAGGATGAAAACTGGAACTCCTGCACGTTTAGATGGCAGAAGTATTGATTTTTCAGTAATGAAAAGACAGGATGGGGAAGAAGGATTTTATCAATTTTCTTATCTGACAGATCATGTAGATCGGATTCTTACTCAGAGACCATGTTATATTACGTATACAAATTTGGAAGTTCACGATAACCTTAGGGAAGGGTTTGAAGAATCACCAATGTACAATGGAACAATTCAAAGTACTGGGCCAAGATATTGTCCAAGTATAGAATCTAAATTGTCGACTTTTGCTGAGAAGCAAGAGCATTTACTTTTTTTAGAGCCAGAAGGGGAGTGCACTCAGGAGTATTATATCAACGGATTTTCATCGAGTCTTCCTTGGGATGTTCAGCTAAAAGCACTTCAAAAAGTTCCTGGATTGGAAAATGTGAAAATGTATCGTCCGGGATACGCAATCGAATATGACTATTTTGATCCAACTCAACTTCATCATACTTTGGAAACAAAATTGGTCTCGAACTTATTTTTTGCCGGACAAATTAATGGCACAACCGGATATGAAGAAGCAGGAGCTCAGGGAATGATGGCAGGAATAAATGCGAGTTTATTGGTGCAAGGAAAAGAGGCTTTCACACTGAATAGAGACGAAGCTTATATTGGTGTTTTAATTGACGATTTGGTAACGAAAGGTGTTGATGAACCTTATCGGATGTTTACTTCAAGAGCCGAATACCGTATTTTATTAAGGCAGGATGATGCAGATTTTCGTTTAAGTCCTAAGGCTTTTAAATTAGGTTTGGTGGGACAAAAGCGAATTGACTTACTGGAGGAGAAAATTGAATTTAGAGATAAATTGGTTACCTTTTGTAAAGAGTTTAGCTGCAAACCGAAGTTCCTAAATCCGATACTCGAGAAATTAGGAACGGCACCATTAAAACAAGGGGTAAAATTATACGATATAATTCTTCGTCCACAGGTTCAGATAAATGATTTGATGGAAGATATTATTCCATTGAAAGAACTGGTGGATTCAATCCCTAACAGGAGAGAGGAAATTATTGAAGCAGCAGAGGTATTAATCAAATATTCGGGATATATTAACAGGGAAAAATTGATTGCCGAAAAATTGACCCGCTTGGAGAATATTAATATAAAAGGCAGATTTGAGTATGCAAGCCTGCAATCTATATCTACCGAGGCAAGACAAAAGTTAGATAAAATACAGCCTCAAACTATCGGTCAGGCATCACGCATATCGGGTGTTTCCCCTAGCGATATTAACGTTCTTTTAGTACTCATGGGACGATAACGTTCCACGTGGAA
Source organism: Labilibaculum sp. (assembly GCF_963664555.1). Taxonomy (GTDB): domain Bacteria; phylum Bacteroidota; class Bacteroidia; order Bacteroidales; family Marinifilaceae; genus Labilibaculum. Next base: position 185,051 of record NZ_OY761461.1, on the reverse strand, counting down.
CTAAGGAGTATTTTAAAATAGTTTACTCCTTAAAACGCCCGAAATTGCTTTTCCGCACATCGAAAAGTTAATTTCGGGCATTTTTGAAGGTAATATTGGGTTGTTTTAGGAATTGAATTAAGAGAAACCCATTTCAAATGATAATATATTAGAGATGACAAGTAATAGGTTTTCAATATCAGGTAAAGTTGTAGATGTTGTTTCGCGTGAAATAATCAATGCAGAGGTGTATGTTGAAGAGGGAAGAATCACTTCCATTAGTAAGAGAGATTCTGTTCCTGATCAATATATCTTACCAGGACTTGTTGATGCACATATGCACATTGAAAGTACCTTATTAATACCAAGTCGGTTTGCAAGTTTAGTTGTACAGTTTGGCACATTAGGTTTGGTTACAGATCCGCATGAAATAGCAAATGTGTTGGGTGAAATTGGTGTTGATTTCATGATTAATGATGCTAAAAAAGTTCCTTTGGAAATTCGTTTCGGGGTTCCATCATGTGTGCCGGCAACTCGATACGAAACTTCAGGTTTTGTTTTGGATAGTAATATTGTCGAAAGCTTACTGAAAAGAGAAGAGGTTGTTTGTCTTGCTGAAGTAATGGATTTTGTCGGGGTGATTGAAGATGATCTTGAAGTACTCAAAAAAATAGTAGCGTGTAAGAATCTCGGGAAAAAAATTGACGGTCATGCTCCAGGTTTAAAGGGCCAGGACTTGAAAAAATATGTGGCATCTGGAATTTCAGCAGATCATGAATGTTCAACCTTGGAGGAAGCTCTGGAAAAGATTTCGTTAGGGATGATGATTCAAATAAGGGAGGGGAGTGCCGCAAAAGATTTTGAGGCATTGTATTCTTTATTGGAAACACATCCGGATAGAATCATGTTGTGCACGGATGATTTACATCCCGATGATTTAATTGAAAATGGGCATATAAATTTTTTGATAAAACGAGGATTGGAAAAGGGACTTGATCTATTTTCATTACTTCGGGCTGCTAGTTACAATCCAATTCATCACTATGGATTAGATCTGGGATTGTTGCAGGTTGGCGATTATGCAGATTTTATAGTAATTGATCATCCGAAATCATTTGTTGTGGAGCAAGCATTTCGAAAAGGTGTTTGCATTTATAAAAACAAGGAGGTTTTATTTAATGTAAGCAATGAAATCATCTTGAATAACTTCAGTCGAAACCCAATTCAATTAGTAGATCTGGCTGTTAAATCTCGAAATGGTTTATTGCGTGCAATGGTTGTTAAGGATGGTGATCTGATAACTGATTCAATTTTGTGCACTCCAAAAGTAATTGATTCGAATGTTGTATCTGATGTTGATAATGATTTATTGAAAATGGTTGTGATGAGCAGATACGATAACAGAAAGCCTGTAATGGGATTTGCCAAAGGTTTTGGTTTTAAAAAAGGAGCTATTGCCGAAAGCATTGCTCACGATAGTCACAATATTATTGCTGTAGGAACGAATGATGAAGATTTGCTTCATGCAATTAATTCACTAATTGAAATGAAAGGTGGTATTGTTGCTGTAGACAACGGAGAGTGTGAGTCGGTCCAGTTGGAAGTGGCAGGATTAATGTCGAACAAAACAGGAGAGGATTTGATAAGGGAATATACAAGATTGAGTAATTTTGCTTCCGATCTGGGATCAAATTTTCAATCGCCTTTTATGACTCTTGCATTTATGTCTTTGTTGGTAATTCCGAAACTAAAATTGTCGGATAAAGGTCTTTTTGATGTTAATGAATTTAGAGTAGTTGACCTTTTTAAAGAAGAGTAAGCTATATTAGAGGAAAATTAGAATAAGTGATAAAAAGTAAAAATACAGATCATTTAAAATCTTTGGTTTCTGCCTTGCCGGAAGAGCCGGGAGTGTATCAGTTCTTTGATGAGAACGACACAATTATATATGTTGGAAAAGCAAAGCGACTCAAACGGAGGGTAGCTTCCTATTTTAATAAAGTTCACGATTCGGCAAAAACCAATATAATGGTTCGAAAGATTGTGGATATTCGACATATTGTTGTTGAATCTGAAGAGGATGCTCTGTTATTGGAAAATAACTTAATTAAAAAGCATCAGCCACGATACAATGTTCTTTTGAAAGACGATAAATCCTTTCCCTGGATTTGTATTAAAAGAGAGAACTTTCCAAGGGTTCAAGTCACCCGTAATATGATTAAAGATGGCTCGGAATATTTTGGGCCCTATACGAGTGTGAAAATGGTTCGGATTTTAATGGACATGATGCGGTCTTTGTATCAATTGCGAACATGTAATTTAAGTCTTTCGGAGGAGGGGATTAGGGATAAGAAATTCAAAGTCTGTTTAGAGTATCATATTGGAAATTGCAAAGCGCCTTGTATTGGGAAGGAGAATAAAGATGAATATGAACAAACAATACAGGATATTCGGAATATATTGAAAGGGAATATTGGCTCGGTGACTTCTCATTTGAAAGAAAAAATTCAGGAACTGGCCAATGATTTCAAATTTGAAGAGGCACATCTTCTTAAAGAGAAATTAGATTTACTGGCAAAGTATCAAAGTAAGTCAACAATTGTAAATCCTTCCATTAATAACATTGATGTGTATTCTATTGTTGATGATGAAGATTCTGCGTATGTAAATTTTTTAAAAGTGGTAAATGGAGCCATTATTCAGGCACACACCATTGAAATGAAAAAGAAAATTTACGAAAGTAAAGAGGATTTGCTTTTGCTTGCTATTACAGAGATCCGGCAGAAGATTTTTAGTACGGCAAAAGAAATTTTGATTCCTTTTGAGCTTGAATTATCCATTGAAAATGTTCGGTTTGTTGTCCCTCAACGTGGCGATAAAAAGAAATTACTGGATTTATCTGAACGCAACGTTAAATATTATCGTCTCGAAAAGTTAAAGAAAGGGGATAGGTCTCTAAAACAATCGCATTCTGAACGTATTGTAGAAACCATGCGCACTGATTTAAGATTAAAAGATGCACCGGTTCATATTGAATGTTTTGACAATTCGAACATACAAGGAACTAATCCCGTCGCCTCTTGTGTTGTGTTCAGGAATGCAAGACCTTATAAAAAGGATTATCGGCATTTTAATATAAAAACAGTAGTTGGAGCAAATGATTTTGCGTCTATGGAAGAAATAATTTACCGGCGTTATAAAAGATTGCTGGATGAGGGAAAGAGTTTACCGCAATTGATTTTGATTGATGGGGGAAAAGGACAATTGGGGGCCGCCTTAAATAGTTTGGATAAATTAGAATTGCGTGGAAAGATTTCTGTAATTGGAATCGCCAAAAAACTGGAAGAAATTTATTTTCCAGGCGATCCTTATCCGTTGTATCTGGATAAGAATTCAGAAACTCTTAAAACCATTCAACACTTGCGAAATGAATCACATCGCTTTGCAATTACCTTTCATAGGCAGAAGCGATCGACGGCATTTATTGTCTCGGAATTAGATAAAATTGAAGGTGTCGGACCAAAATCAGTTCAAAAGTTAATTAAAAAGTTTAAGTCAGTAGAAAATGTTAAGAATGCTACTATCGAAGAACTTAAAACAGAACTCGGTAGTTCGAAAGCCTTAACTATTTGGAAATATTTTAATTAGGTGTATATAATTGAGGTGTTTGTATAGATTTAATTTGTTTGTGTTTTTGGATTTCCCAGAAATAGTGTTTTTAAAAAAGAGCTGATAAAATCTCATTCTCTGTAAGTTTGATAAAGAATAAATTTAGATTGAGTTCTTTAAGTATCTTGGCAATAGTGTTTTTATCGTGATAGTTACCAATTAATATAGATTCAAAGCTGGAATTTTGATTTTCAACAAGGCAATTCCCAAATAACTCAAGGTTTCTAATAATTCCTTTCTCTACCTTAATACTTATCTCTAGAATTGATCCTTCTGAGAAATTGGATAGTTTCTCGAATGTATAATTGGGAGAGTAGCCATAATTCCATTCCCAGTTATTATATTTCTCTGCCATTAAAGCTTCTATCTTTTCAATATCAATTGCCGATAGTTCAAATTCCTTAGCATCTGGAAATTTCGTTGTCAAATCCGTTAATATTAATTGAGCAAAGTTGTCGATACTCATGGAGTTGGAAAGATATTCAGAGATGTTCGTTACCTTACTTCTAATGGATCTTATACCCCGATCTTTGAACTTGAGAGGATTTACCTTTAACAGCTGATTTAAGCGATTTAAATCGCTTGAAAATAGCATTGTGCCATGTTGCATAAGCTTGTTCTTAAAAATGTGTGAAGCATTCCCTGAAAATTTCTTTCCATCGATCGTTAAATCGCTTTTTCCTTCAAATTTAGCGTTTACGTGCAGCTTTTGAAGAGTATCGATAATCGGCTGACTGTATTTTTGAAAATCAACCAATTTACTTTTTTCTCCACTCTTGATAAAGCAATAATTTAGATTTCCTTCGTCGTGAAAAACGGTTCCTCCACCTGACATTCTTCTAATAACAGGTATATTTTCCTGTTCAGCTTTGTCGAGATTGATTTCAGCCAGGGTATTTTGATGTTTTCCTACAATTAATGCAGGAGTATTGGTATACAAGAAGAAAAAATCATCTTCATGGTTTTTTAGCAAATACTCTTCGCAGGCAATGTTAAAAACGGGGTTGGTAGATGAACTGATGAAATACAACATGCTTTACTTTTTTTTTTTGTAACGGATTACAAATATCAGTATTAATTGGGAAATATCTTAATTTAGAATCAATTTTAATAAGGTACAAGTCTGGAAAAACGGTTTTGGCAATATCTTTTTTACATGAATATGATGTGTTATATTTGAGAGGAACAATTAATTGTAACATTTAATAAATATATTGATATGCGGGTTGTGGTTCAGCGGGTTACTCAAGCTTCAGTGAGTGTAGATTCTGAAATAATCGGGCAGATGTCGAAAGGATTGCTGGTGTTGGTGGGAATAGAGAATGCTGATACTGAAGAGGATTCGGAATGGTTGAGTAAAAAAATTTGTCATCTTCGAATTTTTGACGATGAGGAAGGAGTAATGAATAAATCTTTACTTGAAGTGGATGGAAATATTTTGGTAATCAGTCAGTTTACTTTGCATGCAAAAACTAAAAAGGGGAACAGACCATCTTATATTACAGCTGCAAAACCTGATATTTCAGTACCTCTGTACGAGAATTTTGTTGCTCGTTTGGAGAAAGCATCCGGAAAGAAGGTGGAAACAGGAAAGTTTGGTGCCGAAATGCAGGTCTCATTGGTTAACGATGGTCCGGTTACCATTGTAATGGATACTAAAAACAAGGAATAGATGATGAATCAGATAGGAATTAAGGAAGCCCAGGAGAAAGTTGATCAATGGATCAAAAAGTATGGAGTTCGTTATTTTAATGAATTGACCAACATGGCTATTTTGACCGAAGAGGTAGGAGAGGTGGCTCGAATTATCTCCAGAAAATATGGAGAGCAATCTTTCAAAGAAAGCGATAAGGAAGTTGATTTAGCAGATGAAATGGCTGATGTTCTTTGGGTTTTAATGTGCCTGGCAAATCAAACAGGAGTCGATTTAAACGAAGCTTTCCAGAAGAATCTTGAGAAGAAAACGGAGCGGGATATGTACCGGCATAAAAATAATGAGAAACTCTGAGAACAGTAATTAAGCAGATGTTTTTTACACTAAGGCCAAAGTAATCATAGCGATAACTTTGGCTTTTTTTTTTTTTACATGTGAATGCCAATATTATTTGTTCACAGAAAAATTGCTGTTAAAATTTGAATTCTATTGATCGCTAAAAATATAATGAGTTATGTGAAATTTTTCACGATAATATTTTTATTATTAATAGACAATTAAGGTATATTCGTAGTAGTATATGAATGTTTTGTCAAATAAATATTCTTTTCAATTATTTAAAAAACTTTAGTTATGGACGCATTTTTAGCATTTATTGGATTGTGGCCTGTTAGTTGGGCTCCAAAGTATTGGTCTTATTGTTGGGGACAATTAATTCCCGTAAGTCAAAACCCTTCTCTTTATTCATTAATTGGTGCAAATTATGGTGGTGATGGAAGAAATGATTTTGGTTTGCCTGATTTTAGAGGGAGAGTTCCTGTTGGTGCAGGAGTAGGACCAGGTCTTTCATCGTATCAACTTGGCATGAGGTATGGTTTCGAAAGAATAATTTTAAATGAAGCACAGATGCCAAGTCATAATCATGAGGCTACTATTAGTGGTTTAGAGATCGGATTTATGGCTAGTGCTTTAGGTGGAACAGAAAGTACTCCTGGTGCAAATAATGCTACAACTTTAGCAGGAGCAAGTGCAGGTAGAGAGCTCGCAAATAAGATTTATAATACAGAAAGTCCAACTGTTGAACTTAACGGTGTTTATTCTACAGGTGGAGATGTGTTAGTTTCTGATACAGGTGGTGATCAGTATGTTGAGAATCGTCAACCTTTTACTACTGTTAATTATATTATTTGTATGGACGGTGTTTATCCTCAACGTCCTTAGTTAATTACAGAGAGTGTCTTTTGAGTCGGACTTCTGTATAAGAATTCTCAAGATTAGCTTAATTGACACTCTCTTTTTACCATGTGTCTATGAATCAAAATATTAAAATTGGATTTCTTGCACCATACTCTTCAATTTATCCCGACATGGTACCTAGTTTAGTTAGTGGATTTTATTCTGCTGTTCCAGAGAAGTACCATCAGCTTTTTCAAATATTTCCTGAATATGTTGGTCAGGGTGGAGATAAAGCAACAACAGAAGCCGTAAATAAATTGTTGAATTTCAATCGGGTTGATATTGTTTCTGGCTTTGTAAGTTATAAAGTTTTACCATCTGTAATACCGAGTATTGAAAACAGGCAAAAACTTGGACTTTTTTTTGATGTAGGAGAGTACATCCCTTACACGCATCATATATCCGATAGTGTTTTTAATAATAGTTTTCAGATGTGGCAATCGCAGTTTTCTTTAGGTTATTGGGCTCATCAAAAATATGGAGAAAAAGGAGCTGTTATTATGCCAATTTACGATGGAGGATACCATTTGCAGTCTGCCTTTAGACAAGGAGCTATTATGGCTGGAGCTTCAAACATGGATATGTATATTCTGAAATATCAGCCTGGAGCTTCTCAGTTGAAAGGTCAGATAGAAGGTCTGTTCGATGAAATAAAAAAAACGCAACCAACTTATATTCATTCTCTATTTTGCGGTAGCGAAGCATTAGAATTTTACTATGAATATTGTAAATCAGGATTAAATAATAAAATTCCACTTGTAGTAAGTGCACACATGTCGTCAGATGATGTTTTAAATCAAGTAAGTAATCTTGATCTAAATTTATACTCTGCCTCTATGTGGAATTATCATTCAAAAGATAAAGCCAATATGGAGTTCAAACATAAAGTTAACCAGTTTGCTGGTCAAAAGCCCGATTTTTACACTCTTTTAGGTTATGAAACGGGTTTGGTTTTTGAACGATTAATTCCCGAGTTCCAAAAAAAGAATTGGCCAGAAATTAAAAAACGACTCAAAACAGAAACTATTGAGGGACCAAGGGGCAAACGCTCTTTTTTCCTGAATTCAGAATATGCCACTCCATTAATCGATATTGAAAAAATTGGTTTTGCAAATAATCAAGTAACGAAAATTGTTATTGATCAGGGCAGAGCTTTGGAATACAGTAACGAAGCATACGAAAAAATTCATAAGGAGAATGTGAGTGGCTGGCAGAATCCGTATTTGTGTATTTGATGAAAGATTCAGACAATCTTTTTTATTATGCGAGGATCATTGTTTAAACGGTAAGAAAATTCTACTTGAGAGTTGATGATTTTATCTGTTAGGGTTAAGGCGTATACTTTTAGAGTTAATAACGACTCGTCTTCGCTTAATATGATAGATTTATAAATTTTTAAGCTGGTAATGTATAAGAGGTCAATATTTTCAGTTGCAAGATCTGATATTTTAAGTGAAGTTAAATAAATGTTTTCTTGATTTTTTTTTGAGTGTTGAAGTTTGAGAAATGATTTGTCAAGTGTAATAATATTTTTAATAAACGTTCTTTGAATTTGGTTGCTTTTGGTGGTTGAAGTGTCTAAATAGAATTCATAATCGCTGCTTTTCTCTTTTCTTATATCTGTTGCATATAAGTCTACTGTAACTTTTTCTGGAATAAGAATGCCCTCTTTTTTTAAATACGAAAATAGATTAAGAAATATTGAAACTTGAGGCTCTATTTCTAATGCTTTGTCCATAGTTTCTGAAATAATAATATCGAAACGATCTTCTTTTTCGGGTTTGTATTGCGTGGCATCAATGCATAGTATTTTTTTTATATACTGATTTTTACCAATAAAGGAGATTATTTGTTTGGCAGATTTTAATGAATAAGGATTAATCTCGATAACATCTATTTCAATATTGGTACTATTAAAAAGGTATAATAACGGAAGAATTAATGGGCAATAAGGTCCGCAACCAGCATATAATATTTTGATTTTGCGTTTGGGAAATTGTTCCAGTTTTTCCTGAACAGCTCTATAAAGTGCAAGCATAAAGCGATGAGTTCGTATGTAATCCTGAAAGCAGTGTACTGCAATTTCAGGAGAAACAGCTACTCCGTTTGATAGATAGATCGGATTATAAGAAATGTCATTTTCATTATTATCTACTTGTATGTTGTTTTTTAAGAATTTGTTTAGAGACTCTAATTGCTTAACAATATTAATTGTTTTTGTCTCTTGTAAGAGACCAGTAAAAAAGTTTTCGCTTAAATCATTCATAATGTTTCAGTTATTATTCTGTAAATAAAATAAAAATTAGTTACTAATTGATCTTAAATATAAAGTTATGTGTATTTTAAATTACTTTTCGAAATTGAAAAGCATAATAGTCATTTGCTTTGTGATGTTTAGTGTTTTTACTGTTGATGGACAGGTTACTGAGCATTTTAGTGACGAAACACCAGGTGCTACTTTTTTTTCAAATTCTGGAGTTACTTATAATTTGACGGGAGGAAAATTTGATATTGAACATGGACCAATCTATGGATATACAGGTATTGCTACTGATGACGATTATGTGGATAATTATGGTAGTTTTTTGAGTTCTGCTGGTGTTGTTGGCGCAATTACCAAAACGACAAATAATTTCTATGTTTATGATTTTTGGATTTTTCCAGGTGACGGATCAGGAATTAAGTCAAATACAGGAACAATCATAATTCGCGGAAAATTAAGTGGTGCAACTCAATTTACAAAAACTGTAGAAAGTGCAAATATTAACATTATTTCTAGTACAAATAATGGATATACTAAAGTTGATCTAACTTCTTTTAGCACAACAGAAATTGATGAGTTAGAATTTGAACTAACAGGAAATTTAAGATATTTAGCCGTTGATGCTTTTAGGCACCAATCTGTTGCTGCCAATGCAACCCCTACAGCAACAGCACCTAGTGCACCAAGTGTAACTGAAGATGATACAAATGTTGCTTTGGCTGATGATATTCAAGTAGCAGATACCGATGGAGATGACCAGACTGTTACATTCACAATAACAGGAGGAACACTTACTATAGGAACTACAGGCATTACTTTTGGTGGCACCGGAAATGGAAATGCAAGTTTTACAGCTGCAGGTACATTGGCAGCAATTAATACTGCCTTAGATGCTGCAACTTTTACTCCTACACCAAACCTAAGTGGCACGAATGCAGGAACCATTGCTTTTATTTCCAATGATGGGACTGATGATTCCAGCCCGACAAGTGTTAGCTTTGATATTACCGCAGTGAACGATGATCCAAGTGTTTCAGGTTTGCCAACAGATATAACGGTTTCTGAGGACATTGCCAGTAATGTTGATCTTTCTGCTGCCACATTAAGTGATGTTGATGCAGGATCAAACAGTATTGTATTAACTATTGAGGCATCAGCAGGAACTCTTAATGCTGGTTCAGGAGGTTCAGTCACCATTGGAGGTTCAGGTACAGCAACACTAAGCTTAACAGGTTCTGTAGCTAATATTGATACTTATTTAAATACGTCATCGAATATAAAATATACAAGTGCTTCGAATGTTAATGGAAGCGATGCCGCTACTTTAACGCTGACTGCTAATGATGGGGGCTATACAGGTAGTAGTGGAGGAACAAATGTTCCTTTAGGAACAGTTAATGTTGATATTACTGCAGTTAATGATAAGCCCACTGCTTCAAGTTTTACCACATCTACTATTTATGAAAATACTACCTATGCGTTTGTAACTGCAAATTTTGGTTATTCTGATGATGATGGTGATCCTCTTGATCATGTTAGGATTACAGCAGTTCCTGCTAATGGATCTTTATGGGTAGATGCTGATGGTAGTGGAACAATAAATGGAGCAGAATCAGCTTTATCAAATAATGGAACAGTATCGAAAGCTGATTTAGATGCAGGAAAATTAAAATATTTGAATACAAATGGTACTTCTTCAATTTTTACTTTTGATGTGAGTGATGGAACTGATTATAGTACATCAACATATACGGCAACACTTACAGTTACGCCTGAACCAACAGTTACCTTGAGTTTGGATCCTTCTTCTTCAATCTCTGAGAATGCAGGAAGTACTTCTGTTAAAGCTACCCTTTCAAATACATTTAATAAGACTGTAAGTGTAAATTTATTAAAATCTGGTACTACATCAGGGACGGATTATTCCTTGTCTTCTACATCTATATCTATAACTACCGGAAATATTACAGGTACAGCTACAATAACAGGAGTGAATGATGATTTGGATGAAGATAATGAAACTGTAATTATTGATATTTCTTCTGTGACAAATGGCACTGAATCGGGTACACAGCAGGTTATCTGTACTTTAACAGATGATGATAATACTCCAGTTGTAACAGCCTCTCAGAGTTTTAGCATTGCAGAAAATATCGCAAACTCAGGAGCCGTAGGAATAGTACTTGCAACAGACGGAGATGCAGGAACTTCCTTTAGCTCCTGGACAGAAACAGGAGGAACCGGCGCATCCATCTTTGAGATCAATGCATCAAGCGGTGCCATCACCGTAACCGATAACTCAGGTATAGATTATGAAACAACAACCTCATACACATACACTGTAACAGTTTCTGACGGCATAAACACTTCAGCATCCGAGACAATTATCATTAATATCACAGATATAAATGATGTAGATCCAGTTGTAACAGCCTCTCAGAGTTTTAGCATTGCAGAAAATATCGCAAATTCAGGAGTCGTAGGAACAGTACTTGCAGCGGATGGAGATGTAACAGCAACAATTTTTAGCTCCTGGACAGAAACAGGAGGAACCGGCGCCTCCATTTTTGAGATCAATGCATCAAGCGGTGCAATCACCGTAACCGATAACTCAGGTATAGATTATGAAACAACAACATCATATACATACACTGTTACTGTTTCTGACGGAACCAACACTTCAGCATCCGAGACGATAACCATTAATATCACAGATGTCAATGATGTAGCTCCGATAGTGACAGCTTCACAAACATTCAATATTGATGAAGATGCTTCAAATACAACATCCGTAGGAACAGTTTTGGCTACCGATGGAGATGCAACAGCAACAGTTTTTAGCAGCTGGACAATCACAGCAGGTAATACAAACGGCGTATTTGCAATCAACTCATCGACGGGTGAAATTACAGTTAATGATGCGAATGAACTGGATTACGAATCAATCACAAGTTACAGCTTGAGCATCACAGTTTCAGATGGAGTTAACACTTCAGCAGCAGAAACAGTAACAGTTAATGTGAATGCAATAAACGACAACACTCCAGTTGTAACAGCCTCTCAGAGTTTTAGCATTGCAGAAAATATCGCAAACTCAGGAGCCGTAGGAACAGTACTTGCAACAGACGGAGATGCAGGAACTTCCTTTAGCTCCTGGACAGAAACAGGAGGAACCGGCGCATCCATCTTTGAGATCAATGCATCAAGCGGTGCCATCACCGTAACCGATAACTCAGGTATAGATTATGAAACAACAACCTCATACACATACACTGTAACAGTTTCTGACGGCATAAACACTTCAGCATCCGAGACAATTATCATTAATATCACAGATATAAATGATGTAGATCCAGTTGTAACAGCCTCTCAGAGTTTTAGCATTGCAGAAAATATCGCAAATTCAGGAGTCGTAGGAACAGTACTTGCAGCGGATGGAGATGTAACAGCAACAATTTTTAGCTCCTGGACAGAAACAGGAGGAACCGGCGCCTCCATTTTTGAGATCAATGCATCAAGCGGTGCAATCACCGTAACCGATAACTCAGGTATAGATTATGAAACAACAACATCATATACATACACTGTTACTGTTTCTGACGGAACCAACACTTCAGCATCCGAGACGATAACCATTAATATCACAGATGTCAATGATGTAGCTCCGATAGTGACAGCTTCACAAACATTCAATATTGATGAAGATGCTTCAAATACAACATCCGTAGGAACAGTTTTGGCTACCGATGGAGATGCAACAGCAACAGTTTTTAGCAGCTGGACAATCACAGCAGGTAATACAAACGGCGTATTTGCAATCAACTCATCGACGGGTGAAATTACAGTTAATGATGCGAATGAACTGGATTACGAATCAATCACAAGTTACAGCTTGAGCATCACAGTTTCAGATGGAGTTAACACTTCAGTAACAGAAACTGTAACAGTTGATGTGAACGATATTAATGATGAGATTCCAGTATTTACATCAGCATCTACAATAAATATTGATGAGAATACTACAGATGTTATTACTTTAACAGCAACAGATGGAGATGTCGGAACAACTTTTACATTTAATAAAATTGGAGGAGCTGATCAAGCTCTATTTACTATTAATTCATCAACAGGAGCGTTAGCTTTCACCTCTGCTCCAGATTATGAAACTCCATTAGATATAAATGCTGATAATGATTATATAGTTCAGGTATCTGTTTCTGATGGATTAAATTCCAGTACTCAGACGATCACTGTTTCGGTTGATAACGTAACAGGGATAACTATTACTTCAAATGGCGGAGGAGCAACAGCCGGCATTTCAATTCCAGAAAACAGCACTTCAATAGCTGCGGTAACATCAGTAAATGAGGGAGTAGCAGTTCCTTCGTACTCATTAGTAGGAGGAGCTGATCAAGCCAAATTTAATATTCACCCAACTTCAGGAGTTTTAACTTTATTGTCTGCACCGGATTACGAATCTGCACAAGATGCAGGTGGCAACAATTCATATGAAGTTATTGTTAGAGTTACAGGAGATGGTGGAGCAACAGATGATCAAACAATTACAGTTACAATTACCGATGTCAATGATATTACTCCTGTTATTACAGCCACCCAGAGTTTTAGTATTGCTGAAAATACCGCAAACTCAGGAGCCGTAGGAACAGTACTTGCGACAGACGGAGATGCAGGAACATCTTTCTCAGCCTGGACAGAAACAGGAGGAACCGGCGCCTCCATTTTTGAGATCAATGCATCAAGTGGTGCCATCACCGTAACCGATAACTCAGGTATAGATTATGAAACAACAACTTCATATACATACACTGTTACTGTTTCTGACGGAACCAACACTTCAGTATCCGAGACGATAACCATTAATATCACAGATGTCAATGATGTCACTCCAGTTGTAACAGCCACCCAGAGTTTTAGTATTGCTGAAAATACCGCAAACTCAGGAGCCGTAGGAACAGTACTTGCGACAGACGGAGATGCAGGAACATCTTTCTCAGCCTGGACAGAAACAGGAGGAACCGGCGCCTCCATTTTTGAGATCAATGCATCAAGTGGTGCCATCACCGTAACCGATAACTCAGGTATAGATTATGAAACAACAACATCATACACATACACCGTTACTGTTTCCGATGGAATAAACACTTCAACAGCAGAGACGATAACAATCAATATCACAGATGTCAATGATGTCACTCCAGTTGTAACAGCCACCCAGAGTTTTAGTATTGCAGAAAATACCGCAGACTCAGGAGCCGTAGGAACAGTACTTGCGACAGACGGAGATGCAGGAACATCTTTCTCAGCCTGGACAGAAACAGGAGGAACCGGCGCATCCATTTTTGAGATCAATGCATCAAGTGGTGCCATCACCGTAACCGATAACTCAGGTATAGATTATGAAACAACAACCTCATACACATACACTGTAACAGTTTCCGATGGAATAAACACTTCAGCAGCAGAGACGATAACAATCAATATCACAGATGTCAATGACGTAGCTCCGATAGTGACAGCTTCACAAACATTCTATATTGATGAAGATGCTTCAAATACAACATCCGTAGGAACAGTTTTGGCCACTGATTCAGATGCAACCGCAACAACATTTAGCAGCTGGACAATCACAGCAGGCAATACTGACGGCATTTTTGCTGTTAATTCAACTACCGGAGAAATTACGGTAACAGATAACACGAATCTGGATTACGAGACAACAACAAGTTACTCGTTAACAGTTACTGTAAGCGATGGAACACATACCAGTTCTGAAGAAATAGTAATAATTAATATCAATGATAGTAACGAAAATGCCCCAACAGCCATTCAATTGTCAAATACTACAATTGCCGAAAATTCTGCCATTGGAACTGAAGTGGGAATATTAACTGCTAGCGACGCTGATATTGATGAGACATTCACATTTAATCTGGCAGAGAATGAGTATTTCGAATTGGATGGAGACAGGATTGTTTCGAAAGAGATATTTAATTATGAAGATTATATTAGCTATTCATTAAAAGTAACAGTTACTGATCAAGGCGGATTAAGTTATAACGATAGGTTTACCATTAATATTGAGAATAAAAATGAAGCTCCGAGATTTATATCAGAACCTTTTGTTGATGCAGTATTGAATGAAAGTTATGTTTATATGATAGAATATCAGGATGTTGATGCTGAAGGATGTGTTGTAACAGCCTTTGAAAAGCCAAGTTGGTTAAATTTAGATGACAATGGAGATGGAACTGCAACCTTATACGGTTTACCAACCGAAGCGGGTACTTTTAATGTGATTTTAGAAGCTTGGGATAATGAATATCTTGCCAGGCAAGAATTTAAAATTATAGTTGAGACAGTTACTGGAATCGAAGATGTTTTAACAGCGCCAATCGTTCATATCTATCCAAATCCTGTTGTTCATGAATTGCATATCGATCTATCTGATTTTAGAAATGATGAGACTACAATTTCATTGTTCAGCATGACAGGAAGCTTGATATTTAAGGAAGAGCATAAAAATATAGGTGGAGAAGTAAGGATTATTAAATCAGTTGAGCAATTACGAAGCGGCGCTTATTTTTTGCTTATTGAATCGGAAGGATACCGAAAAAGCTACAAGATTGTTAAGCAATAAAGAAGTACATCTTTTATAGCAGTTAGCCAAAGTCATCACAATAATGACTTTGGCTTTTTTTGTTTAGGCTGGTTAAGTTCTAATAAATTAACATAGTAGAAATAGGGGATGAGTAAAAAATATCTTAATTTTGTGCTCTCAAAGACAATATTCTGACTTTTAGAAGTTTAGATAATTGATGGAAAAATCAGCGAATAAAGATTCGCAACTGGGTACTAATTATTTACATACATTATGGAGAAAGACATTTTAGAAATCTTAAAATCATATGATCTTAAGGTTAGCGATGCAGAAGTAAAAGCAAATGTCAAATCAATTTTGGACAGAGACTTTGAAGCTTTGTACACAATTGAAAATCTAAAGAAGAATTTTTCTTTTATAGATTTAACGACACTGAACTCTACAGACACGCACGCAAAGGCTAAAAGTTTTGCTGACAATGTAAATAACTTCCAGAATGATTTTGACATGCCAAATGTGGCTGCTATTTGTGTATATCCATACCAAGTGCCTACATTGAATGAAAACTTAAAAGCTGAGGGCGTTAGAATAGCTTCTGTAGCAGGTGTTTTCCCATCTTCTCAATCATATATTGAAGTTAAAGCATTGGAATGTAAAATGGCTGTTGAAAAGGGAGCTGATGATATTGATATTGTGATATCGATTGGAGCTTTTTTAGAAGGACATTATCAAACCGTGTTTGATGAAATTGCTATTCAGAAAGAGGCTTGTGGTAAGGCACATTTAAAAGTTATCCTGGAAACAGGTGAACTTAAAACGGCAGAAAATATTCGTACTGCATCTATTATTGCAATGGAAGCCGGTGCTGATTTTATTAAAACTTCCACCGGTAAGGTGGCAGTGAACGCAACTCTTGAGGCGGCCTATGTTATGACGCAGGCTATTACTGATTATTACAAAAAAAGAGGTCGGATGGTTGGTTTTAAACCCGCAGGAGGAATATCTGCAGCTAAAGATGCCATTGAATTTTATGCGATTTCAAAAAATAATTTAGGTGAGGAATGGTTGAATAACAAATGGTCAAGAATAGGAGCATCTAGTTTGGCAAATGCGTTATTAACAGAGATTCATAAACTGGAAACCGGTGAGCTAAAAGAAATAAAGTATTTTTAAAATATTTAATTTAATAACTTGAAAGTCGGATTATTTCCGACTTTTTTTATTTACTTGCAATATATTTATTTAACATCACCTTTTAATTGTTTATTTGTTCATGTACAATGAATCCCCTGATCCGTTGAAGAATAGAGTTCAAGAGCTGGAAAATGAAGTTGAAAGATTGCGCGAGCTAATTCCTCAAGAATATCTTGTAGAAGAATACGATCAATCCAAATCTGTAAGTAGTGGTAAAGATGCAGTTTCGGTAATTGATACAAATTTCACTTTAATTGAGGTGAATGCAAAAAGGCTGATGGGAACAGATTTAAAACGATCTGAATTAATTGGTACAAAATGCTACAGTGTTTTTTATGGATTAGATAAACCTTGTGAGGAATGTGTTGTTCCTCAGGTTCTTGAAAGCAGGGAGCCAAATAGTTTTTTAAAGTCGAATTTGGAGAATAATAAGATCCGATTTGAAGAAAAATATCTTTCACCGATTTTAAATGAAAAAGGTAATGTTGAAAGAGTTATTGTTCGAAGCAATGACATTTCAAGTTACTATCATCTGGTAGATCAAATTGGACAAAGAGAAGAATTTTACAAAAACATTTTTGAATTCGCAGGCGATGCTTTTCTTGTTCATGATGAAAAAGGAAGATTAATTGAATTTAGCACGCGTTTAAGTGATTTATTGGAGTATTCCGAAGAGGAATTGAGTCAATTAAATGTCAATAATATTGATGACGCCAGTCGTTCGATGGATTTTGATCTTCGGATAAAGGAGATAGAATCAAGTGGTTTTGGGTTATTTGAGACGAGTTTAATTAGTAAATCCGGCAAAAGAATTTCAGTTGAAGTAAGTGCAAATCTCATTCGTTTTTCGAATACAAAGATTTATTTTGTAGCCATCAGAAATATTGAAAAAAGGAAAACAGCAGAAAATAAGTTGCAGGAAAGTGAAGAGCGTTTCCGAACTTTAGTGGAGAATGCCACAGACTTGATCATGCGGTTTGATGTGAATCACAAACATATATTTGTGAATTCGGCTTCCTTACAAATATTAAAAATCAAACCAGAGAAATTTATTGGAAAAACTCATCAGGAAATGGGATTTCCAAAAGACAAGTGTGAGTTTTGGGAACAGGAAATAGATATTGCTTTTAAAACAAAGAAGCAGCATTGTGTTGATTTTAGCATTGTTGTTGAAGGTAAGGTTCTTCATTTTGAATGGCAATTAATTCCCGAATTTAATAGGACAGGAGAGTGCGAAACATTAATGGCAATTGCCCGTGATATAACTGCGAGAAAAAGAATTGAGGAGGCTTTAAATGAAGCTCTTAAAACAAAGGATAAATTCTTCTCAATTATCGCACATGATTTAAAAAATCCATTTAATGCCTTGCTGCCAATAGCTAAAAATCTGCACCAAAATTGCAGGGAAATGTCAAAGGATCAAATCTTTGAAGCTTCTTCAATTATTCATTCAGCAGCTAATCTGGAGTATAATTTATTGAATAACCTCCTCGAGTGGGCCAGATCCCAAATGGGAAAAATAAAACATTCCCCCAAACAAATTGATTTATCAAAATTGATAGAGTTAAATGTTCAGCTCCATCAAACCAAAGCAGATCGGAAAAATATATTTGTAAGGGTAATTAAAGGAGCACACACTATGGCTTTCGCCGATGAGTACATGTTGGATACGGTTATTAGAAATTTGTACTCAAATGCCATAAAATTTACCCGGCCGGGTGGAAATATTCAAATCCGAATTGCACAAAACAATTCCAAATCAATTATTTCTATTGAAGATAACGGAATAGGAATTAGTGAAGAAAATCAGAAAAGATTGTTTCGGATTGATACAAATTATACAAGGGTAGGAACCTGTGAAGAATCTGGAACAGGTTTAGGTTTAATACTTTGTCATGAGTTTGTTACTATGAATAATGGTTCAATATCGCTTGAAAGTACACCAGGAAAAGGGAGTGTTTTTACCGTTCACCTGCCAATAAGTAAGTAAAATTAAACATTTCTGTTAATTGTGTAATCCACTAAGTTGAGTAAGGCTTCTTTTGCTTCTGATGAAGGAAACTCATTTAAAATATCCAAGGCTTTTTGTTTGTATTCAATCATTTTATCTCCGGTGTATTT
Source organism: Labilibaculum sp. (assembly GCF_963664555.1). Lineage (GTDB taxonomy): Bacteria > Bacteroidota > Bacteroidia > Bacteroidales > Marinifilaceae > Labilibaculum. The sequence goes on along the minus strand of NZ_OY761461.1, from coordinate 166,316 downwards.
AATACCTCCTTTTTCTTTAACGAAAGAGATTAATTCGTTTACTTTTTCAGTGTTTTTATTGTGTTTGCGAATTATCTTTAGAGCCCATCGGCGTTCCTTTTCAGAAACTCCCCTTAAAACATAGATCAAAGGAAGAGTTAATTTTTTTTCTTTAATATCATTGCCAGTTGGTTTTCCAATACTTCCTTGTTTCTCGTAATCAAATAAGTCATCTTTCATTTGAAAAGCAATTCCGAGGTATTCACCGAATTTTTTAAGCTTTTGCTGATCAGCATCATTTGCTTTAGCTGAAATAGCACCAAGAAGAGTGCAGGTTGCCATCAAACTTGCCGTTTTTTTATAGATGATATCAAAATAGATATCTTCCGTGATGTTTAATTTTCTTGATTTTTCCAATTGAAGTAATTCCCCTTCACTCATTTCCCTTACAGCTTCGGAAATAACCTTTAGCTGTCCAAATTCATTATTGTCAAGAGCAATAAGAAGGCCTTTTGACAGAAGAAAATCTCCAACTAATACGGCAGCTTTGGTTTTCCATAAAGCATTAATTGAGAAAAAGCCTCTTCTTTCGTAAGCTTCATCAACCACATCATCATGAATTAAAGTAGCAGTGTGCAGTAGTTGGGTAAGTGCTGCGGCAGTATAAGTAGAATTGTTAATTTCGCCGGTAAGTTTTGCGCTCAGAAAGACAAGAATAGGTCTTATTTCTTTGCCTTTTCGTTTGATAACATATCTGTTAATCATGTCAAGTAAACGTATTTTTGTTTTCATTGAATCCTTAAAAAAAGACTCAAATTTCTCCATTTCGTTCTTGACAGGAGCTTTAATATCGTTAATACTGGTTTTTCTCAAATTCATAGCAACCAAAGTTAATAATTTATCTTTCTCATAAAACCGTTCATAATTCAAATTATCGGATTTCAAACTCTAGTATTTATTAAGACTTTAACTAAATTATATACAAAACAAGAAATTTAACTATTTCAATATGTATAATATAGCCTATTCGAGAATATATTTATATATTTGCATTTGATACTTTACGTGAATAATAGTTGTGTATGAAAATTAAAGAATTAGAACCTGCAAAGCTAGAGCAAGCGGCTAACATGCTTAAAGCAATTGCTCATCCAATGAGAATTGCAATTTTAGGATATCTGGAGGATGGAAAGAAGCTTACAGTGACTGAAATTCATGAATTATTAAAAATTGAGCAATCAACAACTTCCCATCATTTGGGAATTTTAAAAGATAAAGGTGTTCTTTCTTCAAAAAGAGAAGGAAAGAATACATATTATTATTTGAAACACTGTAGCCTAAGTAATATTGTTGATTGTATCAGCAATTGTACTCATGGATAAGAAATTCAAGAACCAGTTTAGTGCTGGTTTTTTTATACGATATAAGTAAATGGCGAAAGTAAGATTAACTAAAGAGTTTCATTTCGAAATGGCTCATGCCTTATGGAACTACGATGGACTTTGTAAGAATATTCACGGTCATTCCTATATTTTATTTGTTACAGTAATTGGCGAACCAATAACCGATGTAAATAATTCAAAATTGGGAATGGTAATGGATTTTGGTGATTTGAAAAAGATTGTTTCTGAAGAAATTGTTGATCAGCTGGATCATTCCGTTGTTTTGAGTAAGACAACTCCAAATCTGGAGCAATTGAATATTGAACAAATGTTTGAACGTTTTTTTATTACAGATTATCAGCCAACTTGTGAAAACATGATTGTTGATTTTGCTGAAAAAATAAAAAATCGCTTGCCTTCGGATGTGAAACTCCACTCACTAAAATTGCATGAAACGGCCACATCATTTGCCGAGTGGTATGCTGAAGACAATTAAGTTAAAGTGAAAATATATTTGAAAAGCCTGGAACAACCTCCCGGCTTTTTTTGTGTTTATAAAACAAGAAGAGAACCGAGAATAATAGCCTTGAAAATTGTTCCAAAGCGATTATCTTGTACTTTTGTTTGACACAATTAATATTTGAAAACTTATGCACTCATCAATTACCAATTCTGGTAAAAAACTTTTTTTACTCGATGCTTTTGCCCTGATATACAGATCATATTACGCTTTTATTAAAAACCCGAGGTTTACTTCAACAGGAATTAATTCGTCGGCAATGCTTGGCTTCACAAATACATTGCTGGAGGTGCTTGAAAAAGAGAAACCTTCGCATATTGCTGTAGTTTTTGATCCGGTTGGACCAACTTTCCGTCATGAGATGTTTAAGGAATACAAAGCACAGCGGCCTCCAATGCCCGAAGATTTAAGAAAATCAATTCCCTATATCAAATCAATAATTCAGGGGTTTAATATACCTGAATTTGATGTGGAAGGCTATGAGGCTGATGATGTCATTGGAACCTTGGCTAAGAAGGCTGAAAAACAGGGTTATACGGTTTATATGATGACGCCTGATAAGGACTATGCACAATTAGTGAGTGAGAATATTTACGTGTACAAACCGAAAAGTAACGGCAATGATGTTGAGATTTGGGGAGTTCCTGAAATTAAGGAGAAATTTGGTGTCGAACATCCCGATCAAATTGTTGATTATTTAGGTTTGATGGGAGATACTGCGGATAATATTCCGGGTTGTCCGGGAATTGGTCCGAAAACGGCTCAAAAATTAATTGAGCTGTATAAAGACATTGATGGTTTGTATCAAAATACCGATAAGCTAAAAGGAAAACAAAAAGAAAGAATTATTGAGTCGGAAGAACAAGTTCGGTTTTCAAAAGTGCTGGCCAAAATTTCACTTGATGCTCCGATAGATTTTGTTGAAGAGAATTTTAAACTGATAGATTATGATGAAGCTAAGTTGAGAGCCATTTTTAAGGAATTGGAGTTTTTCACTTTGGCCGAACGGGTTTTTAAAAAACAAGGGAATCTTTTTACTACTGAGAATAAAAAAATTACGGACAAGGACACGTTAGAAGTTAAAAACGTGATTCTAAGAGATGTAAAAGGATTGGCTTGTGAGTTTTTTGTGCTTGATAATCAGTCTGTAAGGGCCGATTTAAAAGCTGATTTATGTGTTCAGAAAGAGTACTCGTTTAGAACAATTTTGTCTGGTTCTGACCCAAACACATCAAATCTTCTTGGATTGACTTTTTCGTATCGAAAAGACAAATCATTTTTTGTTCCTTTTCCTCAAAATTTCGAAGAAGCAAAAAAAGTGGCTCAAGAGTTTAAATTTATTTTTGAAGATGAAAATATTTTAAAAATTGGTCACGATATCAAACGTGATATTTTGATTTTGCGTTGGCATGGAATTGATGTAAAAGGGCCGATTTTCGATACTATGATTTCTCATTACTTAATTCAACCCGAATTAAAACATGATTTCGCATTTGTTGCTTACTCTATTTTAAATTATCAGACAATTTCAAAAGAGGATAAGTCGAAAGGGAAAAAAGCTCAATTGAGTTTGATGTTGGAACCAGAGGTGATTGAACATGAATCTTATTGTGAGGAAACAGTTCTAAACCTTGAATTGAAAGAAGAATTTGAAGTTCGTATGAAAGATAACGAACTACTTGATTTGTTCTACAATATTGAAATGCCTTTGGTAAGCATTTTAGCAGATATGGAGTTCACAGGAGTTAGTATTGATGTACAAACTCTAAAAGACTACGCTCTTGTTCTGAATGAGGAGGTAGATGGTATCGAAAAAGACATCAAAGAAATGGCTGAGGTCGATTTTAATGTGGCTTCACCTAAGCAGTTGGGTGATGTTTTGTTTGATAAAATGGGGCTCGACAGCAAAGCTAAAAGAACCAAATCGGGTCAATATTCAACTTCCGAAGATGTTCTTTCTAAATTGAAGGATAAGCATGAAATTATTCAAAAGATATTGGATTTTAGATCGCTTAAAAAATTGATTTCTACCTATGTTGAGGCACTTCCAACTTACATTAATGAAAAATCAGGGAAGATACATACATCTTTTAATCAGGCGGAAGCCGCTACAGGAAGGTTAAGTTCAACCAATCCTAATTTACAGAATATACCAATTCGTACCGAGCAGGGCAGATACATCCGGAAAGCATTTGTTCCTTCATCCGAAAATCACACTTTTCTTTCTGCTGATTATTCGCAGGTGGAATTGCGCTTAATGGCTCATATGAGCCAGGATCAGAACATGATAGATGCTTTTATCAATTCTGAAGATTTCCATACAGCTACAGCGGCAAAAATTTACAAGCTTCCAATCGAAGAGGTAAGCAAGGACATGCGAAGCAGAGCAAAAACTGCCAATTTTGGAATTATTTATGGAATTTCGGCCTGGGGACTTGCCGAAAGGTTGGGTATTAGCCGAACGGAAGGAAAAGAGCTTATTACAGGCTATTTTGAATCTTATCCGGGAGTTAAGCTGTTTATGGATGAAAGTGTAGAGAAAGCGCGTCGGGATGAGTTTGTAGTCACTTTATTGTCACGCCGCAGATATTTAAAAGATATCAATTCAAGCAATGCTATCGTTCGCGGTGTAGCAGAAAGAAATGCAATTAATGCACCCATTCAGGGCTCGGCAGCTGATGTAATCAAAATAGCGATGATCAACATTACCAAAAGAATGAAACGGGAGGGGATGCAATCTAAATTGATTATTCAGGTGCATGATGAATTGAACTTTGATTGTTTGTTATCTGAATTGGATCAAATGAAGCTGATTTTAAAAGAAGAAATGGAAAATGCCATTCAGCTTTCGGTTCCACTTACTGTGGATATGGGCGTAGGAGAGAACTGGCTGGAAGCGCATTAATACACAATAGATACAAATTTAAAAAGCTCATTCTTGCAACAAGAATGAGCTTTTTTTATATCAATTTAATAGCAATTTTTAACCGTATTATTTTTGCTTATTTAAAGCATGAAGTCCGATACTGCCATCTAAAATTCCTAAATATTCTGTTTTATTTTCAAGAACTTCAATGGCTTTTAAAAGAGTTTTATCATCCTTTAAACTGTATTCAATACCGCCATTTTGGTAGTAATATCTCTTAATAATTTCGTGTGCCAGCAAATCGCTGATTTCATCTTTGAATCGGGTTAAATCACGATCCAAATTGGGAGTTAACTTTGCCGTAAGAGCGTCAAACTCATTGGTTGAGATGTCAAAGTATTTTTCTTCTTTTGCTGATTTTTTTAGAGCATCTAGAATTTCAGTACTTTCCGATTCGTATACAAACTTCTGTTCTTTAATGTATTGAGAGAATTTTTCAAACTCCTGATCCGAAATTTTAAATTCTTTCGAGCTTGCTATTTTATCATGACTGTTTGCATACAAAGTTGCGTAATCAAAAACCATAAAGTTACGAATCAGGTTAATGGTTAAACTGCTGTATCTTTCCGATTCAATCTTCAAATCCGGAAGAACACCACCACCATCAAAAACAGAACGACCATTTTTGGTGTGAAATTCGGTAATTAGAGAATCAGCAATTTTCCCTACGCTTCCATCTTCGTTTCTGTGGCTGTAATCAAGAGCCTGAATGCATCTTCCACTAGGAATGTAATACTTCGCAGTAGTCACCTTTAATTTGGCGTTGTAGGTCAGATTTCTTGTTGTCTGAACCAATCCTTTACCAAATGTTCTTTCACCGATTACAACACCTCTGTCGAGATCTTGAATTGCACCTGAAACAATTTCCGACGCCGATGCCGATCCTCTGTTTACCAAAACAGCAATTGGAATTTCGGCATCAAAAGGTGTTTTTGTGGCTGTGTACGACTTATCCCACTGTGAGACTTTTCCTTTGGTACTAACAATATCTTCTCCTTTGTTTACAAACAGGTTCACAATTTCAATTGCCTGATCCAATAATCCTCCGGGATTACCTCTCAAATCGAGAACAATTGATTTTGCATTTTGTTCTTTAAGTTCTTTTAAAGCAGCTTTAATTTCACCAGAAGCTTTATCTGTGAATTGATTTAAAAGAATGTATCCAACTGAATCAGAAACCATTCCGTAGTAGGGAACGGATTTTAATTGTATGTTTTCACGTACCAATTTCTTCTCCATTATTTTATCAACACCTGGTCGTTTTATTTTAATGGTAAGAGGAACATTGGGTTGCCCTTTTAACAGGCTGCTCACATCATCAGTACTCTTTTTTGATACCGATGTTCCATTAATTTCAAGCAATACATCACCGGCTTTTAAACCAGCCTTAAAAGCTGGAAATCCTTCGTAAGGTTCTGCAATAATTACTTCATCCTTGTGTTTACTGATTAATGACCCAATACCGGCATATTCGCCTGTGGTCATCAGTTTAAAGTCTTCAATTTCTGATTCGGAAATGTAGGTTGTGTAAGGATCAAGAGTGGTTAGCATGGCGTCCATACTTTTTTTCACCAAGTCTCCCGGATCAATTTCATCTACATAAAATAGATTCAATTCTCTAAATAAAGTATAGTAAATGTTTAAATTTTTGCTAATCTCAAAATTTCTCTCGTCTCTGTTAAACCCCCAGAAAGCTGCACTGCAAAAAAGCAAAACAGCAAGTAACCAGATGGCTCCCGATTTTTTTCGAAGCTTCATATGTTTTTGTTTAAATTGATATTTAAAATAACTCTCCCCGCAGCCTAGCTTTTGCTATCCCTAATGCACGAATTTACAAATTAGAAGAAAATAAAATAATATGTAGGTTAAAACAAATATAATTATTCCCTTTTTAAAATAATCGACTTTAACATTTGTTAACCCAACGGTGCTTGAATTCCGTGAGAAAAGGGAAAAAAGATGAGCTAAGATCTGTACGTACAATTTTATTAAGAATGATTCCGGATAGATTGCATGAATTTATTTTTCTTGTTGAAAAATATTGCCTAAGGGACAGGATCGTGACCGTGTCCGCCCCAAGGGTTGCATGAAAGTATTCTTTTTACAGCAAGGTAAGTGCCTTTAATAGGTCCGTGTTTTTTAAGAGCCTGAATGGCATAAGTTGAACAGGTTGGATGATACCTGCAGGCAGAAGGGGTAAGGGGTGAAATTGCGTATTGATAAAACCTAATCGGAAGTATCATGATGAACAGAATCACTTTTTTCAGAAAGTTGAGAATGCTTTTCATATTCTTTAGGTAATCTTTTAAGAGCTTTTATCAACTTGTCTTCCATTTCGGAAGTTGTAAGTATTGTTTTAGGTAAATAAACAAGCATAAAAGCAATGTTTACATTAATCGACTCAAGTTCCCGATAAAGTTCTCCCTTATTAAGACGGTAAATTTCACGAATTCTTCTTTTTAGTAAATTTCGTGTCACTGCCTTTTTAAAACTCCGTTTAGATACTGTTATGGCTACCTGTGCCGGAAATTCAGAATTAAGTTTCGCCTCTTTCCATACAATACGAAAAGGGTAACAAATAAATCCTTTTCCTTCAGAAAAAAGTTTTCCGATAAGGATTTTATGTGTCAGTCTTTCCGCCTTTTTAAATGTGAAGCGATTCATATCTACTATAATTTACAACAAAAGGGGAAATTATTCCCCTTTTTTGTTTGATTGGATTTTCACAGATAATATCTATTTATTATCCTTATTAAATTTTTTAATGAATTGATCAAGAGCCATTGTCATAGATGGAGCTTGTGGCATAGGAGCCTGAATATCAAGTCTTAGGTTATTTGATGTAACAGCATCGGATGTAGAAGGTCCAAATGCAGCTATAAGTGTATTGTTTTGTTTAAAATCAGGAAAATTTTGAAGCAAAGATGCAATTCCTGAAGGACTGAAAAAGGCCAATACATCATAATTCACATCAGCTAAATCCGACAAATCACTGCTTACGGTTCGGTAAAGAATAGCTTTGGAATATTTTATTTTGCTTTTAGTAAGCAATTCAGGAATGGATTGTTTGTGAATGTCCGAAAGAGGAACTAAAAACGTTTCTCCTTTGTGTTTCAAAATAATTTCCATTAAATCTTCAAATCGCTTTTCTCCGAAAAAGATTTTTCTTTTGCGGTAAACAATGTATTTCTGAAGATAGAAAGCCGTTGATTCTGAGATACAGAAGTACTTCATCTCATCGGGTACAGTAATTCTAAGTTCTTGACAAATTCTAAAGAAATGATCAATTGCTGTACGACTAGTAAATATTACAGCAGTGTGATCCAATACATTGATTCTTTCTTGTCTAAACTCCTTGGCTGAAATCCCTTCAACTTGAATAAAAGGTCGAAAATCAATTTTTAAATTATATTTTTCGGCCAAATCAAAATACGGTGACTTTTCAGTTTGTGGTTTTGGTTGTGAAACCAGGATCGTCTTGATTTTCAAAATAGTAGAGTTTAGTTCGACAATTTGTTAACCGACCTATACTAATAAATACAACAGTTTGTAAATCATTAGCAAGGGCAAAATTTCCAGTGCACAAAGGTACAAAATCATATAAAATATTGACACATGTTGGCGAAATAATATTTTTAAACCTCTTGATAGTCGGAATACATAAAAAATCAGAGTTAAAATCAAGCCCGAATTTAATAGCATTGGTATAGAGTGCTGTGCTATAAATGGTGCACTAATAGTGATGGGCAAGAGGATTACCCCTAAATTTTTATTGTAAATAGATACTGTGTGTAAATATTCTTTACTTTCCTTAATCCCGTTAAAAATATATCCAATAAATCTGATGAAGATGAATTTGACATTGTATAAAGCCACTAATCCGACAAAACAATAGAGGAAAAAAACAATATTGTTGTGCTCATGGTTCAGCGAAAGGATGTAAACAAGATACTGTACGATAAACAGGGTGAAATTCACATAAAAAAGGAGGTTTAAGAAAATTGAACCTCTTAAGTTTCTCATATTTTTTTCCAACAAAAGGTTGGACGAAGTTTGGTGGTTGATTGTTGAATCGAATACCCGGAGCAGGAATTTGCTAAATGAAAATCTTACGATTGCCATTAAAATCAATGCAAATAGAAGCACACCAGCCATCCAGTCGCTTTTATGAGAAGCAATTAAAACTCCTTTCTCACGGACTACTTGTACAGTGGAATCTTTTTCAGTTATTGGGATGCTGTCTGAAATCAGTAAAGAATCAATTGGGATTCTGATTGCCGGATTAGTGAATGGAACAGAATCTGCTGCTGTTCCTGTTTGTTTTGCTGATACTTGCTGCGCGGGAAGAAAAATAATGGAATCCTTTAATTCATTGCCTGATTGGATCAATGAATCATTTAAAGGAATCTTGTTCACAAGTAAAAGGTGTGAATTATTTTGCGACATACTATATCAGGAACTTATTTGATTGATTTTTACAAAGATAATTTTATTTTTCGTGGAGATATATTTCCAGCCAAAAAGAAAGCCCGAAATTTTATCGGGCTTATAATCTTGTTTAGAGTTCTTCGTAACCTATTAATTGCTTTTTGCGCAGATTCTCTTTTTCAAATCCATCTAATTTTCTCTTACTTTTCAGCACCTCTTTCTCCCATGAACCATACATTGGGTTGGGAAGAACTATAAATCGTTGTCCAAATTCAGTTTGCCTTTCATCTACTTTCGAAAAGCCAAAGTCAGTCGATCTGTCTTCCAAAAACTCATCAAAATCACCTAAATTATCACCGGCAAGAATTAAAATTTCATGAGTTTCCAGTACTTTGTTTCTGCGTTCGGTTTTTATACTTGTTTTTGTTTTTAGTAACACATGTCTTTCATCCGCAAAGGGAAATCCTAACTCATTAAGGTTCTCGATGGTTTTAGCCAAAGCCGAAGTATCACGGTTGGATATATAAAATGTTTCAACGCCTTTTGATTCTGCATATTTTAAAAACTCCAAAGAGCCAGGTGTAGCTGAAGCTTTTGCCATATCTGTCCATTCTTTCCAGGCTGCGCGTGTAAATGCTTTGCCGCTGCGAATCGAATTGGTTTCGAAAGGACTGTTGTCTAAAACTGTTTCATCAATATCAACAACAACAGCTTTGGGTTTCTTATTATCACTCTTGGTTAATAATTGATTATCCAACGAAAGTTTAGCCATGTTAAATGCCTGATAATACAATGCTCGGCACTCCGAAGCTCTTTGAAACCAAAGAGTCGCCATTACTAAATGTTCATTCTGATTATTTTCCTGTTTTTTTGAATCCTGAGGTTTGGAACAAGACGAAATCAGGATGGAAAATGCAGCTAAAGCAAAAAATAATTTTCTCATATCAATTGATATTTTAATTTTAGTAATTCACTAGGAATTGAATTTTTAAAATCTTCGGAGATGAATTTCAAATTGCAGATTATACTAAAAATGGTTTCGGAAATCGAAGATAATAAAAAAATGGCTGTAACTTTAATTTAGGTGTATGCGTCATACATTTGATTGCCACTAAATATGAACCTGGACGAATACAACATAAGCGTAGATCAGCATGCTGATGGAATGTTTCGTTTTATCCTCAAAAACATTAGAGATGAGGATAAAGCGAGGGATATTGTGCAGGATAGTTTTGAGAAACTATGGCGGAATGTTGAGAATGTGAATTCTCTGAAAGTAAAATCTTATTTGTACACAACGGCGTATCATACTATGATTGATTTGATTCGACGGGAGAAAAGGAAAGAAGATTTTGAAAATGTGGATGTTAGAGATTATTCGCATTCTGAGCATTATTCAGATTTAAGTGAAATTCTTGATGAAGCCTTGAAAAGATTATCGGAGGTTCAGCGATCGGTAATTTTATTGCGCGATTACGAAGGATATTCTTACACCGAAATTGCAAAAATTACTGATTTAACTGAGTCGCAGGTGAAAGTTTATATTTACCGGGCAAGAATGCATTTGAAGAATTACATTGGAAGTATTGAATCAATAGTATAAGGAATAGGAGATGAGGGAAATAACCCGATACAACTACGAGGAATTCTTCCTTGATTATTTGGAAGGAACGTTAAGTTCCCTTCAGATTGTCGCGTTGGAAGATTTTTTAACCAAAAATCCAGATCTAAAATTAGAATTGGAGGAGATGGAGTGTTCTGTTTTTACTAAAGACTGCGTTAAAATTGATTTAAAATCATTAAAAGAAATTCCTTTTCGCGAAAGTTTTGATGATTTCTGTATTGCCCGGCTAGAAGGAGACTTGTCGGTTGAAAATGAAATTGCATTCGATACTTTTCTGGAAAAGAACAAGTCCTTTCATAACGAGAATCAGATTTATCAAAAAACGATTTTACATGCTGATAATAGTCTTGTTTTCACCGATAAGGAAAAGCTGAAAAGAAGTTCCCGAAAAGTTGCTTACTGGCGTTATTCTTCAAGAATTGGAGCAGCAGCCTCAATTATTCTGCTTTTTTCACTTTGGAGTATTTTGTATCAATTTGAAGGGAATCAATCAAATGAAAAGAAAATTACGGCCAAGGTAGAAACTGCATTTACGGAAAGTAAGGAGACAAATAAAACTGAAAAGGCAATTGATGTTGAGGCTATTGCAACTCCCAAACAAGAGATTGTGAAGCCAGAGAAGAAATATTCTGTTGAAAAAGGACAAGCGCAGACAACAGATAGTCAGGGAGATGAAAAACAAGTTGAAAATATAGAAGAGGTGTTTAAGCGAGTTGAACCTGTGGTGCTTTCTGCTGATGCAGAACTCATTGCATTAGCCAATTCTGCAGATCCAAAGATAGAACTGGATATTCCCAAAGAAGAGAATACTGAAATCAGCACTCAAAATAACGGACTTGCACAATTGGGAATGTCATGGAAATCGAGTGTGCCCGAAAAGAAAGCTCAAAGTTCTGTTTTGTATGCTATTGCGAAATATGGCGTTGATAAATTGGGCGAAATTGCAGGGAAAAATGTTCAGTTGGAGAAGAAGTATGACTCTGCTACAGAGAAGACACGATTAGATTTTAATACTACAGGCATCGGTTTTTCAAAAACAATTAAATAGCCCTGTAACTATTCATCCACCATTTCGTCTTACCCTTAGAAATAACATAAATATACCGTTATGAAACGTCCATGAGTAAATCATCATTAACTCCACATGTATGATTATTTACAAATGGTAAGTTCCATTTGATAGTAACAAGAAAATTATAAACTGATGAAAAAAATATTTTTACTATGCATGGCTTTTGTGCTTGTATTTGGAAGCAACGCCCAGGAAGTTGTTGATACTTTAAAAACAGATACAATTAAAAAGAAGATTTTAATTGAAGATTCATGGTCGGACAAGAAAACGAAACCAGAGAGAAAAGAAACTGTTAAAGCTCAATCATGGGAAGCAAAGGCAGACACGACAAAAGTTAAATTTCTCGAAAAAGATTTGGTAAAGGTTGTTGAGGATGATAAAGGGATTAAAGCTAAAATTGGGAAAATTGGCAAAGTAGGTTTTGAAGAAGACAGGGACACTACAAAAATAAGACTTGGCGGAAAGCAGATCAATATTATTGACGGCTGGCACGGAACCAGAATTCGAATTCAGAAGGTAAATCCTTGGGATCCCAAGCAGGATAAGTTTTTTATGGAAGAGGAGAAAGGTTTTCGAGGACATTGGGCAGGTTTTGAAGTAGGCATAAATGGTTTTGCTGATGAATATTATAATGATTATTCTAATGATCAGAAGGATTTTATGGATTTAGATATGGCCAAATCACTTGCTGTCAACTTAAATTTTCTTCAGTATGATATTAGCTTGCAAAAGGAAAGAAACACCATTGGTGTAGTAACTGGAATGGGGCTGGAATGGAATAATTATCGTTTCGATCAAGATATTACGCTGGCAAATGATGATTCTGGTAGGATTCAACCAATTTATTTTGATTCTGACTGGAACATTAAAAAAAGCAAATTAACCAGTTTGTACCTAACAGTGCCTTTGCTGTTGGAATTTCAAATTCCGGTTAAGTATAAATCCCGAAGGGTTCATATGTCTGCCGGAGTAGTGGGTGGTTTACGAATTGGTTCTCATACAAAAGTGAAATACAAAACGAACGGGAACATGCACAAAGATAAAGATCACGACGATTTCAACCTAAATACCCTGCGGTACGCAGCTCATGCCCGCATTGGCTATCGTTCGCTAAACTTTTTTGCTACCTATGGTTTAACCAATTTATTTGAAAATAATAAGGGCCCGGAACTAGTACCTTTTACAGTTGGAATAACCTTGGTTAGTTTTTAGAATACTACTAATAGATATGTATTATTATACCGGATTCCTGATGAATCCGGTATTTTTATTGACTTGTATTATGAGCTTTGACGAGTGTTGAATTATGTGCTATAAAGTAGTATCTTAGCCACATGAAAAGAAAATTCCAGCTTTTAATTTGCTTTTTTTCTATTTTCTTTGCTCTACCCGCATTTGCTGATTTTCAGACAAATTTGGATAGCTTGAATAATCGCTATACAAAAGTGTTTGGTCAGGAAAAACTGGAGACATTATTGGAGATGAGCCGGGCATATTGGGATACCGAACCCGGAAAAGGAATTGAAATGGCTACCAGAGCTCTTGCAACGGCTCAAAGTCTTGGGTATGATAAAGAAATAGTTAAAGCCATGTTTTATTTAGGAACAGCTTACTATAAGGATAATCAGTACGATAATTCTTTGGATTATTTATTGCAGGCATTTCGAGGCGCTGAAAGGCATAATTATCAAAAGGAAGTTGCTGATATAAGTCAACAATTGGCAACAGTTTACTTCCAATCCGGGAAAATCAGTAAAACATTCGATTACACAGAGATTGCCAATGATATTTATGAGAAGTTAGATAATAAGATTGGTATTGCAAGATGTCTTAATTTATTTGGTGTTTATTATCAATCAATCCAAGATTATGATCAGGCCATCAGTTATTTGCAAAAAGGACTCAATCTTGGGAAAGAAATTTCGCACCGACCTATAGTTGGAGAACTACTCAATGACATTGGGAGTTTGTATACCGAAATGGGGGATACCCTTAAAGCTATTCGAACTTATCGTGAGGCAGTTGACTATTATAAGTCAAATGGGCCCAATAATAAAACCGGGGTTTTTGAGTTGAATATGAGTGATCTATATCTTCAGCATAATGATCTCACCAAAGCAAAACATCATCTTGACAAAGGTTATCTGGTTGGTAAACAATTAAAATCGAAAAGATTACTTCGGGATTATTACAAATATCTTTCTCTTTACTATACAAAACTTGGTGATTATAAGAATTCCGTAATTGCATATCAAAACCTTCAAGCTTATCAGGATTCAATTTCTTCAGAACATTTATCAAATAAAATTGATGATTTGGATTCAAGGCATGTTGAAGACATGAAGAATCACGAAAATCAGGCTCTAAGGGCTGAAAATCAAATTCAGCAGTTAGAAATTAACCGTCAATATACAATTGGCTTATTGATTTTACTACTTCTGCTGGTTGTCATATTTCTTCTTACTTTCCGGTACCGAAACAACCTGAAAGATAATGAACTTTTATACCTGCGCAATCGTCTGGTAAGTCAGCATCAGGAGGAGTTGATAGGCGCCATGAAAAGACTGAAAGAGAGTGAAGATAAGCTTCGAACGGCCAATGAAACCAAGGATAAGATGTTTTCCTTAATTGCTCATGATTTACGTGGAGCAATTGGTAACATTAGTAATGGATTACGAATGATGCTGACTGATAAGGAATTGGATCTGACTGAAGAAGATAAAACAGAATTTTTACAGTCTTTGTTTCATTCTGCAGATAATTCATTCGAATTGCTTGAAAATCTATTGTTTTGGGCAAAAAATCAAACATCTACTATATCAGCTAATCTGCAAATGGTTGATGCAAGTTCTATAATTAGCTCCAATATTAGTCTTTCTGCAGAACTGGCGAAAATAAAATCCATTCGTTTACTCGCAAGTATCAATCCTTCAGTAGAAGTGTATATCGATTGGAATATGATCAATACGGTTTTGCGTAATTTGATATCAAATGCAATTAAATTCACCAATAAAGGGGGGATTATTGAAGTGAAATCGGAGATTGGAGAGTATTTCGTTAAAATTTCGGTGATTGATAATGGAATCGGAATGATGCCGGATCAGATTGAGAACATTTACGATGGTAAGACCACAGATGGTACTTCTAATGAGAAAGGTACAGGTTTAGGGATTACTTTGTGCCGGGATTTTTTAGTGAAAAATCATGGCGAAATGATGGTGGAAAGTGAAGTTGACAAGGGTAGTACATTTTCGTTCATCATTCCCCGCAGGCCAATGAGTGATGAAAAATTTAGCGAATTTGTGAAAAAAGAGACTCTGATTTCAGTAGTAAATGTCTAAATTTAGGTCAGATAATTCACATCTACTTAAACTAAATTCAGCACAAATGAGATTATTATTAATCAGTAACTCCACAATGGCCGGGGAGGAATATTTAGACTATCCCAAAAACAATATCAAAGATTTTTTAGGTGATAAACCAGTTAAGGCTTTATTCATTCCTTATGCAGGAGTAACTGTTTCCTTCGACGATTATGAAGCTAAAGTTAAGGCTAAGTTTAATGAAGTGGGTCATGATGTTGTTTCTATTCATCATTTTCAAGATCCTGTAAAGGCTGTCGAAGAGGCTGAAGCAATTGTTGTAGGTGGCGGAAGTACCTGGAATATGCTTCATTTGGTGCATAAAAACAATTTGACTGGGGCTATCCGAAAGAAAGTTATAGATGAAAATGTGCCATATATAGGTTGGAGTGCCGGTTCCAATTTGGCTTGTCCTACCATTAAAACCACGAACGATATGCCGATTATCGATCCTTTGGGATTTGATGCACTTAATTTAATTCCATTTCAGATTAACCCTCATTACTTGGATAAAAATCCCGATGGTCATGGAGGAGAAACCCGAGAAGATCGGATTAATGAATTTATGGTCGTTAATCCTGATATGTATGTTGCCGGTTTGCGTGAGGGAAGCATGTTCCTGATCGAAAATGGTAAAATTGATTTGATTGGAAAATACAACTGCCGAATATTCAAAAATGATGTGCAAGCATACGAATTGAGTCCCAAGGATGATTTTAATTTTTTGCTGAAATAAATTTTGGAAAAATATATTTAAAGCGGTTGAAGTAGATTCAACCGCTTTTTTAATTTGAATTTTTACCTTTGATTCTGTAAACAGATAAGATTGTATTTTTCATATTTTTAAACCATTGTTGATGGATTTATTATCATCTAGTTATTTTGTTTTATTTCTAATTGTTGCCATTGGTTTTGTTGTTGGGAATATCAAAATAAAAGGGATATCCCTTGATGTTTCTGCCGTAATTTTTGTGGCTTTGGTGTTTGGTCATTACGGAGTTTCGATACCCAATGATATTCAGAAAATAGGATTAACATTATTTATTTTCACCATTGGCATTCAGGCCGGACCTGGTTTTTTTGAATCTTTTAAAAAGAATGGGAGAGAGTTGATTTTGCTTGCTTTTATTTTGGTGGGAAGTGCTTCGCTTATTACGCTTCTTTTGGCTGTAGTCTTTCAGGTTGATATGAATATTGCTATAGGTTTGCTCACGGGATCATTAACCAGTACTCCAGGTTTGGCAGCTGCAATTGAAACAACTCAATCTCCGCTGGCTTCTATTGGTTATGGTATCGCTTATCCTTTTGGTGTAATTGGAGTAATTCTGTTTGTAAGATTATATCCTAAATTAGCAGGGGTTGATATTCAAAAAGAATCGGAGAAATTGGAAGAGGAAGTTCTTCAGCAACATCCGGAGTTAGTCAATAAAAATCTGGTTGTCGGGAATGAAAATATTGTTGGAAAAAGCATAAAAGAGTTGAAGATTCGCTCAATGACTCAAGCAAATATCTCAAGAATAATGCACGATGGTAAAACCATTGTTCCATTGCCAACTACCATTCTTGAAAAGGGAGACATTGTAAAATTAATAGGAACAGAACAAGCTATTGAAAAGGCCAGAATTTTAATTGGAGAAGAAACGACCAAGGAAATTCCGCTTAGCAGTGATTATGTGGTTGAATCAATCTTGGTTACGAACAAACAGGTGGTGAACAAAACATTGGGACAATTAAATGTTTTAGCCAATTACAATGCTCGTGTAACCAGAATAAGAAGAGCTGGAATTGATATTGTCGCCAGTTCAAAATCAGAGATTCGATTTGGAGATAAGCTGGTAGTGGCATGTGGTACAGGGAATATCAATAATGTGCGTCACTTGTTTGGAAATGACAGTAAAAAGTTGTCAGATACTGATTTCTTTCCCATTGCAACAGGAATTGTACTTGGTGTTTTAGTGGGGAAATTAAAAATATCCTTTACGGATGATTTTACATTTAGTCTGGGATTAACCGGTGGCGTTTTAATCGTTGCTTTAGTTCTGAGTAGAATTGGTAAAACCGGTGCAATTCTGTGGACCATGTCCGGGTCATCCAATCAATTGCTTCGTCAGTTAGGATTGTTAATGTTTCTTTCGGTTGTAGGAACAAGTGCAGGATCACATTTGGTGGAAACATTCAAAGAATCGGGATTTACCCTATTTTCGCTGGGTATTGCAATTACTTTGCTGCCAATGATAATTACAATCTTAATTGGGCATTTTGTTTTGAAAATGAATGTACTGAATTTGCTTGGCACACTTACCGGAAGTATGACGAGTACGCCTGGTTTGGCGGCGGTTGATGGAATGACAGATTCTTCAGCTCCAGCCATTGCTTATGCAACAGTTTATCCAATTGCAATGGTGTTATTAATGGTGTGTGTGCAATTGTTGAGTATGTGGTAAAATAAAAATCCCGAAAAGGAAAACCTTCTCGGGATGGTAGTATCTTATATTGGTACGATTAAAAATCAACTTCAACAACAACCGGACAATGGTCCGAGTGAATCACATCAGCTAGTATCGATCCTCCTTTTAGTTGCTCGCGAAGAGGTTCGCTTACCATATGGTAATCAATTCGCCAACCCAAATTCTTACCTCTGGAACCAGCTCTGTAGCTCCACCAGCTGTATTTGTCCGGCGATTGATCAAATATTCTGAAGCTGTCAATAAAACCACTATCAATAAATTGGCTTACCCATTCTCTTTCTTCAGGCAGGAATCCCGAAGCACCTTTTTTCTTCTCCGGGTTACTAATATCTATTTCTTTGTGACAGATATTGTAATCTCCTCCAATAATCAAATTTGGCCTTTCTTTTTTTAATTCAGAAATGTAATCCTGAAAATAGGCCAACCATTCCATTTTATAATCCTGTCGGGGCCCGCCGGTTGTTCCCGATGGATGATACGTACTAAAAACCGAAACATCCCCAAAATCAGCTCTGATTGCTCTCCCTTCAATATCATATTTTGGATTGTTAACACCAATAACCACATTGTCTGGTTTTTCTTTAGCCAGAATGCCAACACCACTGTATCCTTTTTTTTCAGCAGAAAACCAGTAGCAATAATATCCTAATTCCTCAAAAAGATGAGTTTCAATCTGCTCTGGCTGAGCCTTTGTTTCCTGAATTAAAAGGATGTCCGGGTTTTCCTGTTTAAGCCATCCAATAAAGTCTTTTCCGAGGGCGGCTCGAATTCCATTTACATTGTAACTTATTATTTTTCGCATAGCGTGAATTTTTGTTTGAAGTGAATAAAGGTAAAAAAAAGAAAATCAGGAAAGGATAAGTTGAGATAAGAGATGAATTAAAAACTCATAAAATGCAATACGATAGCCTAAAATTGCTTCAAATCAACTACTTTTGTAATAAAAATAAGAACATTGAAAGAAGGAGTAGTAATCAAGTCGACAGGAAGTTGGTATACCGTAAAATCCAACGATGGAGAAATCCATAATTGCCGGATAAAAGGGCGGTTTAGAATGGAAGGCATTCGTACAACCAATCCTATATCGGTTGGTGACAAAGTAGATTTTGAGGAGGAAAATGAGGCGAATGTAATTGTGAAGATTCATGATCGGAAGAATTACATTATTCGTAAATCATCAAATTTGTCAAAACACAGTCAAATTATCGCTGCAAATATCGATCAGGCATTTTTAATTGTTACTGTCAATTATCCGTTGACAACAACAACTTTTATCGATCGGTTCCTTGCTGCCGCAGAAGCGTATCGAATTCCTGTCAATCTTATTTTCAATAAAATTGACAGATATCGCCCCAATGATATAAAGCGTTTGGGAGAATTAAAATACACTTACGAAAAGATTGGCTATAAATGTTTTGAGATTTCTGCCAGGAAGGGAACTCATCTGGATATTATCAGAGAAGCTTTAAAAGGCAAAATAAATTTGCTTTCAGGGCACTCTGGTGTTGGAAAATCAACTTTAATAAATGCGATACAACCAGGTTTGGACTTAAAAACGGGAGAAATTTCTGAAGCACATTCTCAAGGAAAACACACCACAACTTTTTCTGAAATGTTTGAATTGGATTTTGAGGGTTATATTATTGATACTCCAGGAATTAGAGGGTTTGGAACCATCGACATGGAAAAGGAGGAAATGTCTCATTTCTTTCCTGAAATATTTAGAATTTCGAAGCATTGTCAATTCAACAATTGCACTCATGTACATGAACCAAAATGTGCCGTAAAAGGTGCAGTTGAAATTGGAGAAATCTGTATCACCAGATATGAAAGTTATTTGGGGATGATTATGGAGGATGAGGACAGCAAATACAGAATTTAGAAAATACAGGAATTGTAAAACAATTTTAAGACATAAGCACGTAATTCTCTACGTGCTATTTTTATTGATATAAAACGAATAAATGGCTACAATACTTGATCCTAAGGAATTTCTTGAAATGGGTGAAATTTTACCCATGGTTGATGTTCGAACTGCTGCGGAATTTGAGACAGGTCATATCCCCGGAGCTCAGAATCTACCAATTTTCACCAATGAAGAAAGAGTTGTTGTAGGAACTAAATACAAGAGAGCAGGAAAGGATTCTGCCGTATTATTAGGTTTGGAATTGGTGGGGCCAAAATTGGCACGTTTTGTAAAGCAAGCAAAAAAAATTGCTCCGGATAAAAAAATATTGGTACACTGCTGGAGAGGCGGAATGAGAAGCGGAAGCATGGCTTGGTTGTTCGAGACTGCCGGATTTACAGTTTATCTGTTAAAGGGTGGTTATAAAGCATACAGAGCATACAACCGAGAGCAATTTCTCAAAAAAGCGGAGATTATCGTTCTGGGCGGAATGACCGGAAGCGGCAAAACGGAGGTTTTGCATGAAATGATAAAAATGGGGCATCAGGTTCTCGATTTGGAGGGAATTGCGAATCATAAAGGATCGGTTTTTGGAGCCTTGGGGCAGGGAGATCAGCCAACCAACGAGAATTTTGAAAATGAATTGGCTAAAATATGGTCTGGTTTCGATTTCAATAAAACCATTTGGATTGAAGATGAAAGCAATTCAGTAGGTTCTGTTTGGGTTAACGAACAGCTGTTTCTTAGAATGAGAAAAGCCGATGTTGTTAAAATGGATGTTCCAAAAGCCGAGCGGATTGAAAGATTAGTGAAGGAGTATGCATGCTTTGATATTGCAGATTTAAAGGAACTGGTTTTAAAAATTGAGAAACGATTGGGCGGATTGAATGTGAAAAACGCTTTGGAAAGTCTTGATAAAGGGGATTTTCACTCTGTTGCTGATATTACGCTTACCTACTACGACAAAGCATACCTTCACGGTCAGCAAAAGAGAAAAGGGCAAACTATTTATTCAATTGCACTCGAAAAAGATGATCCTAAAGAAAATGCGAAAGCCATACTTGAGTTTTATTCGAACTTAAAGAAGTAGTTTTGTAGGATAAGAAATCAAAAGATTTGCCGTTATCTTTACGTGAAACCTTAGAACTCGAAAATCTTGGATATCTATCTGAAAAACCGACACTGGAAATTTTATTTTTTACTGATCGCCATAATAATTGTTTTTGGCTCAATTCTTTATACCAATAACTTGGTTGGAAAACTAGCCAATGAAGAGGTGAAGAAAATTGAATTGTGGGCCGAAGGAATGCGGAGTCTGCAGTTAAATCCCGATCAGGACGTTTCTTTGATTAACCGAATTTTGGAACAAAATGAAACTATTCCTGTTATTCTTATCGATGATGATGGAAACATAGTCGATCATAGAAATATTAAACTCCCAAAAAGGAATGAAGATAAGGTTTTAAAGGAAAAACTTCAGGACATGAAGGATGACAACCATTTCATTGAAATAGAGCTTGTAAATGGAAAAAACTACATTTATTTCGACGATTCGAGTCTTCTAAAGCGATTGGCCTGGTATCCTTTTGTTCAATTGGGAGCGATAATTACATTTATTGTGATTGCATTTTTGGCTTTTTCGTATTCAAAATCAGCCGAACAGAATCAGGTTTGGGTCGGAATGTCAAAAGAAACAGCACATCAGCTGGGAACGCCTATCAGCTCTTTAATGGCGTGGATGGAGTTGATTAAATCCGGAGAGATTGATCCTCAATTATCTCTGGAAATGGCAAAAGATGTTAATCGGTTAGAGGTTATTGCTGAACGTTTTTCAAAAATTGGTTCAAAGCCGGTTTTAAAGTTTACAAACATTTTGGATGTACTCAGTAACAGTATCGAATACTTAAAAAAGAGAACTTCTGGTAAGGTTGATTTTAATTTAGAAGGTGTTGATGTGGAGAATGCAGTTGTTCCATTAAATAAAGAATTGTTTTCGTGGGTAATTGAGAATTTGTCTAAGAATGCGGTTGATGCGATGGAAGGCAAGGGGAGTTTGAAATTTTTAGTTTCGAATAAAGCAAATCAGCTAATAATCGATATCAGCGATACGGGGAAAGGCATAGCAAGAAATCAATTTAAGACTATTTTTAAGCCAGGATTTACCTCAAAGAAGAGAGGATGGGGGCTTGGTTTATCTCTTTCGAAAAGAATTATTGAAAATTATCATCGCGGAAAAATTTTTGTTGTTAGCTCAGAATTGGGCAACGGTGCGGTGTTTAGGATTATTTTGCCTTTAAATTGAACCATTTGATTTTCAAATAGCTGATTTTTTTTTGAAACCAACAAATAACTACCTATTTTTGCAGCCCGTTTTCAAGGGAGTTTGATCATTGAAACTGTAATTCAGTTTAATAATTGGTTGTAATTGCCGAAAAAAGATGTTGGTATTTATGAAAACGTATGATTAATTTTTATACTTTTGCAAAGTTTTATTAGAATATTTTGGATTATCTGGCAAAATATACGATTCCTTTCAAAGGATTGAAAGATGGTAAACATGAATTCAATTTTACCATCGATCAGGAGTTCTTTGAGCATTTTCAGCAGGAAGATGCATATCAGGTTGATGCCTCAGTGAAAGTAACACTGGAGAAGAAGACTTTGGTTATGACTCTAACTATTGAACTGGATGGTAAAATGAATGTGGCCTGCGATCGTTGTCTCGAGCAATTTGACATGGAGGTGAGTGGAAAAAGCTCTGTTTATGTGAAATTTGGAGAGGAAAATGAGGAGTTGGCCGATGATGTTATTGTGATTTCAGAAGCGGTAAACGAACTGGAAACAGCATATTACATCTATGAACTATTTTCACTGAGCTTACCTTTAAGCTTTGTTCATCCGGAAGATGAAGATGGAGATAGCACTTGTAATGAAGAAATGATTCAAAAATTGAATGACCATTCGGTGAGCGATGAACAGATCATCGATCCAAGATGGAATGATTTAAGAAAATTGATTGATAATAATTAGTTAAATAGGTTGAAAAATGGCACATCCAAAACACAGAACGTCGAAGCAGAGAAGAAATAAGAGAAGAACTCATCTTAAAGCAACTCCAGCTACTTTAGCATCTTGCTCAAATTGTGGAGCAACTGTTAAATATCATACTGTTTGCCCTGAATGCGGTTATTACAGAGGTAAATTGGCGATCGAAAAGAAAGTTACAGCATAATCTAAGTCAAGTTATTTAGGTTAAACGCAATATGTAAATTTGCTCCTCAGGTTTTACTTGGGAGCAATTTTGCTTATTATACAGTTTCATTTTGCAAATTCCTGAGTTGTTAAATGGTTTTAATCAATTTTGTTGGTTGAAGTATAATTCGGTATTTATTTAATTTGTTTAGAATGGATTTCTGTGTAAGCAGAACGCTGAATCTATCTGATAAACACTAAGTAAGCTAGAAGAATGTCAAAAATTAATGCAGTAATAACTGGTGTTGGAGCTTATGTTCCAGACTATGTTCTTACCAATGAGGAATTGAGCACCATGGTTGATACAACCGATGAGTGGATTATGACTCGTATTGGTATTAAGGAAAGAAGAATTCTAAAAGGCGAAGGAAAAGGATCTTCAGATTTGGGGGCAAGAGCTGTTGAAGAGCTTTTGAAAAAAACCAATACCTCTCCTGAGAATGTTGATTTGTTGATTTGTGCAACAGTAACTCCTGACATGCAATTTCCGGCAACGGCTAATATCATTAGCGATAAATTGGGAATTAATGACGCATTTAGTTTTGATTTGAATGCGGGATGTTCGGGATTTTTATTCGCATTGGTTACTGGTTCAAAGTACATTCAATCAGGAATGTACAAAAAAGTGGTAATTGTTGGTGCTGAAAAAATGTCATCAATCGTTGATTATACAGATCGTCAGACTTGCCCTATATTTGGTGATGGAGCGGCAGCAGTAATGTTGGAGCCAACTACCGAAAATATTGGTATAATCGATGAAATGTTGCATACTCAAGGATTTGGCAGAAAACATCTGCATCAAAAAGCTGGCGGATCTTGTAAGCCGGCAAGTCATGAAACCGTTGATGCCCGTGAGCATTTCATTTATCAGGAAGGAAATCATGTCTTCAAACATGCTGTTTCCAATATGGCAGATGTTTCCGTTGAAATGATGGAAAAACATGGCATGACAGCGGATGATTTGGCATGGTTGGTACCTCATCAGGCGAATAACCGTATTATTGAAGCTACAGCAAAACGAATGGGATTGGCGAAAGAGAAAGTAATGATCAATATCCAAAAATACGGAAACACTACTTCAGCTACAATACCTTTGTGTTTATGGGAGTGGGAAAACCAATTGAATAAAGGTGATAACATTATCCTTTCGGGATTTGGAGCTGGGTTTACCTGGGGTTCTATTCTTTTGAAATGGGGTTACAATCCTAAATAAAACAATAACTAAGTAAGAATATAATCAGGCCTCCAAATTGGGGGCCTTTTTTTCTTGGAATCGTTTAAAAAGAATGGTTTTCTTCAATCAAATTTTTATATTTGTATGGCTTGCAAAGAGAACTTACAGTTCTTTTTTTAATTGGAAAATACTTTTTTTTTATAAAATTGAGTTGATTTATTATTACTGACGAAATTAGTCAAACGGAGCTTTTTAACGGTGATGATATGAAAGTTTCATAAGTGGCAGCAATATTCAACCACTCAGCTTTATAAATTCAATATGATATTAACATGTTTAGCAAAAAAGATAAAATGAGCAAAAACAATGAAGTACAACCAACCGCAGTGAATTTGATCTGCGATGGAACATCCATAACCGGGGATATTCAAGCGTCAAGAGATATTCGAATTGATGGGTTCCTGAACGGGAAAATGAATGTGAATGGAAAAGTTGTTGTCGGGAATACCGGTAAAATTCAAGGAGATGTTCATTGTAAAACAATTGATGTTTCCGGAATGGTAGAAGGCAATATTATTGCTTCAGAAATGGTTAATTTAAAAAACACCGCAATTATTCTTGGAAATATAACTACCGATAAAATTTCTGTTGAGCCAGGAGCCAAATTTACCGGATCCTGTAAAATGGGCGAGTCAGTTCCAAAAAAAGATGAAAAAAAATAAGGAGGACAACAAAAGCTCCCTCGAAAAGAGAAAACAACAAGTGACCAGTTTGGCAAAATATTCTGGTCTGGCATTTCAAATGATTGCCATCATACTTTTGGTCTTGTTTGGAGGGTTTCAGTTGGATAAGTATTTGGGAAATGAATTTCCATTATTTACAATTATCGGAGCTTTTGGTGGCGTTGTATTATCTTTATATTTTGCGTTAAAAGATTTGCTGAAAAAATAATCGGACGCATATAAATTCGAATATGGAAAAATCATTTAAAAAGTACATTCGAAACTTAGGAATCATTTCCGGTGCATTAATCGTCATCTCGGTTCTGATGTATTTGACTTTGTTAAAACCATGGTTCAACTATGTTTTTCCTTTTGTTATATTGTACTTTTTTCTGATTAGTTCCTTTCAGCACTATAAGTTGGTAAAAACGGCAAAGGAGAATCCTCGGGTTTTCAATACAAATTATATGGCATGGTTCGGAATAAAACTATTCTCTCACCTAAGCTTTGTGATCATTTACGTTTTATTGGATCGTTCACAAGCATTGAGTTTCGTCCTGTTTTTTGGTTTTTGCTATGTGGTATATACAGCTTATGATGTTGTGTCTTTATCCAATACTTTAAGGTCTGGAAATGTTAAATGATTTTAAAAAGCCACATGCAATTGATTTTTTATTAAATTTGGAAGTCAAAATTAAAAAAGCAGTAAGTTTTTAGCTTGAAAAAGTAAGTAATAAACGAATGAGTTATCATTCCAGAAAATATTGTTGATGCAATTTGTTTTGGATTAACATTTTAACCAAACAGATCGAATAAGTTCTGAATTAGCTGATTTGGGTTTTGTCTCAAGCCAGGTAATTAGTTATCTGTTACAAAGTAAGTCGTTTACGTATGAAAAACATTCATCGATTTCTGTTGATTTTCTTCTTAGCATTAAATGTTATTCCGGTTTTTGCCTCAGGTGATGAGCATGCAGAACCTGCTTCTCAAGAAACACATGAAAAAGAAAAGTTTGAGCCAGGAAATTTTATAATGGATCACATTGCTGATTCTTACGATTGGCATGTTTGTAGTGTTGGTGATATTCATGTAACCATGCCTTTGCCGGTGATTGTTTACTCCAGGCATTCCGGATTTCACATGTTCATGTCCAGTAATTTTCATCATGGGCATTCTGATTACGAAGGTTTTTCGATTGCCAAGGAAGGGCAATACAGAGGAAAAGTAGTTGAAATGGTTAACGGACAAGAAATTCGCCCGTTTGATATATCAATGACCAAGAATGTTGTTGCCATGCTAACAAGTATGGTTATTCTGCTTTGGGTCTTTATTTCTGTAGCTAAATCTTATACAAGACGAAAAGGAAAAGCTCCCAAAGGTCTTCAGTCTTTTGTTGAGCCAATTATAATTTTTATTCGGGATGAGATTGCAAAGCCTGCTATCGGCGAGAAAAAATATGCAAAATACATGCCCTATCTTTTAACCATTTTCTTTTTTATTTGGTTGAACAACTTAATGGGTATGGTTCCATTGTTACCGGGAGGAGCAAATGTCACCGGAAATATTACCATAACAATGGTGTTGGCATTGTTCACTTTTGTAATTACATCAGTGAATGCAAATAAATCGTATTGGAAACATATTGTGAATACTCCTGGTGTACCATGGTGGCTAAAATTCCCGATTCCTTTGATGCCTTTGGTTGAAGTAATGGGTGTTTTCACGAAACCATTTGTTTTAATGGTCCGACTCTTTGCCAACATTACTGCAGGTCATATGATAGTTTTGGCTTTTGTTAGTTTGATTTTCATTTTTGGTCAGATTAGTCCGGGATTAGGATACGGAACCTCAGTTGTATCAGTACTTTTTGTTGTATTTATGGATATGCTTGAGCTGTTGGTAGCCTTAATTCAGGCCTATGTGTTTACGCTTCTTTCTGCGCTTTACTTTGGTATGGCAACAGAAGAGCATCATTAAGAATTTATCTACTCCTAAAAATGGGAGCTTTAATAGTTTTTTATCAATTAATTAAAAACGCTATGATTACATTAACAATTCTTCTTCAGGCTGCAGCAAGTATGGGCATTGCCAAAATGGGTGCTGCATTTGGAGCTGGTTTAGCTGCCATTGGTGCTGGTATTGGTATCGGTAAAATTGGTGGTAGTGCTCTTGAGAGTATTGCCCGTCAACCAGAAGCTTCTGGAGATATTCGTTCAAACATGATCGTTGCTGCGGCTCTTATTGAAGGCGCTGCATTTTTTGCGATTATCATTTGTTTGTTGGCTATCGTATTGTAATAGCATGATCCACAATTTGCCATAAGAGATTGTCTGCGGCAAATTGTGGAATCTATTTGGATGTTAACGTCACTTAAAGTGAATTAAAATAGAATAACATGGGCTTAGTAACACCTGAATTAGGAACCTTTATATGGATGCTTTTAGCTTTTGGGATTGTTTTGTTTATTTTGGCAAAGTATGCCTGGAAACCAATTCTGAATGCATTAAAAGAAAGGGAACAATCCATTGAAGATGCACTTAGTTCTGCAGAGCGTGCAAAAGAAGAAATGGCGGCATTACAAGTCGATAACGAAAGAATTCTTCAGGAAGCGAGAAGAGAGCGTGAGGCAATGCTTAAAGAGGCAAAAGAGATGGGCGGTAAGTTGGTTAGCGAAGCCAAACAAAAAGCAACTCTTGAGGCAGATAAAGTAATCGAATCGGCACGGATAAACATTAAGAATGAAAAATCCGTTGCTTTGAATGAAATTAAAGCTCAGGTAGCAATTCTTTCTGTCGAAATAGCAGAGAAAATTCTCCGTCAGCAATTTGCTGATGATCAGCAGCAAAAAGATTACTTCAAAAAGTTAATGGACGAAGTAAAGTTGAATTAGTAAATGGGTGTAGGGGAGTCTTGTTGAATCCCATAACTCACATCTAATAATCTAAAGAACATGAACGAAAGTAAAATCTCGGTTCGTTATGCCAAAGCTCTTTTTGAATTAGGAAAAGAGGAGAACTTAATTGAGTCGGTAATTAAAGATATTCAGCTGGTTGATGAGGCTTGTAAAACGATACCTGAATTTTGGCTTATGGTTGAAAGTCCGGTTGTTAAAACCTCTCAGAAACGAACTTCGGTTAAGCTGATATTTGGTGATAAAATAAATCCGGTCAGTCTTAATTTTTTAGATTTGGTGGTGCAAAATCGTCGGGAAATTTACCTGAAGGATATCTCAAGAAATTTTTTGGCATTGTGTCGTAAAGACAAGGGGATTTTATCAGCCACACTTACATCTGCATCAGCTGTTGAGAAAGAAAGCAATCGCAAATTGATTGAATTACTTTCAAAATCTTACAATGCAAAAATTGAGTTGCAGGAAGTTGTTGATAAAGAAATTATTGGTGGATTTGTGCTTCGAATTGAAGATCAGCAACTGGATGCGAGTGTAAGCAATCAGTTGAATTTAATTAAGCGTGAATTGCTTTCAAATCATATGAAATAGAATTTCAAATCGGATTAAACTCTGACTAAATAAAAATTAAATATGGCTAGTATTAAACCTGCAGAAGTTTCGGAAATCCTAAAGCAGCAATTAAAAGGATTAAAAACCGAGGCAGAACTGGAAGAAGTCGGAACCGTATTGCAAGTTGGGGATGGTATCGCCCGCATCTACGGTTTATCGCACGTTGAATCCAATGAGTTAATTGAATTCCAAAATGGCGTTTTAGGTATTGTATTGAACCTCGAAGAGGACAATGTAGGAGCTGTTCTTTTGGGAGAAACTCAGGGAATTAAAGAAGGTGATGTTGTAAAACGCACCAAGCGTATTGCCTCAATCAATGTTGGAGAGGGAATGTTAGGACGTGTTATCAATACCATTGGTGAGCCTCTTGATGGAAAAGGTGAAATAAAGGGTATAACATACGAAATGCCATTGGAACGTAAAGCTCCCGGGGTACTTTATCGTCAGCCGGTAACTGAGCCTTTGCAAACGGGATTGAAGTCGATTGATGCAATGATTCCTATTGGACGTGGACAACGTGAGTTAATCATTGGTGACCGTCAGACAGGTAAAACAGCAATCGCAATTGATACCATTATCAATCAAAAAGAATTTTACGATAAAGGAAAGCCGGTATATTGTATCTATGTAGCCATAGGACAAAAAGGTTCTACTGTTGCAAATATCGCCAGAACACTTGAGGAGCATGGAGCTATGGCCTATACGGTTATTGTGATGGCAACTGCCGCCGATCCGGCAGCACTGCAGTTTTATGCACCTTTTGCAGGAGCTTCCATTGGAGAATTTTTCCGAGATACAGGCCGTCCTGCATTAATTATTTATGATGATTTATCGAAACAAGCGGTATCGTATCGTGAAGTTTCTCTGTTGCTTCGTCGTCCACCAGGACGTGAAGCATATCCAGGTGATGTATTTTATTTGCACTCAAGATTGTTAGAACGTTCGGCTAAAATCATTAATTCAGATGAGATTGCCCGTCAGATGAATGACTTGCCTGAGAGCATGAAAAATGCTAAGGATGAGAATGGTGAATCGATTATCAGAGGAGGAGGTTCTTTGACGGCACTTCCAATTATTGAGACTCAGGCTGGTGACGTATCGGCATACATTCCAACCAATGTAATTTCGATTACCGATGGTCAAATCTTCTTGGAGTCAGATCTTTTTAACGCCGGTATTCGTCCTGCAATTAACGTAGGCATCTCGGTGTCCCGTGTGGGAGGAAACGCTCAGATCAAGTCGATGAAAAAAGTAGCCGGTACTTTGAAGCTGGATCAGGCACAATATCGTGAATTGGAAGCTTTTTCCAAGTTTGGTTCCGATATGGATGCTGCAACCCGTTCTGTTTTAGATAAAGGTTCGAAGAATGTGGAAATCTTAAAACAAGGACAATATTCACCTTACACGGTTGATAAGCAGGTAGCTATTTTGTACTGTGGATCACAAGGATTATTGCGTAATGTTCCTGTAGATAAAGTGAAAGAATTTGAAATTGAATTTCTTGATTTTATGGCCATGAAACACAAAGCTGTTTTGGTTGAGCTGGGATCGGGAAAATATACTCAGGAAGCACAGGATATTATGAAATCCGTTGTTGCCGAGCTATCTGCGAAATATAAATAATTGACAATTAGTACTTGATAATAAGGCAGATACTCATTAAACATTAATTGATCATTGTTAATTAGAATAGATGGCTAATTTAAAAGAAATTCGTACTCGTATTTCGTCGGTTCAGAAAACCAAACAGGTTACTGCAGCGATGAAAATGGTTTCTGCTGCCAAATTAAAAAAGGCTCAGGATGCTATCCTGCAAATTCGTCCATTCGCGGCTAAGCTTCATGAGATTTTATCGAACCTAACTGGAAGTTTGACTAATTCTGATGATAATTTATACGGTGTGGCGAGAAAGCCTGAAAAGGTTTTATTGGTTGTGATAACTTCCAATAAGGGCTTATGTGGTGGATTTAATGCAAATGTAATTAAGCAGGTTACTATCTTGGCTGAGACTACTTACGCTGAACAAAACCAGCAAGGTTCACTTCACATATTGGCAATCGGAAAGCAAGGATGGGAAATTCTTCGTAAGTATTTTAATGTTGTTGGAGAACACAATCATGTGTACGATAATTTGAACTTTGAAAGTGTGTCGGCTATTGCTTCTTTGGTTATGAGGGAGTTTGTAGAAGGAAAATATGACAGAGTAGAATTAGTTTACAATCAGTTTAAAAATGCGGGAGTGCAAATTTTAAAAACCGAACAGTTTTTGCCTGTTGTTCAACCTGAAGAGGATATGAACAGTAAGACAGAATATATTTTTGAACCAAATCAGGAAGAAATTTTAGCGGAATTGATTCCAAGATCTTTAAGAACACAATTTTTTAAGGCAATGCTGGATTCCTTTGCATCCGAGCACGGAGCCAGAATGACAGCAATGCACAAGGCAACAGATAATGCTTCTGATTTAATTCAGGATCTGAATCTGACCTACAACAAAGCTCGTCAGGCAGCAATTACCAACGAAATTTTGGAGATTGTATCCGGAGCTAATGCTTTGGCTAATTAATGCCATTTTAAAGACCATATTTAAACGATTAATAAATGCTGCAAGCTCACCTTAGGGTGGGCTTTTTTTCTACTTAAAATGGATAAGAATTAAGTTTTCAATAAAATAACCGAAAGATTAATTTACATGAAAGAACATGAAGAAAAAGCCATTCATTCGTTTTACAATGGGATGAATTGCGCCCAGTCTGTTATTACCGCTTATACTGATCATTTAAGATTTGATTTAGACATGGCTTTAGCCGTATCGAATGGTTTTGGCGGCGGAATGGGAAAAATGCAAAAAACCTGCGGAGCTGTTACTGGTTCCTTTATGGTATTGGGTATTTATAATGCCAAGAGGCACGTAGAAAATATTGATGCAAGAAATGCAACCAATGAAATGATCCAAAAGTTTACGGTTGATTTTGCAGCTTTGTATGGCTCACTTGACTGTAAGATCCTTTTAAATTGTGATTTTACAACAGAAAAAGGGGAGAAGGAATTTCAAGATTTGGACTTAAAAAAGAATGTTTGTTCGAAGTGCATTTCCGATTCTATTAAATTAATCGAGGTTTTGATACAAGAGTAAGATTTAGAGGGATAATGTTTTAGTAATCTAAAACCCATAATCCCTATGATCTGCCGGCTTGCTCAGATGGTGAAACAATACAAAAAAATCCTCATCCATTGGGATGAGGATTTTTTTGTATTCTAAAAGCCGGCGACTAAAGTGCCAACAGCCGATTATTCTTTGATATCATTTAGGGCTTCACTTACATTAATACAGAAATCACCTATTTTTTCACATTCCGAGAACATATCGTTGTAAATAATACCAGCCTGATATTTGTATTTATGTTCCTCTACATTGTTTAAATGTTCAGTTTTCAGTAAAGTTCTGTAATCATTTATTTCACGCTCAGTTTCCCAGGCTTTTTTGATTTTTACTTCCGTAAATTCTTTTTTAGTGTTTTCGTGCATCAAATCAAGAGCTTCGTCAACCAAGGCGAACATATTATTGATGTTGTCTCTTAATTCCTGAGGAAACCAAGCTTTTTGTTCACGTTTCCTCTTCATAGCTTTGGCAAGATTTAAGATCGAGTCACCAACACTTTCAATATCACTTACCATTTTAAAATAAGCACGAACCCTTTCCGAGTTTTCAGAACTTAGTCTGGTTTCAGAAACCTTGGCAAGAAAGTTGGCAATTTCTACTTCCATATCATCACTCTCATCTTCTCTTTTATCAATTTTCTCGAAAAGTTTATTGAAAGTTTTATCATTGGTTTCGTTAAACGCCTGCTTGGTATAGCTAAACATTTTCTTCGTGCTTTTTACGTAAGCACTTATTTCTTTTTTTGCCAAAAATAATGATGCTTCAGGAGTTGAAAGAGTTCCTGTTTTAATGTGCTGAAGTTTGAATTCTTCTTCTACATCTTCCCGAACAGGAACCAGTTTGGTAACTACTTTTACTATAAAATTGGCAAACCAAATCAGGATAACAACATTCAGGATATTAAATCCGGTATGAAATAATGACAACGAAATAGGTACGGCAACAGTGCTTGTGAAGGGATCTCCGCCACCAAGAATAGTCATGTTAACCCAAGCTACCGTTTTTAAGAAAAATGGCAGAGCGACCAGCATCCACATAACACCAAAAGTATTAAATATTAGATGGGCTCTTGCAGCTCTTTTAGCTGAAGTATTGGCAATCATTGCGGCAAGATTTGCTGTAATGGTAGTCCCAATATTTTCTCCCAATACCATTGCAGCAGCCATTTCGAAACTAATCCACCCACTATTACACATTACAAGGGTAAGTGCCATGGTGGCCGATGATGATTGAATTAAAATAGTAAGAAGCGTTCCAATAGCCAAAAACAGTAAGGTAGAAGCAAATCCCATGTCTGTATAACTAGTCAGGAAATTTAGAATCTCAGGATTATTTTTGATATCAGGCATTGAGGTTTTAAGAAATTGCAAGCCAATAAAAAGCAAAGCAAATCCCATAATCAATTCACCCCAATTCTTTTTTGTGCGGTTTTTTGAAAACAGGAATGGAAGACCTAAACCTATTAAGGGCAAAGAAATTGCACTCATGCTAACCTTAAACCCCAACAGGGAGATTAACCAGGCAGTAACCGTAGTACCGATATTGGCACCCATAATCACTCCTATCGATTCAACCAGCGATAACAAACCGGCATTTACAAAGCTAACCACCATTACAGTAGTTGCTGATGACGACTGAATAAGGGCCGTAATCAACACTCCGGTCATTACCCCTTTAAATCGATTGGAAGTCATTGCTGCGAGAATGGTTCGCATCTTGTCTCCGGCAACTTGTTGAAGAGCCTCACTCATCAATTTCATTCCATAAAGGAATAAGCCTAAAGATCCTATAAGCGTTAAAATATCGGCCAATCCGTAATTCATAACTTATTTAGTTTATTTGTTTTTCAATAGATTAGTAGCTGTTAAGGCCGCAAAAATAGAAGATATTTGCAAAACCTCTAATTTTTTATCGTGTTAATTGAGTATTAAGAAAAAGTAAAAATAAGCTTATAAAAATATTACAATAAAAAAACAATGGGATTTTTTATAGATTTTTAACGCTTGCCAATTGGGTTGATAATTAGTTGATTGTGTGGTGCATTGTGGCCGGGAAATTGCGGGTAGTACTCATTTTTTAATGAAATGGGTGAATAATTGAGATATAAACAACTAAAATGCATTTGTGTTTGGCAATTAATTTGTTAAAAACCAGATGGTTTCAATGAATTTATATAATTTTAAATCTTGATACCACCAACAGATGCGTATTGGGATTCCGTACAATCATCATCTTTTGATAAAATGATTATAAGTCGTATTTTCGCCGGAATCTAAAATAAAACCGATATCTCTTTAGCAGGATAATAGTATGTGGAACAGAATTGCAGGATTAATTCTTAGGAATAGAATTTTACTTTTGGTGATAATTGGACTTATCACAATATTTATGGGGTACAAAGCTCAATTTGTGGAGATGTCCTATCAGTATGCGGCACTCCTTCCTGATGATGACCCTGCATCTGTTGAATACGAGCGTTTTAAAAACACTTTTGGACAAGAGGGAAATGTAATGTTTTTTGCGGTTCAGGATCCTGACTTTTATGAACTGGAGAAATTTAACGATTGGATTTCCTTAGGAGATAGTTTGAAAGCTTTGGATGGAATTGATGCAGTGGTTTCCATCGCACATACCTACAATATCAACAAAAACAGTGAAGCCAAGAGATTTGAATTTCAATCAATATTCCCAAAGAAATTAAGTTCGCAGGAAGAATTAGATAGTCTTGCTCTTATTGCCGAGTCATTGCCATTTTATCAAGGGAGCTTAATTAATAAAGAATCTCATACATTTTTGATGGGAATTACGGTGAACGCACGAATAATTAATTCGAAAGCGCGTGAGCCAATGGTTGTTAAGGTTCGGGAAATTACCGACCGTTTTACAGCCAAGTACAATTTAGAAATGAAATACTCAGGACTTCCTTATATTCGGGTAGTTACTGCACAAATGATTAAAAAGGAGATGAACATGTTCATTTACCTTTCTCTTTTAGTCACTGCGATTATTTTATTTATGTTTTTCCGCTCTTTTAAAGTGGTTTTCTTCTGTATGTTGGTTGTAGGTTTGAGTGTCATCTGGGCCGTGGGATCCATGGTCTTGTTCGATTACAAAATTACTTTACTTACCGCTATGTTACCGCCATTACTAGTGGTGATCGGAATTCCGAATTCCGTTTTTCTGATCAATAAATACCATGGAGAGTACATTCGCCACAATAACAAGATAAAAGCCTTGCAACGTGTGGTATCAAAAATTGGGAATGCAACCTTTTTAACCAATCTTACTACAGCATCAGGTTTTGCTACTTTTATTGTGACTTCCAGTCAGATATTAAAAGAATTTGGGGTGATTGCGGCCTTAAATATCATGGTGGTTTTTGTCCTTTCTTTACTACTAATTCCTATCATTTTTAGTTTTTTAAATCCTCCGGATCAAAAAGCGACAAGTCATTTGGAAAATAAAATGACAGTATGGTTTGTGGGTAAATTAGTAAAGATTGTATTGAACAGACGGACTGTAGTTTATACGCTAAGTTTTGTTTTGCTTGTCCTAGGCATTTTTGGAATCAGCAAAATGAAAAGTACCGGTTATATGGTTGATGACCTGCCACATGACAATGTAATATTTCAGGATTTAAAGTTCTTAGAAAAGAACATGGATGGAATAATGCCTTTGGAAGTGATGGTAGAAACTAAGAAAAAGGCAGGCATTTTAAAATTATCAACCTTAAAACGATTAAATGCTCTTAACGATACGTTAAAATCATATCCGGAAATATCATCATCCGTTTCGATTGTTGAGGCGGCAAAATTTGCCAATCAGGCGTATTTCAATGGCAAAGAAAAATACTACGATTTGCCTAGTAACCAGACTCGAAATGTGATTATGTCCTATTTGGCTAAAGCCGATACCGGTGATGATTCCAAGTTGTTCAGTACTTTCGTGGATTCGACTCAGTCAATTACCCGAATGAGCTTTCGAATGAAGGATATTGGAACTACCAGAATGGAAGAAATGGAACAAAGAATTCTTGCTCATGTAAGTAATATTTTTCCTGAAGATCAGTATACCGTTAATGTAACTGGATCCAGTATTATCTTTTTTAAAGGAAATAAATATCTGGTAAAGAATTTATTTATAAGTCTTGCTTTGGCAATTTTTCTTATTGCTTCATTCATGGCGTGGATGTTTTCTTCCAAAAGAATGGTTGTGGTTGCTTTGCTGCCAAACCTTTTGCCATTGATAATTACAGCTGCGTTAATGGGCTTTTTCGGTATTCCCATTAAAGCATCAACCATATTGGTGTTTAGTATCGCATTTGGTATTTCTGTTGACGATACAATTCACTATTTGGCAAAATACCGGCAAGAATTGAAAGCAACCAATTGGAGTATCCGATCATCTGTTGTTCTTGCCCTTCGCGAAACAGGTCAGAGTATGATGTATACCTCTATTATTTTGTTTTTTGGTTTTGGTATTTTTGCCTTATCTGATTTTGGAGGAACTGTTTCTCTGGGGGTATTAGTGTCCGTAACTTTACTTTCAGCGATGCTCTCCAACTTAATTTTGTTGCCGTCATTGTTGCTCACGCTTGAGAAGTTTATTACCAACCGATCGTTTAAAGAACCACTGCTTCAAATTTTCGATGAAGAGGAAGATATTGAGCTCGATGATCTTAGAATTGCACCAAGTGAAAACAAAGAGGAAAAAGAAAGCCTTGTGAATTGATTTTTTTATATTTTAGTGAACTGTTTAAAAATACACACTAAAAATTGATTGTAAATCATGTATAGTTTTAATGATCTTCAGGAAATCATTGATAAAGAGATTGATGGATTGGAGTTTTCGGCTCCGCCGGAAGGCCTTTTCGAGCCAATGAAATATATATTAGGCATTGGAGGGAAGCGGCTTCGTCCAATTTTAGTCCTGCTGAGTGCTAATTTATACAAGGATGATCTTTCAAAAGTTTGTTTGCCTGCCATCGGAATAGAAGTGTTTCACAATTTTACACTCTTGCATGATGATGTAATGGACAACGCTCCAATACGCAGAAGTAAGA
This sequence comes from Labilibaculum sp., assembly GCF_963664555.1. Lineage (GTDB taxonomy): Bacteria > Bacteroidota > Bacteroidia > Bacteroidales > Marinifilaceae > Labilibaculum. Next base: position 129,756 of record NZ_OY761461.1, on the reverse strand, counting down.
AAACTGTACACGAAAAATGGAACAGTAACGTAGCCATTCTTTCTGGTGATGCTATGTCCATTAAGGCATATCAGTATATTGGTTCCTGCGAAGACAAATACCTGCGGGATGTTCTTACTGTGTTCAATCAAACAGCATTGGAAGTTTGTGAAGGACAGCAGTTCGACATGGAATTTGAAGATAGAAATGATGTTAAGATTGAAGAATATTTAAATATGATTCGGTTGAAAACAGCTGTTCTATTAGGCGGAAGTCTAAAAATGGGCGCAATAATGGGCGATGCCAGCTCAAAAGATGCGGAATTATTATATCATTTTGGTATGAATTTAGGTATGGCATTTCAACTTCAGGACGATCTTTTAGATGTTTTTGGTGATGAGGCTGTTTTTGGAAAGAAAATTGGTGGTGATATCCTATCCAATAAGAAAACCTTTCTTTTAATTAAAGCCCTGGAAACAGCTTCGGGAGATATTGAAGAAGAATTAAAGTCTTGGATTACAACGAAATTTTTTAATCCGGAAGAAAAAATAATGGCTGTAAGGGCTATTTATGAGCAGTTAAATGTTCGTGAATATTCGCAGAATAAAATTGAAGATTATTTTGCTTTATGTCTTGAATACCTCGATAAAGTTGATGTTGAGGCCGAAAAGAAAAAGGAACTTTATTCACTGGTTAAAGGATTAGTAAATCGTTCCGTTTAAGAATGTTAAAAATTCAGATAAGAGTCTCCTTTATTGACAAAAAATTTTAAATTTGTTGTCACGCGATATTAATGATCCAAAAAAAAAATGTAAATGTCACAAAATACAGGCAAAATTGCACAGGTTATCGGACCTGTTATCGATGTAAGTTTTGATAAGGAAGGAACTAAACTTCCTGAAATTTACGATTCTTTAGAGGTCGTGATTGAAAATGGTAAAAATTTGGTTGTTGAGTGTCAGCAACACATTGGTGAGAATACTGTTCGTGCCATAGCAATGGATTCAACTGACGGTTTACGTCGGGGAATGGATGTAATTGCAACAGGTTCGCCTATTATGATGCCTCCTGGAGATAAAATAAAAGGTAGATTACTAAATGTGGTTGGAGAAACCATTGATGGAATTGGTTCTGTCAGTAAGGAAGGTGGATATACTATTCACAGGACTCCTCCGGCATTCGATCAGTTGAGTACTGAGTCAGAAGTTTTTTATACAGGTATTAAGGTAATTGACCTTATTGAACCATACGCAAAAGGTGGTAAAATTGGTTTATTTGGAGGTGCCGGGGTTGGTAAAACAGTATTGATTCAGGAATTAATAAATAACATTGCCATTGGTCAAGACGGTTTATCTGTATTTGCCGGTGTTGGCGAACGTACCCGTGAAGGAAATGACTTGCTTCGTGAAATGATCGAATCAAGGGTTATTCAATACGGCGAAGCGTTTGAAAAAGATATGGAAAAGGGAGGATGGGATCTTTCTTTAGTTGATAAAGAAGCCTTGGATAACTCTCAGGTATCGCTTGTTTTTGGTCAGATGAATGAACCACCAGGGGCACGTGCCCGTGTTGCTCTTTCCGGATTAACTGTTGCAGAAAGTTTGCGTGACGGGGATGAAAAATCAGGTGGACGTGATATTCTGTTCTTTGTAGATAATATTTTCCGTTTTACTCAGGCAGGTTCTGAGGTTTCGGCTTTGCTTGGGCGTATGCCTTCTGCAGTAGGATATCAGCCAACCCTGTCAACAGAGATGGGGGTGATGCAGGAGAGAATTACCTCAACAAAAAGAGGTTCGATTACATCTGTTCAGGCGGTTTACGTTCCTGCGGATGATTTAACTGACCCTGCTCCGGCTACAACATTTGCCCACTTGGATGCAACAACTGTATTGAATCGTAAAATTGCTGAGCTAGGAATTTATCCGGCTGTAGATCCATTGGATTCTACTTCCCGTATTCTTTCAATAGACGTTGTTGGTGAAGCTCACTATAAATGTGCTACAGATGTAAAAGAGATTTTGCAGCGTTACAAAGAATTGCAGGATATCATTGCAATTTTAGGTATGGAAGAGCTTTCCGAAGAGGATAAATTAGTGGTACATCGTGCTCGTCGTGTTCAACGATTTTTATCGCAGCCATTCCACGTTGCCGAACAATTTACCGGCTTAAAAGGATGTTTGGTTTCTATTGAGGATACTATTAAAGGCTTTAACATGATTATGGATGGTGAAGTTGATCAATATCCGGAAGCTGCCTTTAACCTTGTTGGTACAATAGAACAAGCCATTGAAAAAGGTGAAAAATTGTTGGCAGAATCTGAAAAAGAATAAAAAGACACCTAAAATACTTGAAGTGTAAGTGCTTGTAATTTAGAATTTTTAATTATGCATTTGGAAATTGTTACGCCTGAGAAGTGTCTGTATTCCGGAGAAGTTGAATTGGTTCAGCTACCAGGAAAAAACGGATCTTTTGAAATATTGAAAAACCATGCTCCAATTGTTTCTAGTCTGGAGAAAGGAACGATTAAACTAAAACCTGTTGGAGGTGTTGAAATTTTCTTTGAAGTCAACGGAGGTATTGTTGAATGTAAGAAAAATGTAATTTCAGTATTGGCAGATAACTAGAGAAAATTTAAAGCAATATATAGTACAATAGTAATCAGTACTTATATTTTATACAATTTATATAAAGAGACTTTAGAATTTCTAAAGTCTCTTTATTTATTGTCAACATTGTGGATTTCCTAACTACTCTTGCTATTTTTGTGACTATAATTGTTTAAACAAAAGCTGTAAATAGTCTATTTACTCCGTACCAGATACTAGAAAAAATGCCTAAAAAATTCCTGATTATTCGTTTCTCTTCCATAGGTGATATTATTCAGTGTATGACAACTGTGGATGGTATTTTAAACCATTATCCGGATGCTGAGATTCATTGGATTGCAAGAAAAGACATGTCTTCCTTTTTAGCGATGGATCAGCGTATCTGCAAAGTTTGGGGATTTGATAGAGGACAGGGATTTAAAGGTCTTATAAAGCAGGCAAAAGAGCTTAAAAAGGAAAAATTTGATTTCGTTTATGATGCTCACAGCAATATTCGGTCGATTGTGCTGAAAACAGTATTGGTGCCGAGATGGAAACGTTGGTTTGGTATTGGATCTAAGTATACTATGCGAAGCAAAGATCGAATCAAAAGAATTTTGTTATTTAAGTTAGGTATTGATCGTTTTCCAATGCCTTTTAAAGGAATGCTTTCGTACCGAAAACCTCTTGAGAAATGGGGCTTAACCGATTATTCAAAAGTCAATGCCAATTGGTATTTTCCTGAGGAGTTAAAGATGAAAATGGAGGATAAGGTTTTTTCAAATTTAAAGGGGGAACCATCCAAATTGGTCACTTTGGTTCCTTCTGCAGCCTGGATGATGAAACGTTGGCCTGTCTCTCATTGGCAAAAGTTGGTGCAGCAATTGCCGGATTATCATTTTGTAATTTTAGCCGGACCTGATGACGTTTTTTGTGAAGAGATTGAGGCTGCAGCAAAAGAAAGAGTTCTGAACCTTAGCGGAAAAACCAATTTACTGGAATCCTGTTATTTGGTTCAGAAATCGAACTTGGTAATTTCCGGTGATACTGGTTTTTTGCATGCTGCAGATAAGTTTGGTATTCCTGCTTTATCTTTAATGGGGCCAACTGCATTTGGATTTACCACGGGAGAACAAATCAAAACCCTCGAAGTGGATATGAAATGCCGGCCATGCACAAAAGATGGCTCAGGGAAGTGCAAACAAAAGGTTTACCAGCAATGTATGGTAGATATTACTCCGGAATGGGTGGCCAAAGAAGTGATTCAACGGATGGCTTGAATTATTTTAATCAGTTAACAGATATTTAACACGCTTATTTAAAACAATTAAAAATAAAAGCATATATTTGTATCGCATGCGATACAAATTGGAATGGATTTTTTCGAAATGCAAAACAAACACAAACGATAAAAATAGTCGAAATGAAAAAAATTGCCTTACTGCTAATATTTGCTGTAGGTTTGATGTCTTATCAGACAATAGCACAAACAGAGACAAAGAAAGATTGTAAAAAAGACTGTTGTAAAAAAGAGAAATGTATGAAAGAAGGATTGTATGGCTTTAAAATAGCCTCTTTAACTGGTGAGGAAGTTGATTTGAATCAGTATAAAGGAAAAGTTGTTTTGGTTGTTAATACGGCAAGTAAATGCGGTTTAACGCCACAATACAAAGGTTTGGAAGCAATGTATCAGAAATACAAAGACCAGGGATTCGTAATTTTAGGATTTCCGAGCAATCAGTTTCTGGAACAAGAGCCTGGAACATCGGAAGAAATTGCTGCTTTTTGTGAGAAAAACTATGGCGTAAGCTTTCCAATGTTCGAGAAAATTGAAGTTCGTGGGGAAAATGCTCATCCTCTTTATAAAATGCTGACTGAAGAAAAACCGTTTTTAGGTTTTGATGATTCAGAATCGGGACAAAAATTCAAGGGATTTATCAGTGAAAAATTTCCTGAGATTTATGAAGGAAACGGGATCAAATGGAATTTCACCAAATTTATTATCGATAGAAATGGAAAAGTGGTAAAACGAATTGAACCAAATGTTGCTCCTGAAGATTTCGAAGATGAAATAAAAGGAATGTTATAATTCTGATTGTGAATCAGAAAAAATATGAAAAGAGACTTCAATTGATTTGGAGTCTCTTTTTTATGTTTTAACTCAATATAGATGATTCTTATTGATTGTCGAACCAAGTTATAAAACGTTTAATTCCTTCTTCGAAACTAACTTGTGGATTGTAGTCAATCAGTTCTTTTGCACGGGAAATGTCAGCATAAGTTTGTTCAACATCTCCTGCCTGCATTGGCAGATGATTGATTTGCGGTTCACATTTCGCATTTTTTGCGATAATCGCAATCATGTCGCGAAGAAGTATAGGGTAGCTGTTGCCCAGGTTTATGGTTTCAAAAACCTGTTCGTGATTGAATAGATAGCTGCAGCTTTTTACAATTCCTTCCACAGTATCATCAACGAAAGTATAATCTCTTGCCGTTGAACCATCTCCAAACATTGGAATCGGCTGTTCATTTCGGAACAATTTCAGAAATTTATGAATGGCTAAATCGGGACGCTGACGAGGACCAAAAACAGTGAAAAATCTCATGTTAATGATATCCAAATCGTACAAATGATGGTAGCTGTGGTTTAAAACTTCGCAGGATTTTTTGGAAAAAGCATAAGGCGAAATGGCCCGGTCAACATTGTGATTTTCCGAAAAAGGAACCTCTTTGTTGTTGCCGTAAACCGATGAGGAGGAAGCAAAAGCCAGCTTTTTAATTCCCTTTTTTCTCATAAAATCCAATACGTTTCTGGTCGCTGTAATGTTGCTGTCGATGTATCCCTGCGGATCTTCAATGGAAGGTCGGACTCCTGCTTTACCTGCCAAATGCACCACCAAATCAATCCGATCTTCGATACGATCCAGACTCGAATCAATCCGTAAATCCAGTTCGTAAAATGCAAAAGAGGAATTTTGAAGAAAAGCGTTTAAATTTTCTTCTTTCACTTTTTTCGGATAAAAAGTGTCGAAATTATCGATGCCAATAACCTTATATCCCAGTAATAGTAATTTTTCTGAAAGATGAGACCCAATAAAACCAGCACATCCGGTTACAAGAATGGTTCTTTTTAATTTATTCTCTACAGTTTGCATATACTTCTGACTTGTTTTTTATTTTGATTCAAAAGTGTGGATCAAAATTGGATAAATACAGATCAATGATCTTCAACAATTGAAGAATTAACTTACAAGTAAAAACAAAGCTATTCTATAATCATGAAAGATGGCTTTTTTCGCCTGAAATCTTAGGTTTTTTTAACTAATAGTATTTATTGAAGGACCTTAATAAGAGTCATGTACTTTTGAAAGTACCGTTTGTTTCCTTTGGGTTGACGATTGTAGTCGTAATAATCTAATGTTTCAAACTCCATATTTTGAAGTTGTAAGTCGGAGAACAATTCCTTTGGATTTTCAGAGGAGAAGACAACAAATGATTTTTCTTTAGGAAATTCATTCAATTCTTCGGTATTCCACGACTTTACTTCTCGTCCTATTTCCCAAACCAATTCAATTCTAAATTCCTCTTTCCCAATACTGTATAGATTTAAGTCTTTTATTGATTCTATGTTTCGGGCTTCACGGATATTTTTAAATTTATGATTTCGGTTTTGTAAGTTACTGGTGTTTGGAATTATAAACACTTCAGTAATTGCCATCAGACAAATCATTCCAAAAACAAAGTTTAGAATGTTTTTGTTTTTCCATGCCATCAGCAATAACAGAAAGATTCCTTCGGAAAGAAGAGAAAAGAGAATAAATGTCAGCAAGGATATTTGTTGATCCTGATAGAAAAAGATGAAAACTCCAACAGGCATTACAAGAGCAACAATGGCAATTAACCAGAGGTTAGCTCCCCAAATGAGCTTATCCCATTTGTCGGCCGTTTCGTTTTTGAAAACCTGAAATAAGTGTTGAATCAATTGACCAGCCAATAAAGCACTTGGGATCAATACTGGAAGCAGGTACCTGTCTTTTTTTTCCGGAATTAAAGAAAGTAAGACAACAGACGTGATGGTCCAGATCAGTGCAAATTTGTATTCTTTTTTTGCTTCGAATCGTTTAAAGGCATAAGGAAAAATCAATGCAGAGAAAATAATTAATGTCCAGATTCCTGATTGAATAGGGAAATTCCAATAGTAATAAAACGGACGGACATGGCGGTTCATCCAGGAACCGGATTCCAGCTTAGCAATTGCGGCAGCTTCATCAGCGTGAACCAGAGAGATAAAAGCAGGCCACCAAAAGCTGATCACAATAAATATTCCAATGGCTAATAAAAGCGGCTGCCATTTTTGTAGAATTACTTTTCCTTTGTATACCCACGAATAGGCGATTAAAAATGGAATTAGAACGGCAAAAAATGCGACAGGTCCTTTACTTAAGAAAGATAAACCCCAAAAGATACCTGCTGCTGCAAATAACCCCCAATTTTTATCTTCAGTTTTCCAGGCTTTGTGTAAAAAGAGAATAGCACCAAGCATAAAACTATGACAGTAAATATCCCAGGTTCCTGTTCTTCCCATATACACGATATAGAAACTTGATGCCAAGACAAGACTATTGCACAAAGCGGCTATTCTGTTTTTATTTAATGAGATAGTGAAAAAATACATCAAAATCACCATGATGGAGCTAACCATTGCAGCAGGAAATCGAAGCATGCTTATATTTTCGATTCCAAACCAGCTTCCAAATACTGCTGTAATCCATGTTGGAAGAGGTGGTTTAGCCAATCGTAATTCGCCATTCATTGTAGGCACCAGCCAATTTCCTTTTTCAATCATTTCACGGGCAGTCACAAAGTTTCGTGCTTCCATGATATTCACAAAAAAACTACTGTTGGCAAAGAAGAATGCAAAGTAGCAAACCACTAATAAAAATAAAATATGAACAGAAGTTTTGTTCTCAAACAGATATCGTTGAATCATTTTAATCTGAGTTTAGTGATTTAACTTGTGAGATTGTTTTCGAATAAGTACTATGTTTCTGCAGTAAACCAACATCCCAAAACCCTGACCAAGAAAAAGAACAGGATCTTTTCGGTAAAGAGCATAGGATAAGATCATGATGGATCCGATGATGCTGATCACCCAAAAGCCCATAGGAAGTACCGATTCTCCTTTGCGTTCAGAGTAGATCCATTGGTAAACAAAATGGAAAGTAAAGGTAATTTGTCCTGCCACACCCCAAATTAAAAGAAGAGTTGGAATATCATCGTTCTTAAATAATTGCTGGTAGTGATATCCCCAGTTTTTAAGCATGAAGGATAAAACAACAACAGGAGTTATTATGGCAATTAGCCTCGTTAACATTGGCAAGGTTTTCCAATTGTTCTGAATGTGCAGATTTCGGATGTAAATGGAATAAGCAATCACCTGTCCCATAATAATGGCAAAATCATCGCGCAGCAAGCCGTAAATAAACAGCATCCACGAAGCTAAAATACTGATTTGCCAAAATAATACCGGGGATAAGGCTTTTCCGGCTTTTTCAGATTTCACCCACTGCACAATTAACCGTGCTGAAAACAGAGCTTGTGCAAAAAAACCAATGGCGTAAATATAAATGCTATCCATTAGTTACGAGAAATAACTTCGTAATTAATGTAACGTTTTTTCATCCAGCGATAAGCGAAACAATCTTTAAAAGGGCCAACCAAACGGTTGAAAAGATGGTATTTGGCTTCGCCCGCAATCCGTGGGAAATGACGTACCGGAATTTGTTTTATTTCACCTTCCTGCAGCATGATTAAGGCTGGTATAAAACGGTGCATTCCTGTAAAGAAAGGCATTTTTTTAGCGTATTCTGTTTTCATTATTTTTAAGGGGCAACCAGTATCTTCAGCGGTATCCTTAGTCATGTAACGGCGAAATCCATTTGCAATTTTTGAGCTCATGTTTTTTACAAAGCTGTCTTTGCGGTTTTGACGAACACCGGTTACCAAAGCAAATTCATTTCGATGTTCCATCAACAAATCAAAGTCGAAAGGTGTTGTTTGAAGATCCGAATCGATGTAGCCAACAAATGGTGTTGTTGTGTTATCAAAACCAGCTTTAATGGCGGCACTTAAACCATGATTTTTATTCAATTCCAAATAAGAAAAACGATCAGAAATCTTACAAATCTCCTCAATCATTTTTTGACTTCCATCAGATGAACCATCGTTCACAAAAAGTACTTTTGAGGCATATTTTGAACTGGCAAAATAGGCTGTAAATTCCTCTTTTACACGCTGCATGTTATCTTCCTCGTTAAAAACGGGAACAATGATCGTTAATTCGAATTCTTTTTCTTGCTGGCTCATTAAGTTTGGTTTAACGAATTGGTAGTGGTTATAAGCATTGCCAAACAAATAACAATACAAATAATACACTTTTTCTAAATATAAATTTTTCAAAGATATGAATTGAATGTGTACTTTTTGATTGAAATAAGTAAAAATATAACAGGACGGGATGGTTTCTTTACTTGTAAAAGTGAAATTTTTGCCGAGACTTAAAAAGAGGAAACGGGACATTCTTAAATTTAGGAGCTGATAATACAACCACAGAGGTTGTATTATTAGGGAATCCATTCATTTTTATTTAGCCTTTTTAAGGTGTTTCAAAATTAGTTTTGCAGAACAACGCCAATTTTGTGTATAAGGTTTTTTAGTCTTTAAAAGAATATTTTTTATTGTGAAAAAGATAACTGGCTGTTTGATAGTAAGTAATTGCATCCTTTAATTCGGTCGGATTAATTTGTTCCGCGTCTTGTTCTTCTCCGGATATTTTAAAGGATTCGGTTCGTTTTACAGGCAATTGAACGATTAGCTGATCGTTTTGTAACAAACCAATTTTCTGATAAGTGCCGATTAATGCCCGGTTTGGGTTTTCTAAAAGAATATCTTTGCCAAAAAATTTGGAGGTGTAATCCATATTTAAAAGCCCCAGAATAGTCGGAGCAAAATCAATTTGAGAGGCCAGTGTATTGTTTTCGGATGGCTGAATAATATTTGGAGCGTAAATAATAAGCGGAATGTGATATTTATTTACCGGAAGAGATGTTTTTCCTGCACTTGAAGCACAATGGTCTGCAACAATCACAAAAATAGTTTTCTTGAACCATTCGTGATTTTTTGCTTCGCGAAGAAATTTAGCAATGGCAAAGTCAGTATACTTAACAGCACCGTTTCTTCCTGTATGTGATGGAATATCAATTTTTGAATCAGGATACGTATATGGACGATGATTGGATGTTGTCATGATAAAATTATGAAAAGGTTTTCCTGCCTTATAACTACTGTCGGCCACCTGACATGCTTTCGCAAACAGGTCTTCGTCGCAAACACCCCAGGCATTTTCAAATGTAATTTCACTGTCCAGGAAGTTTTTTCGATCAACAACATTGTATCCGTTGTTTCCAAAGAAATAGTTCATATTATCAAAATAACCGTTTCCGGCATAAATAAAGTTTGAGTTATAACCTTTTGAGCTTAATATATTTCCAAGGGTAAACATGCCTTCGTTTTTTGGACGTTTAACAATCGAAAACCCCGGTGTTGGCGGTAAGGAGAGAGTCAGTGCTTCCATTCCACGAACTGTACGTGTACCTGTTGCGTAAAAATTGGTGAAAAAAAGCGATTTCTGAGCAATTGTATCCATGTTGGGTGTAATATTGTCTTTTCCTCCGAATCGGGTGAAAAAAGAACCACTCAAACTTTCAACGGTGATCAGCATTACATTGTACTTCTGATCTTCGCCCGGATAAGTAATTTTTCGGCTTACATCAAAAATATTCTCACTTGTAAATTCACTGTTTGAGGTTTTTATCAACTTTCGAAGGTTTGTAAAAGCCTCTTTATCATCGATTGATTGATAAAAGGAATTGTAATTCAGTTCGTTGTTTCGAAAGGCCGAGAAAATTTGATAGATTCCATTGTGAGCCAACTCATTGGAATAAGTGTTTTCGGTAATTTCTGCTGAGCTTTTATTGATTGTGTAGAATGCTGCAAGTGGGAACATCCACAAAATAACACATGTAGTAAGACGTTTAACGAATCGGGATTCTGAATTGACACTATGGTCGAAATTCTTTTTAACAAGAGCAAAAATTCCTCCTGAAACCAATAACATACCTAATAGAATAGCAGGCATTGGATAGGACTCCCGAATATTGGAAATAACTTCGTGGGTGTAAACCAGATAGTCAACAGCAATAAAGTTGTATCGCACGCTAAATTCTTCCCAAAAAAACCATTCTCCAATTCCCGAAAAAACAAGAATTCCAATAGTTACAATAAAAAATACATAAGAAATCCAGCGATGGATTTTGGAGTTAAATATTTTATCAGGAATTAAAAGCAAATAGAATGTAAAAGGAATGATAAAATAGGAAATGGCAACCAGATCGTAAAATAAGCCTATGCTGTAAATTTGAACAAACCGAATAAAGTTTAGATCTACATTCTGGAAATCAGTAATTAAAAGAATTGTTCGGATCAGAAAAGAAATGGCAAGGAAAATAAAACCAAACAGTACAAGACCACCAAATCGACTACGCAGGATATTTTTGAACTTCATATTTTATTAAATTAATACGAGTCAAAAAAACAACCTGATTCTAACAAAAAGCTAACAATTCTGTAATTTGAATGTAAATAAGTGTTTAAAATCCTTAAATGAATAATCGATATTAATTTTGTAATGGTCTGCTATTTTTTTCACAATAGCCAAACCAATTCCTGTTGATCCAATATTTTGGCTTTCCGTGTAAAACCGATTAAAGATCATCTCGGGTTGGTTAATGGCTTGTTCGCCTGAATTGGTGATTGTAAAATAATCTTTAGCTAGATAAATCGATATTTCTTCACCATTCTTACTGTGTTTTATGGCATTTACAAAAATATTTTGGATCAAAAGGTTCGCTAACCTTTTGTCCATTAGCAATTGGCAATTGTCCGCAGCAGAAATCGTAACCAGTAAGTTTCTATCTTGTATTACATCCTGAAATGAACTCATCCAATAGTTGAAAATTTGATTCAAAGAAACATGATCTCTCTCATTGAATTGTCCGTGGTCAATTTTTGCAAGCAGGAGCAGTGCTTTGGTAATGCCTGAAAGTTTATCTGTAGAAAGGTATATTTCCCGTATTGTTTTGATTGTGTTCTCATTTAAATTTGAGTCTGAAAATAAGTTTTCGCATTTATTTCGGATAACAGCAAGAGGAGTCTGAAATTCGTGGGCAGCATTGGCGGAGAATTCCTTAGTTGCTGTGTAATCCTTTTCCAAACGGCTCGACATCATCGAAAGCACTTGGTTTAAAGCGTCAAATTCATCAATTCCGGTAGCTGTCAATTCCAATTTTGATGGAGGGGTTAAGGAATAAAATTTTATTTTCTCAACATTGTCATTAAAAATTTTCCAAAGGGAGGTATTCAACCTATGTGTAAACAGCAGTAAGCCAATGAAAATTAAAAATAATACACTGGATATAAGGGTGGTGAAGATTGTGAGAATGTCATCGAACTCCATCAGCATTTGCCGTGTTGTAATTCGATAATGTTTTTCATTAATGGATTGATAGCTTGTGAATTCTCTATAGGGAGTTAGTTCATTCTGGTACAAGTCCAAAATCAATGTGTCCTTCTTACTATTAGCTCTAATTTCAGAGGAAGAAATGGGAGTAACTATATCCGTAGGATAAATGCTCTGAAATTTTCCTTTTTCCTTTAGCACTTCAAAAATTTCTGTTGCTTCAAGACGCAATTGCTGGTCAATTTCTTCTTTTAAAAAGTAATTGCTCATTGCAATGATAACAAAATCAGCTATTAGAAATACCAGAATACCATATTTGAAATAGGATCTGTTTATTTTAGTTAAGAGTTTCATTTTTTAGCGGTTATCTAATTTATAGCCAAAGCCATGAACAGTTTTAATGTAATTTTCTCCGGTATAATTTTTGATTTTTTTCCGGAGTCGGTTGATGTGCGTGTAAATAAAATCGGAGTTATCCATAAAAACCGGGTTTTCGCCCCACACATGTTCAAACAAGCTCTCTTTAGTAAGAACTCTATTTTTGTTTTCGATAAAATACAGGAGCAAATCAAATTCTTTTCGGCTAAAATCTACTTGTTCGTTCCTAATTTTCACTTGATTGGAACGAGTATCAATTTCCAATTCGCCAAAGCTTAACAGCTGATTTTCTGCTTGGAAGTTTCTGCGCAAAAGCGCATTGATTCTTGCATTGAGTTCTGAAAGATGAAATGGTTTAACTAAGTAGTCATCAGCACCTAAATTTAGACCATCAACCCGGTCTTCCAGCTTATCGCGGGCTGAAATGATGATCACACCTGTATCGGACCAAATTGATTTGATAAAAGAGATGCAATCCAATCCTTCACCATCGGGAAGTCCCAAATCAAGAAGTACAATATGGAAAAACTTTTTATCGAAAAGAGATTTGCCATCCTTAATCAGCTCCACACAAGTACATTGAAATCCACAACCTGAAAGATAATCAGCTAAGATTTTTTGCAAGGAAAGGTCATCTTCAATAATTAGAATTTCTTTTTTCATGATGAGAGATAAGAAGTAAGCTTAGTTCTTACAAACTTAAAAAAAGGGAAGATGATTTCTTAATAGAAAAAGATTTTTTGCTTTTTTTGAATCAATCAGATGGCAGGATTTTGAAATTATTGGTAAATCTTTGCCTTTTATGTAAATTCGAACTCATAAATCAGTTAATAAAAAGCAAGAAATGAAGAGTCTTCGTAATTATTTCGATATCGTAATGAATTTTTTGAGTCGTGGAGTATGGAACATGCGCTTAAAAGAATTGTCCGGACCTCGTTATTTTTTAATTCGGCAATTACGAATTTACCTTTTGGCTATTAAAGGTTTTTACGAAGACAAATGTCAATTGCGGGCATCTGCCTTAACTTTTTATTCCATTTTATCAGTGGTGCCTGTTTTGGCTATGGGTTTTGGAATTGCCAAAGGATTCGATTTGGAACAGAAGCTAGAGAAGGAGCTGATAGCGAATCTTTCCGGTCAGGAAGAAGTTTTGAACTGGCTGATTGAGTTTGCGAACAAGATGCTGATCAATACAAAAGGATCATTGGTAGCGGGATTGGGATTTGTCATCTTGTTTTGGTCGGTATTAAAGGTTTTAACCAATATCGAGGAATCGTTTAACGATGTTTGGCGAATAAAGAAGGGGAGAACCTGGGGGCGCAGGTTCAGTGATTACACTGCGATCATGATTTTTGCACCCATTTTACTAATTGGCTCCAGTGGAGCAACAGTTTTCTTAAAAACCATGATTAAACAGGTAACCCAAGGCAATACTTTAATGGAGGCAGTTGGGCCATATCTTAGTTTTCTGATTAATTTAACTCCTTATTTTTTGGTATGGATCCTATTTACCATGCTGTACACTTTTATGCCGAATACGCATGTGAAATTTAAGTCGGGATTGCTGGCGGGAGTTATTGCCGGTACAATTTATCAACTATTTCAGGTTTTGTACATCGAGTTTCAGGGGATGGTTACAACCTATAATGCTGTTTACGGTAGTTTTGCCGCCTTGCCGCTATTTTTAATGTGGTTGCAGATGAGTTGGTTGGTGGTTTTGTTGGGCGCAGAAATTTCGTTTGCTGAGCAGAATGTTGAAAATTACGAGTACGAAACAGAAACCTCCGAAATAGCATACGATTACAAACGCTTGTTAAGTATATATGTTCTGCATTTAATTATCCATAATTTTAAAAAGGATCAGGTGCCAATGCTTTCGCAGGATATTTCTCATCGATTACAGATGCCTATCCGTTTGGTACGGGAAATTCTTTTCGATTTGATAAATGCCCGATTGGTAGCAGAATTAGTAACCGATACAGACAAACAAATAGCATACCATCCGGCTTTTGATATTAATACCATGTCGGTAAATAAAGTGATTGATATTTTGGAGAATACAGGATCTGATAAGATTCCTGTTTTGGAGACCGAGACATATGTAGAACTAAAATCTATTTTACAGGACTACCGAAATTCAGTTTCATCGAGTCAGCAAGAGACATTTTTGAAGGATATTGATTTGGATAAGGAGTTTACCTTAAAGGAAAGCTAGGGATATTAAGAAAGACATAAAAATCATCACAAAGAACACAAAGACACATGATCTTCATTTTCGGAGCCAACGATAAAACAATAGAACAGCAGCAATGCCATAATCAAGAGCATTGTTATCATTGCAACAATACAACAAAATGGATATTGGAAAAGAATGCCACTTATGCCAGTTTGTTCTTTATATCGGTATTTCCAATAAAAACGCGATACATTCACTACTGTCCAATTTGTAAAAACGGAAATCAATTGAACGAAGATGAATACAATCGGAAAAAGAATGCCCGTTGATTTTCAATCAGGGTATTCCTATATTTAATCATCTATTAGTAAAAACACTAGACTTAATATTGATGAAAAATATTCTCTTACTACTGTTCGCTTTAAGCTTGGTATTGGCATCATGCAATCCGGCTTCTAAAAAAGCTGAAACACCCGTTTCCGAAATACAGGAACAAGCCGGATATCCTGAATTGGTTGAGTTTGAATCTTTGGATTCATTGATGATTAGCGCTCACTTGTATCAGATTGATGAGACATCTCCGTTTATTTTACTTTGCCATCAGGCCCGATTCAACAAATTTGAATATGCCGGTGTTGCCGAACGATTAAACGAGATGGGTTTTAACTGCCTGGCGATTGATCAGCGTTCGGGCGGGCCAATTGGTAACACTCAGAACGAAACCTATTTAAGAGCTCTTAAAGCGGCAAAAGGAGTCGATTATCTGGATGCTGAAGCAGACATTGTTGCAGCTATCGATTATTTGACTCAGGAATACACCTCGAAAGTAATCTTGTGGGGATCTTCCTATTCCTCAACGTTGGCATTGTATATCGCTGCCGATCGGGAAGATGTAAGTGCAGTAATCTCTTTTAGTCCGGGTAATTATCTGGCCGGAACCAAAGGGTCATTAGTCGATAAATTAGAAAATTTTGCAAAGCCCATGTTTCTAACCAGTTCGAACAGCGAGGCCAAGAGTGTGACCGATTTGCTCGCAAAGCATAAATTACTTGGAAAACAGGTTCAGTTTATTCCTGAAGGAGCCGGGCATCATGGTTCCCGTGCTTTGTGGAAAAATCAGCAAGGCGGAGAAGAGTATTGGAAAGCTGTTACCGATTTCTTAAATCAATTGAAATAGAAAAATAGTTGAAGACTGATTAATTGGGGAGTGCATTTGCGCACCCCTTTTTTTGAATTAAAATTTTAACCACAAAGTAATACAATTCAGAAAAAAAGTTTAGCACAAAGCGAAATTGCGACCGGACCACACGCAACTCTTTAGCTTGGTAAACATCTAATAGGCATATTAACCGATAATAAAAATTAAGAAAATGAAAAAACTAAATTTATTACTTGGATTTATTATTTCAATTACGCTTATTAATTGTGCTACTAAAGAGGAACAAGACAGAGAGAAAGAGGTTGTATTTACAATTTATGAAGAGACTGGTTTTGGTGGAGCTATATTGAGTACTTATCTGACTGAGCCTTTATTATTTTCTGAAAGTGATAATGAGAAAATTCGCAACTTGACTAACATTTTAGTTGAAGGATTAGTTGATTTTAATTATGAAAGGGGTTATAGGTACACCTTTAAGGCAAAAAAAATATGGATGTCAGAACCGCCTCAGGATGCTTCAGATATTAAATATATTCTAAGTGAATTGCTGTTAAAAGAAAAAGTGATAACTGAGGATAAAGAGGAAGAGATGACACTCTTTGTAGCATCGGAGACGATTAAGTTTATACCCAGATATCGAAAAGAATATGAGGCCGAAGATGAATCGGCTCCTAATATTTATGACGCACTACGTGTAAAAGAGGTAGGAAAGGATAGTTGGATGGCACTTGTTGATATTGAAGACTTCAATTATGAATCTGGATGGGAATATGAGATTAGAGTAAAGAAAGTAACTCAAGCTGAATCATATTCTGTTAAATATGTACTGCTTGATATTGTATTAAAAAAAGAGAAAAACTAAAAAATAAAAGCAAAATAATTTGATAAGCAATGAATAAAAAAGTTCTCCTATTTTTGGCTCAAGGATTTGAAGCTTACGAGGCCAGTGCTTTTACCGATGTATTTGGTTGGAGCAGGGAGTGTGGTTTCGAACAAGTGGATATGCTCACAACAGGCTTGCGTCCCGTACTAAAATGTTATTGGAATTTGATTGTACAGCCTGAAATTCCTTTCGGTCAAATAAATGTGGATGATTTCGATGCTTTAGCTATTCCTGGAGGAGCTGGAGATGCTGGTTTTTTTGAGGATGCTTACGATGAACGTTTTCTTAGCTTAATTCGGGAATTTGATAAAAAAGGGAAGCCAATTGCCTCGATTTGTGTAGCTGCTCTGCCTATTGGAAAATCGGGAATTCTGAAAAATAGAAAAGCAACAACATGGGATTTAAACGAAGGTGCCAGACGCAGGCAATTAGCCCGGTTCGGAGCCTTGGTTCAGGAAAAACAGTTGGTTGTAGACAATAACATCATTACATCAACAGGCCCGGCAACAAGCCTCGATGTGGCTTTCCATTTACTTGAAATGTTAACAAGCAGCCGGAATGTAACTGAAATAAAAAGGAATATGCGTTTCAAATTGGATTAACTTTTAAGATTGAGTAAAAGTTAATCCAATTTCACGGCAAATTGATTATTTATACCGGCACAAGTAGGAAGTTTGTCCAACCGATTTTACTTGAAAGGAAGCATTTGCTTCAACTTCAAAAGTTTCACCCGATTTGTACGATTTCCATTCTGTTTCATTAGGAAGTAATACAATTAATTCACCTTCAATAACAGTCATTGTTTCGTGCATCGAAGTGCCAAATTCATAGTCGCCTTCTTCCATAACTCCAACAGTTGATTTTCCTGATGCAGTTGTGTAACCTAACGATTTTACAGTTTCATTAAAGTATGCGTTAGCTGAAATCATAATTTTGGTTTTTAAAATTTAAGCAAATATAAGTGAATGAATGAAAGATGCAATTTCTTTTTATAGTGATGTAAAATGAGCTTGCAGCAAAGTCATAAAATTCTTCATTTTTAGTAATTGTATGGAAATTTATGCATTGGATTTTTGATAAGCCAAAAGGTTCAGAGCTGCTCAGGCTATCGTAAGGTATTATAAAGAGAGAATAATAAAATTTGTATCTTCTACGGTATAAAAATACCTTCCATGAGATACTTACTAGCTATCAGCCTATTATTTGCAACACTTTCCTGCTCAAATTCTGCCGAAAAAGGGAGGATGATTGATTCCGGGAAATTGACTCATCTTATCTCCCAAAAGGATAAAACCCTGGTATATGTTTGGACCACCTGGTGCAGTGGCTGCCGCAAGACTTTGGCTGAAACTCTTCCCCGGCTCCAAGAAACTATTGATGCTTCCGAATATCAAATACTACTAATTGCAGCAAGTAAAAATAAAGCAGAAGTCGATTCTCTGGTCTCAAATAATGCGTTGCAGGTAAACTCCTATTTTCTCGATTTTACAGGCCCCGATAAAGGCATATTTCAAAATTTAGGCATTCAGTTTCTGTTGGAGAAAACTTTTCCGAACGATGAGATATTTACCCGGGCCATTCCGGTATTCTTTCTGGTTGACAAAAATGGAAAAGTCCTGAATAAAAAACTTCCCCATTCCTACGATGAAGCTATTTCCCTGTTAAATAGATAGTTGTGTCTGCATTGTAATGTTTATCATTTCTTAAATTTATTATAAACAGTATTATTTCGGCTTGTTAAGTTGCTAATGTTAAGTAAAATATTTTACATTCGTGAATGTTTTGAAAAATATTGTCTATTCAAACGAATAGGCTTTTTAACTTTTACAAAAGAAACTTATGAAAATAAAATTATTTTTAATGATGTGCTTGGCAGGAGCACTTAATCTCTCTTGTTCCGATAGTGATGATACAATTGATTTGGTAGCTGGAAAACTTAATGTTACTGAAGCCAAAGCGGGCGATGAGTTGATAATTACAGGTGAAGGATTCAGCACTGTAAAAGAAGAAAACCTGGTAAAATTGAATGACCTGATTATTCCTGTTGCAGAAGCGACAGCTTCTCAGCTTAAGCTTATTCTTCCCAAAGAAGCTAAAACAGGAATCCTTTCTGTAGCAGTCGAAGAAAAAAAAATTGATTTTGGTGTATTTAAAGTCTTGGAAGAGAAAGTTTTTGTATTAAAATCAAACTATGATAATCAGTACGATAATGTTATAGAAATCAATCAGGAAACAGGTGTTGAAAGTGTTTTGTTGGAGCTACCTTGGTCGGAAGAAGATATGTATTCTTCATTATCTTACCTTAAAAACACCAACGAAATTTTATTGATTGCAGGTCCTGAAATGGATATTAAGAAATATAAAATATTGAGAATTAATCTTGACACAAAATCTATTATAGAACAGGAATTTGAGTCAGATATGGAGTTAGAGTGGGTAAATCTTGTAACTGATAATGAGAGTAATGTATATGTAAATAAAAGCTGGAATTATTGGGATTCAGTGAACGAAAAATCGATTAAAAAATCACAGTTATTCAGATATGATTTGCAATCGGGGGAAGAGGAATTGTTATTAGAAGTGAAAGATGATATTATTTCCAGTTGTAAAGTTATTGGAACAGATAAAATTCTTTTGGTCGTTGGAGAAGAAAGTGATGGAGCTGCTAACTTAATGGTTTTAGATCTTTCAACTAAACAGACGAAAGAAATTCCACTTGAACCCAGTGGGTTTTTTTATGGAGTAATGTTGAATGAAAATAATGAAGCTTTTGTTCTTAGTGAGGGGGAACACTACAAATATAGCTTATTAAAGATTGATTTAGAAACAGGAAAGTCTGAAGTTTTTCTTGATTTTCCTCAAGGGAAATTTTATTATGAATATGCCTCTTACTCAATTGCGAATAATGAGGTTGTGTGCTTTAGAAGTAATGATGATGATAGTATTGATAAGATTTGTCGGATTAGTTTGGAAGAAAAGAGTTTCAAATTTGTCGATATAAATGAAGGTAAGGATTGGTTTCATGAATCGTTAGTGGTTTTCATGTAATTTCAAAAAAATGAAAAAGACATTATTCCTATTGTTGATTATAGGATTTGGAATAACAGCATTCAATTTTTAACAGAACCTAATTTATTAGATGAGCCCACTCTTGCGAGTGGGTTTTTTTGTGGATTAGAAAATGGATACTATTTTAATACATAAAATTGATTCGCGAAAACCAGCCTTAATTGCTAAACCAAAACAATTTTGATGTTCTATTTATTTTGCAGGAATGGCTCATAAAGAGTACTTTTGCTGAGTATTAGAAAGAAGGTGTTTTTGCCTTGAAAAAGCAGAAATCATTCTAAATAGTGAATTTTTTATTTTTCCAGATAAGGGGATTTTTTAGATGAATAGAAGTGAAATTGAATTAATGGCGCCGGTTGGTTCATACGAATCATTGATGGCCGCCATACAGGGAGGAGCCAATTCTATCTATTTTGGCATTGAGCAGTTGAATATGAGATCAAGATCTTCGAACAACTTTACCATCGAAGATTTGCACAATATTGCTTCCATTTGTAAGGAGAACAATATCAAATCGTACCTAACGGTGAATACTGTTTTGTTCGATCATGATATTAAAGTGATGCACAAAATTGTAGATGCGGCAAAAGAGGGTGGCGTAACAGCAATTATTGCTGCCGATGTTTCTGCAATCATGTATGCCCGCACAATTGATGTGGAAGTACACATTTCCACCCAATGCAACATTACCAACATCGAGGCAGTAAAGTTCTATGCTCAGTTTGCTGATGTGGTAGTATTGGCCCGTGAATTGAATTTGAACCAGGTAGCCGCTATTTACAAGCAAATTGTTGATGAGGAAATCCGCGGGCCAAAAGGGGAATTGATTCAAATAGAGATGTTCGCTCACGGAGCATTGTGTATGGCAGTTTCAGGAAAATGCTATTTGAGTCTGCATGAGAAAAATTCATCGGCAAATCGTGGTGCCTGCATGCAAACATGCCGAAAAGCCTATACGGTTACCGAAAAGGAATCTGGAAATCAGCTGGAGATCGATAATGAATACATCATGTCGCCAAAAGACCTGTGCACCATTGGTTTTCTAAATAAAATGCTCGATGCAGGAGTTCGTGTCTTGAAATTTGAAGGCCGGGCCCGCTCTCCGGAATATGTAAAAACAGTAGTTTCGAATTATAGCGAGGCGGTTGATGCTTACTTGGAAGGTGATTATACCCGCGATAAAATTGTTCAGTGGATGAATAACCTGGCAACAGTTTTTAACCGTGGTTTTTGGGATGGTTACTATCTTGGGCAAAAGATTGGTGAATGGAGTGAGGAGTACGGCAACCGGGCAACTAAGCGTAAAATGCTGATTGGTAAGGGAACCAATTACTTTGCCAAGATTAAAGTGGCCGAATTCTTATTGGAGTCGCAGGAATTAAAGGTCGGCGATCAGATTTTGATAACAGGCCCCACAACCGGAGTAATTGAAACAACTGTAAAAGAAATTCGAGTTGATCTGAAATCAGTCGAAAAAGCCGTTAAAGGCGATAGCTTCTCCATTTCAATGGATACAATGATTCGTCGGTCGGATAAATTGTATAAGATTGTAGAGGTAACCAACGAATTAATTCAGTAGAGAGTCTAAAGTATCTTGAAGAGTCTGCAATAATTGAAAATAATATTAAACAGATGAAAAAAATATTCATTACTCTATTGGCCATTATTACCGCAGTAACACTTTTTGCACAGGATCATCAGGGATCACTGGTAAAAACCGGCGATCAGGTACCCAATTTTTCAATTCCTACTTTGGATGGAAAAGAATTTGTTATCAGTGATTTAAAAGGCAAGGTAGTTTTGGTTAACTTTTTTGCTACCTGGTGTGGCCCATGCATGAAAGAACTGCCGGAAGTTGAGAGTCAGTTGTGGCCTAAATTTAAAAATGAAAATTTTGCAATGGTTTCTATTGGGCGAGAACACACAAAGGAACAATTGGAAGCTTTCAACGGGAAAAAAGGCCTTACATTTCCTATTGCTCCCGATCCTAAACGTGAGGTGTATGCTAAATTTGCAAGTCAGTACATTCCTCGTAACTTTATTGTTGATAAAACGGGAAAAATTGTGTGGCAGGGAGTTGGCTTTAGTCAGGAAGAATTAGATCATATGATGAAAGTGATTCAGGAGAATTTATAAATAGAGAATTGAATGCAGAAGCAGGGAAACATCAGAAAAATGAGAACTGATCTTAAAGAGATCGTTGAGTATCAGTTGCCAATAGGCGAAGATGTAGTTCAAATGAATCCTTTGGTAGGCAAAAAACTAAGCTTTACTTATTTAGGACAGATCAATTGTATTCATTGTGGAAAGAAAACGAAGACATCTTTCTCGCAGGGATATTGCTATTCTTGTTTTACTACGCTTCCGCAGACAGATGAAAGTATTCTTCGTCCGGAGCTGGATCTTTCCTATTTGGGAATTTCCCGCGATATGGAATGGGCTGAAAAAAATGCGCTTCAACCTCATTTTGTATACCTGGCCTATTCCGGAAATCTGAAAGTGGGAGTCACACGGGAATCGCAGGTGCCTACCCGTTGGATGGATCAGGGAGCAAGTAAAGCCATTAAATTGGCAAAAACACCCAATCGTCATATTGCAGGTATCATTGAAGTCGCTTTAAAAGACCATTTCTCAGATAAAACCAACTGGCGGGCAATGTTAAAGTTAGAACACAGCGAAGATGTTGATCTATTGTCCGAAAAGAAAAAAGCTGGCGGCTTATTGCATCCAGAGTTACAACAATATATTTCTGATGAGGATGAGGTGTTTGAGATGATTTATCCTATGAGTTCACAACCGGAAAAGATAGTTAGTTTTGGGTTCGAAAAGGAGAAAGAATACTCGGGAATTTTGAAAGGAATTAAAGGACAATATCTTATCTTTGAGGACGGAAAAGTTCTTAATATCAGGAAACACAACGGTTACCTGATTGAGTTTTCGGTAGAAGATTAAAAACAATAAACACAATATATATTCTTTACTAATCGTAAAATTCTTAATTGAGATGGAAAACATAGACTGGAAACAATTTGGTTTCGGTTATACTAAAACCGATTACAATGTTCGTTGTCACTTTCGTGATGGAAAATGGGGAGAATTGGAAATTTCTTCTTCAGATCAGGTAAATGTACACATTGCAGCTACCGGTTTGCATTACGGACAGCAGGCATTCGAAGGTTTAAAGGCGTTTAAAGGTCCTGATGGGAAAGTGAGAGTGTTTCGTATCGATGAAAATGCGAAACGTATGCAAAGCTCATCCCATGGTATCATGATGGCCGAAATGCCTATCGATTTATTCGAAGAAGCAGTTATTAAAACCATCAAATTAAACGAGAGATGGATTCCTCCATACGAATCGGGTGCTTCTTTATATATTCGTCCGGTGCTTTTTGGAAATGGAGCACAGGTAGGTGTAAATCCAGCTCCTGAATATACTTTTGCTGTATTCGTAATGCCGGTTGGTCCTTATTTTAAAGAAGGATTCAAGCCAACTGATTACGTAATCTACCGTGAATATGATCGTGCAGCTCCACAAGGAACAGGAACGATTAAGGTAGGCGGCAATTATGCTTCTTCTTTAAGAGGAGGAACCCGCGCTCATAAAGAAGGATTTTCTGCTGTATTATTTTTGGATGCAAAAGAAAAGAAATATATCGACGAATGTGGTCCTGCCAATTTCTTCGGAATAAAGGACAACACTTACGTAACACCAAAATCAAATTCTATCCTGCCATCAATCACAAACAAAAGTTTGTGTCAGATTGCCGAAGATATGGGAATGACCGTTGAGCGTAGAAAAGTTACCGTTGAAGAATTAGCCGATTTTACCGAGGCTGGTGCTTGTGGTACTGCGGCTGTAATTTCTCCAATTCGTAAAATTGTTGATGCAGATAATAATATTGACTATTTCTATGGTGATGAGGCAGGTGAGACCAGCTTAAAACTGTACAATACACTTCGTGGAATTCAGTACGGAACTGTTGAAGACAAACACAATTGGAATACGATCATTGAACTTTAAGAATACGATTGGCTTTTGGCCATTTGATTGAAAATAAAGAGGGAGTTCTAATTTAGAACTCCCTCTTTTCTCATTGTAAGGTGAGAATTTAGGATTTATAATTATTATAAAAAGTGTTTAATCTTTCGAGAAAAATCAAACGGTTATGCATTCACTTTGTTATTCATCAGCATTTTAATTGATTCAGCCAAACGCTGTACACCAATTCTGCTGTGCTCTTCATCAACATACGAAAAGTTAATTCTCATTGTATTCTTCCCACTGCCATCGCAGTGAAAGGCAGATCCCAATACAAAGGCAACATTTTTCTGAATGGCAATTTCAAACAGATCTTGTGCATCCATATTTTCCGGTAAGTTAAGAAAAAGAAACAAACCACCCTCAGGTTTTGTCCAGGTAACACCTTTCGGCATAAATTCTTCGAAAGCGTCAAGCATAACATCACGTTTGCGGTGATACATCTCAATTATTGTTTTTAAATTCTTATCAAACAGTCCTTTTTCCAGATATTTAGCGGCAATTTTTTGAACAAAAGGAGAAGTGCACAAATCCGTAGATTGTTTCGCTTTCACAAAATTGTCGATAATTGCTTCATGAGCGATTACCCAGCCAATTCTAAATCCGGGAACGAATATTTTAGAGAAAGTGCCAAGTGCAATTACATGTCCCGAATTATCAAGCTCGAACATCATTTTCTGATCTTTGCCTTCGAATCGTAGTTCTCTGTAAGGACTATCTTCAATAATTAGAATATTGTATTTTTTGGCAATCTTAATGATTTCAAGTCTTCTGAACTCGGGCATGGTAATACCCGCAGGATTTTGAAAATCAGGAATTACATATATAAACTTTGGTAGTTCGCCTTTTTCCAGCATTTTTGCCAGCGTTTTCTCCAATAAATCGGAACGCATTCCAAATTCATCGAATTTGATTCCGACCGGAGTGGCTCCATAGCTCGAAAAGGCACCCAGTCCGCCTAAATAGCTAGGTAATCCGCAAATAAATTGATCTCCCCGATTCAGAAAAATTTTACCTGCCAAGTCGAGGCCTTGTTGCGAAGAGGTAAGAATCACCAGATTATCTAAAGAGATAGTTAATCCTTGCTTCTGATATCTTTCAGTTAAAATCTCACGAAGTTTTGTCTCTCCTTCGGTAGCTCCATATTGTAAGGCGGCATCTCCATCTTCCTCTAAAACTTCATTACTTATTTGTTTTAATTCTTCGATAGGAAAGGTGTTGGGAGCAGGAAGTCCTCCGGCAAAAGAGATAATTTCCGGTTTTTGTGTCAATTTTAATAACTCTCTGATAACAGATCGTTTCATGCTTTTCGCACTATCAGAAAGAATGTCTTCAAGATTTGTAATCATTATTTCCCCTTTTAAAAATTGTTTTATCTGATGAAATACTCAAAGAGTATCATACTATTAAATTTACATCTTTTAAGGGGTAAAACAATGAAATCGAAAACAAAAACAGTATTGTTGGTTGTAATTTATAATCAGTATATCTGAAAAAATAAAAATCAATTAGATCAATTCCCGAAGTTTATCGAGCTGACGTATTTTATTTACATCTCTCATGTTGCGGGCTGTTTCTGTAAAATATTGATGGTTTTCAATAAATTTTATCTGAAGACGGTTCCAATCATCAATACTTTTAATTTTACCATGCTCTTTTAGTTCCCGGTACAGATTGCCCGAAACAGGAATAAAGTCAGTGCGGCCCAGATAATCCAAATCAGCGTCGCAAATAATCATTTCCAGATTCGTTTTAGGCTGCGGTGGAAATTTGGTTTGTATAATTAGATTGGAAATTTCGTTTATCTGCTGTTCAGAATAGAAATATTTTGGGAGTATGTGCCGGGCCATTTTTACGCTGCAATCTTCATGTTCATTATAGGAAAGAATAAAACCTGTGTCATGAAATAACGCGGCAGTCTTTATTATTAGCATTTCAGCATCGGAAATACCCTCTTTCCGACCAATTATTTCAACTTCGGTAATTACATCAATGGTATGTTTTAAATTGTGATAGTAAAGGTTCTTGGGGAGCTCATTTTCCAGTTTGGTAAGAATAGCTTCCTCCAAATCATCATAGCGAAGCATCTGAAATTGAGTTTGAAAATGCTGGTTTGGAACTAATCCTTTTAAATCGCTTGACATGTTAGGTTTGAATCCTTTAACAAAGTACATATCAATATTTCCTTTGTATTTCACAGGCATTCTACCTCTGTATTCACAAATAAAGAAATCTTTGATGAGCATATAGGTCATGCCGGAAATATTAATTTCGCTTACCGATCCCGAAGACTCCATTCTACTGGCGGTATTTACGGTATCGCCCCAAATATCGTAACTTACTTTTTTTGTGCCAACAACTCCTGCAATTACAGGGCCTGTGTGAACTCCTATCCGCAATCCCCAGATGCCTTTTTTACCTGCTTTAGAGTTTATTTTCATACTTTTCATATACTGCTGAATTTCCATAGCAGCCAAAATTACCTCAATAGGGTTTGTTCTGTTTTTATTGGGAATACCGCCGGCACACATGTATGCATCACCAACTGTTTTTATTTTTTCGATATTAAATTTCTCAACGATTGTATCGAAGTGCATAAAAAATTTGTCCAACTCATCAATCAGATCTTCCGGATTCATTTGTTCAACAATTTTTGTAAATCCATGAATATCCGAGAACAAAACGGTAACCATACGGAATCTTCGGGAGCTTACTTTTCCGGTTGATTGTAATTCTTCTGCTGTTTGCTGAGGTAATAAGTTAGAAAGAAGTTTTTCTGCTTTGTCTTTTTGCAGAATTATCTTTTGATTTTTATCGTAAAATTCATTTTCAATCTCTCTTTTCTGTTTTTTAAGTTTCCATTTATACCATAAGTACATCAAAGCAAGAAAAAATAGTTGCAAAGCAACTATTAAAATCATGTTCTCTGAAATAAAACTCAACGAGTTTTCTCCTAAATGGATTAGCAATCCCGATGAGTAATTGGTTGAATACGAAAATGCAATATTAATTAAGGACATGGGTCATTAGTTGCAAATTAAAACAAGGTAAACAATGGTAATAAAAATAGCCAAGAATTTTTAAATAATGGTCTTAAGCTGAAATTAATACGGAATAATATCAGACTTCGTTAAAATTTGTTAGTTTAGTAGAAAATGGTTAAATTGTAGCACGGTTATGTTAAAACTATTTACGACTATCCTCTTTTACTATAAACTATGGAAAACACTAAGAGATCAATACTTGTGGCGTGGGATTTTTCGGCTGTCGCAGAGTATGCATTGGAACACGCTTTGATATTTGCTGAAAATGTTGATGCAACGGTTACTTTACTTCACATTGTTAAAAAGGACTCACAGCTTGATGAAGCCAATTCAAAAATGGCCGAAGCAGTTGCGAAAATCGAAAAAGAGAGAGGAGTTCGTCCTGAGGTACTTGTTCGTGAGGGTAGTATTTTTACATCTATTAATGATATTGCTAAAGAAATGAATTCCATGTTGGTGCTTATGGGTACCCATGGTATTAAAGGCATGCAAAAGCTTACCGGTAGTTGGGCTTTGAAGGTTATTGTCGGGTCACGCGTTCCGTTTGTTGTGGTTCAGGCTCCTCCTGTTCAAAAGAAATATTCATCCGTTGTATTGCCTGTTGACTTTAAAAAGGAAAATAAGGAGAAATTGAGCTGGGCTGAATTTTTGGGTAAATTCTTTAAAGCTAAGATGCGGATTATTACACCTAAAATTCCTGAAGGTCAGATGCTTCAGAGGACAAAAGCAAATCTTGTTTTTGCTAAAAAGTATTTGGAAAACAGAGGAATTGATTATGAAATTGATACAGCTGACGGTGGCAATGATTTTGCGATGGAAACTGTGGATTTTGCGAAGAAAATCGATGCAGATATTATTTTAATCATGACTACCAAGAACATATCGTTTCAGGATTATATGTTGGGAGCACATGAGCAGTTTGTAATTGCTAATTCGGCACATATTCCTGTTATGTGTGTCAATCCGAGAACTGATCTGGCTAAATATGGCAGTTTTTATTAAAGCATGAATTTGAAATTTATATATTTGAACAACGGTTGTGTGGCCGTTGTTTTTTTATATCCTTAAATTGATAAAAAAAGTTAATATGAAGCTTGTTTTTGCAACCAACAACCTAAATAAACTGAAGGAATTACAAAACCTTTTAGGAGAAGAGATTGAACTTTTAAGTCTGGCAGATATTAATTGTGATGATGAGATTCCGGAAGATTATGAAACTCTGGAAGAAAATGCAAGTCAAAAAGCCCGTTATATCTTCGATAAATTCAAGATGAATTGCTTTGCCGATGATACGGGATTGGAAATAGAATCATTAAATAATGAACCAGGTGTTTATTCTGCACGATACGCTGGTGAAGAAAAGGATGCTAAAGCCAACATGAGAAAGGTTCTTGAGAATCTTAAAGGAATCGAAAATCGAAAATCAAGATTTAGAACTGTAATTTCTTTGCTAATTGATGGTAAGGAGATTCAGTTTGAAGGTGTAGTTGAAGGAAATATTCTTGAAAAAGAGCGAGGAATCGACGGTTTTGGTTACGATCCTATTTTTGAGCCAAGCGGATATGGCATTTCGTTTGCAGAAATGGACATGACAGAGAAAAATAAGATCAGTCACAGAGGTTTGGCCGTTCGAAAATTAGTCGATTATTTGCTAAGTATTAAGGAGTAGACTCTTTTATTTCAATTAAGAATTCATGGGCAGTTTCCTACTAATTTAAGTGTTGTATGATAGTACAGGTTCGATACATTTTCACCTTGTTATTTATATTTTTGAGCATAAGTGGTCAAAGCCAGATAAAGATAGGTGAATGGAGGGAACATTTGCCGTATCAAAAGGCAAAAAGACTGCTTGTTGGTGGTGAAAATTTGTATTGTTTAACGGAGTCCGGTTTGTTTTCATATTCTTTAAACGATAATGAAATAGCAGCTTACAGCAAAACGAAAGGTTTGTCGGAATCTGAAATTTCAGCCATTGGCTGGGAAGAGAGTTCTCAAAGTCTTTTGGTTGCTTATGCAAGTGGAAATTTGGATGTTATTACTGATGAAGGCATTCAGAATATTTCGGATATCAAAAATTTTTCCTTGATTGAGAACAAGTCTGTCAATTCAATTACGGCTAATGGTGAGTTTGTTTATTTGGGAACTGATTTTGGAATAGTGGTCATTAATTTGGATAAGATGGAAGTAGCTGATACCTATTTTATTGGTGCAGGAGGTGAAAAGTTAGTTGTTAATGATATCAAAATAAATTCATCTGCAATATGGGCAGCAACCGATCAGGGTATTTTTAAAGCAGATTTGTCTTATGGTAATTTGGCCGATTTTAACAACTGGCAGCAAGAGCAGGGTATATCTGAATACCA
The DNA here is from genome assembly GCF_963664555.1 of Labilibaculum sp. Classification (GTDB taxonomy): domain Bacteria; phylum Bacteroidota; class Bacteroidia; order Bacteroidales; family Marinifilaceae; genus Labilibaculum. The sequence goes on along the minus strand of NZ_OY761461.1, from coordinate 100,504 downwards.
AAGAAAATGCGGGCATTTGCAATTTATTGATGGAGATGTTATTGTAAGTCGTTTTGTGTCCGAAACAGCAAGTGAGTTGTATCGGTACCGCAATGGCAGTTGGTCTAACTTTTCCGGAAGTCTTGATCGTATTTATTCCATTCGAAATATTAACAATAGCCTATGGGTAATTCAAGCCGGTAAAATCCGGATTTTTAATTCGAACGGGATTGAAAACGAAGTTTTGGAGTACTCGGGTATTACTGAAATGCACGATGCTTTGGTTGTTGATGGACGAACTTTTGTTGCTGATTATCAGAAATCATTACAGGAGATAATTGGGAGTAGTGCGAATCAAATTAAACCGGATGGCCCGCTGAGTCGCAATATATCCAATATTTTTTCGGCAACAGAACAAACGTGGGCAGTGGCCGGAGGTGTAACAGCTTCTTATGATGGTTCCGGAGAGAAAGCCGAATTGTTTTTGTTCGAAAATCAGAAATGGACTAATTATTCAAATGAAAATATCCCTACGTTCAGCAACAAGTCTGATTTATTGAGACTCACAAACAATAAAAGAGATCGATCGCTAATTTACGCAGCCAGCTGGGGTGACGGAATATTTGTATTTAAAGACAATGAATATCAAGTTAATTGGAATTTTGAAAATTCGCCTCTTGGCACGAAAGGGATTAGTGGGATGGATTCAGATTCGGATGGCAATCTTTGGATTTTAGATGCCAATTCATCTGCGCCGGTAAAAATTCTTTCACCTGCCGGAGAATGGACTTCATTAAGTTATTCAACCTTAGCCAATCGGGTAGATATGCAAAAAATTGTCTGCCTTAAAAATGGAGACAAATGGGTTTTAAATGCTCCCGGGCAATCTCTTTTTGCTTTTAATGAAAATCAGAGCCTTTCCAATCAAGATGATGATGCGGTGGCTTCTTTTTTAGTTCGTGATGAGAACAATTCAACAATTAGTTCGAAGGTTTATGATTTAATTGAAGATGAGAAAGGGGATGTTTGGTTGGGAACTTCAAGCGGAGTGGCTGTTTATTCGAATCCGGGTAATATCTTCAGAACCGGCAACTTTTATGCCTATCAGCCTATTATTACCATTGATGGATCTACTCAGTTTTTATTAGGAACGGAAAGTGTGAATGCAATTGCTTTGAACGGAGCCGATCAAAAATGGCTGGGAACAGCGAATTCCGGCGTTTTCCTGATTTCAGAGAACGGAGATGAACAATTGGTACATTTTACAAATGAAAACAGCCCTTTGCCTTCGAATACAATTCAGAGAATATCGGTAAACCCAGGAACAGGAGAAGTCTTTTTTGTGACTGATAAGGGAATGGTTTCTTATAAAGGTGCGGTGACTGCAGGAACAGAATCGTACAACAATCTCTATGTTTATCCGAATCCTGTTCGGGAAACCTATCACGGAGATGTTGTGGTAAGCGGTTTAATTGCAGAATCGACGGTAAAAATTACCGATATTAGCGGTAATTTGGTGATGGAAGGAAAATCGGGCGGAGGACAGTTCATTTGGGATGGGAAAAACTTCAATGGATCGCGCGTTCATACAGGCGTATATCTTATTTTCTGTTCCAATTCCGATGGATCTAAATCGAAGGTGATTAAATTACTATTCATTCATTAAATTAAATTCTGATGATTCATAAGACCAAAGGAATTGTTCTGAATCAGATTAAGTATGGCGAAACCAGCTTGATTGTTCAGGTGTATACCGAAAAGTTTGGTCGTCAGTCATACATGGTGAAAGGTGGAAGATCCAAAAAATCAAGTATGAAAAGTAACCTGTTTCGTCCGTTTTTTCTTTTGGAAATGGAAGTTTATCATCGGGAAGGAAAGAATATTCAGTCGTTAAAAGAGGTTCGGCTTTGTGAGAATCTAAACAATTTAGTTTTTGATGTGTACAAAAGCACAATGGTTCTGTTTCTTACAGAAGTATGCTCAAAAGTACTGAGGGAAGAAGAACGGAATCAGGAACTGTTTGGTTTCCTGTACAATAGCATACGTTATCTTGATCTTACCGAAGAACCTATTGGACGATTTCATTTGTATTTCTTGAGCAAGCTGACCCGTTTCCTGGGTTTTTACCCTCAGCTCAATTGGTCCGATCAAAAAGCATTTTTTGATATGGATAACGGCTTTTTTGTGGAGGAAGACAGGATACATGCACATTGTCTTGAAAAATGCTTAAGTCGAAAGCTTTATTCTTTATTCTCTACTTCAATTGATCTTTTTAAAAATTTAAAAATGAGCAAAGAAGATGGGAATGTGCTTTTGCGCGCAATTTTGAACTTTTACGCTCTTCAAATCGATGGTTTTAGCAATTTAAAATCCTTATCGGTGCTTCATGAGCTGTTTCAGGAAGAGGAATAATCTGTACCTATTTTTTATTTATTTAAAAGCTTTCTGCAATTGTTTTGTTGATTAGCAAGATTTGAATATTTTTGCATGTCTTTTGGCCCCATAGTTCAAGGGATAGAACAAGTGTTTCCTAAACACTAGATACAGGTTCGAGTCCTGTTGGGGCTACTCCGAATATATTGAGAATAATTCTTAATAATAGATTAAAGCACTAAGCCTTAAGTAGTTGAAAGACTATTTAAGGCTTTTTTTGTGTCTTGTCACCGTTTGTATGAAAGTGGATGGTGTGTAAATGAAAGCAAATTATTGTATCTTTGTAAAGTATTAAGAGTTCAAAATGGGTGTCTTTTTACAAAGTGGTACAAATTAGGGTATGCTTTTATGAAACATAAATACAAGATATGAATTTAAATTTTCAAGTACGTAACAATACTATCGTAGCACGAATTAAGCATTTTAATGTTGAAATTCAGACTAGTACAGGAATAAAGCTAAAAAAGGAGTATTGGAATATTAATGCTCAACAAATCAAAAACATTGCCAGTATTGTCAATAGGGTTGATATTAATCGCTATTTATTGGAAAGTAAAGAACGTTTTCAAAGGTTTTATTTGGAAAATCAGCCCCGAACAAAGGATGAAGTAAGAGAGCTTATCAAAAGAGCTTTATCCAATGAAAAAGAAACCAGAATCGATTTATTAAGTTTTGCTAAGTCGTTTTCTGATCAGCAAAGTAAAAAGATTAATCCCAAAACAGGTAAACCTCTTGCCAAATCGACAATCAGTAAATTTAGGTTGTTGCATGAACACTTAAGCGAGTTCAAAAATTACTGCGGTAAACCTCTGGATTTTGATAATATAGATCTTGATTTTTATTATAATTTTCTCGCCTTTCTGAAAGAAAAATATCAGTATAGTCCCAATACATTAGGCAAATACATACAGGCTTTAAAAACTCTGATGAATGAAGCTACTGCACAAGGTATAACTGATAGTAAAGGTTTTAAAAGCAATCATTTTAAAAGAATTTCGGTTGATGCAGAAAATATTTATTTAACGGATTTGGAAGTTAGGGCTATTCTAGCTGTAGATTTATCCGATAAACCGCATTTAGAGCGCTCAAGAGACATTTTTATCATCGGTTGTTATACTGGTTTGCGATATCAGGATATAATAAGCTTAAGCCGTGGTAGTGTGTCAGGGAATTATATAAATACGGTTCAGGCAAAAACAGGTGATCGGGTAACAATTCCAATATTGCCTCAAGTTTTAAGAATATTGGAAAAATACGATTATCAGTTTAAGTCCAATGCTAAGATCAATGCACAATTAAAAGAGGTTTGCAAGATTGCAAAAATAAACCAAGTCGTTAGGCAAAAATCCTATGTCAAAGGTGTATTGGTTGATCAAGCATTTAAAAAATATGAGTTAGTCAGTTCTCATGCTGGTCGACGTTCTTTTGCTACAAATAGCTATCAAAAAGGAATCCCAACGGCTACCATAATGAAGATAACAGGACACCGCACCGAGAAAAGCTTTTATAAATATATCAAGTTGGATAATAAAGAGCATGCTGATATTTTGCTTAAGGCATGGCAATCTGAATGTGTTTTTAGTGTTTCAAAATAGACTATTTGAAACTTTTAAGGTGTTTTAAAATAGAAGTATTATCAATAAATTCAAAAGAATCCATTTTAACTAGTGTTTCGCTGATTAGACCATTAAGCTTCATGTTGAGATCAGTGTAATATTGGATTTTTTGTGTGATTTCAAAATGTGACTTGTCACCCATAACAGCTTCTTCTAGTATTGAAGTGTATAACGCTTTCTTTTCTGCTTCTAAGTTTTTTAATTGATTGTAATATCCGAGAGTATCATTTTCTAGAAGATCTTGCTTTAGTTCAGCGTTTGTGCCATTTTGTGTTTGCTCAATGAATTTTTGCATGGAATGAACAATGAATCTATTAGAGTTATCTAGAGCAATAACGAGCTTTAAGATGTCAATGTTTAAGGTGTTGTCTGTTGAGTGTTCTCCAAATAGTAGCCAATCAGCCGAAATATTATATTTCTCTTTAACAGCAAATATAAATTTCTGATTTAAACTATTCCTCCCCATTTCAAGCCCAGCAATATATGAAGCAGATACGCCTAATGAGTTGGCAAATTCAATTTGAGAAACTTTATTCTTATTTCTTATCTCTTTAACCCTTTCAATAATAGATGATTCCATGATAAATAGATGTTTTTATAAAGTAAAAGCGTGTATCACACATTGAAAAACACTTTAAAATACGTACATTTACAGTGTGTTACACATTCAAAATGAAATAATATTAATATAGTTGCTATTTGAAACTATAAACATGTACAAACATACACAAAAACACACACAGATGAAAGCAAAAATTGAAAGTCCGTATATGAACACTGCCGAAACACTTGACTATTTGAGAATATGTCGAAAAACTCTTTACAATTGGATTGGACAGGGTATTGTAACGGTTTATAAAATTGGTAATGCAAACCGCTTTAAACGTTCAGAGCTAGATGACGCTTTACGTCCAGTAAAACCAATTGTATAAAAATTCCTGTTTGGCAATAAAAATGAGCTATACAGAACTAATAACACAAAAAAAAGTGTTACGAATACACAGGTTTTTTCAAGCCTGTTTTTTTACGAAAATTGCTCAAATGAGTAATGGAAACGCACGTATTTGTGTTACGCATACACCATTTTTTTTGCAAATTAACTCACCACTTTTTTTACTCTTTTCTCACCCTTGATTGACTTAATTATCATAGAGCTTACTGATTTTGATACTCAGGTTTGGAATAAACACCCAAAACTGCGCTTCAATTCGCTTACTAGTGATGATTCTGGTGAGAAGATAGGAAGTAGTAAAGCTTATTATAATGGCTTGGAGTTCACTAAAGAACCCAAAGGAAAAGTCAAAATAAAAGGATCTATACACAAGTATTATAACAATGGCTTACACAATGGTGATCGCTTCACTTTTGATGATTTCGAAAAGGCTGTTAGTCAGTTGTCAGAGTTCGGTGTGGTTCCAGAAAAAGCCATTTTAAGAGGTTTTGAAATTGGTTTAAACCTTGATACTTCCAAGTCTAAAATAAATACTAAAACCTTTCTGGATAGCATTTTATATTGTGGTGGTATAGAGCGTTCTGATATGGAAATTAACGGAAAGTTAGGCTATGGGAGCAAGTTTAAAACCGCAAATGTTACTTACAAATTCTACGATAAAATGGAACAAGCTTGTTTACAATCCGAAATGCTTCGCATTGAAACCAAGTTTACCAAAATGAGAGCAGTTGAAAACTACGGAATTACATGTTTATCTGATTTGCTGGATAGAACAAAGCTTGCCAATCTGATTAGCGATAAGTATTTGAAATTCATTGATAAAACAATCTTTTTTGAATGGAATCAAATCAAGACTACCCGTAAACTTCCAACCAAATACAAAAGCAAGTTTAAGGACTTACGAAATCCCGATTGGTGGATTAAAGACCAAAGGAATAACACAAACCGCCAACGAAACAAGAAACTTCTTGAGGACTTAATAAAAACCTACGCAAAACGGGACATTAAAAACATCCTGAAAGGCATGATTTTATTGGAGATTTCAGCATTTGCACGCACAAAAAAGTGTTACGAATACACCGAATTTGAACCCTTAAAAAAATGGAACTGCTTAGATGAAAACGCACAAAAAGATGTTACGAATACACCACGTATTGTACGGTGCGATAATCACGACCAGAGGGAGGGAAAAGAGAAAAAGAAATATTGTTTGACTTGCGGAAAAGAGATAACAGGTCAGAAAAGCGATTCCAAGTATTGCAACGATCAAAGAAAATGCAGGGATAAAGCCTATAATCTGAAAGTATCCGAGAAAAGACAAGCCAAACGAAGCCAAAAGGAAAAAGAAATTATCAACCTGATTAAAGATTTAGGAAATGAATTCAACCTGATTAGAACCACCAACCCAAACCGAAAAAAGATAAAAGGAGTTCCGAGTCGAAAAACATCGATCATCGCAACCATAGGAGGAAAGAAAAGATATTACCACGGTGCCGATGCCCGTTTCTTCCTCAATGAATTTGATAAGAAAACCAAAACCGAAGTATTAACCCAATGCCCTTATGATACAAGGCTTGAACATGCACAATAATAAAATGAGTACGAAAAAAGAAAACATCATTATTGATTTAATAGAGGATAGCGTTTTGACCTCTCGAATATTTGAAAATATTGAAAAGGTTACTTCTTGTTGTGATCTAGGTTTAAAGAGTTGGTTTCCCATCACCTATTTAATGGGAATTGATCTTAGTGAAGCCATAGAAGATAATGAGCACATTATTGATGAATACTGCAAGGTATTTGAAAACTATCGCGATAAAGAAAATTCCAATAAGGATACTGCCGTTTTGATTTATAAAAAGTTTGATGATCTGGTAAACGATCATTTAAAACAGTTTCCCCTTTTAGGCGTTTTATAGGTCTAATATTTAAAGTATTTGTTTGTTTAAGTGCAGTAAATCAATTAAAGAATAGTAAAGTATAGATGGAATACAAAACAATGAACAGAAAAGAGCTTGCAATGGAATTGGATATTTCCAGATCAACTCTTGGTCGAAGAATGGAAGATTTAGACCCAAAATTTAAAGAGCAGATCAAAGGACGTTACCTACTTTTTGAAAACGAAGTAAAATACATTCATGAGCAAATTTCAGGAATGCAAAAATGGCCAACACTATGAGCAATGAAAGAAAAGCAACCTACGTACGTGTTTCAACCGAAGGACAAAACACAGGCAGACAGGAGGAAATCATACAGGGCAAAGCCTACATTGAAAAAATAAGCGGACGAATCCCCTTTAAAGAAAGAAAACAAGGCTCTAAACTTTTAGCCGATGCCAAAAACAAGGTGATTAATTACATTATTGTTGAGGACATAAACAGACTTGGCAGAGACACTTTTGACGTTCTTGAAACGATCAACACACTTATAAAGCAAGATTGTACCATTGAGATTGTCAGGCATAACCTGATCAGTAAAACCAAAGGAAAAGATAATTTCTTTTTCACTTTAATGACTGGTATTATGGCTTCAATGGCTGAAATGGATTACATGAGTAACCGAGAAGCCCAACGGCAAGGAATAGCAGTCGCAAAAGTAAAGGGCATTTATCAGCTTCATGCTGGAAAAGGAAAAATGAGCGATGAAAAATACAGAGAGCAACATTCCGACATCATTGAACTTTTAAACGATGGTAAGTCAATTCGAAATATCTCAAAATTGGTCAAGAAATCAGTTTCCACCGTTCAGCGAGTAAAAAAGTTCGTAGAGCTTGAAATCTAGTATTCATTTAAGGGTGTCAAAATGAACACACCAAATCAAGGCAAAAAGGATGCTTTTAGTATGAGCCTGACAGGGTACACTCTAAAAAGAATACAAACACGAAAAAAACAGAATTCAGGAATAAGCAAACTGCAAAAATTAAAAAATGGAATACAGAACAATGAACCGAAAAGAGCTTGCAGTGGAATTAAATATTTCCTCTTCAACTCTTAACAAAAAAATGAAAAATCTTGATCCTGTCTTTTTGGAGCATATCAAAAAACGACAATTGCTTTTTGAAAATGAAGTGAAATACATTCATGAAAATGTGGAATGGAGAGCCAAATGGGAAATTGGCATACTTGATAAAAAAACAGAATCAATAAAATAAACCAACAACTAAAAAGAATCAGAAAATGGAATGTGAAATTTGTGGAAAACCGATTGAAAATAAAAGACCCGATAGCAGATATTGTTCTACTTCTTGTATCAACAAAGCAAAACGGATGCGGGCAAAAGAGAGAGAACTGGATGAATTTGGTGATTATCCGATCATGGACATAGACAGCAGAGGAAATCATCAAATGAACCAAAACGCTTCGGCAGAATTAAGAAGCATAGAACGGGAACATTTTAATACAATCCTAAGCTTAAGAACCGAATACGGGGAAAAAATCAGAGCTTTGGAAGACACGAATCTAAAGCATGAATTCACGATTGAAAAGCTAAACGATAAATTAAATGACCAAAAGGAAAAATACACCAGAGATATTGCTGATGCCAGTACCAGCACAACCAAGGATACGGTTCATGCAATTTCTCAGATGCCGGCAATTCAATCCGTATTAGGAGCTTTTGCCAGTAATCTCATTCCAAGCAAAACAAATGCTTTGGGCGGTGTAGCAGATCAATACAATGTTCAGGAAAAACAGATTATTGATGCCATTCGAAGAATGCAACCCGATGCACAGGGCTATCTGGTACAAATGCTCTATGTATTGTTTGCAAAAACACATGAAGAGCAAATAGAAATATTCACCACCCTACAAGCCTACATGATGCAACCAGAGGAAAACGAAGATGTGTAATTGCCAGGCAATTTATATTTGTAATCGAGCCAACTGATATTTTATACTTCGGGCAATTGAGACCTGAGTAACTAAAATATTACTTGGCTTTTTTATATTCTCCGAAACGGATAAGCGATCTATTTAAGATCGGGATAAAAACTATATAAGATCTAGATAAACACCCCTTAAATCCCATTTATAATAGCTCTATTTGTAGGTTTTATTCTCTGCAAAAGCTTATTCCCCTAGATAAACGGCTATTTTCACTAGATAGGCTTGCCATGCTATCAAAAAGATTGTTTAAATAGGATAAACGATCGGGATAGAAGCGGGATAAGTGATCTAGATAGGAACTAGATAAGATCTGGATAAATACCCCTTAAGAACCCTTTACTACAACTCTATTTGTAGGTTGCATTCTCTGTAAGGGCTTATTTCCCTTGCGTAACTTTAGTTTTAACTGAATAAAAATACATTAATTATTTGTTTACAATTTAGCTTATCCCGTTATCGAGATAACAAGTTCTTTAGAATTTAATTATTAACATTTTCACTTTGATAGATTTGACAGTATGAATCTTAACTGAAAATTGATAGCTTTACTTAAATCCTACGTGTTTCTGTGTATGTGTAAAAGGTACTAACTTATGGACGTATCCGCATCGGAATTAGATATATACATTCACTTTTCTGGGAGATATAAATGAAATAGTATCAATTTTTAAATTACGGATATATTATAATTTTATGAAGAGAGGAATTATAACAAGTAGTGGAAGAATGACTAGGCAAGATTCAGATAGCGTTTCTATCAATAGTTCTATATCAGAGGAGGATCTTAATTATTATCTCCTTTATTGGGATAAAATTTTAATGCCAACAAATAATATGATTCATGTTTCTGTTAAAAACGAGGATCAATTATTAAAAACTGGATTTTTTGAGAGACCCAAAGTTAATTTTACTAATTGGTCTACTCATATGAATAAAGGTTCTTATGACCCATTTTTAATGGCTCAATCCATTGTAGCAAATGAAGTTATTCCTAATGATAAATCTTTTGATTGGACAATTCATCAAATCGGGGATCATATCGCAATTTCAAAAGATCAAAGTAAAGAATTTAATTCAATCAAGGTTGAACTCTTAAACTGTTTACCGGTTCCCAGTGGCGAAACAAATTTCCAAGACATCTTAGAATTCAAAGAAAAAAGGACTGATGAATTATTGGCTTTACATTCTACAATTGATGAGCTTTATCTGGAAATTCTAAATTCACCAGACAAAGATTTACAGTTAAGGAAAAGCATATCTGATTTTAAAATGGCTATTGCAAATATTGATACCGTTTCAAAGGAGCGATTTAAAATGCTGACTAAATATAATTTTACAACAGAACTTAATATTAATGGGCAAAATATTGCTCTTGCTTTAGGTGGCGGTGCTACATTTGATTTTTTCAGTAATGGAATGACATTACCAATAGTAACAATACTGGCTGGGCTTACCTCATTTATTAAAGTTAAAGCGAATAGGACAACTAGTGTGAAAAAAGCTGGAGAGAAGCTGAAATTAAATTTTTTAGCTGATGCAAATAAGAGACATATAGTAAAAGTTAACTCTAAAAAACACTAAATAAAATAGGGGGTTAGATGGGTGAAAGCTCTCTTTTTCGCAATTTGTTCAGTGAAAATAATACAAGAAATTACGCATGTCGGGAATTTTAAAATAATCATTCGACAGATTGTTGTTGTGAATAATAGAGATTGTGATTGTTAGAAATTTCTAGTTTTAAATGAATACAAGTATATTTGACAAATGATATCCAGAACTGACTTAAGGAAAAGAGCTAAAGCAAAGCTGAAAGATGCGGAAATATTATATCAAAATAGACGATATGATGGTGCTGTATACTTGAGTGGATATGTTATGGAATTAATTCTCAAGGCAAGAACTTGCAGGACATTAAATTGGACAGACTTTCCTGAAACTAATCGAGAGTTTCAAGAATATAGAAGTTTTAAAACTCATAATCTAGATATCTTACTTTCCTTATCAGGGCTTGAATCTAAAATTAAAATCTATCATTTTGTTGATTGGAGTAATGTGAACCAATGGAACCCAGAAATGAGATATAGCGACATTGGTAATGTTACTTCAACAGAAGCAAAAGACATGATTGATTCAATTAAGAATTTAATGGGGGTTATAAAATGAAGGAGTATATTGAAAAAATAATAGAGGTAGAAATGAATATGTCAAATGAATTGGGTAAATTCAATTTATTTGCATTATTTGAAAGAGATGATATAAAAGACAAGTGGGATGTAATAATTAGTATGCCAATTTCAGTTAATCGGAAGAATGAGATTATTAAGAAAATACATACTGAGTTTTTAAAAGAATTACCTAAAGAAGTAATAATTAAAATATCTCGGTTCGTTTTTTTTGAACCTTCTAATCCTATTGTTCAGAACTTAAATATGATGGCACACATCGAGCATGGTAGCTTTGAGGTTCGAGATTCAATGATAAATAATTTGATGATTAAACATGCCTTGGTTATTACATCTCAAAGATAATCTATACTGCACCCAATAATTTGTCAAGTAATAGTTGGGAAACTGAAATTATCAAGTTGTGTAGTTCAAATCAATTTTATTTTTGATAAATAAGTGACTTACACCAATTATAAACGAACAGATGTTCATATTTACATAGGGAAAAACAAGGGTATATTCACCTAATCGAAATCTGTCAAAGCGTTTATATTCAGCCTTTTACTGACTTTAAATTGAGTTCTGTTGGGGCTACCAAGAAAATCCTCCTAAGTACATGCTTATGAGGATTTTTACTTTTGGATCTCAAAGCGCGCTTTTGTATTTGTTATTTCAAAGATTAAAATGTCTGTTTAGTTGATTATTATAGGTTTGTTAAATTGGAATTTGAGGATCGATGATAAAGATACTCCCGCTTGTGCACGATTGTATCGGTTTCATAAAATTTGCTGGCAAACTGTCATCATGCAAATTGGAAACAGGAATTTCTGTTGGCAAAAATACTCTCAGTGATTAAAACTGGCTGAAACCATGTGGCAAAATGCTCCCGACGAGCAGACTTGGGTAAAACCAAGCGGCAAAATGCTCCCGACGATCAAATTTGAACAAAACCATGCGGCAATGTCCTCTCGATCACCAATAGGTAATGTTTTCCGTTGGCAAACTGCTCTCGACGACCAAACTTGAGTAAAACCACGTGGTAAACACTTCAAACTGAAGGTCAATTGCTCCAAACTCCTAAAGGGGCTTACCTGCAGGAATTTTAGGAAGAGGTTAGAGGCAGCTGTTTTTTTTTGAAGTTCCCTTTAAGGGATTTAGGGGTAGAAGAGAATCAAAGCGCTGAATGTTAATTGCTTCAAGTCCCTTCAGGGATTTAGGGTTTATCCTCTTGCTTGTGAAATTTCATACAGGAAAGTAAGTCGTTCACTTCAATAGTTGCAATGCCTGATGATATATCAGACATGGCGTAAGGAATTATTAGTTTATGATTGTATATTAATCCTCCACAAGAATAAATAACATTCGGAACATAACCTTCCCGTTCTTCTTCGTTGGGCGTGAGTAATGGTTCTTCAAGCTGAGCAATTATTTTTGATGGATCATCAAGATCGAGCAGGATAGCGCCTATGGAATATTGACGCATAGGTCCAACGCCATGAGTAAGCACCAGCCAGCCTTCTTTAATTTCTATGGGCGATCCACAATTTCCTATCTGTATAAACTCCCACGGTTTTGTAGGTTCTTGAATGATTTTAGACTCCTGCCAAAAATGCAGATGATCCGAAAACATGATGTGATTGTTTTCTCCGTCCTGGCGGGATAGCATAACATACCGACCTTTTATTTTCCGGGGAAATAATGCCATGCCTTTGTTCTGAACAGCCTTACCATTTAAAGTGATAACATTAAAATTGAGAAAATCTTTTGTTTCTATCAGTTGAGGAAGAATACTTACCCCATTGTAAGCTGTGTAGGTTGCATAGTATATGGTTTCGTCATCTTCATTATGAAATTTAACAAACCGGGCATCCTCAATACCTCTGTTTTCATTTTCGGAATAGGGAAATATTACGCGCTCCGAAACCCCGCAATTTTCATCAAACTGTATGTTGTAATTCGAATTTGCCAGCCAGAATAAAATTCGGATTGTTTCATCGTTACAGGTAAAATCCGGATCCATGTGAAGTACACCGATACTTACTTTTAGCTCCTGAAAAGTAAATCGGTCGGGTATTTGTTCCATTACGCGGCTGCTCGTTTCGTCCCATGCATTTAAATCTTCTAATTTAAGTTGAAACAGGTGACTGTCGTAAAAGGGGTTGTGGCGCATTTTTGATGTCTCAACAAACTCGCTTATCGGATCGAAAAAAATGGAATCGTCTTTATTGATTACACCACTTCGAAAAACGATTGATGAAATATGTCCTTCGCCCGTTGCCCGCAGGCTCATTATAAAACGAAGACAGCCTTTGGGTAAATTACTTTGATCTGGGTGAGGAATCATCGAAGGATTGAAAAGGGCAGCCGATTCAATGGAGTATTCCATGGTAAAATAAGCGCCAATGAGAACTTTTTTTATTTTACTGATGGTGATGTTGTGCGGTAAAAATTCCGAAACATTATCAAAGTGTTCCATCATTTGCTGCTCAATATTTTTGTGTCTGTCATTAAACTGATCACAAATTGTATGCATTAATTTCCCGGCTTCCTCTTCGCTAAGCTTTAAAACCCGATCAATTATATGATCGATACGCCATAAGCCGCCTGGTATATGTGCACGGGTAATTACCCGCGATGAATCGCGCATTAATTTTATTGTTTTTCGACTAATAAGTTTGCTGATTTCCACTGCCTTTTCCATCTGTGTATTCCTTATTGGTTAGTGTTCTTAGTAAAATGCGACTACCTCTCTAGAATTTTACCATAAACCTCTAAATAGCCTTCTATCATTTTTTTCTGTGTAAATTTTGATTCTGCCCATTTCTTGCAATAAGCTCTGCTTAGCAGTTGAATTGAATCAACAGCAAACACAGCTTCTTCAATGGTATTTACCAAAAAGCCCGATTGGCTGTCATTTATTAATTCCGGCATCGATCCTCTGTTAAATGCAATTACAGGTGTTCCGCACAGCATCGATTCAGCAACGCTTAGTCCGAAGGGTTCGTTAAAGCTTATTGGATGCAGCAGTGCAAAAGCTTCGCCCAAAAGTTTATTTCTTTCATTCGGATTTGAATTGCCAACATACACAACAGCATCATTATCAATAAAAGGTTTTACCTTCTTGTTAAAATAGTCCTGATCTTGTATTAATCCCGAAATAATCAGTTTTCTTCCTGCTTTCTTAGCTATCTGAATGGATTCAGATGTGCCTTTTTCAGGATGTATTCGGCCAAAAAACAGTAAATATTCCTTCGGATTCGGATTAAAAATAAAGTCAGAAGATTTTATTCCGTTGTAAACAGTTGCGATGTAATCGAGTTCAGAACTGCGGTCGGAATTGCTGATAGAGACGTAAAAATTATTCTTGTTGTATTTTTTATAGACAGGAATAATTTTCGGTGACGAAAACCCATGAATGGTTGTTAGCATGGGTGTTTTAATTAGTTTGGAATAACTAAGTGGCAGAAAATCATAGTTGTTGTGTATCAGGTCAAACCGGTCGGCCTGCTCCATTAAATTGCTGATGTGCAGGCATTCCCAAACTTTTGGATCTATATTGCTGTTTTCGGCATAAGCAGTCTCCGAGATGTATTCCAATTTGCCTTTAGTATTCGAGTTTCCTGTTGCAAATAGTGTCACATCAATTCCCTTTTCAACAAGCCCTTCGGCGATATTTGAAGCTACTTGTTCCCACGGGCCATAATTTATTGGTGGCGTTCTCCATGCAATAGGCGATAAAATGGCTATTTTCATGAGCTTGTAAAGGTTTGGGTGGATTGTGTAAACAATGAACCACAGGTTTGTTTAAAATAGGAGCACCTGCACACATAAGTTTATCAGCACCGCTTCAATTAATTATATTTTGCGATATTTTTTTTGCTAATCTTTTTTGTGCAAATATTTCTCTGTTGAAATTTTTATGTGCTTTTAGAACTGTGAGGTGTGAAATCACATATGCCAGTGTGCTTTCGGCACCTTGATTGCGGTTAACACCATAACTTTCCAATCCATCGCAGCAACCATTTGTTTCAGAATCATACAAGCTTATTCTCAAATCATTTTCACCCAAAAACCACATATACGACGTGAATAATTTATTCAGATATTCTATGTTTTTGGTCAATTTAAAAGCTTGCTCAAAGAGTAATATCATTGCCATAGCATCAAGCGGTTGCTGAGTAAAAGTGGCTCGTTTTCCACCTTTTTCGTACCAACCATCATTTCCAATTATCGATAAATATCCATTGATAAATGTTTTACTGATTAAAAAATCCATTGAACTGAAAGCCGTTTTGCGAATTAGGTCGTCGTTATGTATTTCAGCAGCATGCAGTAAAGCAAGTGGCAGCATGGCATTATCGTAGGTTAGGAATGGTTCAAACCATCTCCAGTCATCCGAACTGTTTGCTTCATAATTTTTCACTAGTTTTTTTGATAACCGGCTTAACAGCTCAGTCATTGAATCATCTGCAGGATTTCTTTGCAGATAGCAGCTGATTCCTACTATCGTATTGGCAATGCCTCTTACTGATTTTAGTTTTTCGAAAATAGGAACCGCTTTTATAAACATCGATCGGCCCGATTCATAATAGGAAGCATTGGGGGCATTGGCAAGCAGGTATCCAAGAGCCCAAATGGTTCTTCCAAAAGAATCTTCCGATCCTACTTCATCAAGAAATTTACGGTCGAAACTGAGGAAATTCTTAAATGTTCCATTTTCGTTTTGCATGTATTGGATATAGCTCAAATAGATCGGGCACAATTCAAGAGCCTTATAATTATTTTTTTCCTGATAGGCCATTAGAGCCATTAACAATGCTCTGGCGTTATCATCTAAGCAATAGCCATGTTTTAAATTAGGAATACCAAATTTAGCGTGTTGCATAATTCCGGTATTATCAGTTAATCTGTTTATGTGTTTGAGCGAAAAAGGAGGTACAGTCTGAATATCAAAATATTGTCTTTTTTTTTCTATTTCGTCTTGTAGTGCATTAAAAACATGCTTGTTATATTTAGCGCCTATTTCAGGCCATGTCATATTCCGTCCATACTCGTATGCATTTTTTCTTAGTGCATTTAAAGTTTCCGGATGATCCAGCAGCTCAATCAATATATCTGCGAGTTGGTTCGAATTGTGAAAATCAAATAACCTGCCTCTTCCGTTGGCTAATAATTCCGTAGCATGCCAATAAGGAGTCGAAATAACGGCAGAACCAGCACCGATTGCGTAGGATAGTGTGCCGCTTGTAATTTGAGCTTCGTTGTTGTAGGGCGTTATGTAAATATCCGAAGCACATAAAAATTTAAATAGATCATCTTGCGGAACATACTTGTTTGGTATCACGACGTGATCTTCAAGAGAGAGATTTTTAACAAGTTGCCTTAGATATAGCAAATATTCATCGCCCGAGCAGCGCATAACACTTGGATGAATTTTACCCAATACCAGATAGATAACATTTGGATGCTTTTTAACGAGCCTGGGCAATGCTTTTATGGCTACCTCAATGCCTTTATTTCTGCTTAAAAAACCAAATGTTAATATGATTTTTTTCTTTTCGAGATTAAGTTCTTTCTTTATTTTTTTCTGATCAAAATGAAAGTCCGGAACCCCATGTTCAATGAATGCAATTTTTTCTTTGGGCACGTCATATATATCAATCAAAAAATCAATTGCTTTAAGATTCATTACAACAACCAGATTAGCCATTTTGCATATTTCCTTTAAAATGGCTTTTTCGGTGTACGAAGGATTATTGCTGATAGTATGAAGGGTAACAACCAAATGTATTTTGAGATGGTGAAGCAAGGAAAGGATGTAAATACCACTTCGTCCGCCAAAAATCCCAAATTCATGCTGAAGTATACAAACATCCGCTCCGCTGTTGTTTATGTATTTTGCGGCGGCGATATACTCATTTCTATTTTCCTGCTGAATAGTTAGTTTTACTTCTTTCGGATACGAATATTCTTCATCCGAATTATTCATGGCAACAATAAATCCTTCATTCTCATTCCGATTAATATCATCCACCATGGAATAATACAGGTCTTTTGTAAAGCTACCTATTCCGCACTCCCGTGGGGGATATGTTCCGATATAGGCAAATTTCATAATTTGTAAGTGTTAAAATTGGTCTTTAATTTCTATTCGAATATTGTTTTGGTTTAATAGGATCACGATTCTATTAAAGATAGTGAAATATCGTGAATAATTAGGTGTTTGGAGAGGGTAAACTGGTTTGAGACAAGTGTAATTTATGTTATATTAAACATGTGGATTGGGAAATAAAATTTTTACAGTAAAGTGTAAAAATAAACATCCTGCTAGCTGAAAGAGCAAACTCTTTAAATAATGAAATTGTTAATCGTAAGAAAGTGAAATCTGATAAAAAATACTGGCATATGAATTTGCAATGAAATGGCAAAAAAACAACATCATACCATAAGGGAGAAAAATTAGTATCAATAATTTTCGCTTAGCATTCTGTTTGTTATATTGTTTGTTCAAAATGGTAAAATTGTTCAAACTGATTTTTGAACAGCAGCAGTAATCAAGGAAGATATACATGACCAAAATAACAGAAACACTTTCCATTCAAGAGGCCAGAAAACTGGTTTTACTATCGCAAAAGTTGCCTCCGGCAAAGCAAACAGGTACAGCACTTGAAGCAACACTCATGGCTATAGAGCACCTTGGTTATATTCAAATTGATACCATTTCTGTGATTCAGAGGGCTCATCATCATACATTATGGAATCGAAACCCTTGTTATGAAACTTCCCATTTAGAGCAATTGGTTGCTGATAAAAAAGTTTTTGAATATTGGTCGCATGCAGCCGCATATTTGCCTATGTGTGATTACCGTTTTAGTTTGGTACGCAAACAGGCGATTGCCAGGGGTGATCAGAATCATTGGTATGATCGGGATGAGAAGTTGATGAAATTGGTGTTGAAACGAATTGCCAATGAAGGCCCCTTAATGGCGAAGGATTTTGAGTATTTAGGCAAAAAGAAAATGGATTGGGCAAGCAAACCTGCCAAACGCGCTTTGGAATACCTGTTTATGCAGGGTGATCTGATGATTCCTAACCGGCAAAATTTCCACAAAGTTTATGATCTTACCGAAAGAGTACTGCCTGAGGATATTGACACCTCAGCGCCTTTGCAGGATGAGTACGCACGTTTTTTAATCACACGCTACCTGCAGGCCAACGGATTGGGACAGGCCTCTGAAATGGTCTATTTGCTGAAAAATACCAAAACTATTATTTCTAATACTTTGCAAGAAATGTATTTGAATGGTGAATTGATACAGCTTGCTGTTGATGGAAACAGTTATTACGCTTTAGCGGATTCTCTGGAGTTACTGAATAAACCACTGGCTCGTAATAAGCTTAAAATACTTTCGCCATTTGATAACCTGTTGATTCAACGCAAGCGCATGCAAACAATTTTTGATTTTAATTATCAGATTGAGTGTTATGTGCCCGAGCCCAAACGCCAATATGGTTATTTTTCTCTCCCCATTTTATGGAACGGCCACTTGGTTGCACGAATGGATTGTAAAGCAGACAGAAAAGAATCACTCTTGCACATTCAGCACCTTGCACTGGAGCCGGCCTTTTTAAAAACTGAGGCTTTCGCTCTTGCCCTAGGTAAAGAACTTGAATCTTTTATGCAGTTTAATAATTGTTGTGATCTCAAGTTACACAAAACCACACCAGGCATGTTCAAACCTAAATTTCAAACTTTTATTAGCAGTTTAATCAGGTAAACAAATATGGATAATAAATTGATACGGGAGAAATTGTTGTTATTCCCGTTCACTTCCTATTTTAGAAACAATACTCATCTTGCTCATCATATACTCATGTGAGTTTTTGGTATGTGGTATAGTACAATCAGAGCAATTTTTAAATCCGTTTGTATATTTAAAATTTCCTCCACACTTATCTTTTAGCATGTATAATGGGCAATAGCAAAACAAACAATTGAATTCCGCTTCGTTTTCTACTTTATGGCAAGGGAAATATTCACACTTTTTATTCTGGAAAAACTTGTAATTTTCTGACATATCTATAATTCTTTTTCTCGGAATTCTTGATCCATTAAATCAAGTTTATACAAAGCTAACTACTGGGACTATTTATTCCAATCGAATATCTTTTTTTTTACATGATATTAAAAATATGCAACCCGCATACCGATTGGCGCTGCTTATTTTAATGTGATGGAAGAATGGAGTTGTGTCGAAGCTGGTATTTTTAGATACAAAAACACCCCAAATGCTGTGCTTAACATTCGGGGTGCAGTCTGTTCTTTTTTATATCTATCTAACCCATTCAACAACTTCTTCCATAGGAAATCGGGATTGTGGGAATGGGGAGTCTTCTTTTCTGTAGCCAAACGCAAGCATTGCGGCCACTCCAAGGCGATTTGCATCTAAAATTCCTTCTTTACTAAGGATTTCTTCCACTTTTGCCCTGTCGAAACCTTCAATTGGACAAGAATCTATTCCAATTTGTGCAGCGGCAGTCATCATGTTGGCAAAAGGCAGGTAAACTTGTTTGCAGGCCCAATCAAATATTTTACGATCGTCAGTTAAGTCAAATTCGTTTTCCATAAAGTTTTTGAAGAAACCTACTTTCATTTCTTCAATCTCCTGAGGAAGTTGGTCAATTTGCTGTGACTTGTATTTTAGATAATCGGAGCCAGCACGCATTTCGTCGCCTTTTCTGGCTAAAAGAATAACAAAGTGACTTGCGGACGGTAATTGTTTTTGTGCTCCCCAGCTTGGCACCATTAACTTCTCCCGCAATTCCATATTCTGAACAACAATAAACTTCCAGGGTTCCCAGCCAAACGAGCTTGGAGACTTTCTTCCTACTTCCAGAATGAATTCAAAATCTTCATCAGAAATTTTCTGTTCTGTTTCAAATTCTTTTATTGCACGTCTAAATGAATGCGCTTTTAGTATTTCTTCTTTTTTCATATGTTTTTTATTTGGCATATGGAACTTACCATGCTTGAATAATCATCTTTTTTTGTATCAAAATCACATTGGCATGGGCGTTTCATAATCTTATTTTTAATGAAAAATAACTGCTTTCAGCGTGATTAAATTTACAAGCTTGGTGCAAATGTATAATATACATACTTTTGTGTCAAGTACATACTTAAATGGTATCTAGTTACTTTTTTAATACTATTGCAGATAATAAGTAAGTTACAGATATATAAAAAATAAATTATGACTAAAAGAAATTCTGATGCACCTGTTTGTTCGCTGGATTATGCATTCAGAAGAATAGGTGGAAAGTACAAAGCACGTGTTTTATGGTACATTTATACAAAAGACAATGTGCTGCGGTATGGAGAGTTAAAAAAAATGGTTCAAAACATTACTTCAAAAATGTTAACCCAAACTTTGCGTGAGCTGGAAGAGGATCAATTAATTAGTCGGAAAGTGTATCCTGAAGTACCGCCAAAAGTAGAGTACTCATTGACCGATACAGGAATGGAGTTGATTCCATTTATAGAGCATTTAGGAATTTGGGGCAGAAAGCAAATGCAAAAGGAGAAGTTTGAATGAGACGAAATCCCTTATGGTAGTTTCCAATTAAGAATTCTTTATGAAAGGGAGTATAATGAATAATACGATAAAAAAATATCAGTTTAAAGAAGGACTTAAACTGGAATTTGAAATTTTGGATTTATCTGAGATCCTAAAATCAAAAAAAGATATGATGACTATTCCCCACAGGGCACAGTTTAATCATATCCTTTGGATTGAAAAAGGTAAAGGAACTCATTTTGTCGATTTTAACCCAATAAGTATAGAGGACAATACAATTATTTTCATACCCCATAATTGTGTGAACAGGTTCGATAAAAATGGCATTTACAAGGGGAAAACAATTTTATTTACCAACAATTTTTTCTCTAAAAATAATCAAGACCTTCAGTTTTTGCATTCAAGTATACTGTATAGTGATTTGTATAATATTGCTAAAATTAAAGTCAATCAGCAACGTTCCGATTTAAAGGTATTTCTAAATGCTATGGAAACAGAATTTCAAAGAAGTGCAGATAGTGCTCAATATCAAATACTGCGAAATATGCTGCATATCTTTTTATTGCAGGCAGAACGGGAAATGCGGAAACAAGGTTTCGAAGAGTTAAAGCCAAGTGCAAATTTGGATTATCTGGTTTTATTTAAAGATCTGCTCGAACAAAATTTCCGGAAAGAAAAATCGGTTAATAAATATGCATCGGAATTGAGTATTTCAGAAAAACAATTGCACAAAGCAACCACAACTTTGTTTGATAAAACACCAAAACAAATCATTGATGAACGGATTTTGCTCGAAGCAAAGCGGTTGTTGGTTCATAGCAATCAATCCATTAAAGAAATTGCGTACGAGCTTGGTTATGATGAACCGACTAATTTCATTAAATATTTCCGGAAACATGTTCATTCAACTCCATCTGAATTCAGAGAGCAATCGTAAATAAGTGTGCTTAATTCCCAAGAGCAAATGTATCATACAAGGGAGTAAAACTACCTTTATATGCCTTTCATTATGCATCATCTTTGTATTGTAAACCAATAATAAAAACAATGCGAAAATTATTCATTATTACAGTATTAACAATTGCTTCATTCGTTTCGTGTGAAGCAGATAATAACTTGAAAATGGAAGTGTCGAATAAACAAAAGGTTATTGAGCTTTTGAAAAGTATTGAAACAGGTGATCAGGAACTGGTAGGCTACATCAATCCAAATAAGTACATCCAACACAATCAGGCTGTAGGTGACGGTTTAGCTGGATTTGGAGCCTTGCTGCAACAATTGCCGGAAGGAAGTGTAAGAGTAAACACAATGCGTGTTTTTAGCGATGGTGATTATGTAATTGCACATACCGACTACAACTTTTTTGGTCCAAAAATCGGAATTGATGTTTTTCGTTTCGAAGATGGATTAATTGTAGAACACTGGGATAATTTACAAGAAAAAGTTACTGAAACAGCTTCAGGAAGAAGTCAAGTTGATGGCCCTGCAGAAATTAAGGATCTGGATAAAACGGAGGATAACAAAGCTTTGATTCAGAACTTACTAAATGATATTTTCTTGGGAGCTAATCCTGATAAAATTACAGAGTATATTTCTATAGAACAATACAATCAGCACAACCCAGGTGTAAAAGATGGGTTGGCAGGTTTGGGAGAAGCCTTGGCTGCATTAGCAGAAGCAGGTATGCCTATGGTTTACGAAAAAAAACATATGATTTTGGGGGAAGGAAACTATGTATTATCCATTTCCGAAGGAATCTTCATGAAAGAAAAGGTAGCTTTCTACGATATTTTCAGACTGGAGAATGGCAAAGTTGTAGAACATTGGGATACCATTGAAAATTTAATTCCTGAATCAGAAGCCAAAAATAGCAACGGGAAATTCAATTTCTAAAAGGAAAGCCCAATTAGTAGGGGTAATAATTCAATCGTTGAGAATGCATACTATTTTGCATTCTTAGCGATTTTTTTTTGGAAAAGGAACGGGATATAAGAAGCCATTTCGTTTTTATATTTTGCCTTATTCTCATTTTTTTTGCCCGGCACTTTCAATTTGCTTAGCAATTATTTTTTTTTAAGATTAATCCTTAAATGAAAACTCATTGAATGATATGTTTGTGAAAATTGTGTAAAATATTCAAATAGGTTCTACACAACAAGCATGTGCGATATTCAAGTGATTTATGAAATTAAAGAAATATAACATTCTAAGGTTGGTTGTTATAATGCAGTTAATGAATGTGTTGTGTATTTTTGTGTGGGGATAATGCATACTTTTATTGGGTTTTCGTTTTTATTAGACTATTTTTGTTGTGTAGAAACAATTGAGAACTGTTGCTTATTAAAATTTTAAACTTTATGGTTTTAAGACAGCACACTTAAATTGTTTACTTGGGATTCTATTCCAACAATAAATATGCATTTAATACAAATACTGTTTTTATGGTAAATTACAAAACGTACACTTCAATTTCAAAACCTGATAGTGTAGAAATAGAAGCTATCGTGAGTTTTTTGTACAAGCATTTAGATGAATACGGAGATGCTAAGGAAGATATTGAAAAGGCAATTATTTATGCAGTTAAGGATGAACCGGCAGGTGGCGGTTTTGTTTTAGTTGCCAAGGAAAATGATGAAATAGTTGGTTCTGTAGTGGTTAACCGAACCGGAATGGAAGGTTATATTCCTGAGAATATTTTGGTGTATATAGCTGTGCATGAATCTCAAAGGGGAAAAGGTCTTGGGAAAGGCTTAATGAATGAGGTAATTAAAATTAGTAAAGGTGATGTTGCTTTGCATGTTGAGCCAGAAAACCCGGCCAGATTTTTATACGAAAAAGTAGGATTTAGCAGCAAGTACGTTGAAATGCGACTAAAAAAGTAGAGACATGCATAATTCATGCAGTTAGTATTTTTAATTGAGGAGCACTCAGTAATATCTGTTACATGAACAAGAAAATTATTGCATTTCGAAGAGAATTACATCAATATCCCGAAGTTTCAAATTGTGAATATCAGACCACTAACCGGATTGTAAACTTTATTAATGAGTACAGGCCCGATGAGGTGATCAGGCTGGGAGATAAAGGTGTGTTGTTTGTTTTCAAAGGAGTTGAACAAGGAGAAACCATAATGTTTAGGTGTGAGCTGGATGCACTTCCTATCAAAGAAGTTTCAGGGCTCGAATATGCTTCAGTAAACAAGGGAATCTCTCATGCCTGCGGACACGACGGGCACATGGCTATAGTAGCAGGTTTGGCTCAGAAAATAGCAACTGATCGACCGGATAAAGGGAAAGTAATTCTACTTTTTCAGCCAGCCGAAGAGGTGGAGCAGGGGGCACTTGATGTAATGGAAAATATAGATTTTAAAAATAATGAGCCTGATTATCTGTTTGCGCTCCACAATATCCCTGGGCTTAAGAAAAATAGAATAGTTCTTAAAAAGGGAAGTTTTGCTTCGGGATCAAAAGGTATGATTGTTAAACTTACTGGTAAAACATCTCATGCGGCAGAACCTCAGGATGGAATTAGTCCTGCAGATGCTGTTTCTCAAATAATCAAGAGAATGCATGACTTAAGGGAAAACAAAACTCTGTTTAGCGATTTTATTTTACTAACTATTATCCACATTCAATTGGGTGAAATATCTTTTGGTACTTCTCCGGGGTATGCCGAAATGAGAATTACACTGCGAGCTTTTGAAAATGAAGACTTAAGATTGCTTACTTCCTTGTGTGAGAAGATAGTAAAGGAAATAGCAGAACTGGAAGGATTGGCTTGTGAAATAAGCTATACCGAGGTATTTCCGGCAACAATGAACCATGATGGCTGTGTTGGTATTGTAGAGCGAGCGGCAAAACAGAATGGTTTGGATGTTGAGTATATTAAAACTCCTTATAAGTGGTCGGAAGATTTTGGCTGCTATACGGAGAAGTTCAATGCCTGTTATTTTGGATTGGGTTCAGGAAATGAACAGCCTCAACTTCATAATCCCGATTTCGATTTTCCTGATGATATTATAGAAACAGGAATAAATCTATTTTATACTATTTACAAAAGTACTTTTAGTTATGATTGATAATTCGGTAATATCATTAAGTGAAAAATCAATCCAAAATAACATTTCTTTTTTACGGTCTAAACTTGGTGAAAAAGTAAAAATTTCAGCGGTAGTGAAAGCCAATGCCTATGGACATGGGATCGAACAAATTGTTCCCGTATTCGAGAAATATGGTATTGATCATTATTCGGTGTTCTATTACAGTGAAGCTCTCCGCGTTTACAACTGTCTTTCCAAATCATCTTCAATAATGGTAATGGGCTGGTTGGCCGAAAAGGATATTCGTGATGCAATCGAAAAAAAAATAGAATTTTTTGTTTTTAATATCGGGCGTTTAAAATTGGCCGTGAAATATGCCAAAGAACTTGGTTTAAAAGCAAAAATTCATCTCGAAATTGAAACAGGAATGAATCGTTCAGGTTTAAATGGAACTGAACTGAATGCTGTAATTGCTGTCATTAAAGAAAATATTGCCCATATAGAGCTAACCGGATTCTGTACGCATCTGGCTGGAGCAGAAAGTGTTTCAAATCATTTTAGGATACAGAATCAGTTGCAAAAGTATCAGGAAATGGCAAGCGAATTGGAAGCAAATAATTTGAACCCAAAGTATAAACATGTTGCTAATTCTGCCGCAAGCTTTGTTTATCCCGATACAAGAATGGATTTAGTAAGAGTTGGGATCATGCTTTATGGTTTTTGGTCGAGTACCGAAGTATTTGTTCAGTACATTAATCATCAGGAGGATAGGATTGATCCGTTAAAAAGAATACTTGGATGGAAAAGTCAGATAATGGCTGTTAAAGAAATTCAAAGCGGCGAATTTGTAGGTTATGGAATTTCATATCTCGCTCAATCCAATATTAAAACGGCATTGGTTCCTGTCGGATATTCTTTTGGTTATAGTCGTTCATTGAGTAATAAAGGTCGTGTTCTTATTCGTGGTCATCAATGCAGTGTGATTGGTGTTGTAAACATGAATATGATGATAATTGATGTGACTCATTTGAAAAATGTGGAAGTTGGAGATAAAGTTATATTGATTGGCAAACAGGGTAAATTAGAAATAAAAGTGAGTGCTTTTAGTGAAATCAGTGATGAACTAAATTATGAGATCTTAGCGCATTTATCAGAAGGTATAACTCGCAGAATAATTAAATAAAACATAGAAATAATGGCTTTTGTAACTTTAGATATTAAGAAATTAAAATCAAACTTTGATTATCTCAATTCTCTTTTTAAAAAAAATGGAATTGAATGGTCAATTGTTTCAAAAATGATGTGCGGAAATAAGGAATTTTTAACCGAACTATTGAAATTTGATTTTACTCAGATATGCGATTCAAGGGTTTCCAATTTAAAAATGATCAAATCGATTAAACCTGAAATAGAAACCATTTATATTAAACCTCCTGCAAAACGTTCTATTTCGAGTGTGGTTAAGTATGCTGATATTAGTGTAAATACAGAGTTTGAGACCATTAAGCTTTTGTCGGTAGAAGCTAAAAAGCAGAAAAAAACTCACAAAATCATAATAATGATTGAGTTGGGAGAACTTCGGGAAGGAGTTTTGGGCGAAGATTTCATTGCTTTTTATGAAAGCGTTTTTAGGCTGGATAATATTCAGGTGATTGGAATCGGAGCGAATCTGTCATGTTTGTACGGCGTTTTGCCAAATCATGATAAATTAATTCAGCTGAGCCTTTACGAACAGTTGATTGAAGCAAAATTCAATAAGCAGATTCCTTATGTTTCGGGAGGTTCCTCGGTGACCATACCACTCATTTTTCAAAATTTACTGCCGAAAGGAATCAATCATTTTAGGGTGGGAGAAACCTTATTCTTGGGAACAGATGTTTACAACAATACAAAATTCGAAAAAATGCATTCTGATGTATTTCGTTTGTATTCGGAAATAATAGAATTGATTGAAAAGCCGACGGTTCCCATGGGTGAATTTGGGACAAACTTAGAAGGAGACAGTTATGAAATCGATAAAACGAATATTGGTGAAACTTCGTACCGGGCAATAGTTGACTTAGGATTGCTTGATGTTGAGGTAAGTCATCTGGAATTGATTGATAAAAGCTTGACAGTATCGGGCGCAAGTTCCGATATGATTGTAATTGATCTGGCCGATAACAAAAATAATTACAAAGTAGGAGATTTGATTGAGTTTGACATGGATTATATGGGAATACTTAGAATTCTAAATTCAAGATATATCGAGAAAAGGGTGAAGACCGTTGCGAACAAAAAAGCTTGTGTACTGTAAGGTTTGCCTAAGGACTAAGCCGTTATTTGACGAGATTGCAGTAATATTATATGGAGATACCCTGCTTCAATAGGTTTGCATTAAATGCAAATTAGTTATTTTTGCCTTGAAAATGAGTTCTGTCGATTAGATTTACAATGAATGGATTATAAGAATATAATTGTTAAAATTAGGAGGATTGTTCGATCTATTAATTTAGAATCAAAGAAAATCCAAAAGGATCACGGAGTAAGTATTCCACAAATACTATGTTTGGAATGTCTTAAAAATTCTCCTAACTATCAGGCGACTCAAAAGTCAATTAGGGATCAGCTGAATCTTAATTCAAGTACTGTTACAGGTATAATAAGTCGCTTGGAAAGGAAAGGAATGTTGGCACGACTGCCTAAAATTGGAGACCGTAGAACGACTTTGATTGCACTAACCTCTACGGGGGATAATCTTTTAAAATCGACTCCTGATTTGCTTCAGCAAAGGTTGGCTTTTAAACTTAAAAAAGTATCGGATGAGGAACTGGAGCTGATTGGTAAGTCGCTGGATATATTGGTTAATATGCTCGAAATAGAAGATTTGGAAGCTTCTCCCTTGCTTACGGCAGAGGATGTTATTCAGGAAGAAGTTAAATCGGAGAATTTAGACGAAGAGACATTATAAAATAAAATGGGCTTTTCGAAATGGAATGTTTTTTTTGCTAAGCTTTGCACCCGCTTAATCGATATTCATCAATTTTTAGCAGCATTAAATCCCGAAAAGGTTCCAGATCTGTTTTTAGTTTGCGAAGAAATGAAAATCGGAAAGGAGCATGCTTTTCTATTTTTAGAATAAAATCGTCGCTGAAATCTTCTTGGTTTTCGAAAATAGAGACTAAAAACAACAAAGCAAAACTTTTTTGAATCAAGCCTTGAAAAGACACTTCATCAGGATATAAATTGGTTACTCTTTGCTGAAATGTTTTGCCTAGAAAATAAGTTTTACAAAGTAACTTGTCCAAATTTCCGTAAGGCAATTTTCTTGAAAAGCAGGTCATAACTCCATCCAGATAATCTTGCCGGGCATCCTGCAGGTCATCTAGAATCTGAAGATAAGCTCCGTATTCATATAGAAAATGCAATTGCTTTTTATCTAACTTTCCCAGTACTAAGTACCCATCAGCAATTACCGAGCGGGCACCTTTGTTGATACAAATTCTGAAGGTTTCTTCTTCAGAAAGCAGAGGTTTGTTACTCACCAATGCGAGGCTTTGAGTTTGGGCATCGTGAATGGCAAGCAGACTATGATGCACTTCAGGGTAATTTTCCCGATCGAACTCAGATTCTATCATTTCTACTAAATCGTAAATTTGCTGTTCCGAACTGGATTCTGATTTTACGGATTCTCCTTTCAACCGCAAAGCAAATCGTCGGCAAAAGTTGATTTTTTCTTCCTTATTAATGCTTGCATCATCAATTAGATTGTCGGTGTATGGATACAAAAGACTATAGGCTAAAAGCGAAGGCGTAATTTTGATTTCTTTTCCGAAGAATGATTGCAGGCCAAGCATGATCCAAACATTTCGTAATGCTTGAAAAATTTCAGCATTACCCAAATCCGGATCGAAAAGCCATGCTTTTTGAATGAAATCTTTCGTAGAATGGAGCATTTCATCAGAAAAAATGAGTTCGAGTTGGTCGGGGGAGTAGGCTAAAGCATCTTTGAAAAATAATTTTGATTTTTGTAGTATTTCTATTTTGTTGGGGTGTTTGTAATTAGCTTCATTTTGTACAAACTTTATGAAGCGATCGAATTTTGATTCCCATATTCGTTTTTCTAAATAGGAAAATCGTTTTCCTGTTGCAGGAAAATGCTCCGGACAATTCTCCCAGGTGGCAATGAATTGATCTTGTATTTTATAAAGTATTGATAGATTGGCTGTCATGGGTTAAAATAATTGCTTGATATTGTTGTAAGTTGAAAAAAATACCTGAGATTGTAAATTAAAATCGTTTAATCGAACTTTTTACTGGTCGTAAGAGACTTTTGCATTGATGTTGTAGAATAGATGCTATTGCATTGTTAGTGATCCATGATTTTTTTACTTTGCTTAACTCAAATCATATTTGATTTGAAAAGGCTTTATCGGCTTGAGAATAACATTACTTTGATACTAAAAATAAATATATGAAATTTTCTATACTGGAACCAATTGCGATTACTGCTTGTAAATACGGACAGTTAAAGCAAGAATTTGAAGCCTTAGGGCATGAGTTGATCTTTTTTACGGATCGGAATGAGGATGAAAAGGAGTTGATTAAGCGTGCCGAAGGAGCTGATGCAATAATTGTTAGTAATATTCCTATCACAAAAGCATTTTTAGATGCCTGCCCTAATCTTTCAATGATTTCGGTTGCCTTTACCGGTGTCGATCATATCGATATGGAAACCTGTAGGGAGAGAAATATTCTGGTGAGTAACGCCGCCGGCTTTTCGACAGAATCGGTGGCCGAATTAACTATTGGCATGATTTTATCGGTATACAGAAAGATTGTTTCCGGTGATTCGATTACCCGTTTTGGAGGAGACCGGGCTGGTTTTTTAGGAACAGAACTAAATGACAAGACTATTGGTATTGTTGGAGCTGGTGCAATTGGCCTTAGGGTAGCCGAGATTGCAAAAGTTTTTAACTGCAGGGTAATTGCATACAATCGAAGTAAAAAGACCGTAGAAGGCGTTGAATTTGTTGATATGCCTACCTTATTAAAAGAATCGGATGTTGTTTCTCTTCATGTTCCGCTAACAAACGAAACCAAAGGGCTTATTGGCAAAGGAGAATTCAAGCAAATGAAATCTTCAGCCATTTTAATTAATACAGCACGCGGACCGGTTGTTAACAGTGAGGCTCTTTGTGAGGCATTGGAAAATGGAGAAATTTCAGGAGCGGCTGTGGATGTTTACGAAAAAGAACCACCTTTGGATAAAGAACACATTTTGTTTACAGCCCCGAATTTGATCATGCTGCCTCATTTGGCTTTCGCTACCAACGAATCGTTCAGCAAGCGGGTTGATATTGTGATGGAAAATATTCGTTTGTGGTTATCTGGAAATCCAAGAAATATTATGAATTAGATAAGCTAAAAGCATAAAGGTGAAAGGAGAAAGTGCCAAATTGTTTTGTCGCTTTCTCCTTTTACTTTTCTACCTATTTATCGAACGATTTTTACCAATTCGGTAGTGCTACTGGGTTTTCCTTTTTTGTCGAAGGATTTACTGCGAATGGTTCCAATGTCTTTCACAATCCAGGCAATATTGTGCAATTCTACATTTACAAAACCAATTTTACTTTTCACATCTTCCGATATTTTGTAGCATGTAAAGGTGCCGGCAGGAGTTGTCACATCTTCAAGTGCCTCAACTTTTCGGTTCACAATATTGGTTGTCATGTTCATATTTATCATTCCTGCTCCAACTTCAAGCGAAATCGAGCCATCGTTTAATGCCAAACCAGGATAAAGTTTTGGAGGATAAATGAGATCTTCAGTTGTAATTTTCACTTCCATATCTTTAAACCCTTCCATTTGCTTTTGGTTCAGGTATTTTTCCATGTCGATATAAAAAATATTGTCTTTACAGCGAAATATAATTGTGTCTTGAGTGATCACTTTTTCGGGCGACTTAGGATCCATAAAAGTTTGTAATAATTCAAATATTGTTTCCCCTCCTTTTTCCTTTACAGAGATCATTTTTTGCGTGTAAATGCCATCTACTTTGCCTTTTGCATTGGTGATCTGGTAATGAAGTTCGGTGCCTACTTGGTTGGGAATGTACAAGGTGCATTCTTGCGAGAAAGCAAGCATACTTGTAAGACCGATAAGGAATATCAAGCTAATTAATTTTTTCATGGAATAATTGTCTCGACTATTCATGTGGTTTGAATAGTCATGGTTTTAAAGTGCTTAGGCAAGAATTGTCTGTCAGACAATTAAAAAAGAGAGTAAGGTTTCGAATACATATTATACGCTTGTAGAAATAATGGATAAAGTAGATTCAATTTAGTAATTCTACTAGGAACGAAAAAATATAATTTATTGTTGAAGTGTTGGGGGATGGAATCGGATTAGAAATCAGATGAATTTAATTTTTTGATGCTGTGATGATTCAACTTTCTATCCTTAACAAGTAGGGGAGTAACCAGAGCTTTCGATTTGGCATTAAAAATCATATCATGCCCAAGGCATAAGCCCATCATAATATTTAGTTCAGTGTTTTTTTCTTCTAAATAATGCGCTTGTCCTGCCGGATTGCAAGTTATTCCTTTGTAATTAGGCACTAAATCTGAGAAAGGTATTTTTCCTAGTTTGCAATTCACTTGTTCAACGGTAAAGCCTTCTATCTCAAGAAGAGTTCTTAGTTGCTTGGCTTCTTTGTTAAATGTGGTACAATGTGCAATTCCAATTGTTTTAATATTGGATATTTTGGCATATTCTATAATTTCCTGAATCCGATCGTTATTCCGATTTAAGGCATCTGCCGCACTTTTCATGATCGAAATATCTTTGCGGGAATATAAATCTTTATCATCCATTTTTAGCTGTTATTTAAGGAATTGCACATTGCTTTTAAGAAGTCTTGGTTTATTTATGCTGGGAGCTTTACCATTAAAATAAGCTATATTTTAAATGGATAAAACGCATCATGTCTTCCACTTCTAATGATACTTCTTCAATGATATTTTCAATTTCTCCTCCAAATATTTTTCCCATTATTGCACCATTCATGGTCGATATAAATACTTGGCCGTCGGCTTTTTCGTAAACAGCAAATGATTTTGGCATCATATTTCCAATTTTTTTCCGATTGTCTTCCTTTAGCATTCTCTCCGAAAATTTTGCATGGCAATATTTTATAATAGCATACTTGCCAATTCCTTTTCCGCCATTGTCGATTATTTCTTTGTTCTGATCAATAGTATTGGTTACATGCCAGCCTTCCTTTGCGTTTATTCTGTTTGTTATTACTTCTACAGATTTTTCAAAGTTGTATGGACTTTTAAATTCTTTGATCATCATTTCTCCAGAAGAGATACTTAGAGTGATTCCTGTAAATAGGATTCCAAGCGTGAAGCCTAGTAGAATGGATGCGATTATCGTTATATTTTTCATTCGTGTAATTATTAAAATAAAATATTATTCTTCGTTGATGCATATTTCACCTTGTCTGATTTTTTCACCTGTTTTATAGGCAACAAAACTAATTGTGAGAATCGCTATTGTGATAAAAAAGAAGGACAAGTACTTAAAAACAGCTTGATGTGAAATTTGAAAAGCAACCACCGAAGCTATGGTAATGGCCATTAGTGGAAAAGTGAAAGCCCACCACGATATAAAAAATTCAAGTTTCTTAAAGCTTTTGTGTAACACGAGGAGTAATACGGCAAAGAAATAAGAAATCAGCAACAAAAAAATTGCAAATGCGTCCCAACTTTGTGCTATTCGGATGTATGCAATAAAACCAATTGCTGGTGGTGCAATAAGAATAAACAAGGTAGGAACAAATTTTTGTGGAAGCTGATGGTGAAAAATGGCACGGTTTAAGAAGATCGTAAATAAGATGATCCAAAAGAAAAATCCAACTCCAAAGTAGAAGAAGGAGAATAGTTTTGGCAGGTACTCAACACCAGCAATTGGAATCAGCATATTACCAACTATTGGGATAAACCAAGCTGGATTCATAAATTGTATTTCAAAATTATTTTGTATCCAATAGGCTACAGTGTGAAGCATTAATATCGTATGCACAATGGTTCCAATCCACCAAAAACTCATGGATAAAAAGGGCCAAAAACTCATAAATGCAATGGATAACAAAAGAATAGAAATAGAGAAGGCTGAAAAAAAATTAATCCGAATACGATGATTAAAATCTATTCGTACTTCTTCGAAATGCCTAACCGCTTTTAATGCATACAGTATGGATATTCCTAAAAAAATAAACAGCGTACAAAACAGTAGAATTTCATAGAATATTTTGGGCAACCATTGCATGTGGTGAAATTTGCCAAATACAATACTTAGTCCAGCAAGTCCCATAACAATAGCATAGGCTGTTATTGGGAAATATTTTAATTTCTCTTTCATGCGGTATCAGTAAATATTTGTTGCTAGCAGCACTAGTGTGCAGGACTCTTCTGTTTTTATTCCTCGAGAATTTAGCTGTGTTGCGAAGGCAGTATTTTCAGTACCTGGATTAAAAATTACTCTACGTGGATGTAACGAGATGATATATTCGTAATAGGAAACTTGATTTTTTGCCGCTACATACATAGTAACTGTATCAACATCAGTATAAGGAGTTTGCTCCTTTACAATTTTACGATGGAATAGCATTCCTGCTTTATTTCCAATCATATAAATATCGTGTCCGTTCTCTAATAATTTATCTGCGGCTTTATAGGAGTAACGCTCTGGATTTAAGCTGGCTCCAATTATTAAGGTTTTGTTTTTCATTGGTAATTATTAATTATTATTGCGTTATTTTATAGTAGTTTTTAAGGCTCCCGGATTGATGGAAAAAAGTCTGTATTCTGGAGGATTAATCTCTAGTTCGTCGGCTATCCATTTAATATGTTTCGATAGAATTTCAAAAACATTTTCCGAATTACAATTATGAATAGCTACAGGAATAAAATGTTTATTAATTAGGGTAATATTTCGTCCAAATTGTAGGGATACCAATATTTGAACATGATTCTTTTCTAGGAGTTTAATAATGGCATCTCCTTTTTTTATGGAGCCATGAATTTGTTTCTCATCCATGTCTTTATACTTATTTATTTGATGAGAAACCAAACTAAAGGATTCGTTAGAATATTCATAGATTAGATATTTATCTACATCACCAAAATGTTTTGCTTCAAATTTATTGGTTTGGCTAACCGCAAAGGCAAATATTATTTTGTAATTATTCATAGTGTATAGAGATTGTTATCCTTATTTATTCTTGATAAATTTACCAAGGCAAAAATAGTAGGAGTCTCAAGCGAAAACAAGTAACAGGAAATGGAGTATTCTGGATTTAGAATTGAAATTTGATAACTTTTTTACAACGAGATAATAATTCTCTTTTCATTCGTGATATTCTTTTTTTAACGATTAGGTACATTTATAGCGAATAAACACTAAAACAGTATGACTTTTAATTCGATTGATAATAACAAAGAAAATAACGAGATAAATATCGATTGTTTTCAAAATCTGGGACTTACAGATTTAAAAATCATTAATGAAAAGAAAAAACAAGTTAAGTTTTTTAAGGATGAAACTGTATTTAAGCAAGGAGCATTTGCCCCACATGTGTTGTTTGTAAATCAAGGATTAGTGCGAGTTTACCTTCAGACGAATAAGAACAAGCAAATAAATATTCGTTTGGCTAAAAAGGGTGATTTAATTGCTTTTTCTTCCATTTTTGGGAAAGACACATATCTTTATTCTGCAATTGCTTTAAAAGATTCGAATATTTGTATCATAGATAAGCAGGCTTTAAAAGAGTTATTATTGAGAAATCCTGAATTTGCAATGGAAATAAATTCTAAGAATTGCCATAATGAAAATAGGTATATTGATATTATTCAAAACATCTCCTACAAACAGATGAGAGGGAAATTAGCTTCTGCTTTGTTATATCTATCTTCGGAGATATTTATTAATGAAAATGTTTATGAGTATTTAACTCGCCAAAATATTGCTGATTTTGCATCCATAAGTGTGGAAAGTGCAGTTAAATTTATTAAAGAGTTTGAGAAAGAAGGCATAATTTCCTTAGATGGGAAAAAAATTGTAATCACCAATAAAAAAGTATTGGAAGAAATTAATAGGAGAGGTTAATTTTACGATTAAATAGGAGGTAAAGTATTCTTATCTAATTGTTTAGGTTATGTAAATTTATAAAAACGAATCATTTTATCTGATAAAGAGTAAAGAGATGGAATTAAAAATTAATGATTATCCTTTTGGGGCAAGACCAGAAGTAACTAAGCCTAATAAGGATCTTTTAAAGTATTTGGGGGAAAGTGGAATTCGGAAATTAGTCGATGATCATTATGAATTATTGAGAAAAAGTAAGTATAGTCCTTTATTTCCGCAGGATAGAGAGGAGTTTGAAGCGGCAAAACTTCGCTCATCGGATTTCTTTATTCAGGTTTTAGGCGGACCGGAGTATTTTAATCAGAATAGGGGAGCACCTATGTTGGTTAAAAGGCATGCAAATTTTAAAATAACAAGAGAGGCTCGTCAGGTTTGGATGCAGTGCTATCAAAAGCTTTTGCCTGAACTGGATGTGCCTGAAGAATTGATACTTTCTTACTGGAATTACCTGGATGTATTTTCGAGTTGGATGGTGAATTCGGAAGGTTGAAATAAAAATTAGATGATTCAGAGTAAAGAGGATTGTAAGTTTTTAGGGGTAGAATTAAGACTTCATTTTCCATTTGCCTGATTAAATTATAAAATAAAAAAAGCTGTTGAATTCAATTTCAACAGCTTTTTTTCAGTATATTTTTGATTTTAGATAATCAACATTGCATCACCATAAGTTCCAAAGCGATATTTTTCTTTGATTGCTTCCTGATATGCAGCCATTACTTTATCGTATCCTCCAAATGCACAAACCATCATCAGTAAAGTTGAAAGCGGCAAATGGAAATTTGTAATCATGCTGTTAGGAACACTAAATTCGTAAGGAGGGAAAATAAATTTATTGGTCCACCCTTCGAACGGTTTTAATGTGCCTTGGGTTGATACTGAGGTTTCTAAAGTACGAACAACAGTTGTACCGACAGCACAAATATTTTTCTTCTTTTTCTTACCATTGTTTACCTTTTGCACAGCCAAATCGTTAATTTCGATTTGTTCTGAATCCATTTTGTGTTTGGTTAAATCTTCAACATCTACAGTTCTGAAGTTACCCAGGCCAACATGCAAAGTAACCTCTGCAAAATCAACCCCTTTAATTTCCAAACGCTTCATTAGCTCGCGGCTAAAGTGCATACCTGCAGTAGGTGCGGCAACAGCTCCTTCATGTTTTGCAAAAATTGTTTGATAACGTTCTGCATCTTCAGGTTCTACTGCACGATCTATAAATTTAGGAAGAGGAGTTTCTCCTAATCCGTAAAGTGCCTTTTTAAATTCTTCGTAAGGTCCATCAAATAAGAAACGAAGAGTTCTTCCTCTTGAAGTAGTATTGTCGATTACTTCAGCAACCAATAAATCATCATCGCCAAAATACAATTTGTTACCGATTCTGATTTTACGGGCAGGATCAACTAATACATCCCATAATCTTTGCTCACGATTTAACTCTCTAAGCAAAAACACTTCGATTTCAGCACCTGTTTTTTCTTTGTTGCCATACAAACGAGCAGGAAAAACTTTGGTGTTGTTAAAGACCATAACATCTTCGTTATCAAAGTAATCAATAAGATCTTTGAAAATTTTATGTTCGATTTTTCCTGTATCTTTGTGAAGCACCAATAAGCGAGATTCATCTCTATTGTAGGCTGGATGTAAAGCAATAAGTTCGCTTGGTAATTTGTACTTAAACTTCGATAACTTCATAATGCTGAATGACTTTTATATTGGATTTTTGTTGATAGGCGATAGCAAAGCTTTCCTTTTTACGAAAAGACCGCAAGATAGTTATAAATTTTCTAAGAATTTTATAAAATCTTCAATTTCAAGGGCATCGTTGATATGAAAATCACCGATTCTAGTTCTTTCAAGAGCAGTTAAATGTGCACCGCTATTTAGTTTTTGGCCAATATCACGGGCAAGAGCTCTAATGTACGTTCCTTTGCTGCAAACAACTCTTATTTTTAAGATCTCCTTTTCAAATTTAAGAATTTCTATTTCGTCGATCGCCAGGGTTTTCTTTTTTATCTCAATTTCCTGTCCTTTTCGGGCATATTCGTAAGCTCTTTTCCCGTTTACTTTTACTGCTGAATAGTCAGGTGGCCTTTGTTGTATTTCACCAATAAAACTTTTTAGGGTTTCATCTATCAGTTCTTTAGTGATGTGTTCTGTAGGGTAAGTCTGATCAATTTCCGTCTCCAAATCAAAAGAAGGAGTGGTTTCTCCTAGTTTTAGTGTGGCAATGTATTCTTTAACCTGCGATTGGTAGCTGTCTATTTTTTTTGTGTATTTCCCTACGCAGACAATCAACAAACCTGTGGCCAAAGGGTCGAGAGTTCCGGCATGTCCGACTTTGACTTTTTTGTAATGAAACTTATGTTTGATTTTATACTTTATCTTGTTTACTAAATCAAACGAAGTCCATTCGTAAGGCTTATTAAATAGAAGTAAAGCGCCTTCTTGAAAATCATTATCGGTTTCAAATTGAATCATTTAGAATCGGATTTAACGGGAATGCCCTATTTTGTAATCAGGCTGCAAAAATAGCAATAAGTCCGATAATCAGGCAATAAATTGCAAAATAGATTAATTTCCCCTTCTTCACCAATTTAATCATCCAGCTGCAAGCCAATAATCCGGAAAGGAAAGCGCCAATAAAGCCAACTAGTAATGGTATTAATTCTACCGATCCCTGCGAGCTGTACGTTCCCTTAAAAACGCTTAGAATATTCTCACCAATTATGGGAACTAAAACCATTAAAAATGAAAATTTGGCTACTTCAGATTTTTTGTTTTTTAGAAGCAGTCCGGTTGCTATTGTGGCTCCCGATCTAGAAATTCCGGGAAGTACAGCAACTGTTTGAGCCATTCCTATGATAAAGGCATCCTTAAATGAGATTTCTTTTTCTTTTTGTTTTGCATAGTAAGTAAATGCAAGAAATGCAGCCGTTACCAGAAGCATAAAACCTACTATCAACAAGATTTTATCAGTATTGAAAATTTCTTCCACCTGATCTTTAAAAAACACGCCTACAATTCCGATTGGAACCATAGAGACAGCAATTTTAGCAATATACTGTGTCGATTCATTCCACTGAAAACTAAAAAGATTCTTTAAAAGTTCAAGAATATCTTTTCGGAATACAATAATTGTACTTAAAACAGTTGCACCGTGCACAACAACAGTAAATACCAAATTATTTTCGGCATGAATACCTAAGAAGGCTTTGCCTATTTCTAAATGACCACTGCTGCTTACCGGCAGGAATTCTGTTAATCCTTGCAGTAAGCCTAAAAGTAAGGCTTCAATCCAATTCATACTATATTATAAAGAAAAATTTTCGGTTAATTAACCGAAAAATACATAAAAGGAGATATTTACTGTTCTTTTGGTTTTTTCATGATGGCGTATATTTCAAAGCCGAAACCAAACAACACCACCATTGGAGCTAAAGTAATTCTTCGAAAACTAAAGATGCTTTCATCGAATACATTGGGATCATCCGATCCACCGCCCATCATGAGTAGGAATCCTACAATGATGATAACAAACCCAATAACGATAAGTTTGTAGTTTTCTTTTGAAAGAGCAAAATCCAATTTTTTATCTTGTTTGTTCATGTTCTCAAATTTTGTCGGTTTTGACAATTTGTTGCCAAATTTACAATAAACTAATTAAAGTGCCTAGAGGTAAACGTACCTAAAGTTCCTGAAATGTTTCGTGTTATGATTTTTTAACACAAGAACCGTCTTTCTAATACAGGGAACGCGACTCAAGCCTTAAGTATTTGTTTACAGCAAATAGGGTTGATATCCACGTGATTAAAAGTCCGATTAATAAGATCAGTAAGAATAAGACACCAATCATTTCAACATTACTGAAATTGATTACCTGACTTAATTCTTTTTGCGACAGATAAATAACACCCGAAAGCATTGCGTTGGCGATTAGAGCTCCTATGACTCCATGCAGTAAGGTTTTGGCCATAAATGGCCGGCGTATAAAGCCTCTGGTAGCACCAACCAATTGCATGGTGTTGATTATAAAACGCTGAGAGTAAATGGATAATCGTATGGTGTTGTTGATTAGAGTAAATGATATCGTAAAAAGTAAAACACTAAAAGCCAATATGATCAAGCTGATTCTTTTCACATTTTCGTTTACCAAATGCACCAGTGATTTTTGATAATCCAACTCCTGAACCTGCGATTGCTTTAGCAGATGCTTTTCGATTACTGCAATACTATCTGTATTTGCGTATCCGGCATATAATTTAACATCGATTGATGCACGAAGTGGGTTGTAGCCTAAAAAAGAGATAAAATCTTCACCTAACTCTTTCTCGAATTCTTTGGCAGCAGTTTCTTTGTCTACATATTCGGTGGCCTTCACATAATCACTGGCATCCAATATTTTTTGCAAACGACGGATTTCAACTTCTTTGATATTGTCTTTTAAAATTACGGAAACTCCAATATTTTCTTTCACATAATTGGAAATCTGGTTGGCATTTAAAATTAGTAAGCCCATTAATCCTAACATGAATAGAACCAATGAAATACTAATTACTGAAGTAATGTAAGAGGAGCGAAGTCTTCGTTTTGTACCTTTTTCTTTGTATGCCATTTGAAATGAAATTAAAGAATTCTATCCGATATACTTAATCAGATGTTTATCCATATTTGACCGGATGTCATGCGAAAATACAATTTTTCATTCAAAATATATCATACTTATATGAATTTGAAATGCTTTCACAAGAAATCAATTTTGTTAAATTTGTGATTAAATCAGAACCTAACACAAAACAGCAAGGTGGGAATCATTCGTCAACAAACCATTAAAGGAACTGTGGTTTCCTATTTTGGAGCCATTTTAGGATTTATAAATACTGGGATTTTGTTTCCGAGGATTTTGGGAGCAGACCAAATAGGTTTGTTGAATTGGTTGGTAGCAATTGCAACAATTGCAACGCAGTTTTCTTCTTTCGGGTTCAATAATGTTACAGCCAGATTGTTCCCTTATTTTCGAAATGAAAATCGAAATCATAATGGATATTTGTTCATTTTGTTTTGGGTTGGGATGATTGGCTTCATTCTTTCTTTGATTGCTTATTTTCTTTTGCATCCTGTTGCTGTCAGTTTATATTCAAACGAATCACCACTTTATTTAAATTACCTGATTTATTTGATTCCTTTGGTATTTTTCACACTCTTTTTTAATTTATTCGAAGGATACAATAGAGTGATGTACGATGCAGTTTCGGGAACAATTTATCGGGATATTGTATTTAAACTTATCAACTTTTGTATCATTCTCCTTTTCTGGAAAGATATATTGGAGTTTTCGCAGTTCGTATTTTTATATGTAGTGGCTTTTTGTTTACCAACTGTTTTACTATTTCTGCTTCTTCTAAAGCGAGGTCAGATTTCTTTTGCATCTAATCTGAAGTTCGTAACACCCAAACTTCGAAAATCTATGGTTAATGTTTCCTTATTTGGAATTCTGAATGGTTTAAGCGATAAGTTAACGGCTAATATCGACAGAATAATGATTGTAAGTTTTATTGGTTTAGGTGCAAATGGTATTTATGCAACAATGGCAAATTTTGGGATGCTAATTTCAATGCCTTCACGCACATTAAAGAAGATAGCAAGTACCGTAATTGCTGAGGCTTGGAAACGCGATGATCTCGCAACCATTGGGAAAGTTTATTCGCAAAGCGGTTTGCATCAATTTATGACAGGTTGTTTGCTGTTTATTGGAGTCTGGGTGAATGTTGAAAATGTATTTGAGATAGTTCCGGATAAATACATTGCAGGAAAATATGTAATGTTTTTCATTGGGATTTCGCATGTTATACAGATGCTGTCAGGTATTAGTGGTGTGGTAATTCAAGCTTCGCCTAAATATCGGATACAAACACTGTTTATGCTTATTTTCGGTGCTTTGGTAGTTGTTACTAATTTGATTATGATACCAGTTTGGGGAATTGTCGGTGCAGCTGCAGCCTCACTTACTGCCAGCTTTATCTTTAATCTGATGAAATACATATTTCTTTGGAAAACCTATGGATTTCAACCAATTAACAGGAAATATCTATTTGTTTTAGGGATTGCTCTTATGTCTTTTTATTTAGGTTATTTACTGCCAAAAATGGATTGGTTTGTATTTGATATTATTGTAAGAAGTACTCTGGTAGGAGGTATTTATTTACTGCTCACTTTTTTTCTTAAAATTTCGAATGATTTTAACGAATTTGTAAGTAAACGTCTGGGTTTGAGGTAAGCGTTTTTTATTTTTGATATCAGTGGCTAAGAATAAAACTACTCTTTAATAATCTCGATTATTTCGGTAGTTGAGATAGATGGAGTTCGTTCCAGATACACCACTTCGCAAAGTGATTTGAATTCATCAAAACGGCCTTCCCAGTCGTTTCCCATCACCAAAACATCAGCGTTGAATTGCTTGATGTAATCCCCTTTTAATTCCAATGATTCTTCGTAGAATACTTCATCAACGACTTTGAGCGATTCAATAATTCGCTTTCGGTCTTTTTCTGAGTAGATTGGGTTTTTCTGTTTTTTGGAATAGTTTAAAGCATCGGTTGAGATACCAACAATAAGATAATCACCTTTTGCTTTGGCACGTTCTAAAATCCGTAAATGTCCGATGTGAAAAAGGTCAAATGTTCCAAAGGTGATTACTCTTTTCATAGTTTTGCTTTATTGATTCCTGCGAAGATAATGTTCCTGAATGAAATTAAAAATTCTTTGAGAACTGTTATCATCTGTATTTAGATATGATTTTTCGATAATTTGGGTTCTTGCTGTAACAAATTCGTCATTTTTAGTAAATGTACTAAGTAAATCCTGTTCCAGTTTTTCTTGAGTGGTAGAAATAGATCCAATAATAAAATCGTTGAAGAAGGAATGTAATTCACGATCTTTGGTTTCGTACTTTTCGCGGTCATACAGCAGGAAAAACACCGGCCTGTTCAGTAAAATATAATCCATGTAAATGGAAGAGTAATCGCTCACCATACCATCAATTTCAGGAAGAAGAGGATATACGTCTTTTACATTATCGTACCAAAGAATGCGTTCGAATTCGTTACTGATAGTCTTGTATTGTGGCAATGGATGCAGCTTGAAAACAAATACAAAATCATTTTTAATGGCGAATTCATTCAATTTATGAAGGTCAAGAATTCCATCGGAAATACCATCACCTCCGGTATCCCGAAAGGTTGGTGCATACAAGATTGATTTGATTCCTTTTTTACGCAATTCAATCACCTTTTGAATGGTTTTCTCATCCGAGTTGATTAATGCATTCTTATATTTTATTGGGTTTACAATGATGTCGTTACGCGGATATCCTGTATCAATAAAGTGGTCTGAAATAAATGCAGGTTTGAAAAAATGTTCGGTAAAGAATTCTCCTGTTGAGATAAGTGCATCGTAAACAGGTAGTTTTCCAACAAAATTCAAAATAAATCTGCGGTAGAGCGAGCTGGTTTCCTGAATAAAGAATTTGTTGTCGCGCTGAATCTTTTTGAAGCCTATTCCGTGCCAGATTTGAATAATTTTTGCCCGCCAGAATAACTGAAACCGACAATTATCCATCCACGAAAAATTATCAACTACAAAAACCTTACATCTCAACGAAATCCAATAGGCCTTGGCTGACGGGTAGTACAATATGTTGCTGTATTGATGTTTGAGTGATTCATAGGTCTCTTTATTTGCGGTCAGGAAATAGAATTCCTGATCTTCTTCCTTTTCCGATAAGTAGAGGAAAAAGAACTTTACATTATCAATAAAAAAACCATCTTTTGCTCCCATAAGCACCATCAGATTCTTTTTTTTTGGAATAAGATAGGTGATTGGAACTATAAATATCCAGCCCAATAAGGTGGTAATGAAAATGATTGGTTTGGAGTATTTGTTGAGATTCATTAATTCAATTTTTTAATTTCCTGAAACACTCTCTCGCAACTCTCTGTATCCTGATAAGTGTGATACATATCCCTGATTTTTTTGCGCCACTTGGCATGAGTCTGAGGCTGTTCGAAATAGCGTTGTAAATGCGTTATAAATTCTTTTTGCGTGCTTGACTTTGCTCCAGGAGTATTCTCCTCGAAATCGATAAAAAAGCCTTTGTATTGCTTGTATTCGTCTAAATCGTATGGCAAATAAATAATTGGCCGATCCAAAAGCAGGTAGTCAATCCAAAGTGATGAATAATCGGTTACCAAAACATCTACGTAAGGCAATAATTCATACACATCGGGGAATCGGTACTGATCAGCTTTTAGTACTCTGTCAATAGAAAAGAAATCATGAGTTTTTTCAACAGACTTTCGTTTTATATCCTCTTTATGACCACGAACCAAGATGTAGGCATCTTCTTTCTCCAGAAAATTAGAAAGCCGTTTTGCATCAAAATCCCCGAAAGGGAAAAAGTGAGTTTTGTAACCTTCTTCGCGCCAGGTTGGAGCGTATAAAATAATTTTACGGTCGAGAAATGGATTTGCAACCAATAAAGACGGACTTAAATTGATATCCTGAAGCAAATAATCGTTACGAGGCAAACCACTCACCCAAACATTGTTCATGTCAATATTGAATCCGGCTGCATGAATGATCTGTTCCAACGGAGAACAAGCTGCCATGTAACTGTATTTTTGCAATTGCTTGTGTTTGGCATATTTGCGCCAGGGAGGCGTTTGCAAGGCCATTTTTTTCATTGGCGTACCATGTCCTAAATAGATGATGTTTTTGCATTTTTCGTGCAGGTAGTATGGCTTGAAAGCAGCGGCACTAATTCCATAGGAAAGAATGACATGTCTGGTCCTTAAAAAGAGAAAAAACCCTTTCAACGACCACGAATAAACTACTTCTCCGGGGAATTTATCATTTAGTTTATGATACAAGGATTTGTAAGGAGTGAACAAAATGCTGTTGAAATCATTTTTTTCGCGCATGTACTCAAACAGGTACTTCGAATTGTCGAAATATACCTTTTCAGTCAAAAAGAAGAGGGCAATCCGCTTGTCTTTTGGCACCAGTTTTTCCAATAGAAAATAAAAACGGCGCATTAAAAACAGGACAATATGCAGAAAAACAATTTTCTGCATGAAGTTGACAAACTGTTGTGTTCGGGAGTACTGACTATTCATTTTCAATCGTTTCTTTTCGGATATTTTTAATTCCAAAAACAACTCCTCCGGCTAGCAGCAAAAAGAATAAAACCATGCTGGCAACAGATATATTTTCGGTAACTGTCATTGCTTTTGGCTCAAATTTAAAGGTGATTTTATGCTTTCCTCCGGGAACTTTCATCGCCCGTAATATGTAGTTGGCTCTAAAGTGCGGAGTAAGTTTCCCATCAACATAGGCATTCCAGCCCGGCTGGTAATAAATATCGGAGAAAACCACCAATTGATCGCTTTTAGCATTGAATTGATAAGTTATTTTGTTGGGAGCATATGTTTCCATTGAAATACTTGCCAAAGAATCAGCCTGACTTGTAAATCCTTCCAATTGAGATGCAAAACGCTTGTCAACTAAAGCTTCTTTTGCAGGATCGAAGGCATTTAATCCCATGATTTCTTCATCGGCATTGTTCACGATTTTGTAGTTGGGAACAATCCATGCTTCTCCCAAGGCATCAGGATTCAATTGCGCCTGATTTCCTTTTTCTTTATCGGGTGTGATGATGTATTTGGTATTTAGCATGTTGATCACCTTCATGTTGTTTTTTATGATGTGATGATCGATCAGCTCTTGGTAACGTCGCAATTTGGCTCCATGATAACCTCCAATGGACTTGTGATAGTAGGAAGTGCTTCCGTTTTGCCAGGTTTGAACAGAGGTGTTTAAAACCCTGTAATTGCTGTGTTGGTTGAGAACAGTGAAAGGAACAATAGCCAATTCCAGTTTGCTTGCTTTGCGGTTTTCTTTTTTGTATTCATCCTGTGCTTTTTGAGCCAATACCTGTAATTCCGGATGAGTTGAAAACTCAGATTGCAGAATTTCAAAATCGGCTTGAGTAGGGCTGAATGCAACTTTCAGTTCTTTTTT
This sequence comes from Labilibaculum sp., assembly GCF_963664555.1. Classification (GTDB taxonomy): domain Bacteria; phylum Bacteroidota; class Bacteroidia; order Bacteroidales; family Marinifilaceae; genus Labilibaculum. The sequence continues at coordinate 55,596 of NZ_OY761461.1, read as the reverse complement.
TGGAACAAAGCTGTCTGCATTTAAAAAGCGTTTGTTAACCGGCCATAAATCAACCAGAATCAGAACAACAATACCTGCAATAAGAAGATTTGATTGAAACCATTTTTTACCATATCCGAAAAGGAGAACAGCAATTAAAGCAACAAAAAGAATGGTTCGTAATGCATCGGCTCTAAACATAGAAACCCGGGCATTAAAGATGTCCGATTGAATTTGATTGATGTAAGTGACAGCATTTGGATTTCCAGATTTTATTTGTGCAAAATAACTTGTTTCAGCCTGAGTAATAAAATCAAGAAAAAGATTTGGAAGCAAATACAAAAGCAATGAAATTCCTGCAGTTAGCAACAAGGGCCACACCAATACATTTAACTTTACAGAAAATAATTTCACTTTTTCCTTCAGGATTTCAGGCTCCTCCAGTATTTTTTTAACGGCTAAAATTGCCAGTAAAGGAATGCATAACTCAACAACAATAAGAATGGACGAAACCACCCTGAATTTGTTGTATAAGGGCACGTAATCTAAAAACAGATCGGTAAGGAATTGGAAATTATGTCCCCACGACAGCATAATGGCCAAAATTGTTGCGGTAAGCAATCCCCATTTGAAACGTCCGGGAACAATAATCAATCCTAAAAAGAATAAAAAGAGGATGACGGCTCCAACATATACAGGACCAGCTGTAAATGGCTGATTTCCCCAATAGTGGTGATCTTTTATTGGCTCAATTTCGTAATATTTGGCCACATTTTTTATCTGTCCGCCGCTAAGGTAGCTAACTAATTGAACAGCCTCCTGAGGTGATCCGGCTCCACCTTTTGCATTGGGAATTAAAAGGGTTAGGGTTTCCTGAACACCATAGCTCCACTGGGTTGCATAATCTTTATCCAGACCGCCGGTTTTGTTTCCTTTCTCGCCAAATGTTAGTTCTGATTTTCCACGAATGGTTTGTTTGCCGTATTGGTATGAATTGTACAAATTGGAACTGTTTACCCCAACTGCCAGAATGGATGCAATGACCAAAACACCAATTGCAGTGAAGAATTGTTTTAATTCCTTTTGTTTCCAACGATAGTAAAAATCAAAGGCAACAATACAAAGAACCGTAATCAGAAAATAGTAGGTCATTTGTATGTGGTTGGAATACAATTCGAGTATTAGAAAGAAAGATGCGAGCAATCCGCCTAAAATGTATTTTCCTCGGAGCGTAAGCAATATTCCCGCAAGGGCTGGTGGAATAAAAGCCAAAGCATTTACTTTCCAGAGATGCCCGGCACCAATAATGATAATGAAATAGGTTGAAAAAGCATAGGCAATGGCACCTCCGATGGAGAGCCAGGGATTTACCCGCAAAGATATGAGTAATATATAGAACCCAATCAAATAGATCATTAGGTATCGTACCGGACTTGGTGTGTGCAATTCCATGGCTTCTTTAAAGAATTGCATAAACTTCGATTTGTACTCAACGGTAATCTGATAGGCCGGCATTCCTCCAAACATCGAGTTGGTCCACAAAGGATCTTCACCAGTGGATTTTCTAAAATCCATGATCTCTTTTTTATAGCCAAGGGCATTTATGGTATCCCCTTTTCGGAGCTGTTTTCCATCCAATACAGGCTGAAAAAATGCAAATCCAATAATAAGGAAAATGATGATGGCTGATAAATGGGGAATAAGGGGCTTGAAGTTCATTGTAATTATGAATTAGGAGTTATGAATTAGAAGTGAATCAATTCATAAGTCATATTTTTAATTTTTAATTCCGCCCCTAAAATACAAAAAGCACGGAATATTTTGCTTCGTGCTTCACTTAATATTTCACAATTAACAACCCAATTGTACTTTGTGTGGTTTTAGTTTCCCAACATTTGGTAGGTTAAGTTTGTGTATTCGTCTAACCAATTGTAATATTCTTGAATTTGTGTTGTAGTTGGTTGATTTTTAAGCCATTCATTGATTGAATGTGATGTGTTTTGGAAAATTTTAATTTCGGCAAATTCCAGTTGTTGAATAATTCCGGTTTTGCCGGAGTTGATTAATTCTGAAACATTCAGATATTTGTATCCGGCTGAACGGCTGATCGGATAGCATCTGTGTTTCAGATTCAGTGCCATTTTATTCAATGGACAATTTGCCGATCCTTCTGCAGTCAGAACTTTAGGTAAATTATTGCCGCCTTTTACCCAAACAGGCAGGGCAATGGACGTGTCAGGGAATCCGATCTGTGTCCAGATGGTATTCATATCTGTTGCTTCTCCTTTTTTAACGCCTTCAATTAAAATCATGGATGAGGAACCGTGACGGGTAATCATGTCATCGGAATTTATGAAATGAGCCCCGTAAGGAGTGCTTTTAAATTCTTGTCGGAAGTCCTTTTTTAGGACAGCATGTTTTAAACACCTCGAAAAATCCTGAATAATGGTTTGAGCATTTAAATTTCCACAAGCATCGGCCTGATAGAACAAATCCTGAGCTGTTTGAAAACGGATAAAACCATATCCAATGTCTTTTTTTCCGGTAAAGGAGAAATTGGTTCTTAGGATGTATCCGTTAGGAGCCTGAGCCGGATCGTTGGCATCAAACTTGGTGAATGTGTGATTGTTCACTTCGTAAAAAGCGACGTTTCCTTCAGCATCCAATACACCGAAATGAGCCGCCAAGCCCATTGGTTTTGGTCTGTTTGTAAGCAATTGCTCAAAATCTTCCAGATTAGCACAGGTTTGCAGGGCAAGCTTCATAAAATAACCTTCCTGATCCTTAAAGGAAGTGGTATCTGTCAGGTTCACGTTGAATGATGCGCTGTTCATAATAGCAAAACCTTCGGAATTGGAACCGCCCCAAACCTGTTCGCCCTTTTCATCATTGGAGTTGATCATGCCGATATAAGGAAATTTTCCATCGGTGAAATAGTTCAGTTTGTTTTCGAAATTTTCAGTGTCGCGTAGTTTCCATATCATTGGACGACCATCTTTCGTGTATTTGCCCGAGATGACGGCTGTTGTGCAGGCAATGCCTTGATAGGCGGATACGATTAAAATAAGTAGTAAGCTCAGTAAGTTTTTCATTAGCTGGTGTGTGATTTAGTTCGTTTGTTTTCCATTAGAAAGGAAGAGCTAAAGTACAATAAATATGAATTATGAGTGATGAATTAGGAATTAATAGTTCGATTTAAGCATAAGATTTTTCCTTTAGGAAAAGAGGCCGTTATACCTGCAAAAAAAATGGCCATCCTGCAAAAGAATGGCCATTTTAATGTCTATTTAGTTGATTCGTTCCGTTAATCCTGAGTTTGGAAATAAATCTAAAATCTCAAAGCTAACATCTCCTGTCTACTCTTTTTATTTCAATTGCTTGAATAATTTTTTCATGCTTACATGATCTTCAATAATATCATACAATTTTGAGATTTCAACACGTTCCTGTTCCATGCTGTCGCGGTGACGGATAGTTACCGTATTGTCCTCCAATGACTGATGATCAACAGTTACACAAAAAGGAGTACCAATGGCATCCTGACGACGGTAACGCTTACCGATTGAGTCTTTTTCGTCGTACTGACAGTTGAAATCAAATTTCAGGTCGTTGATAATTTCACGGGCTTTTTCCGGAAGACCGTCTTTTTTCACCAATGGCATCACGCAAAGTTTAACCGGAGCCAAAGCAAGAGGCAATTTAAGTACCACGCGTTCGTCAACTTTCCCATCTTCTTTCTCAATTTTCTCTTCCTGATAGGCTTCCGACATGATTTGAAGAAACATACGGTCAACTCCAATCGAAGTTTCAACTACGTAAGGAACGTAGCTTTTGTTCAATTCAGGATCGAAATACTGAATTTTCTTACCTGAATATTCCTGATGCTGACTCAAATCAAAATCGGTACGGGAATGAATTCCTTCCACCTCTTTAAATCCGAATGGAAATTTAAATTCAACATCGGTAGCTGCATTGGCGTAATGAGCCAATTTATCGTGATCGTGAAAACGGTATTTTTCTTCACCAAAACCAAGCGCTTTGTGCCAGCTCATACGGGTTTCTTTCCAGGCATCGAACCATTTCATTTCCTCACCTGGACGAACAAAGAACTGAAGCTCCATTTGTTCGAATTCACGCATACGGAAAATAAACTGACGTGCCACAATCTCGTTACGAAATGCTTTACCAATCTGAGCAATTCCGAAAGGAATCTTCATACGACCCGTTTTCTGAACATTCAGGTAGTTCACGAAAATACCCTGTGCCGTTTCCGGGCGAAGATAAATTTTACTGCTTCCGTCGGCAGTAGAACCCATATCAGTCGAAAACATCAGGTTGAACTGACGAACATCAGTCCAGTTTTTAGATCCTGAAATTGGACAAACAATTTCATTGTCAACAATAATCTGCTTCAATTCGTCCAGGTCATTCTTATCCAGAGCCTCAACAAAACGGGCATGTACAGCATCCATCTTTTCTTTGTTTGCCAATACACGGGGGTTGGTTGCACGAAATTGAGCCTCGTCGAAACTTTCACCAAATTTCTTCTGTGCTTTCTCTACTTCCTTGTCCATTTTGCCTTCTAATTTGGCCAGCAAATCCTCAATTAAAACATCAGCCCGGTATCGTTTCTTCGAATCTTTATTGTCAATCAACGGATCGTTAAAAGCATCAACGTGGCCCGAAGCTTTCCAAATAGTAGGATGCATAAAAATAGCCGAATCGATACCCACTACATTTTCGTGCAGTTTCACCATTGAATCCCACCAGTATTTTTTAATATTGTTTTTCAATTCAACTCCCAGCTGCGCATAGTCATATACAGCACTCAATCCATCATAAATTTCCGATGATTGAAACACGAATCCGTATTCTTTACAATGAGCTACCAGTTTTTTGAAAACATCTTCCTGAGCCATAAATCTTATATTTTGAGGTTAATTTTTTAAGCTATTAGCTTTTAGCCATTGGCTATTAGCATTGTATAATTTCCAAAAAGGAAAGGCAAAAATACGATTCAATGGATTTACATCCAATTAATTTATAGCGTTTTTATAGATATTTTGAATAATAAATTTAGGTGAGTGGAATGTTAAAAAGCTAAAGGCCAACTACCAATAGCTATTCGCTTACCATTTAATCATCCACTTCTTCGAAATCAACATAGTCGCCCACATCTTTTTTGTGTGGATCGCCTGTTTTACCCGATGGTTTGTCAATGGTTACTTCACCTTCTTTTTTTGTTTGCTGCTGCTGCTGTTTGGCTTGTTCCTGCATTTTATCGAAGGTTTTCTTCACCAAAAACGGGAATATTGCTTTCAAAATCCACTTTAATATGTAGTAGATCCCAACAGCTATGATTATAAATTTTATAAATGCCATATTCTTTTCTTTTGAAAGGCAAATATAAGCATTTCATTTTTTTTTTTGATGTTCTTCGGCATTTGCTTTTGGGCGTTCCCTTCGGGCGGGCTTTTCGCTGCAACTCCTCGCTCATTCTTCGCTGTGGGGTTTCCACTGCAATCCTTAACGCATGGTATCATTTATCAGGTGAAATTCCTCTTGTCGTTTGGTTCTAATGTTTTATAACCAAATCAATAACGGGAAGTTATGAACTTTTTCTTCGTGGTAAATTGTTTTTTTGACAGGAATTGTCCGTCCTATGTTCTGTTGTTGTTTCTCTGAGTCAAAAAATTCTGTTCTGCGGTACAATCAGAGAAATCTGTGGGTTTTATATGCCCTTCTGCAGGCAAATCAATACGTTCTGCGGCACAATTAGTCCGTTCTGCGGGTAAATCAATACGTTCTGTGGCAAAATATGTAATTCTGCGGGTAAATCACCTCTTTCTGCAGCATTTGACCCCTTCCTGCGCTATAATCACCTAGCCTGCGCGCGGGTTTCAGACTTATTAAGTTGGTGTAACATCCTTATTAATATCAAAAAAAAAGACTGCCCCGCAAGGCAGTCTCGAATTCAAATTGATGTAAACTCTCCGTTATTGGAGTAAAAAAAACGTTTTATTTATTTGTACAATGGCTTCTTTTTGTTTTTAATTTCATCCTCGAAAGAGCATGAGTTTTTGTTCTTTGTTTTGTCTTTACATCCAAACAAAAAGTTGATTCCGAAACGAATATTTGCCAAGTGAGCAGTATTTGGTTTAAGGGCCGCCATTACATTGTCGCTCACCACATAAAACTGTGTTGGGCCTAACTTTGTTGCCAATCCAAATCCAATGTTATTGTACGAGTTGTTTACCACCGAATAACTTAAAGTGGTACTTAGATTTCTGAAAAAACGTGCGTTGGCTGAGAGTGTTAATGACGATTGTATTTTGCCGTTAAAAATTTCGGTTCTGCTTAATGCACCTACATTCACTCTTTTGTTAAGGTCGTGTGTTCCGCCTAAATAAATTTTGGCAGGAAGTCCTACTCTGTAAGAATCTATTCCGTTTGACACGCGAAATTCATCAGCAATAGAATCAGTAAGGTCTTCAAACACATCTTCAATTTCGCGATAGTTTGGATCATTGGAATTTCCCGATTGCGACCAGTCGGCTCCTGTCCAGGTAAACGAACCTTTCTGAGAGAATTCATGACCATCCGTTTTCCAGTTAATCGATCCAATGTCCAATATACTTGCATATAAGCGGGTTTTTTCATCCATTTGGTAAGTCATACCCAAATCAACCGCAAAACCTTTGTTATCGGTATTTGCGAAGAAATCTGCATCGTAATCATCACCATCAATGTCAATGTCATTCACATATCCGTCCGCATCCAAACCGATTTGATTAATTGGCATGGAAACACGAAGACGGTGTTCCGAATTTAAAACAATCTCGTTACCGGAAGCAGAGGTGAATACGGACATGTCGGAATCTTCCATGTGCATGTTGGCTATACCAAACAGCATTTTTCCTTTGATACCAACCGTCCATTTGTCGTTTATTTTTTTCGATACACCCAGAGCAACTTCGTGATAGTAACTTGCATCCAATCCCAGTCCGCCCCAGTTTGCAGTTTTTCCTCTGTATGAGGCGTTGCCGTCTTTCAAAAATGTCACCATTTCCTGATCGAAACTGAAACGGGAATCTTCCTTCTCAATCACATCCAGTGTGAAAAAGTAATCTTTTGCGCGTATTCCGAGGGCAAAAAGAGTCAGTTCAAATTGCTGCGACACAAAATTGGTTGTTTGCAATGCATCGTGAAAGCTATTGATATCAACAACTAAAGAATCTTTTCTGATTCCTGTACCATCTTTAATTATATCGCTGTAAGCAAAGCTGCTGTTGCTGTAATTCAGATAAATTGAACTCAGCGCCGGAAAGCCAACGAAAACTTTGCATTCGGGTTGAATGGCCGGATTCAACTGATTTGACTGAGGAACATTTTGCATTAAATACAAAGTGTTGTTCATTTTTTGGGCTGAAGCCGAAACAGATAAAAACAGAAATATCAATCCTGCTATAGATGTTTTGTATATAAATTTAATCATAGTGGAGTGTCTGGGTGCTTAGTTATTAAGATCGATTTGAGCCTGTACCGAAAGGGTGAATTTGAGTTCGTAACTGCCCTTTAGCTTAACAGGAACGCCACCATTTTCGGTACTTACGCCAGCGTTTATAATTAGGTTTTTGGTTTGGTTCAGGTTTTTTATCTGACTTTGGTTTAATTGTATTTGATGCTCCACCTCTTTTACTGAGGCAGGATCAACTTCGCCGATATTGGCACCAGATGTAAATACGCTTGCCGCCTCAATAACTTGATTGTCCGAAATGGAATCAATTACATGGTAAGCAGCATCGGTAAAGTAAATTTTATCAATTGTTATGTCGAGCGGATAACCGTTTTCAGTAACGATAACCACGGCAGCATTCATAATTTTATCTGCATCGCTAATGTCAATGTCGTTTACTGTATCTCTAAGCATCAGATTTGTTGCCGTAAAATCCAAAGGAACATCAATTTCAATATCTACATTAATTGCAGAACTGCTGCTGATGATGTTTGGAGTTGTTGGTGTTGGAGCAATGGCGCCGGTTGGGTTTAAAGCAATATTTCCAAAATATTCCAATCTGTCTGATGGTGGCAGAGCCATTAAATCTACAATACCGGAATTGTTTTTGTCATAGGTTATTGTTTCTGATATTGCATCGATCGTTAACGGATTTGTAACAGATACTTTATCAGGATAGGCAGGTTGCAATGCATCCGGATTTAATGAGGCTGCAGTTCCATCTGTTGCGTAGCCGGTAATGTCGGCATTAATTTGGAACGGAACTCCAACCGAGTTTTCCATGATAAGATTAATGTGGGGATCAGCAAATTGGTAATCACCTTCAATATCATCCCAAAAATCAACATTCATGTCAAAGTTTCCGGCATCGAGAGTAATGATTTGATTTCCAAAATCACCTTTTGCCAATTGAAAATTGATGTTCTGAACAGTTAGGTTAATTCCCAGATCACCTGTTCCGCTGATGAGACCTCCATTATCTTTAATATCAATGTCAAAAGTGATGTCAACATCGTTATTGGTAGTGTAGGGTGTGTTGAAAAGTAAATTTAGGTTTGGTAAATTCAGCGTTTCAATTTGTGTTGCATTTGAAGCTAAAGAATAAGTTTGATTGATAGGATTGCCACCTGAAGTTCCATTCGGAATTGAAATGCTGATATCTACTTGAGTATTTAAAGGATTTGTTAATCGGAATTGAATGTTTGCATCCAAATCCAATTCGTAAAGTAGTACGCCTGTATTTCCTGTGATGATCTGAATCTGATCGGTTTGCGGGCTCGTTGGTGGAAGTGACGCATATGGAATGCCAACACCAAAACTGGGTAAAGAATAACTTAGATCAATTGCGGATTGGTTGGGGAAATTTAGAACCTCATCAACATTGTAAGAAAAAATATCTTCTTCCATGTATTTGATGTGCAGCATGCCTTCCGCATCAAGAGTAATGGTTTGATCGGCAGGGTTTGCCTCATGCTGATTCAGTAAATACCACAGCGAATAAGTTCCGTACCCAACGGGAACAATCATATTGGGTGTCCAGTCTATTTTATCGGAAAGCTTGTCGAAGTCGTAGTCGTCTCCGTTAAAACAGGATTGCGTTGAAATGGCTAAAATACCAGCAATCAGGAATGGAATAAGGGATTTAAATTTGAATATCATAATAGTTTTAATTTATATGCGTTTATATGCATAGTACCGAACAAAGCACTGAAAGCCCTAATAATTCTATGATAAATTTCAGACATTAATTGTAAATCATGAAAAATCAATAGCTTGCGCAGACTCTTGGTTTTGGTACATGAATATTTAGTAATTGTTGATAAAAAATTATTGTACGGAATAATTGAGAAGGAAGTTTCGGTTATCGCCTACATAGAGATTGAAGGATTTATCGCCGGTTTTCGAAAAGCCGATTGAGAATTCTGTATTTCCTTTAAGTGGAAATCCTTTATGGTTATTTCCCTCTTTATCAATCAAAAAAATCTTGTTCTCATCTTCCAAACAAATTCCAATTTCAACATTTCTTCGCGAGAAGCTGTAAACATTAGGGCGGAAGCTAATATTGGAATCGAACTTTTTTTCGAGACTTTGTTTTCCCGAATCATCAAATATTCTAAGGATGTTATAATCAGCAAACAAATATTCATTTTTGCCATCGGAATCAATATCTGCGGCTACAAAAAAATGTGAATCGGATAGTTGTGTGAGTGTTTTTTTCTCAATCGTTCCATCAAAATAGCAATAGTATATATTTCCGTTAACATCAGTAGTTACCAGTTTGTCGCTGATATTTCCAGCAGATGTTTCCAAAAAGAATGGGTTGTTCTTCGATTTTGAAAACTGTTCTTTACATTTAATTCTTTCTTCGCCACGGCGATTTAGGATGTAAATGCGATATTGATCGGCATAAACAATGTAGTCTTTGTTTTTTACCCGAAAGTGCTGAATTTCGCAATTAATTTCGTTTTCAGATTTATCCGGACTCCAACCGGTAAGAGTCTTGCCTTCTTTCGTGTAAGCATAAATATTTTTATCCTTGCAAGGAATGAAAAACCGATAATTCTTGTTATTGTCGTAATCGAAGATAGAAACACCCTGAACAGCCTCAGCCTTTAGTTTTATTGGATAATTTCCAACATTGTCACCATTTCTATCTACCAGATGAAGCTTGTTTTTAGTGGCAAATAAATACTGCAGTTTTCCATTTTTAAAAAGATCTATTTGGTGAACTTTTCCAACAATTTGAGATTCCAATGCTTTTTTCCATAAAACACGTCCCGATGGATTTAAAAGATGAAGTTGGTTATTGATATCCTGAACCAAAATTTCATTCTCTTTTGTATAATGATTTTGAACGAGATAGGGTTTGTGGGCAAAGCAGGTATCCAACCTCGATTCCCATTCGGTTTGAGGAGCCAACTCCAATATCGGATCGTATTCGATGAATAGGTTGTTGTAGATCAAATTTCTGTTCGAGCTCAATTGCAAGCCAATAGCCTGAAATTTATTTACACTCTGCTTGTGATCTTGAATTTCTTTTTGCAAATCGGCCTTCAGGAATTCTGAAATAAATGAGTTTGCTCTTGGTGTTGAAGCATAAAAATAAAAGTTCGCTTTATTAGACAGGAACTCTTTATTTTCCATATAGGTTTGATTGGTATTCAGGGTTTTACCCAAAACCGATTCTTTAATAAATTCGGAAATAGAGCTGATATCAGGTCCCATCACCATGTAATTATCGATAAAAGTAAAGTAGGCCGATGAGGCGCCTGCAAAGAAGCTTCCGAAAAGCTTCTCCGGAAGTTGATCTTCAGGCAATCTGAAAATATCGAAGCTGGTTTCTTTGTCGAGCTGGTAAGTGCGCATGTAGTAGGCAAGAGTGCGTTGTTCTTTTTTTGCATTGCCTTTAATCATTTCCAGCATTTTTTCCTTGGCAATACTGGCGCTTTTAGTTCGTATGATGGTGAAGCGTTTGTTGGTTTGGCCTTCGGTAAAGGCAATGCCAACTTCTTTATGGATAATAGAATAGATGACTTCTTCGTAATCCACTCCGGTTTTCTTTTTTACAGCGCTGATGTTTTTCAGATATTCGGATAATTGTCCCATCTGATCGAGATACTTACGGTATTTTCCTTTGTGTAAAGGAGCATCGTCAATACCCAGTATAGCTAAAATACTGGTACTCGAAGGAATCATGGATTCCATTTCCATTTTAACAGGTTCTTGTTGAAGGAACAGATTCATCAGGTTGCCTTGCTGAGGATCGCTGTATGTGAAACCGTTTAGCAGGATTATTTTATTTCTGAAACTAAGATCAAGTTCAGTCCAGTTCGCCAAATTGGTATAGTTCCGAATAAATTTGCTGTAATCTTTATCGAGTGATAAGGAAACCTGTTTGGGAAAGGTTTTTAGGTTCAGGAAGATGTTGGCATCCACATTTTTCCCAATTGTACGGCGAATTTGTTCAAAGCCTTTCGAATTACAAATGGAGTTTTCGGTGCTTAACTGCAATACCGAATTTTCGACCAATAACATCGATCTGCTGGCAATAAACAATCCTTTCGAAAATGTAAAGTGAATTCCTTTATCTTTCGGGTTTTGGGGCGGAATGCTAAATAATGTTGTGTTGTGGTATTTTCGTTCCGAAACCGATCTGTCCAGACCAACCCAATTAATGATGGCATTTTTAATTTTCTTTTCTTCCAGATAATCAGTGATCGGTAGGATGTATAGGTATTCAATTTCATTTTTCCCTTGCAAATGACTCGCCATGGTAAATGACCGATCCAAAGATAGAGTGCCTTCCGAATCAAAATGACTGATCAGGCTGTCTATAAACTGAAGATTTTTATTGATGGCAGCAATTTTATCGAATTTGCTCAGCTCTTTCCACGCACCGGTATTGTTCTCCAATTTTGTGATTAACTGCTCCAGACTCTCAAATTGAATAATCATCTCGGAATTAACCGGAATGGCCGAGAAAGGATCTATTCCTTTATATTCGCGTTGTTTTTGAAGGTATAAGTAGCCTAAAACAGTAATTGTCAGAAGCAAAAGGATTAGCAGAGAGGTTAATATTTTTTTCAGCATGGTTAGAAGGTTGCGTGGAAAAGTGATTGATCAAAAATAGCAATTTATCGAATGTTTAAAAAATTATGTGTACGATATCTTTGCAGCAAAGAAAATGCTTGGATGAACCCCTGAAAAAATACCCCGACGGTTGCCGGGGTACTTGCTTTTAAATAATCGTAAGTGTTTGGTGTGTTGTGTCTAAAAATCGAATTTAATTCCTTGTGCCAACGGCAGGTCTACGCCATAGTTTATGGTATTCGTTTGTCTTCTCATGTATGTTTTCCAGGAATCGGAACCTGATTCACGTCCGCCGCCGGTTTCCTTTTCGCCGCCAAAAGCACCGCCAATTTCAGCTCCTGATGTTCCAATGTTTACATTGGCAATTCCACAATCGCTTCCAATAGCAGAAATAAAGGTTTGAGCTTCGCGCATGTTCATGGTGAAAATCGATGAGGATAAACCTTGAGGCACATCATTGTGCAAATGAATGGCTTCGTCGAGGGTTTTGTATTTCATGATGTATAGAACCGGAACAAATGATTCATCCTGAACAATTTGCCAGTGATTTTCAACCTCGCAGAAGGTAGGAACCACAAAATTACCATCCAGCACTTTATCGCCGTAAACAATTTTACCACCTGCTTTTTTCACTTCGGCAATGGCGTGTTTGTATACTTCTACGGCACTGTTGTCAATTACAGGGCCAACCAATGTTTTTTCATCCAACGGATTGCCAATTTTTCCTTCCACCTGTTTGTACGCATGCAGCAAACGGGTTTTCACATCCTCGTAAATACTTTCGTGGATAATCAGACGTCGGGTAGAGGTACATCTCTGTCCGGCAGTACCAACCGATCCGAATACAATTCCCGGAATGGCCATGTCTAAATCGGCCGAAGGAGCCATGATTATTGCGTTGTTGCCACCCAATTCGGCAATGGTTCTTCCCAAACGGGCCCCCACTTTTTCGGCAACCCGTTTGCCTATGGCTGTTGATCCGGTAACCGAAATTAACGGAACCCGTTTATCTTCTATAAAATTATCACCCATTACTGATGATTTTGCAACGATCAGGTTGAAAACACCTTCGGGTACATTGTTGTCTTTTAGTACTTTTTGAATGATGTTGTGACAAGCCAGAGCACACAGAGGCACTTTCGAGCTGGGTTTCCAGATAATCACATCGCCGCAAACCGCTGCCAGCATTGCGTTCCATGCCCAAACAGCTACCGGAAAGTTGAAAGCAGAAATTACCCCCACAATTCCCAGCGGATGGTACTGATCCATCATTTTATGATCCGGACGTTCGGAATGCATGGTGAATCCGTAAAGCATTCTCGATTGCCCCACTGCAAAATCACAGATGTCAATCATTTCCTGAACTTCGCCTAATCCTTCCTGATAAATTTTCCCCATTTCGAGGCTGACTAATTTTCCCAAATCATCTTTGGCTTCGCGAAGCGCATTGCCAATTTGCCGGACAATTTCTCCTCGTTTTGGAGCCGGCATCTTTCGCCACACTTTAAATGCTTCCTGAGCAGTCTCCAGCACCTTTTCGTAATCAGCAGCATCGGCATTCTTTACTTTTGCAATTACAGAACCATCAATGGGAGAGACCGATTCGGTTACTGTACCATGGCAATCGAACCAATTCGTACCGGTTGAAACTCCTTCGTTAATTGGATCAATGCCAAGGCGTTTTAGTGTTTCCTGAACTCCAAAATCTTTCATGTGTCTATGATTTTAAGTTTTTGCCACATGGAACTTACCATTATAATCATCCCCCTGTGCGCAGAAAGTTTTATACATGGACGTTTCATGTTTTTGTATGATTTGTCTTTTGGCGGAAGTATAATTATCCGTCAAAAAGGGGTTAGCACTATCGTGTTTTTACATCGAACCTACAATATAACACTTGTAAGTCTTTTTCCTTATGATATATGTCATGTGATTCGTTTAAATAAGAGTAAAAATAAACCCGAATCGTCTGTGATTCGGGTTCTGATGATTTTGATAATTATAATTTGAGAAATTATATTTTACATCACGAAGTTTCTGAATTGTTTCATGAATTGTACTCTTTCGAAAGCCGCCGGATCATTGGATTTAGACTGACTCATTTTGCCTTTAAAATCACGAATGCTCTCAAATCCATGTTCTTCCATCCATGCATAAATTTCTTTCGATAGAACATCGATGTATTCGGGGCCGTTTTTGTATAGTACAGAGGCCAATTGAACGGCATCGGCACCGGCAAGCAGGTGTTTTATAATGCTTTCGGATGTGTGAATTCCTGTTGTACCGGCAATGGAGCATTTTACCCGTTCCGACATGATTCCTGTCCATCGTAAGGAATTCTTGTAATCGTCTGGTCCCGATAAAATTTGGCCATTGGTTACACTTAAATCTGTAATGTCGAAATCAGGACTGTAAAAGCGATTGAACATTACAATTCCATCCACATTCATATCATCAAGCCGTTTGATTAAATTGGACAGATTGGAATGATACGGGCTTATTTTTAAGGCAATAGGCAAGGCAACCTGATCTTTTACAGTTTTAAGAACATCGTAGTAAATCTGCTCGTTTTCATCACCGGTTCTGTTCATATCCGTAGGAAGAACAAATAAGTTGATTTCCAAAGCATCGGCACCGGCTTTTTCAATTTCCCGGGCAAAATAAGTCCATTTTTGAGCACTTACACAGTTAATGCTCGCAATAATTGGAACCGAAACAGCGGCTTTTGCTTCTTTTATCAGTCTTAGGTATTTACGAACTGTATCTTCCTGATGATCTTCATCCATATAGTCGAAAGTTTCAGGATATACATACGGACGACTGGTCATGGCGAGTATTTTCTCATCCATTTCCATGATTATTTCTTCCTCGAAAAGGGATTTTAGAACGATAGCTCCGGCGCCATGAACTTCCAATTCAATTAATTTCTCAATAGAGTCGGTGAGACCCGAACTTGCAGCTATAATAGGACTGCTTAAATCCAATCCAAGATAATTGGTGGCTAAGTTTGGCATGTCAGAAAATTTTAGTTTATGTTTTGTGTTGATTTTGTTTACTCAAATGTAGTTTTGCAAACAGATTATAACAAATCAATAATCTTTATGCTAATATAGAGAATCCTGATGTGAATTGCCAAGATGTTTTTGTGTGTAAAGTGAGAATTGCATTTGCTTTTTTCAATATTAACCCACTTTTGTTCTTCGATGTTGTTGCCGGAGGAAATAAAACAGCAGGAGTTTGTATGTGATAATTAAATGAAGCTCAGCACATCTGATGTTTGCCCGCTTTGCAAGGATCTTAGGAGTGAGTTTTTTTTGAAAAAAAAGACAGCTTTTGTTTTGCTGGATTGAAACAAACATCTATATTTGCATCGCATTCAAAAGCAATGCCCAGGTGGCGGAATTGGTAGACGCGCTGGTCTCAAACACCAGTGGGGCAACCCGTGCCGGTTCGATCCCGGCCCTGGGTACAAAATGATCCTTTCGATATTTTCGGAAGGATTTTTTTATGGCAAAAAATGGATCAATTTTATTTCTACATCCAATTAAGCTATGGATTAATATATTAGCTATTTATGCTTAAAATGTGTATTTTTAGCTAAAATATTAACTATATGTATTCACTCTCAACAACACCATCAGACATTAGCAGAGCCTTGGCAGAACGCCATAAGCTTTTGCGCAAACATTTAAAACTTTCTCAGATTGAGATGGCTGAACGTTCAGGAGTGTCATTAGGAAGCCTGAAGCGTTTTGAAAACACTGGGAAAATTTCATTGGAATCACTTTTAAAATTGGCTCATCTAATGAATCGTCTTCAAGATTTTGAAAATGTGTTTCAAGCTCAGGAAGATCAATCAGGTATTGAGAATTTATTTACTTCAAAAGTTTAGACAATGGAAGAGACAAGAAACATATTGGTCTCTCTTCAGTTGGAAGGGAAAACTTATGAGGTGGGAGAGCTGGTTGTGAATAACAGACAGATTTATTTTCGATATCATCAGGAGTTTTTAAAGACAGGATTAAATATTTCACCTCTAAAACTTCCATTTACCGGAGAAATAAGCAATGCTGAAAAAGAACCATTTGAAGGGCTTTACGGAGTTTTTAATGATTCATTACCCGATGGTTGGGGCAGATTGCTCTTAGATCGAAGTTTAAGTTCCAAGGAAATTGATATTTATGGATTAACACCTTTGGATCGATTGGCTTATGTGGGCAAGACCGGATTGGGAGCTTTGTGTTATCAGCCACAACAGGAAGGTAAACATGATTTTGATAAGCAATTGGAATTGGATACAATTGCTCAGGAGATGAAGCATGTTCTAAAAGGGGAGAGTACAGAGATGATAGAAGAGCTTTTCACTTTGGGAGGATCTTCAGGTGGAGCCCGTCCTAAAATTTTAGTAGGCTTCAATAAACAAAACAACGAACTGGTTCATGGATATGATCAAATGCAGGATGGTTTTGAAGAATGGTTGATTAAATTCCCATCATCTCAGGATAATCAGGAAATTGCCAAAATTGAATATGCTTACTATCAAATGGCTCTGAAAGCAGGAATAGAAATGAGTGAATGTCAATTGTTTCATGGCAAAACAGATCAAACCTACTTTGGTACCAAGCGTTTCGACAGAACAAAAATGGGTAGACTTCATGTGCATACTGCCAGTGGTTTAATGCACGATAATTTTAGAATGAGCACAATGGATTACGGTCATTTGATGGATTGTGCATTTCGACTCGAAAAGCATGTAAATGCCTATGAAAAAGTTCTTCGGCTTGCTGCATTTAATGTGTTTGCCCACAACCGGGATGATCACAGTAAAAACTTCTCCTTTTTAATGGATGGCAAAGGAAACTGGAAAATGGCACCTGCCTACGATCTTACATTCTCTACTTCGGCTTATGGCATACACAATACTATGGTGGCAGGAGAGAGCAGGAATCCCGGCGAAAAGCACTTGCTGAAATTGGCAGATCATTTTGGAATTAAGAAACCTGAATTAATAATTGAGCAGGTAAAAGAAGCTCTTTCGAAGTGGAAGTATATAGCTCAGGATTGTGGCATCTCAAAACCGGTAATTTCAGAAATTGAAAAGACTTTTAACAAGCTGAATACACTTGGGAATTAATTTATTTTGAAAGAAAACTATTGCAATTGAAAATTATGAAGGTTTAGGTTGGAACAGTAGTTTAAATGTGTTTTTTCACCTTTTCAAAAGAATTATGTAGGTCTCTATTTCCAAAATTAAAGTGATAAGACTTCTCAGAAATATTTCACCTATAAAACAAATCCTCGCAAGAAAAGCCAACGAGGATTTAGGGTATAGTCCCAAAAGAACCCAATCTAAAACTTTCAATTTACTTATTATTAGCGCCTTACTGGATTTACCTTAGGTAATTACACCCTTATTTGTCCCCCTTAAAAACAACACTGGCATCTCTTAATCTTATGTCTGTTGTGATATATATATTTTTATCACTATTCATTCCAAAATTAAAGCCCTTGCTATTAGTGTAATGAATAAAATCTTTCACAAGTGAGTGCATGTATATATTTTCTCTTATGTCGTCTGGGGTATATTCATTTTCTCCATCAAATAAAATTATTCTTTCTAGTATTTCTTCAGTTAGTATCATTTTTTAAATTTTTAGTCTGGTTATTTTTCAGAAATCAATGAATCCTGCACGTTGTCGTAAGTAAAAGAAGATTCTGAAATATTTTTGGGGTCTTGCTGAGGTTTATTTTTTGAATACTCAAGTATCTGTATTCGAGACTTTAGGTTATCGATCTCCTTTTGCATTGATTTATTGTATGTAGATACTGCTATAACTGCAACCATCAAAGACATAACTGGAATAATAATCTGAACCAATTCTTTCATTATTTCTTTGTTCTTATCCCAATTTGCTTTTTTATATTTTTCCGTTTGAAATGATACTATTCCCTTTGTTGTAATAAAAACATTGTCCTTTAATCTTATTAGTCTATTTTGTCTAATTGTATTTACGTTAATACTTAAACATATCTCAGAATTAAAATCTAATGCTTTTATTATTTGGAAAAATTCATTTTTATCAACTTTCAATTCATTCAGTAATGTTTCAATTAAAACTTTTGAATCTTCAGATACTATTCCTCTACTAGCATTTTCGAATTGAAAATCATTATACAAATAATGTAAAATCTTATGCCTAATTATATTTCTTTTTTTCTCATTCATATCCTTTCATTAAAATGAACTGTAATATCAGTCTGTCTACTAACCAAAATCAACTCGCCTAGATTCTTATATTTCTTCATTTTTACAGACAACAACCTAAATTAATTACTTTAAAGTTTTACTTTTTAGATAGTCTAACAGATTGATTATGGGATTTTATTCGATTTTCAATGCTGAAAGTTTCTCTATACTTCTTTTGAATCAAGCCATTCATCTTGGCTTGGGAAATATGGATTATGACCGAAATATGAACCAACAACTTCCTCTGTTGTGTAAATTGGAAACTCTTCAAATAAAGCATCTCGATATTGTTTGTCAATAACATATTCCCCAAATATTAAAATCTCTCTTGGAGGAACACAATTTAAAGCTTCTTCATTTGCAAAGTCATGTGCTTGTTTACCACATGTTAAGCATGTGTCTTTTCTTAATTCTGACATAATTATACAAGTTTATATATTAATCTTAAAATAATCCTCTCTAATTCTAACTTGAAACGGAAAAACAAATTTATTAACACAACCGTTTAATAATCAGTGCTTTCGCAATGCGAAGTAATGCAATATAAATGAGCAAAACAAATCACAAAAACCAATAAGCTACTAACTATAAAAAATTTAGTTAATGTGTTTGGTTTAAGTTATTGATTAATAATAGTTTGTGTGTTTAAAAAAAAAACGGAAAAATATTTTGGGAAATTGATCTTAATAGACTTGTTTCAAAGGAGTTACACTTAGCGATATTGGAGATTTAAGGGGTATTTATCCCGATCTTATCTAGTTCCTATCCCGATCACTTATCCCGCTTCTATCCCGATCGTTTATCCTGCTTAAACGATCTTTTTGATAGCAAAACAGATCAATTTGATTGAAATTTCTGGTTCGCTTGGAAAATAAACCAACGCAGTAAATTAAATGGAATGATGAAGCTAATGCTGATATTGCGACTACTCGGGTTGATCTTTTTAATCAATGTCATTGGTCACATTTTGTAAAAGTTAGTATTTCGTGATGATTCAGAATTTTGTTTTTTGCTTTACCCATTTAGTTTTTTCGAAATATCATTTTTTGCTTTACCTATTTAGGCATTGAGCAAAAAATCAATTTTTCAGGCTTTACCTATTTAGGCATTGATCCAAAAAACAATTTTTCAGGCTTTACCCATTTAGGCATTGACCCAAAAATCAATTTTTCAAGCTTTACCTGTTTAGGTATAGGGCAAAAAATCATTTTTTCAGGCTTTACCTATTTAAGCATGAGCAAAAAACCATTTTTAGGCTATTGCAGTTTCTATTTTAGAATTGAACCGTTGTTGTGTTTACATTGGGATTAGTTTGGCTCCAATTTTTTTAATGTGATACTGAAAATGAGGAATTAAAGCGATTCCCATGATGATAAGCAGGATGAAGGCACTCATGTATAAATAATAATCTCTGACAAATAAGAGATTGTTTTGATTTGCGACTGCTTTTCCCAAAAGTTTAATGGCACCGGCATTGCTCTGAGGGATACTTGCTCCGCCATTGAGTAATGCTTGTTTGTACTGACCGATGCGTTGCACTGCATACGGATTGAGCGAAGTAATTTCGTGGGCTGCACTTTGGTAATGAATTTTTTGAAAGTGCAGCCCCATATAGGAAGTTAAGGCCATGCTGGCGGTAAAAGTAACGGCGCGAAAAGCTACTCCCGTAACCGAAGCTGAGAAAGCTATTTCGGCAGGAACTGAAGTCACATAGAAAATCACAATAGAGATGATCAGAGTTCCATTCCCAAATCCTTGTAAAAACAGGGGAATGAGTAAATCTGAGATTTCAGCCTGATTGCTTAAAATGCAAAGAATATAAACATGATAAGCCAACAGCGCGCCAAAACCAGTCATCCAGATCAGCCGTATTTTTCGTCCGGCTAAAATAAACCGGGCAGATATAAGCGATCCTGAGGCAATACCTGCAGCATTAATCAGCATGATATAGCCCTTGTGATACATATCTAAATGAACACTGTTGGAAAAGAATCCATTGAGCAAATTCATGTCGCCTTTGCTAAAGTAAAACAGCACCAACAGCAACATGCCTATTCGAAAATTTCGCGACTTGTAAATCTTTAAATCGATATAGGGTTCTTCGAGTTTAAATTGCCGGAGGAAAAACAAGCACATAAAAAATACCAGAACAATTGTGCAAACCGTAATCCGCATGCTGTTAAACCAATGGTAATATTGCCCATACAATAAAATATAGGCTGCCAATAACAGGGATGATGCATAAAGAACAAAGCTCTCCCAGCGAATTAATTTTAAGGGGATTTTTCCATCGCGCCTTAAATCTGTGCCTTTTTTAAGAATGTAGCAAAGCAATATAATTCCGGGTAAGGCACTATAAATTTTAAATAGAAAAATGCTGTTAAAGTCGTATTTGGTAAATATGAATGCGTCTAATAATTGGGCAAGAGGAGCACTGGAAAATAAGGCCGCATACATGGTTGCATAGCCTAAAATCCGGCTGCGTTGTGCCTGAAATTGCTTAAAAACCAGCGAGAATATCATGCCAATAAAGCCCAGCGAAAGCATGCCGCCGGCAAATCGGAGCACCAATAGCAAAGCAAAGCTATGACTGTTGTATAGAATAAGGTTTATTGCTGCGTAGATAATGCTGCAGCCTATTAAATAGGGTTTGGACGAAAAGTAGTTGAAAAATTTGGCCTCGAGAGGAAACGAAGCGGCAATGGCAAGGTAGTAAACTACCGTGGAATATTTAACATCGATAATGTCAACACCGTAGTAACTTGCTGCGCTGGATGCTCCGCTCAGATAGATTCCCAATACCAAGGCAATGGGCATCAGGCTTATAAAAATGGTAAACAATACCAACCAGTAAGGTATCCGGCTTTTAAAAATGAGTTTGTTATTTTCGTTTGGCATAGCCTATTTCTTGGGTATTGATACTTCAGCATTCATGCCGGCACGTAGTTTTTCCAGCAAAGCATCATTATCGGTGAACTGAATGCGCACAGGGAACCGCTGCGTAATTTTTACGAAATTTCCGGTTGCGTTATCGGTCGGAAGCAATGAAAACTGGGATCCGGTGGCAGGAGAGAACGATTCTATTTTTCCATGAAACGATTTGTTCGGAAAAGCATCTATCGTAATTTTGGCTTCCTGTCCCTCTTTCATTTTCGCGATTTGTGTTTCTTCAAAATTGGCCACAATCCATTTGCCTTGTTTTTTATCCACCATAAAACCAATGGTTTGTCCTTTCTGAATGTATTGTCCTTGCTGAAGGCTTTTGTTTCCCATGGTTCCATCAGAAGGTGCGGTAATTACGGCATATTTAATCTCTAGATTAATGCGTTCCAGAGCTGCTTTTTTCTGTTCGATATTGGCTTTAGCTACCGCAACTTCAGCGGTAACATCCTGAGTTTTGTCTTGCGATACGCTAAAGGAGTTTTGAATGGCCTGGTAATTCGATTCGGCCACTTCCAATTTTGTTTTTACATTCTCAAATTGCTGTTGGGTAACAGCTTCGCCTTCCAGTAGTTTCTGATAACGTGCAAACTCTTGCTGCTGTTGCCACAGTTGGGCTTTAGCAGCACTAATTTTTGCATGACTGATACTGGAACTGCCTGATGAGGTCTTCACATTGCTTTGCAGTACTTTTAAACGAGCCTTGGCAGTTGTTAGGGCAGCCTTGGCTTCGAGCAGCTTTACATTGGCTTCTTCAATATCCAGAACAAGCAAGGTATCTCCTTTCTGGATTTTTTGATGATCATTAAATCTGATTTCCTGCACGTAACCGGAGGCACGGCTCAAAATAGGATTGATATACTCTTTTACCTGTGCATCGTTGGTTTCTTCGTATTTCCAAAAATTCACCATTAAAAACAGTCCCCAAACGAGTAAGGCGGCTAAAATGCTTACTGCTGCTCCGTAGGTTATTTTTACAGCTGCACGGTCTATTTTTTCGTACTTCTTTAATTTATCGCTCATTATAGTTGCCCCGTTATTTTAAGTAATTGATAGTAATGTAATTTGGCCGAAACCTGACTGTTCACCAATTCAAATTTGGCTTGCAGCAACTGGGTATCTGCAGTC
The DNA here is from genome assembly GCF_963664555.1 of Labilibaculum sp. Classification (GTDB taxonomy): domain Bacteria; phylum Bacteroidota; class Bacteroidia; order Bacteroidales; family Marinifilaceae; genus Labilibaculum. Next base: position 33,196 of record NZ_OY761461.1, on the reverse strand, counting down.
AGTAAATCGGTGAGCAGAGCCAATTGGTTAAAATAGGTTTGATTTACAATTCTGTAATTTTCTTCGGCCTGTTGAATGTTCATTTTTGCGGTTTCTATTTCCTTTAAATTTTCGTGAAACCTTTTGTAGGCTGTTCTTACATCTATGCGAAGCTGATCTTCGGTCTGTTTCTGCGCCAGCTCTTGTTTTTTTATCGATATAGAAGCTGCCCTTTCTTTGTGTTTGTCATGATACAAAGCCGAGATGTTGTACGAAACTTTGATTCCTGCAACGCCCATTAAATAGGGCGAATTTGAGTAAGGATACAATTTAATTTGTGGGTACGAATAGGTGTATTCTCCAAAAAAACCGATTTTAGGAAGCTTTTCAGCTTTTACATCTTTTTCGTAAAGCTGCATCATTGTAATTTGAGCCCGGGCAATTTTTTCAAGTGGAGATAACTGTATTGCCTGCCCTAAGTAATCCTGATACAGCAGTTCGGTCTTAATATATTCAGAACCAATTGCAATACTGTCAGTGGGTTCAATGGCTTGATCATCGTCAAAGCCAATTAGAATATTCAATTGCTGCGTAGATAGTTCCAGATTGTTTTCTATTTTAAGAAGGTTCGTTTTTTGCCGGGAAAGCTGCAGTTGAGACCTTAATAAATCGCTTTTTAAAACCACTCCGTTCTGGTATAATTTTTCAATCTGATTCAGCCGTTTTTTATTTTTGTAGATATTTCGTTCAATCAGATTTTTAAAGGCCAGCGAAGCTTGTATCCCCAAATAGTCTTGAGCCACTTTGTAGTGGATATCCGAAAAGCCAGCTTCTTCCAGGTAATGCAGTAAAGCCTGCTTGGTTTCTGCCTGCTTCACCCGAATTTTAGTTTTATGCCCATTGTACAAATTAAAATAGGCTTCAATCCCAGCATCATAAACACTATGGTCTTCCAGTGGAATGTATTCAGGGCTTTTTAAAATTCCATTTTCAAAAATGGGAATGTTGGCGAGTTTGCCGTAGCTCGCATCTGCACCGAATTCAGGCAGCCATTTGTTCTTTGCATCCAGAATTTTTTCTTCGCTTATTTTTGTGTCAATCTTTCTTAACTGCAATTCTTTACTAAAGGTATTTGCTCTTTGCCAAGCTTCCTGCAAACTTATCGATACACTCTCCTGAGCATTAGTTATGCAGTGGCAGCTTAGTAGTATGAGGATGAATGCAATTGCATTTTTTGATTTACGATTCATTTTCAAAAATTTCATTTTGCAAATATCCCGTTTAATATTTAGGCATGTTTTCGAAAATTGGACAATTGTTTTATAATTTAGGCCACTTAAAATTGTGTTTATGTCGGTAATGGATTCTTTTATTAAGGATGTTAACAGGAATGAGGATGTGTTTTACGTGCTGCATTCAAAAATCGAGGAAAAACTCCCCATGCACAGTCACAACAAACATCAGATGTGCTATGTGGAAGGTGGTGTTGCGTTTTTGAATACGCCCGATAAGTCGTATTTTCTTCCTGCGCGTCATTTCTTATGGATTCCTGCGGGAATAGAGCATAACGTTGTTTCACGCACCTCGGTGAAAATGGTGCATAACATTTATTTTCCAAGAAATTTATTTCCCGAAGATCATCAGGTAAGGGAGCGGGAGGGTATTTATCCTGTAACAAATCTGTTGATGGAAATGATTTATTATACTGTAAATTGGCAGGAAGAAATTGGCAAGGACAGTGTTTTTAAATATGAATTTCTGATCGCTTTAAAAAATATTGTTTTAGATGTATCCACCACTCCTTTGCCTGTAGTGCTTCCAACTACTAAAAACGAAAATTTAAGGAGAGTGTTTAAATACATCCACCAGAATATCGATCAGCCTTTGAATCTGGATCATGTTGCCGAAAAATTTGGCTGCAGTTCCAGAACATTATCCCGTTTGTTTCAGAAAAATATGGATATCTCATTTCTGCAATATGTGAAGCTTGTCAGAATCATTAAAAGTATGGAGCAATTGCTTCAAACAGATCTTTCAATAAGTGAGATTGCTTACAAGAGTGGTTACAATAGTCTTTCTGCCTTTAGCTATACCTTTCAGCAGGTTGTTCACAAATCACCTGCTGAATTTAGAAAGCAAAGTTTATTGTAAATCGTTTTGATTTCTGTTTCAGGGACTCTGGTCTCAATTGTCCGAAGTCTAAGATATCAGTTGGCTTAATTACAAATTGCCATACAATTACTCATCTACGTTTTCCCCGGATGGCATTAATAATCTGTTTTTCAGAAATTAAATTGTTGGCAAAAGCTTCTAACCGGCAATAGTGTGTACACAATAGCTTCAATTCTGTGTGGTATGCTTCCAATGTGCTTACTTTAAGGTTATAACACACAGAAGTGGCAGTATAGTTAACTACATGTATTGAGAAATGGTCGTTCTTTGCAGTAGAAAAAGAATAGAACTATGGATATCGCAAAGAGATTTGAGCAAAACCCTTTACTCTCACCAAAAAACATCCTGCCAAGTATGGTAGGAATGGAAATTGAATGCTTGTTAAACCCGGGTGTGTTTCGCTGCAACAATAAAACCTGGTTATTGCTTCGGGTTGCAGAACGACCTCAGCAGGTAGAGGGTAAAATTAGTTTTCCTGTTTATAATAAAGAGGGAGTCGTCGAAATTTTATGCTTCGACGAAAACGATGCCGATCTGGATTTGTCCGATCCCAGGATCGTGATTTATAAAGGGGAGTATTACCTAACCACTCTTTCACATCTTCGGTTGGTTTGCAGTGACGACCAGATTAATTTCGCGGAGACTGAAGGTTACGCTCCAATTATGGGAGTTGGTTCTCAGGAAACTTTCGGAATAGAAGATTGCAGGGTTGCAACCATGGATGATGGATATCATTTGACTTATACAAAGGTTTCTGCCCATGGGGTTGGAGTTGGATATATTCAGACTAAGGATTGGAAACAGTTTGATCGTTGCGGAATGATCTTCCCGCCACACAATAAGGATTGTGCCATTTTCGAAGAACAGATTAACGGTAAATATTATGCACTTCACCGTCCGAGTAGTCCCGAATTGGGCGGGAATTACATTTGGATTGCTGAATCGCCTGATCGTATTCATTGGGGGAATCATCAATTGCTGGCAAAAACACGCGCCGGAAAATGGGACAGTGCCCGGCTCGGAGCAGGAGCATCGCCAATTAGAACTGAAAAGGGCTGGCTGGAAATATACCACGGAGCAACAAAAGAACACAGGTATTGTTTGGGTGCATTACTATTGGATTTAAATGATCCCTCGATACTACTTGCCCGAAGCGAGGAGCCCATTATGGAACCCATTATGGAATATGAGAAAACCGGATTTTTTGGCAATGTGGTTTTTACCAATGGGCATATCGTTAGCGGCGATACGATTACAATTTATTACGGAGCTTCGGATGAAGTGATTTGTGGGGCCGAATTCTCTATCAGTGAAATTTTACAATCGTTAAACTATTAATTTATGGCTGCTATTACCAAAATATTGAAAAAAGCACTCTCAGAGTATTATTTTTTCCTAAGTAACCCACGAGATATGAGGGTTTTGTTGATTACCAACATGATTTATGCCTTCGTGCTTCCGGTGGTCGATATTTTTGTAAGCGCCTATATCATGCGTTTCACCAATAACGATTTTACATTGGTAGCCTATTATCAGCTGGCTATTTATACCGGAATACCGCTTACCTTTTTTATTAATGGTTTTCTCTTGAAAAAGATCAAAATAGCCAATCTATATAGTTTTGGAATGCTTTTAAGTGGTATCTCCATGTTGTTTATGATGACGCTTGATCATCTTAATTTTGCAGGAGTTGTTTTTTCCGGATTAATAATGGGTGCATCTTTTGGGTTTTTCTGGGCCAACCGTGATTTTTTGGCTTTGGATACTACAAATGATAAAAACCGGAATTACTATTACGGTTTGGAAACCTTCTTTTTTACAATAACATCAATAATAATTCCTTTAATTGTTGGATGGTTTATTATATCGTCAAAAACATTGGGTTGGTTTGGTGAACACAGAGCTTATCAGGTTATTACGCTTTGCGTATTCATTCTAACGATTATTTCATCCATTGTAATCCACAGGGAAAAATTTAAAAATCCGAAGCAAAAGAAATTTCTGCATTTCCACTTCGACCGATTATGGCACAAAATGTTATTTTTAGCCGGACTAAAAGGACTTGCACAAGGATATTTGGTGACAGCACCGGCTATTCTGATCATGTATTTAATAGGTGATGAAGGATCTTTGGGAACCATTCAGGCTATAAGCGGAATTGTTACGGCAATAGTATTGTATCTGCTGGGACGATTTTCCAAACCGGAACACCGCATTTATATATTTGCAGTGGGTTTGCTCATTTTTGTTGCAGGCACAATGGCCAATGCAATTATGTTTTCGGCAACAGGTGCAATGGTGTTTATGCTGGCGATGGTATTATTCAGACCCCTGCACGATATTGCCTATTTTCCGATTCAGATGAGAGTGATTGATGTGCTTTCCCGAAAGGAGAAACGAAATGAATTTGCTTACATTTTTAATCATGAATTTGGACTTTTTGTTGGACGGGTTTTCGGATTAGTAATGTTTTTGTTGCTTACACACTACGTTTCGGAGGTGTTCGCTCTTAAGTATTCTTTACTGATTATTGCACTGCTGCAATTAATCTCTATTCCTGTTGCCAAAATGGTGATTAAACATACCAGTAAAGAGGAATTCAAATCAAATGGCCAAGACGTAAGATTAAGAGATGTAGATGATAAATTAGTAGTAGAACCTTTGGTTCAATAGCTTTGCAAGCTTTGAGAAAAAAATAATTTAAGATCAATTCTTAAAATATAAAAGATACAAATCCATTAACAGATGAAACGACCATGTAACAATATTACAAACAGGTGGATGAGTGTAATTTGGGAGTTCCATATGACAACTAAAAAAATAAATTATAACACATGAATCGTAACTATTTATTTTGGATACTATGTTGTTTCGTTTTTGCTTCGTGCACGACACAACCGCAAACAGCTGTAAAAGAGCTGCAGATTAGTCGTGTAGAAAGTATGCCTAATCAGCCGCAACCATATAAGATGCTTGACTGGCATGAAAAGGCAGTGAATTTCGACGAAGCAATATTCGATTTTGATGCCACAGGCGAATTCCGGCCTTTTATTTGGTTGGATAGTGCAAAGAGAAATCTTCCACAGACAACATTTGGTTTGTACACTGTTATAGGTGATGTGAGACAAGGACCAAATAAAAATAAGGGTGAATTTCACGAAGCAATCAATTCTTTGGGCGCTTTGATGAGTGCCGGATTAGTGGGAATTGACAAGCGGGATCAGAAGGGATACAACTTTGTGAAAATGGTTCAGAATTATTTCAACACCGATAATGGTTGGAATATCATGATGAACAATACTTGTCCGGAAGTTGCACTTTTAGGTGGAGGATATGGCCGCGACTGGTGGTACGATGTTTTTCCAAATGTGCTGTATTATGCCGTTTCGGAATTACAGCCTAATGTAGAAGGTGCAGATGCGATTCAGAAAACTATTGCCGAGCAGTTCTTTAAGGCCGATTCTACCTTGAATGGAAATTACGATTATTCCTATTTCGACTATGCTGAGATGAAAGGGAAACGAAATCAGATTCCTTATCAGCAGGATGCAGCAGCAGGACATGCTTATGTGCTTTACTCTGCTTATCAAAAATTTGGAGATCCACGTTATCTGGAAGGTGCAAAATCAGCAATTGAGGCTTTGTTGAGCCAAAAAGAAAGTCGGTTTTACGAAGTACTGATGCCTTTTGGAGCTTATGTGGCAGCCCGCTTAAATGCGGAACAGGGAACCAATTACGATGTTTCGAAAATACTTGATTGGACTTTCGACGGATGTACTGCAGAAATGGGCCGCACCGGCTGGGGAATTATTGCAGATCGCTGGGGAGATTATGATGTTTCGGGCATACAGGGAAGCCTGACTCAGGATGGTGGCTACGGTTTTTTAATGAACACCTTCGACATGGCCTGGCCGCTGGTACCAATGGTTCGATACGATCAAGAATATGCCCGGTCCATTGGGAAATGGATGTTGAATGCAGCAAATTCCTCTCGTTTGTTCTATCCTTACGAAATTCCGGACAGAAATCAGTATTTGCCTGAAAATAAAAGCATAACCCGTAATGTAATCGCCTACGAGGGATTAAAGAAGGTTGATGCTTATAACACCGAGGAGTTTAAAGGGGTTTCGCCGGTAGCACTGGGCGATGGACCAAATTGGGTGGTTAGTCAGCCAAAACTATCCATGTTTAGTATTTACGGATCGGCACATGCCGGAATCTTTGGTTCTATCATCAGGAAAACAAATGTGGAGAAGATTCTGCAATTGGATTGTCTTGCGACAGATTTCTATAAAAATGAATCCTATCCTACTTATTTATACTTCAATCCTTACGATGAGGTAAAGAAAATCGACTATTCTTCAGAACAAGGAGTTGATCTGTATGATATTGTTTCGGGGAAGCTTGTTGCTGAAAAGATTTTTGGCAAAGGAAGCTTTTCAATTGAAGGAAATAAAGCGATGGTAGTGGTTGAAATTCCTGCGGGATCAAAAATAGAACGATCAAAAGAGAAAGTGACGGCAAATGGAATTGTTATCTCTTTTTATTAAGGAATTACTATTTTTTGAAATGGGCGGTTCTATTGGTAAAATGACAACATAAATATCTGGTTGAATTGGATCATTTAAACGATTCAATTCAACTGAAAATAATAAGATCTCAAGTGCTTTAGATATAGTATCATTTAATTAGACGATTACGGAAACGATAGCAATTTCTTCAAATAGGATCCTTGATGAATTGTTATTTATAGAAAAATTACGCTTTTAATTCACTGTTGTTAATTAAAATAAAATCTATGAAAACTATGTTTTTAAATTTAAAAAGAGGAATACTGGGCTTTGTATTTATCTTTTTGACAAGTGCTGTCTTTGGGCAGGTTCTTGTATCAGGAAAAGTTACCGACGTAAGTGGAGAATCATTACCAGGTGTTAGTGTTTTTGTAAAAGGTACAAATGTTGGTTCCATTACTGATATTGATGGAGGTTACAGTTTAGAAGTGCCTGAAAATGCACAAATCCTGGTTTTCTCTTTCATTGGAATGAAAAATCAGGAAGTTGAATTCACTGGGCAAACCAGTATCAATGTTATTTTGCAAGAAGATGTAACTGGTTTAGATGAAGTTGTTATTGTTGGTTATACAGCAAGAAAAAAATCTACATTAACAGGAGCCGTATCGGTTGTTAATCTTTCAGATATGGAGAAAACACGAGTACCGAATGTTTCTCAGGCCTTGCAAGGTCAAATTGCAGGGGTATTGGTAACATCAAGTACAGGTGCGCCGGGAGATCCTATTCAGATACGTATACGTGGAGAAGGAACTATTGGAGATAACAATCCGTTGTATGTAGTAGATGGAATTCCTTCTCGCGATATCACCTTTTTAAATCAGGCTGATGTTAAAACTATGACTGTTTTAAAAGATGCCGCTGCAGCAGCAATTTATGGTTCCAGAGCTTCCGGTGGTGTGGTATTAATTACCACTAAAAGTGGATCTATCGGGAAAACAAGTTTCGATGTAAACTATTACACAGGAATTCATAAGGTTGCCAACCTTCCTAATATGCTGAATGCTGAGCAGTACATGAATACCCTGGAGAAAGCTTGGGACAATTCAGACAGAACAGGAGCAAATCCTTATACAGCTGATAAAGGCAGATCTGATTTTGCTGACACAGACTGGCTTGATGAGTTGTTTGAACAAGGGAAGTCACAAAATTTGCAGGTGACAGCTGGTGGAGGAACTGAAAAAATGCAATATTTAATGTCTTTGGGTTATTATGGACAGGATGGAATTGTTGTATTTGATAATGATAAATACCAAAGATTAAATTACAGAACCAATCTCAATATCGATGTAACGGATCGAATTAAAATTGGGACAAATCTGCAATTGTCTTATTCAACACAAGATAAAACAGCATCAAAAGGTGAAAGTCTAATTCGATATGCTTTATTAAGAGCTCCCGTATTAGCAGTTCGTAAAGATGTGAATGATCCTACTTACTCTGAAAGAGATCCTTTTACGGATATGCCGTTTTTCACGCCAACGGGCTATGATCAGGGATTACAAAGATCGATGTATGAAATGGTAGGTAACCCTGTTGCCAAAGCCTATTTTACAGATGATCAGCGAAAGATTTATAAAACATTTGGAAATGTTTATGGTGAATTTGCTTTTTTGGGTAATAAAGAACTAAAATTCAGAACAAATATCGGGGTTGATTTATCAATGTTTCACAACAAAGCTTTTAATGAGAATTATGGTGATGATGATGGTGGTGGATCTGCAGTTGATCAAGGATTGGGCAGACAGAACAGACCTAATAGCTTGAGTGAAGAAAGAGGAGAAGCACGTACAATTACCTTTAATAATACATTAAATTACGCGAAAACCTTCCACGAAAAGCATGATTTTAGTGCAATGGTAGGTACCGAATATATTGACAATTATGAATCATCAATAGGAGCCAGCAGAGCTCGTTTCCCTTTTACAACTGATGAATATCGATATTTGGATTATGGTGGATCGGATCTTGATCTTTGGAATAGCGGATCTGCTTCAGAGTGGGCATTATTCTCTTTGTTTGGATCAACATCTTATGCGTATGATGACAAATATATGGTAACTGCTAATTTGAGAGCTGATGCTTCATCAAGGTTTTCTGAAAGCAATCGTTGGGGCTATTTTCCTTCTGTTTCTGCCGGATGGACAATTTCCAAGGAAGATTTTATGAAGGATGTTGATTGGTTGTCTAACTTAAAATTAAGGGCAAGTTGGGGTAAATTAGGAAATCAGGAGATTGACAATTATGCGTATTTAACTTTGGTTAGTCAGGTAGATGGTATTGTTAAGACTAACCGCTTTGGAAATTCTGATTTGAAATGGGAGAGTTCTACTCAATCAAATATTGGTGTTGATGTTGGTTTGCTTACTAATAAACTGGTACTAACGGGAGAATATTTTGAAAAGAATACGACAGATATTTTATTGCCGATTGGATTACCATCTGTTGTTGGTGATGTATCTCCTACAATTGTCAATGCAGGTGAGGTGAGTAATAAAGGATTCGAATTCTCTATAGATTACCGCAATTCAGGAAAAGAATTCAAATACAATGTAAACGCGAACATTGCGACATTAACTAATAAGGTTGAAAAGCTGCATCCAAACGTTCCCAATATCGTTACCGATGTAACAAAAACTGAAGTTGGATATGCATTAAATTCCTACTATGGGTACAAAATGGTTGGAATTTATCAAAATCAAGCGGAAATAGACAGTCATCTGTTTACTGAAGGAAATGCAAAACCAGGAGACATCAAATTTAAGGATGTAAACGGTGACGGGAAAATTAGTGCAGATTATGACAGAGAATTTATTGGAAGTCCTATTCCCGAATTCACTTATGGTTTTTCATTCTCATCTACCTATAAAGGATTTGATTTTTCAATGCTTTTTCAGGGAGTAGCGGGTGTTGACAGATACAACCAAGGGAAACAGATTGTAGACTATGATACACGTCCGTTTAATTATACCACAGCGATATTAGGTGCATGGGATGGGGAAGGCAGCAGCAATAGCATACCAAGAGTTGCTTTTGAAGACAATGGAAGCAGTAAGGTGTCAAGCATTTTCGTTGAAGACGCTTCCTATTTCCGACTAAAGAATATTGAAATTGGATACACTGTAAATGCAATAAAAGGAATTGATAATATACGGTTTTATGTATCCGGGCAAAATTTATTTACAATAACTGACTATACCGGTTTAGATCCGGAATCTACCGATCTAATGGATTTAGGAACTTATCCTCAATCAAAATCAGTTTTGTTTGGCGTAAATGTGAAGTTTTAATAGTAAAAAGTATAAATTATGAAATACATATATAGTATAATCATTATTTTCTTCTTTGCAGGTCTTACGAGTTGTACAGATGAATTAAGCAATGACCCAATTGGCCTTTTAACCAAAGATCAGGTCGATTCAGATCCTACAATTACTACAATTGAGTCTTCGGTAAGCTCATCATACTTACCTCTTTCAAATACCTTGAATGGGATTATATCTGATTGGAGATGGGATTTAGGAACAGTATTTAGAAATGATATTGTTTTGCAGGATATTGCAGCCAATGATATGAATAAGAAATGGAATCCAGATGGTGACCAAGCTTGGATGGATGAACTGGCAAGTTTTACTTTCACACCCGAAAATCAAGCGTTTAATGGAATCTGGGTGTACGATTATGAAGGTATTAGTAGAGTTAACATAGCCATTAACTTTTTAACTGATATTGAGATAGTTCAGAAAACAGGAATTGATAATGCCCGTAAGAAACAATTATTAGCAGAAGCTTATTTTTTAAGAGCTTTCTACTATTTCGATTTGGTAAATAATTTTGGCGATGTGCCATTGGTACTTAAGTCTCCGGATTCATTCGAGGAAGCCTTTGCTGTTTCAGTCAGAGCATCTGCAGATGAAGTCAGAACACAGATAAATTCAGATTTAACAGCAGCGAAAGCGATCGCTCCTGATGTCAAATATCCTGATGTTGCTGAACCATGGAGAGCTTCAAAAGGAGCTATTATTGCATTGCAGGCTAAAGTAGCTTTGTACAGCAACGATTGGAGCGCAGTACTTAGCTTAATTACAGAACTGGACGCGCTTGGTTTTTACAGTTTGAATGGAAATTATTTTGATAGTTTTGATGCAAGTAAGGAATTTGCAGAAGATGAAGTGATTTTTGCGTACGATCATCGTTCAGGCGAAACTCCTAATAATACGAATGGACTTGGCGATGTAATTGGGTGGGGATTCTTTGCTCCGACAGATGATTTTATCAATGCTTTTGAAGCCAATGATCCCAGATTGTTATATACCATTGATGTTCCCAACAAGCGTGCATCAAAAATAGTGGGATCAACAACTGATCTAATTGATTATGGTAATAAAGTATACATACGCTATGCTGATGTATTACTTTGGAAAGCAGAAGCTTTGAATGAAACTGGAGATTACCCAGGTGCAGTTGCCATAATTAACCAGATAAGAACCAGAGCCAGAACCAGTCCAACAGCTGATGGCTCGGTAGTACCTGCAGGAACGCTTGCAAACAGAGGTAGTTCAACAAATCCGGCAGAAATAAAAGCTTGGTTAATGTCTGAAAGAAGAGTTGAGTTAGGTTTTGAATCACAAAGATTTAATGATTTGAAAAGATGGGGGACAGCCAAAGCGGTATTAACAGCACTTGGAAGAAATTACCAGGATCACAATGCTCTTTATCCAATTCCTCAAAAAGATATTGATAAGTCTGGTGGATCAATTACACAAAACGCGGGGTATTAGCATATATATAATTTTAATAAAATGTCCTCAATATCGAATATGATATTGAGGACATTTTTTTGCACTAATTTTAGTATTACCCGGGGTTCTATTAATAACTCTTTATTACAAGTGATATTTCTAATTCTTGTTTGGTGTTTCAACTGAAAAGATCATTTGTAATCAGTTAATAGTTATTAGGAAACAACTATTAGTTGCTAATGTGATTGAATATTCTAGGAATAGTTTTTCTCTAACTTAGAGAAATGATCTAAAATGCCAGGCTAAGACTTACGTCTCATCAAATTCTGCGCATAAAGTTCAGATTATCAAAATAGTTCCACTATTTTGCAGGCGGTTTAATTGGGCGTTATCACACTTTTATTAAGAGTTTTCCGGTTTGGTTTTCCCGATGATATTTTTCTTGTAATCAGTAGGCGATTCACCATAAAGCTCTTTAAAACATCTGTAAAAATAGGTTCGGTTATTAAATCCTGTTTCATAGATGATCTCAGAGACCGTGTAAGAAGATTCCAGTAGAAGAGATGCCGCTTTCTTCAATCGAAAATTACGAATGAATCCATGAGGCGTAAATCCGGTAACTGCTTTTATCTTACGGTACAATTGGGTTTTACTCATTGCCAGTTGATCTGCCAATAGGTCGGCGTTTAATTCGGTTTTATCCAGATTGTCATCTACAAATTTCTGCAGATTGTCCACAAATTTCACATCTCGTTTGTAAAGTCCCGATACATCTTTTACCGAAACAGTTTGAACCGATTGAAAAGCATCACGAACCTGATTTCGCATTTCGATTAATTTTCGAATTCGAACTTTAAGATGACGGGGATCAAATGGTTTTGGAATGTAACTGTCTGCACCCGATTCAATTCCTTGAATCCGATGTTCCAGTTCTCCTTTTGCAGTCAATAAAATAACCGGAATATGACAGGTGTTAATGTTTTCTTTTATGGCGTTGCACAATTCCAGACCATCCATTTCAGGCATAATAATGTCACTTACAATAACAGAAACATCATTTGAATTTATTTTATCGAGTGCTTCAAGACCGTTTTTTGCCAGTAAAACATTATAGTCCTGATGTAAAATATCGTCGATTAAATTTCGAAGCTGTTCATTATCATCTACAACCAAAATATTGCGTTTAGGGTTCTCTCCATCAGAAGTTTCTGTTTCTTTGTTTGCAAAAGAGACAAGTTCTAAACCCATTATTTCTTCAATTGCTCTGTCTTTTATTCTGCTTTCATCAATTACAATTTCATTTTGTTTTTCACGATTTGAATATTGACTTTTCGAGATTGGAATTGAAATTGTAAAGCAACTGCCTATGTTGGGCTTACTTTCCAATTGAATACTTCCTTTGTGAAGTTCAATCAGACTCTTGGTTAGTGACAAACCAACTCCGGCACTTTCCGAAAATCTTTTTTCTTTAGGCAAAGAGTTTGCGTTTTGAAAGAAGCGGTCAAATATTTTATCCTGATATTTTGTTGGGATTCCAATTCCGTTATCAGTTATTTTTATGATTGCATTTTTTTGTTGATGCAGTAATTCAATACTAACACTTCCTTTTTGCGGCGTATATTTTAGAGCGTTAGATATCAGATTCAGCAATATCTTTTCCATGATATTATTATCGAACCAGCCAATGATATCTTGCGAGTTGTCGATCAATTTTAATTCAATGTCCTTTTCCTGAGCATATTGAGTAAATGCCTCTGTTATTGTTCTTGTGAAATCAGTAAGGTTGTAATTTTGAACCTGCAATTTAAAATGGCCGGTTTCCACTTTCCTAAAATCGATTAATTCACGAATAAGATGCAATAACCGGGTGGAATTGTTGTAGATAGATTTTACATACGGAGAAATTTCTTTGTCGTTGGGGTGCAGATCCATGAGTTGAGCTGCCGGAGCCATAATTAAGGTAAGGGGAGTTCTAAATTCATGAGCGATATTCGTAAAAAATTGAAATTTATAATGGTTTATTTCTTTGGTTTTTTGAATTTCCAACCTCTCAATTTCTAACCTATTTCTCATTTTTGTTCTGCGAAGAAGTAAAAAGATGAATAGAAAAATGGCCATAAATGTAATGAAGACATATGAAATATATGCCCAGGTTGTTTTCCAGAAAGGGGGATAGATTGTGAGTTTGATTTCACGTGTGTCCGGATTCCAAATGCCGTCTTCATTCGTACATTTTACTTTGAAAATATAATCACCGGGCGGAACATTGGTGTAAGTGGCTTCACCTTCTTTTTTAATTAATGTATAATCTGTGTTAAAATTCTCCAGCTTAAAAGCATACATGCACTTTTGCTTGTTATGGAAGTTTAGGGTGGTGAATTCGAATCGGAAAAAATTTTGGTCGTAGTTTAGTTTTAACGAATCAGACATATCAATGTAGAAAGGAACAGGGTTCTTTTCTTTCTCGGGTTCATTAAATACAGAAAAATTAGTGATGGCAAGCCTTGGAAAATATTCTATATCTGTTACTTTATTCGGGTCAAAATAAGTAAGACCGTTAACACCACCAAAATATAATTTGCCGGTCTGTTTTCCAAAACACGATGCACCATCAGTAAATTCGTTACTCTGCAGTCCGTCTGAATAAAAATAGCTCCGTATTTGCCTGTTCCTGTAATTCAGTTTTGCCAATCCATTATTTGTACTTACCCAAATGTTGTCGTTTTGATCAGTCTGAATAGCGTGAATCGTATTGTTTGGCAATCCATTTTGTTCTGTGTAGTGAGTAAACTGATACGGAAAAGTGGTTAGGTTTAATCTGTCAAGTCCTCCGCTGGTACCTATCCACAGGTTCTCATTATTCGATTTGCACAGGCTTAAAACATCATCATTCAGTAAGGAATTAAGATCGTTTGAGTTGCTTCTGAAAGCCTCAAATTTTTCTGAAATTGTATTCAAACGGTAAAGACCGCCACCACGGGTACCTATCCACATTATATTAGGTTCACCCTCAACTATTGAATAGATTATATTGCTGTTTAGTCCGTTTTTATTGAGAGGATCACTTTTGTAGTGACTGTGATCTCTCAGACGGTATTTCCCATCTTTTTTGCGCACAATACTCAAACGAAATAAACCATAACCACTGGTACCTATCCATAAATCGTTAAATGCATCCAAACAAATTGAATAAACAGATCCCAATTTAATGTCTGATGTATTCTCAAAATCATCTGGGAAGTGTAAAATCTTTCCGGTTTTAGTTTCAAACATGTCAATTCCTTTACCATCAACACCAATCCAAATGTTTTTAAAAGAATCATTGCCTAAGGATAATACTGCATTGTTCGAAAGTCCGTTTTGGGTATCGAAAACCTTGGTGGGTGTATTAGTCTTAGTGATTAAATTTAATCCGTTTCCTCTGGTACCTATCCATAAATTTCCATTTTCATCTTCATGCGCGGCTCTAACAATGTTGTGGTTTAAATTGCCTTCCGAAAGATCTCCTTTTTTTATCAATTCGAAGAAATTGCCCTCCATGATGTATTTGTGTACTCCATCTCCATCGGTGCCAATCCATAAAAGATCGGGTTTTGTTTGGGTGATCGACCAAATCTTAACCTTTTTGTTTTCAGAGTTCTCTAAAAGTTTGATTTGGCATGCTTCAGACAAATTTAATTTGAATATTTCTCCTTCATCGGTACCTCCCCACAAAAATTCACCATCTAAGCTTAACGATAAAGAAGTAACAGAAAAGGGAGTGGACTGAGGTTTGGTTTCTTGAATTGTTCCGTCTTCAAGATTAATGGATAAAAGTCCTCCCTTGTTTAAGCTTACAAAAAGAAAGAGCTGTTGATGGTAGGTATAAAACCAGTTTTTATCAGAATTGAACTTGTATTTACTGCTTAGATAAATTGTTTCTGTAATTTTCCATGTGTCTCTGTGCTCCAATTTATATGCATTTCCTTCTTCCGACATACACCACAACTGTTCATTGGATGTAAATGCAAAACCAACTGTTTTTTTGGTAATGTCTTCCTGATTGGAAATTTGAATTGGTTCAGAAAATTGTTTGTTTTCATAGTCAAATTTGCAAATGCCGTAATTGTATTTACTGCACCAAATTATCGAGTCAGAATCTAAACTGGTACGGTAACTTTCTTCACGATATTCTATAAAATCAGTGTTGTTTAAGTAGGAGGTAAAAATATTTTGTTCGTAATCATATGTATTGAGGCCATTTTCGGTCACGATCCATAAATTATTGAACCGGTCTTCAAGAATATTCCTAATGATGTTGTTGTTGATTGTGTTTTTACGAAAGGCATTGGGCTTGAATACTTTTATATTGCTTCCATCGAATCGATTTAGTCCATCCCATGTTCCAAACCACATGTATCCTTTCGAATCTAAATAAGATGAAGTTACGGCACTATTGGATAGTCCTTCTATACTTCCTATTTGATTGTGTCTCCAGTTGCTTGCTTTAAAACCAGTAAGAAATAAAAACAGTATTAAACCCCAAGTAAGAACTCTTAACATTTTTTTTTAGGAAAAGTAACAAAATACGAATAGGTTGACAAGGTGAAGTCATTCTAATTTTATCTGTTAGACTCATTTTTAGTAAATTAGGGAATAAAGTATACAGATAAGGAAGCAGAGTATACTAGCCAGTGAGCTATAAGGATTTTATTTGTAGAGTGGTGAAAATGGAATGAACCATTTAAATGATAGAATTATGGAAAATTGCAAGAGAAAATTACAGATTACTGATTGGGAGACAGAAGTTGATTTAAATAAACCTGTTTCCAGATATCCGGGGAATCCAATTATCACATGTGCCGATGTTAACTGTGTTTGGAAAGATCCAAGATATCAGGTAATCACTGTTCACAATGCGGGCATTACATTCTATAACAATGAGGTGATTATGTTGTTTAGATCACATCTTCGAAATGGAATTTCTGTGATTGGTACTGCCCGCAGCCGCAATGGAATAAACAATTGGGCGATTGATCCTAAACCAAGTATAAAACCCTGTAATGATAAGGATGTGTTTGCTGAAGGAACTAATAAGAATAACTTGATCGAAAATGAAGCCGGAGGAGTTGAAGATCCAAGGATTTCTCGTATAAGAGACACTTATTTTATTACTTACAGCGCTTATCATGCACTGGAAAAAGATAAAGTTAGGGTTTCATTGATTACAACTCAGGATTTTAAGTCGTTTGTTAGGCATGGTCCGTTAATGGATGTGGATATGCGGAATGTCGTAATTTTTCCTGAGAAAATTAATGACCGGTATTATGCTCTTTTCCGGCCTAATGATCATACCGAAGATCATACCGGCGGTGTTTTTAAAGAGATTCAAATTGGGAGTAATAAAGATCTATTCAGTAATAAGTGGATTTTAACAAAGGAACCAATTATGAGACAGGCTGGAGGGCCAAGCACATTTGGCAGTAAAATAGGACCGGGTGCAACTCCCATTAAAACAAAATATGGGTGGATTAATATTTTTCATGGGGTGAGAAGTACCATGGATGGCAATCCTTATACTTTGGGTGTCGCTCTTCATGATTTGAAAAACCCGGAGAAAGTTCAGGTATCTAATATTCCGATTCTATTTCCTGCTAAAGCAGACTGCAGAACGAAAGACGAAGAGTATGTTCATGTTCCCAATGTCGTATTTTGTTGTGGTGCTCATCGTAAGGATGATGGTACAATATTTATATATTACGGGGGAAATGATACTGTAATGAATGTTGCAGTAACACATGAAGATGTGTTAGTAGAACTTTGCCTGAAATACCCTCAAAATCCTTTGAATGGAGTGCCGGCATATCAATTTTAGATTTAAAGGCGGATAAGTGGGTCATTTTACTTTTTAGAATTGCACTTTTAGCATTCTTTAACACTTGTTCCAATCTGTTAACTTCATTTTGAAGTAGATTTGTTTTATAGAGATTAAAGATTAGGATTTTCATAGATTAGATTTAGGATTTTAGATAGATCGATACCCGGCTGAACACCGGGTTTCTTTTTTAACTCACAGTTCACCTTACCAGACCAACTACTTCAATTAATTTAAGCTTCTTTAACTTCTTTTTCAAGCAATTAACATTTTAATGATTTACCTTTAAAACAGAATAAAACTAGTAAGTGGTTTTTTTCATAGATTAAAGATTTAGGTTAGTAATTAGTGGTTAGTGAAAAAGTCTGGTGTGATGCCCAGACTTTTTTCATTTTATGATATTCTTTTTTTAGCCAATTATTTTTGATGTATTTGTTTAATTTATTTGCATTTGGAAAACATTTTGGATGATCATTTAACTTTTATTAATCAAAAAAGATGGAATTAGTAAACATATTTCGTAGATTTGAGATCATATCTTAATTGAATCTTATCAATTTAAATCTGAAAAATCAGACCATGAAAAAATCTATTTTAATACTTTTTGTATTTGTTGGGTTCGCTCTTAGCGCGCAAAATACCAAAGTTGAAGTGCTAAAAGAGTTTCTAAAAGGAACCATTCAATTGGATGCAGGTGATGTTGACTTAGGACAACCAATCTTTACAATTAACGAGTTGGCTGCAAGTAAAGCTGATAAAGTAATGGATTTAACAAAGGAAAATGTTGCTGAAGTTTTAGCTGAAGCAAAAAAATATTCTACATGTATTGTTACTGTAGGGGTGCACACAATCGTTAAGATTACCGATTTTGAAGATTGCAGTCCGAGTGGCGCATGGGGTGCATGCATGCCAATGGGAAAAGGTTACATTCAAAAGGCAGGTGTTTTATCTGAAGTAAGTGATTACCTTAAAAATATTATTGGACGACCAGGTTCTCAGGAGAGAAAAGTATTTCTTTTTAAATAGAAATATTAAAAATAATACATATATTTTGAAAACCCTATCGGCTAATGTTGATAGGGTTTTGTATTAGGTTGTTACTGGTAATTGTATATTTCAAAGGAAACTCTACGATTGTTTGCGCGACTTTTACTGTCAGTATTTGCTACAACGGGTAAACTTTCGCCATGAGGTACAACGATGATTTGATTATCGGGAATACCGTTTAGAACCAAATAGTTTTTTACCGTTAACAAGCGCTTGTATGCCAATTCTACATTAGAACTGTTGGAACCTATGTCATCCGTATGCCCGTGCATTTTAAGCGTATAGTTGGGGTTCATTTTCAGGATTTTTATTAAGGTCGTTAGTTTGTTTCTGGAATATTCGGTAAGTGTATAGTTTCCAAACGAGAAATAGATGTTTTCAAGATGGTCCTCCATATCAATTTTTTCTTCTTTCTGTTCCGGGCATCCTTTATTTTCGAAACTTCCAGGTGTTTCCGGGCAAAGATCTTCACTGTCAACGATTCCATCTTCATCAGAATCTACCGGACAACCGGTTTCATTAACAATGTAATAGGAAGGAGTATTTGGACATTGATCAATATCGTCGGCTACACCATCTCTGTCCTGGTCCGACAGCTTATCTCTTTTTTCCATTTCCTCCAAAGCCTGTCTTAAATAATCTATTTTTTTGTATTTCTCGGCCAGCAGGGTTTTAAGAATACTGCTATCGTTGTCCAAAATTCTGTCTGGTTTTTTATCGAAAGATAGTGGGAGACTAAAGCCAAGAAGGAATTCATGATTGTTGGAAGCGTATCTTCCTGTTTTTTTGATTCCAAGATCATAAGAATATCCAACCGTAAAATTTTTAAGAACCTTCACTCCTAAATTAAGCCCCAGCGAGAAATCATCACGGTAATTAATTGCAAACCATCCTTTGTCTTTTAAATCAGCAATAACATTTACATCGTATTGAAAAGGAGAGCTATCGGCATATCTAAGAAGTACGAACGGAGTAATACTAAGTTCTTTCACCATATTGATTGGGAATTTGTAGCCACCGGTTACCAAAAATTGTCTGTCTAATTGGTAAGTACTTTTCTTATCACCACTCGATTCGGATATGGAGTTGTTGAGTAGTTGAGGCACTGTGATGCCCAGTAACAGGTTATTATAAGTGTAATAAACACCCAGGTTAGCCATAAACTCGGTGTTTTTGATGTTGTTGTTCAGTAAGTACGGATCGCTTGAATTTGCTATAATTCCAGACATATCCATTCGGAAATCTGAAACTCCTGCAGCAATTCCAAATCGAAGGTTGTGCTTTCCTATGAATTTTAAACGGTACGAATAGCTAAGTAATGCTTGTGTGTTACTAAAAATACCTACATCATCGTTAGTCAGATTTAAGCCAATGCCATATTTCCCATCATTTAATGCCGCATCTGCTGTAAAAATATGAGTAACCTGACCACCATCAAATTCCATGAATTTTTGATTGCGGATAAGGTATGAATTGAATAATCCATTTGCTCCTGTAGCTGCCGGGTTGTATACAACAGGATTAATGTAATACTGATCAAGTAATGGCACTTGTTGTGCTTTTGTAGAAAAATCAGCAAAAGCTATTAGTATTAAAATGATTGTTGTAAGCCTTACTTGGATTCTCATAATATGCGTATATTCAGCTTAATTCTTGCCAAGAATTGATATCGTTCCCCTGATTGGGCTTATTTTTTCTGAGTTAAAATCGATCAGGTAGTAGTAAGCACCATCGGGCAGAATCGATCCGTTATAACTTCCTTTCCAATTATTTTGATAAGATTTGGCATGATAAATTTCTTGTCCGTAGATATTAAAGATGGATACCTCCGGAGGTTTTAAATCCGATTCGTATTGTATCCGCCATTCATCATTTATTCCGTCACCATTTGGAGTGAGTGCATTGCCGACAATAACATTTTCACCATTCTCCAAATGTATTTCGGTTAGTTGACCGGCATCCGAAGAGCGGCAATAATTTGCATCAACAACAAGTATTTGATAGGTTCCTGTTGGTAAATTGTCCAGCTCCAATACATTTTGGTCGGTTGAGTAAGTGTCGCCGGGATCAATAATGAATTTGTATGGAGATGTTCCTTCAGTCGTACTAATTATGAGCTGTCCATCATTTGCATAATGAACATCCTTGCTAAGGATTTGTAATTTCGGATTTTTATGAATCACAATTTCGGGTTTTGAGCCAATAAACTCATCTACACAATTGCCAATTGTTATTTTGTAGCTGGATTGTTCATTGGGCAGAATTTCCTCAAAAGTAACTGCTTCCCCCGAACCGGTTATGGTGCCAATTTCCTCATTTCCATCGTGCAAAATATATTCGATTCCTTCAATTGATGTGGGCAGTTCAATATCTACAGGTTCACCCAGGCAAATTTCTGAAGGAGTTACAAAACTTTCCAGTGAGAGTGGATTAATATCAAAAAGGTCAATTTGTTTACTGCTGCTTAAAATCATTTTATCAGTACAAACAGATTCATAGGCATAAACTTGATATTTGGTCGGCTTTGATGGTGTTAAAGAAGGAAAGGTGATTGTATTTCCATTGCCTATAATGTTTGCTTCCAGAAAATTACTTCCATCGTGAATTTGGTAATAAATGCCTTCTTCACTGTTCTCAATAGATAAAACAACTTCTTCGCCGACACATATTTTTTCACGACTTGCTATAAGTTCCCGATCTGTTTGTGGTGGGTTGTGTACGTCAACGTCCACAGTATACCTAATATCTATTGGATTTATGCATTTGTTTCCCAGTGCTTCAATTCGATAAGTCGTTGAGGAAGACGGAATAGTTGGTTCAAAATTTATGTCCTCACTATTTCCAGTCAAAGGTGATCCAATTGGAGTGTCTCCGGCAAAAAGTTGATAACTCACAGCAGGGTCAGTTGGAGTCAAAGAAATTATTACCTCCTCATCTTTGCAGATAGTATGTTTGTTAATAGTTGGGTGTAAATGATCCTCTGGAGGAAGTCCAACCAAAACTTTAGCCGTTTGTTGAAGTATCGACGTAGAGATGCAGGTGTTATCCGTTGCAACGATATGATAAATTACAGATCGAAAAGGAGAGAATTCAGGAAAAGAAATGCTTGAATTGTTTCCCTGAATTGGGCTTTGTTGCATGTAAGTGCCATCATATAATTGGTAGCTAACACCTAATTGACTGGTGTTTAGTGAAATGGTCGTTTTTTCTCCTATGCAAATTTGATCTTCGGAAATGCTTACGTCAATATTATCAATTGGCTTGCTGATAACCTCGATGCTTACGGTTTGAGATAGGTTAATACTTTCTAAAGTTGAAGGATCCGCAGCAACGACCTGGTAGGTGGTTGATTTGTCTGGAGTAATGGTAAAGTGAATTGTAGAGCCATTTCCTGCCTGTGGAACGCCAATGTTTGTATTTTCAGATTTAAGTTGATAGTTCACCCCAATTTCACTTGGTGTGATATGAATTTGAATAAGTTCTCCTTCACAGATGATTTCTTTATCGATAGTAACAGTTAGTGAATTATCTGGAATTGAAGTTAGCAGATTGAGATTGCCATGATGTAGTGAATATCCTTCATTTGGAAAGAATACTGACAGTAAAAAAATAATAAGTAAGATATATCGCAATTGTTTGTAGATCTGGCTCATTATTCGTTTTTGATTAAGGTATGCTTATAATGTATTGTTGTTTTGTTTATATCTGTAAAAGGGGCATGTAAAATATGCTCTTTTACGAAATATTAACAATTTGAGATTGATGTTTTTGATATCTTAAGAAAATTGACACAAATCATTGGTTTCCAGTTCGTATATTTATGTGGTTGTAAATCTTAGGAAACTCTTCTTATCTGATTTATGTTTACAAATTCTTCCGGATTGAATTTTTATTGTATTTGCATGACTATTAATCGGTTGTGTCGGATTGTAATTCCCGCTGAGTTTTTTTTGACAGGAAGCAAAAAAATAATGATAAGTAAATGTTTTTTTAATGGCAAGGCGTTGAATTCAAAATTATTTGAATCTATGTGCAACAGAAGAAGTTCTCCCAATATATTTTTATACATTTGTTTGAACCATATTAAATAAGAGAGTAAATATGCAAAATGCTAAACAGTTGGATTTGGACCAAAAACAAGATAAATTAGACAGGAGATATGTGAGGATGGCTTTAATTTGGGCTGAAAATTCGTACTGCGTAAGAAGACAGGTTGGAGCATTAATTGTAAAGAATCAAATGATTATATCTGATGGGTACAATGGAACGCCTTCTGGTTTTGAAAATGTTTGTGAGGATGAAAACTTCCAGACTAAGCCTTATGTTTTACACGCAGAAGCAAATGCAATAACCAAAGTCGCAAAATCAAGTAACAGCAGTGAAAATGCAACACTCTATGTAACTGCGACTCCATGTATTGAGTGCGCAAAATTAATAATTCAGGCTGGGATTGTCAGGGTAGTTTATTCTGAAGAATATCATAGTACGGATGGAAAAGATTTGCTGGAAAGAGCAGGGATTGAAGTGAAATATGTAAATGTAAAAGAACCGATTTAAAATATTTTTCATGGGAATTAATAACAAAAGAAGTACCATATTATTTCCAATACTTCTGGCATTTGCTGTAGTGTTTGGGATGATATTGAATTCCGTTTTTCAAAAAGGAACAGGTGTTGAGCCGGGCATTTTTAATTTACCTAGTTCAGGTAGTAAGTTGGATGTTGTGTTGGATATGATTGAGAAAGATTATGTGGATACGGTGTCTTCCGGAGAGTTGGTTGAAAAGGCTATTCCGGCTATATTGAAAGATCTGGATCCTCACACTGTATATATTCCGGCTAAAGACCTGCAACGTGTAAACGAAGATTTGAAAGGTAATTTTGGCGGAATTGGAGTTCAGTTCATTCGCTATAAGGATACTGTTGCTATTGTACGGGTTATTCCTGGTGGACCGTCAGAAATTGCAGGTATAAAAGCAGGTGATAGAATTGTTATGGTAGATGATTCGCTGGTTGCCGGCATTAAAATGTCGGATAATGATATTATTGATCGTTTGAAAGGACCGAAAGGAACTCCTGTTAAAATTGGAATTTATCGAAGAGGCGAGAAAACAATCATCGATAAAGAATTATTGAGAGGATCTATACCTGTAGCTAGTGTTGATGTTGCTTATATGCTGTCGGACTCAATTGGATATATAAAAGTCAGTCGGTTTGCAGCCACTACTTATTTTGAGTTTTCCGAAGGATTACAGAAATTGTCAGCTCAAGGAATGAAAAAGCTGATTGTTGATTTGCGGGGGAATACAGGCGGGTATCTTTCCGAAGCGACAAACATGATCAATGAGTTTCTGACTGAAGGTAAAATGATAGTATATACGCAGGGTAAATCTCAGCCTAAAGCGGATTACATGTCAAACGGAAACGGGCAGTTTCAGGATCTTCCTTTAATGGTTTTAATTGATGAGGCTTCTGCTTCTGCGAGTGAGATTTTTGCAGGGGCTATTCAGGATAACGACAGAGGTAAAATTGTTGGACGCAGATCATTTGGAAAAGGATTGGTGCAGGAACAGAGAAGTCTTCCCGATGGATCAGCCCTAAGATTAACCGTTGCCAGATATTATACTCCAACCGGCAGGTGCATTCAGAAATCATACGAGAATGGCAAAGATGATTATTACAATGATTTAAATCATCGCTTTTTGCATGGTGAATTTGAGAAACAAGATTCGATCCATTTTGATGATTCATTAAAGTTTGAAACTCCGGGAGGGAACATTGTTTATGGTGGCGGAGGTATAATGCCTGATGTATTCATTCCTGTTGATACTTCTGGTTATTCAAATTATTTTAGAGAATTAAGAGGCAAAGGGATAATTTATCAGTATGCATTTTCTTTTGTTGACGATCATCGTTCGGAAATGTTGGAATTGAAAGATTATAAGTCTGTGCTTAAATTTATAAATCATCAGTCAGTGGTTAAAGAATTGGTTGCTTACGCTAAAAAGGAAGGGGTAAAACCAGACCCTCACGGCCTGGCTCAATCGTTAAATGTAATTGAGATTCAGTTGAAGGCCTATATTGCAAGAGATGTAATTGACGATGAAGGTTTTTATCCAATTATTAAAGATCTTGATAAAACCTTACTTGAAGCTGAAGTTTTGTTTAAGTAGTTTTTCAAAAAATATATTTCATGGGAAGGCCCGCATTTTGCGGGTCTTTTTTTATTTCTGATAGGGTGGTTTAAACTTTTTTGAAAACAAATGGTCTAAAAGCCGAAATCGATTTACAATAGTTGTATAAATGAATTTGATAATACAATAAAACGAAACAACATGAAACATATAAAGAAAAACATTGCAGTAATTGGAGTCGTAGGTTTGTTGATGTGTACAGGATTAAATCTGAATGCTCAAAGAAATATGCATTTGAATAAGGATTTTCACAAAGGAACCGGGTATAGCGATCAGCAAAAAGAGCAAATTAAAAAGTCTAAAATTGAATTTGCCAAGGCAACAAAGGATTTGAAAAATGAATTGAATGAACTTCGCGCTCGGCAAAACACATTGATGTCGGCGGATAAGCCTGATTTGAAAGCTATTTACGCCAATATTGATAAAGCATCTGATTTAAAAAATCGCCTGAAAAAAGAACAGTTTGCTGTGAAGATGAATGTAAAATCTGTGCTTACTGATGAGCAGAAGGAAATGATGTTGGATTGTCCAATGGGAAAACAAGGTTTGAGACAAGGTAGAAAAGGCAGGATGCCAAACGGGCAGGGTCGAATGTATAGAGATGATATGTGCAATAAAGGTGGTATGGCACAAGGACAAGGATTTGGAAATGGGCAGAGGTTTGGACATAAAGGAATGCAGCAGGCTTGTAAAAATAGCAATTGGATGAATCTTTCGGACGAGCAAAAGGTGCAGATGAAAGATCTTCGTATTGCTCATTTGAAAGAATCAAAAGATTTACGAGATGAGGCGGAAATATTGCAGTTAAAGCAAAAGCAAAACATGTTTTCTGAAAATATTGATGAGGAAATGATTGTGGAAAATATGGATCGCTTATCAAGAATTCAGAATAAATTAGCAAAGATGAAAGTGGATCACAATATGGCGGTTCGCAAACTTTTAACCGAAGATCAGTTGACTCTGTTTTTAAGTCATTCCGGAAGGGGACAAGGTTTTAGGAATGGAAACGGACATAGATGCTTTAATTATTAGATTTCATAGATTTGTGATTAGGGGCTCCAATTAATTTGGAGCCCCTTTTTTGTAAAATAAATTTTTATGTAATTCCGTATTCATTTTTGTAGTATCTTATGAGCCCAAAAAAAATAAAAATGAAAAGATTCTATATTTATTTCCTGTTTTTTACAGCCATTATTCTTTGTTCCTGCAATGGACATAAAGCAGAACATGTTAAGGTAAAAGTTCTTGGAACAAGCGATGTTCACGGAGCCCTTTTTCCGTACGATTTGGTTGGTGATAAAGAGACTTCTTCTTCTCTTGCCCAGATATTTTATTATGTGGATCAGGAACGAAAGATAGGCGATTCGGAAGTTATTTTACTTGATAACGGCGATATCCTTCAAGGCGATCCTTTGGTTTACTATTCAAATTTTGAGAAGACTGAAACCAAACATATTTGCGCTGAAGTAATGAATTTTATGCAGTACGATGCGGCAACGGTTGGAAATCATGACATCGAACCAGGTCATGAGGTTTACGATAGATTGGTGAAAGAATATCAGTTTCCCTGGATGGTTGCCAATGCGGTTCGCAATTCAGATGGCAAACCTTACTTTCAACCTTATTCTGTAATTGATAAGAAAGGTGTTAAGATTGTTGTTTTGGGTTTAATAACTCCGGCAATTCCGAAATGGCTGCCTGAAAAAATTTGGTCGGGTATGCATTTCGAGCCCATGATTGAGTCGGCGCAGAAATGGATTAAAATTATTCAGGAAAAAGAGAATCCTGATTTTGTGATTGGTTTGTTTCATTCCGGAGCGGGAGAAGAACATGAGAAGGATCAGATAAATCCAGAAAATGCATCCATATTAGTTGCGCAGAAAGTTTCGGGTATTGATATGGTTATTTGCGGACACGATCATCAGGAGAATATTCTTTGGGTCGAAAATCCTGACAAGGAGAAAGTTTTGGTGATAAATCCGCAAAGCAGAGCTCATTTTCTGGCTGAAGTTGAGGTCGTTTTTGGCTGGAATCAGGAAATAAAAACGTATCAGAAAACTCTGAATCCAAAATTAATTGAGGTTCGGAATTTACCGGCATCGAAAGAATACATTGATCGTTTTCAACCATTGTTTGATGAGGTGAAAAGTTACGTTTCCAGGCCGGTTGGGACTTTTAAGCACAGTATTTCTACAAAAGATGCCATGTTTGGTGATTCTCCTTTTATTGATTTGGTGCAGAATATTCAGTTGGATTTGGCTGATGCCGATATTTCTTTTGCATCACCACTTTCTTTCAATGCAATTATTGATTCGGGAGAACTTCAGGTGCGCGATTTATTTAATTTATATCGGTTTGAAAATTTGCTGTATACTATGAATCTTACAGGAAAGGAGATTCATGGATTTTTGGAATTCAGTTATAAAGACTGGTTTCAGCAGATGGAAAAATCCAGTGATCCCATGCTATTTATTGAAACTACTGAAAAAGGCAGCAGGCTTAGTACGATGTTTTTTAATTACAGCTCAGCCGAAGGAATCGATTATGTAGTAGATTTGAGAAAACCATATGGAGAAAGAATAACTATTTTGCAAATGACCAATGGTGATGCGTTCAATGAGGCCAAAATGTATCGTGTGGCTTTGAATTCTTACCGTGGAAATGGAGGCGGAAATCACTTAACCGAAGGTGCCGGACTCACAAAAGAAGAGTTGACCACTCGTTTGATTAACTCTACCACCAAAGATTTACGTTACTATTTAATGAAATGGATTGAGGAAAAAGGAACTGTTGATATTCAATGCAACCACAACTGGAAAGTGATTCCTGAAGATTGGCATGCCGAAGCATCAAAACGAGAATATGAGTTGCTTTATGGAGAGAAATAAAATTTAACCACTTAGTAAACTCAAAGTATAACACAAAGTACCACGAAGGAAATATAAACTTTCCTGTGGTGCTTTTTTCTATTCTAAGAACTGCTGTCTGATTAAAATCCAAATGATTGAGTCAGCTTAAACTTAAGAGACTTTGTGTTCTTTGTGAAAAAACTTCGTGTTGCCTTTGTGGTTAAATCAGCATTCATAAATAATCCGAAAAACTTCCCTCAGACATTCCTGTCGTTGTTCAATAAAGCCCATATGTCCTGACGTTTGAAGAACAAAAGGAGTTAAACCGTTTTCTCTGGCAATTTCACCGGCAATTTTCAAAGGAATAAAATTATCTTCTTTGCCCATCATGCTCACCTTTGGCATGTCTAAACTTTTCAAAACATGATTACGGTCTGGTCGGTTCATCATGGCTTCTAAGGCAGCAATAATTCCATGATCGGGAGTTTTGCAGGCAATTTGTGTAACACGCTCTATTTCATGAGCAAATTTATCTAAATTCTTATTTGAGAACGTATTTGGGATGCTGGCTTTACAAATTTGCTCCTTTTTGCCTTGAATTACCAATTCTATTTCCCGTTTTCTATTTTTCTTCTTTTCTTCGGTATCAGCATTTGGCGAGGAATGGAATAAGCAGAAACTCTCGAGCTTCTCTTTGTATTTATCAGCGAAAGCCAGAGCCACATAACCACCCATTGAATGGCCAATGATATTGATTTTTTTGAGTTGAAGATGCAGTGCCAAGTCATTTACAGCTTCTGCCATATCTTCCACGCTGCAGGATTTTATTTTTAAATCAGATAATCCATGTCCGGGTAAATCGATTGTAATTACCCGGGCTAATCTGGAAAGATCATTTGCGAACGTTTCAAAGGTTTCCAGAGATTCCAAATATCCATGTAGTAACAGTACTGTGTTTCCTTTTCCTTTGTCCCGGTATCGAAGGTTGTAGTTTTTAAGTTGTAAAAATTGATCCATGTTTTTTGAACGTATATTTTAATTTTTATGACCTCTAAATCCTCTATAGAGGAGCTTGAAGTTTGCGTTTGGTGCAAATTTTAGAATTTTTCTCATTTTTTGACCCTAAAGGTGTTTGGAATTTTTAGATAGAAATTTCAACCCAACTTTCACCTCATACTTAAAAATCAAGTGTATTACTACAATCTAAAATCTAACCATCTGAACGAATCTGGGATTCTAAATTAAAACAATATCTCAAAACCTTGTTCTATAACATACAAATATTTGATAACTTGCAAACTTTAGCGGAAAAACAATTAATGAATTAATTCTGTAATTGGTTTAAAATTAGAATTATATATAGATTTAAATCTCGAAATTTCTAATGAACCTAAGAAATCGATTTGTTGTAGAATCAGTCTAAATAATTTGCACATGTTCCTAAATATCGTTTCATCACTCAGGAGCATTTACATTTGTCAATTAATATAGTAAAGCTTACAAAAAAAACAGTCTAATTAAATCTTTAAACTTATGAGCAGTTTTTTAAGTTCATCTATTGGGAAGAAGTTGGTAATGAGTTTATCAGGACTTTTTCTTGTGCTATTTATTTTAGTACACCTGATATTGAACTCCTTTTTAATGTTTGACAGCACAGGAGAGCTGTTTAATGCCGGGGCACATTTTATGGCTATGCCGGTGATTCGTTTTGGTTTACAGCCCGTATTGGCTGGTGGTTTCATTATCCATATTATCTATGCGATTATTTTAACCATCCAAAATAGAAAAGCTCGTCCACAGAAGTATGCTTCTCAAAATTTGGGAGAAAGCAGTACCTGGTCTTCACGAAACATGTTTGTTTTGGGCGGTCTTGTCTTGGTTTTCATCGCAATGCACTTAATGCATTTCTTTATTCCTATTCAGATTGAAGGGAATGTACATGATGATTATCAGTTGGTAAAAAATCTATTTACAAATGGCTCTATGGGAATGGTTTATACCGCACTTTATGTTGTAGGTGCTATTTTGTTAGGAATGCACCTGGCTCATGGATTTTGGTCAGCATTTCAGTCGGTTGGTTTAAGCAATAAGCTATGGAGATCACGATTGGAAAAAGTTGGTTATATCTATGCAATTTTTGTTGCAGCCGGATTCACAATCATTCCTTTGTATTTACACTTTTTTGCTTAATTGCTAATAATAAAAAACGGTTATGACAGTATTAAACTCAAAAATTCCAGCCGGACCAATAGCTGAAAAGTGGTCAAGCCATAAAGCTGCCATTAAGGTGGTTAGTCCAGCGAATAAGAGAAAATTAGATATTATCGTTGTAGGAACCGGATTAGCCGGTGGATCTGCTGCCGCTTCTATGGCAGAGATGGGATACAACGTAAAAGCATTTTGCTATCAGGATTCAGGTCGTAGAGCTCACTCTATTGCAGCTCAGGGTGGTATTAATGCAGCAAAAAATTATCAGAATGATAACGATTCAGTTCATCGTTTATTTTACGATACAGTAAAAGGTGGTGATTATCGTGCGCGTGAAGCTAACGTTCATCGTTTGGCTGAGGTAAGCGGAGATATCATCGATCAGTGTGTTGCTCAGGGGGTACCTTTTGCACGCGAATATGGCGGAACATTATCTAACCGTTCATTCGGTGGTGTATTGGTAAGTCGTACTTTCTATGCCCGTGGTCAAACCGGACAGCAGCTGTTGTTGGGTTGTTACGCTTCTATGAATCGTATGATCGGACAAGGAAAAATTGAAATGCACGAACGCAACGAGTTATTGGATATTGTAATTATCGATGGAAAAGCTCGTGGTATCATTACCCGTAACTTGGTTACCGGTGAAATCGAACGTCACGGTGCGCATGCTGTAGTAATTGCAACAGGTGGATACGGTAACGTATTTTTCTTGTCAACAAATGCTATGGGATGTAATGGTGGTGCTGCATGGCAGGCATATAAGAACGGTGCCTGTTTCGCGAATCCTTGCTACGTGCAGATTCACCCAACTTGTATTCCAATTCACGGCGAGCAGCAATCGAAACTGACATTGATGTCGGAATCATTGCGTAATGACGGTCGTGTTTGGACTCCTAAGAAAAAGGAAGATGCAGTTAAATTGCAAAAAGGTCAGATTACAGCTAACGATATTGCTGAGGAAGATCGTGATTTCTACCTGGAAAGAAGATATCCATCATATGGTAACTTGGTTCCCCGTGATGTTGCATCGCGTGCAGCTAAAGAAAGATGTGATGCTGGTTTCGGTGTAAACGAAACAGGTAAAGCAGTTTATCTTGATTTTAAATATTCTATCGAAAGATTAGGTAAGGATGTTATCGAAGCCCGTTACGGTAACTTGTTTCAGATGTATGAGAAGATTACTGATCAGAATCCTTACGAATTGCCAATGCAGATTTACCCTGCAATTCACTACACTATGGGTGGTGTTTGGGTTGATTACAACTTGATGACTAACATCCCGGGTCTTTATGCAATTGGTGAGGCTAATTTCTCCGATCACGGTGCTAACCGTTTGGGAGCTTCTGCTTTGATGCAAGGTTTGGCTGACGGATATTTCGTGTTGCCTTATACTATTGGCGATTATCTTGCTGATGAAATTCAGGTTCCCCGTATCGATGTTAATCACCAGGAGTTTGTTAAGAAAGAAAAAGCTGTTACCGATCGTATGACCCGTTTGTTCAATATCAAAGGAAGCAAGTCGGTTGATTCTTTCCACAAGCGTTTGGGACACATCATGTGGGAATATGTTGGAATGGCTCGTAACGAGGAAGGTCTGAAATTAGCGATTAAGGAAATTCAGAAACTTCGTGAAGATTTTTACAAAGATCTTCGTATTACAGGCGATTACAATGCAATGAACATTGAATTGGAAAAAGCTGGTCGTGTAGAAGATTTCATCGATTTAGGTGAATTGATGGCTCGCGATGCTCTGGATCGTAACGAATCTTGTGGTGGTCATTATCGTGAGGAATCAACTACTGAAGATGGTGAAGCTAAACGTAATGATGAGAACTTTGCATATGTTTCGGCCTGGGAATTCCAAGGCGAAGGTAAAGATCCAATCTTGCATAAGGAAGAGCTCGTTTTTGAAAACGTTAAGTTGACTCAAAGGTCATATAAGTAATCAGCAGATAGTAACTTGTAGATAGTAATTAGTAACTAGTACATAGTCTAATAAATATAAACTGAATAAAAATGAATCGTTTTAAAGATTTAATTGTTTGGCAAAAAAGTAGAACTTTGGTAAAAGAAGTCTACATTTTAACAAATGAATTACCTTCTGATGAACGATTTGGAATGGTGTCACAAATAAGAAGATGTGCTGTTTCTATTCCCTCCAACATTGCCGAAGGCTGTGGGAGAAATACAAATGCAGACTTTGCACGTTTTCTGGATATTTCGAACGGAAGTTCTTATGAACTTGAAAGCTTGTTGATACTATCTATCGATTTAAATTATATTCAAAGAGGGCAGTTTGATGCGGTTAATCTATTAATTCAAGAGATTCAAAAAATGATTTTCAAATTAAAAGAAAGTCTTAAATAAGCTGTTCTAATTGACTAACGTACTATCTACTAAAATCTAATTACTCAATACCAAAAAAAATGGCAGACAAGATATTAAAAGAATTAACAATAAAGGTTTGGCGTCAGAAGAACGCTAAAGCCCAAGGTAAGTTTGAGACTTACAAAATTAATGATATTTCAACCGGAACTTCATTTTTGGAGATGCTTGACATCTTGAATGAAGAATTGGTTAATGGTGGAACTGAGCCGATTGCTTTCGATCACGATTGTAGAGAAGGTATTTGTGGGATGTGCAGCTTGTTCATCAACGGACGTGCTCACGGACCAGATGATGACATCACTACTTGTCAGTTGCACATGCGTAAGTTCTCTGATGGAGAAACGATTACTATTGAGCCTTGGAGAGCTGGAGCATTTCCGGTAATTAAAGATTTAATTGTAGATCGTACCGCATTCGAGAAAATTCTTCAGTCGGGTGGATACATCTCTGTAAACACAGGTGGTGTACCTGATGGGAATGCAATTCTAATTTCTCAGGATGATGCTGAGGAAGCAATGGATGCTGCAGCTTGTATTGGATGTGGTGCTTGTGTTGCAACTTGTAAAAACTCATCGGCAATGTTGTTCGTTTCTGCTAAGGTATCTCACCTTGCAAAACTTCCACAAGGTCGCGTTGAAGCAGCTCGTCGTGCAAAAAGCATGGTTGCAAAAATGGACGAGATGGGATTTGGTAACTGTACCAATACCGGAGCTTGTGAAGTAGAATGTCCTAAGGGAATTTCAATCGCAAACATCGCTCGTTTGAACCGTGAGTTCTTAGTAGCAAAAATTAAGGATTAATTTAGACTGTAATCCAAATATAGAGAGCGTTGCCTAAGGGTGACGCTCTTTTTTTTCGCGCCGTGGCTTTGTTCAAAAACCAAACAACATTTGTTCCTTTGATGGTATTGGATTAAAAATATACTGTATTGGGATCATATCCATTTCCTTCTGATAAATTTCTACCGAAACCGAAAATATTCCCTGATTGATATTGCCAATTTCCTTTGCTGCCGATTTGGATAGATCTATTATTCTGCCCTTGGCAAATGGACCACGATCGTTAATCCGGACGATTACAGACTTTTTATTTTCTAAATTAACTACTTTAACCCAAGTGCCAAAAGGAAGGCTTCTGTGAGCTGCAGTATAGTTTTCGTGATGATATTTTTCCCCGCAAGCAGTCCGTTTTCCTTC